>MKUJ01000001.1:0-7496 GCA_001897755.1 Afipia sp. 64-13
GACGCCATTAAAGAGGTGTCTAGGATGCCCGAAGTCGATGACGCTCCGATCCGATCTGATCTGATCGAGGTGTGCGCGGACGTTTCTTTTGGAGCAAGCATAATGGTCAAGACCGTACAACCCAAAATGGGTGTGATTTTCAAATCCTATGAGCCCCTGACGGCGATCCGTGCGTATGCCGAACAGACAGAGGCTTCAGGTTTTTCGGGAGGCTTTTGGATCGCCGAGGCTTATCACTGGTTCCGGCAGTATGGGCTGGAGGCTCGTGGTTGTTTCACCACGCTCGCTGTTGTTGCTCAGGCGACCAGCAAGATCCCGGTTGGGCTCGGCATCACTTCTCCCTACATGCGTCATCCAACCATCCAGGCATCCGAAGCGGCCGCAATCGATGAGTTGTCGAACGGACGCTTCATCATGGGCATAGGCGTCGGCAAGGTCGGTATTGAGTATCTCGAATATGATATCGAGAAGATGAGTCCGGTCACCGTGCATCATGAATCCATGGATATCATGCGCAAGGTCTTCAGCGGACAGAGCTATGACTATGAGGGCAAGCACTTCAAGTCATCAATGCCTGCGTTCGGTCGCGCCGAAAAAGGGTTGCGCACGAATATTCCGGTCTATGTCGGAGCAACCGGACCGTTTATGCAAAAGCTCGCTGGCAAGGAGAGTGATGGCATGCTGCTCGCCGGTCTGACGTCTCCCTCTTTCGTCAAATATGCGCTGAGCAACATGAAGGATGGCGCCGCATCGGTCGGGCGCACGTTGCCTGATGATTTTGCCGTGGGTGGGGTCATTCTCTGCGCCTGCTCGCGCGACGGCGCCAAGGCGCGTAACGCGACGCGCAGCTACACCGGCACCTACATTGTCAACAAGATCCGTAACATCAAGAACGATGTCATTCTGGCTGGCTCCGGGTTGCCGGACAGTGCCTGGGATCCGTTCCGCAAGGCAATCGCCGAAGGCACTCAGGACAATGTCACGCATCTTGTCACCGACGAGATGATGCGTCGCTTCACCGTCATCTCGGGTACGCCCGAAGAGTGTCTCGAAATCGTTCAGGATCTGGTCGATGCCGGCCTGAACTTGCCGCTGCTCGAGGTCGTCGGCAAAAGCGAGCAGGACAATCTCGATACGATCCGCCTGATGGGCAAGGAAGTTCTGCCGAATCTCAAGCCGGGTCCCGCGGTCACGGCATGATGCATGCGTGGCGGGTTGAATCGAACCCAAGACGCTTGGAAAAACGGAGAATTTCATGAAGTTGGCGAGCTTTAAAATAAAGTTGGATGGCAGATCTACGATTGGCGTGGTGCTTGCCGACGGAAGCTATCTCGACCTCAACGCGATGACAGGCTGCGAACTGCCGAACACGATGATCGCCTTTTTGGAGATGGGCGAGGACGCGATGGAGCGGGCGCGGGCACTGGCGGCAGGGGCCGCTGCCGGACACCCGAATGTATTTCCTGCGATGGACATCGAGTTGCAGGCGCCGGTGCTGCGTCCCGGAAAAATCATGCATACCTCGTGCAATTTTCCAGGTCATCTCTCTGAGTTGACGACATGGCAGGCACCTGAATGGCAAGCACATAACTGGGGTGATTTTCATTTCGAGCATCCAACGGGTTTTTTGGAAGCACCGTCGAGCATTGTCGCAACCGGCGCATCGGTCGCGATACCGCACTTTACCAAGCAGTTGGACTACGAGATCGAGCTCGGCGTCGTGATCGGGAAGAAAGCCTTCCGTGTTTCGCCGCAGGAAGCGCTCGATTACGTCGCTGGACTTACCATCTTCAACGATCTTTCGGCGCGTGACATTCAAGCGCGCGAACATGCAAACAAGGTGATCTTGCTCGGCAAGAGCTTTAATGGATCGTGTCCGCTCGGGCCTTATCTTGTGACACTGGACGAAGTCGGAGATGTCAACGATCTCGACATGCAGTTGACGCTCAACGGCCAACCTCGCCAAACCTCGAATTCCAGTCGTCTTCACTACAAGGTCGCCGACATGGTCTCGTGGTGGTCCAATACGACCCTGGAGCCAGGTGACGTAATCACATCCGGCAGCCCTCCTGGCGTCATCGCGGGCAGCGAAAATCCGATTTATCTGAAAAACGGCGACCGTATCGACTGCAATATCGCAAAACTCGGGACGCTGACGACTTTCATCACTGACTAGTCAGGCAGAGCAATCATGGCAAAGAAGAAATCAAACAACGATCTCGTCAAAAAGGCGACCGATCTGATCGACCGCGAGCGTTTGGTCGGGCTGACCGTTGCGCTGACGGATATTCCGAGTCCGACGGGGTTTGAAGGGGATATGGCACGCGCCTATCACGAAGTGCTGCGTACAGCGGGATTTGACGCCACTTTGCAGCCGATCGGCGACGAGCGTTACAATGCGATCGGTCGGCTGCAGGGCAAGGGCGGCGGAAAATCCCTGATGTTTAACGGCCATCTCGATACATCATTCGGCCCGGAGCAATCACACCGTGGCATCGGCTACCAGTGCAAGGGGACTGTAGTCGACAATGAGTGGATTTACGGTATGGGCGCCTTCAACATGAAGTTCGCCTTGGCCAACTATGTCACCGCAGTCGAGGCAATCCGCAAAGCCGGCATCAAACTGCGCGGTGATATTGTTATCGCAGGCGTTGCCGGTGAGATCGAGAAATCTCCGGTCAACAATTACGAAGGTCGCCAGTACCAAGGTTATGGCGTCGGCACGAAGTACGCGATCACGCATGGTGCGGTCGCAGACTACTGCATTTTGGGCGAACCGACGAACATGATGCTGGTGCCGCGCCACTGCGGTACCGCCTGGATCAAGATCACCGTGCCGGGTCAGTTGATCCATACCGCCTGGTCTGACATCGACAAAAACGCGATCAACAAGGCGCGGGTGGTCTTGAATGCGATCCATGACTGGATTCCCGATTATGTCGGGCGCAACAGCCTGGGTGACTTCCGGCCGCGTGTGAACGTGTCCGCGATCGAAGGCGGATGGCCGTGGCGCGGCGCCCGGACACCCGACAATTGCGTCCTTTACCTGGATGTTCGCACGCTGCCTGACAGTCTGCCACTCGAAGCGTTCAACGAAGTGCGGGATCTGGTAAGGTCAGTCGTCAAGCAGAATCCAAATCTCGAGGGCACCCGGACGGAAATTTTCATTTCGGCGCCTGGTACGTCGATTCCGGACGACCACGAATTGGTCCAAAGCATCATCTCCGCGCACGAGAACCAGCTTGGCCAAGCACCAAAGATGGGCATCGAAACCTGGTACAGCGATGCGGCGCATATGAATCGCTATGGCATTCCAACGGTCAATTACGGTTCGGCGGGCCGTATCCGAACCGGCGGAGGCGGCTTCTCTACGGCGCAGGGCGAGCATGTTCACATTGGCGACATGGTGGATATCGTCAAGGTCTACGTCGAGGCCGCAATTAATCTCTGTGGTGTCGCGGAATAGATGAAAGTCCGTGTGCGCATTGGGGTCGCCTTCAAAGCTGCGTGTCTCAGGGCTAGGTAAGGATTCGCAAGCCATGATCCTGGGAACCAACAGCTTCTTGAAGCCTCGCCCCGATGCGGACGCTGCTGTCGCGCTAGCCAAATGTCGGATGCTGGAGCAGATGCAAAGTCTGGCAGCGTCGCTTAGGGATCGCGGACACGGCGTGGTGATTACCTATTCGCCAAAAGTATTCATCCCGCTGACTCAACTGTGCCGTGACGTTTGTCATTATTGCAGCTTTGCAAAGACGCCGAACAAGGATCGACCGATATATCTTACGCCTGAGCAGGTGCTCGATATCGCGCGCGCCGGCGCACGTGCGGGGTGTCGTGAGGCGCTGTTTACCTTGGGAGACAAACCAGAGCTGCGCTATGAAAGCGCAAGCAAGGCGCTCGCTGCTCTGGGCTACGAATCCACGATCTCCTATCTGGCGGCGATGGCGCAACTGGTGCAGCGGGAAACCGGTCTGCTGCCGCATTTGAATGCGGGGGTCATGACCGCTGGTGACTTGCAGGAGCTTCGCACAGTCTCTGTTTCACAAGGGTTGATGCTCGAAGGTCTTGCTCCAAGTTTGTGCGAGCGCGGAGGGCCGCATTATGGTTCTCCCGATAAGAATCCGGCCGTGCGTCTGGAAATGATCGGTGCCGCCGGCCGACTGAAGATTCCTTTCACGTCGGGCATTCTTATTGGCATCGGCGAAACGCGTCAGGAGCGTATCCGTGCGCTGCTCGCCTTGCGCGATCTCAACGATGAATATGGCCATCTTCAGGAAATCATTATCCAGAACTTTCGCCGCAAACCCGATACGAAAATGGCGGATGCGCCGGAGCCTTCGCTTGAGGAGTTGTGCTGGACGATTGCAGCTGCAAGAATTATTTTCGGTGCTGAGGCCAACATTCAAGCTCCGCCCAATCTGTCGCCACGATCGATTCGGGCATTGATCAAGTCGGGGATCAATGACTTGGGTGGTGTGTCACCTGTGACCCCGGATCACGTCAACCCCGAGGCGCCATGGCCGCATCTTGCGCTGTTGGCCCGGGAAACCGAATTGGCCGGCAAGGTGCTGGTGCCACGGTTGCCTGTCTATCCGGAATTTGTGCGGCACCTCGAGAAATGGGTGGATCCGCGACTGCATACGGCTGTGCGGTCGCTTGTTGACGGCTGCGGGCTGCCTCGTACAGACGCTTGGTCTCCAGGCGCGGACATCGTCCCGCCGAAAATGCCAGAGTTTCCGCCGGCGTCACAGCTTTCCTTCTTTCTTGGAGGTGAGAATTATCGCTTGGCCCAAAAGGCGGCGGAGGGAAGACGACTTTCCGAGTCCGGGGTGACGCGTCTCTTCGACCTGCGTGGTGGAGAATTTCATATCCTTTGCGCCATGGCCGATGAATTGCGTGTTCAGGTGAAGGGAGAGACGGTTACCTACATCCCGAATTGCAACATCAATTATACGAACATATGCGCCTACAGATGTCAGTTTTGCGCTTTTTCGAAAGGCAAAACGAGCGATGATCTGCGCGGCAGGCCGTATAATCTGCGGCTTGCGGAGATTCAGCAGAAAGCCGCGGAGGCGTGGGACCGGGGCGCCAGCGAAGTCTGCCTGCAAGGCGGAATCCACCCGTCATATACCGGCCAGACCTATCTCGATATTTGCAGGGCGATCAAGGCGGTAAGGCCGCAAATGCATATTCATGCCTTCTCGCCACTGGAAATCTGGCAGGGAGCGCAGACGCTCGGAATGCCATTGCACGACTATCTCGCCGAGCTGAAGGAGGCCGGTCTGGGATCGCTGCCGGGAACGGCGGCTGAGATTCTAGATGATGAGGTGCGCAGAACGCTTTGTCCCGACAAGCTCACCGTGGGGCAATGGGTGGACGTGATGCGTACCGCTCACGGCGTCGGCCTGAAGAGCACAGCGACGATTATGTATGGGCATATCGAACGGCCGGAGCATTGGGCGAGACACCTGCTCGTTTTGCGAGATCTGCAGGAAGAGACAGGCGGCTTCACGGAATTCGTGCCTTTGCCGTTTGTGCATATGGAAGCACCGATCTATCGACGGGGTGGCGCTCGCTCTGGCCCAACCTTCCGCGAAGCGGTTCTCATGCATGCGGTGGCGCGCCTTGTTCTGCATCCTTTCATCGAAAATATTCAGGCGTCGTGGGTGAAAATGGGACGCGACGGCATCCGTGCCTGCCTGCAGGCCGGTGTTAACGACCTGGGAGGAACGCTGATGAACGAGAGCATCAGCCGTGCGGCGGGGGCCACGCATGGACAGGAAATGACCCCGAGAGAATTGGAGGCGATGATTCGCGCGGCGGGTCGTCCGCCTGCACAGCGCACCACTCTCTACGAGTTGGCGGAACCGCGAAGCTATGTGCCGGCATCGATATCTTGTGACGCGGTCGATTGCGCGTGAAGGCTACGGTCATCAAGCGGAACGTCAGCTCATCAATGCTGTGTCTTTTTGAAATTGGCGGAAACGACATATTGTCGATCTACGCCGTCGCCATTGGTTGAATTGAGGTAACGACATGGTACGCGGTAATTCCATCCCACCCGAGTTGATCTGGACTGGTGATATCAATCAGCAGGCCAAGGTTCAAAGTGGCTTCGACCGCACAAAAACCGTGCGCTTCTACGACACGACGCTACGCGATGGTGAGCAGGCGGTGGGAGTGGTGTTTTCTGCCGATGCGAAGTATGAAATCGCCTGTCGCCTCGCCGAGCTGGGTGTTGGGCGAATTGAATCCGGTTTTCCGCGCGTCTCCGAGGAGGATACCGAAGCGGTCCGGCGTATTCTCGCCGCGGGCCTGTCGTCGGAAATCTGGGGATTTTCACGCGCGGTCAAAGCTGACATCGACGCGCATATCGAGATCGGAACCACGGCGGTACTGATCGAAATCGCCACCAGTGCGCAGAAAATGAAGGCTTACGGCTTCACGCGCGAGAAAGTAATTACGAGGATGACCGATGCGATCAGGCATGCTCGCGATCATGGAATGAGGGTAAACTTCTTTCCTGTCGATTGCACGCGGTCCGATTTTGATTTCCTGGAGCAGATCTACAAGGCCGCGATCGCGGCAGGAGCGGAAGACGTATCGGTTGTAGATACGATCGGCGCCTGTGCGCCGGAAGCGGTCGAATCCTTGATTCGCAAGGTGGCATCCTGGGTAGGGCCGAACGTGCCGATTCATTGGCACGGTCACAATGACTTCGGTCTTGCGACAGCCGCGGCGATCGCCGCTGTTCGCGGTGGCGCAACGTGGATCCAAGGAACTATCAACGGCATGGGAGAGCGCGCCGGTAATGCCGATATATGCGAAGTCGCTCTGGCGTTGCAGTGCCTTTACAATGTGCCTGTCGAGATGGATCTGACCAAGGCGCGCCAGCTTTCGAAGCTCGTTTGCAGGAAAGGAAACTATCAGGTCGACCGCTGGAAGCCTGTTGTTGGCGAGGACCTGTTTATTCGCGAAAGCGGCGCCGTGGCGGCACAATTCCATATTCCTAATGCAATCGAGCCCTATGCGGCGGAAGTTGTTGGCGCGCAGCGTGGGATTGTTCTTGGCAAGAAGAGCGGTTTGGCGAACATCGAGATCAAGGCGAAGGAGCTGAATTTGCGGTTGTCTCCAGACCGGCTTCCGAGGCTGTTGGCTGCAGTTAAAGAGCACGCCATGCGCACGCACAAACTGATCAGCGACCAAGAATTCATCGAGATGGCGAGTAGGCTGCAATAATGCGTGGTGGCCGTATTCGGTGATTTTGGCAAGGTTGTTTGGATTGTGAGCTTCGCCTCAATAGTCAGTCTTCTTCTTGAAGTCATGCTTGGTAACTGATTGGCGCTATCGCCGCGAGAGCGTCTCTGAAGGCAACTCGCCGAACATCTTCCGATATTGACGAGCGAAGGTGCTGCCGTTGAAAAATCCCCATTGTGCGGCAACATCTCCTACCTGACAGCTTCCTGGTGAGGCCCTATGCAAGGCGTCATGGACGC
>MKUJ01000001.1:7532-28238 GCA_001897755.1 Afipia sp. 64-13
AGGTAATTGGTCCAACGCCGAATTGCTCAATAAAACCGTATTGCAGTGTCCGCGCGGAGGCGCCTGACGCATCGATGAGGTCAGCAAGAGTGAGTTCATCGGTGATATGAGCATCGATGTAATCGAGACTGCGTGCAACATAATATCTGCGGTTGCCGGAAATCGTCTTATCGGAAAGCGTTCGCACATCGTGCTCCTGCGACAATAGTAGCGATAGCAGGAGTGTTTCTTCCATCGATCTGGTAGTGATGCCGCGGTTGAAAGCCGAGCTCGGATCCACGCTTTCCCGGCAGATGGTGCTCAGCGCGTTGACAAAGCTGCGCCCGCTTCCTTCGGTTAATTTCATGAGCGATCTAATCCGCATTCCATTCGGCTCGAGTGCCGGGAATGTCGCGCGCGCAAGTGCTCTAAGCTTCTCGGAATAAATTGAGAGTACAAGCGCGATGCAGTCCTCGCTCCAGTAGGTGTTGAGCTGGTCTTGCGGAGAATACGCGAGCGCCGTTCCGGACGTGGCCTCGATGTCGGAGTGTCCAACGAGCTTACCGCGGAGCGGAACCATGATTTGATAGAAGGAGAGAGGAGGCGACGTTACCTGGATTGCAGACTTGTGCTGAACGCCGAACAGGTGGCCGAAATTCAGGACGACGTGGCTGACGCGAATATTGGGGGTAGGGCGAATAGAGCATGGATTGATTCGGCGTGGATCGGCGAGATTGCTCACCATGCTTTCCACCATGCACAAATCGCTGCCGCGCAATTTGGTGGCGGCGCTCATCGGAAAACCGTCAATGCCGGGGACAACAGGGGACATTTGAAGATGTCTCTCAGGCTATGAGTTATGTCAATTATTGCATTTTCTTCGTTGATGAAAATCAAATCAAACAAGTCCACCAGAACGTTGAGCAGTTAAGCCACGCGTACAGTGGTTTCATCACTCAGACGGTTAGCCGCATAAGCATCGGGTGGGCCCGCCTTCTGGTACACAGCTCTAGATGAGGTGATGAGACGCTTCTGCCCGCGCTCATGCTCGCTGATCATGCTCTATGATGCGTGTCTTCGCACGAATATTCTACAGCCTTGCGCAAATGAGACATTGATTGCGCGCCATCGCTAACGATCGCAAGACCTCCTCGCTATAGTTACTGCAAAAGCGTTCGCAAGTACGCAGACCAAAAGTGACGAGAGGAAACCATGAAAAACGGGAACGCGCGAGGCAAGCGCACAACTGATCTATGGATCGGCGGCAGTCGTATCTCTCCGATATCCGAAAAATACTTTATTGATCGCAATCCAGAGGATAATTCCTTTTATGCCCGTGTTGCTGAGGGAAATGCCGACGATATTGATCGTGCGGTGCGAAATGCGCATGCGACCTTCGCCACCTACAGCAAGACCTTGGCCAGCGAGCGTGAGGCATGGCTATGCCGTGCGGCAACCCTTGTCGAGAAGTATCGGGACGACTTCATTGACATCCTGATCAAGGAGGTTGGCTCTCCAGTCGGTAAGGCTGAGTTTGAAGTGCGATACGCAGCCAGTTGCCTGCGTGCCGCAGGGGGCGTGGCCCGTCGTATTTCCGGACAGACCATCCCATCCGACATACCTGGGCGCTTTGCGATGACGGTGCGTGAGCCGCTCGGCGTGATAGCCAGCATCACGCCGTTCAATGTGCCGTTGCTCAAGAACGCCAAGTTGAGTTCGTCGCCACTGGCGACCGGAAACACGGTGGTGATGCTCGCTTCGGAAGAGGCGCCGATGGTCGCCAATCGGCTCGCCGAAATCTATCAGGAGGCCGGCCTCCCGGACGGGGCATTCAATGTGGTGACGGGCTTTGGCGCTGATATCGGTGACGCGCTGACAACCCATTCGCTGGTGAAGGCTGTGATGTTCACCGGATCGAGCCGCGTCGGAAAACACATCGGCGGCCTGTGCGGCTCCTTGATGCGGCGTGTGGTGCTGGAGTTGGGAGGCAAAAGCCCGCTTGTTATCCTTGCCGACGCGGACCTCGATGCCGCTGTTGAAGCAGCGAC
Organism: Afipia sp. 64-13; assembly: GCA_001897755.1. Taxonomy (GTDB): domain Bacteria; phylum Pseudomonadota; class Alphaproteobacteria; order Rhizobiales; family Xanthobacteraceae; genus Afipia. The sequence goes on from MKUJ01000001.1 coordinate 9,560, forward strand.
CTTCGGCCAGTTTTTCTTTCAGGGCCAGGCGTGCATGGCTTCAAGCCGAATTTATGTTGAAAGAAGCATCGAGGTTGAGTTTTGTCGCCGCTTCAAGGACAGAGCGGAGGCGCTGGGCATGGGCGACCTTCGTGATCCCAACACCTGGGTCGGGCCGATCATCTCGGAACGTCAGCGCCAGCGCGTACGTGCTCACATTGAAGACGCTCGCGCCAAGGGCGCCACGGTTTTGACCGGCGGCGAGTGGATTGGAAACCGTTGTCGCCCCACCATCCTGACGGGGGTCAACGAAAATATGATCGTATGTCGGGAGGAGACCTTTGGCCCGGTGGCCTCGGTTTATCCCGTCGCTGACCTCGACGAAGCGATCGCACGCGCCAATGACACCAATTACGGTTTGAGTTCGGCGATTTTCACGCGCGATATCTCGAAGGCGTTCCGCTTCATGCAGGAAGTGCGAGCCGGAATGGTGCATATCAACGCCCCGACGATCAATGACGAGCCGCATGTTCCATTCGGCGGTAGCGGCGAGAGCGGCTTCGGTCGCGAAGGAACGGACATCGACGTCGACACCCTGACAGAATGGAAATGGGTCACCATTCAACTGCCGCAAAACTGAGCGCTGCGGGTCATTCCTTATTGCGAGGTAACGAGTAGCACCATGATCGATCCGTATAATTGCGTCGGGCTGATCCCCACCGTGTGGGGTATTCGCAGGCGCGAAGACATCATGAAGAACGTTGAGCATCTCGGTCACCTGACCAAGGCGGCCGCTTGGTTGGCCAGTCTAGATATTCCGGTGCGTCTGTTGGTCATACCGGAAGGTGGATTGCAGGGTTTCAATGATGAGGTGCTCGACCTCGATCATGTGGATTTCGCCAACACCTGCGCGATCGATATTCCAGGGCCGGAAACCGATGCGTTGGGTAAGATCGCGCGCCAGTATGGCGTCTTCGTCATGGCGCAGGCCAAGGCCAGACATCCAGAGTGGAGGGATCGTTTTTTCAACGTCGGCTTTGTGCTTGATCCTGAGGGTAGCGTCATCCTGCAGCATTACAAGCTGGCGACGCTCTATCCGGTCGAACACAGTATGACGCCGCACGACGTCTTCGACTGGTGGATAGAGAAATACGGCCGCACATTGCAAGCGTTCTGGCCGGTGGTTGATACTAAAATCGGACGGCTCGGGGTGATGATGGCCAACGAGGCCTCCTATCCTGAAAATGGCCGTGGCCTCGCACTAAACGGCTGCGAAGTCGCCTATCGTGCTTCGTTTCCGCACCCAGGCACGGGCAACGATTTCTTCGAGATCTCCTCGCGTGCGCGAGCGCTCGAAAACAACATGTATGTGTTGTCGCCGAACATGGGGACCTACTACCTCTTTCCTGATTCGACGACGCCGATCGATACCTTTGGTGGACATTCCTACATCATCGATCACCGCGGAGGCATTGTCGGCAAACAGGAGTACGGAGCTGGCTCGACCTATGTCGCCGGAGTCATCAACATCGAGCAACTTCGTCATCATCGCGCAAACGCACAAGTTTCCAACTGGCTCAAGGACGTGCGATCCGAGTTGGCGCAGATCATCTATGAAAAAGAGATCTACCCAAAGAACCTGTATCTCGATCGCGAACCGATGAAGCATGCGGAATACAAGAAAGAAGTCATCGATCGTCAGATCGCGCTTATGCATAAGCGTGGCGCCTGGAAAAAGCCTGGTCGCTAAAATCACATCAGTTGGGAGAGCGCTATATGAGGTCCAAAGCAGCTATCGTCGGTGAAAAATCGGGCGCATTTAAAATCACCGAGGTAGAACTCGCTGACTTGCGCGACGATGAAGTTCTGGTCCGCATTGTCGGCGTCGGCGTTTGTCATACGGATCTGATCTGTCGTGACCAGGTATATCCGGTCTCCTTTCCGGCCGTGTTCGGCCACGAAGGATCCGGTGTCGTCGAGAAAGTCGGCGAGCGCGTGACCAAGGTCGCACCGGGCGACCACGTCGTCCTGACGTTCAGATCTTGTGGTCGTTGCCGGTCCTGTCTGAGCGGCGATCCGACGCATTGCCCGCAGACGTTCGAAGCCAATTTCTCGGGCAAGCGCAGCGATGGCTCGGCCACCATCCATCACCACGATGTTCCAATCTTTGGCAATTTCTTCAACCAGTCATCCTTCGCCGCTTATGCGCTCGCCAACGAAGCAAATACGGTGAAGGTTCGGAAGGAAGTCCCTCTCGAATACCTGGGGCCGTTGGGCTGCGGAATTCAGACGGGCGCCGGAGCAGTAATGAATGCTTTGAAGCCTCCGGTCGGCTCAAGCATTGCTGTGTTCGGCTGCGGTTCGGTTGGGCTCGCGGCCATCATGGCCGCGTATGTTGTTGGGTGCACGACCATCGTTGCCGTCGATCTTCTGGAAAGCCGGCGTGCTCTGGCCAGAGAATTGGGTGCCACCCATGCATTCGATCCCGCGCAAGGCAACGTCGTCGACGAAATCAAGCAACTTGGCGGCGTCGATTATTCGCTCGAATGCACGGGCATTCCATCTGTCTTGCGCCAGGCAGTGGAGTGTCTGGGTGTGCCCGGCGTGTGTGGTCAGGTCGGTGCCGCGCCGCTCGGTGCGGAAGTGACGCTCGATGTGAACAGCATCATGTTTGGCCGCAGCGTGATCGGCGTCATCGAAGGGCAGAGCGTGCCGGATGTTTTCATCCCGAAGTTGGTCGAATTGTATCGCCAGGGCCGTTTTCCGCTCGAGAAGCTGACCACCTTCTATTCTTTGGACGAAATCGATCAGGCCGTTCGCGATTCTGAAAGCGGCAGGGTGATCAAGGCAGTTCTACGACCATAAATCGACAACTTATCAAAATATGAGGAAACGTAGATGCATAAGGATAGGCGTTTGAGAGGGGCAGCCTATTTGCTGCTGATCTATTCCGTCGCCTTCGTGGCTTTTCCAGTTCTGGCTGCCGAGGACGACGATGCTGCAATCGAGCAGAAATTAGGAGCCTGTGTCGCCTGCCACGGTGCGGACGGCATCGGCAAGGCGCCTCAATATCCCAATCTTCAGGGGCAGAAGGCGTCCTATGTGGAAAAGCAACTTAAGGCCTTTCGCTCGGGGGAGCGTAAAGACGCCAGCATGACAGCCTTGGCTGCAGGGTTATCGGACGAGGATATCGCCGATCTGTCGACCTACTTCGAGCAAGTCAAATAAGCTGATCGGCAATAGGGGAAAATCCATGAAGAACCAAGTCTCATCCCGGCGCCACGCGCTTAAACAACTGATCGGTCTCACCGCTCTGGGCGCATTGGACTTTCTGCGCGCACCGCAAGCGCTGGCGGCGCCAAGACCAACTCCTTTGGCAATTCCTGGCTTTGCTGGGAAAACCATCCAGCGAGGGGAGAAAGGTTATGAAATCTGGCGCCAGTCGATGGTCTGGCACATGTCGAAGCCGAAACGCTATCCCGACGTCATCGTGCAGGCGAAATCCACACAGGATGTGATAAGTGCTGTGAACTATGCAGCGCAAAAAGGGCTTAAGGTCGCTGTTCGCGCCGGTGGACACAACTCCAACGGACCCTCGCTGCGCGACGGCGGCTTGCTGATCGATCTTTCCGCGTTGCAGGAAATTCACATCGACGCGGAAAAGAAGATTGCCTCGATCCAGCCGGGGGTGAGAAGTCTCGAACTGGTCAAGGCTGCGAGGAGCAAGGGCCTGACCTTTCCGGTCCCTCACTGTCCGTCGGTTGGACTGAGCGGCTTCACACTGGGGGGCGGTATCGGCTGGAATTACTCCCAGCGTGGTGGAGGCTCGACTCATTCGATCGTCGGCGCGGAAATCGTAACCGCCGATGGCAGCGTGTTGCAGGCGACTTCCAAGGAAAATCCGGACCTGTACTGGGCGGTACGCGGCGTCGGTCCGGGATTTTTCGGGGTCGTCACCCGACTCGATCTCAAGCTCTACGAAGCTCCCAAAGCCATCCTGGCCAGCTCTTACATTCTGCCGCTATCTGAGCTTAAAACAGCAACGACCGCGCTGGAAGATATTCGCAAGGCTGGCCGTCTTGGTCACACCGAGCCGATCATCGTGCTGATGCATCATCCGGAGCAGCCTGACAGCGCTCCGCCTCAGCAGTCGAAGATTTGCTTCGTCACAGTCTTTGCGTTCGACGACAGTGAAGAAAAGGCACGCAAGGCGCTTCAGCCTTATGCCGAGTCGGCGCTGGCTGGGAGTAAGACTCTCCTCAAGGCGGAATATCAGCCATACGATTTTGAAGGCCTCTACGACCGCTATTTCAGCCTTAACGATCCAGCAGGCCGATGCGCCCGCTATGCGGTCGACAATGTGATGACGAACCGGGGGACAGAGACGCTGCACGCGCTGGCTGATCACTTCGCTAAAGCTCCGACCAGATGGTGTCACGTACTGGCTTCGTTTAATATGAATACCAAGGTTTATGCGGATTCATGTTTCTCTTGGGCGATCGATGCCTATGTCGGATGTTATGCGATCTGGGACGAGGAGAAGGACGACTCGGTCAATTTCGCTTGGCTGAAAGGGAATTTACCCAAGATGGACCCATTCGCTGTCGGACACTACGTCAACGAGGTGGATTGGCAGTTGGATCCGCAGCGCTTCATGAAGTGTTTTACAGAGGCCAACTGGAAGCGTCTGAAACAACTGCGCAGCCAATATGATCCGACGGGCGTCTTTCACAATTACTTGGGGCAGAGCTAGCAGGCACAAATTGTTCGTCGCCATGCTGACCAAGGCCGGCAATCGCGACGGGCGTTTGTCGGGCTTGGTTCGCTCAGCTTCGCCGGCATGCTCGATCCAATCGAGCCTTCCTTGTAGAATGGCGAAGCTCGCCGCGTAGAGCAGGTAAATAGCACTGCTCTGGCGTGACCAGTAGGCGCGCCGATCAATGCGATGCGGCTATCGAGGTGTACTATCCGCAGCGATTACAGAAGCGCCGGCGTCAGGCCAGGAAATCGCTGCGGTTTACCCGGCTGAGCGAGGTTTCCAGCCGCAAACTGTCGCGCCGGATCTCCTCCACCGTTTCAAACGTAAAGCGGATGTGCTGCGCCGCTGCGGCTTCGGCATCCTTGGCGTTTCCCGCGATCACGGCGCGCGCAATGGCCAGATGCTGTTCGAGCAACTGGTTGCGGACACCTTCTCGCAGATAGAGCTGCGCGCGATTGTAGAAAATATCGTTGCGCAGAAGGTTGGCGAGCGCGCGCATGATGTGCAGCAGAACCACGTTGTGGCTCGCTTCGTAGACCAGCAGATGAAGATCGACATCGGCGTCGCCTTCCTGCGTCGGGTCCTCCAGCCGGTGGGCCTTCTGCATCCGCTCCATGCATTGCTGGATCGCCTTGCGATCGAGGTCGGTGGCGCGCATCGCCGCAAATCGCGCGGCGTTCACTTCCTGAATGCGTCGAAACTCGAAATAATCGGCGGTCACGCGCGGCTTGTCGTGCAGCAGCGTCGCGAGGGGCTGAAACAGCGGCGTGAGGAATTGCGCGACGAAGGTGCCTGACCGGCCGCTGACCAGCAGACCGCGCCCCTCGAGGATCTCAAACGCCTCACGGAGCGAGGGGCGGGAAATCTGCAGCTTTTCCGCGAGCTCACGCTCCGGTGCCAGCCGCTCGCCCGGCCGCAACACGCCTTCCAGGATCAGCTTTTCGATGTGCGCGGCCATCGCTTCGGAGACCTTCGGTCCTCGCACAACGTTGCTCAAGATGCTTCCCATCTACTTGGCGGATCGAACGAATCCGGCCTCGACTATGAACGAACCGCGGCTCCGGTCAAGTATGAAGCGACTTTTCGACCAAGGGTTTGTACAAATGGCCTATTGACAGTCTTGGTAAGTTAATTTTACCAAGCGCGCCAATAGTCAAAGATCGCGACCAAGCGGCATCTCTCGCAAGGAAACATGAGGAGGCCTTTGTGACGTGGACCCAGGTTTACGACCCCTTTAACAATCCCTGGCTTTCGACGGCGGTGGCGGCGCTGCCGGTCGTCGTGCTTTTGGGCGCGATTGCCATTTTCGAAATCAAGGCGCACTGGGCCGCGATATTGGGGCTGGTGGCGGCGCTCGCTGTCGCGGTTCTGGGCTTCGGCATGCCGGTCAAGCTGGCCGGTCTTTCAGCCGCCTACGGCGCCGCGTTCGGCGTGCTTCCGATCGGCTGGCTGGTGCTCAACATCATCTTTCTCTATCAGCTCACCAACGAAAAAGGCGAGTTCGAGGTTCTGCAACGTTCGATCAGCGGCCTGAGCGACGATCGGCGGTTGCAACTGCTTTTCATCGCATTTTCGCTGGGCGCCTTCTTCGAAGGCGCGGCCGGTTTCGGCACGCCGGTTGCGGTCACCGCGGCCATGCTGATCGGTCTCGGCTTCTCGCCCCTGGCCGCGTCGGGTCTGTCGCTGATCGCCAATACGGCGCCGGTCGCTTATGGCGCGCTGGGAACGCCGGTCATCGCGCTGGCCGCGGTCACCGGTCTCGATCTGCATGCGCTCTCCGGCATGATCGGCCGGCAGCTTCCGTTCTTCTCCCTGATCGTGCCGTTCTGGCTGATCTGGGCCTTCGTCGGTTTCCGCAAGATGATGGAGATCTGGCCCGCCATTCTGGTGGCCGGCGTTTCATTCGCGGTTCCGCAATATCTGGTGTCCAACTTCCACGGGCCGTGGCTGGTCGACGTCATCGCCGCCATCTCGTCGATGATCTGCCTGTGGGCCTTCCTGCAGGTCTGGCAGCCGAAGCGCGTCATGAAAACGATGCCCGAAGGCTTCGGCAAGGTCGAAAAGGAAGAGGATCACGAGCATCAGGCCGACAAGACCTCGGCTGGCGCCGTCGCGCGGGCCTGGATGCCCTGGATCATTCTGTCACTGTTCGTATTCGCGTGGGGCACGCCTCAGGTGAAGGCCTGGCTTGACAGTATCTGGATCGGTCGGTTTCCGGTCGAGGGATTGCACAATTTGATCCTGAAAGCTCCGCCGGTCGTGGCCAAGCTGTCGCCGGAAGGCGCGGTCTACGCCTTCAACATCATGTCGGCCGCCGGCACGGGCATCTTCCTCTCGGCCATCGTGTCCGGCTTCCTGCTCGGCTATACGCCGATGGGTCTCATCAGAGTGTTCGGCAAGACTCTGGCGCTTGTCCGCTACTCGCTGCTGACGATCGCCTGCATGCTGGCGCTGGGCTTCGTGACCAAATATTCGGGCACTGACGCAACGCTCGGCCTTGCGATGGCCAAGACAGGCGTTTTCTACCCGTTCTTCGGTGCCCTGATCGGCTGGCTCGGTGTTGCTCTCACCGGATCCGACACGTCCTCGAACGTGCTGTTCGGCGGACTGCAAAAGATCAGCGCCGAGCAACTGGGCTTGAATCCGGTGTTGATGGCGGCGGCCAACAGCTCCGGCGGCGTGATGGGCAAGATGATCGACGCCCAGAGCATCGTCGTCGCCTCGACCGCGACCAAGTGGTACGGGCACGAGGGCACCATCCTGCGCTTCGTGTTCTTCCACAGCCTCGCACTGGCCGTTCTTGTCGGCTTCCTGGTGCTGGGCCAGGCCTACCTCTGGCCGCTGACCTTGTTGGTGCATTGATCGCAAAGGCGGGGGACGATGTCGTCTCCCGCCTTTTTCTTTCGAGGGATCCCTTTGTCGCCAAACCATGGTCTGGAGCTCACGGATGCGCCTGAACCAATGTCACAACTTCCATGATTTCCGACGGCTCGCGCGCCAGCGCCTGCCGGGACCGATTTTCAACTACATCGACGGCGGAGCGGACGACGAGACCAGCCAGCGCCGCAACACCAAGAGCTTTGAAGATTGCGATCTCGTCCCCAACGTGTTGCGCGGGGTACGGGAGATCGATCTGTCGGTGACCGTGATGGGCCAGAAGCTCGCGATGCCGTTCTATTGCTCGCCGACCGCGTTGCAGCGCTTGTTTCACTATCAGGGCGAGCGTGCGGTTGCCGCCGCTTCGGCGAAGCTCGGCACGATGTTCGGCGTCTCTTCGCTCGGAACGGTGAGTCTCGAAGAGCTGCGCAAGACCCACGACACGCCGCAGGTCTATCAGTTCTACTTCCACCGCGACCGCGGTCTCAACCACGCTATGATGCAGCGTGCCAGAGAGGCGGGTGTCGAGGTCATGATGCTGACGGTGGACAGCATCACCGGCGGAAACCGCGAGCGTGATCTGCGCACGGGCTTCAGCATTCCTTTCCGCCTGACGCTTGCCGGAATGCTGCAATTTGCGATCAAGCCGATGTGGGGACTGCAATATGTCACCCATGAGCGCTTCAGGTTGCCGCAACTGGACGATCATGTCGACATGAGCGGCGGCGCCATGTCGATCGGTCGCTATTTCACCGACATGCTCGATCCCTCGATGAACTGGGACGATGTTGCCGAGATGGTACGGAGCTGGAACGGGCCGTTCTGCCTCAAGGGCATCATATCGGTTGAGGACGCCAGGCGTGCGGCCGATATCGGCTGCGCGGGGATCATTCTCTCAAATCACGGTGGCCGGCAGCTCGACGGTTCGCGCGCGCCTTTCGATCATCTCGCCGAGATCGTCGATGCGGTCGGTGACCGGATCGACGTCATGATGGACGGGGGCATCCAGCGCGGAACGCACATTCTCAAGGCGCTGTCGCTGGGCGCCAAAGCGGTCGGTCTCGGACGCTATTATCTCTATCCGCTTGCCGCGGCCGGTCAGGCCGGCGTTGAGCGTGCGCTCGGCCTGTTGCGAGCCGAGCTCGAGCGCGACATGAAGCTGATGGGGTGCACGTCGATCAGCCAGCTTTCGCGAGAAAATCTGCGCTTCAGATCGTCTCATGTATCGATGTAGGGAGGTGTCCCTTGATCGCGCCGGCGGAATGTTGTGACGAACTCTCGGGAACGGTCGATCTTTCTCACACGCAGCAGATTTGCGATCTGGTTGCGGAGAAGATGGGTTTCGACTGCTCTTTCATGGGACAAAAGGGTGTTATTCTGGCCTCCAATCTGCGCGGGCGGATCGGAACCGTGCATGCAGCGGCTGCGCGAGTCATGGCCGGAGAGGTGGATCAGTTTGAAGTCACCGCCGATATGGCCGCTGCCAGCAAGGGAACCATGCGCGAAGGCATCAACATGCCCGTCAATATCGATGGAAAGCGTATCGGCTCCTATGGCCTTGCCGGTCCGCTCGATACGGTCCGGCCTTTCGCTTATGTCATCACCAGTCTTGTGGGCTCGGTGATCGCGCTGCGCATCCAGGACGTGAGCCGGACCAACCACATCTCGCTCCAGGTGACGAAAGCCACCGGCGTGGCGGCCACCGCCGCCAAGGCGGCGGACGAGGCGGCCAAAGCCATGCTGTTTCTGAGCGAGACGACCTCGCGGATCGGCGACGTCGCCACGACTATCGGAAAGGTTGCAAAGCAGACCAATCTGCTGGCGCTGAATGCGACAATCGAGGCTGGCCGCGCCGGGAATATGGGCGTGGGGTTTGCCGTTGTGGCGCAGGAAGTGAAATTGTTGTCCGGTCAGACCGCCAAGGCAACGACCGATATCGGCGGCCAGATCGGGAAGGTTCAGGGCGCGGTGGGCGAAATGCGGCGCGCCGTGGAGGCCATGAACGACAGTATCAGGAATGTCAGCGCCATCGTCACGGAGATTGCGGACACCATACAGGAACCGCAGTGAGGTGTTGGCCGGCGGCGATTCCGGCTGCGAAGCCTTGCGCTCGTGGCGGCGATTGCGACCAGGGAGGAATTCGCCATGACCCAGTTTGATCTCCGGGATGTTCCTTCGCGCGACACCCTTCTGAATCGCCTTCGCGCCATCGCGGGTGCGGCCCATGTGCTGACAGCAAGCCGGCAGACGCGGCGCTATACGCGCGGTTTTCGCTGCGGCGGCGGGCCGGTGGCGGCGGTGGTGCGTCCCGGTTCTCTGGGCGAGATGTGGCGGGTGCTGAATGCCGCGATCGAGGCCGGGCGTGCGGTGATCTTCCAGGCCTCGAACACCGGATTGACCGGTGGTTCCACGCCGTGGGGCGAGGACTACGATCGCGAGATCGTCCTGGTCAGCGTGACGCGCCTGAAAGGCGTCCATCTGATCGCGGATGGCCAGCAGGTGGTTTGCCTGCCGGGCGCCACGCTGGATACGCTGGAAAAGCAACTGAAGCCGCTGGGACGCGAGCCGCATTCGGTGATCGGCTCCTCCTGCATCGGGGCTTCGGTGCTGGGCGGCATCTGCAACAATTCGGGCGGCGCCCTGATCCAGCGTGGGCCGGCCTATACCGAGATGAGCCTCTACGCCGAGGTGGACGCCGACGGTTCGGTGAAACTCGTCAATCATCTCGGGTTGGATTTGGGCGACGATCCCGAGCAAATCCTGTCGCGCGTCGAACGCGGCGATCTGCCGGCGGCCGGCCCCGCCAATGCCTGGGCCTCGGACCGTGAATACGCCACCCATGTCCGCGATATCGAGGCGCAGACGCCGGCCCGGTTCAACGCCGATCCGCGGCGTCTGCGGGAATCGGCGGGCTGTGCGGGCAAGCTCGCCGTGTTCGCCGTGCGGCTCGACACGTTCGAGGCCGAGAAGGATACGGCTGTCTTTTATATAGGCACGAACGATGCGGATGAGCTGACCGAAATCCGCCGTCATATCCTCGCCAGTTTCCGGAATCTGCCGATCTCCGGCGAATACATCCATCGCGAGGCCTATGACGTGGCCGCGAAATACGGCAAGGACACGTTCCTGTACATTCAAAAAGCCGGAACCGACCGGATGCCCGCGCTCTTTGCCGCCAAGGCGCGCATGGACGGGCTGACCGAGCGGCTGGGGCTGGGCACCACCCTCTCGGATCGTCTCGCGCAGGCCGTGGCGAAGCTGATGCCGCAGCATTTACCCGTCCGGATGAACGATTTCCGCGACCGTTACGAGCATCATCTGCTTCTGCGCATGGGCGGTGCGGGGATTGCCGAGGCGCGCGAGTATCTGGCCGGCATGTTTCCGTCGGCTTGTGGGGATATGTTCGAATGCACGCCGCAGGAGGGCACGGCGGCCTTCCTGCACCGTTTCGCCGTGGCGGGAGCGGCGGTGCGCTATCGCGCGATCCATGCCCGCGACGTCGAGGACATTGTGGCCTTGGATATCGCGCTACGCCGCAACGATCGTGACTGGATCGAGCATTTGCCGGCGGAGCTCGACGCGAAGATCGAGAAGAAACTCTATTACGGTCATTTCTTCTGTCACGTCTTCCATCAGGATTATGTGGTGAAGAAGGGGCATGACTGTCTCGCGGTCGAACACGAGATGTGGAGCCTGCTGGACAAAAGGGGCGCCGAGTATCCGGCCGAGCACAATGTCGGCCATCTTTATCGCGCCAAGCCCGAGTTGGCCGGGTTCTACCGCAGGCTCGATCCGACCAACAGCCTGAATCCCGGTCTTGGCCAGACTTCGAAATGCGCTCACTGGCACGAGCCGCAGGCCGGTTGCGGATCGCATTGAACCGTCTGCTAATCTGATTGATCAAATCCGCAGTCGTCGGCTTCGCGAGCTGGTCGGCAGGAGACGATTGGCGCGTCGTGGGCGCCTGATCTGATAGTGTAGCGCTCGTTTTCGAATCGATTTTTTCGGCGCGATCCGCAAAGGCAAATCACGAGGCTGGTAATGGATATCTTCGATCGGTTGAAGTCGGCGGCGATCACGGATTGGACGAGCTATGTGGATCACGACTTCGTTCGCCAGCTTGGCGCGGGGACGCTGCCGCAGGCAGCGTTCCGGACCTATCTCGTGCAGGATTACCTGTTCTTGATTCAATTCGCCCGGGCCTATGCCCTTGCCACCTACAAGAGCCGCACGCTCGCCGATATGCGGATGGCGCAGGCCGGACTTGCCGCCATTCTCGACGAGATGGATCTGCATGTGCGGCTGTGCGGCCGTTGGGGGCTTTCGCCGGAGGAGGTCGAGGCGACGCCGGAACATCAGGCCACCATCGCCTATACACGCTTCGTGCTGGATTGCGGCGCGGCCGGAGATCTGCTCGATCTGCATGTCGCGCTGGCTCCATGCGTTATCGGTTATGCCGAGATCGGCGGCAAGCTGGCGCAGAATGGCGTCGACGCGCTGGGCGGCCATCCCTATCGCGAATGGATCTGCGAATATGCCGGCAAGTCCTATCAGGACGTCGCCGTCGCGGCGCGGCAGCATCTCGATGACCTCGCGGCGCGGGCGATGACCGAACGGCGATTTACGGAGCTTGCCGCGCTGTTCGGAAAAGCATCGCGGCTCGAAGCGGACTTCTGGCAGATGGGTCTCGATGCTGCCGGAAGCTGAGTGGCGCGTCGGATTCAAATAGTCGCGCAAGACGGCATCCGCGCCGGCGCGCGCAAACGGTTCGGAGCGCCTGCCGATCCGCAGAGGCGGCGAACGTCCTTTGCTACCGGTGGGGGCTGCTTCCGGCAAAAGCCGATTTTTGAGCGATAACATCTTGATCTTGCGCCGACTTGAGAGGTCGGACGCGGGCCTCTGTTGTTCCCGGACATGCGCGGCATGCGCTTTGCAAAGCAGTCAGAACGGGCGCGCGACGGGGCGCGACCGCGTCCGATTTTCCATCCCCATGCGCACGAACCTGTGGCATGCTTCTTTCCGGAACTTCACTCGGACGGCCGGATTCAGAAGGAGACTGAAGATGGGACAAGATGTGAGAAGTCCATGCGGTCCCCGGTGCATCGCACTGGTGGGACCGTTCCAGAGCGGCAAGACCACCTTGCTGGAAGCCATCCTGTCTCGAACCCAGGCCATTCCCAAAGCAGGCACCGTCGAAGCAGGAAACACCGTCGGGGATTCCTCCGCGGAGGCCCGCCTGCATCAGATGAGCATGGGCCTCACGGTGGCCACCACCACTTTCATGGGAGACAGTTACACGTTCATCGATTGTCCCGGATCGGTGGAGTTCGCCTATGACATGCGCGCGGTCCTGCCGGCGGTCGACGCCGCGGTGATCGTGTGCGAAGCCGACGAACGCAAGCTGCCGCAGTTGCAACTGGTGCTGCGCGAGCTGGAAGATCTCGGTATTCCGCGTTTCCTGTTTCTCAACAAGATCGACAAGGCCAACCAACGCATCGGCGAGGCGTTGGCGATGCTGCAGCCGGCATCGCGCACGCCGCTTGTGCTCCGGCAGATTCCGATCTGGCAGGGGGACATCGTCACAGGCTTCGTCGATCTCGCGCTCGAGCGCGCCTTCGTCTATCGCGAACATATGGCCTCCGAGGTGATCGGTCTTGAGTCGGGCGATCTCGACCGGGAGAAGGATGCACGCCTCACGATGCTGGAGAAGCTGGCGGACCACGACGACAGGCTGCTGGAGCAACTGCTCGAAGACATTCCGCCGCCGCGCGACGCCGTGTTCGACGATCTCGCCAGCGAATTGCGGCAGGGACAGATCTGCCCGGTCCTGCTCGGTTGCGCCACGCGCGAGAACGGTTTGCTGCGGCTGATGAAAGCACTGCGCCATGAAGCTCCCGGCGTGACCGACACCGCGCGGCGTCTGGGCATCTCCGACGAGAGAAGCGGGTTGGCCTACGTGATGAAAACCACGCATCTCCAGCATGGCGGAAAACTGTCGCTCGCGCGCGTGTTGCGCGGCCAGTTCGCGGATGGCGATACCGTCATGTCGTCCGGCGGCGGCGCGGGGCGTATTTCCGGCATTCTGGCGACGAACATCGGCGCCGACAACAAGCGCGGATCCGCCGCGGCGGGTGACACCGTCACGTTCGGCAAGCTGGATACGGTGAAGACCTGCGAGACGCTGACCTCCGGCAAGACTGCGCCCGAGGCCCTTGTCGAGATGGAGCCCGCTCCGCCGGTGCTCGCGACTGCGGTTATCGCGGATAACCGCAAGGACGACGTCAAGCTCGGACAGGCGTTGTCGCGACTGACGGACGAGGATCCATCGCTCAGCGTGGTCCACAATTCGGTGACCCATGAAATGGTGCTGTGGGGCCAGGGCGAAATGCACCTTCGCGTCGCGATGGAGCGGCTGCAGGACCGCTTCGGCGTCAGCGTGAAGCAGCATGCACCGCCGGTCGGTTATCAGGAGACGATCCGCAAGCCGATCACACAGCGTGGGCGACACAAGAAGCAATCCGGCGGTCACGGTCAGTTCGGCGACGTAGTGCTGGATATCAGGCCGCTGTCGCGCGGTTCGGGCACGGCCTTCCGCGAAACCATCGTCGGCGGCGCGGTGCCGAAAAACTACATCGGCGCGGTCGAGCAGGGGGTCGGTGACGGCTTGATGCGCGGTCCGCTCGGATTTCCGGTGGCCGATGTGGAAGTCACGCTGACCGACGGCTCCTATCACAGCGTCGATTCGTCCGACCAGGCGTTTCGTACCGCCGCGCGCATCGGCATGACCGAAGCGCTTCCGCACTGCGCGCCGGTGCTGCTTGAGCCTATCCATATCGTGGAGATCGTCTGCCCGAGCGATGGCATCGCGAAGGTCAATTCGATCGTGTCCGGCCGCCGCGGTCAGATCCTCAGCTTCAACACCCGCGAGGGATGGTCGGGCTGGGATATGGTCCGGGCGATGATGCCGGAAGCGATGATTGGCGACCTGATCGTGGAGCTGCGCTCGGCGACGGCCGGTGTCGGCAGCTTTACCCGCCAATTCGATCATATGGCGGAGGTCACCGGTCGGGCTGCCGACCAGATCATCGCCGGTCATCGGCCGGCGGCATAGACAATCATGTTTTGAGGCTTGAATGGACCGAGGCTTGGGAAGCCCGGTATCGGAATGGCGCCAGGACGCTCCGGGCGCATGTCATTTCGAATGGCTGCAGGTTGCGGACGGCGACAGGAACAGCGCGGCGGCGAGCAACATGCCGATCAGAAAGATGTAAGCTCCATCGGCTGTGACGCCGATGGAGCTGACGAGGTCCGGTTCAGGCTCCTTGCAAAGCCGAAACGATCTTGTCCTTGAGAACCAACCGTTTTTTACGCAGTAAGGCTTCGGCTTCTTCGCTGACCGGCTCCACCCGGGTTTCAGCGCGATGAATCTGGTCGTTCACCTCGTCATAATCCTCCAGAACCTGTGCGAATTCCGGGCTCTTGACCTTCAAAGCGTGGATCGCGTCCATCTGGTCGGGAAACTCGTCATGAAGCGTGTGAGGGGTGTTGGACAATTCCTGGTCTCCTTGATGCTCTTACGGAACGCGTAAATTGAAATTCGCGCGCGCGATCTTCGCAAATCAAAGTGGCGCGCGCTTGATTACAAAACCCGGATGGCTGGCAAGCCGCGTGACGCCATCAAGGTCGCTCGACGCGAACGACGCGATAGGCGTGGTAGTTCTTGCCTTGCCCGATCGAGACGTATTCGCCGGTGACGAAACGTTCCTCGCCGAGACGAAAGCCGGATTCATCGTCGCTTTCGCCTTCTTCATAATCGAAATACCACTGTCCGCCGGGCTTGCGTCGCAGGCGGCCGATCTTGACGTCGCCATGCTTGTCGAAACGTCTCACGCGGCAGACTGCCTGATGGTCTTTCCACTCGTGAGGGTCGAGACGGCCGTCAGCGTCGAGCGGCACGAGTAGATCGTAGCCCTCGTCCTGTTCTCCGGCTGGATGCCCTTTCTCGCGGCCGAGCAACAGGCGCACGTGGTGAAAGCTCGGCGTTAAATCCTTGATGTCGATCATCACGATTAATCCCTCTTCTCGGGTTTTTATACCTTGCCACCCGATATTCATTTTGATGTGCGTCAACGCCGGAATGCCGCGTGACATCGCTCAAAACAGCGCTTTTCCGAAGTCGAGAAAATCGGACAGACGCGGACATCGTTCCTGGATGTCGTGATGGCGAACTGTATGAGCGCGCCGATTGTTTTCATCGCCTTGTTGCCGAGCTTTGCTGACGCCCGGAATCGCCGTCGTGGACGGCGTGTCTGTCTGCCATCTTCGCCAAGGATGAAGCGCGGCGCGAGGTTGCGTGATGTCTGGCGTGACGCAGCGATATTTTTGAATGTCGCGAAAAAAATCGAACAACCTTGTGGTCGATCAAAGTGGCATGGGACATGCGGGAGGATCATGAATCGTGAGATTTGAAATCAACTCTCCAGGTGGAGGTTATAATGCTCTCTCGTCGCAATCTGCTGATGTGTGCTGCTGCATCGGCGCTCTTCATGGCCGCTCCAGCTCTGGCGGCAGATGACTTATCGGGGCTTCAGCGGGTCAAGGTCGATCTCGTCGCTCCTCCCTTCATCCATCCGCATGAGCAGGCCACCAAGGCCGCGCCGCGTGTAGTCCAGTTCCGGATGGCCATCCAGGAGAAGGAGTGGGTGGTCGATAACGAAGGCACGAAGATTCATGCCATGACGTTCAATGGCTCGGTGCCGGGGCCGATGATGGTGGTGCACGAGAACGACTATGTCGAACTCACCCTCGTCAATCCCGAAACCAACACCATGGCGCACAATATCGACTTCCATGCGTCGACCGGCGCGCTGGGCGGTGGCGGATTGACGTTGATCAACCCCGGCGAGCAGGTGGTGTTGCGCTGGAAGGCGACACGCCCCGGCGTGTTCGTTTATCACTGCGCCCCGGGCGGCCCGATGATTCCCTGGCACGTGGTGTCGGGAATGAACGGCGCGATCATGGTGCTGCCGCGCGACGGGCTCAAGGATGAGAACGGCAAGCCGCTGCGCTACGACAAGGCCTATTACATCGGCGAGCAGGACTTCTACGTGCCGCGCGATGCGCAAGGCAAGTACAAGACCTATGCGTCGCCGAGCGAGGCCTATCCCGACTCGGTCGAAGTGATGCGCAAGCTGATCCCGACTCACGAGGTCTTCAACGGGCGGGTCGATTCTCTGACCGGCAAGAATGCGCTGACGGCGAAGGTCGGCGAGCGCGTCCTGATCATCCACTCGCAGGCCAATCGCGACACCCGCCCGCATCTGATCGGCGGTCATGGCGATTATGTCTGGGAGACCGGCAAGTTCAACAACCCGCCGGAGAAGGATCTCGAAACCTGGTTCATCCGTGGCGGATCGGCCGGCGCGGCGCTCTATACCTTCCGGCAGCCTGGCGTCTATGCCTATGTCAACCACAACCTGATCGAGGCGGTGGAGCTCGGCGCGACGGCGCACTTCAAGGTCGAAGGAACCTGGAACGACGATCTGATGAAGCAGGTGCAGCCTCCGGGCCCGATCGGCGCCGGCGACAAGTTGGGCGCGGTCACCCCGTCCGCGACCAAGGTGAACTAACGGGCAAAAGACCGGTGCTCGCGCGTGCCGCGACCACCGGTCGGGAGTTTCCGCCATGATTTCGCTTTTTCATGCAAAAACTCTTCTGGTTGTCGGCATCGGCGCGTGTGTGCCGCTCGCGCTTGCCGGCCTGCCAATGAGCTTCCAGCGGGATGCAGCGCCGGCTGTGGTGGCCTCCGAAACCGTCCGTCTGGCTCCGGAGAATTTCCATTACCGTGTGGCGGGCGAATTCACCCGCGAGGGTCGGCCGGTCAATGCGCCGATGCTGGACCGGCGGAATAAGAAGCCGCTCGCCATCATGAAAGCGCAGGTTACGGAAGCCGAGTTCGACCGCTGCGTGCATGACGGCGGCTGCCGTCCGATCGGTCTGCGCGGCAAGGCGCGGGCCGATATGCCCGTGGTCGGCGTGAGCTGGGAGGACGCCAGCGCCTATGCACGCTGGCTCTCGGCCAAGACCGGGCAGGTCTGGCGCCTGCCGACCGACGAGGAATGGGTGTTCGCTGCCGGATCGCGAGCGAAGGACGATGCTCTCGACGTCGACTCGACCGATATCAGCCAGCGCTGGCTGGCGAAATACGAGGAGGAGTCGTCGCGCGAACGGCTTTCCGATCGTGGGCCGCGTCCTGTCGGCGGTTTCGGCGCCAACGAGCGCGGATTGCTCGATCTGTCCGGCAATGTCTGGGAGTGGACCGATAGCTGCTTCACCCGCCAGACTCTCGATGCGGGCGACCGTGTGATCGGAGAGGGCACCGTGAACTGCGGCGTCCGCGTCATCCAGGGCGCGCACCGCGGCTATACGACCTCGTTTATCCGCGATGCCCGGGGTGGCGGCTGCAGCATGGGCGTGCCGCCGGACTATCTCGGCTTTCGTCTGGTGCGCGAGGAAGGCTCGTGGCTTGCAAACATGACGTCGCGGCTGCGCAGGCCGTTCGAATGGACTTCGTAGTTCATAGATAAAGCACGGAAAGAGGGCGTAGCCACGGCTGCGCCCCTTTATTATGTCGTGAGCTGGCGATAGATCGCGGGCAAAGCGGCCGGCAGCCGGGCGATGTCGCGCACGATGGCGTAGGCGCCGCGCCCGAAGATGTGCGGGAAATAATCCCGCGCGTTCTCGTCGATGGTCACGCCGAACACCCGCAGCCCGGCCTTGCGTGCCTCGCGGATCGCCATCCGCGTATCCTCGATGCCGTAGCGGCCCTCATAATGATCGACATCGTTCGGCTTGCCGTCGGTCAGCAGCAGTAGCAGGCGATGGCGCTGCGGTCGCCGGGCAAGCTCGCCGGTAACATGGCGGACAGCCGCCCCGATCCTTGTGTACTGCCCCGGCTTGAGCGCCGCGATCCTGCGCGCGATGCGCTGGTCGAGCGTCTCCTCGAAACCCTTGACGGTGGTCACGTTGACGTTGGTGCGTCGTCGCGAGGTGAAGGTGTAGATC
>MKUJ01000001.1:28270-37200 GCA_001897755.1 Afipia sp. 64-13
GGGCGCCCTTCTCGACATCCAGCACCCCCCGGCCCTGCATCCAGGCGTCGGTCGACAGCGAGACATCCATCAGCACCGCGACCGACAGGTCGCGCGCCGCCGGTCGCACATCGGTGAAGACGCGGTCGCTGCCGGATTCGCCGGCGCGCCGATCGGCGACCGAGCGGATCAGCATCGACAGATCGAGTTCGTCGCCATCGGGCTGCGCATGCAGGGTCTGGCGGCGCGGCCGCAGCGCCTCGAACTGGCGGCGGACGTGACGGATGTTCCGCTCGGTCACGGTGTCCACCGGCCAGTCCTCGCCTTGCTCCGACGCGCGGCCGGTGATCACACGACAGTAATCGGGCCGGTAGGCCTGCCGCTTCCAGTCCCATTCCGGATAGGTCTGGTCGGCGATCAGCGCGGCGGTGTCCGCCTCGCGCGGCGTCAAATCGAGATCGAGCTTGAGCCGCACCGACGGCCGTTTCTTGTTCGAGCCGATGGTAAGTTCCGGCGTGTCCTCGAGCGCCTGGCGCGCGCCTTCGTCGTCATCGTCATCGACGTCACGATTGACGTTGATCATCTCGGCGATGCTGAAGATGGTCTCGAACCGATGCAGCATCAACGGATCGCCGCGGTCGCTGCGGTCGGTGGACTTGCGTACGCCGGTGCGGCGCTTTTCATCGACTACGATCGAATCGCCGCCGGGTTCGTCCACGTCCGCGCCAGCCGCGCCTGCTGCGTCGATCTTGATGTCGCCCCACAGCGGCACCGGCAGGAAGGTATGGTAGCCGCGCGGAGCTATGAAATGCTCGTCGAGTTCGCCGTCGTCCATGATCGCATCGAAGATCGGATCGGAGAGCGGCGTGATGTCGCTGAGAAGATAGAGGATGACTTTCTCGATCTTGCCTTCGAGATCGGGTAGATTGCGACGCGGCCGCTCGCCCAGCGTTGCGCGGCGCAGGCGATGATAGACCGGATCGAGGCCGGGCCAGGCCGCCAGCGCGGCGTGGGTGGTCTGCACGGCCGCGCGCAGCCGATAAAGATCGTCGCGCAGCGGGTCGTCGTCATGCCGCGGCGGAACGGCATGGGCGAACCAGATCACCAGCCATTCGTAAAGCCGCTCGTTGTCCGCCGCGTCGGCAAACAGATCGATGCGGCCGGGCAGGCGCAGCGCGCTGGAATCGAGGGTGGGGCGCTCCAGCATTTCGGTGCCGAGCCCGAGCGCCTGCTTCAGATTGAGCCGATGGCGCGATGTCGTCGCCGCGCTGCCGACGACGCGGACCGCGCCGTCGCCGCCGCCGGCCCGGAACAGCAAGCCAAGACGGACGCGCAAGGCATCCAGCGCGACAGCGGCCTCGGGATGACCGGGATAAGAGCGGGACGAGCCGACAAGGCGGTGCCAATACTGCCCGAAAGCCTCTTCCGGTTCGAACAGTGGCATGGCGCTTATCCGAGCGCGATCTGCGCGACGCGGATCAGGCCCGCCACGATCTCCGGATCGTCGGACAGCGGTTCGATCAGGGCAACGCGCAGCGCGGTGTCGTAATCGACGCCGTCGCGGATCATGGTGGCGCAATAGACGATGAGGCGCGTCGAGGCGCCTTCCTCGATATCCTGTCCTTTGAGACCGCGCAGCGCCTGCGCGACGCGAACCAGAGCCAGGCATCGCTCATGCGGCAATCCGCTTTCGTGGGCGACGATGCCGGCCTCGGTGTCGAGGGTCGGAAAGCCGAACTCCATGGCGAGGAAGCGCTGCCGCGTGCTCGGCTTCAGCGTCTTGAGCACGTTCTGGTAGCCGGGATTGTAGGACGCCACCAGCATGAATTCCGGCGGCGCCTGCAACAACTCGCCGGTGCGTTCCAGCGGCAGCGTGCGCCGGTCGTCGGTGACCGGATGCAGCACCACGGTGACGTCCTTGCGCGCCTCCACCACCTCGTCGAGATAGCAGATCGCGCCCTCGCGCACGGCGCGCGTCAGCGGCCCGTCCACCCACACCGTGTCGCCGCCTTTCAGCAGGTAGCGGCCGGTGAGATCGGCGGCGGTGAGGTCGTCATGGCACGACACCGTGTAAAGCGGGCGGCCGAGCCGCGCCGCCATATGCGCGACAAAGCGGGTCTTGCCGCAGCCTGTCGGTCCCTTGAGCAGGACCGGCAGGCGGTTGTGATAGGCGTGCTCGAAAATCTCGCACTCCGAGCCGTTCGGCGCGTAGAACGGCAGATCGCTCTCCTTCACCGCGGTATTGACGCTCTTCAACATGCAATCGTCCTCCGTGGCTTCGAAGCGGTTACTTCGCGGTTTGTAGCGGCATGCTGATGTGGGCGGGCTGTTCTTCCTTCGCCGGTCCGAAGATCGAATAGAGGAACAACAGGCACGAGACCAGGACGAACAGGCCGGAGCCGAGGCGCATCCAGTAGAACAAAGCGAGCTGCTCCTGCACCTCCATGTAGCTCATGCCGAGCACGCGCTGCAGATGCACCTGCACGACGCCGGCGAAGGTCAGCACGAAGGTCATGAACGCCATCGCGGAGGTCATGATCCAGAAGCTCCACATATTGAGCACCTGGTTGTAGGGTCGGTGCTTGCGCAAATGCGGCATCGCGTAGCTGATCATCGCCAGATTGAGCATCACATAGGCGCCGAAGAAGGCGAGGTGGCCGTGCGCCGCGGTGACCTGGGTGCCGTGGCTGTAGTAGTTGACAAAGGACAGCGTGTGCATGAAGCCCCACACGCCGGCGCCGAAGAACGCGCCCACGGTGCAGCCGAGCGACCACAGCATTGCCGCCTTGTTGGGATGGTCGCGGCGGCCCTTCCACACCATGGTGAAGGCGAAGATGACCATGGCGAAGAACGGCGCGACTTCGAAGGTCGAGAAGATGCTGCCGATCCACTGCCAGTAGCCCGGCGCGCCGATCCAGTAATAGTGGTGGCCGGTGCCGAGCACGCCGGAGAACAGCGCGAGGCCGACGATGGCGTAGAGCCACTTCTCGATCACCTCGCGGTCGACGCCGGTCATCTTGATCATCAGGAAGGCGAGGACGGACGCCATCACCAGTTCCCACACGCCTTCCACCCAGAGATGGACGATGTACCACCAGTAAACCTTGTCGAGCGCGATGTTGCCCGGATTGTAGAAGGCGAACAGCCAGAACACCGCGATGCCCCACATGCCGAGCAGCAACACGTTGCCGATCGCGGTCTTGCGGCCCTTCAGGATGGTCATCGAGATGTTGTAGAGGTAGATCAGTGCCACCACGACGATCGCGCCCTTGATCCAGAGCGGCTGTTCGAGGAATTCGCGCCCCTCATGGATACCGAACAGATAGCCTGCGACTGCGGCCAGCGCGCCGAACATCAAGAGGCCAAGTTGCACATAGGCGAGGAACGGGCTTTCGATGTCGCGTTCCGCTTCCTCCGGAATG
Source organism: Afipia sp. 64-13 (assembly GCA_001897755.1). Classification (GTDB taxonomy): domain Bacteria; phylum Pseudomonadota; class Alphaproteobacteria; order Rhizobiales; family Xanthobacteraceae; genus Afipia. The sequence continues at coordinate 31,672 of MKUJ01000001.1, forward strand.
AGGTAGTAGCCGCAGCCGAAGAAACCCATCAGCAGCCACACGATCAGCGCGTTGGTGTGGATCATGCGCAGGATGTTGAAGGGAATGAGATCGGACAGGAAGTTCGGAAGCACATAGACGGTGCCGGCCAGCGCTCCGAAGATGATCTGCACGCCGAACAGAATCATGGCGCAGGTGAAATAGGCCAGAGCGACCCGTTGGGTTGGATATTTCATTGTCTTTAGCTCCTCAGCCGGAGGTCTTCGGCGGCCAGCCTTGCGTGTTCACGCCGGCGGTGAATTCCAGGAAGTCGATCAGGTCGTTGATTTCCTGATCGCTCAAATGAAAGTCGGGCATCTGCCGGCGGCCTTCGACGCCGCTCGGCTGCGAGCGCATCCAGGCGGTAAGGCCCTCGCGGGCACTCTGCGCATCCTCGCGTCCGCCGTAGCGGACCCAGACATTGCCGAGCTCGGGGGCGAAATAGGCGCCTTCGCCAAGCAGAGTGTGGCAATTAATGCAGGAATTCTTCTCCCACACATGCTTGCCGCGCCGGACGCCGTCGGTCAGGCCGCTGTCGCTCGCGCTGGTCTTGCGGATGTAATGATCGGTCTGCGCCGTCAGGCCGACGAAGACCACGAAGAAGAAAATCGAGCCCCCGTAGAAAATGTTACGGGCAGCCGCCTTGGTAAACCTCTCACTCATCGCCCACGGGCTCCCACCTTTCCAGATCGCTGTCCTTCGCCACCTTGCGTGACGAAATTCTCGACCTGTTCTAAAAGGCCGACCCGTTCACACTTTGAGCTAGAACAAAAAAGAAGTATTTTACACTCATATTATATCGGCCAAGGAGAACAGGAATCAAATGACATTGACGCCGACGCATCGCGAATCTGTGGACGCAACGTCACAAACGGCGGATTGGGGACCGCTTTCGGGCTTGCCCGGCAATCCGATGATCTGGATCCTGATTCTCGGTGAGATGGCGGTGTTCGGCGCGCTGCTGCTCGGATTCTCCGTGGCGCGGGTTCTGGATCCGGCGACCTTCGCGGAGTCGCAGCTTCACCTGCATCGTTTGCTGGGCGGAGTGAACACGCTGGTACTGGTCAGCAGCGGCTTTCTGGTGGCGGCGGGGGTGGGCCGCAGACAGGAGGGGCGCGATCCGCGTCTTCTGTTGCTGGCTGGCATGTTGCTCGGTGTTGTCTTCCTTGCGATCAAGGGCGTCGAATACTCCGAGCTGTTTGCGTCAGGGTTCGATATCGAGACAAACACCTTTTTCCGGCTCTATTTCCTGATCACCGGATTCCATGCCGTTCATATCGTGCTCGGGCTGGCGATTCTCGGCATCGTGCTGTTCGCCGACAGCATCGAGAACCTGGAAACTGGCGCCGCGTTCTGGCACATGCTCGACATGATCTGGGTCATGATCTACCCGATCGTCTATCTGGTGCGCTGACTATGACGACGCTGGTGAAAGCATGGATCGTTCTCGTCGCCCTGACTTTGGCGGCGATGGCCGCGGGCGCGGTCGAGGGCGCGCGCGTGCCGGCGGTGGCGCAGGTCGGGATCGTGCTTGTGGTCGCGGGCCTGAAGGCATCGACCGTCTTGCGCTATTTTCTCGGACTGCGCACGGCGTCGAGCGGCTGGCGCGTATTGTTCGCGCTCTATCTCGTCGTGCTTTGCGGCGCGATCTTCGCGATCTATGCCGCCGGATCTGCGTTGGCCGCGTATCCGCCGCTGGCCTCGGGGCCGATGCCATGAACGAGCCTCAAATCGGATTGCTCGTGCTGACGCCGGTGATCCTGGCTTTCATCGTGTTCATGTATCGACAGAGCGCGATACCGAAAGTGGGCGCTGTCGTCGCGGCGCTGCTTTCGATCATCATTGCGGCAGCGATGTTTATCGGTCAATCCTGAGCAGGATTGCGCCTCGCACGGTGTGCTGATCATTCCAGCCATGCGTCCCGGCAGACCTCCAGTTGACGTCCATCAACATGACGAGTGAACAGAAGCCGATCATGTGGCTGTCAATAGGAGGCCGATATGTCTGTCAATGCACTGCTGTCATCCGTTCTTCCGCTTTGCGGCGCTCTTGGCGCCACGATCCTGCTCGTTCTGCTCACGGCGCTTCTGTCGGAGTTCAATGTGCAGGCGAAGCCGGTCAAGGCTCATGTCCGGCATCGGTCGTTCTAATAGCGCCTTGGCTGGAGTTCCAGCTCCTCGCCGCTTGATCCATGTCGTTGACGCCTGCGGTGACTCCGGGCTAGTCAAAATATACACGTGAATATAGCGCTGGCCGATTTGATTGGATGAGCGGTACCCGGCGCGGACAAGGGCGCTAGGAGCCGTCATGGATTTCGCCGGATTGATCGCGGAGGTCAGCGAGCCATTTTCACCGAAGGAAGCGGCGCTGGAGCTTTTGCGGCGTTCGCGTGAGCCGGCGCTGGCCTTGCAGTTGTTCGCCGCTGCGTCCCGCATCCGCGACGAGACGATCGGCAAGATGCTGTGGTGGTCGGCCGGAATTTCCTCGATGATGCCGTGTCATGTCGAACCGCTGTGCACCTACTGCACCTATTTCACCGTCAAGTCGTTTCCGGTGGAGGAGCTGGCGGCTTCAGTGAAGGCCATCGAGGATTTGGGAATCCGGCATCTGCATCTGTCCGGCGGCACCGACCTTGCCGGTTACGACAACGAGATATCGGAGGCGGTCCATGCCATTCGTGAAGTCTCGCAGATCGACATCGAGATCAACCTCGGACCGTCCTTCACACGCAACGGCGTGCGCAGGCTCAAGCAGCTGGGCGTCAGCAGCATCACCAGTTCGCTTGAAACCTTCAATCCGCAGATTTTTGCCAAGGCCAAGCCAGGCGACAGTCTGGAGAAGCGCAAGGCGCTGATCGAGACCTGTCAGGACGAGGGCATGCCGGTGCGCAGCATGATTCTGGTCGGCCTCGGCGAGAGCGAGGCGGACCGGATCGATCATCTGTATTGGCTGAAGCAGTTTCCCCGGCTTTATCACCTGCGCTTCTCACGCTTCATGCCCTATGCTGGCACCGATTGGGTGAACCACCCGCGCTGCTCGCCCTGGGAGGTTGCGCGGCTGGTGGCGGTGGCGCGGCTCTTGATGCCGCATGTCGATCTCGGGCTCGCGGCGGGCAACAGCGCCGACGATATTCCGTTGTGGTATGCGGCCGGTGGCGGCAACCAGCTGCTCGGTGCATCGGTCTCGATGCGGCAAGGCAGATCGCGCAAGGCGCAGCCGGGCGAGACCGTCATTCCGGTGACCGAGCGCGTGGCGCTGGTCAGCCGGATGAATCACATCGAGCAGTTTGTTCGCGGGCTGGGCCGGCAGATCGGCCCGGCCGTGCCGCACGCACACTGAGCGTGACCGTCACTGTCAGGGACGGCCGCCCAGCATCTCCTCAACCTGCGGTTTTGTCAGCTGCGTCTTGAAGAAGGTCGCGTAGAACGAGGCGATCTCGTCGCGGATGTCCCAGTCCCTGAACAGATCAGGATGGATCAGCTGCGCTGCCCACAGCACCGTGAGCGGCTGCTCGACGGTGCGGTTGCCCCACAGATGCACCCCGGAGGGAATCGCCGCCACGCGGCGGTTGCGGATCGCCGAGACAGTGACGAGGCGCGGATCGGCATAGGCCTCCGCGACCTCCGCCGCGCTGCTCACGATCATCACCTCCGGGTCCCAGGCCAGAATCTGTTCGCGGGAGAATGTCAGCGCCTCGGTGGGGCGCTCGCCCTCTGTCACGCTATGGCCGCCGGCCTTGGCGATCCACCATTCGGCGATCAGATGCGGCTGGGTCAAGCGCCTGAAACTGGCATAGAGCACGCGTGGCCGCTGTGCGGGCTGCTGCGCCAGCCGGGCGGCGATTTTGCCAAGCGTGGCATCGAAATAGCTGCAATAGGCCTCGGCCGCGTCCGCCTTGCCGTAGATCTGGCCGAGCAGGCGCATCACCGTTTTGACGTCCTCCGGCTGCCGCCAGGCCAGGAATACCGCCGGCGTATGGGCACGGGCCACGAGGTCGACGGTCTGTCGGTCCATGGTGAGGACGACATCGGGTCTGGTTTCGAGCAGACCTTCGACCAGCGGCGCGCCGCCGCCGCCCTGAATCACCGGGCGCTGCGCCAGATCGGGATCGACCAGATACTGCATGCGCCAGCGCGGGCCGGACAGGTTCGGCGGCAGGCCGTTGACCAGCGATTTCGCCTCGCCGAGCGCGAACACGAAGCTGTTGAGCACCGGCACCGGGCCGACGGTCGCGACACGCGATATATGATTGGAAATAACGACTTCGCGTCCCGCCATGTCGGTGATCGTGCGGTTGGCGTGCGCAGATGTCGCCCCTGTCATGAGCGCGACAATGCACGCGAGAAGTGCAACCGGTTTGCGCCAGTTTTTCTTGCCCTGGATCAAATGAAGCTCTCCAAATCACCGGCAGTGAACGATTTCGCGGTGATCGCATGCGTTTTGCTTTGGCGATGCTTGACGCTGCGAAATCCATTCCATATGACACGTAATGTCATTTAGATACATAACGGTTTGAAGTGTCCGCGTCACGGGCTTTGAACCGTTCCCGCCTCTCGATCGGGGGCCGCGTGCCAGGCACGCGAGAATGATCGAAAGCGATCTGCGCCGGATTAAGGGAATCCGCAGATCGCGCTGGCGGCGGATGACTGTGCCGGGGGGCGCAGCAATTTTCACACAGGACTGCAAGCGAAGCGACGCGCCCATGCGCGTCGTTGCGCGGAATATTGGGGGCTAAGATCGTGAAGCGAACTCTGTTTTTCGGCGTCCTGCTCGGCAGCGTGTCGTACGGCGCGCTGGCATTGGCGCAGGATGCACGAAATCTTCCACCGGTGACGATCACCGCCGAAGGACAACCGAAAAACGCGCAGCCGAACGCGACCCAGAATACGCGGCGTCGGACTGCCCGGCGCTCGCGTCAGGCGACGCCGCAGAACCAACCGCCGGCGACGCAACAGCCACAGGCAGTTGGAGTGCTTGCGCCGCAAAACCAGATTCTCAGCACCGCGCCGCAGCCGGCCGGCGTCAGCAGCGTGAGCGGGCAGGGTATCAGTGTCCTTGGTGGGCCGGCCCAGACCAGTTTCTATCAGGCCCTGACCATGTCGCCGTCGGTGCTGGTTGAAAGCCCGGATCCTTACGGTCTCAGCCCGACCCGCAATATCAACATTCGTGGCAAGGGCGATTTCCATCTCTCGAAGAACATCGAGGGATTGCCGATCATGGGGATCGTTGGCGGCACCGATCTCTACGATCTGGAGAACATCCGCAGGATCGACGTCTATCGCGGAGCGGTCCCGTCCGAGCAGAGTCTCGGCCTTTCGAATGCCTCAGGCGTCGTCAATCAGCTCATTCTCGGCCCGCAGGACAAGGCCGGCGTGTTCGGGCGGCAGGCGTTCGGCAGCGACAGCTTCTACAAGACGTTCGTGCGCGTCGATACCGGCCTTCTGAAGGACACCGGCACCAAGGCGTTCATCTCCGGTTCGAACATCGATGTCGACAAGTGGAAGGGCGCGG
>MKUJ01000001.1:37364-57188 GCA_001897755.1 Afipia sp. 64-13
TGCTGACCGGAAACCCGGCGACCGATGTGAACTACTACAAGTTCAACCGCGTCACCGCCGAGGATTTTGCGATCTTCGGCAAGGTCGATTACAACTTCGCGCCCGGCCAGCATCTGGTGATCAAGCCATATTTCTGGAACAATAATGGCTACAATTACTCGGCGACAGGCTCGGGGGTGAACGCCCGGGTGCAGATCTGGCGCCAGCAGAACCAGAATATCGGCAACGTCTTCGAGTATCGGGGCAAGTTCGCGACGGGAACGGACGTGGTCGCCGGCTACTGGTGGCAGACCATGGCGCCACCGCCGCCGCCGACCGACCAGCGCCGCTTTACGGTCGATGCCAACGGCCAACTGGTGTTCTCCAACTGGCAGAGCCTTGCGCGGATCGACGATTTCAAAGTCAACAGTCCGTATGTGCAGGTCTCGCAGCAGTTCGGCGCCACTTTCGTGACCGCTGGCGTGCGCTACATGGCGCTCGGCGCGCCGAAGATGCAGTACTACAACCCGGCGGGCATTCCGGACGGCACCTACGATCAGGCGCTGGCAACCAATCCGGCGACCTATCCGGGTACGGACGTTGTGGCGCGCACTTACAGCGAGTGGCTGCCCAATATCGCCATTCGCCATGACATCAATGCGGCATTGAGCGCCAATATCTCCTATGGCCGCCGGTTCGGCCGGCCGGACTGGGGTCCGCAGGCGAGCAATTACATCCAGAACCAGGGGGCCTTCGCCGCCAAGAACTACACGCTGCAGATGCTGGTGGACAAGGTGCGGCCGGAGATCGCCGACCAGTTCGATGCTTCGCTTCGCTACAACAACTACGGTTTGACCATCGTGCCGACCGTGTTCTACGCCAAGCATCAGAACAAGCAGGTCAAGATCGTCGATCCGTCGATCGGCCCGAACATCGCCTATTACATGGGCACAGGGTCAAGCACCGAGTACGGTGCCGAACTCGAGGCGTCTTACGCGCTGACCGAACGTCTTGCGGTGTTCGGCTCCGGCACATGGGCGTCGCAGACCTTCGATCAGGACACGCCGACGCTGAGTGGCGGCGCGGTGCTCGCCACCAAGGGCAACCAGCTTCCCAATACACCGCAAGTTATGGTGAAGGGCGGCATGACCTATCAATGGGCAGGCGTGGCCTTCACGCCGGTCGTCCGTTACATCGGTCCGCGCTTTGGCGATGCGGCGAACAAGGAGCGCGTCCCGGGATACACGGTGGCCGATTTCACCGCGTCCTATAATGTCGGCCAGCATATCGGCATCGAAACCTTGCAGGCGAGCATTTCGGTGCTCAATATCTTCGATCGCCGTTACATCTCGCAGATCTCGCCGAGCGACACCGATCTCAGCGCGGGCGCCAACTACTACGCCGGCGCGCCGCGGACCGTGGTGGGATCGCTGACGATGAAGTTCTGACAAATAAAAGCGCGATGGCTTTAATCCGCCATCGCGCTTTTCTCGATGTCCAAACGTGACCGCTGTGGCGTGCCTGTTGTCCTCGCGCTCAAGCAGTCGCGAGCGCTTTTTCGAGGCGAGGCCGCAGCACATTCCCCATCAGATCGAGCGAGCGCTCAAGCAAAGGGAGGGGCAGGAAACCGAAAAAGGCGGACAGCGCATTGAGGTAGGTAACGCCAAGCTCGTCATGCAACGCCATGAATTTTTCTGCGCAGGTCTCTGGCGATCCGGCGATCACCATGTCGCGATAGAAGTTCTCGGGCTCGAGACGGGCTTCGTCGATCACGCCATCGCGCTTGAACAGGCCGAACCCCTTCAGCCGCGCCGTCAGCTTCTCGATGGTCGGCCACAATTCCTTGCGTGCCGACGCATCGGTCTCGCTGACATAGACGAAGCGGCCGAACGGCACGCCGGCCGGATCGCCGCCGGCGTCGACATAGGCCTGCATCAGGCGGCGCTGGTTCGGCATGCTGACGATGCCGTGACAGATGATCCTGTGGCCGTTCTGCGTCGCCCATGCCGCGGTCTCATTGGTGTTGGTGCCGACATAGATCGGCGGATGCGGTTTCTGGATCGGCTTCGGCTCGATCGAGTGGCTGGAATCGCCGAACGGCAGGGCGCCGGCCGCCCAGGCGCGGGGCAGAAAGGTCAGTATGTCCTTGAAATGATCGGCGGTGCCTTCAGGACTGACGCCATAGACATTGAGATAGCGCGGGTTGTTGCCGCGGGAGATACCAAGGTCCACCCGCCCGTCCGAAATCACGTCTAGCGTCGCGATTTCCTCGGCAAGGCGGATCGGATTGTGCAGCGCCGCCAGCAGCACCGAAAAACCGACCCGCAGACGCTTGGTCCGCGCCAGGATGGCGGATGCCAGAATAAGCGGAGAGTGGCAGCGCCGCCCCTCGACCTCGACGATACTGCCCTGGAAGTGCTCCTCGTTGAGCCAGACCCCGGTGAAGCCGAGGGCCTCGACCTTTTCGGCGAGATCGAGAATTTGCGAGGACGAGATCGATTCCAGCCCGCCGCCGCAGCCGGACAAGCCGATCTTGAACGATCGTGGTTGTCCGCTGGTCCCTGTCGTCGCTCGACGGTTTTCCGAGGTTTCGGTCGAAGCGTACGCGCTATCGGTCATCAGAACGGCCTCCACGAGCCCAAGCATGATCGCGGCGCAGATCCGCGCCGCCATGATCGGTATATGTATCGATATATATCGATAAATCAAAGCCAAACGTGAGCGGCCAGGCCATCCTGCATCCGGGCCTCTGGCGGGATCTCAACGATGCGAGAGCAGCGATGCCGGGTCGGATATCCGCAAGCTAAAAGCGCGGGCGAGGATCAGTGTCCTCTCCCGCGCTTCCATTTCTTTGCCGTGTGGTTTCGCCAAACGTCCGCTATCAGTTCAGTCGCTGCTGCGGAGCTTCGCCGTACCAGTCGAATGGCTGGTCGGTCATGTTCACCATCACGCTTTTGACCTCGAAATGATCATCGAACGATTCAGGCCCGAATTCGCGGCCGACGCCCGAGAGCTTGACGCCGCCCCAAGGCGAAGCCGGGTCGAGCCGATGATGATCGTTGATCCAGACGATACCGCACTGCAGGGCCGCGGCCACGCGATGCGCGCGGGAGATGTCCTTGGTGCGGATCGCGGCGGCAAGTCCGAACGGCGAATCGTTGGCCAGCGCGATCGCTTCTTCCTCGCTCGAGAACGGCGTGATCGAAGTGAAAGGGCCGAACACCTCTTCCTGGAAGATGCGCATCTTCGCGGTGACATCCGCAAAAATGGTGGGCTCCACGAAATAGCCGCCGCTATTCGACAGATGTTTCGGCACTTCGCCGCCCGCGACAAGGCGCGCGCCCTCGTCGAGACCGTACTTTACGTAGTTCAGCACGCGCTGGCGCTGCTTCTCCGAGATCACCGGCCCGAGCTGCGTCGTGGTCTCCGTTGGATCGCCGACCCGGATCGATTTCGCCTTCTTCGCCAGCTTGTCGACGAATTCGTCGTAGACGTCCTTGTGCACGATCTGGCGGCTGCCGCAGACGCAGGTCTGCCCGGCGCCGATGAAGGCGCCGAACGCGGCGTAATTGACGGCGCGGTCCACGTCGAAGTCGGGGAAGGTGAGCACCGGCGTCTTGCCGCCGAGCTCGAGGGTCTGGTGGGCGAAGATGCGGCCGGCATGGGCGCCGGCAATCTGTCCGGCTTCGGTGCCGCCGGTCAGAACCAGCTTGTTGTAATCGTGGTGCTCGCAAAGCGCCTTGCCGGTGGTCGGGCCAAGGCCGGTGACGATGTTGAATACGCCGTCGGGCAGGCCGGCTTCGCTGAAGATGCGCGCCAGCGCCAGCGTGGTCAGCGGCGTATATTCGGACGGCTTGACCACTGTCGTGCAGCCCGAGGCGAACACCGGCGCCAGGCTCTTCGACAGAATCATCAGCGGATGGTTGAACGGCGTGCAGTTGGCGACAACGCCGACCGGCCGCCGCAGCGTGTAGTTGAGATACTCGCCCTCGACCGGGATCACCGCGTCGCGGCGCGCAAGGGCAAGGCCGGCATTGTAGCGGAAGAAATCGGGCACGCGGCGAAGCTGGGCGCGTGTCTCGTTTACCGGTCTGCCGTTGTTGATGGTTTCGAGCTGGTAGAGCTCGTCCAGATTCGCCTCGAATGCATCGGCGAGCTTGTTCACCAGCCGGGCGCGGGTGCGAAGCGGCATGCCGGCCCAGTCTTTTCCCTCAAAGGCGCGGCGAGCGCTTTTCATCGCGCGATCGACGTCGCCGGCCGTGCCATGCACGATCTCCGCGATGATTTCGCCGGTGGCCGGATTGTGCACCGGGAGCTTTTCGGACGTCTCGCCGGCCACCTCGCGACCATCGATGAAGAGTCCGTGTGTTTCGATGCCTTTTCCGGACTGTGGGTTCGCTTGAGCAGACATGTGACCTCCGATGTTACGCATTCACGAATGCACTTACGCTTGCAGCACGACCCATTCGAGGGCCGCGCTGAAGCGCTTCACCGCTGCGGTGACGTGCTTTTTCAGCAGATTGGCGGCAAGGCGCGAGTTTCGTGCCTGTAGCGCGGTGATGATGGCGCCGTGCTCCTCGACCAGCTTGTCGGGATTGCGGCCGCGCAGCGACGCGACGCTCATTCGGGTGAGGCGATCAGCTTCCTCGATCAGGTCGCAAGCCGCGCGCGTCATCCGGCCGTTGCCGGAACATCGCGCCAGCGCGCAGTGGAAGTCGCGGTTATAGACAATGAAGTCGCTTTCGGAGGTGCCGCTGAAATGGCGGAATTGATCCAGCGCCTTCAACTGCTCGTCGCTGGCGTTCTTTGCGGCTTCGACGATGCACGCTACTTCGAGGGCGCAGCGGAATGCGAACATGTCGCGCGCATCGGTGAGGGAGATGGCGGATACGCGATAACCCTGGCGCGGCATGACGGTCACGAGCCCGTCGCGCACCAGATGTTGAAGCGCTTCGCGGACCGGCGATTTGCTCACTTCGAAGCGTAGTGCCAGCTCCTGCTCGCGCAAATCGGTGCCGGGCAGCAGCTCGCAGGTGAGGATGCTGCGCTTCAGCTCGTCGTAGATTCTCGTCCCGTGCATGACCGCCGGGAGTGTTGTGGAGTCGCTCATTTTCAGCTTTGTAAGATATTACAAGATGGACGTAAAGAGGAATTGATTGTAGGACGTCATGGCGGTTTGAAAGATTTAGGTCCGATATAACTATCTGATTTATCATGATGAAATCAGATTTTATATAAATCAGAACGATATTGAAGCCCTTCAGGCTTGACTCATTTCAAGATCAAGTGACATCTTACAAATATCAAAAATCAATCATGTAATACGCTAGTGGCGAATGGGGAGAGAGCGATGATGCGGTCGGGTGCCCTGATTTCAGCAGCAATGGCGGCCCTTCTGGGGTGTGGTCTGTCGGCAGAGGCAGCGGACAACGGCCCGCTCAAGGTCGGCTTCATGACGGTGCGATCGGGGGCGCTGGCCGCGGGTGGGCGGCAGATGGAGGAGGGCCTTCAACTCTGTATCGACGAGCATCATGGTGAAATGGCCGGCCGCAAGATCCAGGTGATCACGGCCGATACGGCGGGGCAGCCTGCCGTCACCAAGACCAAGGCGCAGGAACTGGTCGAGCGCGACGGTGCCCAGGTTCTGATCGGCCCGCTGGCCGCATTCGAGGCGCTCGCGATCGACGACTATATCCGGCAGACCAAGACGCCGATCATCTCGCCTTCGGCCGCCGCGGAGGACCTGACCCAGCGCAAGCCCAATCCGTGGTTCGTGCGCGCGGTCGGTACATCGGCGCAGGCGCATCATCCGCTCGGCGAATACGCCGCCAAGGAGCTGAAGTACAAGAAGATCGCGATCATTGCTGACGACTTCGCGTTTGGTCATGAAATCGCGGCAGGCTTCCAGCGTACGTTCGAGCAGAATGGCGGCAAGATCGTCCAGAAGCTGTGGTCGCCGCTCAACACCGCGGAATACGGCACCTATATCACGCAGATCGATCCTGGCGTTGATGCCGTATTCGCGGCTTTCGCCGGCGGCAACGGCATCAAGTTCCTCGGCGAGTACAAGAACTACGGCATGCAGAAGCCGGTGCTCGGCGCCATGACCACGGTGGATGAAGGCATCCTCAAGCGCATGGGCGATGAAGCCCTCGGGGTGATTTCCTCCGGCTGGTATAGCGCTGCGACCGACACGCCGACCAACAAGAAGTTCGTGGAGGCTGTGCGCAAGGCTTACGGTGCCGATCCGGGCTACTACACCGTCGGCGCCTACATGGCCTGTCAGTTCCTCAACAATGCGCTGGAGCAGGTCAAGGGCGATACCTCCAACAAGGAGGCTTTCATCAAGGCTCTGCGCAACGTCAACATCACCGACAGCCCGTATGGCCCGGTGAAGATCGATCAGTATGGTCAGCCCATTCTCGATATCACGATCCGCAAGGTCGAGAAGAAGGACGGCCGCCTGCAGAACGTCGTGCTCAAGACCTATCCGGCCGTCAGCCAGTTCTGGACCTATGGCGCGGAGGACTTTCTCAAGAGCCCGGTCTATTCACGCGACTGGACACCGACGAAGTAATTCGCGCTGCCCGGAGGGATCCGTATGAACTTCTGGATCATTCAGGGGCTGAACGGTCTGGCATTCGGGTCTCTCCTGTTCATTCTGGCGTCGGGATTCTCGCTGATCTTCGGTCTCATGCGGATCGTCAATCTCTCGCACGGCGCCTATTTCATGCTCGGCGCTTATGTCGGGCTGTCGGCGATCGGGGCGGGCGTCAATTTCTGGGTCGCCATTCTGCTTGGCGGCGCGGCAATCAGCATTCTCGGCGCGCTGATCGAACGGTTCATTCTGCGTCGCCTGACCGGGCAGCCGCTGGCGCAGGTGCTGGTGACGCTCGGCATCGCGTTCATCATCGCCGATGCCTGCGTCTGGATCTGGACCGGCGATCCGCGGCCGGTGCCGATGCCCTCGGAGCTGACCGGCGCATTCCGCGTCGCGAACCTCGCATTTCCGATCTACCGTCTTTTCGTGATTGGAGTGGCGTTCGTGTTGGCGATTGCGCTGTGGTTTCTGCTCGAACGCAGCCGTCTCGGCGCGATGATCCGCGCCGGTGTCGATGATCTGACCATGGCGCGCGCCATGGGAATCCGCACATCGCTGCTGTTCTCCGTGGTGTTCTGCCTCGGCTCGGCACTGGCGGGCGCCGGCGGCGTTCTGGCGGGGCCGATCCTGTCGGTCTATCCCGGCCTCGACACCGACATGTTGCCGCTGGCATTGGTCGTGGTGATTTTGGGCGGGGTCGGCAGTCTGCTCGGCGCTTTCGTCGGCAGCCTGATCATCGGCTTCATCTACAGCTATGGGCAGGCGCTGTTTCCGGATCTGGCTTACGTGATCCTGTTTCTGCCGATGGTGCTGGTGCTGACGTTGCGGCCGACCGGCCTGTTTGGAAGGCAGGCGATCTGATGCGGACGCCGGCTTTCTGGTTGACAGGGTTGATCGGCCTCGCCGCGTTGCTGGCGCTGCCGTGGCTGGTGAGCTCCGAATACTACATCAATATCGCCAGCCAGATCGTGATCGCGGCGATCCTCGCGCTCAGCCTCAATCTCCTGATCGGCTTTGGCGGCATGATCTCGCTGGGGCATGCGGCCTATCTCGGCGTATCGGCCTATCTCGTGATCTATCTCACGGCCCATGCGGGGTTTGGCCATCTCGCGGGCGCGCTGATCGCGATCGGCGCCACGACCGGACTCGCGATGCTGTTCGGCTATCTGGCGCTGCGCGCGTCCGGCCTTGGATTCCTGATGATCACGCTGGCGCTCGGTCAGATTCTGTGGGGCGTCGCCTATCGCTGGGCAAGTCTCACCGGCGGCGACAACGGCCTTGGCGGGATGAAGCGGCCGCATCCGTTCGGTCTCGACCTGATGCACCCGACGATCTTCTATTATTTTGTACTGGTTTTCCTCGGGCTCGCGCTCTGGTGCATCGCTCGCTTCATCCAGTCGGCGCTCGGCCAGAGCCTGCAAGGCACGCGCGATCAGCCGCGCCGCATGCGCGCGCTGGGATATAATGTGTGGCTGATCCAGTGGATGAGTTTCGTTTTCGCCGGATTCTGGGGCGCGGTCGCGGGGCTGCTCTATGCCTACTATCACCAGTTCGTCAGCCCGCAGGCGCTGCATCTGACGACATCGGCCGAAGCGTTGCTGATGGTGATCGCGGGCGGCACCGGCACGCTGTTCGGGCCGGTGGTCGGCGCGGCGCTGGTGGTCATTCTCAAGAACGTGGTCAGCGCCTACATCACGCGCTGGCTGATCCTGCTTGGCGTGATCTTCGTCGCCATCGTTCTGTTCATGCCTGAAGGTCTGGTGCCGGGGCTGACGCGGTGGGTGCGCTCGCTGCGAGGTCGCTCGCTCAAGGAGAAGAAGACAACGGTCGTCTCCGCCATCACCAAGGATCGCGTGCTATGACGACGCCAGTGCTGGAAGTGAGCGGACTGTCGCGCTTCTTTGGCGGATTGCCGGCGGTGCGCGACGTTTCGATGCGCGTGCCGGCTGGCGAGCGGCGTCTGCTGCTGGGTCCGAACGGGGCCGGCAAGACCACGTTCTTCAATCTCATTGCCGGCGATTATCCGCCCTCGCAAGGCGAAATCCGGATTTTCGGCCAGAACGTGACCCGCAAGTCCGCCAACCAGCGCACCCATCTCGGCATGGCACGGACCTACCAGATCATCACGCTGTTTCCGAAGAACACGCTGCTCCACAACGTCGTCATTTCTCTCGTGGGATTGCGGAAGCTGCGTTTCGATCCATGGTCCGATCTGCGGCGACAGACCTCGCTCTGGGACGAGGCGCGGGCAACGCTTGCGCTCGTCGGCCTCGATCACCTTGCCGAGCGCACCGTGATGGAAACCAGCTATGGCGAACGTCGCCGGCTCGAAATCGCGATGGCGCTGGCGCAGAAGCCGAAGCTTCTGTTGCTCGACGAGCCGTTGGCCGGCCTGTCGGCCGACGAGCGGCAGGACGTCCAGCGTCTTCTGCAATCCATTCCGCGCGACGTGACCATCGTCATGATCGAGCATGACATGGATGTCGCGCTGGCTTTTGCCGATGTGATCACCGTGATGCAGCATGGCAAGGTGGTGGTGGAGGGCAGCCGCGCCGATGTCGTTGCCGATCCGAAGACGCGGGAGGTGTATCTTGGACACTGACGCGCTCACCATCAGCGGCCTGAATGCGTTCTACGGCGAAAGCCATGTTCTGCACGATCTGTCGTTCAGCGTGAAGAAGGGGCGGGTGCTGGGACTGCTCGGGCGTAACGGCGCGGGCAAGACGACGTGCATCAGCGCCATTATGGGACTGGTCAAGACCAGGGCCGCGCGCATCGATTTGTTCGGCCAGCCGATCGCAGGTTTGTCGCCGGAAGCGATTTCACTGAAAGGCGTCGGGCTGGTCCCGCAGGGCCGGCGTATCTTTCCGTCATTGACGGTCTACGAGAATCTTACGGTCGCGGCGCGTGGCGGCTATGCGAGCAACGGCGACGGCTGGGGGCTTGAACAGGTCTACGCCACCTTTCCGCGATTGTCCGAACGCCAGCGCCAACTCGCCGGGTCGCTCTCCGGCGGCGAGCAGCAGATGCTGGCGATCTGCCGCGCGCTCATGACCAATCCGCGTCTTGTGTTGTTCGACGAGCCATCCGAAGGGCTGGCGCCGCAGATCGTGGCGGAGGTGGCGGAAATTCTCAAGAAGCTGCGCGACAGCGGGCTGTCGATCGTTCTGGTCGAGCAGAACATCAAGCTTGCGCTGGATATCGCGGACGAAGTGGTGGTGCTCAACACGGGTTATGTTGCGCATGTCGGCGACGTGGGTGCGTTCCGCGCCAACGATCGTCTGGTTGAGCAACTGTTGGGTGTTTATTGAGAGGTGAAGAATGGCGCCGGTTCGCTTGCATGACGGAGTTCTCGATATTGCGGAGACGGGGGCGGGGAAACCCATCATTCTGCTGCACTCGCTGCTCGCGGATCGCACGGTGTTCGACAGGATCGTGCCGCTGCTTGCCGCGGAGCGTCGCGTGATCGTCCCTGACCTGCCCGGATTCGGCGGTTCGTCCTCGGCCGGTGCGACGATCGAGGGGATCGCCGATCGGATCGCCGGACTGTTCGATGCGCTCGGACTTGGCAATCAAGCCGACGTATTGGGCAACGGCTTCGGTGGCTTCGTCGCAAGCGCGCTTGCCATTCGTCATGGCGCCAAATTCGATCGGCTCGTTCTGGCAGATACCGGCGTCGCCTTCACGCCGGAAGGCAAGCAGTCGTTCTATGCGATGGCGGACCGTGTTCGCCAGAGCGGCGTGGAGGCGATCGTCGATGTCGCCATGAAGCGGCTGTTCCCTGACGATTTCATCGCGGCGTATCCGGAGGTGGTTGCCGAGCGGCGCGCCGCGCTGGTCAAGACCAATCCGGAATTCTTTGCCGAGGCCTGCCATGCCCTTGCGGCATTGGATCTCACCGCGCAGATCGGCACCATCCGCAACCGCACGCTGGTGGTGGTCGGCGAACTCGATTCCGCGACGCCGCCGGAAATGTCCCATGTGCTCGCCAGGTCTCTTCCGGATGCGGAGCTGATCGAAATCCCGCGATGCGGCCATGCTCCGATGGTGCAGGCACCACAGGCTTTCATTGAGACGATTTCCGATTTTCTCGGCTTGAGGCGAGCCGCGCGGATCAAGGCCGGCGCATAAAATGGGAGTTGGCGATGCCGCGGGTTCAGGTCGGACGATACGAGCTGAATTATCTCGATGAGGGGCAGGGCACGCCGGTCGTCTTCATTCACGGGCTGGCGGGCGATCTCAGCGCCTGGACGCCCCAGATGCAGGCCCTCAAGTCGCGCTATCGCGTCATCTCTTTCGACAATCGGGGGGCAGGCAAAAGCACGCAGATCAATGAGCCGATCAGCACGCGCGATATGGCTCGTGACACCATCGGTCTGATGGAAGCGCTCGACGTCGGCCGCGCGCATATTGTCGGCCGATCCATGGGCGGCGCGATCGCGCTGCATATCGCGCTGGAGCGACCGGATCTTGTGGGCTCCCTGGTGCTTTGCGCCTCGTTCGCCAAGCTCGATCCGCTCGGCGCCCGCGTTCTGCACAACATGCGCGAAGTGCTCGAGTGGCGTGGCAACTGGGCCGATCACGCACGGCATTCGGTTCAGAACTTTGTCAGTGCTGCCTATTTCAACCGGGAGCGCGAGCAGATCGCGCGGATCGAGCAACTGATTGGCAGCGAGGCCCGGCTGCCGGCCTGTTACGTTTGGCAGAATTGGGCGTGCCAGGAGCACGATACGCTGAATCGCCTCTCCGAGATCAAGGCGCCGACATTAATCATGGCGGGCGCGCAGGATCCGATCTGCTCGCCGACCTGCACGGCATGGATGTCGGAGCGGCTGCCGAATTCCCGCACCGTTATGTTCGAGGGGTGCAGCCATTTCTTTCTGATGGAAGATGCTCTGAAGTTTATGAGCGAGCTCGAATCATGGCTCGCCGTCCATTGATTTGATTGTTGCGGATACCTCACCAGGAATCCTTCCATTGACGAATTCACGTCCCGGTGGAACATCGGGTGGCGGAAGCGCATTCTTGGTCATTCCGGCTGTGCGAAAAGCCGGACAGGAACTGCTTTCAAAGATGGAAGGACAAGCCGTGGCGATTGCCAAGAACACGATCTGTCTGTGGTATGACAAGGACGCCGAGGCTGCGGCGCGCTTTTATGCCGAGGTTTTCCCGGACAGTTCGGTGCGCGCCATCCACCATGCTCCCACCGACTATCCTTCCGGCAAGGCCGGCGATGTGTTGACGGTCGAATTCACGGTCGCCGGCATTCCCTGCATCGGTCTCAATGGCGGGCCGGCCTTCAAGCACAATGAATCCTTCTCGTTTCAGATCGCCGCGGACAATCAGGAGGAGACCGACCGCTACTGGAATGCCATTGTCGGCAACGGCGGTCGGGAAAGCGCGTGCGGTTGGTGCAAGGATAAATGGGGCATTTCCTGGCAAATCACGCCCCGCGTGCTGACCGAGGCGATGGCGGCCGGTGGCGAGGAAGCCAAGCGTGCGTTTGCCGCGATGATGGACATGACGAAAATCGACGTCGCCGCGATCGAGAAGGCTCGCCGCGGCTGATCATCATCTGTTGCCGCCGGGTTGCACGGGAGTCGCTAAGCATCCTGCCTGAACACGGCCATCGTCGAGCCGGAACCGGGTGCGGCGGCAAAATCGACCGAGACGGCCGCGCCGATCCTGATCTTGTCGAGGGGCGTGTCGACGATGTTCGACATGATGATCGGGCCTTCCTCAAGTTCGATATACGCCATCACGTAGGGCGGATCGGCGCGATGCATCACGCTGTAGCTGTAGACCGAGCCGCGCCCGGAAGCTTCCTCCCAGTCAAGATTGCAGCCAAAGCAGAAGGGGCAGTGAGCGCGCGGATAATGATGCGCCTTGCCGCAATCCCGGCAACGATGCAGCAGCAGCTTGCGCTGCTCCAGACCATCCCAATAGGGGCGGGTATCGGGAGTCGCCTGGCGTTTGGGCTCGTTGATGCCGTCCGATGTCATCCTATTCGCGCTCCAGAATAAGCGTGCCGCTGACATGGCGGGTGCCGAGGCGTCCGCCCGTGGCCTGCACCAGAGCGAGATCGCACCCCGGGACCTGCACCGCAGGATGCGCTTCGCCCCGCAATTGCCGCACCGCCTCGATGATCTTCGTCATTCCGCCGCGATTGGCCGGGTGGTTGTTGCACAGGCCGCCGCCGTCGGTGTTGAAAGGAAGCTTGCCGACACCCGAGATCAGGTTGCCGTCGGCGACGAATGCGCCGCCTTTGCCCTTTTCGCAAAATCCGAGATCTTCGAGCTGGATCAGAACGGTGATGGTGAAGCTGTCATAGATGGAAGCATATTTGATGTCGGCCGGCGTGACGCCGGCCTCGGTGAACGCGAGAGGGCCGGAGCGTGCCGCCGCGGAGGTCGTCAGGTTGACGCGTCCTCCCATCGGATGCTGGACGGCTTCGCCCGCGCCGCGAAGCTTTACGCGCGGACGCCGCAGGGATCTGGCGACATCGGGATGCGCGACGACGATGGCGCCGCCGCCGTCCGACACCACGCAGCAATCCAGCTTGTGCAGCGGCGAGGCGACCATCGGCGAGGCGAGCACCTCTTCCACGGTGACGACATTGGGCAGCATCGCATGCGGGTTGTGCTGCGCGTGATGAGAGGCCGCGACCTTGATCCAGGCAAGCTGTTCCGAGGTGGTGCCGAATTCGTACATGTGCCGCATGGCGCACATGGCGTAGAGATTGCTGATCACCGGACGGTAGGGATGCTCGAACGCCACGTCCGGCGCGTCGTCCGTGAAAACATGCGGGACGGTGCCGATGGTGGACGCCTGCGAACGCGGGCGTCCGGCCAGTGTCACCAGGGCGATCCGGCATTTGCCCATCGCGATGGCTTCCGCCGCGTGCGCGACATGAAGCAGATAGGACGAGCCGCCGGTATCGGTCGAATCCATATGCCGGACATTGAGGCCGAGATAATCCAGCATCGACAGCGGCCCGAGGCCGGAGGCGTCGCCCGCACAAAAATAGCCGTCGACGTCATCCCTGGTCAGACCGGCATCCTCGAGGGCGCCCCTGGCGACTTCCGCGTGAAGTTGCCCGAGCGATTTGTCGGGCGCCTTGCGGGTGGGGTGCTCGTAAGCGCCGACGATATAGGCTGCGCCGTTGATGCTCATGCTGTCTCCGCTGGAGCCGTGAGACGTTATTGGGAGGCGTCCGCTGCAATGACCTTGCTGATAACAGGCCAGTAATATTCGCCAAGGCCTTTTTCCGAGGCGCTTGCCAGCAACTGGTCTGCCGTGCGCGCGCCGGGCAACGGGACGCCGAACTGTTCGCCGAGCGCGAGTGCGTAGGAGATGTCCTTGCGGGCGTAGTCGGTCGAGAAGGCTCGCTCCGGGAAATGCTCGGGCAGCACCGATTTCATGCCGTGGTTGCGCAGCGCGAAGCTGTCGGCCGACCCCTTCATCAGCGTCTTGAACAGCATCTCGCCATCAACGCCGGCGCGGCGGGCGACGGCGATCGCCTCCGACAGCGCAACGACCGTCTCGACGAGCACCATGTTGTTGAGGATCTTGACGACCTGTCCGGCGCCGACCTTGCCGCAATGGGTCACATCGCTTGCGAAACACCCGAGCAGGGGCTCCAGAGTTGCGTAGGTGTCCGCATCGCATCCCACCATCACGCTCAGCCGGCCTTCCTGTGCGGCCTGCCGTGTTCTGGCGATCGGCGAATCCGCGTAGCGGACGCCTTTGGCATGGAAGCGCTCCGCCAGCGCATGGGTGAGCGTGACCGGAGACGTGCCGAGATCGACGACGATCTGGCCCGGACGGGCGTTGGGCAGAAGATAATTGTTGCAGACATCCTCGACCTGCACGCCGCTCGGCAATGCCATGAAGATGACGTCGGCCGTTTGCGCCATCAGACCGATGCTTTCGCAGGGCTCGACACCATGGGCTGCGAGCCGCTGCAGCGGCGCGGTCTGGCGGTCGTGGCCAATCACTTTGAGCCCGCTTTTTTGTGCCAGATGCTGACACATCGGCTCGCCCATTGTGCCAAGTCCGATGAAACCAAGGGTCTGTATGCTCATGACTTTAACTCTGCTGATGTGTGCCGGCACTGCCGCTGATGGACCTAAAGGTCGAAGTAGATGCTCTTGGCGAGCTGATACAGGCGAAGCCCCTCGATGCCTTTCTCCCGGCCAAGTCCGCTGTCCTTGAAGCCGCCGAAAGGTGTGGAGATGCTGAGCTGCTTGTAGGTGTTGATCCAGACCGTTCCGGCATCGATGCGGCGGGCGATCCGCCAGGCGCGGCGGTAGTCCGCGGTCCAGATTCCGCACGCGAGGCCATAGGCTGTCGCATTGGCCTGTTCGACCAGATCGTCCTCGTCTTCGAACGGCAGGATGCAAAGCACCGGTCCGAAGATTTCCTCGCGGCAGGCGGTCGCCGAGTTCGGCAGGCCCGCGATCAGCGTCGGGAGATAGAACGCCCCCTTCGCCAGGACCTCATCGTCGGGGCGCTTTCCGCCTTCGAGGATTTCGCCGCCTTCGGTCCGTGCCGAGGCGACAAGACCCTCGACCTTGTCGCGGTGAGCATAGGATGCAAGCGGTCCCATTGTGCTGCCGGGCTGATCCGGCAGGCCGACCTTGATTTGCCGGACTTTGGCGCGAAGCCGCGCGATCACATCGTCATAGACGGCGCGCTGGATGAAGAGGCGCGATCCGGCCACGCAGGACTGGCCGCTGCCTTCGAAAATGCCGCCGATGATGCCGTCGACCGCGGCATCGAGATCGGCATCGGCAAAGACGATGTTGGGCGATTTGCCGCCCAGTTCGAGCGCAGCCGGGATCAGGCGTTCTGCGGCAAGCCGTCCGATCGCGCGGCCGGTTTCCGTGCCGCCGGTGAAGGACACCATGCGAACTTTCGGATGACTGATCAGCGGAACGCCGGTGTCACGCCCATAGCCGGTGACGACATTGAGCACACCGGCCGGCAGACCGGCCTCGATCGCGATCCGCGCCACATCGATCGCCGCTGTCGGGGTCACCTCCGACGGCTTGACGATGACCGCGTTACCGGCGGCCAGTGCAGGCGCGATCTTCTGCGCCTCCATCGTGAGGGGAGAGTTCCATGGCGTGATGGCGGCAACGACACCGACCGGCTCATGGATCGTCATCGACAGGTAATTGCCGCGCGGGGGCGTGATCGAACTGCCGAGTGTTTCGCAGACGCCGGCATAATAACGGAATGTCGCGGCGGCGCTGGCCGCTTGCGTGCGGCATTCTGCGAACACCTTGCCGTTCTCGCGCATCTGGATTTTCGCGAAATGCTCGGCTTTCTTGACGATTCCGTTGGCGATCTCGTGCAGGATGCGAGCCCGCTCGTGCGGACGCATGTCGCGCCATTTCGAATCGGATGCGGCTTTATGCGCGCTCGCGACCGCACGTTCGATGTCGTCAGGGCCAGCCGCCGAGACATAATAATTGGTGTCGCCGGTGGCGGGATTGATCGACGCAAACGCCGGACCTGATCCGTGCACCGCCTCGCCGTCGATCAGAAAAGGCAAGGGGCGGGACGTGCTGCTCGCGGATTGGGGGGATGCCGGACTGTTCACAAAAAACCTCTTGCTTGTTCTGTCTAACAGAACGTATATTCTCTTTTATGACACAATAGAGAACGCGCCTTTGTTTGGCAAGGCGGGCAGCGAAGGGAGTTGAGGATGGCTGTGTCCGACAAGGATACGAATGGATCGAGCGGCGTAGCCGCTGTGGAGCGGGCGCTGTCGATCGTCGAAGCGGTTGAGGCGAGTGCGGAGCCGCAAACGCTGGCACAAATTTCACAGCGCACCGGTCTCTACAAGAGCACCATCCTGAGGCTCTTGGTGACGCTGGAGAGGCGCGGCCTGATCGTGCGCTGGAGCGATGGGCGGTATGCGTTGGGTCCTGCGGCATTCCGGCTTGGTCTTGCCTATGGCCGTTTCGACCAGCTTCGCGGTCAGGCCATTCAGGTTCTCCACGACCTCGTCAATAAAGGAACGGAGTCCGCGTCGATCCATATCCGTCATGATGCGACGACGCGCCTGTGTCTTTGTCGGGTGGATTCGACGCACGCCACGCTCGACCGCATTGCCGAGGGCGATCTTTTGCCGCTGGACCGGGGAGCGGCGGGCCGGCTTCTGCTGGCATTCGAGGGCAAGAAAGGTGCGGCATATGACCGCTTGCGATCGGAGTGTTTCGCGCTGTCGACAGGTGAACGGGAGTCGGGTTGTTCCGGAATAGCGGCGCCGATCTTCGGCGTCGAAGGTTCCATCAAGGCGACATTGTCGCTGTCCGGACCCAGCGAACGCTTCACGGACGAGCGCATTGCGAGCATGCGGAAATTGCTGATGAAGGCCGCTGCCACGATCACGGCCAGTCTTGGCGGAACGTTCCCGGACGGTCACGCGGGGGCCCGTCGCCGCGGCAAATAACCGTCGTCATCCGAAAGCCTTGGCTCTGGGGAGTTGACTCAAGAGCCAAAGTCAACTCATCTATCAAAATTACAGAACAATAGTTCTGTTAGACAGAACGATTAAATCATGCCTCGGTCTTGAAAGCCGGGCTATGCGGGGACGGAATGCCGGAGTTCTGCAAAGTCGAGCGCGACGGGCATCTTCTTCTGGTGACCCTTGATCGGCCGGACGTGATGAACGCGCTTCATCGGCCGGCCAATCTCGAGCTTGAAAAAGTCTTTGATGATTTTGCCGCGGATCCGGAGCTCTGGGTTGCCATCGTGACCGGTGCCGGTGAGAAGGCTTTTTCCGCCGGCAACGATCTCAAATATCTCGCCGGAGGCAACGACACGACAGTTCCGCCGCGCGGGTTTGGCGGGCTGACCGCGCGCTTCGATCTCGACAAGCCGGTGATTGCCGCGGTGAACGGTCTGGCGCTCGGCGGCGGATTCGAGATTGCGCTTGCCTGCGACATCATCATCGCCGCGGAGAACGCAAGCTTCGGTCTGCCTGAGCCGCGCGTCGGATTGGCCGCGGTGGCCGGCGGATTGCTGCGGCTGACGCGTCAAATTCCGGTCAAGCAGGCGATGGAGATGATCCTGACCGGACGTTCCGTCACAGCGGAAGAGGGCTTGCGTCTTGGTTTCGTGAACGAAGTGACGCCGCGAGGCGAGTGTCTTGCGCGCGCGAAGAGCCTCGCTCACGAGATTCTCGCGAACTCGCCTCTCGCGGTGCGCGCCGCCAAGCACATCGCCTATCGCGGACTCGACAGCGCCGATCTCGAGACGCTGTATCGGGCACAACGAAATCTGCCGGTGGCCCAGGTTCTTTATCAGAGCGTCGATGCGCGCGAGGGACCGAAGGCCTTTTCAGAGCGCCGCAAGCCGGTCTGGCTCGGGCGATAGTCAATAATACTGATTATGGGAGGAGCAATAAGATGAAACGCGGAATTAAGGGGTTTGTATCGGGTGCCGTCATGCTGCTCGCCAGTCTGCAACTGGCCTCGGCGCAGAATTTGCCGCAGCAGATCAAGATTATCGTTCCCTTCCCGCCGGGAGGTCCGACCGACGTCTTCGCCCGCTATATCGCGCAGGGACTTTCTGAAAACCTCAAGCGCACCGTATTCGTCGAGAACCGCGCCGGCGCCAACGGCACGATCGGCGGCGAGCAGGTCGCGCGCGCTGCGCCGGATGGGGCCACGCTGTTGTTCAACGCCACGCATCAGGTGATCACGCCGGCGCTTTTCAAGAAGCTGCCTTACGACACGGAAAAGGATTTCACGGCGATCGGCCTTGCCGCCACCGTGCCGAACGCGCTGGTGGTCAACCCCAGCTTTGAGGCCAAGACGGTCGGTGAGTTGATCGCCATTGCGAAGAAAGATCCGGGCAAGCTGTCCTTCGGCTCGTTCGGGGGCGCCAATCATCTTGCCGGCGAATTGTTCAAGCACATGGCCGGCGTGAACATCGTCCATATTCCTTACAAGGGCGCGGCTCCGGCCATGAATGACGTGGTGGCCGGCCATCTGCCGATGATGTTCGACTCGCTGCCGACGGTTCTTCCGGTGGCGGAAGGCGGGCGTGTGCGCATTCTTGCCGTGACGAGCGCCGAGCGCTCGAAGTCGTTGCCGGACATTCCGACCATTGCCGAAGCCGCCAATCTGCCCGGCTATGAAGCGAAGGCGTGGTTCGGCCTGTTCATGCCCGCCGCGGAAGGCTCGCCGGTCCAGAAGGAGCTCTCCAAGGCCATGGCCGAAGTGCTCGCGCGCAAGGATATCCAGGACAAGTTTATCGCGCTGGGTGCCACGCCGGGGACCCTCACGGGCGATGACTTCACCAAGTTCGTCCATGCCGAACTGAAGAAGTGGCGGAAGGTGGTCGACGAGGCAGGCATCGAGCGGCAATAGCCTGCCGGTCCGATTTCAACAGAGCGGCCCGGCCAAAGCTGCCGGGCTGCTCATGGTCTCGATATCGAGGGAAAAACAATGAGCGCGAGTTCGGAGCAGGCAGGCCTGATCAAGGGGCCTCGCGAGTTCTTTGGCGGCATCGTGCTGATGGCCATTGGCGCCGGAGCGCTATGGGAGTCGCGCAATCTGCCGGGCATTCAGGGATTCTCCCTTGGACCGGGAACCGTGCCGACAATCTATTCCGTGGTTCTTCTTCTGCTTGGCGCGGGAATTCTTGCCATCGGTCTGGTCAGGAAGGGATCGCCTCTCGATCGTCCCTCGTTGCGGGGACTGGCCTGTATTGCCGCGTCCTTGATCCTGTTCTCGCTGTGCATTCAGTCGCTCGGCTTGATTCTTACATCGATGGCGTCATTTCTGACGGCGGCGCTCGGCTCTGCCGAAACGCGCTGGAAGGAAACAATGGTCGCGTCTGTGCTGCTCACGGCATTCTGCTGTCTGCTGTTCGTCTATGGTTTGGGGCTGCCTTTCCAGTTGCTCCCCAAAATCATGGGGTAGGCAATGGATATCTTCGCCAATCTTGCGATCGGACTGCAGGTCGCCGTATCGCCGAACAATCTGCTTTTGTGTCTGGTCGGTGCGCTGGTCGGCACGTTGGTGGGCGTGCTGCCCGGCATCGGCACGATTGCGACCGTCGCGATGCTGCTTCCGGTGACGTTCGGCATGCAGCCGACCGGCGCCATCATCATGCTGGCGGGCATTTATTACGGCGCGCAGTATGGCGGATCTACCACCTCGATCCTTGTCAATATTCCAGGCGAGGCAACGTCCGTTGTCACCGCGCTTGACGGGTTCCAGATG
>MKUJ01000001.1:57314-69793 GCA_001897755.1 Afipia sp. 64-13
TGGCGCTGGCCAGCGGATCGGTGCTCAAGGCCGTGGCCATGATCGTCCTCGGTCTGCTGCTGGCGACGATCGGCTACGATATGGAAACCAACGTGCCGCGCATGTCGTTCGGCATCGCCGAACTTTCGGACGGACTGAGTTTTGCGACGGTGGCGCTCGGTCTGTTCGGCTTTGCGGAGATCATTCGCAATCTGGAGGCCAAGACCAGTGAAGACCGCAAGCTTGTCCAGGAAAAGATCACTGGACTGATGCCGACGCGGCAAGACCTCCGCGCGTCATGGCCGGCCATCCTGCGCGGTACCGGTCTCGGCTCCATCCTCGGCATTCTGCCCGGCGGCGGTGCGGTGATTTCCTCGTTTGCGTCCTATACGCTGGAAAAGAAGCTTTCCAGGCATCCCGAGCGTTTCGGGCGCGGTGCGATCGAGGGCGTTGCGGGGCCAGAGAGCGCCAACAATGCCGCTGCGCAGACTTCGTTCATTCCGCTTCTGACGCTCGGCATCCCGGCGAACGCCGTGATGGCGCTTCTGATCGGCGCCATGATGATCCAGGGCATCGTGCCGGGGCCACGCATCATGCAGACCCAGCCTCAATTGGTCTGGGGCGTGATCGTCTCGATGTGGCTGGGCAATCTGATGCTCCTGATCATCAACCTGCCCATGGTCGGGATCTGGGTGCGGTTGCTGCGGGTGCCGTATCGCATCCTGTTTCCGGCGATCGTGGTGTTCTGCGCCATCGGCGTTTACTCGATCGGCAACTCGCCGGTGGATGTGCTGATCGCAGGCGGCTTCGGCCTGTTTGGCTATTGGCTTGCGAAGAATGATTTCGAGCCGGCGCCCTTGCTGCTGGGCATGGTGCTCGGACCGATGATGGAAGAGAATCTGCGGCGGGCCATCATGCTGTCGCGCGGAGATATCACCGTCTTCGTCACGCGCCCGCTCTCGGCGGCGCTGCTTGCGGTGTGCGCGATTGCTTTGGTCCTCACCGTGTTGCCGGCCATCAGACGCAAGCGCGAGGAAGTATTCGTGGAGGAATAGGCCTCAATGGCGTTTCCGGATGGCGCTCCCACGGCATGTCGGCGCGACCATTGAATGCTGATGGCCTCGTTCGCTGCGCCGGCCAGGCGGCGGCGGACAGTTACAGATCAAGAGAAGGAGATTGGAATGCAGATCTATACCGAGCTTAATCTCGGCAAAACCGATCCGGGCCTGCGCGAGCCGGATGTCACGTTCGATATCACCAAGGCGACCGAAAAAGCCAGGCTGATCGAATCTCTCGGGTTCGACGGCGTGGTTTCGACCGAAACCAAGGACGACTCCTACATCATGATGGCGCTTGCCGCCGAGGCGACGACAACGCTGCAGGTCGCGACATCGGTTGCGATCGCGTTTGCGCGCGCCCCGTATACGACAGCGATGGCGGCATGGCGTCTTCAGGCGTTGTCGCGCGGACGTTTCACCCTTGGCCTTGGCCCGCAAGTGAAAGCGCATATCGTTCGCCGCTTCGGCATTCCCTTCACGCCGGCCGGTCCCTGGATGCGCGATTACATCGGGGCCGTGCGCGCGTTCTGGGATTGCTGGCAGAACGGCACCAAGTTGAACTACGAGAGCGACCGCTACAAGCTCAATTTGATGGTGCCGCTGTTCGATCCGGGCCCGATCGAGTTCGTGCCGCCGCCGATCCATATTGCTGCGGTCAACACCTACATGGCTCAGGTCGCCGGCGAGGTGGCCGACGGTCTGCGCCCGCATCCGATGTGCACGCCGCGCTACATCCGCGAGGTTCTCATGCCGTCGTTCAGCAAGGGCGCGGCCATCACCGGGCGCGACACGAGCGGCATCGCGATTGCGATGAAGCCGCTGGTGGCGACCGGTCCCGATGAGGAAACGCTCGAGAAGAAGATTCGCGACGTGCGCGCGCGCGTTGCCTTCTACGCCTCGACGCCGGCCTATCGTCCTGCGTTCGAAATCTGGGGTCTCGGTGATCTCGCCGATCGCTTGAGCCTTCTGTCGCGCGAACAGCGCTGGGAGGAAATGCCGGGCTATATCGACGATGAGATGCTCAACACCTATGCGGTGGTCGGTCTCTATGACGAGATCGCCGACAAGATCGTGGATCGCTTCAGCGGCGTGCTGTCTCATGTCGGTTTCAGCATTCCGGTCGAGAACGAGAAGGATGCCGAACTGATGAAGGCCATGATCAAGCGCGTTCAGGCGGGCTGACGAGAGACCGAAAGTCGGCGCCCCTGCGGGGCGCCGTCACTTTGCCGAAGAAGGAAGGATGTTATGGACGGAGCGTTGTCGCACATCAGGGTGCTGGATCTGTCGCGTATTCTGGCGGGCCCGTGGTGCACGCAGAATCTCGCCGATCTCGGGGCCGACGTGATCAAGGTCGAGCGGCCGGGTGTCGGAGACGACACGCGCGGCTGGGGGCCTCCGTGGCTCAAGGACATCAACGGCAACGACACCCGCGATTCCGGTTATTACGCTTCCGCCAATCGCAACAAGAGGTCGGTGACGATCAATATCGCCTCGCCCGAGGGGCAGGCACTGGTGCGTGAACTCGCCAAGACGGCGGACGTGCTCATCGAGAACTACAAGAGCGGCGACCTCAAGCGCTACAACCTCGATTATGAGTCCATCCGCGCGGTCAATCCGTCGATCGTGTATTGCTCGATCACGGGCTACGGTCAGAGTGGTCCCTATGCCGACAAGCCGGGCTACGACTTTGTCTTTCAGGGCATGGGTGGCATCATGAGCATCACCGGCGAGCGCGACGATTTGCCCGGCGGCGGCCCGCAGAAGGTCGGTATGGCGCTCTCCGATATCATGACCGGCATGTATTCCACGATCGCGATCCTCTCCGCGCTGATGTATCGGCAGCAGAGCGGCAAGGGACAGCACATCGACATGGCGCTGCTCGATTGCACGGTCGCCATGGGCAGCAATCAGGCGCTCGCTTACCTGATGACCGGGAACATTCCCAAGCGCTTTGGCAATGCGCATGCGGCTGTCGTTCCGTATCAGCCTTTCGCCACGGTTGATGGTCACGTCATCATCGCGGTCGGCAACGACCGGCAGTGGCAGCGCTATTGTCAGGTGATGGAGCGTCCGGACCTTGCGGCGGATGAACGCTTTGCCACGGCCAGCAACCGGATCGTCAATCGCGAGATCCTGTTGCCCGAGATCGCGCGCTCCATGCGGGAGCGGACGTCTCAGGACTGGCTCGAGCGTCTGGAGGCCGCCGACGTGCCGTGTGGACCGATCAACAACTACAAGCAGGTGTTCGAAAATCCGCAGGTCGTGCATCGTCAGATGCATGAGCGTGTGCCGCGCGGCGACGGTGCGATCGTGCCGACCCTGGCAAGCCCGCTGCGTTTGACGCAGACGCCGCCGGCCTATCGCAAGGCGCCTCCGGCGCTGGGCGAACACACCGACGATGTCCTCGCGAGTCTTCTGGGCAAGTCGGAGGACGAGATCCGCGAACTGCGCGACAGCAAGGTGATCTGATGGGTGATGGTGAGGGCAAACCCGTCATCGCGATTATCGGCGGGACGGGCGACCTCGGCTCCGGTCTGGCCAAGAAATGGGCCGCCGTAGGTTATAAAGTGCTGGTCGGATCGCGCTCGCGCGACAAGGCCGAGGCCATGGCGCAGACGATCGGTCATGATGCCGCCGGCTTTGGCTATGCCGAAGCAGCGAAGATGGCCGATGTCGTTATTGTCGCCGTTCCTTATGCCAGCCACGCGGACACATTGCACGAGATCAAGCCCGTACTTCCGGGCAAGATCCTGGTCGATGCGGTGGTGCCTCTCGTGCCGCCGAAGGTATCGGTGGTGCAGCTTCCTGCGGAAGGCTCTGCCGCATGTCAGGCAAAGGATATCGTCGGCGAGGGTGTTCGCGTTGTCTCGGCCTTCCACAATGTCGGAGCCGCGAAGCTGCATCAGGGCGGCCGCGCGGAATGCGACGTGCTGGTCTTTGGCGACGATCCGGACGCGCGGGCGCTGGTCATTCGCCTCGCGGGCGACGTGGCGACGCGGGGCGTGGATGGTGGTGTGCTTGCCAACTCGGTTGCGGCGGAGGCCCTGACGTCGATCCTGATCGGCATCAATCGCCGATACAAGGTGGCCGGCGCGGGCATTCGCATCACCGGGCTGGAATGATCTGCCGGCACGCGGCGTGATGAGCCGAGTCCGTCAGGATTCGGTTGCGCTGGCGACCGACAGTTCGAGCCGCGCCTCGAGAGCCTTCTCGATGTGCTTGCGGCCTTCCGTTTCGGCAAGGTCTGGGTCGTGCGCCGCGATGGCGGCGACGATCGCGCGGTGTTCCGCCGCCGCCGTGGAGGGGCGTCCGCCGATCTGAAAGGTCGTGTGCGGCAGCAGAGCGATGGTGTCGTGCAATTCGTAGAGCGAGCGTTGCAGATAGCGGTTGTGCGACGCCTCGTTGATGCGGTCATGGAATTCGCGATTGATCGCCGCCATCCGTGCGGGGCGCGTTTCCTGTTCGAAGCGGTCGCACAGCCGTTGCAGGAGCGTCACCTCGCTCGGGTTGGCATGCTGCGCCGCAAATCGCGCGGCGGCGCCTTCGAGAAGGCCGCGGAGCGCGTAGAGCTCGAGAACCTGCTGGCGATCAAGGGTCGTCACCGTCAGGCGACCGTTCGACAGTTCGATCAGGCCGCGGGCCTGCAAGCGGGCCAGCCCCTCGCGCGCCGGTGTGCGGCTGACATCGAGCGCGCGGGCGATATCCTCTTCGCGCATGCGCATGCCGGATTTCAGGGTGCCGGACCGAATCTGCTTCAGAAGCTCGGTATAGACATGGTCGGCGCGCGACCGGCCGTCCGCCGGAAGATCCATTGTCGGGTCCCTTAGCATTGACGAGCGCTGATGGCTCTTTCCGTCCTGCTCTTATGCAATAGCCGCGCGCGGCGTTGATGCAAATCCCGCCGCTGCGGGTGGAGATGATATCACAGCCGAACGGCCCGGCCGTGCCTTATGCAGCCGCCTTGATGTTTCCCTTGGGCTGGATATTCGCCGGGGCAGGCTCGCTGAACTGGCGGAATTCCCACGCGTGGCGGACCAGCGCGACAGCTCGATACAGTCCGTGGACGAACTTGCCGTAAGGCATGGTCAGGAACAGGCTGAAAACCACGCCCAGATGAAGCGCCAGCAATGTCCCCATCGCCGGGGTGACGCGCAAAACCAGCAGGAGCAATCCGGTCAGGCTGGTCAGGAACAGCATCACGATGAAGGCCGAATCCATGCCGAGCCGCGGCTTGTCCACCATCATGGGGTCGCGCTGGAGCTTGGCTTTCATCAGGCCGACAGGGCCGATGAGCAGCCCGATCCCACCGAGTGTGCCGAGCACCACCGGCAGATCGTACCAGGCGTAGGGAGCCTGCCGTCCCAGCACGTAGTGATAGAGCGTGGCGACCGAGGTGGCGGCGAAGCACAGTATGAAGCCGTAGAACGTCAGGTGATGATAGAGCCTGCGCCGGTCGGTCGGCTTCTCGTCCTTGTTGAAACAGCCGACGCCGCCGCCGTCGAGATAGCGCAGCCGCAGAATATCGTGCAGGGCGGTGACGAGCGAGCGGCCATCCAGCGGAGTGCTCGGGGCGGAGCCGATATCCTTCCAGAAGGCGCGAAATCCCATGAAAAAGGCGATCAGCACGTAAAGCGATATCGCGCCGAACAGGCCGGCCATCGCGTTGTGCGGCATCAGCCGATAGAATGCGCCTTCGCCGGTGTGCTGTCCGAACATGATCGCGGGGTCGTGCCAGCCGACGAATCCGCCGATGAACAGGGCGATCGACAGAGCCGTGATGAGGGCGATGGCGAGGCCATTTCTCTCGAACAGGCCGCGCGCACAGCGTGGCCAGACATAGGATCGGTACGATTCGGCTCTGACCTGCGCCATCACGCGCGGAACGTTGACGTTGAATTCATGCGGCGGCGAGAACTGGCAGTCATGATAGCACGCACCGCAGGCATGGCAGAGATTGGCAAGGTAATTGAGGTCGCCGTCGGTGAAGGACCGGCGCAGCTCCATGGCCGGAAACACGGCGCAGAGGCCTTCGCAGTAACGGCATGAGTTGCAGATCGTCATCAGGCGATCGGCTTCTTCCAGAATCTCACTGCTGTGCATGATCGGCCGCACCCTTTCCGGCAATGCGTCCGAAGACGCTTCCAATCGTCATCCCGATTCCGGCGGCGTAGCCCTGGCCGAGGACATTGCCCGCCATGATCTCGCCGGCTGCGAACATGTTCGTCGCCGGCCGTCCGTCCTGCATCATGATCCGTGCGTCGCGGGTCACCTTGGTGCCGAGATAGGTGAATGTGATGCCGGGCCGGACAGGGAAGGCATAGTAGGGCGGCGTTTCGATCCGCCGGGCCCAGTGGCTTTTCGGCGGGCTCAGCCCTTCGGTGTGGCAATTGTCCAGCACGGTGGAATCGAAATCGCCGTCCCGAACGCCGGCGTTGAACGTGGTCACGGTGCGGTTCAGCGCCTGCGGATCGAGATCGAGCTTTTCGGCGAGTTCGGAAATGCTGCCTGCCTGAATTGGCGGAAACAGCGAGGGCATGAACAGCTTCAATGAGCGTGAGTCGAAAATGATGTAGGCGATCTGCCCGGGTTGGGCAGCAACGAGGCGGCCCCATATCGCGTATCGCTTGGGCCAGATGTCCTCGCCTTCGTCGTAGAAGCGTTCGGCGTCGCGATTGACGACAATGCCGAACACGACGCAGTCAAGCCGGGTGATGATGCCGCCGTCGAACTTCGGTGCCCGCGCATCGATGGCGACCGCGTGACATTGCGTGACGTCGCCCGTGGGTTGCGCCCCGGCGTCCAGCAGCAGACGAAGAACGCTGCCGCGATTGTAGGGCGTGCCGCGGATCAGGAAGTTGTCCGCAATCTCGCCCCAGCCCTGTTTCAGCCAGTCGATGTTGGCTTCGAATCCGCCCGCGGCGGCGACGAAGGACCGCGCCGGCATGTGCTCGACGGTATCGTTCAGGCGAACGCGCGCGGCCTGGAATTGTCCGTCCTCAAGTTCGAGCCCGACAAGCTCCGCGTCGTAGTGGATTTCGACGCCGATTTCTTCCGCCGTGCGATAGAGCGCGTTGAGCATCGCGCGGCCGCCGCCCAGAAAGAACGAATTGGTGCGGCCAAGACCGAGCGTGCCGCCGAGCGAAGGCTGAAACCGGACGCCCTGTTCGGTGATCCAGTCGAGCATGCCTTTGGATTCGGCAATCATGAACCGGGCGAGGTCCTGATTGGTGTTGCCGCCGGTGACGCGCAGCAGATCCTCGAAGAATTCGTCCTCGGTATAGGGGCCGGTCAGGGTCGCGGTGGCGCTGTCATGGGCGCAGCGCATGTTGCGGGTGTGGCGGGTGTTGCCCCCTCGATAAAATTTCGGCGCGGCCTCGACGATACGGACGCTGGCGCCTTGCCGGCGGGCCGAAATGGCGGCGCAAAGCGCCGCATTGCCGCCCCCGGCGATCAGGACATCGACGGTTTCCCAGGTCATAAAGAGTCTTCCAGATATGTATATTTTTGTATACATATACATACATAAAGCGGATCGCAATAGCGATGATGCGGATTTGGGCTTTGCGACCGGGTGAGGCGGGCCGGGCATTCGCCGGCAATCGGGAATCCGGGACGCTTTAATTCGAGATGTGGAACGTTTTAGTCGAGCGTTCGTGGGCAGGGGTGCGACTGCCATGTCCGCTATGGATAAGGCGGCACCTGATAGGCGGAGCGTGATCGGCCGATTGTTGATGGTGTCGCCCGCACACGCTTCGCGCCGCTACCCGCGCGGGTGATGATCTTGACGGGTTATCTCTCACCGTATCGCCAGAGGGCGCCAGACCGCACGCCTGGCGTTGGCACGAGGATAGCTGCGGCATGTCCTTTAGCGTGATTCATGCGAATCGACACCTCGCTCGGCGCGGCGCTGTCGCCGGTCTCCAGCCTCGGCCTTGAGGGTCGGCCTGGCCCGGCGAAACATGTCGGGCTCCGGCTGGCGCTCCACTCGATTTTTCCGTTCATCTTCTGTTGGATATGGCCTGTTGTGGACGCCATACAGATGTGATTTTCGATCCTTGACCTGTATCAAGGCATCTGCGCGCAAAACACGAAAAAGGTGGTTTGTATCAAGGCCGACGCTCGGGGCGCCGGTCGGCGCGAATCACGTCGGGGGACTCTATGAAGTACGGCACGGGGATTTTCCTCGTTGGAGGGTTGGCTTTTCTCGCCCTGCTGGGCGCCGCCTTTGCAGTCGATGACCAGTTCCAGCAGCATATGTGGATCGCGTTCTTTACGCTGGCGGCCTTCACGGTCGGCCTGATGCGGTCCACGAATTTCGGGCCCGAAGCGCCGGTCGACGAATCGGCCTACATGGACGGGCCGGTCCGTTACGGCGTCATCGCCACGGTGTTCTGGGGCGTTGTCGGTTTTCTCGTCGGCGTGTTCATCGCGGCGCAGCTTGCCTTCCCGCATCTCAATTTCGAGCCCTGGCTGAATTTCGGCCGGGTCCGTCCGCTGCACACCTCCGCGGTGATCTTCGCATTCGGCGGCAACGCGCTGATCATGAGCTCGTTCTATGTCGTGCAGCGCACCTGCCGCGCCCGCCTGTTCGGCGGCGATCTCGCCTGGTTCGTGTTCTGGGGCTACCAGTTCTTCATCATCATGGCGGCGACCGGCTATCTGCTCGGCATCACCCAGTCGCGCGAATATGCCGAGCCCGAATGGTACGTCGACATCTGGCTCACCATCGTCTGGGTCGCCTATTTGGTCGTGTTCATGGGAACCGTGCTGCGGCGGAAGGAACCGCATATCTACGTCGCCAACTGGTTCTACATGTCCTTCATCATCACCATCGCGATGCTGCATGTGATCAACAACATGGCGGTGCCGGTGTCGATCTTTGGCTCGAAGAGCTACTCCGCCTTTTCGGGCGTGCAGGATGCGGTCACGCAGTGGTGGTACGGCCATAACGCGGTGGCGTTCTTCCTGACCGTGCCGTTCCTGGCGATGATGTACTACTTCGTGCCCAAGCAGGTGGACCGGCCGATCTATTCCTATCGCCTGTCGATCGTGCACTTCTGGTCGATCATCTTCCTTTATATCTGGGCCGGCCCGCATCACCTGCATTACACGGCGGTGCCCGATTGGGCGCAGACGCTGGGCATGGTGTTTTCCATCATGCTGTGGATGCCCTCATGGGGCGGCATGATCAACGGCCTGATGACGTTGTCGGGCGCCTGGGACAAGATCCGGACCGATCCGATCGTGCGCCTGATGGTGGCCGCCATCGCCTTCTACGGCATGGCCACGTTCGAAGGCCCGATGCTGTCGATCAAGGCGGTCAACTCACTCTCGCACTACACCGACTGGACCATCGCCCATGTCCACGCCGGCGCGCTCGGCTGGAACGGCATGATCTCGTTTGCCGCCGTCTACTATCTGGCGCCCAAACTCTGGGGACGGGAGCGGCTTTATTCCATCCGCATGGTCAACTGGCACTTCTGGCTCGCGACGCTCGGCATCGTGCTCTACGCCTCGTCGATGTGGGTGTCCGGCATCATGCAGGGCCTGATGTGGCGCGAATACGATGAGCAGGGCTTCCTGGTCTATTCGTTCGCTGAAACCGTCGCCGCCATGCATCCCTATTATCTGATGCGTGCGCTGGGCGGTGGGTTCTATCTCGTCGGCGGCTTCCTGATGGCATGGAACGTCTACCAGACTATCCGGGGCAGGGTGCGCGATGAAACGCCGATGGGCAGGACACTGCCCGCGCGCAGCGCAGCCATGCAGCCCGCCGAGTGAGGAGCGATCGATGTCTATCCTGAAGAAACACTCCAAGCTCGAAAAGAACGCGACGCTGCTGCTGATCGTATCGCTCGCGGTGGTCACCGTCGGCGGTATCGTCGAGATCGCGCCGCTGTTCTATCTGCAGAACACGATCGAAAAGGTCGACGGCATGCGTCCCTATACTCCGCTGGAGCTTGCCGGACGCAACATCTACGTCCGCGAGGGCTGCTACGCCTGCCACTCGCAGATGATCCGGCCGTTCCGCGACGAGGTCGAGCGCTATGGCCATTACAGCCTCGCGGCGGAATCGATGTATGACCACTCCTTCCAGTGGGGATCGAAGCGTACCGGTCCCGACCTTGCGCGCGTGGGTCAGCGCTACTCGAACGAATGGCATGTCCAGCATATGATCGAGCCGCGCTCGGTGGTGCCGGAATCGGTGATGCCGAGCTACGCCTTCCTCAAGACCGCGCCGCTCGACACGAAGGGAATCTCCGCCCATCTCGTCGCCAATCGCCGGGTCGGCGTTCCCTATACCGACGACATGGTCGCCAATGCCGAAGCGGATATGAAGGCGCAGGCCAATCCGGACGCGGACACCAGCGGACTGGAAGCTCGCTATCCCAAGGTCAAGGCCAGCGATTTCGACGGCAACAAGCAGGCGCTGACCGAGATGGACGCGCTGGTGGCCTATCTGCAGATGCTCGGCACGCTGGTCGATTTCTCGACCTACGACGAAGCCGCTGGCTATCGCTGAGGAGGAACGGATGGAAACCTACACCGCCATGCGGCACATGGCCGATAGTTGGGGCCTGTTGTGCATGGCTCTGTTCTTCGTCGGCGCGGTGATCTTCGCATTCCGCCCCGGTAGCCGCGCGCTCGCTGATGAAGCCGCCCAAATTCCTCTCAAGGACGACTGACATGAGCGAAAAGCAGATCGACGAGATTTCCGGCGTTGTCACTACCGGCCATGAATGGGACGGCATCAAGGAACTTGACACTCCGATGCCACGCTGGTGGCTCATCACCTTCTATGTGACCATCGTGTGGGCGGTGATCTATACCATCGCCTATCCAGCCTGGCCGCTCATCAGCTCGGCGACATCGGGAATGCTCGGCTATTCCAGCCGTGGCGAGATCAGGAACGAACTGGCCGCGGTCAAGGCGGCCAAGGCCGACTATATCGCGGCGATCGGGGCCAAGACGGTCAACGAGATCATCGCCGACGACAAGCTGCGCACCTTCGCGGTGGCGGCGGGCGCGGCCGCGTTCAAGGTCAATTGCGTGCAGTGCCATGGCTCCGGCGCGCAAGGCTCTCCCGGCTATCCGAACCTCAACGATGACGAATGGCTGTGGGGCGGCACTGCCCAGCAGATCCAGGAGACCAT
Organism: Afipia sp. 64-13; assembly: GCA_001897755.1. GTDB lineage: Bacteria > Pseudomonadota > Alphaproteobacteria > Rhizobiales > Xanthobacteraceae > Afipia. The sequence continues at coordinate 68,506 of MKUJ01000001.1, forward strand.
CGCTCACGGCATTCGTTTTTCCGAGGATTCCAAAACCCGACTTTCGGAAATGCCGGCTTTCGGCGACATTCTCAAGGCCAAGGAGATCATGCAGGTCGCGTCCTTCGTGGCGTCGCTTTCGAACAAGGCCGGCAATGCGAGCGCCCAGGATATTGCCGCGGGCAAGGAGCTCTTCGCGCAGAACTGCGCCTCCTGCCACGGCGAGGACGGCAAGGGCAGCCATGAATTCGGCGCGCCCAACCTGACGGACGCCATCTGGCTTTACGGATCGACCCCGGCGGCCATCGCCGCGCAGATCAAATCGCCCAAGCATGGCGTCATGCCGGCATGGTCGGCGCGTCTCGGCGATACCACCGTCAAGGAACTGGCCGTCTATATCCATTCGCTCGGCGGCGGCGAATAGGACGATCGCACCGGTTTGACGTGCGGGCGTCCATCGTATGAATGGAGCCCGATCACGGCGCGCGTTCGCATGTGAAGAGTGGCCGGCGCTTCCGAGAAAGCGCCGGTAGGAGGCTATGGATATGCTCGAAACGTCGGATATCGAGACGTTTGATGCAACGGCGGTGAATTCGGCACGGGTACGCCAGCCGCTCTACGCGCCACGCAAGAAAATCTTCCCCCAAAAGGTCGAGGGACGATTCCGGCGTTTCAAGTGGATCGTGATGCTGATCACGCTCGGCATCTATTATCTGACGCCTTGGCTGCGCTGGAATCGCGGCCCCTATGCCCCCGATCAGGGGGTGCTGGTCGATCTCGCCAACCGGCGATTCTATTTCTTCCCGATCGAAATCTGGCCGCAGGAACTGTATTTCGTGGCCGGCCTGCTGATCATGGCGGGGTTCGGCCTGTTCCTGCTGACATCGACGATCGGGCGCGCGTGGTGCGGCTACACCTGTCCTCAAACCGTATGGGTCGATCTTTTCCTCGCGGTCGAACGCGCGGTCGAGGGTGATCGCAATGCACGCATCAAGTTCGATGGCGCGCCTTGGTCGGCGAGCAAGCTGATCAAGAAGATAACCAAGCACGCGATCTGGGTGGTCATCGCGGTGGCGACCGGCGGCGCGTGGATTTTCTATTTTGCCGACGCGCCGACACTGCTGCACGATCTGGTGACCGGCCATGCCGCGCCGGTCGCCTACATCACGATCGCGATCCTGACCGGGACTACTTATATCTTCGGCGGGCTGATGCGCGAGCAGGTCTGCACCTATATGTGCCCGTGGCCGCGCATTCAGGCCGCGATGCTCGACGAGAATTCGCTGACCGTCACCTACAACGACTGGCG
>MKUJ01000001.1:69801-318101 GCA_001897755.1 Afipia sp. 64-13
AGAAGGCGGCCGCCGAAGGGCAGGCGGTGGGCGACTGCGTCGACTGCAATGCCTGTGTCGCGGTCTGCCCCATGGGCATCGATATCCGCGACGGACAGCAACTCGAATGCATCACCTGCGCGCTGTGCATCGATGCGTGCGACAACGTCATGGACAAGATCGGCAAGCCGCAGGGGCTGATCGCCTACGCGACGCTGGCGGAATACGATTCCAACATGGCGCTGGCGAGCGCCGGCGGTACATCCGCCATCGATCCGCGCAGGGTGCATGACGCGAGCGGCAAGCTGTCCGACAAGGTCGCCACGTTCCATTTGCGAAAGCTGCTGCGGCCGCGCACCCTGATCTATTTCGCGGCTTGGTCGCTGGTGGGGCTTGGGCTGCTTTTCGCACTGCTCACGCGCGACCGCCTTCAGGTGAACGTGCTGGCGGACCGCAATCCGCAATTCGTCGTCCTGTCGGACGGCTCGATCCGCAACGGCTATACGATCAAGCTTCTCAACATGATCCCCGAGCCGCGCACCATCGTCGTGACCATGCAAGGATTGGAAGGTGGGGAGATGAGTGTCGTCGGCATGGAGCACGCCGCGGCCCGCAGCTTCGCCGTCGAGGTCGAGCCGGACCGGCTGAAGACACTCAAGGTCTACGTGCGCCAGCCGCGCGAGAATGTCGCCGGTCCCACACAGCATTTCAGGTTCGTGGTCGAGGACAAATCGAGCTTTGAAAGCGACCGTTACGAGGCCATCTTCGACGCGCCGGGAGAGAAAAAATGAATGCAACGGAACGCAATCGCGAACTGACGGGCCGGCATGTCCTCATCATCATGGTGAGCTTCTTCTCGGTGGTCATTGCCGTGAACCTGACAATGGCCTTTTTGGCTCGTTCGAGCTGGACCGGTTTTGTCGTCGAAAACATTTATGTGGCGAGCCAGCACTTCAATGAGAAGGCGGCGGAAGGCCGGGCCCAGGCCGCGCTTGGCTGGAAATCCGAGCTCGGTATCGCCGGCGGCAAGGTCAGCTACCGGCTGACCGACAAGGTCGGCAACGTCGTCGCCGCGAAGCGCGCGACCGCGAGCTTCCGTCGGCCGGCCTATGCGTCGGAAGATCAGGAGGTGGCTTTGGTCGCCCAGCCGGACGGCTCGCTTGCCGCGCCGGTCGAATTGCGTGACGGCATGTGGATCGTCGAGGTCCATGCCGAGGCCGGCCTCCAGCATCCCTATCGCGACACGCGGCGGCTTACCCTTCGCGACGGAGCCATCCAATGAGCCGGCGCTTTAGGGCGCCGAAATAGGGCGCGTCTCTTGACCGCTCTTGTCTACCTGATCCCGGTGGCGCTGCTTTTCGGTATCGGCAGCCTTGCCGCTTTCCTCTGGGCATTGAGAAACGGCCAGTACGACGATCTGGATGGCGCGGGCGCGCGGATTCTCATCGACCATGAGGCCGGCGGCTCGCTCGGCTCTCGTTGATCCGTCTCAGTCGGAGAGCGCGCGCGCTCTCCACGTCCCGTTGTCGATCATGTCGCGCATCAGTTCGATCAGGATCGCCGCCACCGCGTTGGTGGACATCATGTTGATGGTCCGCTGCGATACCACGACCGAGAAGCGCCAGTTCGGAGTCGGATCCATGATCGGCACAGCGCCGAACAGGCCGGCATTGATCTCCTGCAGCATGGCAAAGTGCGGCATGATCGTCATGTAGCCGGCCTTCACCAGCTCGACGATCGCGTTGAAGGAATCGCTTTCGATGATGACGCGGGGCGTGATGCCGTTGCGGGTGGCGAGGTGTTCGATGTAGTTGCGCAGGACGTGCTGCTTGCCGGGCAGCACGACCGGAATGCTCTCCAGTTCGACGAAGCCGATCGAGTTGCGATGCAGGATCTGGTTCTTGCTGTCGGCCACCAGCATCAGCTCCTCGATCCCGACCGGATACAGCGAGATGTTGGCGAACACCCGCGGATCGTACAGCAACGCGATATCGAGCCGCGCGGTCTGCATCCACTCGTCGAGCGTGCCGGTCATCGCCTCGATCAGATGGATCGAGATGCTGGGGTATTTTTCCTTCACCTTGGCGATCAGCGCCGCCGACAGGCCGCGGCAGGCCGAGGTGGGAAAGCCGACCGAGACTTTGCCGCTCGGATTGCGCGACTGCGTGATCACCGTCTCCTTGGCGAACGCGACATCCTTGAGGATCGAGCGGGCGTGCGCGTAGAGCGTGTGCCCGGTCTCCGTGAGAATGACGCCGCGCGCATGGCGATGGAACAGTTCGATGCCGAGTTCGGCTTCGAGATCCTTGATCTGCTGACTGAGCGAGGGCTGCGAGGTGCGCAGGATCTCGGCGGCGCGCGACAGGCTGCCGGAATCGGCGATGTAGACCAGCGATCGCAATTGTCTCAGGTCCATGCCGGACTCCCTGACTTCGACTTCCGCTCCGATGCTCCAAGAGCGGGGCTTTTTTCGCGGCCGCTGTTGTCCGGCGGCTCGCGGTCGCGGCTATATCACGCAGTGCAGCAACGTCACGAACCCCAAAACGTCACACCTCAAGCCTTTGAGTATACCAGTTGAGCTGCTGATTTTGCGGGCTTTTGGCTTATTCATTGAGCAGATGCACAATACTATAGGTGTTGCCTATAGCTAGGATAATGATTTCATCTTTGTGCTGGTCGCTGCCTTGGTCTTCTATCCGTCGCAACGGTTCGATGGCCTATGTCACGAACGAGCCGATAGAGGAGACATCAATGACCCACTTGAAATGGTCGACATCGCTTTTCGTTGCGGGTGCCGTCACCCTCATGGCCGCTCCCGCGATTGCTGCTGATCTGAAGCCCTGCATCGGCAACAGCGCGCCGCTGACCGGCCCGGCCTCTTTCGGCGGCACGGCGGTGAAATACGGCGCGGAAGTCGCGATCGATGAAATCAACGAGGCCGGCGGCGTGCTCGGCCAGAAGCTCAAGCTCATTCAGTATGACGATGCCGGCGCTCCGCCGCGCGGCGTGGACAACGTCCGGCGTATCGCGCTGTCGGACAAGTGCATCGCCATCTTCGGCGGCTATCACTCGACCGTCGGTCTGGCCCAGGTCGGGCCGGTGAACGAGATCGGCATTCCGTGGATCGGCACCACCGGCGCCGGCACCAAGATCGTCGAGAACGGCGCTTCGCCGAATTACATGTTCCGTGTGTCGGCCAAGGATAAGTGGGTCGCGCAGTTCCTCGCCACCGAGGCGCTCAAGGTCTCCAAGAACGGCAAGGTCGCCATCATGTATGAAAATACCGGATGGGGTAACGGCGCGCTGCCCGACTTCAAGGCGGCCATGGAAGCCAAGGGTAAAACAGTTGCGGCGATCGAAACCTTCAACTGGAACGATCAGGACATGACGGCCCAGGCGATCCGCATTCGCGATTCCGGCGCCGATGCGGTCGTCACCTTCGCGCTTGACCGCGAAGGCAACCAGATCGTCCGCAGCTTCGACAAGATCGGCTACAAGCCGACGATCTTCGGCGCCTGGGGCATTGCCGGCAATCTCGGCGATCTCGCCGGTCCGCTCGCCAACGGCGTGCGGGTGATGCAGACCTTCACCTGGATGGGCGAGATGAATCCGCGCACCAAGGCGGTGTGGGAGAAGATCCAGAAGAAATTCGGCCTCAAGGATCCGTCCGAGCTGAAGATGGGCTCGGCGACCGCGAACTCCTATGACGCGGTCTATATCCTCGCCAAGGCGATCGAGAAGGCCGGCTCCTACGACTGGAAGAAGGTGCACGACGCGCTCTACACCGTGAAGCATGACGGTCTGGTCGCGAAGTACGATCCGGCGTTCGACGCCTCGAATCCGGAGCGCCAGGACGCCATCCTGCCGCAGTACTACAAGCTGACGGTGTGGTCCGACGGCAAGCTGCTGCCGATCGATCAGACCAGCTACGGCAAGACCAACTAATCCAGAAACTGGCCGCCCGCCGCGTTGCGGGCGGTCTCCCACTCCGGGCGTTTCCGTGAGAGCCGTGGCGGCTTCCCGCGGGTACGGCCGTGCGCACGGTGGATCTGATGCAATCGATCATCCAGTACATTCTGTCGGGACTTGCGATCGGAGGCTGCTATGCCCTCGTCGCGCTCGGCTTCCACATCATGTGGTCGGCGGCGAAGGCCGTGAACTTCGCCCATGGCGATACGCTCATGCTCGGCGCGGTGCTGACCATCATGGCGATCGATCAGGGCATCCCGCTGCCGCTCGCCATCGCAGGCGCCATCGCGGTATCATGCGTGTTCGGCATTCTGCTCGAGCGTTTCGCTGTGCGGCCCTTCGCCAAGACCACGAGCTCGATCGGCTGGATGCTCACCACCATCGCCATCGGCATCATGCTGCAGGCGCTGGTGACGATGGAGTTCGGCGGTTTCTCGCGCGCGCTGCCTTCTCCAGGCGTGGAGAAGGCGATCTCGGTGATGGGCGCTGGCGTCTATCCGCAGGAGCTCGTCATTCCCGTCGTTGCATTGCTTGCGATGCTCGGCCTCGGCTGGATGCAGCGCCATACGCTGATCGGCCGCGCGATGCAGGCGGTGTCGTTCGACCGCAACGCCGCTGCGCTGATGGGCATCAACGTCAACTGGATGTTCGGATTCTCCTTCGGTCTCGCCGCCGCGCTCGGCGGCGCCGCCGGCATCCTGATCGCGCCGATCACGCAGGCCTCCGCATCGATGGGCCTGACGCTGGGCCTCAAGGGCTTCGCCGTCGCCATCATCGGCGGCATCACCAGCGCGCCCGGCGTGGTGATCGCCGGTCTCGGTTTCGGCGTCGTCGAGAAATTCGTCGAGGGCTATATCTCCACCGCGGCGCGCGAGATCGTCGGCTTCGGTCTCACCATTCTCGTCCTTCTCGTGTTCCCGCAGGGGCTGTTCGGCAAGCGCGAGGTGTTCAAGGTATGACCCGGCGTCTGCTCACACCTCTCGCCTTCGCGGCGCTGGCGATCTTCCTCGTGGTTCTGCCGTTCACGGCGGAGAACGAATATTCGCTGCGGCTGTTCATGCTGTTCACGATCTACGCGATCGTGGCGCTCGGCCTCAACGTGCTGGTCGGTCTCGCGGGCCTGATCTCGCTGGGGCAGGCCGGTCTGTTCGCGCTCGGCGCCTATACCGGCGCGATTCTGGCCAGCCGCCTCGGGCTCGATTTCGTCTTCGCGGCGATCGCCGGAACGGTGGTGGCCGGAGCGTTCGGCGCTTTGCTGGCCTATCCCACGGTGCGGGTGCGCGGCGTTTATCTCGCCGTCATCACCATCGCCTTCGGCCTGATCGTCGAAAACGTCATCATCGAGTGGGATCACCTCACCGGCGGCACCACCGGTATCAGCAGCATTCCCAAACCGACGTTGTTCGGCTGGCCGCTCGACGGCTTCCGTTATTATGCCGTGCTCGCCGCGCTGCTGTTCCTTGTCGTGGTCGTGACCCACAATATCAAGCAGTCGCGCTATGGCCGCGCCATGCTGGCGGTGGCGCAGAGCGAAACCGCGGCGCGCGGCGTCGGACTCAACGCCGCCGGCGTGCGCACGCTCGCTTTCGTCATCGCCGCCGCGACGGCGGGTCTGGCCGGCGTGCTCTACGCCTTTCTCAATCTCTACATCTCGCCGGACAGCTTCACCTTCAACGACTCCATCCGCTTTTTGCTGATGGTGGTGCTGGGCGGGGCGGGGACCACCGTCGGCGCGCTGCTTGGCGCGTTGATCCTGACCTATTTGCCGGAATATCTGCAGCAGCTTCAGTACTGGCAGCAGTTCGCCTACGGCCTGTTGCTGGCGCTGGTGATGTTCGTGCTGCCGCTCGGCATTTTCGGCACGCTGACAAGTCTCGTGGCGCGTTTCTTCAGGCGGGCTTCCGCTCCGCCGCGGGTGACGGAGAGCGAGATCGCACAGGTGCTGAAGGATGCGAAGGCGGGATGGGCGCCGGCGTCGTTCTCCGCCGAAGGTCTGACCATCCGCTTCGGCGGTCTCACCGCGCTGAACAAGGCGTCGATGCAGGTCGCGCCGGGCGAGATTCACGCCCTGATCGGCCCGAACGGGGCCGGCAAGTCGACCATGGTCAACATCGTCACCGGCTTCTACCGGCCGAACGAAGGGGTCGTCACGCTCGACGGCGTTAACCTCGCCGGATCGCCGCCGCATCTGGTGGCCCGCAGCGGCGTCGCGCGCACCTTCCAGAACACCGAACTGTTCGGCGATCTGACGGTGATCGAGAACGTGATGGTCGGTTACCAGAAGCGGCTCTCCTACGGTCTGTTCGAGGCGGCTTTCCGCGTCGGGCGTTTCCACAAGGAGGAGGCCGAATGCCGTCACGCGGCCGAAGCGCTGCTGGCCTTTGTCGGCCTGACCGACTTCACCAACGAGAAAGCACGGTTCCTGCCGTTCGGCATGCAGCGGCGACTGGAGATCGCCCGCGCGCTCGCCACCGCTCCGCGCCTGCTGCTGCTCGACGAGCCGGCGGCCGGCCTGACCACGCAGGAAATCGACGAGCTCGACCGCATGATCCGCCGCACCGCCTCGCTCGGCATTTCCGTGCTGCTGATCGAACATCACGTCGATCTCATCATGTCGGTGGCGGATCGCGTCACCGTGCTCGACTACGGCGTGGTGATCGCCAGCGACAAGCCGTCCATCATTCAGAACGATCCGCGCGTGATCGAGGCGTATTTCGGCGTCGCTCCGGCGGCCCATGCGGCGGAGGGGGCTTGAGCATGAGCACAAGCGCAAACGATGTGCTGCTCGAGGTCCGCGGCCTTGAAATCCAGTACGGTGCGGCGATCGCCGTGCGCGGCGTCGATCTCGTGGTGCGGCGTGGCGAATTCGTCTCGGTGATCGGCAACAACGGCGCCGGCAAGACCTCGATCCTGCGCGGCGTCAGCGGCCTGGTGCGGCCGCGCGCCGGCAGCGTCCGGTTCAAGGGCGAGGAGACGGTGAATTTCCCCGCGCACCGCAAGGTCAATCGCGGTCTCGCGCTGGTGCCGGAAGGGCGGCTGATCTTCGCGGACCAGACCGTCGAGGACAATCTGATCCTCGGCGCCTACGGCCGCTGGAAGCGCGATCGCGAAGCGGTGCTGCGCGATTTCGACACCATGTTCGATCTGTTCCCGCGGCTCAAGGAGCGGCTGCACCAGCGCGCCGGCAGCCTGTCCGGCGGCGAGCAGCAGATGCTCGCGGTGGCGCGCGGTCTCGTGTCCAAGCCGGACCTCCTGATGATCGACGAGATGTCGCTCGGCCTCGCGCCGAAGATCGTCGAGCAGATGATGGGCGTGTTGCGCGATCTCAATTCGGCCGGGCAGACCGTCCTGCTGGTGGAACAGCTGGCAGCGCAGGCGCTGGCGATCTCGCATCGCGCCTATGTCGTGGGTCATGGAAAAATCGAACTTGAAGGGCGTGCGGACGAACTGGCCGGCTCACCGGCGGTGATGGAAGCATTTCTCGGAAAGAAGCATCAACCGGGCAAATAAGCCGAAGGAGAAAGTGAATGAGTAAACGTATCGTCGATCTCAGTCTGCTGATCGAAGACAACATGCCGGCGCACAAGCTGTTCCAGCGGCCGGTGATCACGACCCACATGTCTCATGAATCGGCGAAGGCCTTCAATCTCGGCGTGCCGGGCGATGCAATGACGTTCCAGACCAATTTCATCGCCATGCTCGACCATGTCGGCACGCACGTCGACGCGTTCCGCCATGTCAATCCGGAAGGCAAGTCGGTGGATGAGATGCCGCTCGAGCTGTTCATGGGCAAGGCGGTGGCGTTCGACCTGCGCCATGTCGGCGACCTCGAGGACATCACCGCCGAGCACATGGCCGAAGCGGAGAAGAAGTCGGGCGTGAAGGTGGACGGCCACATCGTGCTGCTGTGCACCGGCTTCCACAAGCGCAACTACCCGAACCTTGAGTCGGTGTTCAAGAATCCGCAGCTCACCGTTGAAGCCACCAAGTGGCTGCACGAGCGCGGCTCGAAGATGCATGGCGTCGAGGGTCCGTCGACCGACCGCCCGTCCGACAACATCTTCTCCCAGCACCGCCTGTGCCGCGACCTCGGCATCAGCCACTGGGAATGGCTGGTCAATCTCGAGGAGCTGCTTGGCAAGGGTGAGGTGCAGTTCTTCGGCGTGCCGCTGAAGTTCAAGGGCGGTTCCGGCTCGCCGGTGCGCGCTTTCGCCATTGTCGGCTGATGCGAACAAACGGAGCGGCGGCACAGTGCATCGCCGCTCCGATAGCAATGTCATGGCCTGGGGCGGCGGAGATCGCCGCCCGCTTTTTTCGTGATCGCTCCCGGAGGTTAAGTGATGTCGGCTGAATTCGATACCCTGTCCGCCGTGGAGCTGAAGCGCCTGATCGCGCGCAAGGATGTCTCGCCGGTCGAAGTCACGCGGCGCGCGCTTGCAGCCGCCGAGGCAACGCGATCGACTCTCAACGCCTTCAGCACGCTGATGCCGGAAGCGGCGCTCGCGTCGGCGGTGGCGGCGGAGGAGGCGGTGATGCGCGGCCAGCCGCTCGGCTTCCTTCACGGCATTCCGGTCAGCGTCAAGGATCTGATCGCGGTCGGCGGCGTCACCTATGCGTCCGGCTCGAAGGCGATGGCACATAACATTGCCGCGGCCGATGCGCCGGCGGTGGAGCGGTTGCGCCAGGCCGGAGCTATTATTATCGGCAAAACCACGACCAGCGAATTCGGCTGCAAACCGGTCGGCGACAATCTGCTCACCGGCATCACACGCAATCCATGGAATCTTGACAAGACGCCGGGCGGCTCCAGCGCCGGCGCGGCGGCATCGGTTGCCGCCGGCATCACGCCGTTCGGGCTTGGCACTGACGGCGGCGGCTCGATCCGCATTCCGTGCAGCCTGTCCGGGCTGGCCGGCATCAAGGGGCATTTCGGCCGCGTGCCGGTGTGGCCGGCGTCCGCGACGCCGACGCTGGCGCATGTCGGCCCGCTGGCGCGCTCGATGCAGGACGCGGCGCTGCTGTTTTCCGCCATCGCGGGCTATGACGCGCGCGATCCGTTCAGCGTCGCGGGGCCGGTGCCGGACGTGCTCGGCGCGGCGCAGGCGAGCGTGAAGGGAATGCGGGTCGCCTACAGCCCGACCTTCGGTTACGCCAAGCCCGATCCCGCCGTGCTCGAGGTGGTGGAGAAGGCGGTGCGGACGCTGGAGACGCTCGGTTGCGAGGTCGAGCAGATCGACCGTCCGTTCGCGAAAGATCCGATCGATCTGTGGACCGCCGAGTTCTATGCCGGCGTCGGCATCCGGCTGCGCGATTTCGTCGAGAACAAGCGCGAGATGCTCGATCCGGCGGTCGCGGATGTGCTGGAAGGCGCGCTGTCGCAGGACATGCGCAGCTATTACACCAAGGTGTTCGAGCGCTACGCCTTCCGCGACGAAGTGCGGGCGCTGTTCGAGACCTATGACGTCGTCGTCTCGCCAGTGGTGCCGGTCACGTCGCTCGATGTCGGCGTGAACATTCCCGCGCACCTGTCCGATCGCAATCTGGTGTCGTGGGTCTATTACACCTATCCATTCAACCTCACTGGCCAGCCGGCGGGCTCGGTCTGTGCCGGCATCGCGACAGACGGTATGCCGGTCGGCTTGCACATTGTCGGGCGAGCGCTGGGCGAATATGACGTGGTGCGCCTCGGCGCGGCCTATGAGCGCTCACAGCCGCAGGGCTACAATCGCTGCCACGCAATGGTGTGAGGGAAGGGTCGGGCGTCGCCGTACGGCCGCGACGCGGCGTCGCAGGACGGCTGATCAGCCGCCGCCCATGCCGAAGAACATCAGCGTTTTCCGGGTGTATTCCTCGGCGTAGTCGACGATCTGGTCGGAGCCGTCCCGCGCGCCCGCCTCGTCGTTTTCCGCGATGCGCCGGGCCACGTGAGCGTGGAGGGCGCAGACCCGCTGCAAATCCCCGAACTGCTTGAAGTGCAGATACCAGAAGCGTCGGGTCTGCACCTCGATCGGGGAAATCGCCTGCGCGGCGTATTTGTTGCGCGCGGTCGCGATAATCAGCGAATTGAATTCGCGGTCGGCTTCGACAAAGGCAAGGCCGCTATGCGTCGCGGCGGCGTTCTCGAACATCAAAGCGAGCTGACGAAAACGGGCGCGCTCCTTGTCGCTTGCGAAGCGGGCCGCGCGGCCGGCCAGCACTCTTTCGATGCCCTTGCGTACTTCGATCATGGCGAGCTGATCGACCAGATCGATCTCCGAGACGAAGGCGCCAGAACGCGGCACGATTCTTACGGTGCCCTCGAACGACAGTCGCTGCAGCGCCTCGCGGATGGGGGTGCGTCCGATGCCGAGCTTGCTGCTGAGAGAGACTTCGGAAATGCGCGAGCCGGGGGGCAGCTCGTGCGTCACGATCATCTCCTCGATCAGGCGATAAGCGGTACGGGACTGCAGTTCGTCATCATTGTCGGCAACTTCGGGAAGGCTCATGGATTGCATCACAAAAACTGCATGATTGATGACAGATAAGAAAAGGGCTGAATTCAGAGCACGTTATCCCGCCCTAATCACAGAGTTCCTAGCCTACAATCGTCTTAGTGATCGGGGTCGCCATCCTTCCCACGCGGTCGGGCGTTTGGCGAGTGTCAAATAGACGCTACTCGTCGTCTCATATTGCCCTTGCGAACAACTCCACAAGATCAGAGCCGGATCGTGGCCGGGTTGCAATAAACTTGCAGCGGCCCGACAGGTCTGACATGTTACCAGTATATTACGAACAATATAGAGCCGGATAACTGGCCGATAATCACAACATAGGGAGTGAAACGACATGACCACCCAAACCGGGCAGACGACGTCTGCGCAACCATCATCACGCTGGTTTCAACTTTTTCTGGGCATGATCGCGATGATGGCGATCTCGAGCCCGCAATATGTCTGGGCTCTGTTCACCGGACCGCTTCGCGAACAATTCAACGCTCCTCTTGCGGAAATCCAGGTCACCTTCTCGCTGCTCATCATGCTGCAGACCTTCCTGTCGCCGGCGCAGGGCTATCTGGTCGATCGCTTCGGTCCGCGCGTGCTGCTGTCGCTCGGCGCGGCCCTCACGGGCCTGAGCTGGGTTCTAGCCGCCCATGTCACCAGCGTGTTCGGGCTTTACATCACTTACGGCGTGCTCGGCGGCATCGGCACCGGCATCATCTATGTCGGCGTGGTCGGCATGATGGTGCAGTGGTTTCCCGACAATCGTGGTCTTGCCGTGGGTCTTGTCGCGGCCGGTTACGGCTTCGGCGCCATTCTCACCACTTTCCCGATCTCCAACAGCCTCAATGCGAGCGGCCTGTCGCAGACGCTGACCATCTACGGCATCATCTTCGGCATCGTCGGCATTCTCGCCGCGCTCGGCATGCGTCGTCCCGACAAGAGCACGCCGCACGTCGCGGTCGATGCGCAGGCCCACGGTCTCGTGCAGGAAACCCGCGACTATGCGCCGCGCGAAATGCTGCGCAGCCCGATCTTCTGGCTGATGTTCGTGATGATGACGATGATGTCCACCTCGGGCCTCATGGTGATCTCGCAGATGGGCGCCTTCGCCAAGGATTTCGGCGTCAAGGATGCTCTAGTGTTCGGCCTTGCGGCGCTGCCGCTGGCGCTGACCATCGACCGCTTCACCAACGGTCTGACCCGTCCGTTCTTCGGCTGGGTTTCGGACAGGATCGGCCGTGAGAACACCATGCTGATCGCGTTCGGCATCGAAGGCATCGCCATGACGATCTGGCTGCTCTTCGCCCATCACCCGCTGACCTTTGTGCTGCTGTCGGGCGTGGTGTTCTTCGGCTGGGGCGAGATCTTCTCGCTGTTCCCCTCGACTCTCACCGATACGTTCGGCACCAAGAACGCCACCACCAATTACGGCTTCCTGTATATGGCGCAGGGCGTCGGCTCGGTGCTCGGCGGTCCGCTCGCGGCCGAGCTGCACGAGATCACCGCGTCATGGAATGTGGTGTTCGGCGTCGTGATCGCGATGAACTTCCTGACGGCGTTCCTGGCGATTGCTGTGCTCAAGCCGATGCGCGCCGCTCATCGTCAGCGCAACGCCGGAGCCGCCGCGGTGGCGACGGCATAGTCCGCGGTCATTTCGACATGCCATCAGCCGGGGCGCGCCATGCGCCCCGGCTTCTTTTTTGGAGTACGGGCATCGTGCTCACGAGGCACTTTGCTCAAGGATGGCGGGTGCTTGCATGCGGCAGGACCATTGCCCATCGCCGATGCGCCACGCCAAGCCGCTCAAGCGAACCGCAGGATTCCCGCGCCGATCGCGATGATGCACACCGCGATCACCCGGGCCGCACTGACCCGCTCCTTGAGAACGAGCGCCGAGATGGCCGTTCCGAACAGGATCGAGGTCTCGCGCAAAGCGGCAATGACGGCGACGGGCGCAAGCGTCATCGCCCAGAGCGCGAGGCCATAGGAAATGATGGTCCCCGCGCCGCCCACCAGGCCGAGATGCCAGTTGGCGGCGGAATAGCCCTGGAAGTCGGCGCGCCGCGCGACGAACGTCCAGACGATCAGCGGAATGCCGGTGAGCAGGAAAATCCACAACGTATAGGCGGCCGGCGTGCCTGACAGACGCACGCCAAGCCCGTCGATCAGCGTGTAGCTTGCGATCACCCCCGCATTGAGCAAAGCGAACGCGAGTCCGGCCTTGTTTTTGGCGTGTCCGGACGTCGCCATGGCGAGGATGCCGGCGCAGATGATGGCAATCCCGATCCAGGCTGACGTCGTGAGGTGTCCTCCGAGAATTCCGACGCTGATCATGGCGACGAGCAGGGGCGCGGTGCCGCGCATCAGGGGATAGGCCTGGCTCATATCCGCAAGATGATAGGTCCTCGCGACCAGCACGTAATAGCCGATCTGAAGCAGCGTGGAGACGCCGATGAAGGGCCAGCTTTCCCGGCTCGGGACCGGCAGGAACGGCAGGCAGACCGCGGCGATCAATGTCGCCCACGTCGTGACCAGCACGGTGGTGAGCAGCTTGTCGGCCCCGCCTTTGACGACGGCATTCCAGATGGCATGAAGGGCGGCGGCGAAGAGAACGACGCTGAATACGAAAATGGTCATTCCGGTGGCCGCGCGCCTTTCCCGATGCGTTTCCACTCAATTCTAGAGCAATCGAACTCCGCCTTCAATGAAAGCGCGTGCGCGGTCGGCGTCGTCCGCGTCGATCTGCACCGGACGGGCCGCCCGCGGCGCCGCCTGTCTCGTTTTGTAGAATGTCCGCCGCTTGTGTGGGGCGGCGACACCATGGTGACCTTCCGGCCTAGTCGGTCAGGGCGTAGATCCCGCTCGCATCCTTTTTGAGGCCGGTCCTGAATTTCAGGATGACGGACGGGACCTGGGTTGCGGAAATCGGCTTGCTGAGGAAATAGCCCTGGATTTCGTCGCAGCCTTCGGCGGCGACCTGATTGAGCTGGGCGACGGTCTGCACGCCTTCCGCGGTGGTGCGCATGCCGAGACTCTTTCCGAGGCTCACGATGGCCCGGATGATCAGTTTGGAGCCTTCGGTTGCGGTCAAATCGCGGACGAACGACTGATCGATCTTGAGCTTGTCGAACGGAAAACTCCGCAGATAGCTCAACGAGGAATATCCCGTTCCGAAATCGTCCAGCGCGATCCGCAGGCCGAGGGCGCGAAGCTTGTGCAGCGTCGCGAGGGTCTCCGCGCTGTTGGCGAGAAGCACCGATTCGGTGATCTCGAGCTCCAGCCGGCCGGGCGACAGCTTCGAGCGCCCCAGAGCCCGCGAGAACGCGTCGATGAGGCGCGGGCTGCGGAACTGGACCGAAGAGACGTTCACCGCGACCTTGATATCGTCCGGCCACAACGCGGCCTGCTCGCAGGCCTGCTCGACCACCCATTCGCCGAGCGGAATGATGATGCCGATTTCCTCGGCCACGGGGATGAACTGTTCGGGCGACACCAGGCCATGCAGGGGGTGATGCCATCGCAGCAGCGCCTCGAAGCCACAGATCCGCTCGTGCCTGAGATCGTAGAGCGGCTGATAGACAAGCTTGAACTCATCCTTCTCCATCGCCTCCCGCAGATCGAGCTCCAGAGCCCGCCGCTTCTGCAGGCTTTCATCCATCTTGGCTTCGAAGAACCGCCAGATGCCGCGGCCCTCCGCCTTGGCGCGATACAGCGCCACATCGGCGTTCTTCAACAGTTTCTCGCCGCTGGCGCCGTCGTGAGGCGCCAGCGAGATGCCGACGCTGGCGCCGATGACGATGCGTTGCCCGTCGAATTCGTAAGGTTCGGCGAGGCATTCGACGATACGCCGTGCGAGACGCTCGGCGTCGGTGGGCTTTTGCGTATCCGCCTGGATGATCGCGAACTCGTCGCCGCCGAGACGCGCCACGGTGTCGATCTCGCGGATGCAGGCCCGCAAGCGGTCGGCGACTGCGCACAGCAACTGATCGCCGACCGGATGTCCCAGCGTGTCGTTGACCTGCTTGAAATTGTCGAGGTCGAGGCAGAGCACGCCGAACCCGGCGCCGCGGCCGGCCTGGGCGATGGCCTGCTCGATCCGCTCCGCCAGCAACAGGCGATTGGGCAATTGGGTGAGGGCGTCATGGCGGGCCATGAACGTGATCTGCGACTCCGCGCGATGTTGCTCGGTGACATCCTCGCAGGTCGCCAGCCATCCGCCGTCGGAGGTGGCGCGATGGGCGATGCAGATGATCCGGCCATCGCTCAGATGCTGGAAATAGCTGCCGCTTTCGGAATGGGCCAGGAAGCGCTCGCGTTCGGCGAGCAGATCGTCCACGGTCTGGCCGGCGTGATTCCCGGCCATGATGCTCAGCGCCAGAACCGATTCGAAGCGCATGCCGGCGCGCACATAGTCGGGCGGAATGTTGAAGATCTCGCAGAAGCGGCGGTTGACGACCTGAAGGCGTCCCTCCATGTCATACAGGCACAGGCCTTGCGACATATTCTCAAGAGCGGCATCGAGCCTGCGATTGGTCTCGTGCAACTCCTCTTCCTGTCGTTTCAGCGCCGTGATGTCGCTGAAAACGACAATGACGCCGCCTTCTTGGGTCCTGCTGCGGCTCACGCGCAGCCAGCGTCCATCCGGCAGGCGGGCTTCGCCGGCCGGATCGTTCTCGGCGAGCGGATCGGGATGGACCGTAGGGACCCGGGCGGTCCGGGTGTCCAGAAGCTCGAACTGCAACAGCTCGGGCGCGCTCGCCAGGAACTCTCCCGCACGCGAATTGGCTAGCGCGATCTTGCCGTCGCGATGAAGCAGAACGACGCCTTCGCGGGAGGTCTCGAGCGCATCGGTCAGACGGGCTTGCGCGGATCGTCGCTGGGCGATCTCGCGCTCGACCATATCCTTGATGTTGTTGCGCATCACGCCCATCGCGGCGATCAGCGTGCCGAGCTCGTCGGCGCCTCCCTTGGGAATGTCGACATCGAGCTTGCCCTCCGCGATGCTGCGGGCGGCCCTCGATGCAACGGCGACAGGACCGATGATCCTGCGGCTCAGCAGCCAGGTGACGAATCCGGACAGCAGCAGCGCGACGGCGAGCGCGACCACGTTGAATTGCAGGTCGCGATTGATCGTGGACAGCGCCCGTTGCCGAAACAGAAAACCGTCCCCCGCGGTATAGTTGACCAGAAGATCGATCTGCTGGTCGACGGTCTTGGCGTAGTTGTCCAGCCGGGTCGCGAAGATCGCGCCGCCGTCGATGTCCGGCAGCAGATCCTTCTTGCCGCTGCGATACAGCGCCGACCAGGCACTGACGGCCTCGCGCACCTTGGCGGCCGCGTTGGTCGCAAGCGGCGACTGGGCGCGCTCGGCGGCCACGCTCAAATCCTCGTAGAAGGTCTTTTCCAGACCGTTGATTTCCTTGTCGAGCGTGGCTTGAGCGAGCGGATCGCGGGCTGCGAGGTTCCGCGAAGCGGCGGCCCGCATCTTGGAGAAGTCAGCGGCGGCGGCCCGCGCGTAGTTGATCGACATCAGCGATTCGTCGAACGTCTTGGCGACCAGGATGCCGGCATGCTTGATACCGAACGTGGCATAAAAGCCGAGAGCTGCCGTGATGGAGCTCATCAGCAAGTAGCAGATCAGGATCTGGGTTCGAATCGTGTTGCCCGCCGGTTTGCGGACAAACAGGCGGTGATAGGCCGCGCGGAAGGGCGCACGGTTCGCCCTCGGGCCCGATGAGACGCTCATATGACACTTCCGGTTTCTTCAGTGGCTGAAGAACACGTTCTGGTCTCAAGCCTCCACTAAATGATGTGGCCTGTTCTGAGGTGACATCACATATCAAAATACCGGTATAATCTTTACAGCTCGTATTGAGTAAAAGGCCCCGCAGATCATGGTAACCAGTTGGTGCATCGTGCCGCTCGAAGCGATGACCTGCGTTTGAGGCCTTCAACGGAGGAATGAATGCACAAATCCCGATCGCTTTTTTCCCTTGCGAAGCACTGCGACAAGCGGATTTGCATCGCCATCGTCAGCGGATTGATCGCGGGAAGCGCATGGGCCGCCGGTCCGTATGCGATCTCGCAGAAGAACCGCGAGTTCCAGCCCGGCCAGATCGCCATCAATCGCGGCGAGGCTTTACGCTTCGTTAACGATGACGGAGAGCTTCTTCATCACGCCTATCTGGCGTCGCCGACATTCCAGTTCGATTCGGGAGATCAGAAGCCGGGCAGTTCGTTCACCGTTGCTTTTCCGACGAGCGGGACTTTTACGGTGCGGTGCGCCATTCACCCGAAAATGAAGCTGCTGGTGAAAGTGAACTGAATTTTCGCGAGCGCGGGTTTACAAAACCGTCGTGTTGAACAGGCTGGCGTGGCCGAAATAGTAGACGAACAGCGTGGCCGCGAGCGCGGTGCAGAATCCCGCGGGCGCGAGCAGCGGAACCCGGCGGTCGTTTTCCACCCGCCGGTTGTCGGCAAGAATTGCGAACAGCACCGCAATGATGCCCGAGTGTCCGATGGTGTCGATCTTTCCGAACTCGAAGCAGGCGGCGATGAACATGCCGGCGAGAATGGCGGCGGCGCAGCGCCGGACCAGCGGGGTCCACAGCAAAGCGAAGGCGAGGGTGAATTCCACCACGCCCGCCGCGCGCATGTAGAATTCCGGATCGAAGCCGAAGGTGATGTTCGGGTGCGTGACGAAGATCGGAAAGCTCCACTGCGGATAGGCCCATTTCTCGACGGAGGCCCACATCAGCGTCACCGCCGCGGCGTAGCGCATGATGTCGATCGGCTCGATTCCGAAGAATTTCTTCTGAAGTCCGGTCAAAGCGAGATACGCCGCGATCCCCAGAAAGATCGGATAGTCGGCGAGATGGAAGATGCCGTAGTCGCGGACCGCCATTGCGAACAGGATCACGATGCCGAGTGCTGAGACCGGCAGGGTCCGTCGCGACAACAGACAGGCCGCGATGACGAATTGCAAAGGACCGACGAGCGGCGATTTGCTGGTCAGTTCCGGCGTCAGCAGGATGCCGCCCAAGGTCCAGAGTGAAACGAAGAAGAAGAAGCAGATGGCCCGAACCATCTCTTCGGTGTGAAGCCGCAACCCGCCGGTGACCCGGTCCATCGATCGCAGCATCGCCTCGCCGAGCGAGGTCTTCTCGATGAAGCAGCCGGCCAGCAGCCAGATCAGCGCGACGACGATCAGGATCTCGAAGTCCTGGCACAGCACGTTGGCGAGTCCCTCCGGCTGGCCGGCGACATCGAAAGCGCAGAACCACTTCACATGGGCGCTGGCGCCGCTCGTGCCCATCACGCCGAACAGCAGGACGAGAAGACACCGCGCGAGGATCGGCAACGGGGAGCAGACGATGCCGATGGGTCGCTGGCTATGGCCAATCATCAGGTGATCCAGGCGGGTTTATGCGGTCGCGTTAAGGATTTGTTCACTATACGAGGTAACCGGGTGCGGAAAAGCTTCGCCTGTCGTTGTGGTTAATATTGATTAAGATGAAAATTGAACGAGCATATCCAGTGACTTGGCGCGAATATCCGCGCTTGTTTCAAGTTTTAGGAATTGGCGCCACCGGGCCGCAATTCCTCTCATTCATTTTGAACGGACCGGATATTGGAGAGCGTGATGTTTGCCCTGTTGAGTGTCGCGAGTGTCGTGGCGGGGACAGCGCTGGCGTGGGC
The DNA here is from genome assembly GCA_001897755.1 of Afipia sp. 64-13. Classification (GTDB taxonomy): domain Bacteria; phylum Pseudomonadota; class Alphaproteobacteria; order Rhizobiales; family Xanthobacteraceae; genus Afipia. The sequence goes on from MKUJ01000001.1 coordinate 87,927, forward strand.
CTCGGATCGGCATGCCGCCCATCGGGATTTGCTGGAGACCTGCGCGGGCATTTCCCTGTTCGCCGGCTTCGGACTGCTGGGCGCCTTGCTGCCGCGTCTGGCCTGATCGATCGAGACGCGCCGATCACCGCGTCGGCGGCGGTGGATTCGGCTCGGACTTGTCGGCCGTCAGCGTGCGCAGGAATGCGATCAGCGCTTTCTTCTCAGGTTGCGTCAGCGACAGCGGCGTGATGGAGGGCGAACGACTGGGGCGATCGATGCCGCCTTTGTCATACAGCTCGATGACGTCCTCCAATGTCGCGATCGAGCCGTCGTGCATATAGGGCCCGCGCCGGGCGACGTCGCGCAGCGTCGGCGTCTTGAAGGCGTATTGCAGCTTTTCCGATTTCGGGAACAACCGTCCGCGTCCGATATCGTTGCCGGTGGCGGAGCCTATGTCCTGGAACGATCCGTCGGTGAACGATGGGCCGCTGTGGCAGCTCGCGCAGTGCGCCTTGCCGTTGAACAGCGCGAAACCGCGCTTGGCCTCGGCGCCGATGGCGGTCTCGTCGCCCATGATCCAGCGATCGAACGGCGCTTCGCCGGCGATGATGGTGCGCTCGTAGGTTGCCAGCGCCTGCTCGATGCGCGGTCGCGTGATGTCGCCGTCGCCAAACGCGACGGTGAAGGCGGCGACGTAGCGCGGAGCGGCGCGCAGGCGGTGCACCAGATCGGGCTCGGTCATGTTCATGTTCTGCGGACTGGTCAGCGGCGCGAAGGCCACCGACTCCAGATCGGGAAATTTTCCGTCCCAGCCGAGCAGATCAAGAAACGCGATGTCGATCAGCGTCGGGCTGCGAAGCTCGATGCCCGCGGGGTCCTCGCCGATGGCGTGCGGCAGGCCATCCGCCCATGCCTTTGCCGGCATATGGCACGACGAACACGAGTGCTTGCGCGATCGCGAAAGGATCGGATCGAAGAACAGCATCTTGCCGAGATCGGCCTTGGCCCTGGTGTAGGGATTGTCGTCCGGAAACGGGATGGCGGAAGGCCGCCGATAGCTGGCGCGCTGCGCATCGGAGAGAACGCCGGAGTCATGCGCGCCTTCGGCGAGCAGGAAGCCGAGCGGCAAGCCGACAAGCAGGATCGCCGTGATCGGGAACCCGAGCCATCGTTTCATCTGTTTCATCAAGTCTTACAATGGCTTTGATATGCTTGAGCAAGACTTAAGATTTGATCGCCGGGCTCTGCGGCACGAGCAGGACAAATCTTCCGAGCGTCCGGAATTGCATGCCGGTTCCATTTTGCGCGGGAACATCGACAGACAGTGTCTGTAATTCCGGCGCTTCGTTTTATGCGGATGGTTTGCTGAACACGTAGGCCAGCCCCACCAGCATCAGCGCGCCGGTGATCGCCAGAGGCAGCGGGCCGGGCCCGATCCCGATCCAGAGCCACAGAAAGCTGATGCTCATGCCTCCCAGCGCGAGCAGTTTGGCTTTCAGGGGAATCGCGCGGTTCTCGCGCCATGCCATGAGCGCGGGTCCGAATCGGGGATGCGACAGCAGCCAGCTCTCGAGCCGGGGAGACGAGCGGGCAAAGCACGCGGCCGCCAGAATCAGGAACGGCGTGGTCGGAAGCACGGGCAGGAACGCCCCGACAAAGCCGAGGACAACGAAGGTGATGCCGAGAAGCAGATAGAGATAGCGCATCGGATCCATCGCCATGTCGCGCAACAAGACTTGCCGGTGTCGAACGCTCCGCTTTCCATGCGCGGACGTTCGTTCTCTTTAACAATGTCTGGCGCTTTCACAATGTCCGGTGGCGGACGCGCACGCCGGGCCGAAACTGCGGGGCGCCGTGTCTCGCAGCCCCGCCGATCGCCTCGCGCAGCGCGAGCTGCGTGGCATGCTTTACGGGGCGTGATCCCTGAATCTGGATATCGTCCCTCGTGTCGCTCACACAGGACCGGCAGGAAAGAAGAAGGGCGGACGGCGCGCTGCTGCGTGAAATCGCGATTCGCGGCGTGGCTGCGCGTCAGTGTCGCGGGCGGCCTGCGGCCACGGCCCGCAGATTCGCCAGCCGCGAAATGGAATGTGCGGCGAGCTTCTGTGCGAATTCGAGACTGCTCTGGTCGGTGGCACTGTCGGCATCGTCGAGATAGATGTTCGACAGTTGCTCGGCCCGCCGCAGGGCACGCTGCTTGACCTGTTCGAGTTCGCCGGGGGCGGGCGTTTCGATGTCGTCAGGCGGAATGTCGTCGGAAGGCGCGAGCACGCCGGCCTGCAGAAGCTGCTCGCTCTGCGCCGGCGACAGAGTCTGCGACCACGCCAGCATATCTCGCCGCAACAGGCTTTCCAGCAGGGCGGCGGACATGTCCCTGTCGCCCTGATTGCCTTCGGCGGTCGTTTTATGTTCGTTTTGCCATGCAAGGCGTCGCTCGCGGCGCAGCAGATTGCCGTCGGCCAGCGCCTCCCGCGCCAGCCGTTCGGCCGCGGCGCTCACCGCTAAATTTCCGGCGAGCGCCGCGATATAGGTCCAGAATACGAACGCGCGCCGGCGATGGCGGACCGCGAGAGCCCATACGGCGTAGGGCGTGGACAGGCGCGAGTCCGCGATGTCCACAATTTCCTGCATTGGGACCAGATCGACGACGTCGGCCGGCAGCTTTTTCAGATCGGGAGATTGGCCGCACGCTTCGACGCAGGCCTTCGCGATCGCATCGGCCCGGATTTTTTCCCGCGATACAAGAGTCTCGAACACCGGTTGCAGGGCGTCGGCATTCTGATCGGCATGCGTCACCGCCGCGCTGTAATGCTGCACTGCGCGTTGAGCCTGATGGAAGGCAACGGCGTAAAATTCCGGCAGGCTCGTGATCGGCGCCGGCGTCGTTGTCAGCAGAGGCTTTTCATGCATGCAGCGTTTCGCCTCGCAATCCGTGATTGATATAGAGCAAATACCTATATTATCTCTACTGCTAGAGAAGTCCATGCGGGGTTGCTAATGGATAGGAACCGGCGGCGTCGTTTTTTGTTGGCTTCTTCTGAAGCTGCAAAAGCGGATGGGGACGGCTTGTCTAAATTCCGAGATTTCTGCGTCGCTCGCATCCTCGCCCTCGTTGTTCTGGCCGGAGCGTTTTTCTTTGCTGCCGATGCGCACGCAGCGAGCGAGCTCGGCGCGTATCTGAGCAAGGCGCAGCCGGCGGAATTGATTCCGGAGGCAACGCGCTTCGGGCCGCTGCAGGGCGATCCGCCCGTCGCGCCGATCTACAAGGACGATCAGCTTCTCGGTTTTGCCTACCTCAATTCGGATTTCTCCAATGCGGTCGGCTATTCGGGAAAGCCGATCAAGGTTCTGGTCGGGATCAGCACGCAGGGCGTGCTCGCCGGATTCAAGCTGGTCGAACATAAAGAGCCGATCGTCCTGATCGGCATTCCGGAAAAACGCATTCTCGACGCCGTCAACAAGCTGGTCGGCACCGAAATGACCCCGGTGGTCAGCGGCGCGGCGAAGGCGCCGCAGGTCGATATCGTCAGCGGCGCGACCGTCACCGTGCTGGTGATCGGCGACAGCATCGTCCGCTCGGCGACGAAACTGATCAAGACCGGGCGGCTCGGAGGGCAGGGGCAGGCCGGGGTTGCGGCGGTCGCGGCGCAGGTGGTCAAGACCATCGATATGAGCAAGAGCCAGACGCTCGACTGGCAGACCCTGCTGGGCGACGGCTCGATCCGGCGGCTGCATCTGAGCGTGGCCGATATCAACGAGGCTTACGAGAAATCAGGCAACGCGGCGGCGGTGGCGCATGCCGAGACCGGCGATCCGGCGGACGATTTCATCGATCTTTATGTCGCCGATGTCGCGGTGCCGACCATCGGCCGCAGCCTGCTCGGCGATGATGGCTATGAGCGCCTCAAGGCGCGGCTGAAGCCCGGCCAGCAGGCGCTGGTGGTCGCGGGCTCCGGCCGTTATTCGTTCAAGGGATCGGGCTATGTCCGCGGCGGCATCTTCGATCGCATCGAGCTTTTGCAGGACGGCAACAGCATCCGCTTCCGCGACCGCGATCACACAAGGCTGGGTGATTTTGCCGTAGAGGGCGCGCCGGCCTTTCCCGAGATCAGTCTGTTCGTGCTGCCGCCGGATTTCACCTTCGATCCGGCCGAACCGTGGACATTGCAGCTTTTGGTGCAGCGTGCCATCGGCGCGCGCGACAAGGCGTTCTTGACGTTCGATCTCGGCTACACGCTGCCGGACGTTTATCTGAAGCGTGAACAACCGGCGACGGTGGTTCACACCGCGCCAGCCGCATCAGCGCCGCCGCAGCCTGCGCCAAGCGCGGAGGCGACGGCGCCCGACGATGAGCCGCTGTGGATGCGGATCTGGCGCGGCGACGTGGTGCGGATCGGCATCACCATATTCGCCCTCGGCACGCTGACCCTGATCTTCTTTTTCCAGAACGTGCTGGTGCGCCGGCCGCAGGTCTATGTCTGGGTGCGCCGCGCCTATCTGTTGTTCGTGCTGGTCTGGCTCGGCTGGTACGTCAACGCGCAGCTTTCGGTGGTCAATGTCCTGACCTTCATGAGTTCGCTGCTGACCGGCTTTAGCTGGGAGTATTTCCTCTCCGCGCCGCACATCTTCCTGCTGTGGGCGTCGGTGGCCGCGGGGCTGCTGTTCTGGGGACGCGGGCCGTTCTGCGGCTGGCTGTGTCCGTTCGGCGCGTTGCAGGAACTGCTCAACAACATCGCCCAGGCGGTGAAGGTGCCGCAGCTTCGGTTGCCATGGGGCCTGCACGAGCGGCTGTGGCCGATCAAATACATGATCTTCCTCGTTCTGTTCGGGCTGTCGCTGTATTCCACGGCGCTGGCCGAGCAGATCGCCGAGATCGAGCCGTTCAAGACCGCGATCATTCTTAAATTCGCGCGCGACTGGCCGTTCGTGATCTACGCACTGACCTTGCTGGCCGCCGGATTGTTCATCGAGCGTTTCTTCTGCCGCTATCTGTGTCCGCTCGGCGCGGCGCTCGCCATTCCCGGCCGCATCCGCATGTTCGAGTGGCTGCGCCGCTGGCCGGAATGCGGCTCGCCCTGCCAGCGCTGCGCGGTCGAATGTCCGGTGCAGGCGATCCATCCCGAGGGACACATTAACGTCAACGAATGCATCTACTGCATGCACTGTCAGGAGCTTTATTTCGACGATCATCGCTGTCCGCACATGATCCAGGTGCGTCTCAAGCGGGAGAAGCGCGAAGCGCTGTCCTCGCCATCCATGCGGGCCGGAAAAGGGCCGAACACAATCATTACTGCCGGGGGCAAGACGGTCAGCGCGCCCGGCGGCTCGGTCGCAACACCTACAACCTGAAAAGCTAGGAGAGTTTCATGAGCAACCAAGAAGGCGACAAGGGCGTCAGCCGCCGGGCATTGCTTGGCACGACGGCTGCAGCGGCCGGTGTCGGACTTGCCGGCGGAGCGGGCCTCACCACGATCGCGGAGGCCCAGACCAAGGCGCAGCCGAAAGCGCCGGCGGCACGGCCCGCGGTTCACAAGACCGAGGTCGCGCCCGGCGAGCTCGACGAATATTACGTGTTCTTCTCGTCCGGCCAGTCGGGCGAACTGCGCATCGTCGGCATGCCCTCGATGCGCGAGCTGATGCGCGTGCCGGTGTTCAACCGCTGCAGCGCGACCGGCTGGGGCCAGACCAACGAGAGTCTCAAGGTGCTCACCGAGGGACTGACGCCGGAATCGCGCGAATTCCTGAAGAATCGCGGCGGCACCTACATGAACGGCGACCTGCATCATCCGCACATCTCCTTCACCAACGGCACCTATGACGGCCGCTACGCCTTCATGAACGACAAGGCCAACACCCGCGTTGCGCGCGTGCGCCTCGACGTCATGAAGTGCGACAAGATCATCCAGTTGCCGAACCAGCACACGGTGCACGGCCTGCGCGTGCAGAAATATCCGCGCACCGGCTACGTGTTTGCCAACGGCGAGGATGGTGTGCCGTTGCCGAACGACGGCAAGATTCTCGACAAGCCGAAAGAGTATTATTCGATCTTCACGGCGGTCGACGGCGACACCATGAAGGTGGCCTGGCAGGTCATCGTCGACGGCAACCTCGACAACGTTGATGCCGACTATCAGGGCAAGTATGCCTTCGCCACCTGCTACAATTCCGAAGGCGGCGTCACGCTGGCGGAAATGACTGCCAACGAGCAGGACTGGGTCACCATCTTCAATATCAAGCGCATCGAGGAGGCGGTGAAGAAGGGCGACTACAAGGAAATGGGCGGCGTGCCGGTGCTCGACGGCCGTCATGGTTCACCTTACACCCGCTACGTGCCGGTCTCCAACAGTCCGCACGGCATCAACACCGCGCCGGACGGCATTCACGTGGTTGCCAACGGCAAGCTCTCGCCCACCGTTACCGTGTTCGACGTACGCAAGTTCGACGACCTGTTCGACGACAAGATCAAGCCGCGCGACGTCGTGGTGGCGGAGCCCGAGCTCGGCCTCGGCCCGCTGCACACCGCTTATGACGGCAAGGGCAACGCCTACACCACGCTGTTCATCGACAGCCAGATCTGCAAGTGGAACATCGATCTGGCCAAGCGCGCGTTCAAGGGCGAGAAGGTCGATCCGATCCTTCAGAAGCTCGACGTCCACTATCAGCCCGGCCACAACCACACCTCCATGGGCCAGACCAAGGAGGCCGATGGAAAATGGCTGATCTCGCTGAACAAGTTCTCCAAGGACCGATTCCTCAATGTCGGCCCGCTGAAACCGGAGAACGATCAGCTCATCGACATCTCGGGCGACAAGATGGCGCTGGTGCATGACGGCCCGAGCTTCGCCGAGCCGCACGACGCCACCATCGTCCATCGCTCCAAGATCAATCCGATTTCGATCTGGGATCGCGCCGACCCGTTCTTCGCCGACGCGGTGAAGCAGGCCAAGGCGGACGGCATCAACCTCGAAGCCGATTCAAAGGTGATCCGCGACGGCAACAAGGTGCGCGTCTACATGACGTCCACCGCGCCGGCGTTCGGTCTCGAGAAGTTCACGGTGAAACAGGGCGACGAGGTGACGGTCTATGTCACCAACATCGATGCGGTGGAGGATCTCACCCACGGCTTCACCATCGTGAACTACGGCATCGCGATGGAAGTCGCGCCGCAGGCCACCGCTTCGGTGACGTTCACCGCCGGCAAGGCCGGGGTCTACTGGTATTACTGCCAGTGGTTCTGTCACGCCATGCATATGGAGATGAAGGGCCGTATGCTGGTCGAGCCGAGATCGGTCTGAGGCAGGGCATTCGTGCGACGTGCTTTCAACATCGTTCCGGCGGCGGTTCTCGCCGCCGGACTCTCCAGCTTCGCCGGCGCGGAGACGCTGACGTTTGCGCCGGGGCAGTTCTCGCAGCAGGCGCTGGACCGGGCACAGGACGGCGACGTCATCGTGCTCGCGTCCGGAGACCATCAAGGACCGATCCGGATCGAGCGGCGCGTTGTGCTGCAAGGCGAGGCCGGCGCGACCCTGACCGGAAACGGCGCGGGCAGCGTGATCGGCGTCTACGGGCCGGGCGTGGAAATCCGCGGGCTGACCATCAAGGGCTCGGGCCGCGATCTGCAGGCGATGGATTCCGGAGTCTATCTCGAAAAGACCGCCGAGCGGACACTGATCGAGAACAACCGTATCGTCGGCAATCTGTTCGGCGTTTATGTCCACGGCGCCACGGGATCGCGTGTTCTGAACAATGTGATCGAAGGTTTGCGGAACGTGCGCCGGGCCGATGCCGGCAACGGCGTGTCGATCTGGAACGCGCCGGACGTGACCATCGACGGCAACACCGTCCGCTACGGCCGCGACGGTATCTTCACCATTTCCAGCCGCAAGGATCGCTTCATCAACAACCGCTTCGAGAATGTGCGCTTCGCCGTCCATTACATGTACACCAATGACAGCGAGGTCAGCGGCAACGTTTCGATCAGGAATCACGTTGGCTACGCCATCATGTATTCCAACCGTCTCGTCATTCAGGGCAATGTCTCGTATCGCGACCGCGATCACGGGCTGTTGTTCAATTATGCCAATTACTCGAAGATCAGCGGCAATCTGGTTGCGGGCGGGGCGCTCGAGGAGACCTCTGGTGGGCAGGAGATGGCGAGTGACGAGCGGGGCATGCTCCCCGATGCGGGACCTGCCGCGCAGGGTGCGCGCAGCGGTCCCGGCAAATGCGTGTTCATCTACAATGCCAACCGCAATCAGTTTCATGACAACTGGTTCGAACGCTGCGAGATCGGTGTGCATTTCACCGCCGGCTCGGAAGGCAACGAGATCACCGGCAACGCGTTTGTCGGCAATCGCAATCAGGTGAAGTATGTCGGCACCCGCGACCTAGACTGGTCGAAGGGCGGGCGCGGCAATTACTGGAGCGACAATCCGGCCTTCGATCTCAATGGCGACGGCGTCGCGGACACCGCGTATCGCCCCAACGATCTGGTCGATCGCGTGCTGTGGACCGCGCCCTCGGCGAAAATCCTGATCAACAGTCCCGCGGTGCAGGTGCTGCGCTGGGCGCAGGCGCAGTTTCCCGCGCTTTATCCCGGCGGCGTGGTCGATACCCATCCCTTGATCGCACCGCCGCCACGGCCGCAAGCGGAGGCAGGTTTGCCATGACCGCGACCGTTTCCATTCAGACCGTCGACAAGAGCTACGGCAAGATTTGCGCCCTGCGCGAGGTGTCGTTCGATCTGGCGCCGGGGCGCATCTGCGCGCTGGTCGGCCATAACGGCGCCGGCAAGACCACGCTGATCAAGCTGATGCTGGGGTTGATCCGCCCGAGCGGCGGCGCCATTCGCGTGCTGGGCGAGGATCCGGCAGCGGGCGAATTCTCGGCGCGCCGGATGCTCGGCTATCTGCCGGAAAACGTCGCCTTCAACGCTGCGCTGACCGGGCGCGAGACGCTGAGCTTCTACGCGCGGCTCAAGCAGCTCAAGCCCGCGACCGCGTGGCCCTTGCTCGACCGCGTCGGCCTCGGCGATGCCGCCGACCGGCGGGTCGGGACTTACTCGAAAGGCATGCGCCAGCGTCTCGGTCTAGCGCAGGCTCTGCTCGGACGTCCGCGCATTCTTCTGCTCGACGAGCCGACCACGGGTCTCGATCCGGCGCTGCGCCAGACCTTCTACGACATCCTGCATGAGTTGCGCGACGATGGCGCGACGGTGCTGATCTCCTCGCATGCGCTGAGCGAGCTCGAAGGCCGCGCCGAACACGTGCTGATCATGAACCGGGGCATTCTGGTGGCGCAGGGCACGCTGGCGGAATTGCGCCAGCTTTCGCAATTGCCGATCCGGGTTTCGTTCGACCTTGCCGAGGGTGACGATGACACGATGCCGGAGTGGCTGACGAATGGCGCGGTGCCGGACGCGAATGGCCATGTCGTGCTGGTGCAGGATAACGAGAAGAAGATGGAGCTGCTGCGATTGGCCGCCGGCGATCCGCGGGTGCGCAATATCGAGGTCGTGACGCCGACCCTCGACGATCTTTACGCGCATTTCCTGCGCGCGCGGGAGGCGGCCGAGTGAGAAACGTCGCCATCATCGCGGCCAAGGAAATCCAGGAAGGCCTGCGCAATCGCTGGGTGCTCGCCACTACGCTGCTGCTCGCCGCTCTGGCGCTGTCGCTGACCTTTCTCGGCAGCGCGCCGACCGGCAATGTCGGTGCGGGCGCGATGGATGTTGTGGTGGTCAGCCTGTCCAGCCTCACGATCTTCCTGCTGCCGCTGATCGCCCTGCTGATTTCGCATGACGCCATTGTCGGCGAGATGGAGCGCGGAACCATGATTCTGCTGCTCAGTTATCCGGTCGGCCGCTACCAGATCGTTCTCGGCAAATTCTGCGGGCATGTGCTGATCCTCGCCTTCGCCACCGTCATCGGTTACGGCGTCGCGGCGGGGGCGCTGGCGTTCAGCGGGGCGGCGGTGCTGGCGGCAAGCTGGTATGCGTTTGCCTGGATGATTGGAACGTCGATCATGCTTGGGGCCGCGTTTGTCGCCATCGGCTATCTCATCAGCAGTCTGGCGCGCGATCGCGGCACGGCGGCCGGAGTCTCGGTCGGCGTCTGGCTGATCATGGTGCTGGTGTTCGACATGGCGCTGCTGGGGGTGCTGGTCGTCGATCAGGGCAAGATCGTTTCGGCCGCGGTGCTCGAATATCTGCTTTTCCTCAATCCGACCGACATCTATCGTCTCGCCAATCTCACCGGCTTCAACGTCAGCCAGTTTTCCGGCATGGCCGGCCTTGCCGGCAGCACGGGCGCCGGTACGAGCGCATTGTTGCTCGGCATGGCGCTGTGGATCGCCATTCCGCTCGGTCTCGCCACCGCCTCTTTCGCCCGGAGGGAGCTGTGATGTTGCGCGCGCTCTGCGTTGCCGTCTTCGCGCTGACGCTCGCCGCCTGCAATCAGGACGAGACGAAATCCGCGCCGCCGCCGCCCGCCGCGCTGAACAGCGAGGCGATGGGCGTGTTCTGCGGCATGAATCTGCTGGAACATCCGGGGCCGAAGGGACAGATCATCACCGCGAGCCGGATCGACCCGTACTGGTTCTCATCGGTGCGCGACACGGTGGCGTTCACGTTGATGCCGGACCAGCCGCGCGACATCCGCGCGATCTATGTTTCCGACATGGGCGCGGCGCCGAGCTGGGAGGAGCCGGGCGCCACCAACTGGATCGACGCGCGCAAGGCGTTCTTCGTGATCGAGAGCCGTCGGCGCAGCGGCATGGAGACCGACGAGGCGGTGCCGTTCGCGAGCCGCGCGGCGGCAGATGCCTTTGTCGCCAGCCATGGCGGGCGTATCGTCGGCTTCGACCAGATTCCGAAAAACTATGTGCTCGGCAGCAGCGCGGCGGAGCAAAACGGGTATGATCCCGCGCAGATAAAGACCAACTGAAGGCGGCGGCCATGACACACACATCCCTCACGCGCCGGCGCTTGATTGCCATTACGGCCATGGCGGGCGGGGCTGCCCTGCTCGGCGGGCGCCGCGCTTTTGCGGATGCGCCGATCCGCTGGCAGGGGTCGGCGCTCGGCGCGCAGGTCTCGGTCGAGATTTATCATCCCGACCGGGCCAAGGCCGAGCGGCTGGTGCATCTGTGCGTGCAGGACGTGCGCCGGCTCGAACAGCAGTTCAGCCTCTATCAGCCGGATTCGGCGATCTGCACCCTGAACCGCACCGGCGTTCTGATCTCGCCCGATGCCGACATGATCGCGCTGCTCAAGGCTGCGCTCGGCTTCGCCGAACTCACCGACGGCGCGTTCGATCCGACGGTGCAGCCGCTGTGGACTCTTTACGCGGCGCATTTCACGCAGGAGCGGCCGGCGCCGGAGGGCCCGTCCGTGGAGAAGCTGGCGGAAGCGCTGTCGAAAGTCGGCTACCGCGATCTCAAGGTCAGCGACGATCGCGTCGCGCTGCTCAGGCCGGGCGGCGCGATCACGCTGAACGGCATCGCGCAGGGTTACGCCACCGACCGTGTCGCCGAGACGCTGCGGGCGGCGGGCCTTTCGACCACGCTGGTCGATATGGGCGAGATCCGCGCCATCGGCACCAAGCCGGACGGCGCGCCGTGGCAGGTCGGCCTGGCCGATCCTGACAAGCCGGGCGTGGTGAACGAAACCGTCGATCTCGTCGACCGCGCGGTCGCGACCACCGCGGGGGCGGGCTTCAGGTTCGATGCTGCCGGCCGCTTCACCCATCTGTTCGATCCGAGAACCGGGCGCAGCCCGGCGCGCTATCGCTCGGTCAGCGTGATTGCGCCGACGGCGAGCGAAGCCGACGCCTTCTCGACCGCCTTCAGCCTGCTGCCGGTCTCGCGTATTCGCGAGATTGTCGCGGCGCGGCGTCATGTTCAGGTCCATCTCACCAATGCGAAGGGAGAGACGCAGGTGTATGGCGCCTGAAGCAGTATCTTCGGCGTTCGTCCTGTTCGCCGCCGGATGCTGGCATCAAACCTGCTCGTGATGAGCGGTTCATAAAGGAGAAGAAGCATGCGAGGAATGATAGCTGCTGCATTGCTGGCTGTGGTCGGCACCGGCGTTAGCCAGGCTCAGGCACAGGATGCCGCCGCCGGCGAGAAAGTCTTTGCGGTCTGCAAGGCCTGTCATCAGGTCGGCGAAACTGCGAAGAACAGCGTCGGCCCGGAGCTCAATGGTGTGATCGGCCGCAAGGCGGGCGAGGCGCCCGGCTACAACTATTCCGCAGCCAACAAGAATTCCGGCCTCACCTGGGATGAAGCCACCTTCCGCGAATACATCAAGGACCCCAAAGCCAAGGTCCCTGGCACCAAGATGGTCTATGCCGGCCTGAAGGATGAGAAGAAGATCGACGACCTGATTGCTTTCCTCAAGCAGTTCGACGCCAGCGGCAAGAAGAAATAACCCGACACGCGGCCTCGGCCGATTACGTTTCAAAGCTCCGCCGCCGACTGGCGGCGGAGGTGTCGCGTTGGGCACGAATATCCGCAAAGCCTGCGTCGTTCGGATCGAACGGCGCATTGACGGAGCCGGTTCTCGCGTTTTCTGGCGACCGCCCTCAGCTTCCCACCAGCGCGATCACGCCCATGATCATCACCGCGCAGCCAATCAACCGCCACAGGCCGACCTGCTCGCGCAGCACGATCATGCCGAGGAAGGCGCCGACCATCATCGACATCTCGCGCGCGGGCGCGACCACGCTGACCGGCGCGCCGAGATGCAGCGCGATCAGCACCAGGATATAGGCAAGCGGCTGCAGCAGCCCGACGGCGAGGGCCAGATGCCAGTAGCCTGTCATCTTCTTGCGCGCGCGGTTCGGATTTTTCAGGATGAGCGGCGCGAGCAGGGCGAAGCGCAACAGGTTCGCGGTCCAGTTGAGAACCACGGGCGCGATGCCGAGGCTTTTGACGGCATAGGCATCGACTACCGTATAGATCGCGGTGAGGAAACCCGTCGCCGTGCCCCATAGCACGCCGGCAAATCCGGTGCTTTTCCGGAACGCGGCGAGATTGCCCTGCGTCGAGATCAATCCGATGCCGATGACGACGCCGATGAGGCCCGCGATGCCCAGCGTCGTGGGCAGTTCGCCCAGCAGCAGGAAAGCGCCGATCGAAGACAGCAGGGGGCCGGTGCCGCGCGCCACCGGATAGACCACCGACAGGTCGGCGACCTGATAGCCGCGTTGCAGCGACAGCGTATAAGCGAGGTGGACGACGGCGCTCAGCACAATGAAGCCGGCCACCAGCCAGCTCCACGCCATGCCGTCGCGCGCAAGCAGCCAGATCGCCCAGGGCGCATAGGCGATGCAACTGATCAGGTTGGTGACGCAGACGAAGGTCGGCCCGGCCGAGGCGGCCTGCTTCGACAGCAGATTCCAGGTTGCATGGATGAAGGCGGCGGCGATGACCAGAGCGAGCGGCGCGAGCAGCATGAGACCTCCGTGCCCGGTTGCGGGCGCGTTACGGGTCTCGACATCTCCGCCTCTGGGCTTTTATCCCTCGGGTGCAGCCGCGGCACGATCACGGTTTCTGCAACGCTCGGACCAGCAGCGGCCCTTGCCGCCCGGAACCCTAGTTGCCACTCTGTCGATATGATCTATTAGCTTATCCGAAGATCGCTTCGCCACAAGGGCCATGCGTGCTTGCCCGCGCGTTTTTGCATGCCCCTCCGGATAAAAGAACGGACCAGCCGCCGATGCTCACAAGATCGACAATCAATGCGCAGCCGATGCGGATCGCGGGCCGCAAGGTGTCCGCAAGCGACGTCATCGAGGTCCGTTATCCCTACACCGGCGAGGTAATCGGCACTGTGCCGGCGGGGACGGTCGCGCATGCGCGCGAGGCGTTCGACATCGCGGCGAACTACCAGCCCCGACTCAGCCGCTATCAGCGGCAGCAGATCCTCCTGAAAGCCTCGGATCTCATTTGGGAGCGTAGGGAGGCGATCTCCGCAACCATCACCCTGGAGCTGGGAATCTCCCGGAAGGACTCGCTGTACGAGTGCGGGCGGGCGCGTGATGTATTCTCGCTGGCTGGCCAGATGTGCATCGTGGATGATGGCGAGGCGTTCGCCTGCGATCTCACTCCTCATGGTCAGGCGCGGCGGATCTTCACCAGGCGCGAGCCACTGCGTGCGATCTCGGCGATCACGCCGTTCAACCATCCGCTGAACATGGTGGCGCACAAGATCGCGCCGGCGATCGCGACCAATAACTGCATCGTCTGCAAGCCGACCGAGAAGACGCCGCTCACGGCGCTTGTTCTGGCCGATCTGCTGTATGAAGCGGGCCTGCCGCCGCAGATGCTGTCGGTCGTCACCGGCCTGCCGGACGACATCGGCGACGAAATGGTGACGAACGAGAATATCGAGCTTGTCACCTTCACCGGCGGCGTTCGGGTCGGGAAGCTCGTCGCGCAGAAGGCGGGATACAAGCGGACGGTTCTGGAGCTCGGCGGCAACGATCCGCTGATCGTGCTGGCCGATCTGGCGGGCCCGGATATCGAACGCGCGGCGGCGCTCGCCGTTGCCGGCGCAACGCGAAATTCCGGCCAGCGCTGTACGGCGGTGAAACGGATCCTGGTGGATGACAGCATCGCCGACGAATTCGTCGGCCACGTCCTGCAACGGGCGAAAGCGCTCACATTCGGCGATCCGATGGATCCGCAGATCGATCTCGGAACGGTGGTCGACGCGGAGGCGGCGGAGATGTTCGATCAGCGGGTGGCAGATGCGCAGAAGATGGGAGCGAAGATCCTCTATCATCCCGGGCGCAAGGGCGCGTTGTTTCCGCCGGTGGTCGTCGATCATGTCGATCCCAAATCCGAGCTTGTGCGCGAGGAAACCTTCGGACCTGTGATCCCCATCATTCGCTGCCGGGGAATAGACGAGCTGATCGAGATATCGAACGGCACGGCTTTCGGACTGTCGTCCGGCGTCTGCACCAATCGCCTCGATCACGCGACGCGATTGATCGAGGAGCTCAAGGTCGGGACGGTCAATATCTGGGAAGTGCCGGGCTATCGCACCGAGATGTCGCCGTTCGGCGGCATCAAGGATTCGGGCAACGGCGCCAAGGAAGGCATCGTCGAGGCGATGAAATCCTATACCAACGTCAAGACGTTCTCGCTTCCGTGGGGAAGCTGAAGCATTTTTGCGCTGAGCGGGCGAACGGATTCGTGCGACTTTTTCTCCGTGCGTTTCTCACTGCGTCACAATGGCACATCATGGCCGCGCTTCCGGAAGGTAATTCGCAATGGCCTGCTGCTAAGTGAGCAGTTGTCGATTCGATTTGATTCGACTCATCGAGAAACGAGGAGAAATGATGAAACTGAAGCTTGCTGCGGTCGCGCTTCTGGCGTCGACGGCGATTGCATCTGCTGCCGATCTTCCGGGGCGCACTTACACCAAGGCTCCGATCACGCCTGTCGCGCAGGTCTACAACTGGACCGGCTTTTATCTCGGTGCTTTCGGCGGCTATGGTTTTGGCGGCAAGCTCAAGGGCGACAACACCGATTTCGACAATGATGGCATAGATGACGTCACTTCAATCAGCGGCGTGAAGGGCAGCTTCGGCGGCGGCACCATCGGCTACAACTGGCAGGCACCCGGCAGCCGGATCGTGTGGGGCTTCGAAGTCGATGCCGCGGGCGCCAGCCTCAAGCAGAATTTCGCCGACGTTGACAGCACCTTCTCCTACAAGGTGAATGCATTCGGCACCGTCACCGGCCGGGTCGGCTTTGCCGTCGACAACATGCTGATCTACGCCAAGGGCGGCTATGCCTGGGCCAGCACCAAGTTCTCCGCAAGCGACGGACCGGAATCTTTCACCAGCAGCAAGACCCACTCCGGCTACGCGGTCGGCGCCGGTCTTGAATATGCGTTCCTGCCGTCCTGGTCGGCCAAGGCGGAGTATCTTTACGCCGATTACGGCAAAGCGACCTATGGCCCATCGCCTGATGGCGACACCGGCCGCGTCGGTCTGACCAACCATACTGTGAAGGTCGGCATCAATTATCACTTCAATTCGCCGGTCGTCGCCCGCTACTGACGACGGCACGGGCGAATTCGCTGGAAGGCCCCGGTTTGCGCCGGGGCCTTTATTATTAGTGCCGAAACTCTGCCGGCTGTTTTGAGCGACTCTAAATTTGCGGTCTTGTCCCGGCCGGCGTTGTTCAGCATGGTCGCGGCCAATGCCGAACGATTTTGCAAGTGGCCGAGTTTCACGCATTCAGATGCGGGAACCGTGATGAGCGTCAGCCATCGAATCTCCGCGACAGGTTTCACCATCTCGGAACTGATCCGCGAGAGCGCGGAGCTTTCGCTTGGAATTCACCCCGCCGATATGGCGCCGCAGGCGATGGAGACGCCGCTCTGCGCGGGCCGGTTGATGGTGCACGAAGTCTATCCCGGTCTCACCGCCACGGCGAACGATGTGTCCTATCTGTCGGAACACGAACTGTCGGTGGAGATGGAGCCGTCTTTGCTGTGCGGGCTCGTGCTGCGCGGCGAGAACGACATGATGAACGCCGAGGGCTACGGCCAGGTGACCAAGCGCCTGGAACAGCCGACCGTCGTCGGGTTCGGCCGGAGCACGAGATTTCGGCGGATCTGCAAGGCGCCATATACGTCCTGTGCGGCAGGCTTCATTCTCAAGCCTTCATTTTTTGACAGGTTTGGCGAGGACGTGACCGACGACGGTCTTATCGCGCTGCGCGATTTTTTCTCGGGCGATTTTCGCGTCGAAACCCTGCCGCGTTCGGCGCGCGTGATCGAGCTCGGGCAACGCAATCTTGATCATCCCTATAATGGCCAGCTCGGCGAGCTGTTTCTGGAAAGCAACACGCTGTCGTTCGTGATCGAGATTGCGGAATTGCTCAAGCAGGAGCGACGGCTGGTCGCGCAGATCGGGCGGCGTCATTACGATCGGGTGATGGAGGCGCGCGACATGCTCGACGCCAATCTTGTCACGCCGCCGCAGACGCTCGATCTGGCGCGGCAGATCGGCGTCAACATCACCACGCTGCAGGACAACTTCAAGAAAGTGTTCGGCACCACGATCTTCGGCTACGTCCGCACCCAGCGCCTGCTGATGGCGCGTGTGCTGCTGCTCGACTACCGGCTCTCCGTCGCCGAGGCGGGTTATCGGGTCGGCTTCGCCAGCCCGGCCGCGTTTACGGCGGCCTATCGCAGGCATTTCGGCCATCCGCCGGGAAAAGAAACGGCGCGCGAGCGCGACTGAGTGCGCGTTGGATTTCATGCGGCTCGCTACTTTACATCCGTTCTAATTCTAAACTGCGTTTCGCGACAGTATTCCGACGTTTCGCAATAGCGGTCAGCGTGGCGAGTCCGGTCCAGCGGCCTGTATCTCATCAATGAATTTTGATGTCGGGGGTAACTGGAAATGCACCGCGGGAATTTGCTCAGGATTTCGAATCTGCTGGCTGCGGGCGTGGCGTTCGGCGCGCTGCTCGCGCTGCAAAGCTCGCCCGCGCTGGCGCAGTCCGCATCGTCCGGCGCCGAGCAGAAACCGGCGACATCGCTGCCTGCGGTGACGATCGACGCCCCGAAGCAACAGGCGGCGCGCCGCGCCAGACCCAGCCGCAACGCGACGCGCTCGCCGAGGCGGGCAGTGGTCCGCAACGTCGAACGCGCTCCGCAGGAATCGGCGGCCGCGAGCGCGGGTCGGGCAGGGCCGGAGCGGGCGAATGGTCCCGTGAACGGTTACGTCGCCAACCAGAGCGCGACCGCCACCAAGACCGACTCGCCGATCCTGACCACGCCGCAGTCTATCTCGGTGGTGACGCAGGACCAGATCGCCTCGCAGGGCGCGCAGACCATGAACGAGGCGCTGCGCTATACGCCCGGCGTGATCACCGATCTTTATGGCGCGAGCTCCACGAGCAGCGACGTGAAGGTGCGCGGCTTCCTGGTGCCGCGTTATCTCGATGGGCTGCGGTTGCCGATCGACCCGATCCTCACCTTCGCCCAGACCAAGATCGAGCCGTGGGGGCTGGAGCGGATCGAGGTGCTGAAGGGGCCGTCCTCCGGTCTCTATGGCGAGACCTCGCCGGGCGGCCTGATCAGCATGGTCAGCAAGCGGCCGACCACTTACACGCAGAATACGATCGAGCTGCAGACCGGCAGCTTCGCGCGCAAGCAGGCGGCGTTCGATTTCAGCGGCCCGCTCGATAAGGACAAGGAGTTTCTCTATCGTATCGTCGGCCTCGGCCGTCTGTCCGACACCTGGATCGATTACAACACCGACGACCGCTTCTACATCGCGCCGAGCCTGACTTGGCGGCCGACCAACGACACCAACTTCACCGTGCTGGCAAGCTATACCCGCGACCGTGTGAAGGGGCAGCCGCAGCAATACGTTCCTGCTGTCGGGACACTGTTCGACAGTCCGCTCGGCCGCATTCCCTATAACCGCTATCTCGGAGAGCCGAATTACGACCGTACCAACGGTGATAGTGCGATGGTCGGCTACTCCCTCGAGCACCGGTTCAACGAGGTGTTTCAGTTCCGCCAGAACCTTCGCTATGCCGAGGTGACTTCTCACGTCAACTCGATGCGCAACGAAACCGGCGATCCGACCAACGATCCAAGTTTCCCGGCGAATCCGGCAGGCTACATCGCCCGCTCGGCCAACTATGTCTTTGCGAAGTCCCAGTCCTTCACCATCGACAATATGTTGCAGGCCGATTTCCGCACCGGACCGATGGTTCACAAGGTGCTGGTCGGAGCGGACTACGTACAGGCCAAGTCTTCCGCATTCTATTCCGCCAGCGGATTCCTCGATACGCGATTCAACCCGCCCTTCGCGATCGGGACTTTCTTCCCGATCAATGCCTACGCGCCGGTTTATGGTCTCGCCAATCCGGATCCGTCCACGTTCTTCCCGTTCTTCAGTCAGACCACGAGCCAGAACCAGCTCGGTTTTTATGCGCAGGACGAGATCAAGCTTGACCGCTTTACACTGACCCTGACCGGTCGCCACGATCAGTGGCAGGCCGACACCATCAACTTCATGAATTCGACGCTGACCCACCAGAATCAGGGCGCATGGACCGGCCGCGCGGGTCTGTCCTATCTGTTCGACAGCGGACTTGCGCCCTACATCAGCTATTCAACCTCGTTCCAGCCGGTTGTTGGACTGAGCCGCACCGACGCCGGCGGCGACGTGTTCAAGCCGACCACGGGCGATGGCAAGGAGATCGGCATCAAATTCCAGCCGCCCGGCACCAAGGCGCTGTTCACGCTCGCGGCGTTTGACGTCACGCAGCAGAACGTACTCACGACCGATCCCGGCAATCCGAATTTCAGCATCCAGACCGGCGAGGTGCAGGTCAAAGGCATCGAGATGGACATGAAGGCCAGCTTGTCCAATGAGATCGATGTCGTCGGCGGCTACACCCATATCCAGCCGATCGTGACGGCCAGCACCACCGGCAATGTCGGCAAGGATGTCGTCAACATCCCGCGCGACTATGCCTCGCTGTGGGGCTTCTACACCTTCCGCAACGGTCCGGTGGCCGGCCTCGGTCTCGGCGCGGGCGTCCGCTATATCGGCGCCAGCTTCGGCGATCCGATGAACACGCTCGTGGTTCCGTCCTACGGCCTGATGGACGCGACGATCTCGTATGATTTCGCCTATCTGCGCCCGGATCTGGCGGGTCTGAAACTGCAGGTGAATGCCACCAACCTGTTCGACAAGTATTATGTTTCGACCTGCTTCACGGGCCTTGCCTATTGCGGCCTCGGTGCGCCGCGCCGGGTGCTGGCCTCGCTGAAATATAGCTGGAACTAGGAGACGGATATTGGCGTCAGGATCGTCGTCGCTGCGGAAGTGGAGCTGGGTGCACAAATGGTCGAGCATCATCTGCACCGCCTTCATGCTGATGCTCTGTGTCACCGGCCTGCCGCTGATCTTCCATCACGAGATCGACGACCTCCTGCATGAGGAGGTCAAGGCGGCGGAGGTGCCCGCCGGCACGCCCTACGCCAATCTCGACGAGGTGGTGAAAAACGGTCTGTCGAAAGACCCCGGCCATGTCGCGCACTTCCTGATCTGGGATAACGACGATCCCAACACCATGATGGTGAGCATCGGCAAGACGCTCGACGCCAGTCCGGCGAAGAACCGTCTTGTCCGCCTCGACGCGCACTCCGCTGCCTATCTCGACGCGCCGGATGTCACCGGCCGCTTCACCTACATCATGCTCAAGCTGCACACCGACATGTTCGCCGATCTGCCCGGCAAGCTGTTTCTCGGCTTCATGGGCATCCTGTTTTGCGTGGCGATCATTTCCGGCATCGTGGTCTACGCGCCGTCGATGCGGAAGCTGAAGTTCGGCGCCTACCGGCGCGACCGGCCGCGGGTGGTGCGCTGGCTCGACATTCATAATCTGTCCGGCATCGTGCTGGTGATGTGGATGCTGGTGGTCGGTTTCACCGGCGTGATCAACACCTGGGCCGACCTTGTCATCAAGGTCTGGCAGTTCGGCCAGCTCGCCGAGATGACGGCGCAATACAAGGATAAGCCTCTGCCGGCGCATCCCTCGTCGATCGATGCGGCGGTGAGGGTGGCGATGCAGGCCGAGCCGGAGATGAAGCCGGCCTTCGTGGCTTTCCCCGGCACCATCTTCAGCAGCAAGACGCATTATGCGGTGTTCCTGCGTGGCAACACGCCGCTCACCGCGCGGCTGCTCAAGCCCGCGCTGATCGACGCGCAGAGCGGCGTTCTCACCGACAGCCGTGAACTGCCATGGTATGTCGCGACTCTGCTGATTTCGCAGCCGCTGCATTTCGGCGACTATGGCGGCATGCCGCTGAAGATCATCTGGGCCATTCTCGATCTGATCACCATCGCGGTGCTGGTGACGGGTCTTTATCTGTGGCTGCGGCGGCGTCAGCCCGCCGCGCTCGGTGCCCGCGCCCCAAAGCTCGCCACATCCGATCGCAGGATGGAGGCGGCGTCATGACCACGTTGTTCCGGCCGCAGCGCCAGACCCTCTGGCAGATCTTCGCGATCCCGACCGTGCTCGGCGTGCTCAGCATCGTCGGACTGATCTCGGCGCTGGTCGGCGACGGCATCTGGGATGGGCTGTCCTGGCTCTTGCTCGCGATCCCGGTGCTGCTGTGCGCCTATGCGTGGCTCAGGCCGGGGGCGAGCGGCGGCCGCATCCGCTGATCGCGCGCGACCGCCGCGCCCGCGATTTTCATTTCACGCCACAGCGAAGTGTTCGTGCATTCAGGAATGCGCGAGCGAGGCCGGTTGCAGTTCTGGCTTTTGCGCGAGGGCGTGCCTGCGCAGCAGGATTTTTCGCGCCGACTTGCCGAAGAAATGATAGCCGGAGCCGCCTTCGGCGAGCACATCGAGAAACTGATCCGGCTCGGTGATCCGGATCGTGCCGAGCACATCGCACCCCGCCTCGAAGAAAGCGTCCGGCACCATGGTCGCGGTCGGCCCGACCACCACGATGCGAGCCGAGGACGGCGCGAGCGCGAGCAGGTCGTCGAGCGTGTCGTTCAGCACCGTGGTGCCGGTGATGAACAGCACGTCCGCCTGCGGCACGATCTGCGGCGCCATCTCGGCCGGGCGGTAGTGCGGCATCTCGTGCGGCTTGAGCGTGCTCGGATCCTTTTCGAGCACCCAGTGCGTCGCACCGATCCTGCGCAGCTCGCGCAGGAACGGGGTGAAGGCGCCGACCACCACGACCTTGTCGTCCGGCTTCACATCGCCGCCGGCAAAAGCATCGAGATCGTCGACGACATCGAACGGCTGGTGAGGACGTCGTTCCGCGACGAGTTGTGCCAGCGCGTTCAGCGCCGCGATGCCGATAGCGCGGCGAATGCCGGTCTGCCCCAGCGCTTCATCGAGCAGGCGGTCGGCATGGCTGCCGCGCAGCTTGCCCGGAAACGGCATCGCCATCGCCGAGCTGGGACAGCAGACCGCCTCGGGAATTTCCTTGACCGGCGTCGCGCATGCGCCGGCTTGGCCGGTCGAAAGCTTGATGCCGGTGAAGAACAGCCCGACCACGGCGCGCTCGACACGGATAGTCTGCAGTTCGCTGCCGAGTTGTTCGCGAATGAGCTCGATCGTTTGATGGAGAATACGACTCATGATGACAGATGCCCTTGTTGCGGCGAACGAATCGGCGCGCTATTGCTCCGGCCCTTCCATGCGGCGATATTGCAGCCGATATTGCGCAGGCGGGCATGATTTTGCTCAAATCGGCAGCGCATTCGGTATGATACGCTGTATTTTTGGCGGTGGTGGAATACAGGTGGATTTGGAGCGCGCCGGCAGCTAATGTCGTCGCGGAGCGGGAATGTGTCCCGTGAAGTTTTGTTCTGGGTTGATTGCTCGGCATATGGCGATGGGCAAGTTGATGAAGAAGCCGGCCTCAAGGTCATTTCCGTCTCTCAGCATTCGTATCGATCTCAATCCCGGCGAACGAATCGGCCCCGGAAAAATCCAGCTGCTTGAAAGTATCCAGAGCTGCGGCTCGATCTCTGCGGCTGGCCGCGCGCTTGGTATGTCCTACAAAAGGGCCTGGGATCTGGTCGACGAAATCAACAGGATATGCAACCAGACCGCGGTCGAGCGTCAGGTCGGCGGCAAGCACGGCGGCGGCGCTGTGCTCACGCGCTTTGGCGCGCTTCTTGTCGATCAATACCGCGAGATCGAGGTGGCGGCCGAGAACGCCGCCCGTCTGCGCCTGAAAGTGCTGAAAGCCAATTTTGCGCGACCCCGCAAGAAGGCGGCGCGCGGCAAGGCATCCTGAATCTCGACAATCTCATTGCGATCTTTCGCGAAGGCATGGCGGCGGAGAAATCCGTGGTGGCATGAGGCTGCCTGCCGGCATGCGCCAGGATAACCGGCGGATACGCAGCCGCGAGCGGGTAAGGGACGACCGGAGCCGTTTAGATTTGGATAGACACGCAATCTATGGTCATTGCGAGCCAACGGGTCCGGCCACCAGCGCGTCTACGACGCGCCATGGCGCGGCCCGATGACAGGCTCCGCGAAGCAATCCGGTGCGCCACGCAAGCATCCAGGTGGCTTCATCGGCGGAGCCCTTGCCCGAACGGCGCGAGGCGCTCCCCGCGATCACGGGAGCAGAGCCCGATTTCACCAAGCCCTGAACCGCGCTAGCCGGCAATAAGGATGACGTGGTTGGCATCGAAGGTCGCCGCGATCTCGTGGCCTTCCTTGATGTCGAGCTCCTCCGCGGCCTGTCGCGGCACCACGCCGATCAGCGTCTTGCCGCGACCGATATCGAGATGGATTTCGCTGTTGGGTTCGGAATCGGCGCGGTAGGAGACGACGCCGGCAAACCAGTTGCGTGCGATCGGCGGTGCCTGATCGGCTTTCGCAAAGCGGATGAAAGGCGCCTTGATCAGGACGAGCGCCTTGGAGCCGATGGCGAGGCCGAGATCGTCCGCCGCGCTGTTGGTGATGGTGGCGACAATGGCGTGTCTGTCGGAGACCTTGAGGGTCACTTCCACATCCACCGGAGCTTTGCGGACCTGGCTCACCTCGGCCCGGAACATGTTGCGCGCGGAGATGCGCAGGCCGGTGGACCAGAGCAGCTCTTCTTCATGCTCGCCCAACCCTTCCCGGGCGATCAGCTGCGAAATCCGCGCCAGCCTGTCTTCGAGACGGTGGAAGGTCGCGATCAGCCGCCGTCCTTCCTCCGTGACCTCGGCGCCGCCGCCGGCACGGCCGCCGGTCTTGGTGACGAAGGCGGGCGTGGGCAGCAGGTTGTTGATTGCGTTGACCGCTTCCCACGCGGTCTTGTAACTGAAGCCGGCGGCCTTGGCGGCCTTGGTGATGCTGCCATGCTTGATCACGGCTTCGAGCAGCCCGATGCGGTCGCGTCCGACCAGCAGCCGTCCGTTGCTGCGAAGCGCCAGCAGGGCGTCGATTTTGCTTCTGGGCATTGAGCGAATCCAAACGGTGACGGCAAGGGACGCAGCCGGTTGGCTCCGACCAATCGCAACCGGCCAGCGCGGTTTGGAGCTGGCCTCCGATCTGGAAGATCAGCGCCAGCGGCGTCGGCATGATGCAATTGAGAATGATAGCGCGTTCGCCGTATTTCTCAACGTGCCGGCCCGGGAGCCGCCCGGCATGGCACTGCGCATCATGACTTCGTGTTGCGATCAGTAAAGACGGCGGGGCTGGAAATGACGGGCGCGCCGGGTCGTCCGGTGCGGATGCCTGCTGGCAAGGGCCGTTCGCCGCAAGCGCCGGAATGCGAGCGGCGGAAGGTTATTCGGCCGCCATCAGGACCGGCATTGCCGCGATGGCATCAGCCCGTGCCGCAGCGATGGCCAGCCAGTCGCGATAGATTCCCTTGTCCTCCCGGCAGAACGCCGCCCGCTGTTTCATGTCGTCGAACGTGTCGTCGGGATGGCAATACTCATAGTCGTCGCGGATCAGCGCTTCAAGGTAGGCGCGCTCGGCTTCGTCCTTTGGACGGACATGATCATATGAATTCGGCATGGCGGTTTTCATCCGGATTTTTCGGCTCGGCTCGTTCGTTGCGCTCGAGGATCGTCATCACGAAGGGGAGACATTCGGTATTTCCCTGAGCGGTCGCGATCATCATGGCTTCGAGTCGATCGGCGCGCGCCATCTTGCAAGGCATGTCGTCTTGCGGCAGAGGCGGGCCGGAGGCGAACACGGCGTGGTGCAGTTTTAAAAGGAGAGGGAGGAACTGCGGGGCCATGTTCGCCTCCGTTGGTTTGGCGGGGTCAGTCTGTCGACCCGGCCTGATGCGGTTGAGCCTCGATGCTCGGCGAAGCTTGCGTCGCTGCGTCAAGTGTCGCTTGCGCGATTTCGCGTTCCATCTCGATAAAGAGCGAGGTGATATTGACGATCAGTCGTCGCGCCACGGCCTTTCCGAGAATTGCCGACAGCAATTCCTGATAATACGGTTTGAAGATGCGGCCGGTGACGCCGCGGTCGCCACACATGAGATCGACGATATTGCGTGCCAGCGCGGACAGTCTGGTGGCGTGCGTATCGGGATTGAGAATGGCGACAAACGCCTGCTCGATCTGTCCCCAATTGCCGCGCGAGATATGAGTGAGGACGTTGCTGAGATGCGGATGCGACCGCAGTGACGCAACGACCGCGAAGGCCAGCTCGGTCGGAGCGATGTTGGATTCACGCGAGACCTCCGGCGCAGCGCTGGCTTGCGGCGCGTGTCCTGACTCGGGATTCTGACCGAGAGCCCATACCGGCGCTGGTGACATTGTGTTGAGAACCGGCTGCAGCATGATCGTCTCCCAAAAAGATATATTTAATATACATCTTTTAGGGAGAGACACAAGGAAAACATCCGGGGATAGCAGATGATTGTTGCGGGGGATCCATCGGCAGTCGCGGTCAGGCCGCCTTCCGGAAAGACTGTCGCTTCGGAAGCGGAAACATGACAGGAAAGGCTGAGTTAATACTGTCGTAATGATGGCCTGGCGGCCGTCATCACCCCGAACTGCTGCCGGACGCGGAAGAGGCGGCGGTGCCCGGCGGCATCTCGCCGTCGAGCCAGTCCTGCTCCTCTGCAAGCGCGAGCCACGCCGCCGCCATTCGCTTGTAGCGATTATGGGCCGGGTCGTCCTTGGCGGCCTCGCTCAGGCGCAAACAGTTCTCGGCGTTCTCCCTGAAGATATCCGATTGTTTCATCTTGCTTCAACGAGCCTCCCGACCGGCCAAAGATATGTGGTCACGGAACATTGGCAAGAGATCCCGGTTCATCCGGTCATGCGCTTGGCCCCACAGGCATTATGACGCAGCCTCCGGGAAAGAGAATTTGCGTTGTGTCAAGCCGGTGCACTGGAGCAGCGATAGAAACGATCCACCATTTTCTTTGTATGGAGAGCATGATGGCGTTCGAAGATATTCTGCTGTCGCTGACGACCTATCCGGAGTCGACCAAGACGACAGCGATCGAGGATGCCGTGGCGCTTGCCGTGGCTCTTGAATCAAAAATCTCCGCTCTGGCTTGCGAAGTCAGGGTGTCGGTCCCCTCCAGTCCGCTTGGAAGCTCGCTGCTGAACGTGTCTGCGCTGGTCGCAAACGAGGAGAAGAAAAGCGCGACGAATGTGAAGGAATCGCTGGCCGCTTTCGAAAAACTTGCCGATGCCGCAGGCGTGTTGAAGGATTGTATCACGGAGAAGTGCCTGACGTCGGAAGTGCCCGGCGTTATTATCGATTACGCGCGCCTGCGCGACATGACCATCGTTCCGTTTCAGGAGGCTGACGGCATCGAGAGCTGGTTTGCGGAATCCTTGATTTTTGAATCCGGTCGACCCGTGATTGTTCTGCCCGAGAGCAAAACATGGAGCCGCCGTGTCGGACTCGACACGGTCATTGTCGCCTGGGATTTCAGCCGCAATGCCTCGCGCGCCGTATTCGACGCCATGCCGATCCTGCAAAAGGCAAAGCGGGTTTACATCCTGACGGTCACCAACGAGAAGAAGATCGACACCAAGCGTTCGGGTGCCGAGCTTGCAAGGTATCTCGCGGGTCGCGGCGTCAATGTGTCTCTCGACGTGGTCGATGCGGCGGGCCGCCGGGTTGACGAAGTGTTTGCCGCTCAGGTGGCCTTGAGGGATGCGAACCTGCTGGTGATGGGCGCTTATGGTCATTCGCGGTTGCGCGAACTCGTTCTGGGCGGTGCAACCCGGGCGATGCTGGCCCAGCCGAGCGTGCCGACATTCCTCTCGCATTGAGCGGGATGACGCAACGCGATAGGCTTCCCATGCAATCGGTCCTGATTGGAGATTGCAGTGAAACGGGCAACACGGCTCGAATCCGGAGGCCATGAGCGTCGTATTGCCGCCGCGCGCTCGCATCCGACCGCGCTGCCGGCCACCATGATTGCGGCGCTCCGGGTCGCAAGCCGGGCGGCTCTCGATCAGATCATCCGTCATCGTGCGCGGATCGCGGTGGCGGATCCGGAGGCCCTGCATCAGGTCAGGGTGGGATTCCGCCATCTCGACGCTGCGATCCGGTTTTTCGCCGCCGGTATTCCGAAGTCCGACCGCGCGTCGCTGGCGCGGGAGCTGAAATGGTTCGGCCGCAGACTGTCGCGCGCGCGGGAAATCGATGTCTTTCTTGAGGACGTGATATCAGGACCGCGCGACAAGCGCACCGGGCCGGACATCGATACGCTCGAGCGGCTGTGCCGGCAGGAGCAGAAGCGCGAATACGCCCGTATCCGCGCGGTTCTGGCGTCCAGCCGCCTCCAGGATTTTATCGCGGCGAGCGAAGAATGCCTGATCGACGGGAAAAACCTGCTTTTCCGTTCTCAGGCCTATTCCTGTCAGGCCGTCGCCGGGCTGATGAAGATGAAAAGGAAGCTGCAGAAGGGGCGCCGTGTCGATGCGCTCCGCCACCATGATCTGCATAAATTCCGTCTGCGGGTCAAACGCATGCGATATGCGATCGGGTTCGTCGCTCCGCTTCTCGATCGCAGAAACTCAAAGCTTGCACGGCGCATGAGCGAGTTGCTGAGAGGGTTGCAGAACGAGCTTGGCGCGGTCACGGACCAGAAAGCGCACAGGGATTTTTTCAGGAAATTGCGCGCGTGCAGCTCTTCCCGATTTGCGGGCGGTGATGGCAAAATCGACTGGCGGAACGTAAGGCGCGCGCTGTTTGCAAGCCGTCGTAAGGCAAACGAGGCTTCATTGAAGCGTGCGAAGAAAATCTATCGCGAGTTCGAAGAGATCGAGCTTTCCTGAGGGCGTGCATGCCTTGAAGGTTTTGCGAGCCATTGGTCGCGGAGGACTGTGCCGATTCAGCCGTTGGTCGAGTGCCGTTCGGCCGTCTTGCGCGGCCGCGGCACGCGATTGGTCAGGATTTTCAGGTCCGACAGAGGATCGGCCTCGGCCGTGGCGTCGACTTTCTCGAACACAATGCGGGTGCGGTATCCCATCGCGCGGGCGATTCGCAGATAATTGGTGAGGGTGGTCGAACAGTTGCCTTTGAGATAGCGCGACAATTGCCCCGGATTGATGCCGAGCAGGAACCCAACAGCCTCAAGACTGACGGCTTCGTCGGCCCGCAGCTTGCGCAGGGCGGTTACAAACTGATCCTCATCAGCCGTGATCTCCCGCGTGAAGCGGTCGCTGGTCTGAGGGTCGGTTCCCGGAAAAACACTTCGACAGCTTCTGATGCGCATCGTGATCCCGTAAGCGGCTGAGTGCCAAGGCTTTACAAAGATATATTCTGATATTCGTATTTGATTGTATGATGTGGTTGACGTTTGTCAACGGGCATCGCGCCCAGCGATCAGAGGACGTCGTGATTGTGCAGATGCAGCATGAAACGGGGCGGGGGCTATTCGGCGATAAAGCGCCGACGCTCGGCGCGGATCCGCGACGTGATGTAGCGGTAGACCTCCCGCACGCGGCGGGTGCCGTGGGTGTCCGGATGGGAAACCAGCCAATAGGTCCGGGTGAACTGAATCTCGGGCAGGAGCTGGGTCAGTTCGGGATAACGCCGCGCTGCATAGTTATGAAGGATACCGATGCCGTGCCCGGCGCGGACCGCTTCGATCTGGCCGACCACGCTGCCGCACTCATAACGGCGCTTCATGAGCGTGTTGAAGTGCACCGCATAGTCCAGCGCCTTGCTGTACATGATGTCTGCGACCTGGGTCACGAGCATGTGGCCGGACAGGTCGTCCTGGGTTGTGATCGGTGCGGAGCGCTCGAGATATTGCTGCGAGGCATAAACGCCGAGCGTGTAGTCGGTAAGCTTGGTCGCGATCAGCCGGCCTTCCTTCGGCGGCTCGATGGTAATGACGATGTCGGCCTCGCGCTTCGACAGCGAGAACGTACGGGGTAGCGGCACAAGCTGGATCACGAGGTCCGGATGGACGGCCGCGAGCGCGGCGAGCTGTTCGGCCAGGAAGTAATTGCCGATGCCGTCCGGCGCGCCGACGCGCACCGTGCCGGTGACACGGTCGGACGTTGCCACGAGTTGCGAGCCGATCTTGAGAAATTCCGATTCAACCCGCTCGGCCGTGGTGAGGAGCGCCTCGCCGGAGCGCGTCAGCGTGCATCCGGTGGTGCCGCGTTTGACCAGCTTGGTCCGCATTTCCTTTTCGAGCGCGGTGAGCTGGCGGCCGACCGTGGCGTGATTGATGCCGAGCCGCTTGGCCGCGCCGAGGATTTGTCCGGTCCGCGCAACTTCCAGGAAGATTCGAACCCGATCCCAGTCCATCCCCGGACTTTAATTTTTGCACAACGGGCTGGCAAGGCTCGAGAAAGGCACCATTCGGCGAACGCGGGAATCCGCCGCGCAGGACTGTTTGTCCGATATCTCCGATGCCTGAGCGCACGCGCGGCATCGGATAAAACGCTGCCTAGTTGATCCTGCTGCCGAGATATCTGGCGATCACGTCCTTCCACCAGGTGCTCTGCGTCGCGTCGAGAATGGCAATGTTCAGCGGCGCACGCAGCTTGCTGTTGTTGGCGATGGCGAAGGCGTAATGCTGCGGCTCGAAAGTGGTGTCGAGCATGTCCAGCGTTGCGGTAAATTCCTGCTGGATGAGCCAGGCGAGCAGAGGCTTGTCATAGACGAAGGCATCGATTTTGTGCGCCCGCAGCGCCTGCAGCCCCTGTTGCGGTGTCTCGTAAGTGTGGAAGGAGATCTTGAGCTGTTTCAAGGCCTCCAGGGTCGATGAATCCCTCACGATGCCGACCCGCGCCGATTGCAGGTCGTTGACGCCATGCACAGAGCCTTGCAGGTGACGAACGGTGAGGCTCGATGTCACCGCCGCAGTAAAGACGGCGATGGCGACGATCGACATCACGGTCCAGATGCTCGCGACAATGCGGCCGGCGACGGTGCGCGGGCTGTAATCGACATTGCCGCGCCGGGTCATCGCCGCCGTGGACCACCAGATGCTCGAGGTCAGCCCTTTCTTGATATCGCCGCCAAACTCCTCGTTATGCCGGCGCTCCAGAAACCAGATCAGAAACCCGACAAACAGCGCGAGCAGCAGCAGCGCGGCCACGGCCTGCAGGAATCCGAGATTGGTGAAGGACTGGATCACCGGCATCCAGTTGAGCATGCCGCTGGCCGGCACGGCGATGCCAAGGCCCGTGGAATAAAACGGCGAGGTGAAGTCCATAATGCGGGCGCGTGCGCCCGTCACCGTCAGCGCGCCGATCGCGACATCGTATTTGCCGTTGGCCACGCCATCGATCAAGGAGCTGATGGTTGGCTCCTCGACGAAACGATAGCGCAGTTTCAGTTTGTTGGCCGCGTGCCGCCACAGGTCGATGCTGATCCCTTGCCACTCGTCATCGGCGGCATGGATGGCGAAAGGCGGCGTCTGCTTGACGCCAATGACGAGCTCGCGCTTGCTGGTATCGATCGCTGCCGATTGCTGGGCATGGCTGCGGTCGCCGCCAATCAGCAGGACGCACAAAGCGATCATGCCGATGGCAAAGATCTGCATCCAGAAAAGGGAAGGGGTATCCGACCAACGGACGGGCGGTTCTCGAAGCATGGTCATTCTGCGTCACGTTCCAAAATCAGAAAGTTCGTCTTGCGGCGATCGGATATCAATAAGGGATCGGTGGCGTCGCCGATTCGATTGCGGATCAGCTTCGCGGTGCAGTGTATCCGGATTCGCTTCGAGCGTTGCCATCAACCCGCGTGCTGAAATGTCTCATGCCATGACGCGATCGCAAAGTTGGACGATCGATGGGCGGTCTCTGGTGCGATGTCGCTCGAATGATTTGGGAGCGTGCTGCAAGCAGATGATGCAAATCCGGTCCGGATGTTTTGCCAGTTGTCGTCGTTGACGGGATGATGACAAGGCATGATGTCTTCCCGCTCTTTCGTGCATGACGCGCTGCACACTTGATGCGGGTTTTCAACGCAACAATGCGATGCTGTTTTTCTCAGGATTGCGCAGCGTGATTCAATCTGCTTACAATTATTGAAAAGCAACGTTTCAAAAAACGGAATTTTTCTGCAGGCGATGTGAGTGATGCATTCAACCGATGCATTCACGAGGGGAGAACGCCATGTCATCCACGCTATCGAAGATCGTCACCGCCAGCCGCGTTGGCGCCCTGATGTTGTGCGCGGGATTGTTGTCTGTCGCGACGCCCGCGCGCGCCGAATTTCCGGAGCGGCCGATCGAACTGATCGTGCCATGGGGGCCGGGTGGCGGAGCCGATCAGCTTGCGCGCCTGATCAGCAAGCTTGCCGAGCCTGCGCTGGGGCAGGGTATTCCCGTGGTCAACGTGCCGGGCGCCACTGGCGGCACCGGCATGGCCAAGCTGCTCTCGGCGCCCGCTGACGGCTATTCGATGGCGGTCTATATCGCGGACAGCCACGCGCTGCTTGCGGGCAAGAGCCCGCGCTGGACCATGAAGGACATCATCCCGGTGGCGGTGATGATTCAGGGGCCATCCTTCATCTTTGTCGCCAACGACAGCAAATACAAAACCTGGCAGGATTTCGAGAAGGATGCACAGGCCAATCCCGGCAAGCTGAAGATCGCCACGCTGGGCTTTGGCAGCGTGGACGATTTCTCGATCAGCGTGATCGAGCAGAAGGGACTGAAGTTCGTGCAGGTCCCGTTCTCGAAGCCGAGCGAGCGGTATGTGTCCATCCTTGGCGGTCATGCTGACGCTTTGTACGAGCAGGCGGGCGACGTGGCGTCCTTCCTCGCCAACAAGCAGATCCGTCCGTTGCTCGCCTTCGGCAAGGACCGGCTGCCTGCGTTCAAGGACACGCCGACCTCCTATGAACTCGGCTACAAGGTCGCGCTGCCGCAATTCCGCGCCATCGTCGTTCGCGCCGGAACGCCGCCGGAGGTCGTCAAGAAGCTTTCCGATACGCTCGCCAAGGTCGCGGCGATGCCGGAATACAAGAAGTTCCTGGAAGAGCAG
Source organism: Afipia sp. 64-13 (assembly GCA_001897755.1). Lineage (GTDB taxonomy): Bacteria > Pseudomonadota > Alphaproteobacteria > Rhizobiales > Xanthobacteraceae > Afipia. The sequence goes on from MKUJ01000001.1 coordinate 119,863, forward strand.
TTCGGCGCCACCGACAGCTTCATCGATTCGACCAAGGCAACGGCCTTTGTCGACGAACAGCTCGAGGACATGAAAAAGGCCGTCGCGAAGAACTGACAAGACGATTGGAATGACCAGCGTCGCAAAGGGAGCACCATGAACGCGAAAATCCGGTCGTCATTTCCTTATTTTGTCGGTTTTGCGGTCGCGGTCGCGCTTTATATCTACGCTGGATACATGGACTACGACCCGCGGGCCGGACAACTCGGGCCCGCGGTGTGGCCGCGTCTGGCGATCATGCTGATGGCGGCGGCCTCGTTGTTCGAGATCGTCAGCATTTTCTCCGGTCGCCGGGCGACGACCGCGGGTATCGCGGAGGCGCTCGATCACGAAGATGGCGACGAGGATGAGCCGCGGCATCCCTGGCTGCTGCTTGGCGGCATCGCTTTGGTGCTGGCTTATGCGGTCCTGGTCCCCATCCTCGGCTTTATCTTCGGCACATTCCTGTTCCTGGCCATCTTCATGTATCTCGGCCGCTATCGCCGCCACGCCGTGGTGTGGACCGTGAGCGCGGCCGTGACGATTCTGTGTGGAATCCTTTTCCTGCGCATCGCCTATGTCTCGCTGCCACGAGGCGTTGCTCCGTTCGATCTTGTCACTGATCTGTTTTTCCACATTCCGGGGTTCTGACCGAACATGACCGATATTTTCGTACAGCTCGGCGTCGGCTTCCTGCACTGTCTGACACCGGCCAACCTGCTGATGCTTGTCATCGGCATCACCCTCGGCCTGCTGGTCGGTGTTCTGCCCGGTCTCACTCTGGTCATGGGTGTCGCGCTGGCGCTGCCGTTCACCTACAAGATGGATGTCACCGCATCGATCGTGTTGCTGACCGCGATGTACATCGCCGGCACCTACGGCGGCGCGTTCACGGCCATCCTGTTTCGAATACCCGGCGAGCCGATCGATGTGCCGATGCTCTGGGACGGCTATACGATGGGACGCAACGGCCATGCGGCAAAGGCGCTCGGCTGGACGCTGATGGCGGCGCTGATCGGTGGCGTGATTTCCGGTGTGATCATGGTGCTGTTGACGCAGCCGCTGGCGAAGTTCGCGCTTCGGCTCTCTTCGCCGGAGTATTTCGCCATTCTGGTGTTCGGCCTCAGTAGCGTCGTCGCGCTGGGGCGCGGCGCGCTGGCCAACGCGCTGATCAGCCTTAGCGTCGGCCTGCTGATTGGTGCGGTCGGTACCGATCCGATCTACGGCGCTTATCGCTTCACCTTCGGCTCGTCGTTGCTGGCCGACGGCATCGAGTTTCTGGTGGTGATGGTCGGCGCCTATGGGGTTGGCGAAGTGCTGTCTCGTCTCGAAGCCGGATTTGCCACCAAGCCGGTCGAGCAGATTTCCGGCGCGCGCACCCAGTTGCCAAGCACCAGGGAGATGCTGGCGCTCAAGGTGCCGTTCCTGCGCTCGAGCCTGCTCGGCAACGTTATCGGCATTGTGCCTGGCGCGGGCGCCACCATCGCCTCGTTCGTCAGTTACGGCGTCGAGGCGCAGTTCGGCAGGCGCTCGAAGGAGATGGGCACCGGCGTTGCGGAGGGCATCGTTGCGCCGCAAGCTGCCGCCACCGCCTCGGTCGGCGGCGCACTGGTGCCGCTGCTCGCGCTCGGCATTCCTGGCAGCGGCGCGACGGCGATCATCCTCGGCGCCTTCATGCTTCACGGCATCCAGCCCGGTCCGCAGATTCTGGTGACCTCGTCCACCATGGTCTACACGGTGTTCGCGTCGCTGTTCCTCGGTCTCGCGCTGATGTGCCTGATCGGCTATTTCGCCATTCGCTTTCTGGTGAAGATTCTCGATTTCCCCGAAGCCGTGGTCTCGGCTTACGTGCTGATCCTGTGCTTCATCGGCGCGCTGTCGATCCGCAACAGCGTGGTCGATCTCTGGCTGATGATCGGGTTCGGCATTCTCGGCTATCTGTTCGAGCGTCTGAAGTTTCCGGTCGCTCCGCTCGTTCTCGGCGTCATCCTGGGGCCACTCGCCGAAGAATCGTTCATGAATTCGATGATCAGTTTCTCGAACGACTGGACGATCTTTTTCACCCGGCCGATGGCCGGCGGGATCATGGCCTTGACGGCGGTCGTGCTCGCGTTGCCGTTCATCCAGAAATGGTGGGTCCGCCGCAGGCGCGTCGTGCCGAGCTGACCTGGAGCTGACGTCACGGTGCGCGTAACCCCGCAGTCCTGCCGACGGATCTCGAATTCGCCGGCGAGGACAAGGAACATTCCGGTTGAACTGACGTTATGCCGAATTGTCGTGGGGTCATCGCCACAGCGGGTGCACCATGTCGAAAGCAGTTCGGATCTGGATTCTCGCCGCTGCCTTGCTGGCAGGATTTTCAATCGCCATCGCTGATGCGGCGCCCGGACGGGGCGGCCGTGGAGGCGGCGGCGGCGCGCACTTCAGCGGAGGCGGCGCTCATTTCGGCGGCGGTGGCGGCCGCTCCTTTGGCGGCGGTGCCCATTTCGGAGGTGGCGGCGCACGCTTCGGTGGCGGCGGAGCCCGTTTCGGCGGAGGCGCGCCGCATTTCGGTGGCCGCTCTTTCGGCGGCGGTCCGCGATTTGGTGGCGGCCGCGCCGTGGTCGGGCCGCGGTTCGGCGGCGCTCATTTCAATGGACGACAGTTTGGCGGACGGCACGTTGGCGGTCCGCGATTTGTCGGCGGGCATCGTGTTGGCGGCCGATCGGCATCGCCACGGTCCGTGAACCGCGCGCGTGTGCGCACAGGCGGCCGGGCGGTTGCCGGCCGGCGCGGAGTTGATCGAGCCAACCGGACTGCCGGCAATCGCTCGCAGCGCGGCGCAGGCCAGGCGGCGAGGGCGAACGCGCTATCGCAGCGCAGTGCAAACAATGCCAGAAGCCGGGCGCGTGTGTCGCGCGCCATGCACTCGCCTGCGGTGGCGGGCGCTTTGCGCAACCGAAATGCGCTACGCAATCCCGGCGCGCGTGCGGCGATCACCGCGAGCGCGGCGATGGGCGCCTGGCAGCACCGGCACGGCGATCATCGTCATGGCTGGTGGCGCCATCAGCACGGCGGATATGGCTGGGTCGGTCCGCTGTTCTGGCCGTTCGCCTATTATGACTTCTACGACTACACGATGTGGGGCTATGGCTATGACGATCCCTTCTGGGATTATGGCTATGGCGATATCTACGCCGGCCTGTTCGCGCCTTACGGCTACGATGCGCTGGCCGGTTATTTCCCGGACTACGGAACCGGAGGATCAGGACGAACGGTTGGCCGGGTGAGTTCGGCTTCGCCCACTGGCGAGACATCGAACGGCCAGACATCGAAGAGCACGCCCGAGCAACTTGCGCAAATGTGCGGCGACGACAGCCGCGATATCGCCGGTCTGCCGATCGATCGTATCCAGGACGCAATCCAGCCCAATGACGAGCAGCGCGCCGCGCTCGACGAGCTGGCCAATGCTTCGGTGAAGGCGGCTCAGGATCTCAGAGCCGCGTGTCCGACGGATGTTGCGTTGACCGCGCCGGGCCGTCTGACCGCGATGGAAAAACGGATCGAGGCGATGATCGCCGCCGTTAGTTCCGTGCGGCCGCCGCTCGACAAGTTCTACGGCCTTTTGAGCGATGAGCAGAAGGCGCGGCTGAACGCGCTGGGGCAGGAGCAGCGCGAGAGCAATGCGCCCAAGACCAAGAACGGCGCGACCGCGTTGCCGGCCGATACGGACGGAAACGTGTGTGGTGCGACCTCTGATGCCGGGGCCACCCAATGGCCCACCGCCGAAATCGAGCGGCGCTTGCAGCCGACTGAAGCCCAGCGCGACGGTCTGAAGGCGTTGCAGGAGGCGAACGCAAAGGCCGCTGACATGCTGCGGGCTTCATGCCAGCGGGAAGGCAATCTCACGCCCCCGGCGCGCCTCGCGGCGGTCGAAAAGCGGCTTAACACGTTGCTTGACGCGGTGAAGACCGTCCATGTCGCATTGAGCAACTTCTATGGCACGCTGAGCGATGAGCAGAAGGCGCAATTCGAAGCGATCGGCCCGAGCCTGATGGGCGCGACGGCGGAGGAGCAGGAGCCTGCCGCCTCCCGACGCACCGGCAAGCGTTCTCATCATCACCGGCATGGCGGGCGCAGCGTGGAAGGCATGCTCCGGCACTTCATGATGATCGTGAGATAGACGCTGGCGTCCGCCGAATCGCGATGCGCTATCCGGGTTGCCGAGCTTGCGGGTATGCCGAGTTGCCGGCTTGTCCGGTTCTTCGATCGGCGGGTGTGATTGCAAAGAAACAGCAGAGGATTTCGCGGCCCCGGCGCCGGAATTTCACGCGCATGTGATAAGGGCGGGATTCGATTGGCGATAGTCTGGTGACGCCTTGTTATCAAATTTCGTGTTGAGTTTTGTCATAGTAGGGCGAGCGACAATTTTGGCTCCAGTCTTTTCTCTGAAAGGGCTGCGTGATTGCGGTGGTTCGCCGTACCGATGAGTTCCTCCCAGACTTGCCCGGCCCAGCCATGATCGGTTGGCCGGGCTCTTGTTTCCGGGCTCTTGTTTCCTACCCCGGATCGTGGCTCGATCTACTCTGCGCCACCCTCTTTGATGGACGTCAGCACAGGCGGGGCGTGTCCCTCGATCAGGGTGGCGTTGATCTCGCGCAGATGCTTGAGAATGGCGGCCTCGGCCTGCGCCACATGGCGTGCGGTCAGGCTGTTGAAGATCGCGCGATGCTCGCGGCGTGATGCAATCCGCCGCTCCGGCGTCAGGAAGCGCCGCCGCAGATTTCCCCAGGCCGCCCGGCGCCGCGCCGCGCCGATCGCCGCATAGACGTCGACCACCAGCCGGTTATGCGTGGCTTCCGCGATGGCCTGGTGAAAGGCGTCGTCCGCGGCGTCGAACGAGGCGTAACTGTCGGCTGCTTCGCCCTGCCGCAAGGTATCCTCGAGCCGGCTGAAATCGGCCGCCGTGGCGTTGCTCACCACCAGGAAAGCGAGGCGCGGTTCGAGAACGAAGCGCGCGTCCATGATCTCGCGCGGGCTGGCGTCGTAAAACACCCGGACCTGCTCATAGCCCGATGCATCGCCGCCGACGGGTGCGGTTTCGCTGACGAAGGTCCCGCTGCCGACGGCGCGGATCACCTGGCCTCTTGTCTCGAGCACGGCGAGGGCTTCGCGCACCGCGCCGCGCGGCACGTTCAGCTCGGCCGACAGCGCGCGCTCGGTCGGCAGTTTTGCGCCCGGCGCAAAGCGTCCCGAGGTGAGCAACTCCTCAAGATGGCGCAGCACAACCTCGGACCGATTTTCTTTTGGTTCGACCAATTTTAGAGACATGGTTCAGCGTAATTCGGTATTCATATCGTCGCAACGACAAAAATATGGACAAAAGTACAATTTACTTGAGCTAATCAGGCTCGATTGATAAACCAACCACGCATTGGTTGGAGGGTGGCGTGCGGATTGCTGTAATTGGTTCGGGCGGGGTTGGTGGTTATTTCGGTGCGCGGCTGGCGAAGGGCGGTGCCGACGTTACGTTTCTGGCGCGGGGAGCCCATCTTGCGGCGATGCGTTCAGAGGGGCTCACAATTGAAGGCCCGGATGCGCTCCATCTCGACAAGGTGCAGGCGACCGACGATCCGGCCCAGATGGGCGTCGCCGATCTGGTGATGTTCGCCGTCAAGCTGTGGGACACCGATGCGGTGCTGGAGCAGATCCGGCCGGTCGTCGGCCCGGATACGGTGCTGATCTCGTTTCAGAACGGCGTGCTCAAGGACACTTATCTGCGCGCGAAATACAGTCCGGCTCAGATCATGGGAGGCGTCGGCTATGTCGCGACCACCATCGATCGCCCCGGGGTCATCCGGCAGACCGGCCCAATGCAGCGCTTGATCTTCGGCGAGTTCGACGGTCGGCGCTCGGAACGGGGCGAAGCGTTCCTGCAAGCGTGTCAGAGCGGCGGGATCAATGCCGAGCTTTCGTCCAACATCAATCGCGACATCTGGCAGAAGTTCGTGTTCCTGGTCGGACTGTCCGGCACTACCACGTCGATCCGTTCGCCGATCGGACCCATTCGCGAGAATCCGCAGACCCGTCAGTTCCTGCTCGACGTGATGCGGGAAGTGGTGGCGGTGGGCCGTGGGCACGGCGTCGATCTGCCGGAGGACTATGCCGAACTTCGTCTGAAGCTGGCCGACGATGTCGCCTATGACATGTCCGCATCCATGCATCATGATCTGCAGAACGGCCGGCCGCTCGAGGTGCGCTGGCTGTCCGGCGGCGTCGTCGAGCTTGGCAAACAGGTCGGCGTTCCGACGCCGCTCAATCGCGCCATCGCCGACATTCTGGCGCTGAGCGCGCAGGGGGCGCCGGCGGCCGGGTTGAAGCACTGACGATGGCCGCAAACGCCGAGAGCAGTCCGATCCTGTCCGAAGCGCCGCCGCGGCTCTCGATCCGCGATCTCAAGACGATGATCGTCGAAGTGCCGATGACCTTTGCGCTCGGCACCAGCGCCGCGACCGTGCGCAAGGCGCCGCTGCTCCTCGTCGATCTGGAAACCGAGGAAGGCATCACGGGGCGGACCTATCTGTTCTGCTATCGCGTCAGCGGCGCAAGGGCGCTCGCGGCACTGCTTGCCGATGCGGTGGAGGTGGTGCGCGGCAAGCCCGCCGCGCCGGTGGAGATCGGACAGCTTCTCGCGCGCCGCTTCACGCTGCTTGCGGTGTCGGGACTGGCGCGGATGGCGCTGGCGGCGTTCGATGGTGCGTTGTGGGACGCGCTCGCGCGCGCCGCAAATCTGCCGCTCGCGACGATGCTCGGTGCGTCACCGCGTCCGGTGCGCGCTTATAATTCCAGCGGCCTCGGCTTGATGACGCCGGACGCTGCCGCCGACGAGGCCGAAGCGTTGCTCGCTCGCGGCTTCAAGGCGGTGAAGCTGCGGCTCGGCTATGCGATACTGGCGGAAGATCTGGCGGTGACGCGCGCGGTGCGCCGGCGCATTCCGGACGCGATTGAAATCTTCGTCGACTACAATCAGGCGCTCGATGTGCCGGAAGCCCTCAAGCGCGGCCGCGCGCTTGAGAGCGAGGGCGTTGCCTGGTTCGAGGAGCCGATCCGCTACGATGACTATGCCGGTTATGCGCGCCTGACGCACGAGCTGACACTGCTGGTGCAGCTCGGTGAGAATTTCGACGGCACGGCGCAGATGGCCGAGGCGCTGCGTCAGCAGGCCTGCGATCTGGCGATGCCGGACTTCGCTCGCATCGGCGGCGTCACCGGATGGATGCAGGCCGCCGGCATTGCCTCGGCCTATGGCATGCCGATGTCGTCGCATCTGCTTCCGGAGGTTTCGGCGCATCTGCTTGCTGCGACGCCGACCGCGCACTGGCTGGAATATGTCGATTGGGGCGACGCCATTCTGGAGCAGCCGCTCGAAATCCGTAACGGCCATGCCGTAATCCCGGATCGGCCGGGCGCCGGAATGTCGTGGGATATGGCCGCGGTGAAAAAGCTGCGGATCGACTGAGCGCGGTTGTTTTCAGACGGCTATCGCGACTTCCGTTTCGCTTGTCCCAGTCGCGCGGCGAGAAAATCCGCCAGCGCTTCGACGCGGGCCGGGCGCGGCCCGCCCGGCGGCATCAACAGATGCACCGCGCCCTCCGGCTGCTTCCAGTCCTTCAGAATGACATCGACTTTCTTCGCCGCGATCGCATCACCGATGATGAACTCCGGCAGATTGGCGATGCCAAGCCCGGCGAGCAGTGCCGGCATCACCGCCTCGCCATTGTTGACGCGCAGCGCGCCCGAGGGGCGGACCGAGGCCTGCTCGCCCTTGGCGTTGGTGAACTGCCACACGCCCGGTGTGGCCAGATAAGTGTAGCCGAAGCATTTGTGCTGCCCGAGATGCATCGGATGTGTCGGCGTACCGTGGCGCTTGAGGTAGGACGGCGCAGCGACCATGTAGCGCGGCATCGCGCACAGCCGCCGCGCCAGCAGCGATGAATCGGGAAGGATGCCGATGCGGATGCCGGCGTCGAAGCCTTCGCCGATCAGATCGACCTTGGCGTCGCTGAGATGCATGTCGATCGCGACTTCGGGATAGGCTTTGAGAAAGTCCGGCAGCAACGGCGCAATAGTTTTGACACCGAAGGTCATCGGCACCGCGAGGCGCACCAGCCCGCGCGGGGTGACCGCCTGCGCCAGCGCTTCGTTCTCCGCCGCTTCGCCGTCGGCCAGCAATTGCGCGGCGCGCTGCGACAGTCGCTGCCCGGCATCGGTCAGCGCAAGCTGGCGCGAGGTGCGGTTGAACAGCCGCGCGCCGAGCCGCTCCTCGAGCCGCGTCACGGCTTTCGACACGGTGGCCTTGGACAGCGCCAGCTCCGATGCCGCGCCGGCGAAGGAGCGCATCTCGACGACCTTGGCGAAGATGGCGAGGGCTTCGAAATCGGGGAGTTTGGACATCTCAATTTTGGAAACAATGAGTTTCGATAGTTTCTATTTATATCTGAAAGCCGAATGCTTATCCAGAGGTCATCGAACGTCATGTGGTGAAGCAATCCCGTAGCGGCCTGCCGGCGCCACATGACCTCAACATTAACTCTGTATGAACTGAGGATGACCGTCATGATCGAGCTTCGACCCTTCGACAAGCTTGGCGGCGCCGACCACGGTTGGCTGAAGGCCAAGCACCACTTCTCATTCGGCAGCTATTACGACCCGGCCAATATGGGCCACGGCAGCCTGCGCGTCTGGAACGACGACGAGATCGCGCCGAACACCGGCTTCCCCGCGCATCCGCACGCCAACATGGAGATCATCACCTATGTTCGCGAAGGCGCGATCACCCATCAGGACAGTCTCGGCAATCAGGGACGCACCGAGGCGGGCGACGTACAGGTGATGAGCGCGGGTTCTGGCATTCGCCATGCCGAATACAATCTCGAGCCCGGCAAGACGCGGATCTTCCAGATCTGGATCGAGCCGACGCAGCAGGGCGGTCAGCCGTGCTGGGGCGCGAAGCCTTTCCCGAAAGGCGATCGCTCCGGAAGCTTCGTCACGCTCGCCAGCGGCTTCGCGTCCGATGCCGACGCGCTGCCGATCCGAGCCGATGCGCGGGTGCTCGGCACCGCGTTGAAGACGGGCGAGAGTGTCGAATATACGCTCGGCCGCGATCGCAAGGGCTATCTCGTGGCGGCCGTGGGTCGCGTCACCGTCAACGGTGTCGAAGCCCATGCGCGCGACGGCGTCGCCATCGCGGATGAAGCGACCGTGAAGGTCACCGCGCTGGAGGATTCCGAACTCGTGCTGGTGGATGCGACATGACGCAGATCATTCCCTTCGTCATGCCGGCGCTGATCGTCTCTTATCGCGGCGCCGAATGCTTCCTCAAGGATTGGGTGGCGCAGCGTCGCGCCACCTGTTGCGCGGTGAAATCCGCAAGGCGTCCACATTGATTTCGCCGGCCCGTATTGCGGGCCGGTTGCAAGAACACTCACACCGAACAACTGGAGTTGAAAGACATGGCTAAGGTTCTCGTTCTTTATTATTCGGCCTACGGGCATATCGAGGCGATGGCGAATGCGGTCGCCGAGGGCGCGCGTGAAGCCGGCGCGACCGTCGACATCAAGCGCGTGCCAGAACTGGTGCCGCCGGAGGTCGCCAAAGCGGCGCATTACAAGCTCGATCAGGCCGCGTCGGTCGCGAAGATCGAGGACCTTGCCAATTATGATGCCATCGTGGTCGGCACCGGCACGCGTTTCGGACGTATTACCTCGCAGATGGCGAACTTCCTCGATCAGGCTGGCGGCCTGTGGGCGAAGGGCGCGCTGCACGGCAAGGTCGGCGGCGCATTCTCCTCGACCGCAACCCAGCATGGCGGGCAGGAGACCACGCTGTTCTCGATCATCACCAACCTGTTGCATTTCGGTCTGGTGATCGTCGGCCTCAATTACGGATTCGCCGGGCAGATGGGCATCAAGGAAGTCACCGGCGGCTCGCCCTATGGCGCCACCACCATCACCGATGGCGACGGCAGCCGCATGCCGAGCGAGAACGAACTCGCGGCCGCGCGCTATCAGGGCCGGACCATCGCGGAGACCGCGAAGAAACTGCACGGCTGATCCAGGGGCCGATCGACCAATTGAAAAGAAGCGGCGCCGGATGTGGCGCCGCTTTTTGCTGACCGGAACTAAAACGTGGATGCCCGGCACAAGGCCGGGCATGACGATTGCAATGTAGGGCTGACCTTTCAGGCCCTTTTCGAATTGAACTACTGCATCACGACGCCGCATCGACCGGCAGTGCGATGGAATATTTCACCTGGCTGAGCGCAAAGCTCGACTCGATCGAAGCGATGCCGGAGAGCCGCGTCAGCTTGGTCTTGAGGAATTTCTCGTAGGAGGCGAGGTCGGCGGCGACCACACGCAGCAGATAATCGCGGTTGCCGGTCATCAGATAGCATTCCAGCACCTCGCTCCAGCCCGAGATCGCCTTGGCGAAGCGGCCGAGGTCTTCCTCCTTCTGCCGCTCCAGCTTGATCGAGATGAAGACGCTGACATGCAGGCCGAGCGATTTCTGATCGACCATCGCGGCATAACGCGTGATGACGCCGCGTTCTTCCAGAAGCTTCACCCGGCGATGGCAGGGCGACACCGACAGGCCGACCCGTTCGGCCAGCTCCTGCATGGTGACGCGGCTGTCGGCCTGGAGAATCGCGAGGATTTTGCGGTCGATGGCATCGAGGCTCAGCATTGGGATAATATCCACGTTATGAACGCTATATTGGAATAACATACCAATAATCGCTGTTTTGTTGCAATGCTTTAGGAACCGTCGCGCCGGCCGCCTGTTATCGTTCCGTCCTCTTCGCCCGACGAGGTCGTATGATGACGCAGCCCTCCCGCATCGAGATCCTGTCCGAACTGACGCGCAAGGCGCTGTGGCTGTCGTCATGGACCATCCATCATGCCAACCACGTCCGTCCCAATGTCGATGGGCTCAAGGTCGGCGGCCATCAGGCGTCCTCGGCTTCGCTCGCCACCATCCTGTCGACGCTGTATTTCGGCGTGCTGCGGCCGCAGGACCGCGTCGCGGTGAAGCCGCATGCGAGTCCGGTGTTCCACGCCATCCAGTATCTGCTCGGCCAGCAGAGCCGCGAGAAGCTGGTGAACTTCCGCGGCTTCAAGGGCGCGCAGTCCTATCCGTCGCGCACCAAGGATGTCGATGACGTCGATTTCTCCACCGGCTCGGTCGGTCTCGGTGTCGCGCAAACGCTGTTCTCCTCGCTGGTGCAGGATTACGTTCGCGCCCATGGCTGGATGAAGGATCGCGATGAAGGACGCATGATCGCGCTGGTCGGCGATGCCGAGATGGACGAGGGCAACATCTTCGAGGCGCTGCTGGAAGGCTGGAAGAATGGCCTGCGCAACACCTGGTGGGTGGTCGATTACAACCGCCAGAGTCTCGACGGCGTGGTGCGAGAGGGGCTGTGGGAGAAGGTCGAGACCATCTTCCGCAATTTCGGCTGGGATGTGGTGATCGTCAAATACGGCAAGCTGATGCAGGCGGCGTTCGCCGAGCCGGGCGGCGAGACGCTGCGGCGCTGGATCGACACCTGTCCGAACCAGATGTACGCGGCCCTGTGCTTTCAGGGCGGCGCGGCGTTCCGCAGGCGTCTGCAGGACGAGATCGGCGATCAGGCCGAGGTGTCGCGCCTGATCGCCAGCCGCACCGACGAGGAATTGCTGGCGCTGATGTCCAATCTCGGCGGCCACGATGTCGAGAGCATGCTGTCGGCGTTCGAGGCGATCGATCACGACCGGCCGGTGTGCTTCATCGCCTACACCATCAAGGGCGTCGGCTTGCCGCTGCAGGGCCACAAGGACAATCACGCCGGACTGATGACGCCGGCGCAGATCGATGCCTTCCGCACCGCGCAGAACATCCGCCCCGGCCATGAGTGGGATCGCTTCGAGGGCCTGACCATCAAGCCCGCGATCATCGAGACATTCCTGCGCGAGGTGAAGTTCGCGCAACGCGGTCCGCGCCGGCTCAGCGCGCCGGTGGTGGACGTGCCGCAGACGCTTGAATTCCAGCCGTCCGCGAAGATGTCGACGCAGCAGGCCTTCGGCCTCGTGCTCAACGAACTGGCGCGCGGCGACACGGCGCTCGCCGAACGCATCGTCACGGTGTCGCCCGATGTCACCGTTTCGACCAATCTCGGCCCGTGGGTCAACCGCCGCGGCCTGTTCGCGCTGGCGGAGAATGTCGATCTGTTCCGCAAGGAGAAAATCCCCTCGACCTTCAACTGGGATTTCTCGACCAAGGGCCAGCATTTCGAGCTCGGCATCGCCGAGATGAATCTGTTCATCATGCTATCCGCGCTCGGGCTGTCGCATTCCATCAACGGCGCGCGGCTGTTGCCGGTCGGCACGCTGTACGATCCGTTCATCTCGCGCGGTCTCGATGCGCTGAACTATGCCTGTTACCAGGATGCGCGCTTCATGGTGGCGGCGACGCCATCGGGCATCACGCTGGCGCCGGAAGGCGGCGCGCATCAATCGATCGTCACGCCGCTGATCGGTCTGGCGCAGCCCGGGCTGGCCTCGTTCGAGCCGGCCTTCGCCGACGAACTCGCCGCCATCATGGGCTGGGGCTTCGCGCATATGCAGCGCGGCGAAGCCGGCGAGGGGAGCGCGGATAGCACCATTAATAATGGCTCGGATCATGGGGACGCGGACGGCGATGCCGCCGGCGGTTCGGTCTATCTGCGGCTGTCGACACGGCCGGTGGAGCAGCCGCAGCGTGCGATGACGGCGGAGTTGAAGCACGACATCACCGAAGGTGCGTACTGGCTGCGCAAGCCCGGACCGAACGCCGAGGTGGTAATCGCCTATGCCGGCGCCGTCGCCCCGGAAGCGATCGCGGCGACCGGCCTGCTCGGCGAGGACCGCCGCGATATCGGCCTCTTGGCGGTGACGTCGGCGGATCGCCTGCATGCTGGCTGGTCGCGGGCGCGCAAGGCGCGGCGCGAGACCGATGCCGCCGGTTCGGTGGCGCTCAGTCCGGCGGCGAGCCATATCGAGCGGCTGCTGGCGCCGTTGCCACGCAATTGCGGCATCGTCACCGTGATCGATGGCCATCCGGCGACACTGGGCTGGCTCGGCAGCGTGCACGGTCATCGCGTCGAGGCGCTCGGCGTCGAGGCGTTCGGCCAGACCGGCTCGATCGACGAGCTCTATGCGCATTACGGCCTCGACGCCAATACCATCATCGAGGCGGCGCAGAGCCTCACCTGCGGGCCCGCCATCCGGCATCGCAAGCGGGCGGTTTAACGCGCGGGGTGCCCGCAGGCCCTGTTTTCAAGTGGAAAATACGGTTTTGCGCGGCTTTCCGGGCGTTGCCCTTGTCAATTCGCGTTGGCCGAATCCCGAGAATCACGCTTAAAAGCAAGCAGTCCGGACATTCCGGGCTGCGCCGAACGTGCGTTTCCCCTATGAAAATAGCCGTTCGCAGTCGCTTTACCGTGTATTTCGCAATACTGTTCAGCATTGCGAATCAACAGGAGGCTTTATGGCCACTCAGATGACGAAGTCGCAGCTGATCGAGAAGGTCGCTGGCGAGACCGAACTTTCCAAGAAGGACGTGAAGGGCGTGATGGAATCGCTCACCGCGATCGGCTACAAGGAGCTCAAGAAGTCCGGCGTTTTCCTTCTTCCCGGCTTCGCGAAGTTCGTGGTCGTCAAGAAGCCGGCGACCAAGGCGCGCAAGGGCACCAACCCCTTCACCGGCGAGCCGATGACCTTCAAGGCCAAGCCGGCCCGCAAGATCGTCAGAGCCCGGCCGGTCAAGGCCGCCAAAGACGCAGTCTAAAAACAAGGGCCCTTCGAGGCCCTTGTTCCTTTTTTGGGGTACGGAATGTCCAAGCAATCGTCGCGGGAGGAGGCCGAACGTCTGGTCCGCGAGGCGATGGAGCGCAGAGGCGTCGTCGTCAAACAGGGCGACACACGGATCGAGGCGATCTGCGGCAAGTGTGGCGCGGCCAACCGCGTCTCGGCGCCGAAAGGCCAGGCCCGCGTCAGTTATGTCTGCAAGCAGTGCGGTCATTCGCAGACCACGCTTTAGATGACGGGCGGCAGACGCTAGGCTCGATCGCACGGCGGCCGTGGTGCCGCAGCCTCTCAGCAGGATGATGCCGATGACGATCAAGGCCGTTGTGTTCGATGCCTATGGCACGCTGTATGACGTGCAGTCCGTCGAGGGCGTCACCGAACAGGCCTTTCCCGGCCATGGCGAGATTATCACCCAGATCTGGCGGCTCAAGCAGCTCGAATACACCTGGCTGCGCTCGCTGATGGAGCGCTACGAGGATTTTGCCTCCGTGACGCGTGCCTCGCTGGATGTCACGCTGGCCGTGCTGGGGCTGACGGCCGGGCCCGGCGTGTTCGACCGCATCATGGAGAAGTATCTGCATCTCGATCTGTATCCCGATGCAAGAGAGGCGCTGGCGGCGCTGAAAAGCCGCAAGCTCGCCATCCTCTCCAATGGCAGTCCGGACATGTTGAACGCGCTGGTGCGCAACACCGGCCTGCACGAGGTGCTCGACGCCACCATCAGCGTCGATGCGTGCAGGACCTACAAGCCGAGTCCGAAAGCTTACGCGCTGGTGGAGGCGACGTTGGGCGTTGCGCCGGACGAGGTTCTGTTCGTGTCGTCGAACCCGTTCGACACTTCCGGCGCCAAGGCATTCGGATTCAACGTCGCCTGGATCGAACGGGTCACGCCGCAGGCGATGGCGGCGGCATGGCAGCGGCACGATCTGGTGCGGCCCCTGACGCTGTTCAAGGCGCTGCGCATGCAGATGGATCATCTCGGCTTCGAGCCCGATCATCGCATTAGCAGCCTGAGCGGCCTGCCTTCGCTGCTGTCGTAACGCTGCGATCGTAGCGCTGCTGCCGCTTGCCGGCACCGTCGGCACGCCGCCGGGCGAGTCTGCCGGATTCTCATTTCGACATCTGTTTGCGCGACGCCTGTTTTGTGCGGCGATTGCGCGCGTTCCGGCACCGCGATGTGGCGGCGCGTCATGGATTTAATCTCCCCGCGAATTGACTCCTCATTTTTCCGGTCCTAGCCTTCATTCGCATATGGAAAATGGTATTCACCACTCGTGAATGAACAGCCAACGATCATCGGCCCGCGCCGACATCTCCATTCCCTCAACATGTCGCTGGACGTGATCGAGATGCTTGCCTCGTCGCGCGAGCCTTTGACGCTTGGCGAGATCGCGCAGCGTCTCGATCTGAGCAAGGCCGCGATCCACGGCGTGCTCTCCAATCTGGAAGCGCGGCGTTATGTCGAACGCGTCTCCGAGCGTGGCGGCTATCGGCTCGGCCACCGGCTCTGGGAGCTCGGCATCGTGGCCGGCGAATCCATCGAACTGGCGAAGGTCGCGCACGCTTATCTGGAGCGGCTGGTCGGGATCAGCGGCGAGAGCTCGCAGCTTGCTGAATACTGCGTGCCCGGCGAGGTGGTGTATCTCGACAAGGTCAACAGCCCCAATCCGGTGCAGGCACAGGTCCATGTCGGCCGCCGCGCGCCGGCGGCCTATGTCGCGACCGGCCGCGCGCTGCTGGCGTTTCAGCCCGAAGCCGAGATCGAACGGGCATGCCGGGGGCCGCTGCACAAATATACGGCCAAGACCATCACCGATCCGAAGCGGCTGCGGCGCGAGCTCGAACTGACGCGCGAGCGCGGCTACTCGCTCAATCACGGTGAGTATCGCGGCGAGATCGTCGGCGTCGCCGCGCCGATCCGCGATCATCTCGGCAATGTCATCGCCGCGATCAGTATCTCCGGCCCCGAATATCGTTTTTCGGTCGAACGCGCGGTCGAGTTCGCGCCGGCGGTAATGGCCGCGGCGGAGGATCTGTCGCGCGAGCTCGGTCAGCGCTTTATCCAGAAACGTCATGCATAGGATGTCTCCGACGCCATGTTGATTGGCCAGTTGCTGGAAGATCATCGGGCCGCCAAGCCCGCCATTATTTTCGAGGGAAGGGCCTACTCCTATGCGGAGCTGGACGACCTCTCGAACCAGTTCGCGCATCTGTTCGGCAAATTGCGGCTGGAGACCGGCGACCGCGTCAGCATGCTGATCGGCAACGAGCCGCTGGTGGTGGCGGCCTATTTCGGCATGTTCAAGACCGGCGTGATCGCCAATCCGATCAACAACCGCCTGACGGTGGAAGAGACCGCCTATGTGCTCGGCCATTCCGGCTCGCGGCTTTTGATCACCTCGCCGGAATTCCTGCCGCTGGCCGTCAGCGCGGTCGAGACGCTTGACGTGAAGCCGGCGATCCTGCTGCTCGGCGCCGCGCCGGGCGTCGCCGTTCCGGTGTCCGTGCTCTCGGACGCTGAACTGTTCGCGCAGCCGCGCGCGCCGCGCCGCGTCGAGGGACTGACGCGGACGACGCCGATTCTGCTGATCTACACCTCCGGCACCACCGGCCGGCCCAAAGGCGTGCTGCTCACTCATGCCAATGTCTGGGCCGACGGTCTGGCGTTGTCGCAGGGCTTCCGGCTGACGGAGGATCATGTCGCGCTGTGCATGATGCCGCTGTTCCACTGCAACGCGCTGATCGTCAGCCACATCGCCGGCTTCATCGCCCGTTCCACCATCCTCCTGGTGCGCAAGTTCAGCGCGCGCGAGCACTGGAAGCTGGTGATGGACTATAACGTCAACAGTTTCAGTGCGCCGCCGACCGTTCTTGCTATTCTGCTGGAGCGTGAAGCCGAGGTACGCGGCGCCGATATCAGGCTTGATTTCGTCAAGACCGGCTCCGCGCCGCTGACGGTCGATCTTGCCACGCGGTTCGAGGACCGTTTCGGCAAGGACATCCTGATCGAAGGCTGGGGCCTCACCGAAGGCACCGCGACCTCGACGCTCAACCCGCTTTATGCCGGCGGCAAGCGCAAGATCGGTTCGGTCGGGCAGGCGCTTCCGGGACAGGAGATCCGCGTGTTCGACGGGCAGGGCAACACGCTGCCGGCGGGCGAGGTCGGCGAACTGGTGATCCGCTCGCCGACCGTGATGCTCGGTTATTTCCGCGACGAGGACGCGACCCGCAACACCATCGTCGATGGCTGGCTGCATACCGGCGATCTCGGCCGCATGGATCAGGACGGCCATATCTTCCTGGTCGGCCGCAAGAAGGAAATCGTCATTCGCGGCGGCGAGAACGTCTCGCCGCTGGAGGTCGAGGAAGTGATCTGCCGCCATCCGGCGGTGCGCGACGCCGCGGTCGGCGGCTTGCCGGACCGAATCTGGGGCGAGGTTGTGGTCGCCTGCGTAGTTCCGGCGACCTCTATCACCGAGCAGGAACTGCAAGTCTACTGCCGCGAGCATCTCGCCGACTTCAAGGTGCCGGTGCGGATCGCCTTCACCGAGGAACTGCCGCGCAACGCCACCGGCAAGGTCCTGCGCCGCAATCTCACGCAATTCTTTCAGCCCGCCGCCGAGGAGGTGTCGTCATGAAACAGATGACTTTGGAAAACGCCGCGCGCCTCGTGCAGAATGGCCAGATCGTCACGCTTGGCGGAACCCTGTCGCAGCGCATTCCGGCGTCGTTCGTGCGCGAACTGGCGCGGCAGAGCGTCAAGGGACTGCACCTGATCAAGCCGTCGCCCGGCTTTGATGCCGACGTGCTGGCGGCGGGCGGCTGCCTCGCCAGCGTCCGTTGCGGCATGGCGACGCTGGAGCAGCCGTTCGGCATGGCGCCGAGCTTCCGCCGCGCAGCGGAGAAGGGCGACATTGATGTGATCGAGAACGCCTGTCCGGCGGTGATGGCCAGCCTGCAGGCGGCGGCGTTCGGCCTGCCGTTCCAGTGTGTCGCCGGCTTCGAGGGCAGCGACATTCCCGACATCGCGCCGTTTGCTCGGGTGAAAGACCCGTTTACCGGCGAGGATGCGCTGGTGGTGCCGGCGGTGCGTCCGGACTGGGCGATCCTGCATGTGCATGAGGCCGACGTGCGCGGCAATGCGCGCATCTACGGCACGCCGGTGTGGGACCGCCTGATGAGCCGCGCGGCGAAGCGCGTCATCCTCACCGCGGAAAAGATTGTCGAGACCTCGCACTTCGTGGCGCAGCCGGAGTTGACCATCATTCCGGAAATCTTCGTCGAAGCCGTGGTGCATGCGCCGGTCGGCGCGTGGCCGACCGCGGTCTATCAGCATTACGACATCGACGAGCCGGCGATGCGCCGTTATCTCGATCTCAGCCGCACGCCCGAGGGCTTCAGGCAATATCTCGACGAGACGGCGGCGCATGACCGCGTCGCGCTGGGAGCGGCGGCATGAGCCAGTCCTACAGCCCCGCCGACATGATGGCTGTTGCGATGGCCCGCCTGATCCGCAACGGGGAGGTGGTGTTTGTCGGCGTCAACTCGCCGCTGCCGCTCGCGGCAGTGACGCTGGCGCGGCGGCTCAATGCGCCGGATTGCACCTTCATCAGTGTCGGCGGCGGCATCAATCCCACCGTGGACAAGATCATGGCGGCGACCAGCACCGCCGATCTCGGCCGCGGCTCGGCCTCGATCTTCGACAATCAGGAAGTGTATGGTCTCAATGGGCGCGGCGGTTTCGATCTGACCTTCCTCGGCATGGCGCAGGTCGATGCCAAGGGCCGCGTCAATTCGAGCTTCATCGGCGATCGCGAGAAACCGAAGGGGCGCTTTCCCGGCGGCGGCGGCGGGCCGGCGATCCTGCCGAAGTCGAAGCGTGTCGTGCTCTGGCGCGCCGGACATTCGCCGAAGATTTTCGTCGAGGAGGTCGCGTTTACCACCTCCGACGGCAACCTTGAGCGCATCGTCACGCCGCTGTGCATCTTCCGCAAGGAAGACGGCCGCCTCGTGCTCGACAGCATCCATCCCGGCGTCTCGCGTCAGGAGCTGGCCGAGAAGACCGGCTTTAAAATTCCCAATCTCGACAGCGCTCCGGTGACGCCGGAGCCAACGCAGGAGGAGCTCGCGATCATCAGGCAGATCGATCCGGATAACGTGCGGAGGGTCGAATTCGGCCTGCAATAGTTCAATCCACCAACCAGAACACGGGGCAAAGTCCCGAAGGGAGGACAGAGATGAACATCTTGAAGGCAATGGGCGGCATTCGCAAAACGTGGCTGACGGCTCTTGGTGCAGGCGTCTGCCTTGCAATGATGTTGAGCGCCGGCACGCCGGCCTCCGCGGCGGAGGAAAAAGAGCTGGTGTTCGCCGGCTTCGGCGGATCGCTGCAGAAGGCGCTGCAGGCCACCGTCATTCCCGCCTTCGAGAAGAAATACGGCGTCAAGGTCGTCTACGTCACCGGCACATCGAACCAGATTCTCGCCAAGGTGAAGGCGCAGCGCTCCAGCCCGCAGATCGACGTGATCTGGGCCAACGACACCACGCACTATCAGGGCAAGGCCGAGAAGCTCTACGCCAAGCTCGATCCGGCCAAAGTGCCGAACCTCGCCCATCTCTACGATTTTGCCAAGGATCCGGACGGCATCGGCGTCGTGATGGGCATTCAGGCGCTCGGCCTCGAATACAATACCAAGCTGTTCAAGGAGAAGGGCTGGGCCGCGCCGACCTCGTGGCTGGATATGTGGGACCCGAAATTCAAGGGCCACGTCGTGTTCTACAACATGCCGATCGGCTACACGAACCTGCTATTCCTCAAGATCGCCGAGCTCAATGGCGGCTCGATCGACAATCTGGAGCCCGGCTGGGCCAAGATGAAGGAAATGATTCCGCAGGCGCTCGCTTTCGTCGATCCGCCGGCGCAGGTCGATGCGCTGTTCGGCACCGGCAGCGCCTGGATCGGCTTCAACGGTAGCGCGCGCGTGCATGACTTCGCCGGCACCGGCGCGCCGGTGGCGCTGGTGCTGCCGAAGGAAGGCGGGATCCTATATCCGCAGCAGTTCGATATCGTCGAGGGCGCGCCGCATCCCGATCTCGCCCAGCGCTTCATCGACTTCACCATCAGCCCCGAAGCGCAGAAGATGATCGCCGAGAGCATGCTGCTCGGCCCGGTGAACAAGACCGTGAAGCTGGACGAGGCGGCCGCGGCGAAGGTGCCTTACGGCGAGAAGAACGTCGCGGCACTGCTCAACCTCAACATCGGTCCGATCAACCAGAACCTGCAGGCGCTCACCGCCCGCTGGACCGCCATGGTCGGAGGCCGCTGATGGAAACCCACCTTGAGATTCACAGGCTGCGCAAGGCCTATGGCGATTTCGTCGCACTCGACGACGTGTCGTTCTCGGCCGCGCCTGGCGAGATCGTGGCCCTGCTTGGCCCTTCGGGCTGCGGCAAGACCACGCTGCTGAATCTCATCGCGGGATTTCTGACGCCCGACCAGGGCGCCATCATGGTGGCGGGGCGCGACATGGCTCATGTCGCGCCTCACCGCCGCGACATGGCGATGGTGTTCCAGAACTACGCGCTGTTTCCGCATATGACGATCGATCGCAATGTCGCGTTCGGCCTCAAGATGCGCGGCGTCAGCACGAGCGAGACCGGACGCCGGGTGCAGGAGGCGCTCGACCTCGTGCAGCTCGGCCATCTCGGCAAGCGTTATCCGAAGGAGCTGTCCGGCGGCCAGCAGCAGCGCGTCGCGCTGGCGCGCGCGCTGGTGGTGCGCCCTTCGGTGCTGTTGCTCGACGAGCCGCTGTCCAATCTCGACGCGCTGCTGCGCAAGAAGATGCGCGAGGAGATGCGGCGGATTCTGAAGGCGGCGGGCATCACCACCGTGGTCGTCACCCACGATCAGGAGGAGGCGCTGGTCACAGCCGACAGCGTGGTGCTGCTGGCTTCGGGCAGGGTAGAACAGCGCGCGACGCCGAGCGAACTCTACGAGCATCCGAGCACGATCTTCTCCGCCCGGTTCATGGACGTGACCAACCTGTTCGACGGCGTGGTTGCGGGCCGCGACGGCGCCTGTGTGGTAGTCGACACGCCGCTCGGCAAGCTGCGGGCCGAAACGCCGCGCGGCGAGGTGGGCGAGAAGGTGACGCTCGCGATCCGCCCGGAGAACATCTATGCCGGCCATGAGGCCGGCGAGAACAGCGTCACCGGCCGCGTGGTCGGCACCACCTATCACGGCTCGGTCCGCCGGGTGGAGATCCAGACCGGCGGCACGCTTCTTGTTGCCGATCTCGCGGTCAAGCGTTGCGTCGCCAAGGTCGGAGAGAATCTCGCGCTGTCATGGGCGGCGGACGAGACGCGGCTGATTCCTTCGGGCGAAGCGATCAAGGCCGCGAGCGAGCCACGGGTTGCGGAAAGCGTGCTACAATGAACGCGCTCGCCGACAGCGCCGCCGTTCCGGTATCGGGCCTGCGCTCGCCGGTCCGGATGCATGCCGGCCTGCTGCTGGTGCCGGCGATCCTGATCTACGCGGTGCTGTTCGTCTGGCCGCTGCTGGTCTCGACCTGGACGAGCTTCGCGCCGCACGGCCATCTGTCGCTCGAGACCTACACCAGATTCTTCGAGGACGAATTCTATCGCTCTGTGCTGTGGCGCTCGATGCGGATCAGCGCGGTGACGACGCTGGCGACGCTGATCATCGGCTATCCGGTGGCGGTGTTCCTGTCGCAGAACTGGCGCAGGGGACGCTCGCTGGTGGTGTTTCTGGTGATCGCGCCGATGTTCGTCAGCGCCGTGGTGCGCTCCTATGGCTGGATCATCATTCTCGGGCCCAACGGCATTCTGAGCCAGATGTTTCATGCCATCGGTCTACCGGTCCGCCATCTGCTCTACACCGAGACCGGCGTCATCATCGCGCTGACGCATGTGTTTCTGCCCTTCATGGTAATCTCGCTGGTCGGCTCGCTGCAGCAGATCGATCCGGCGCTGCCGCGCGCCGCGCGCAGCCTCGGCGCCAACGGCTTTAGCGTGTTCACGCGGATCACGCTGCCGCTCAGCCTGCCGGGCGTCACCGCGGGTTCGGTGATCGTGTTTTGTCTTGCCGCGAGCGGCTTCGTGACCCCGGCGCTGGTCGGCGGCGCGTCGGTGCCAGTGATGCCCTATCTGGTCTACAAGGAAGGCCTGCTGGTGCTGAACTGGCCGTTCGCCTCCGCCGTCGCGCTGATCCTGCTGGTGGCGACGGCCCTCGTCACGGCGGTCTACACCTTCTTCGTCCGCGACGGATCGAGCCGGCGGAGGATCGTGCGATGAGCAATCGGCTTCTCACCGGCTATGTCGCGTTGATCTGTTTCCTGATGATCGCGCCGATCGGCATCGTCATCCTGACCTCGCTCAATTCGGCGGCGTTCCTGTCGTTCCCGCCGGCCGGCTACAGCCTGAAATGGTACGGCGAGGTGCTGACCGATTCGATGTGGAGCAGCTCGCTCTGGCTCAGTCTGAAGATCGGCTTCGCGGTCGCGGTGATCTCGACCGCGCTCGGCGTGATCGCCGCGCTCGGCCTGCGCTCGTTGAACAACGCGGCGTCGAGCGCGTTGCAGACCTTCTTCCTCTCGCCGTTGATGCTGCCGACCGTGCTGATCGGCCTTGCGCTGATGCAGTTCTATCAGTCGCTCGGCATCCGCGCCTCGGTGATGACGGTGACGATGGGGCAGATGCTGATCGCGGTGCCGTATGTCATCCGCCTCGTGCTGGCGAGCTTTGTCGGCATCGATCCGCGGCTGGAGCGCGCCGCCTCGATCCTCGGCGCGGACTCGCTGCGGGTGTTCTGGTACGTGACGTTTCCGCTGATCCGCCATGCGGTGCTGGCCGGCATGCTGTTCAGCTTCATTGTCTCGCTGGACGATGTGAACATCGCGCTGTTCCTGTCCGACACCCATACCACGCCGCTGCCGGTGCAATTGTTCAGCTATATCGAACAGAACGCGGACTCGCTCGGCGCGGCGGCAGCCTCGCTGCTGATCCTGCTCGCCTGCATTGCCGTCTTTATCTGCGACCGTCTGGTTGGCATCGAATGGTTGTTCGGCGCCAAGCAGCAATCGACCTGAAAAGGAGTATGCCCATGTTGCCGCTCGAGGGTGTTCGGGTCATCGAATTCTGCGAAGTCGCCGCCGGGCCGTTCTGCGGCATGCTGCTCGCCGACATGGGAGCGGATGTCATCAAGGTCGAGCGGCTGGAGGGCGACGGCATGCGGCAGTGGCCGCCGCTGTCGGAGGGTTACAGCGAGAATTTCGCCTCGGTCAATCGCAACAAGCGTTCGGTGACGCTCGATCTGAAGAATCCGAAGGATCTGCAAATGGCGCGCGAGCTTGTGCGCTCGGCCGACGCGGTGATCGAGAATTATCGCCCGGGCGTGATGGCACGCAACGGCCTCGATTATGCGACGCTGTCGAAGGACCAGCCGGACCTCGTCTATGCCTCGATCTCGGCGTTCGGCCAAACCGGGCCGCGCTCGCAGCAGGGCGGCTTCGATCTGACGTTGCAGGCGATCGCCGGCGTGATGAGCGTGACCGGCGATGCGGGCGGCGCGCCGGTGAAATGCGGCGTGCCGCTGTGCGATTTCGTCAGCGGACTGTACGGCGCGTTCTCGGTGGTCTGCGGCCTGATGAAGGTGCGCGAGAAAAAGGGCGGCGATCACTTCGATATTTCGATGCTGGGCGCGACGCTGGCGGTGGCGGCGTTGCAGACCAGCCAGTATTTCGGCACGGGCGTCGATCCGGTGAAACTCGGCTCGGCGCATCCGCGCAACGCGCCGTATCAGGCGTTTCGCGCCGCCGATGGCTGGTTCGCGCTCGCCGCCGGCAACAACCGGCTATGGGCGCAGGTCTGCGATATCGTCAAGCTGCCGGATCTCATCAACGACCCGCGTTTCACCTCGCCGGCGATGCGGGCGAAGAACCAGGAAGCGCTGCGCGATATTCTCGAGACCGTTTTTCAGCTCGAGCCGAAAGCGGTGTGGCTGGAGCGCTTCGGCAATGCGGGCGTGCCGTCCGGCGAGATCAACACCTATTCGGAGGCGCTGGCCGATCCGCAGGTCGATCATCTCGGGCTGGTGCAGCCGCTCGAGCTGCCCGGCGGCCATCGCACCCGCACGGTGATTTCGCCACTGCTGATGTCGGGCGAGAATATCGGAATCAGGCGCAATCCGCCTGCGCTGGGCGCGCACACCGAGGAGGTGTTCGCCAGTCTCAGGGTGGCCGCGGCACAATAGGATGTGGAAATGACGACTGCAGAACTCACCGTCGAGCGCGACGGCCCGACGCGGCACGTGACGCTGACGCGGCCGGACAAATCCAACGCGCTCAGCGCCACGCTGGTGGAGGCGCTGCTGGCGGTGCTGGATGAGGCCGAGCGTGATGGCACCACGTTGATGATTTTTCGCGGAGCGGGCACCAATTTCTGCTCGGGCTTCGATCTCGGCGATCTGGTGACGCAGAGCGACGGCGATCTCGTGCTCAAGCTGATCCGCATCGAAATGCTGCTGCAGCGGATCGCGCACGCGCCGTTCGCCACGCTGGCGCTGGCGCATGGCAAGGTGCTCGGCGCGGGCTGCGATATCTTCTGTTCGTGCGCGCAGCGGGTGGCGACGCCCGATGCAAAGTTCCGCATGCCGGGCTGGCGCTTCGGCATCGCGCTCGGCACGCGGCGTCTGGTCGGCCGTGTCGGCGCGGATGCGGCACGCTCGATCCTGTCGGCGAGCCGGGTGTTCGATGCCGCCGAGGCGAAGACGATCGGTTTTGCGACATCGCTTGCGCCGAAGGAGGAATGGGCGGGTGTGATCGAGGCGGCGGTCGCGCGCGCTGCGCTGCTCGATCCGGTGTCGCAGACGATGCTGCTCGCTCTCACCGCGCCGGATACCCGCGCCGCCGATCTCGCGGCCCTGGTGGAAAGCGCCAGCCGGCCCGGCCTCAAGGCTCGCATCGAGCAATACCGGGCGGCAGAGAAGGCGGCGCGCGCCCGCAAATAGATCGCGCGGCGCACAAGCCGCGCGCATATATGTCGCACGCTCTAAGGTCGCACACGTGCCGCTTCCTGCCGGCGGGTTGCCAAAGCCGCCGGTAAGTGGTCCACCATATCCCGATGGCGGGACCGCAGCAGATTATCGCGTCTCTCACGCCGCTGGAGCAGGCGCGCGCGCTGCTGTGCGACAGTCTCGCGCCGGTTGCGGCAACGGTGATGCCACTGGCGCAGGCCGAGGGCTGCATCGCCGCGGGTCTGTCGCGAACCGGCCACGTCGTGCCGGAGTGCGATATCGCCATGCGCGATGGCTGGGCGTTCCGCGCCTCCGATCTGGTCGGCGCGTCGTCCTATGCGCCGGTGCCGCTGACCGGCGTGCCGCGATGGGTCCATGCCGGCAATGCGCTGCCGGCCGGCTGCGATTGCGTGATCGAACCCGACATGGTGGAGCAGATCGGATCGCTGGCGCAGGCGGTCGGTGAGTCCGCGCCCGGCGCGAACGTCCGCCGAGCGGGCGAGGACATCGGGCTGGATGACGTCGCGATCGCGCAAGGACGCAGGCTGCGGCCGCTCGATCTGCTGGTCGCCCGCGCGCTTGGCCTTGCAACTCTCGACGTGTGCCGGCCGCGCCTGAGAATCGTCAACGTGCCGTCCGTGTGTGCGACGACAACGGAATTCATCGCAGCACTCGCGCGGTGCGCCGGCGCCGATGTGGTTTGTGTCGATGCGCCGGGCCGCGATAGGGCGTCGATTGCAAGCGAACTCGATGTATCCGCCTGCGATATGCTGGTGATGATCGGCGGCACCGGAGCAGGGCAGGCCGATGCCGCGGTGACTGCGCTCGCACAACGTGGCGAGTTGCAGGCGCATGGTGTCGCGTTGCAACCCGGCCGCAGCACGGCGGTGGGCCGGATCGGTGCATGCCCGGTCGTTGCGCTGCCGGGCGCGGCGGATCAGGCTTTGGCGGCGTGGCTGACGCTGGCGCGTCCTGCTCTGGATCGGCTGTCGGGACATTATATATGTGCAAGGGCGCCGGTGGTGTTGACGCTGGCGCGCAAGATCGCGTCCGGGCCGGGCATGGCCGACATCGTTCTCGTCAGGCGCGAGGGCGAGAGCTGGCAGCCGATCGCGGTCGGCGATCTGTCGCTGCGTCTTCTGGCGCGGGCCGATGGCTGGCTTGCGGTGCCCGGCGGCAGCGAAGGTTACGCCGCGGGCACGCCATGCAGCGCGATGCTGTTCGACAATGATGTGGTGTAGCAGGTGAGCATGGCCCATCCTCCGTCTCCGAAGCGTTCGGCCAGTCTCGATCAGGAGCAGTTCCTCACCGTTCTGTCGCGCGAGGAAGCGTTGTCGCGTTTCGAGACCGCGCTGTTTCCACGCCCGGCGCGCCACGAGATGCGCAAGCTGAACGATGCGCTCGGTCTTGCGCTCGCCGAAGACGTGATCGCGCCGATCGACGTGCCGCCGTTCGACCGTTCCAATGTCGATGGTTTCGCCGTGCGCTCAAGCGATCTGGCGATGGCGGCGGAGGGCTCCGCCATTCGCCTCGCGCTCAACAATGAGATCATCGCCTGCGGAGACGCGCCGCAACTCGTGGTGACGCCCGGCACCGCGACGCCGATCGCGACCGGCGGCCCTGTTCCGCGCGGCGCCGACGCGGTGGTGATGATCGAGCACACCCAGCCGGCCGGCGCGCGCGCCATCGAAATCCGCCGTGCGGCGTCGCCCGGCCAGTTCGTATCTTACGCCGGGTCGGACATCGCGCGCGGCGAAGCCTTGATGCGCGCCGGCACCATCGTCGGCTCGCGCGAGGTCGGCATGCTGGCGGCGTGCGGCATCGCCGAGGTGAAGGTGGCGTGCAAGCCGAAGGTCGCGATCCTCTCCACCGGCGACGAACTGGTGCCGCCGGGCCAATCGCTGCGGCCCGCGGCGATCTACGACACCAACGGGCCGATCGTCACCGCCGCCATCGCCGAGAACGGCGGCGATGCCGTTTTCGTCGGCGCGTTTCCGGATGATGAAGTCAAACTCGAAGCCGCGATGCGCGCGGCGCTGGCGCAATGCGACATGCTGGTGCTCTCCGGCGGCACCTCGAAAGGCGCGGGCGACGTCTCCCATCGCATCATCGGTCGGCTCGGCAAGCCCGGCATCATTGCGCATGGCGTCGCGCTCAAACCCGGCAAGCCGCTGTGCCTTGCGGTGTGCGACGGCAAGCCGGTGGTGATCCTGCCGGGTTTTCCCACTTCGGCGATGTTCACCTTCCACGACATGATCGTGCCGGTGCTGCGCCGCATGGCGGGACTGCCGCCGCGGTCTGACGCCAAGGTGACGGCCAGGGTGCCGGTGCGCATCGCCTCCGAACTTGGCCGCACCGAATTCGTCATGGTCTCGCTGGTCGAGGGCGAGGACGGTCTGATCGCCTATCCGTCCGGCAAGGGCTCGGGTGCGATCACCGCGTTCGCGCAGGCCGATGGCTTCCTGCGCATCGACGCGCTGGCCTATCAGATGCCGGCCGGCACCGAAGCGGAGGTGACGCTGTTCACGCCGCATGTGCGGGTGCCGGATCTCGTGATCGTCGGCAGTCATTGCACCGGGCTCGATATCGTCACCGCGTCGCTGGTGCGCGGCGGCCTGTCGGTGCGTTCGATTCCGGTCGGGAGTCTCGGCGGGCTTGCGGCGGCGCGGCGTGGCGAATGCGATCTGGCGCCGATCCATCTGTTCGACGACAAGACCGACACCTACAACGCGTCGTTTTTGGTGCCGGGTCTCGAACTCGTGCCGGGCTACCGGCGCATGCAGGGCATCGTGTTCCGCGCCGGCGACAATCGTTTTGAGGAACGCGATGCGCAAGGCGCGGTCAAGGCCGCGCTGGCCGATCCGTCCTGCCTGATGGTCAACCGCAATCAGGGCGCGGGCACGCGCATCCTGATCGATCGCCTGCTCGGCGAGGCGCGGCCCGATGGCTACTGGAACCAGCCGAAGTCGCACAACGCCGTCGCGGCGGCGGTGGCGCAGAACCGTGCCGACTGGGGCGTGACCATCGCGCCGGTCGCGCGCGCCGCAGGGCTCGGCTTCATTCCGCTGGCCGAGGAACATTACGATTTCGCGCTGGTCTCGGCGCGCAAGGCGCGGCCCGCGGTGCGTGCCTTTCTCGACTCGCTGGCATCGAGCGAGACGCGCGCCACGCTGGAGCGTGCCGGATTCCGCCCGGCCTGACGCGGCGCTGTGCGGCCGTCAGGACGTTTCGTTATGTATGATGTCTGTATAGCGATAGAGCTGCGCGATGTCGCACGCTGGCGTCAGAAGCGTGCGGTGATTTTATCCCTTGCCTCTGGGGCAGGGGATGGGGGTACTGTGAACGTGGCTGGCGAGCCGACGCGCGCCGTGGCGGGACATGACATCCGACCGAAGTCGATCTGACAACAGCCGCGTAGGCAGTTTGCTTCGCAAAAAAAGCCGATCTCGATCCAAGGATGTGACGATCTATCACAATCCCGCTTCCCGCACGTCCGTGCGGGTGCTGGCGACGATCGAAGCGAGCGGCCTCACACCTCGTGTCATCGACTGCGTGCAGACGCCGCCCAGCAAGAGCCGGTTGAGTTACCTCATCCGCAAAATGCGGATCACGGCGCGGGATCTGATCCGCAAAACCGGATTTGTCGCAGTGCAGCAATCGGCGGAGCATCTCAAATGGGATGACGAAGCCATTCTGGACCTGCTGGTGCGCTCGCCGGAACTTCTGTTGTGTCCCATCGTCGAAACCTGGAAAGGCGCGCGGCTGTGCCGCCCGGCTGAGCAGGTGCTCGATTTGCTCGATGATCAGAAAGCTGCCGCGCGCGATCAGGGAAGGGTGATTCACGTCGAGAAATCGGCTTCTTCCTTGCATTCCGCGTGCCAGCAGCCATATGTTTTTAATCACACTGGAGCTGTTCCAATGAAGCACGTCGGGCAACAGCAAGTCATTCCATTCGAACATCCAGGAGAGGGACGGCGACGCGCCCGCGCGGTGCCGAAGGGCCGTCAGATCGATCCGCAGGCAAGCGAGGAGATCGAGCGCCTGCTCAGCGATCGTCCGCGCCGCCGCGATTTTCTGATCGAGCATCTGCATCTCATCCAGGATACTTACGGCCAGATTTCCGCGGCGCATCTTGCTTCGCTCGCCGACGAGATGAAGCTCGCCTTCGCTGAAGTGTTTGAGGTTGCGACCTTCTACGCGCATTTCGATGTGGTGAAGGACGGCCAGCCCGATATCGCGCCGCTGACCATCCGCGTCTGCGACTCGCTGACCTGCGCGATGCTCGGCGCCGAAACCCTGCTCAAGGAATTGCAGAACAAGGCCGGCCCCGGCGTGCGCGTCGTGCGCGCGCCTTGCGTCGGCCGTTGCGACACGGCGCCGGTCGCGGAGGTCGGACACAATTTCGTCGATCACGCCACGGTCGAGAACGTGCTGGCTACGGCCAAGGCCGACGACACCCACGCGCGTCTGCCCGAATATGTTGATTATGACGCCTATGTCGCGGGCGGCGGCTACAAGCTCCTGAACAAGGTGCGCTCGGGCGAGATGTCGAAGGACGATCTGCTCAAGGCGCTCGACGAGGCATCGCTGCGCGGTCTCGGCGGCGCGGGCTTTCCCACGGGGCGCAAATGGCGCGCGGTGCTCGGCGAGCCCGGGCCGCGCATGATGGCGATCAACGGCGACGAGGGCGAGCCCGGCACCTTCAAGGACCGCTTCTATCTGGAGAGCGATCCGCATCGCTTCATCGAGGGCATGCTGATCGGCGCGCATGTGGTGGAAGCCGGCGAGGTCTACATCTATCTGCGCGACGAATATCCGGCCTGCCGCGAGATCCTTGAGCGGGAAATCGCCAAGCTGCCGCCGGGCGGGCCGACGCTGCATATGAGGCGCGGCGCAGGCGCGTATATCTGCGGCGAGGAATCGGCGCTGCTGGAGAGCATCGAGGGTAAGCGCGGCCTGCCGCGTCACAAGCCGCCTTACCCGTTCCAGGTCGGACTGTTCGGCCTGCCGACGCTGATCAACAACATCGAGACGCTGTGGTGGGTCCGCGACATCGTCGAGAAGGGCGCGGCATGGTGGCAGGGTCAGGGCCGCAACGACCGGCACGGCCTGCGCAGTTATTCGGTGTCCGGGCGCGTCAGGAATCCGGGCGTGAAGCTCGCGCCCGCCGGCGTCACCATCAAGGAGCTGATCGAGGAATTTTGCGGCGGCATGGCCGATGGCCACCAGTTCCGCGCCTATCTGCCGGGCGGCGCGTCTGGCGGCATCCTGCCGGCGTCGATGAACGACATTCCGCTCGATTTCGGCACGCTGGAAAAATACGGCTGCTTCATCGGTTCGGCGGCGGTGGTGGTGCTGTCCGACAAGGACGATGTCAAGGACGCCGCGCTCAATCTGATGAAGTTCTTCGAGGATGAAAGCTGCGGCCAGTGCACGCCGTGCCGGATCGGCACGCAGAAGGCGGCCAGGCTGATGGAAACGCGGGCGTGGGATCGCGATCTGCTCAACGAGCTGAGCCAGACCATGCGCGATGCGTCGATCTGCGGTCTCGGGCAGGCTGCCTCGAATCCGCTGACATCCGTGATCAAGTATTTCCCCGAGGAGTTCGCGCCTAAGGAGGCTGCCGAATGACCAAGATTCAATTCGAACTCGACGGAAAAATGGTCGAGGCCGCGCCGGGTGAAACCATCTGGCAGGTCGCCAGGCGCGAAGGAACCGAAATTCCGCATCTGTGCTATTCGCCGGAGCCGGGTTATCGCGCCGACGGCAATTGCCGCGCCTGCATGGTGGAGGTCGAGGGTGAGCGCGTGCTTGCCGCGTCCTGCATGCGCATGCCGACCGTCGGCATGAAGGTGAAGACCGCGACCGACCGCGCCACCTCCGCCCGCAAGATGGTGATGGAGCTTCTGGTTGCCGACCAGCCGGCGCGCGAGACCTCGCACGATCCGGATTCGAAGTTCTGGAACTGGGCCGATCGGGTTCATGTCACGCAGAGCCGGTTTCCGGCCGCCGAGCGCTGGACCGGCGACTACAGCCATCCGGCGATGAGCGTCAATCTCGATGCCTGCATCCAGTGCGGCCTGTGCGTGCGCGCCTGCCGCGAGGTGCAGGTCAACGACGTCATCGGCATGGCCTATCGCAACCATGACGCCAAGATCGTGTTCGACTTCGACGATCCGATGGGAGAATCCACCTGTGTTGCCTGTGGCGAATGCGTGCAGGCGTGCCCGACCGGCGCGCTGATGCCGGCCTCGCTGCTCGACGCGCAGCACGATACCCGCACGGTCTATGCCGACCGCAAGGTCGACTCGCTGTGCCCGTTCTGCGGCGTCGGCTGTCAGGTCACCTATCACGTCAAGGACGAGCAGATCGTCTATGCCGAGGGTCGCGACGGCCCGGCGAACCACAACCGCCTGTGCGTCAAGGGCCGCTTCGGCTACGACTACATCCACCATCCGCATCGCCTGACCAAGCCGCTAATCCGGTTGCCCAACGCCAGGAAGAGCGCGATGGATCAGGTCGATCCGGCCAATCCCTTCACGCATTTCCGCGAAGCCTCGTGGGAAGAGGCGCTCGATGTCGCCGCCAAAGGGCTGGTGAAGATCCGCGACGAGAAGGGTCCGAAGGCGCTGGCGGGCTTCGGCTCCGCCAAGGGATCGAACGAGGAGGCCTATCTGTTCCAGAAGCTGGTGCGCACCGGCTTCGGCTCCAACAACGTCGACCACTGCACGCGGCTATGTCACGCTTCGTCGGTGGCCGCGTTGATGGAGGGCGTCAATTCCGGCGCGGTGTCGGCGCCGTTCTCCGCCGCGCTCGACGCCGAGGTGATCGTCGTCATCGGCGCGAACCCGACCGCGAACCATCCGGTTGCCGCGACCTTCTTCAAGAACGCGGTGAAGCAGAACGGCGCCAAGCTCATCGTTATTGACCCGCGCAAGCAGCCGTTGTCGCGCCTGGCCTATCGCAACCTGCAGTTCAAACCGGGCGCCGACGTGGCGCTGCTGAACGGCATGCTGCATACGATCATCACCGAGGACCTCACCGACAAGCAGTACATCGCCGGCTACACCGAGGGCTTCGAGGAGCTCAAGGAGAAGATCAAGGAATTCCCGCCGGAGAAGATGGAGAAGATCTGCGGCATTCCCGCCGAGACCATCAAGGAGGTCGCCCGGCTCTATGCCAAGGCGAAATCGGCGATCATCTTCTGGGGCATGGGCATCAGCCAGCACATCCACGGCACCGATAATTCGCGCTGCCTGATCGCGCTCGCGCTGATCACCGGCCAGATCGGCCGGCCCGGCACCGGCCTTCACCCGCTGCGCGGTCAGAACAACGTGCAGGGCGCCTCCGACGCCGGCCTGATCCCGATGCTGCTGCCGGATTATCAGCCGGTCGGCCGCACCGATCTGCGCGCGACGTTCGAGAAGGTCTGGCAGCAGGAGCTCGATCCGGTGCCGGGACTGACCGTGGTCGAGATCATGAACGCGATCCACGCCGGCACCATCAGCGGCATGTATATCGAGGGCGAAAATCCGGCGATGTCCGACCCCGACCTGCAGCATGCGCGCGAGGCGCTCGCCAAGCTGGATCACCTCGTGGTGCAGGATCTGTTCGTCACCGAAACGGCGTTCCATGCGGATGTCATCCTGCCGGCCTCGGCATTTGCCGAGAAGGTCGGCTCCTTCACCAATACCGACCGCCGCGTGCAGATTTCGCGTCAGGTGCTGAAGCCGCCGGGCGACGCGCGTCAGGACATCTGGATCATCCAGGAGATCGCCAACCGCATGGGTTGCGGCTGGAATTACGCCGGCGTTGCCGATGTCTTCACCGAAATGGCAAGTCTGATGCCGTCGCTGGACAACATCACCTGGGAGCGTCTGGAGCGCGAAGGGGCGGTCACCTATCCGGTGGACGATCCGCACCAGCCCGGCAACGAAATCATCTTCACCACCGGCTTTCCGACCGAGAGCGGCCGCGCCCGGATCGTGCCCGCGCACGTCACGGCGCCGGACGAAATTCCGGATGAAGAGTATCCGATGGTGCTCTCGACCGGCCGTATCCTGGAGCATTGGCACACCGGCTCGATGACCCGCCGCGCCGGCGTGCTCGACAGCATCGAGCCGGAGGCAACGGTGCTCCTGTCGCCGAAGGACATGCGGCGGCTCAACGTCTGGCCGGGCGATTTCGTTCGGGTCGAGACGCGGCGCGGCGCCGTCGAGGTCAAGGCGCGCTCGGACCGCGACGTGCCGGAGAACATGGCGTTCATGCCGTTTTGCTACGCTGAGGCTGCGGCGAACCTGCTGACCAACCCGGCGCTCGATCCGTTCGGAAAGATTCCCGAATTCAAGTTCTGCGCGGTGAAGGTGGAGAAGGCCGAGCTGCGCAGCGCCGCCGAGTAATCGGGCCACGCGGCGATAAGCCAGAGATCATCGCAGGTGAACTGCGGTGATCCTCGTAACCGGGGATGGGTGGCGCCGAAGGCCGTCCGAGCAGGCGGTCTCAGGGCTCCAGCATTTTCCGGATGGCC
This sequence comes from Afipia sp. 64-13, assembly GCA_001897755.1. GTDB lineage: Bacteria > Pseudomonadota > Alphaproteobacteria > Rhizobiales > Xanthobacteraceae > Afipia. The sequence goes on from MKUJ01000001.1 coordinate 153,302, forward strand.
GACAGGGTCATTTTAAAGCCCGACCGGCCTGAGACCATCCGCTCCATCATCAGCCCGCCTTCCAAGGCCGAGACGATGAAGCGGGCGGCTTCCTTCGCCTTGATGGTGTTGCGGACGTCGCCGCGGGATAAGCCCTCGGCGTATATTTTTTCCAGCCAGCCGATGTGCTCCTGGAAGAACGCTGTTGTGCCATCGCGCAAGGCTGCGGGAAGCGTCTCGAGTTCGGCCGCGAGCGCCGCGCATAAGCAACCCAGATTCTGCTCGACCCCGCTGAGATACAGACGACCGTAGGCGTCGATACGGTCCAGCGCATGCTCGTGCCGTTTTCCGATCTGCGCGAGTCCGTCCGCGTACCTTGATCGATAGGCTGCCAGCACGGACACGACAAGCCGCTCCTTGGTCGGATAATGGTGATGGATGCTGGCCTTCTTCACCCCCACGACATCCGACAGATCGGCGTAACTGAATCCGGAATATCCCCGGCGTCGGATCAAGGTCTCGGCGCTTCGCAAAAGCTGCGTTTTGGTCTCGGTTATGACAACGGGCTTCATGGGGATCGTTCTGGCTGGTGGAATTTTCCGGTTCTTATAGATCGGCCACGACCGCCCGGAATAGGGGAAAAATCAAATCTGTCGCATGCGCGGTCGTTTACACCTACCTACTGGTAGATAGAATAATTTGTTGTCCGTATCCGGATGAGCCGGGTGGGGATGATGGTGCCGAGGGTTCACTAGGCGTAGTGGCCCCTCCACGTGATGCTCAATCTCTTATGGAGAGAGACATGAAAAGCGACGGACATGCCGTCTATGACGAGAAATCTCGTCGGATGGTCGAGCAAATGATTCTGGCGGAACAACGCCATATTGCCCAACGACAGCAAGAAGACTGCGACTGCAAGGACGGCATGTTTCCCCGTGCCGCCATCACCGACCGACGAAAATTCCTGTTCGCTGCCGGCTCGCTTGCCGGCGTGGTCGGCTCCGGTGGTTTTGCCCATGCCGCTGACAACAAGGCACCGCCCGGTGCGTTTCATTTCGATGTTCCGGACGATCCGACGAAAGAGCAGGGGCGCGGTGTCGCCGCCGATGGCGGTTACGGTTCGCGCTCGCAATTCGAGACCGAGGTGCGCTGGCGCTATCCAACCGCCAACGACATCACGTCATGGAGCATGACCCCGCTCGAGAAGGGACTCGGCAATCTCACGCCGTCGGGCCTGCATTTCGAACGTCACCATGGCGGCATTCCCACCATCGATCCGGCCAGGCACAGCCTCATCGTGCATGGCATGGTGGACACCGCCAAGAAGTTCAGCATGACGGACATCAAGCGTTTCCCGGCGGTGACGCGCAAGCATTTCATCGAATGCTCCGGCAACGGCCTCACCGAATGGAACAAGCCGACGCTGAAAACGGTGCAGGGCACCCACGGGCTGCTCAGCACATCGGAATGGACCGGCGTTCCGTTCGCCACCATCGCCCGGGAGGTCGGCCTTCAGACCGATGCTAAATGGGTGCTGGCAGAAGGCGCCGACGCCGCGGTGATGACGCGCAGCATTCCGATGGAGAAGATGCTGAAGGACGCGATGATCACCTACGGCCAGAACGGCGAGGCCCTGCGTCCCGAGCAGGGCTATCCGCTCCGGCTGCTGCTGCCGGGCTATGAGGGCAACACCCACATCAAATGGCTGCGACGGCTCGAGGTCAGCGACAAGCCGTTCATGACGCGCGAGGAAACCTCGAAATACACCGACCTGCTCGGCGACGGAAAGGCGCGCATCTTCACGCTGGAGATGGACGCGAAGTCGGTGATCACATTCCCGTCCGGCGACATGAAGCTGCCGGGAGCGGGCTTCTACAATATCCAGGGTCTGGCATGGTCCGGGCGCGGACGCATCCAGTCGGTGGATGTGTCGGTCGATGGCGGCAAGACCTGGTATCCGGCACGGATCGACTCCACGCCGGAGCCGATCTGCACCGTGCGCTTCAGCTTCCCGTGGGTGTGGGACGGCAAGCCTGCGATTCTGCAAAGCCGCTGCATCGACGACACCGGTTATGTGCAGCCGACTCTCAAGCAACTGATCGCCATTCGCGGATCGAACGGACCGTTCGGCTCGATCTATCACCTCAATGCGATCCAGAGCTGGGCCGTCAACGAAACGGGAGATGTCGCCAATGTCCACGCTTAAAACTGTGCTTGGAAGCGCGGTGCTGGTCGGCCTTTTGTCGTCCGCGGCGTTCGCGCAGGCTATTAACGACCGCTACGGTTTCGGCACCAAGGTCGATCCGGCCGAGCTCTCCGGCTTCTTCGCGATTCCGCCGGACGGGCGCGGTCTGCCGCCGGGCAGCGGCACCGGGACGCAGGGCGCCAAAGTCTTCGCCGAGAATTGCGCGGCGTGTCATGGCGACAAGCTGGAGGGCAATCCCGCGAAAGGGATCGGCGGCGACAAGCTGATCGGTGGCCGTGGCTCGCTGGCGACCAAGACGCCGGTGAAGACGGTGGAAAGCTACTGGCCCTATGCGACCACGCTGTTCGACTACGTCAAGCGGGCGATGCCGTTTAGCGCCCCCGGCTCGTTGAAGAACGACGAGGTCTATGCCGTGGTGGCCTACATCCTGTCCGAGGGGAAGATCATCAAGCCGACCGACACGGTGAACGCCGAGACGCTGCCGAAGATCGCGATGCCGAACAAGGACGGCTTCGTTCCCGATCCGCGTCCGGAATTGCAGCTCTACCACTGAAACCCAAAGCCGGGGTTGATGACGGGCGCGCCACGGCGCGTCCGTCCTGTTTCGAGCGAAAGGGGTGGCTTCCGGTTCGCTGCCGGCGGGGCCTTGCGGCTGCGTTCCTGCGCTGCATCCTAAGCTGTTGCAATGCCTTGCTGTTCTGGCAAGGCTTTTGAAAAAACTATACTATTTATGACGTTCCCAACCCCTGCCGGGGTGGATATGGTGCCGGCCGGCAAAGCGATTTCGCCCCCGTCGGGAGTTTATTCCATGTCATTTGGTGCCTCCGAACCGCCCCCGCCGGTGGAAACCCGCTTTTCCGAAGTCGTGTTTCCCGAGCACGCCAACCACTACGGCACCCTGTTTGCGGGGACGGCTCTGAGCCTGATGGCGAAGGCGGCGTTCGCTGCTGGTGCCCGCCATGCCGGCCGCAATGTCGTAATGGTGCGCACCGATACCGTCGAATTTAGGGAGCCCGTCAAGGTTGGCGAGTTGATCGAGATCGTTGCGCGCGTCGTGCGCTCGGGCCGAACGTCGATGACCGTGGCGGTCGAGATTTTCCGTGAGGAGGTCGCGAGCGGCCAGCGCAGCCGCGCCATGCACGGCACCTTCGAAATGGTCGCGATCGGCGAGGACGGCCGTCCGGTCCCGATCGCGAAAAACACCACCACCACCGTTTAAGCCGACAAGGAACCAGCAAGTGAAGCAGCATACCGTTCGCACCTACAAATCCGCCGAGCCTCTGCAGCGCGCCGACCAACTGGCCTGGAAGATCGCGGAGGTCGCCTCCGATCCGGTGGCGGTGGAGGACGAGGTGGTCGAGATGATCGGCAACCGCATCATCGACAATGCATCGGTGGCGGCGGCCTCGGTGGCGCGGCGGCCGGCGGCGAGCGCGCGGGCGCAGGCGCAGACGCATCCCTACCAGCCGGGCGCGACGGTATTCGGTCTCGACAAGACCAAGCGCGTCTCGCCGGAATGGGCCGCATGGGCCAACGGCGTCGCGGTGCGCGAGCTCGATTTCCACGACACCTTCCTGGCCGCCGATTATTCCCACCCCGGCGACAATATTCCTCCGATCCTCGCGGTCGCGCAGCACTGCAACCTCAGCGGCGCCGATCTGGTTCGCGGCCTCGCCACCGGCTATGAAATTCAGGTCGATCTGGTCAAGGGCATCTGCCTGCACGAGCACAAGATCGATCACATCGCCCATCTGGGGCCTTCGGCGGCGGCCGGCATCGGTACGCTCTTGAAGCTGCCGACCGAGACTATCCTCCAGGCGGTGCAGCAGGCGCTGCATGTCACCACCACCACGCGGCAGTCGCGCAAGGGCGAGATTTCGAGCTGGAAGGCGTATGCTCCGGCGTTCGCCGGCAAGATGGCGATCGAGTCAGTGGATCGCGTGATGCGCGGCGAGGGCGCGCCGTCGCCGGCCTATGAGGGCGAGGACGGTTTCATCGCCTGGCTGCTTGGCGGCCCGAAGGCGCAATATGTGGTGCCGCTGCCGGAGAAGGGCGAGCCCAAGCGCGCCATTCTGGAGACCTACACCAAGGAGCATTCGGCGGAATATCAGAGCCAGGCGCTGATCGATCTCGCCCGCCGCATGGGCCCGAAGATCGGCGATCTGTCGAAGGTCGAGAGCATCGTCATCCACACCAGCCATCACACCCATTATGTGATCGGCACCGGCGCCAACGATCCGCAGAAGATGGACCCGAAGGCCAGCCGCGAGACGCTCGATCACTCGATCATGTACATCTTCGCCGTGGCGCTGGAAGACGGCGGCTGGCACCATGAGCGCTCCTACGCGCCGGAGCGCGCGCAGCGCCCCGAGACCGTGGCGCTGTGGCACAAGGTTTCGACGGTGGAAGATCCGGAATGGACCCGCCGCTATCACAGCCATGATCCGAAGGAGAAGGCGTTCGGCGGCAAGGTCGTCGTCAAGCTCAAGGACGGCAAGGTGATCGAGGACGAACTCGCGATCGCCGACGCCAATCCGCTCGGCGCGCGCCCGTTCAAGCGTCCGGACTACATCAAGAAGTTCCGCACGCTGGCGGACGGCATCATCGCCCCCGCCGAGCAGGATCGCTTCATCGCCACGGTCGAGCGCCTGACCTCGCTCAAGGCCGGCGAGCTGAACGAGCTGACATTCACCGTCGATGCCAAGGCGCTCGGCAAGGCATCGCCGCACGGCATTTTCGATTGGCAGGCAGGCGCGCAGCGCTAACGGCCCACAGGAGACACGTTCATGGAAGCGACCACAAAACCCGCCCCGAAGAAATCCGTCGCGCTGTCCGGTGTGCTCGCGGGCAACACCGCGCTGTGCACCGTGGGCCGCACCGGCAACGACCTGCACTATCGCGGCTACGACATTCTCGATGTGGCGGAGACCTGCGAGTTCGAGGAGATCGCCTATCTGCTGGTGCACGGCGCGCTGCCGACCCGCCCGGAACTTGCCAGCTACAAGGCCAAGTTGAAGGCGCTGCGCGGTCTGCCGGCCGCGGTGAAGGCCGCGCTGGAGCAGATTCCGGCCGCCGCCCATCCGATGGACGTGATGCGCACCGGCGTGTCGATGCTGGGCTGCGTGCTGCCGGAGGCGCATGACCACAACCAGCCGGGCGCGCGCGACATCGCCGACCGCCTGATGGCCTCGCTCGGTTCGATGCTGCTGTACTGGTATCACTTCTCGCACAACGGCAAGCGCATCGATGTCGAGACCGACGACGATTCGATCGGCGCGCACTTCCTGCACCTGTTGCACGGCAAGAAGCCGTCCGCCTCGCACGAGCGGGCGATGCACACCTCGCTGATCCTCTATGCCGAGCATGAGTTCAACGCCTCGACTTTCACCGCGCGCGTCATCGCCGGCACGGGTTCGGACATGTATTCGGCGATCACCGGCGGCATCGGCGCGCTGCGCGGCCCCAAGCACGGCGGCGCCAACGAGGTTGCGTTCGAGATCCAGCAGCGCTACCGCGACGCCGACGAGGCGGAAGCCGATATCCGCCGCCGCATCGAGGCCAAGGAAGTGGTGATCGGCTTCGGTCATCCGGTCTATACGGTGTCCGATCCGCGCAACAAGGTGATCAAGGAAGTCGCCCGCAATCTCTCCGCCGAGCGCGGCGACATGCGGATGTTCGAGATCGCCGACCGGATCGAGGCGGTGATGGCCGAGACCAAGAAGATGTTCGCCAATCTCGACTGGTTCAGCGCCGCGTCGTATTATGCGATGGGTGTTCCGACCGCGATGTTCACGCCGCTGTTCGTGATTTCGCGCACCTCCGGCTGGTCGGCGCATGTGATCGAGCAGCGCGTCGACAACAAGATCATCCGCCCGTCGGCGAATTATGTCGGACCGGAAAACCTGAAGTTCGTGCCGATCGATGCGCGCGGCAAGGCATCCGCCAAAACCCGCGCCGCTTGAGGCATCACCGAGGATCACGCCATGACCTATCTTATCGGCGCAACGTTGCCTGCGGCTCCGGCCGGCGAGCGTTTTCGCGAATTGCTGAAGCGTCCAGGCATTCTGCAAATCCCCGGCGCGCATAACGGCATGGCGTCGATCCAGGCGCGCGATGCCGGGTTTGACGCGCTCTATCTGTCGGGCGCGGCGATGACCGCGTCGATGGGATTGCCGGACCTCGGCATGATCACGGTGGACGAGGTCTGCTTCTTCGTCCGTCAGGTCGCGCGGGCCAGCAGCCTTCCCGTGCTGGTCGACGGCGATACCGGCTATGGCGAGGCGCTCAATGTCATGAACATGGTGCGCGCCTTCGAGGATGCCGGCGCCGGCGCGGTCCATATCGAGGACCAGTTGCTGCCGAAGAAATGCGGCCATCTCAACGACAAGAAGCTGGCCGATCCGCGCGACATGGCGGCCAAGGTGGCGGCGGCGGTGAAGGCGCGGCGCCATCTGTTTGTCATCGCCCGCACCGACGCGGCGGCGAGCGAGGGCATCGACGGCGCGGTGGCGCGCATCAAGCTTTACCTTGAGGCCGGCGCGGACGCGATCTTCCCCGAGGCGCTGACCTCGCGCGAGATGTTCCAGGAAGTCGCCAGGCGTCTGCCGGGCGTGCCGCTGCTCGCCAACATGACCGAGTTCGGCAAGACGCCGTTCATCACCGCTTCCGAATTCGAGGCGATGGGTTATCGCATGGTGATTTGGCCGGTGTCCTCGCTGCGCGTCGCCAACAAGGCGCAGGAAAAGCTCTATGCCACGCTGAAGAAGAATGGCAGCACCGAGGCGGCGGTTCCCGACATGCAGACCCGGGCCGAGCTTTATGCCACCATCCGGCTTCATGATTACGAGGCGCTGGACGCCTCGATCGTGGAAACCATCGTTCCGCGCGCCGCCGAGTAGGAATTGGACGCGGATCAGGTTCTGAAAAGCACCGATCCGTCATGGCCGGACTTGTTCCGGTCATCCACGTCTTTTCTGCTGAAATTTTTAAGACGGTGAATGCCCGCGACATAAAGGCGTTTACGCCCGTCTTTGTCGAGCTATGCGCGGCATGACGAGTTTCTGATTCCATCTGGGCAAAACCTGCTCTAAAACACCGGCATGGAACTGAGCGAACGCAAGAAACTGATTCCGCCGGGCGGCGAGACCAAGGTCTTGCTGCATTCCTGCTGCGCGCCCTGTTCCGGCGAGGTGATGGAGGCGATGCTCGCTTCCGGCGTCGACTACACCATCTTTTTCTACAATCCGAACATCCATCCCGAGCGCGAATATCTGTTGCGCAAGGACGAAAACGTGCGCTTTGCCGAGAAGCACGGCGTGCCGTTCGTCGATGCCGACTACGACAAGGACAACTGGTTCGCCCGCGCCAAGGGCATGGAGTGGGAGCCGGAACGCGGCATCCGCTGCACCATGTGCTTCGATATGCGTTTCGAGCGCACCGCGCTGTACGCGCATGAGCACGGCTTTCCGGTGATGACGAGCTCGCTCGGCATCTCGCGCTGGAAGAACATGGCGCAGATCAACGATTGCGGCCAGCGCGCGGCGTCGCGTTACGATGGGCTGTCCTACTGGGACTACAACTGGCGCAAGGGTGGCGGTTCCGCCCGCATGATCGAGATCAGCAAGCGCGAGGAATTCTACCAGCAGGAATATTGCGGCTGCGTCTATTCGCTGCGCGACACGAATGCGCATCGCCGCAGCCAGGGCCGCGAGCCGATCGAGATCGGCACCCAGTATTACGGCCGGCCCAATCCGGGCGACGAGCCGGATGGCGCGGCTTGAGTGGGCCACATCCCCTTTGACGGGCGTGGGAATTGATCCTTAGTTGTGGGCTGTCGTGGTCCTTGGGACGCCTGTCCCAAGGCTAAGAGGGAATCCGGTGCGGCAACGCCAAAGCCGGAGCTGCCCCCGCAACTGTAAGCGGCGAGCCATTGTCCATCGGTGCCACTGAAACTTTCGGTTTCGGGAAGGCCGGGCCATGGCGCGGACCCGTGAGCCAGGAGACCTGCCGCGACAGCATGAACGTCCTCGGGCGGGGTGTCCGGTGGTGCGGTTGTGGCGGCGGCACTGTGCCGCGTGCCTCGGCGCGCGTCGCTCTGGCCTTGCTCCCACATCTGGAGTTGAGCCATGTCTGTTTCTTCTGTTTCCGTCGCCGTCGCCAGCCTCGGCACGCCGCGTATCGGTCCGCATCGCGAACTGAAAACCGCGCTGGAGAGCTTCTGGGCCGGCAAATCCGACGAAAAATCGCTGCTGGAGACCGCCGCCAAACTGCGCGCCGACAACTGGGCGCGGCAGAAGGCGCGCGGCATCACCGTGATTCCGTCGAACGATTTCTCGTTCTACGATCAGGTGCTCGACACCAGCGTGATGGTCGGCGCGATTCCGCAGATCTATGGCTGGAAGGGCGGCGCGGTGCCGCTCGCGACATACTTCGCGATGGCGCGCGGCGCGGAAGGCGGCGCCGAGACCTGCGCGCACGGTCATGTGCATCACACCGGCCACGGCGTGCCCGCGCAGGAAATGACGAAGTGGTTCGACACCAACTATCACTACATGGTGCCGGAGTTCAGCAAGGGGCAGACGTTCGCGCTGTCGTCCACCAAGCCGGTCGATGAATATCGCGAGGCCAAGGCGCTCGGCTTCCAGACCCGTCCGGTGCTGGTCGGCCCCGTCACCTTCCTCAAGCTCGGCAAGAGCAAGGATGCGTCGTTCAATCCGCTGTCGCTGATTGATGGTCTTGTGCCGGTGTATGTCGAAGTCTTGAAGCGCCTGACCGCCGAGGGCGCGGAATGGGTGCAGATCGACGAGCCGTGCCTGGTGCTCGATCTCAGCGACGACGAGCGCAACGCGCTGCGCCGTGCTTATGGCACGATCGCGCAGGCGGTGCCGCAGATCAAGATCATGCTGGCGGCCTATTTCGGCGCGCTCGGCGATAATCTCGACACGGCGCTTTCGCTGCCGGTCGCGGGGCTGCATCTCGATCTCGCACGCGCGCCGGCGCAGCTTGAGGCCGTGTTGGAAAAGGCGAGGCCAGATCTCGTACTGTCGCTCGGTGTGATCGACGGCCGCAACATATGGCGCGCCAATCTTCCGGAAATTCTCGATCGCATCGATCCGGTGGTGACGCAGCGCGGCAAGGACCGCGTCCAGGTCGCGCCGTCCTGCTCGCTGCTGCATGTGCCGATCGATCTCGACGCCGAGACCCGTCTCGATCCGGATCTCAAGAGCTGGCTGGCGTTCTCGCTGCAGAAAATGAGCGAGCTTGCGGCGCTTGGCGCCGCGCTGTCGCGGGGACGCGATGCGGTGAAGGCTGAACTCGCGTCCTCGGCCGCCGCCGCCGGTACCCGCGCGGCGTCACCGAAAGTGCATGACAGCAGGGTGGTCGATCGCGTTGCGGCGGTCACGTCCGGCATGATGAGCCGAAGAAGCCCATTCGCGGCGCGTGCCAAAATCCAGCGCGACAAGTTCAGGCTGCCGGCGTTCCCGACCACCACCATCGGCTCGTTCCCGCAGACCAGCGAGGTGCGCAAGGCGCGCGCCGCTCACACCAAGGGAGCGCTGTCGGATATCGACTACAACAAGTTTCTGCGCGAGGAGACGGCGCGCACCATCCACTGGCAGGAGAATATCGGTCTCGACGTGCTGGTGCATGGCGAGTTCGAGCGCAACGACATGGTGCAGTATTTCGGCGAACAGCTCGCCGGCTTTGCCTTCACCAGAAACGGCTGGGTGCAGAGCTATGGCTCGCGCTGCGTGCGCCCGCCGATCCTGTTCGGCGACGTCTCGCGCCCGAAGCCGATGACGGTGGAATGGTGGCAATACGCCCAGTCGCTGACCGCAAAGCCGGTCAAGGGCATGCTCACCGGCCCGGTGACGATCCTCAACTGGTCGTTCGTGCGCGACGACATTCCGCGCAGCGAATCGTGCCGGCAGATCGCGCTGGCGATCCGCGACGAGGTGATCGATCTGGAAAAGGCCGGTGCGGCGATGATCCAGATCGACGAGGCGGCGCTGCGCGAAGGGTTGCCGCTGCGGCACTCCGAATGGAAAGCCTATCTCGACTGGGCGGTGGGCAGCTTCCGTCTCTGCGCCGCTGGCGTGAGGGACGAGACCCAGATCCACACCCATATGTGTTATTCGGAGTTCAACGACATCATCGACGCCATCGGCGCGATGGATGCCGACGTGATCTCGATCGAGACCTCGCGCTCCAAGATGGAGCTGCTCGATGCGTTCCGGACGTATGCCTATCCCAACGAGATCGGCCCCGGCGTCTACGACATCCATTCGCCGCGGGTACCGGAGGTCGGCGAGATGACCGAGCTGTTGAAGCTCGCGCGCCACCGTCTCGCCGACGAGCAGTTGTGGATCAATCCGGATTGCGGCCTGAAAACGCGCAAATGGGAGGAGGTCGCCCCGGCACTGGCCAACATGGTGGCGGCAGCGAAGGAAATCCGAGCGCAGCCACGTTGATATATACACGCGGATTCAGAGTGGCCCATATTTCGATGGAATCAGAATCCGTCATACGCGAACTTGACCCGCGTTCGGTCTTTGAGAATTGATGGATTGCCGGGTCAAGCCCGGCAATGACGGGTCCAGAGCTTCCACTAAAACAAAAACGCTTCAGACATGCGAGGCGGCAGAACATCTGCCGCCTCGCATCATCTTCCTGAATTGCAGTTTGCCGATCAGGTGTGGGCCGGCGCGCTGCGGGTCCGCGTCCGTTTCAGCATGTAGCCGGTGCCCGGCGTCGCGTCCTGCTGGTTGGCCACGCGATGCATGATCTCAAGCGCGCTGCCGAGGATCTGCTCGTCGTGATCGACCGGAAACACCACATAGGCCGGCATGAAGAACTCCGGTGCGCCGTCGATGACGTGCAGGGTCCCGGCTTCGACATAAGGCGCGACGATGCGGGCAGGGAAGTAGCCCGAGCCGCCGCTTTTCAGGATGTGGTGCAGGCCGAGCCAGCCGATGCTGGCGTTCAGCGCCGAGCCGCCGAAATTGGGGAAGCATGCGCTGTGGCGGGCATAGAATTCGGGGCCCCAGTCGACATAGACATAGCCGGCCTGCGGCGTCGGCGGGCTGTCCGGTGTGGTGGACACCATCATCAGACGTTCCTCGAACAGTTGCTGGACCTGCAGGCCGGGCCGGCTCTGCGGCGTGTACATCACGCCGACATCCAGCCGACCTTCGATCAGCCCTTGCATGATGTCGGGTTCGATGCCGCTTTCCGCTCGAATGGAAATGGTCGGGTTGCTTCGCTGCATTTCCGGAAGCCATTGCAGCAGGAATTCATCCCATAGCCCGATGCGGCTGGCGATCGTCAGCGTGCCGCTGAACCCGTCCGGCAGCCCGATATCGTGGCGCGCCAGCTCGACCGTGCGGACCAGCGTCGAGGCATGGCGCTGAAACTGCCGTCCGGCCTGGGTCAGCGTGGTGCCGGCCTTGTTGCGGACGAACAGGGTGCATCCAAGCTGATCTTCGAGGGTGTGAATGCGGGTGCTGACGGTGGACTGGCTGACATGCAGATGCTCTGCCGCGCTCACGAAGTTTCCGGAGGCGACAACAGTTAGAAAAGTACGTGCGAGTTCAGTGTCCATCATGCGGCCCGTTTGTTATCGGTTACTGCAATATCAACTGCCAATATTATCGGCTTGTCAAAATGATTTGCGCTGCGAATGGCGAAGAGCAGCTGCGACTTTCCGTCCGATGCCCGTTTGGGCGATCCTAGCGCGCGCGATTGAGCCCGGTCGGATGATCGGAATGTAATTCTGATGTCGGGTTCATGGCGCAGGTGATGAGTTCATCCTTATGAAGCTGAACTCATATTTCAAAATTGGTGAACCATCGGATTTGCTGATCGTCGTCGAGACAGAACGTCGCAGAGTGCGTCGGATATGGATTCGTCCATTGTCTAAGACGGTCTGGAAACAGTTTTTTGAAACGAAAATTATCCAGCAAAATCAAATATGAAATTTTTCATTTCGAATGAATAGATTTCACTCGCGAATATTATTCGTTTGTCAAAAGCGATCTTCCCCGTAGCCTTCCTGAGAAGTTCTGATCGCCATCCTGCCTCCGAGATGCGGTGCCAGAGGCGGTCGCTGAACATACTCGAAAAATTCTGGGAACCCCGGCTGCGCAACATCATCTGTGAGCATCCGGAGCAAGGCGGCGCGGGGCGCGACCCCGCGGTCCCGCCAGGCAATCGAGCCGATCGCTGGAAATAGGCGGCAGCTTGAAGACGACGCGGCCAATAAGCCGCGCAACGGGCAATGACCCATCGGGAGGAGAAACAATGGCAGTTACGACGGATACCCCGGAGACCTACGCCAAGGCATGGATTCCATTCCTTGACCGGGAGCGGACGGTTGCAAAACCGGGCTACAGCCGCTGGATGATTCCGCCGGCAGCTCTTTGCGTGCATTTGTGCATCGGTCAGGCTTACGCGTTCAGCGTGTTCAACCTGCCGATGACCCGGCTTCTCGGCGTCACCCAATCCGCGGCGGGCGACTGGAAGCTGACCGAGCTCGGATGGATTTTCTCGATCGCGATGCTGTTCCTCGGCATCTCGTCCGCTGTGTTCGGACGCTGGGTCGAGGAGGGCGGCCCGCGCAAGGCGATGTTCACCGCCGCGATCTGCTGGGCCAGCGGCTTTCTGATTTCCGCGCTCGGCATTCATCTGCACACGCTCTGGCTGATCTATCTCGGCTACGGCGTAATCGGCGGCTGCGCTCTCGGCATCGGCTACATCTCGCCGGTCTCGACGCTGATGAAATGGTTTCCGGACCGTCCCGGCATGGCGACGGGCATGGCGATCATGGGATTCGGCGGCGGCGCGCTGATCGCATCGCCGCTGTCGGTATGGTTGATGAGCAAGTTCCACACCGCGACCGATGTCGGTGTGTTCAACACCTTCATCGTGCTCGGCTGCGTTTATTTCTGCTTCATGATGTTCGGTGCGGCGATCGTCCGCGTGCCGGCGCCGGGCTGGAAGCCGAAAGGCTATGTGCCTGCCGCCGACACCGGCAAGAAGATGGTCACCAGGAACGACGTGTTTGTCTATGACGCGCTCAAGACCCCGCAGTTCTGGCTGATCTGGACGGTGCTGTTCCTCAACACCACCGCCGGCATCGGCGTGCTCGGTCAGGCCTCGGCGATGAGCCAGGAGATGTTCCCCGGTCACATCACCGCGATCGCCGCCGCCGGTCTGGTCGGGCTGATGAGTCTGTTCAACATGGGCGGGCGTTTTAGCTGGGCGTCATTGTCCGATTTCATCGGCCGCAAGAACACCTATTTCGTGTTCATGACCCTCGGCTTCGCCATGTATGTGACGGTGCCTTACGCCGGCAGCACCGGCAACGTGGTGCTGTTCGTGTGCTGCTTCCTGGTCATCGTCTCGATGTATGGCGGCGGTTTCTCGACCGTGCCGGCCTATCTGCGCGACCTGTTCGGCACGCGGTATGTCGGCGCGATCCACGGCATTCTGCTCACCGCCTGGTCGGCGGCGGGCGTCGCCGGTCCGGTGCTGATCAACTACATCCGCGAATACAACGTGACGCACGGCGTACCGAAGGCGCAGGCTTACAACACGACCATGTACATCATGGCCGGCCTGTTCATTGTCGGCTTCATCTGCAACTTCGCCATCCGCGCGGTGGACTCGAAGTGGCACATGAAGAAGGCGACGGCGTCCGCTCAGGACAATGCGGGTGCGGCGGAGGTCGTGCCGAGCCAGGCCTAAGGAGTGGTCCATGCTGAGGCTGAATGCAGCTCTGTCCTTCCTTCTCATTCTCGGATGGAGCCTGCATCAGGTCTCGGCATGGTTCGGCAGCTTGAAACCCAAACACACCGCCGAGGAGATCGCCGCGATGATTTCGCAAGATGGCAGTCCACCCGGCGCCTGAAGGAGAGATCCATGGAACACGTCGAGACCAATACCAGCGCGCTGCGTCTGATTCTGGCCTGGAGCATCGCGGGCATTCCGCTGCTGGCAGGCGTCACCCAGACGATGATCAACGCTATGAAGCTGTTTCAATAAGCTGCTTCTGTGAACATCCGCTCCTGCGGTTGTGAGTGAGGGTTGGTTGTGACCGATGGCCTCGGCCGGACGCAGCAACCGACTTCCCCAGTCAACTGGCCGATCCCGGATTTCCGGATCGGCCATTTTTTTTGTGACGGCTTCAGTGCGCGCTTGCATCATAACAATCGGCAATGGTGCGAAGCGCGCTGCGGTATCGGCTTGCCCGATGTCAGCCGTTGAGATTTCTCGCTTGTGCATGCAGGCCGATGCGTAAATGATGAAGTGATCGATCAATTCTGATGATGGTTCGTTCGCAGGATCGATGTCCGGTCGCTGGCCGGCAGGCTTGAAATCCGCCGTTTCGACCGGACAGTCTTGACCGGAAAGAGGTACCGCAGCCGGATGCGTCGCCAGCCGGAATTCGGTATTTCGGGATCAGTGTTTCGGGATGAGTGTCATGGATTTTCGTGCAGCCGTCGGTGAAGCCATTCTCTCCGCCCAGTCCGATGCGATCGTCGCGACCGACAAGGCGGGCGTGATCACGTTCTGGAATCCGGGCGCGACGCGGATTTTCGGCTTCACGCTCGACGAGGCGATGGGAAAATCGCTCGACCTGATCATTCCGGAGAATCTGCGGGCGCGGCACTGGGAAGGCTACGACAAGGTGATGGAGACCGGCACGAGCCATTACACCACCGGCGACCTGCTGTCGGTGCCAGCCTTGACCAAGGCCGGCACGCGCATTTCGGTGCAGTTCACCATGGCGATCCTGTTCGACGAGGCCGGAAAGCCGGCCGGGTGCGCCTCGGTGATGCGCGACGTCACCAAGCAGTTCGAGGAGACCAAGGCGCTGCGCAAGAAGCTGGCGGCGGCCCAGCTCGCGGTCAGGGAAACCACCTGACGGCGATCATGTGCCGATGGGACAGAGGGGCTCTTGATCCACCATTCGAGGTGGCGCGTGATCGGCTGGCGTATTGATCCTGCGCCCGTTCGTTGGCCGGTCCGGGACGAGGGCAGAAAATGCAGATTTTCCGGAAACCTTTTTGGTTCGGCGTCATCTCATCGGCAGCATGGAGATAGCCGATGATCGACAATCGTGGCACCGCGCCGCTACCGTCATTCGATGAGACCGCCAGCGACGCCGATCTGGTTCGCGGCACGCTGGAGCGGGACGGCCGCGCCTTCCGGGCCATCATGAAGAAATACAACCAGAGGCTTTACCGGATCGCGCGCGGCATTGTCCGTAATGACAGCGAGGCCGAGGATGTCGTGCAGGAGAGCTACGTGAGGGCGTTCACGCATCTGGACGGCTTTCGCGGCGAGTCCAGCCTGTCCACCTGGCTGTCGCGGATCGTGATGAACGAGGCGCTGGGGCGTCTGCGCGCCCGGCGTCCGACCGTGGATATCGCCACGGTCGAAATCTCTGAAACGCAAGCCGAGATCATCCAGTTTCCCCATACGGCAAGGTCGGACCCGGAACGCAACATGGCCCAGCGCGAAATTCTGCAACTTGTCGAGCAGGCGACCGACAAGCTGCCCGATGTTTACCGCATGGTGTTTGTCGCGCGGGTGATCGAGGGATTGAGCATCGAGGAGACCGCCGAGGTGCTCGGGATACGGCCGGAGACGGTGAAGACGCGCCTGCATCGCGCGCGCCGTCTGGTGCGCGAGCATCTCGACACCCAGATCGGGCCGGTGATGCTCGATGCGTTTCCGTTCGCCGGCAAACGCTGCGAGCGCGTGACGCAGAATGTGATGAGGCGGCTCGGCCTTTCAGCCTGAACGCCGGAACCTTTTGCCCTCCCGATCATCAAAACCTCAGCAGCAGCCGGCGCCATCGCGGCGCGGCGACAGGAGATTGCATTCATGGCTTCCAAGGCGGCTTCCAATCTGCAGGTGCTGGAGCGGCATGCGGCCGATCCGGGCAAACCGGACCGTGCCGAGGTCGAGGCGGCCTTTCGCACCATCATCCGCTGGACCGGCGACGATCCGGATCGCGATGGCCTGACCGAGACGCCGAGCCGCGTCGCGCGCGCCTTCGAGGAATTTTTCGTCGGCTACGGTCAGGACCCGGTGGTGATCCTGCAGAAGACCTTCGAGGAAATCGAAGGCTATGACGAGATGATCAGCCTGCGCGGCATCCGCTTTGAAAGCCATTGCGAGCATCACATGGCGCCGATCATCGGCAAGGCCTGGGTGGCGTATATCCCGAACGGCCGCGTGGTCGGCATCAGCAAGCTGGCGCGGGTGGTGGAAGTCTATGCCAAACGGCTGCAGATCCAGGAGAAGATGACGGCGCAGATCGCCAACACCATCAACGAGGTGCTGAAGCCGCAGGGCGTCGCCGTGATCATCAAGGCGCAGCACCATTGCATGACCACGCGCGGCATTCACAAGCCGGATACCGATCTCGTCACCAGCCGGATGCTGGGTTGCTTCCGCGACAACCCGATCACCCGTCAGGAATTCATCAGCATGGCGGTGTGACTCCACGAGCGCCACGCTGCCAAGTCATAGAGGCGACCATGAATGACCAGACCACGCCGCAGGGCCCCGATCTGAACAAGGGCGTCAAACTGTCGGAACTGGCGGACGGCAAGCTGCTCGGCCATGTCGGCGGGGAGGATGTGCTGCTGGTGCGCGGCGAGAGCTGCATCTTCGCGGTCGGCGCCCATTGCACGCATTATCACGGTCCGCTGGCGGAGGGGCTTGTGGTCGGCGACAGCATCCGCTGTCCGTGGCATCACGCCTGTTTCGATCTGACGAGCGGCGAGGCGACGCGCGCGCCGGCCTTCAGCCCGATTGAGTGCTGGAGCGTCGAGACGCGCGGTGACACGGTTTTCGTGCAGGGTAAAAAGTCCGCACCGTCCCGCAAGGCGGTGAAGCCGGTCTCCGCGCCGGACAGGATCGTGATTGTCGGCGGCGGCGCGGCCGGCTTTGCCGCCGCGGAGATGCTCCGACGCGAACGGTTTGCCGGCGACCTGGTGATGTTGTCGCAGGAAGCCTCGACGCCGGTCGACCGGCCCAATCTGTCGAAGGATTATCTGGCCGGCAGCGCACCGGAAGACTGGATGCCGCTGCGCCCCGACGAATTCTATAAAGATGCCGGCATCGATTTGCGGATCAAGACCGAAGTCGGTGCCATCGAGACCGCAAAGCGCGAAGTCATTCTCAAGGATGGCGTCGCGCTTGCGTACGACCGCCTGCTGCTCGCGACCGGCGCGGAGCCCAATCGCCTGTCCATTCCCGGCGCGAACCTGCCGCATGTGCATATGCTGCGCACGCTGGCGGACAGCCGGGCCATCATCGCGAATGCCGAGGGTGCCCGTCGTGCGCTGGTGATCGGTTCAAGCTTCATCGGGCTTGAAGCAGCGGCAGCGCTGCGCGCCCGCGATATCGAGGTGCATGTTGTCGCGCCGGAAAAGATTCCGATGGAGCGGGTGCTGGGTCCGGCGATGGGTCAGTTCATCCGCGATCTTCATGAGGAGCATGGCGTGATCTTCCATCTCGGCGATGGCATCGCCGCGATCGATGCGGGCGGCGCGGTGCTCAAGAGCGGCGAGGAACTCGAGATCGATCTCGTGGTGGTCGGCATCGGCGTCAAGCCGCGGCTCGATCTGGCCGAACGCGCGGGCCTCAGGCTCGATCGCGGTGTCGCGGTCGATCGCTACCTGGAAACCAGCGTTCCCGGCATTTATGCCGCCGGGGATATCGCGCGCTGGCCCGATCCGCATTCGGGCGAGAACATCCGCGTCGAGCACTGGGTGGTGGCGGAGCGTCAGGGGCAGAGCGCCGCGCGCAACATGCTCGGCGCGAAGGAAGCGTTCGACGCGGTGCCGTTCTTCTGGAGCCAGCATTACGACATTCCGGTGAATTATGTCGGCCACGCCGAGCGCTGGGACGAGATCGTCGTGCATGGCGATATCGCCGTGAAGGATTGCCTGCTGCAATACAAACTAAATGGCCGCGTGCTGGCGGTGGCGTCGATCTTCCGCGATCTCGACAGCCTGAAGGCGGCGCTCGCAATGGAGCAGGAGACAATTGTCGTCTGATCTTTTGTTTTCGGAAAATTTTTGACGATTTCCGGAAACCTCCCGCCATCCTCTCCATCCAATGCGCATACCACAACACGCGCCGGCCGTTCTCACGCCGGTCAGAGGAGCGCATTCATGTTTGCCAAATTCACCGCAGCTGTCGCCGCTGTCTGTCTGCTCGTCGGTCCGGCTTTCGCGCAGAACGCGAAACCGACGGACCCGCAGATCGCTCACATCGCCTACACCGCCGGTGCGATCGATGTCACCGCCGGCAAGCAGGCGATCTCCAAGGCGACCAACAAGGACGTCATCGCGTTCGCCAAGGACATGGTGCGCGATCATGAAGCCGTCAACAAGCAGGCACTTGACCTGCTGGGCAGGCTCAAGGTCAAGCCCGAGGACAACGACACCAGCCGTTCGCTCGCCAGGCAGGCAGCGGACAAACAGGCCGAGCTCGCCAAGCTCAGCGGCCCGGCCTATGACAATGCCTATGTCGCCAACGAGATTGCGTTCCACAAGACCGTCAACGGCGCGCTTGAAACGCTTCTGATCCCTTCGGCGAATAATCCGGAGCTCAAGAGCCTGCTGCAGACCGGCCTGAAGATTTTCCAGGGTCACCTGCAGCACGCCGAACAGGTCGCCGCCGCTCTGAAGTAACAACAAGAAACCTCAAAGGAGAGCCACATGTTGCCGGGGCGAAATCTGCTCGCGTTAACGTCCCTCGCGTGGGTGACGATGTTCGCCCCGGCGCATGCTGAGACGATCCAGGTCGTGGTCGACAAACTGGTGTTCAGCCCGGCCGAGATCAACGCCAGGGTCGGCGACACCATCGAATGGGTCAACAAGGATGTCATCGCCCACACCGCGACGGTGAAGGGCGAGTGGGATGTGATGATCCTGCCGAAGAAAAATGCGACCCTGGTGATCAAGAAGGCGGGATCGGTGGAGTATTACTGCCGCTTCCATCCGAACATGAAGGGCAGGATCACCGCGCACTAGGCGCAGGTGATCGACGCGACATGGTCGCGCATCATTATCTTTCACGATGTGAAGCGGGAGCCGGCAGTCAGGACGCCGGCTGCGGCATGCGGAAGCGCTCGCCCTTGCCTAGCATCACGCCATGCGTGGTAGCGATGCCGAGTTCGAGGCTTTCCGCGATTCGTCGGGCGCGTTCGATGAAATGATCGGCGGCCTTCGGCGGACAGACGTCCTGCACCGTGGCCTCGAACAGCTTAAGCCAGCGGTCGAAGTGTTCGGCATCGACCGGCAACGGCAGATGCTTGCGCATCGGCTGGCCGTGATAGACGCCGGTCATCAGCGCCACCGAGGACCAGAACGCGCACATTCGCTGCAAATGCGGTTCCCAGTCCGCGATCCGCGCCTCGAACACCGGGCCGAGCAATTCGTCGGCCCGTACCCGGCCATAGAAGTTCCTGACCACGCGATCGATCATCACCTCGTCGATGCCGGTCTCGGCGCGAATCGCCCGGGTCATTTCCGCGCGCCGCTCCTCGGCCGATGATGCTGTCGTCATGGTCCATCCTGATCGATCGTGTCGATAATAGAATAGTGTATATGTATCTTATTGTCTTAAATCAACCGGCTGGAGACGGGCCGTCAGCCGTTCCAGGATTCGGCGGTGAGCAGGGCGATGTCCGCTCCGACCCGCAAATCATCCTCGGTTCCCAGAGTCTGCCGCCGGATGTTGCCGGCGCGATCGATCAGCACCATGGTCGGCGTGCCCTGCATGCCGTAGGCCGCCATGGTCTGCGGAATTGGGCTGTCCTCGCCCGGCACATCGACCGCCACCGGAAAGCTGATGCGATATTCGTGCAGGAAGGCATCGAGCGCCACCGGCGTCATCGCGGCGTGATGTTCGAACACGGTGTGAATGCCGATCACCGCGACCTTGTCCGGTGCGAAGATCTCCGCGATGCGTTGCGCCTGCGGCAAAGCCGATTTCACGCAGCCCGGACACAGCATCTGAAAGGCATGCAGCACGACCACCTTGCCGCGCAGGCTGGCCAGCGTGATCGGCGCCGGGACGTTGAACCATTGCTGGGTGAACAGTTCGGGAGCGGGGGTCATGCTGCAGGCTAACCAGCATACCCGTTATCTGCAATGTTGTCGTTCGCATCGCAGAGAGTGCGCGGCCTGTTGCGATTGATGAAGCGCAAATCCTGGTGCGTGGCATACCAGTGCAACTTTTTGATGAGAAAAAAGCCTTGTTTTTCTGGGTTTTTCGCACCTGCGGTATTTTCGTACTAAGCAGATGTTTACGAGTCGCGAATAGAATTTCGCTGTTTTTGAATCCCTCGAACATTTTGGCGCATCATGGCTCAATCACAGTCGCTGACGTCGTTGACCGATGTTCAATCCGGATCGAATGGAAATACGCTGCTGGATCAACTCGGCAGCGAGATTAGCGGACTAGGTGTCGAACTCGCCGACGTGCTTGGAAATCTGCACGATGTTGCGGGTCGTGTGACGCGCCAGTCCGAACAATTCGGCCAGTTGCGGCAGACCGCCGACACCATGGCCGCAGCCAATCGCGATATTGATGAAGCCGCGCGCATGGTGCGGACGGTGGCGACCGGCGCGACCGAGGAAATGACCAAATCGCGCGAGGTCGTGCTTGCCGCGGTGAAGCATACCGCCGAGCTTGTCTCCGCCGTCAGTCGCATCGAACAGCGTCTCGGCTCCGTCAGCGAAGTGCTGTCGCAGGTCGGCAAGGTTTCCGGCACGATCGAAGGCATTGCCAGGCAGACCAACCTTCTGGCGCTGAACGCCACCATCGAAGCGGCGCGCGCGGGGAGCGCAGGGCGCGGTTTTGCCGTGGTCGCGAGCGAAGTGAAGAATCTCGCGGAGGCGACGCGGCGGGCGACGCTGCAAATCGGCGAGACCGTGCGCAATCTCGATGGCGAGATCGGCCAGTTGATCGGCGACAGCGGCACAGCCACGCTTTATGCCAGACATGCGGGCGAAGGCGCCGATCAGATTCAAGGCGCCATCGACCGCGTTCACGACGGCTTCACCACGGTCGGGCGCGATATCGGCGCGATCGCGGATGCCGCGACCGCTAATCTCGATCATTGCAACATGGTTCTGGCCGAACTCGGCCATCTCGCCAACGATGTCGATCTGTCGTCGACCGATCTCAAGCGCGCCGATGACCGGGTCGAGAATCTTCTCGGCGTTTCGGAGTCGCTGATCGGCACCATCGCCGATAGTGGCATGCAGACCGCCGACACGCCGCTGGTGAAGGCCGCTGTCGCCACTGCGAAACAGGTTTCGGATGCCTTCGAGCAGGCGATCAAGCGCGGCGAGATTTCGGAAAGCCGGTTGTTCGACCAGAGCTATCGCGAGATCGCCGGATCCGATCCGAAACAGTATCTTTCCGCTTATCTCGATTTTGCCGACCGGGCGCTGCCGCCGATCCAGAATCCGGTGTTGCGGGTCGATCCGCGCGTGGTGTTCGCGGTGTCCTTCGCCAGCACCGGTTATCTGCCGACCCACAATCCGGACTACTCCAAGCCGCAGGGCAAGGATCCGGGGTGGAATGCCGTGAATTGCCGTAACCGCCGCATCTTCGACGATCGCTGCATGAAAAAGGCTGCTGCAAACGCCAAGTCTTTTCTGTTGCAGACCTATCGGCGCGACATGGGGGCCGGCAATTTCATGCTGATGAAAGATGTGTCGTCGCCGATCATCGTGAACGGCCGCCGTTGGGGCGTCTTTCGCATCGGCTTCCGCGACAAATGATCTGAACGGTGCACCGGCGGCCTTTTGCTCGCGATTTGATCTTCGTCAGCGACAGGAACGCGAAGATCGTACCAAATGCAGGGGTCGTGGTTCTATCGAGTCGCAAGACTTGGTAGCTAAGATGGGAAGCCGGTGAAGCCGCGGAAGCGGCAAGTCCGGCGCTGCCCCCGCAACTGTAAGCAGCGAGCTGATTCCAACTTTGGTCACTGGCGCGTGCGCGCGCCGGGAAGGCCGGAATCCGCCTCGACCTGCGAGCCAGGAGACCTGCCGCGACACCAGAACGTCCACGGGCGGGGTGTCCGGCGGTCGCGTATCCGGCTGCGGATTTTCCCGTGTCGCCTGTGCGCGTCTTTTCGGCACCCGCCTTCAACATCACGGGGTGCCGATGTCCGTCTCTCTTACGCACGATCCTTCCGGCGATTGCCTGTCCCGGCTTGCTCTGCCGTCCTCCATCGTCAAGCGCGATGGCACCTCAGTGTCTTTCGATCTCGACCGGATTCGCTCCGCGATCGTGCGCGCCGGGCAGGCGACCGTCGCGTTCGACAAGGACGAAGCCCGCCGCCTGACACATGACGTGGCGCATGTGATCGGCGCGCGCTTTGCCGCCGCCGCGCCGCAGGTCGAACAGGTGCAGGATATTGTCGAGCGGGTTCTGATCGAGGCGGGCCATGCCGCGACGGTGCGCGCCTATATCGTGTATCGCGAGAAGCGCGGGCAGGCGCGGGCCGACCGCAAGACCATGGTGGATGTCGCATCCTCCATCAACGAATATCTCGACGGCACCGACTGGCGCGTCAACGCCAATGCCAATCAGGGCTATTCGCTCGGCGGCCTGATCCTCAATTTGTCGGGCAAGGTGGTCGCCAATTACTGGCTGTCGCATGTCTATCCGCCGGAAATCGGCGAAGCGCATCGCGAAGGCGACATCCACATCCACGATCTCGACATGCTGGCGGGCTATTGCGCGGGCTGGTCGCTGCGCACGCTCTTGACCGAAGGTCTCAATGGCGTTCCCGGCAAGGTGGAGGCCGGTCCGCCGAAGCATTTGTCCAGCGCGGTCGGGCAGATCGTGAACTTCCTCGGCACGCTGCAGAACGAATGGGCCGGTGCGCAGGCGTTCAGTTCATTCGACACCTATATGGCGCCGTTCATCCGCAAGGATCGGTTGAGCTATGCCGAAGTGCTGCAATCGATTCAGGAGCTGATCTACAATCTCAACGTCCCTTCGCGCTGGGGCACGCAGACACCGTTCACCAATCTCACCTTCGACTGGACCTGTCCTGAGGATCTGCGCGATCAGGTGCCGGTGATCGGCGGCGAGGAGATGGATTTCACCTACGGCGAGTTGCAGTCCGAAATGGACATGATCAACCGCGCCTATATGGAGGTGATGACCAAAGGCGACGCCAAGGGCCGGGTCTTCACCTTTCCGATCCCCACCTACAACATCGCGGCGGATTTCCCCTGGGACAGCGAGAACGCCGACCGCCTGTTCGAGATGACGGCGAAATACGGCCTGCCGTACTTCCAGAACTTCATCAATTCCGAACTGAAGCCGAACATGATCCGTTCGATGTGCTGCCGCCTGCAACTCGATCTCACCGAACTGCTCAAGCGCGGCAACGGCCTGTTCGGCAGCGCCGAGCAGACCGGTTCGATCGGCGTTGTTACCATCAATTGCGCGCGGCTCGGCCACCTCTATCGCGGCGACGAGGCCGGCCTGTTGCGTCGTCTCGACGCGCTGCTCGAGATCGGCCGCAACAGCCTCGAGATCAAGCGCAAGGTGGTGCAGCGCTATATGGACGACGGGCTGTTCCCCTACAGCAAGCGCTATCTCGGCACGTTGCGCAACCATTTCGCCACGCTCGGCGTCAACGGCGTCAACGAGATGATCCGCAATTTCACCGCCGATTGCGAAGACATCGCGACGCCGTGGGGCCACGCTTTCGCGGTGCGCCTGCTCGACCACGTGCGGATGCGGATCAGGGAATTTCAGGAGGCGACCGGCAACCTGTTCAATCTGGAAGCGACGCCGGCGGAGGGCACCACCTATCGTTTCGCCAAGGAGGATCGCAAGCGCTATCCCGGCATCCTGCAGGCCGGCACCGATGAGAATCCCTATTACACCAATTCCAGCCAGCTTCCGGTCGGCTTTACCGACGATCCGTTCGAGGCGCTGGAGCGGCAGGACGAATTGCAGTGCAAATTCACCGGCGGCACCGTGCTGCATCTTTACATGGGCTCGCGGCTGTCCTCCGGCGCGGCGTGCAAGAAACTGGTCCAGCGTGCGCTGACGCGCTTCCATCTGCCCTACATCACGGTGACGCCGACATTCTCGATCTGCCCGACCCACGGCTATCTCGAAGGCGAGCACGCCTTCTGCCCGAAATGCGATGCCGAACGGCTCGCAGCCAAGCGGCAGGCGGCCGCGCATTGAAAGGAGACAAGGATGAACCAGCACGTCACCATCGAAGACAACATCACGCTCAGCGACGACGAGCGCCAGCCCTGCGAAGTCTGGACCCGCGTGATGGGCTATCACCGCCCGGTGTCTTCGTTCAACCGCGGCAAGAAGGGCGAACACAATGAACGCCGGTTCTTCAGCGAAGCGCGTGCCGCGCTCCGCTGAGCTTCGCGTCGGCGGGCTCGTCCGGCTGTCCACCTGCGACTGGCCGGGTGAGCTCGTCGCCACCGTGTTCTGTCAGGGCTGTCCGTGGGCATGCGGCTATTGCCACAACCCGCATCTCATTCCGCCGAATACAGAGGCGGCCATCGCATGGCCCGAGGTGATGTCGTTTCTCGACAGCCGCCGCGGCCTGCTCGACGGCGTGGTGTTCTCCGGCGGCGAGCCGACCTTGCAGGCGGCGTTGCCGGAGGCGATGCGCGCCGTGCGTGCGCTCGGCTTCCGCATCGGCCTGCATAGCGCCGGACCTTATCCCGAACGGCTCGCCGCGGTGCTGCCGCTGGTCGATTGGGTCGGCTTCGACATCAAGGCCGCATTCGCCGGCTATACCCGGATCACCGGCGTCGCCGGCAGTGGGGGCAAGGCGCGCGAGAGCCTGCGGCATCTGCTGGCCAGCGGCGTTGCTTATGAAATCCGGACCACCGTGCATTCCGCGCTGTTCGGCGCCCCGGATCTGGCAGATTTGGCTGCGGATCTCGCCGCTTTCGGGATTTCCGACCACAAAATCCAGCCGTTTCGCGCTGCCGGGTGTCAAAATCCGGCCCTCGCCACGGCTGCTGGTCAGGTGGGATAGCGGGGAGAAAGGCCCGGTTCCGTGTTGACAGGAATCAGCCTTCGTCACAACATATAGGCGTCGTGGTTCTATCAGATCGCAAGATTTGGTGGCTAAGAAGGGAAGCTGGTGAATTGCCGAAAGGGCAATGATTCCAGCGCTGCCCCCGCAACTGTAAGCAGTGAGCTGATTCCAGCAAGGTCACTGACGCGTTTTCGCGTTGGGAAGGCCGGGATCGGCATCGACCTGCGAGCCAGGAGACCTGCCGCGACACCAGAACGTCCACGGGCGGGGTGTCCGGCGGCGGTCGCTTGCACGCGGGCCGGCCTCGTCGCCGGATCCATGCAGCGTCCCTCGGCCAAACCCCCTTACTGCCAACGCATCACACGGGGTCCTTGCCGATGTTGTCTCTCGAACGCGAAGCCGCCAAATCCGCTCCTCTGTATCAATTCCGCCCTGAATCACTGGCGCCGGCTTCGACGAGCGAACCGCCGTTCCAGATCATCCGCCGCAACGGCACGGTGTCGCCGTTCGACCCGAGCAAGATTTCGCTGGCGATGACCAAGGCGTTCCTCGCGGTGGAGGGCAACACCGCGGCGGCCTCGCGGCGTGTGCACGAGATCGTCGAGCAATTGACGGCGGAGGTTGTCGGCGCGCTGACCCGCCGTTTTGGGGAGGGGCGCACCTTCCATATCGAGGACGTGCAGGACCAGGTCGAACTTGCGCTGATGCGCAGCGAGCACCACAAGGTGGCGCGCGCCTATGTGCTCTATCGCGAGGAGCGCGCGCGCAGCCGAGCCGATCAGGAAGCGGCGCAGCCCGCGGCGGCCGAGCCCGCGCTTCGTGTCACGCTCGCCGATGGCACGCGGGTGCCGCTCGATCACAAGCGCCTGGCGCTGATCATCGAGGAGGCCTGCGCCGGCCTTGAAGGCGCCGATGCCGCACCGGTGCTCGCGGAGACGCGGCGCAATCTTTATGACGGCATCAGCCAGGACGAGCTGGCGCTGGCCTCGATCATGGCCTCGCGCACGCTGGTGGAGCAGGAGCCGAACTACGCCTATGTCAGCGCGCGCCTGCTGCTGGATAAATTGCGCAACGAGGTGCTGTCGTTTGTCCACGGTGCGCCGGTGCAGGCCTCGCAGGCCGATATGGCCGAGCGCTATTCCGAATATTTCCCGGCCTATGTGAAGACCGGCATAAAGGCGGGACTGCTCGATCCGGAGCTTGGCCGTTTCGATCTTTCGCGGATCGCCGCCGCCTTGAGGCCGGAGCGCGATCTGTCGTTCCAGTTCCTCGGCTTGCAGACGCTGTACGACCGCTATTTCCTGCATGAAGGCGGCAAGCGCATCGAACTGCCGCAGGCGTTCTTCATGCGCGTCGCCATGGGCCTTGCGATCCGCGAGATCGACCGCGAGGCGCGCGCCATCGAATTCTACGACCTCTTGTCGTCGTTCGACTTCATGGCCTCGACCCCGACGCTGTTCAATTCCGGCACGCTGCGCCCGCAGCTCTCAAGCTGCTTCCTGACCACGGTGGCGGACGATCTCGACGGCATCTTCAAGTCGGTCAAGGACAATGCACTGCTGGCGAAATATTCCGGCGGTCTCGGCAACGACTGGACGCGAGTGCGCGGCCTCGGCGCGCACATCAAGGGCACCAATGGCGAGAGCCAGGGCGTGGTGCCGTTCCTGAAAGTTGCGAACGACACCGCCATCGCGGTCAATCAGGGTGGCAAGCGCAAGGGCGCGGTCTGCGCTTATCTTGAAACATGGCACATCGACATCGAGGAATTCCTCGATCTGCGCAAGAACACCGGCGACGACCGCCGCCGCACCCACGACATGAACACCGCCAACTGGGTGCCGGACCTGTTCATGCAGCGCGTCGAGGCCGATGGCGAGTGGACGCTGTTCTCGCCCGACGAGACGCCGGACCTGCACGACCTCTATGGCAAGGCGTTCGCCGAGCGATATGCTTTCTATGAAGAGAAGGCCACGCGCGGCGAGATGCGGGTGTTCAAGCGCATCCGCGCCACCGATCTGTGGCGGCGCATGCTGACCATGCTGTTTGAGACCGGCCATCCCTGGATCACCTTCAAGGATCCGTGCAACCTGCGCTCGCCGCAGCAGCATGTCGGCGTGATCCACTCCTCGAATCTGTGCACCGAGATTACCCTCAACACCTCCGACGACGAGGTGGCGGTGTGCAATCTTGGCTCGATCAACCTGCCGCGTCATATCGGCGCGAACGGGCTCGACACTGCATGTCTGCAGCGCACGGTCACGACCGCGATGCGGATGCTCGACAACGTCATCGATATCAATTTCTACACCATTCCGGAGGCGCGACGTTCCAATCTCAAGCACCGGCCGGTCGGCCTCGGCCTGATGGGCTTTCAGGATGCGCTGCATGCGTTGCGGATTCCAATTGCATCGGATGATGCGGTGGCCTTCGCCGACACCAGCATGGAGACGATCTCGTATTACGCGATCTCGGCCTCGGTCGATCTCGCCACCGAGCGCGGCGTCTACCCGTCTTTCGCCGGCTCGCTGTGGAGCAAGGGCATTCTGCCGCTCGACTCCATCGCCATTCTGGAAGAGGCGCGGGGCGAACTGAAACTCGATCGCTCCTCCACGCTGGACTGGGACAGCCTGCGCCAGCGCGTGGTCACGACCGGTATGCGCAACTCCAACGTGATGGCGATCGCGCCGACCGCGACGATTTCCAACATCTGCGGTGTCGCGCAATCGATCGAGCCGGCCTACCAGACCCTCTACGTCAAATCGAACATGTCGGGCGACTTCACGGTGGTGAACGAATATCTGGTGCGCGACCTGAAAGCGCGCGGGCTGTGGGACGAGGTGATGGTCTCCGACCTGAAATATTTTGACGGCAGCCTGGGGTCCATCGACCGCGTGCCGGACGACCTCAAGGCGCTTTATGCCACCGCGTTCGAGATCGACACCGCATGGCTGATCGAGGCGGCGGCGCGGCGTCAGAAGTGGATCGATCAGGCGCAGTCGCTCAATCTCTATATCGCCAATCCCTCGGGCAAGAAGCTCGACGCGCTATATCGCCTTGCCTGGCAGCGGGGTCTGAAGACCACGTACTATCTGCGCTCGCGCAGCGCCACGCATGTCGAGAAATCGACGCTGAAAGGCACGGACGGCAAGCTCAACGCGGTGTCGTCGGTGACGAGTGCCGCCGCACACGCGCCGATCATCGTGCCCGCCGCGCTGTCGTCGGCGCCCGATCTGTCGGGCAAGCAGGCCTGCTCGATCGACAACCCCGACTGCGAGGCGTGTCAATGACGCCTCCGCCCCGCCGTCATTGCGAGCGAAACGAAGTAATCCAGTTCCTCATGGTGAGGAGGAGCAAAGCGACGTCTCGAACCATGAGGCCTCATCCTTCGAGACGCGCTATGCGCTCCTCAGGATGAGGGTTGAGTTCAGGATTGGATTGCTTCGTCGGCTTCGCCTCCTCGCAATGACGGCAAACGCAAATTGAATTTGAAGGAAAAAGCTATGCTCGACTGGTCCGATACATCCGCCTCCGCCAAGCCATCGCCTGCGACGATTTTCAGCGCGGCTCCTGCGTCCTCGACCGAACAGACCGGCCTTGGCGAGATCGAGCGCGGCGGCGCCCGCGTTTCGGTGGACGACAAGGCGATGATCAACTGCCGCGCCGACGTCAATCAGCTGCTGCCGCTGAAATACAAATGGGCGTGGGAGAAATATCTCTCCGGCTGCAACAACCACTGGATGCCGACCGAAGTCTCGATGCAGGCCGATATCGCGCTGTGGAAATCGCGAGACGGCCTGACCGACGACGAGCGCCGCGCTATCAAGCGCAATCTCGGTTTCTTCGCCGCGTCGGAAAGCCTCGTCGCCAACAACATCGTGCTGGCGATCTATCGTCATCTCACCAATCCGGAATGCCGGCAGTATCTGCTGCGTCAGGCGTTCGAGGAGGCGGTGCATACCCACACCTTCCAGTATATCGTCGAAAGCCTCGGTCTCGATGAGGGCGAGCTGTTCAACATGTATCGCGAGGTGCCGTCGATCACCGACAAGGCGGCGTGGGCACTCAAGCACACCCAGAACCTCGACAATCCGGACTTTAAGACCGGCACGCTGGAAGCCGATCAGGCATTCCTGCGCGACCTCGTCGCGTTCTATGTCGTGTTCGAGGGCATGTGGTTCTACACGGGTTTCGCGCAGATCCTCTCGCTCGGCCGCCGCAACAAGATGGTCGGCATCGCCGAGCAGTATCAGTACATCCTGCGCGACGAGTCGATTCACCTTAATTTCGGCATCGACGTCATCAACCAGATCAAGATCGAGAATCCCCATCTGTGGACGCGGGATTTTCAGAACGAGGTGCGGGGTATGATCCGCGAGGCCGCCGAACTGGAGGCCTCCTATGGACGGGACACCATGCCGCGTGGCTTTCTCGGCTTGAACGCCGGGCTGTGCGAGCAATATATGCATTTCATCGCCAACCGCCGCTGCGCCCAGATCGGTCTACCGCCGGTGTTCGAGGAGGCGGACAATCCGTTCCCCTGGATGTCCGAGGTGATGGACCTGAAGAAGGAGAAGAACTTCTTCGAGACCCGCGTCATCGAGTATCAGAACGGGGGCGCGCTGAGCTGGGAGTAGGCCGGCTGGGGGCGATCCGGCGTTTGTCGAACGGGCGGCCAGCCTGTACGGTGCGCGACGATGAAGACCCTCGTAATCGACAACTACGATTCATTCACCCACAATCTCGTTCACCTGATTGGACAGATCAATCAGGAGGAGCCGCTTGTCGTGTTCAACGACGAGATGACGTGGGATGAATTGTCGGCGCGGCGGTTCGACAACATCGTGATTTCGCCCGGACCGGGACGGCCGGACCGGGCGGCCGATTTCGGCCTGTGCCGCGACGCCATCAAGAGGGCGAATGTGCCGCTGCTCGGCGTCTGTCTTGGCCATCAGGGCATCGCGATGGCGGCGGGGGCCGAATTGATCAACGCGCCGTCCTTGGTGCATGGGCGCAGCTCTCTCATCATGCACAAAGGCCATCCGTTGTTCGCTGGAATGGCGTCGCCGTTCGCCGCCGCACGTTATCACTCTTTCATTGTCGGGCGGCCGCTGCCGGACGATCTGGAGGAGATTGCCTGGACCGAGGACGGTCTCGTGATGGCGCTGGCCCGCCGCAGTCGGTCGCAATGGGGCGTGCAGTTTCATCCCGAGTCGATCCTGACCGAAGACGGCCATGTTTTGTTGCAGAACTTTCGCGACCTGTCGCGCAAGGCGAGGGGGACGACGTTTTCGTCCGTCTCTTCGCAAGCGCCTGCAAGGGCGCAAACGCCGGTGTCGGAGACACGCAAGGCGTTCTGGCGCGAACTACCGCGCGCGATCGATGCCGAGGCGGCGTTCTGCACTCTTTATAAAGATTCGCCTCATGCGTTCTGGCTCGACAGCAGCATGGTCGATCCGGCGCTGTCGCGCTGGTCGTATCTCGGCGATGCCTCGGGGCCGCAGGCTGCGGTCCTGCAATATCAATGTCGCAGCCGGTCGCTGACGATCGCGGATGCGAGGGACACTCGCGTCGAGAAAATTTCTCTGTTTGATTTTCTGGAAAGAGAGAAGCCGTTTCGTCCGCAATCCGCGCCGCCGTGTCCGTTCACCGGCGGAAAGATCGGCTGGTTCGGTTATGAGCTGCGCAACGATTGCGGCTCGCCGGCAGCGCGGCAGGCGGCAACGCCGGACGCGCTGCTGATCGACGCCGATCGTTTCATCGCCATCGACCATCTCGCAGGCAAGACCTATCTCTGCGCCATCGACGATGCCGACGAGGTCGAGCGCGCCGAACACTGGCTGGCGGCGACGCAGGCGCGGCTTGAAAATCTCGCATTGCTGCCGGCGGCGTCTGCGGCTTTACCGTCCGCGCCGCTGACATTCCGGCTCGACCGCGGCCGACAGCAGTATCTCGCCGATGTGCGGCGCTGCCTCGATCTGATCGGGCAGGGCGAGAGCTATCAGGTGTGCCTCACCAACGAACTGTCATGCTTCGCCGAGCTGGATCCGTTGACGGTCTATCGCACCCTGCGCCGCATCAACCCCGCGCCCTATGCGGCGTTTCTGCAATGGCCGGGCGGCGCGGTGCTCAGCGCATCGCCCGAGCGTTTTCTGGCGGTGGGCGCCGATGGGCATGTCGAGACGAAGCCGATCAAGGGCACGATCCGGCGCGATCCGGATGCCGCGTGCGATCGTGTGCTGGTCGACCATCTGCGGCAAAGCCGCAAGGATCGCGCCGAGAACGCGATGATCGTCGATCTGCTGCGCAACGATCTGTCGCGCAGTTGCGTTCCGGGCAGCGTGACGGTGCCGAAACTGTGGGATGTCGAGACCTATCGCACCGTGCATCAGATGGTCAGCACGGTGCGCGGCACGCTGAAAGCGGGAAGGTCCGTCGCCGGATTGCTGCGCGATACGTTTCCCGGCGGCTCGATGACCGGTGCGCCGAAGCATCGTACCATGGAGATCATCGACGAACTCGAGCGGCGGCCGCGCGGCATCTATTCCGGCGCGCTGGGCTGGATCGGTCTTGACGGCGCGGCCGATCTGTCGATCGTCATTCGCGCCATCGTTGCGGTAGATAAGACATTTACTATCGGCGTCGGCGGGGGCGTGGTGGCCGACTCGACGCCGCAGGGTGAATATGACGAGATGCTGCTGAAAGCGCAGGCCTCGATCCGTGCCATCGTCACTGCGCTGTTCGGCGAGTTCGATGATGCGCATTACCGGATCGACGAGGGCGAGGGCATGACGCGCGGTGAGGTCGAGGAAAGGCAGCACGTCTGATGACGCAGGTCTGGTGCAACGGCCGCTTTCTCGCGGCGGATGACGTCCGCATCGCGATTTCCGATCGCGGCTTCACGCTGGCCGACGGGCTGTTCGAGACGCTCAAGGCGGTTGGCAACGAAGTGTTGTGGTTCGCGGAGCACATGGCGCGCCTGCGCGAGGGCGCGCAGATGCTGGGCCTCGCCATTCCTTATAACGACGAGGTGCTGAAGGATGCCATGATCGGACTGCTGCATGATCAGCCGTCGCCGGAAAGCGCGATCCGGCTGACGCTGACGCGCGGGCCCACCGCGCAACGCGGGCTGTGGAGCGGTGATGCGCCGGGGGAGCCGACTTGTCTGATCACGGTTGCGGCGGCCGGAAAAACGCCGCCGCAGCGGGTGATCATCTGCCGCGCGACGCGCCGCAACGAACATTCCCCGCTGTCGTGTCTCAAATCGCTGAACTACGGCGACAACATCTTGGCACGGCGAGAGGCCATTGGCAAAGGCGCGAGCGACGCGTTGATGCTGAACATCCGTGGCGATCTCGCCTGCGCGACGGTCGGCAACGTGTTCGCGCGGATCGACGGCCGCTGGATCACGCCGCGGATCGCCGATGGCATATTGCCGGGGATCGCGCGCGCGAAGATTGTCCGCGTGCTCGATGTCACGGAGCGTTCGATTGCGGAGACCGAGTTGATGCGCGCCGATGCCGCCTTCATCAGTAACAGCCTTGGCTGCGCGCTCGTCAGGGAGCTCGAGGGCCGCGCGCTCGATGGCGACGAAAACCTGCTGCCGCTCTCGATCTACGACGACAAGGGCCGATCAGCCGGCGAGTGATTTGCGCGTGAAATCTTCGATATAGTTCATCAGCGTGTCGGATGCGGCGGCGGCGTTTCCGGGCTTTCCCGCGGCGATGGCCTGAGCGATCGCGGCATGAAGTTTCGCCGTGGTTGCGAGATGGGTTGCCCGCTCGCAGTAGCGGAACCAGAACCGCCGTGCCACCGCGCTCATCAGGCCGATCGAACGCCGTGCGAATTCGTTGCGGGCCGCGGTGGCGACGAGGTTGTTGAAACGCTGATCGAGCCGGTAGAACGCGATGTCGTTGTCGCTCGCTCCCACCTTCAGCATTTCGTCGGCGATAGCGATGAACTCGCGGCGCTCCTCGTCATTGGCGCGCTCGGCCGCCAGCCGCGCCATCAGCCTCTCGATTTCGCGCCGTACTTCGATCAGCCGCAACTGCATGTCGAGATCGATGTCGGAAACCCTGATGCCCCGTCGCGGCATGATGACGACGAGACCTTCGCGCGCGAGGCGCTGCAGCGCTTCGCGAATGGGGGTGCGGCCGATCTTCAGTCGCTGCGCCAGCGCGTGTTCGGAAAGAAGTGCGCCGGGAAGCAGTCGAAGCGTCACGATCATCTCCTCAAGTTCGCGATAGGCGCGATCGGTGAGGGGGACGTAACCCGTTTTTCGGGGTGTGGGTTGACGCTTCACAGGTGCTTTGGATTTCACATTGTCCCTCCGCGCACGCCCGATGCATGAAGTCCGGCCGTGTCGCTGGATCTGACGATAGTCGCCTTCGCGCCCGATGGTTTTGCGCTCGATCCGCGTTCTGCCGATCGCAGTAACGGGGAGCACGCAGCCCTCGGGGCTAAAGGCCGCGCCTTTGTGGATCAGATCAAGTTCGCATTCAAGCGTTCCGCAGGATGCGCGATGACACGATGCGGCGCCATGTGGCATCGCATCGCAAAGGAGCCATTGCGTATCGCAGTTGCGAAGAAGCGTGCGTCAGTCGTGGCCCTGTACCGGATGTGGCACGTAGGGCGCTTCCAGCGCGGCGATTTCCTCGTTTGTTAAATTGAGTGACAGCGCGGCGAGCGCATCCGGCAGATGGTTCGGCTTCGATGCGCCGATGATCGGCGCGGTGACGCCGGGTTTCTGCACCACCCAGGCGAGCGCCACCTGGGCCGGCGGCACGCCGCGCGCCTTGGCGATACGGAAGACTTCCTCGACCACGCGGCGGTCGGAGTCCGCCGTCTGCTGATAGAGCGTCTTGCCGAACGCATCGGTCTTCTGCCGCTCGCTGATCTCGTCCCACGGGCGGGTCAGGCGTCCGCGCGCCAGCGGGCTCCACGGCACCACGGCGATGTTCTGGTCGAGGCAGAATGGCAGCATCTCGCGCTCCTCCTCGCGGTGGAGCAGATTGAGATGGTTCTGCATGCTGGAGAATTCCGTCCAGCCATTCAGCCGCGAGGTATAGATCGCCTTGGCGAACTGCCAGGCGTACATCGACGACGCGCCGATGTAGCGAACCTTGCCGGCTTTTACGATGTCGTGCAGTGCTTCGAGCGTTTCCTCGATCGGCGTCTCATAATCCCAGCGATGGATCTGGTAGAGATCGAGATAGTCGGTGCCGAGCCGGCGCAGGCTGTTGTCGATCTCGTTGAAGATCGCCTTGCGCGACAGGCCGGCGCCGTTGGGGCCGGGCCGCATCCGCATGTAGACCTTGCTGGCGATCACGATGTCGTCACGCTTGGTGAAATCGCACAGCGCGCGGCCGATGATTTCCTCCGAGGTGCCGTCGGAATAGGCGTTGGCGGTGTCGAACACATTGATGCCGGCTTCGACGGCCTGCTTGATCAGCGGACGGCTGGCGTCTTCCGGCAGCGTCCAGGGATGGTTGCCGCGCTCCGGCACGCCGTAGGTCATGCAGCCGAGCCAGAGACGGGAAACCTTGAGGCCGGTGTTGCCGAAATTGACGTAGTCCATGACATCCTCGGATCAAAAGAGAGTAGCGCCGGATCATTGCAGCGATGTGACGCGGCCGCGTGACGACGCCGCGTTTTACACGATCTGACTGCTTTGAGCATCGCGCGGTCCGCACAGGGCTCTGCCGAAATCGAGGAGCGGAGGGACGCCCGCCGATAGGGCTTTGGTGCCCGAGTCCGCGGGCGGGACGGCAAGCAGCCTCACCGCCTGAAAAGGGCGGAGAATAATCTGCGACAAAGCTCTTTCATGGGAGGATATTTCTCCCTTTTACGTGAGTGGATTGCAACTTCCTACTTAATTTCAATGACTTATGGACCGTCGCCGCCAGCCCGATTAGATAGACGCTGTTCCCTTTCCAAAAAAGCCGCGGAAGCGGCGAAGGACTGTCCGTCATGATCGATCTTGCGGTGGTTGCCGGCTTCGCGATTGGCCTCACCTTCGGTGTCGTGGGTCTGCTCAGCGGTTTCTGTCTGATGAGCAGCCTGCGCGATTGGTGGACCGCGGATGACGGCCGCAAGCTGCGCAGCTATGCGGTGGCGCTCGGTGTCGCGATTCTGGGCGCACAGTTCGTGGCGGGCGTCGGCCTCGTCGATCTCGGCAAGTCGCTCTACCTGCAACCCTCGTTCTCTGCGCCGCTGATCTTCATCGGCGGCCTGCTGTTCGGCATCGGCATGGTGCTGTCGAACGGCTGCGCCTCGCGCGCTCTGGTACTGCTCGGTCGCGGCAATCTGCGTTCGCTGGTGGTGATCACGATTATCGGCGTCGCGGCGCAGATGACGCTGAAGGGCCTGATCGCGCCGGCGCGTCTTGCTTTCCTGAACCTGACCCAGACCACGCCGGCGGCCATTTCCGCTCCGGCGCTGCTGACCACGCTCGGCATCGACGCCACGGTGGCGCGGATCGCGGTCGCGCTGATCGCGAGCGGCGCGCTCTTCATCTTCGCGTTTTCGGATCAGAAGTTCCGCCGCGCTCGCGGCCAGATCGCCGCCGGCATCACGGTCGGCCTGCTGATCACCGCCGGCTGGCTCGCCACCGGCTGGTTCGGCGCCGACGAGTTCAATCCGATCCCGGTGACCTCGCTGACCTTCATCTCGCCGATCGCCGACTCGCTGCAATACACCATGCTCTCGACCGGCATGTCGCTGAACTTCGGCATCGCGCTGGTGGCCGGCGTCCTCACCGGCAGCCTGCTGACGGCGGCGCTGACCGGCCGCTTCCGTCTCGAAGGCTACACCTCGCCGAACCATATGGTCCGCTCGATCTCGGGCGCGGCGCTGATGGGCAGCGGCGGCGCGATGGCCTATGGCTGCTCGATCGGTCAGGGCCTGACCGGCCTGTCGACGCTGGCGCTGCCCTCGCTGATTGCCGCTGTCGGCATCGTGCTTGGCGCCGCCTTCGGCATTCGCGGCTTCGCCCGCGTGCCTGCCTTCGCGATGCGGTAAGAGATTCATTTCGTACTGTTTGCGCTCTGGCGTTCTGCATTCGCCGCGCTAGTGTCGTCCCCCGGCCGCGTCTGGCCGGAGGAGGCCTGTGTTCATGAAGCGACGCGATCTGCTGCTGTTTTTCTGCCTTGCGGCCGTGGGGCAAGCCGCTCCCGGCATGGTTCGGGCACAAACCGGACCATCCCATCGCAAGCCTGAAAGCGACAAGCCGTTCGCCGAGCATTTTCTTGCGTTGCAGCTCTCCGATTCGGATCCGAAGAAGGAGCGGCTCGTTCTCAGCGTCGCCAGCAATCTTCTGAAGTTCTACGGAACCGACAAGATCGCCATCAATGTGGTGGCGTTCGGGCCGGGCATCGATCTGTTGCGTGAGGAAAACCAGTATCGCGCCCTGGTGGACAGCCTGGTGACGCAGGGCGTGCGGTTCGACGTCTGCGGTAACACGCTCGACACCATCGAGCGCGAGACCGGCAGGCGGCCCAGGATCAATCCGCATGCCATCGAGATCGAAGCGGGCGTCGAGCGGCTGCTGACGCTGGCCGAGAGCGGATACACAATCGTTAGACCGTAGAGTCAAACCAGAGGGAGGAGACTTTAATATGCGTTTCTTGACCAGTGCCATTGCGGCAAGTGTGTTGCTTGCGACGGCCGCAGCGCCCGGATTTGCGGCAGACGGCAAGTCGCACCGGGTTGCCATTCAGGTCGACCAGAACGATCCGGCGGTGATGAATCTCGCGCTCAACAACGCGACCAACATCATCAACGAGTACAAGGCGCGCAATGAGGATGTCGAGGTCGAGGTGGTGACCTACGGACCCGGCCTTCACATGCTGCGCGCCGATACCTCGCCGGTCCGCGAGCGCATCAAGCAGATCGCCGATGCGAGCTTCCCCTCCAAGATCAAGTTCCTGGCCTGCGGCAACACCAAGGAGGGCATGGAAAAGCGCGAAGGCAAGCCCGTCAGCGTCGTGCCTGAGGCAACCATCGTTCCCTCGGGCGCCGTGCAGTTGATCGAGTTGCAGGAGAAGGGCTGGGCCTATCTGCGGCCGTGACGATTCCGCGATGGCTTCGTACCGGACGGTGCGGAGCCATCGCCCTCGATCGATGCAGAATCTGTCGATGCAAGGGCCGGACGCGGTCCACGCGCGCCCGACGACTTTCCGTCTTACTTGGAAATCCAGATCCGACTGGTCAAATGCGACCAGCCGCGCTGCATCATGTCGCGCGGCGAGCCGTCGACCAGCATGGTGATGCCGAGCCGCGCGCCGAGCACCATGCCGCCGACCGCGAACGGCCATGACAGCGCCAGCATCGATCCGGCGCTGATGCCCTGACCGATGGTGCAGCCGCCCGCGAGAATGCCGCCGACGCCCATCAACGCTCCGCCGGCAAGATGGCGGCGCATCTCGCGATCGTCGTCGAACGCTTCCCATTGCAATTCGTCGGCGTACCATGCCGCGAGGCACGAGCCGATGATGACGCCGAACACGCTGCCGACGCCGAAATCGTTGAAGCCGCCGACATTGAGCAGCCCGGCATAGAACGCCTTGCCGATGGTGGAGACGAAAGTGAGGCTTTGCGGTCGCGCCGGCGCGGAGAAGTCGTCGCCGAGCAGAGAGGTGGCAAGCCATCCGGCGATGACGGCGAATCCGAGCAGAACGCCCGCCGTGAGCAGGCGCCGCGCGCGCCACAGCCGGGTGTCGGCGAGGGCGAGCCAGCACAGACTGACGCCGGCAAGGACCGCGATCAAAGCGCGCAGATCGATGCCCGCAGCGAGCGATGACAGCGAGGCGATGTCGGCGGGCAGGTCGCCCGGCATCGGCAGCGCGAGTTTCTCCAGGAAGATGATGCGAAAGTCCGCGAAGATTCCGCGCAGCGCAGCATAGGCGCATGCGCCGAGCACCAGCACGACGATCAGGCTGCGCAGATCGCCGCCGCCGAGCCGGATCAGCGAGCCGAATCCGCAAGTGCCGACCATCGCCATGCCGACGCCGAACATCACGCCGCCGAGCATGATGGATATCAACGACAATGCGGGAGGCGCGAAGGTCGTGTCTTCAGGACGCAGGATGCCGCCGAGAACGAGTCCCTGGGTGCCGAGGATCGCGATACCGAGGGCCAGGCCGAAAATCTTCATGCGCCGGCCATCGCCGCCCATCAGCGCATCCTCGATCGCGCCGAACGTGCAAAGCCGCGCGCGGCGCACGGCAAATCCGGCAACGGCTCCGATCAACAGACCGCACAAAGCCGGCATCCACGCAGACATGTTCTGCAAGGATCAGCTCCTCCCGTTTTGGCCCCGCGCTTCGCTTCTTCAAACGGCGCAAGGTCCGCCTGCCGGAGGGCAGGCTTATTTGTTGTTCTCGCCTCGCACGGGGGCGCAGAAAATATCGTAGACCACCGAGATCATGCTTCGCACGTCGTCGTTGGCCAGACTGTAATAGATCGCCTTGCCGTCGCGGCGCGTATCGACCATGCCGTCGTAACGCAGTCGCGCCAGTTGCTGGGAGACCGCGGACTGGCGCAGCGAGAGAATGTTTTCGAGCTCGGTGACGGAGCGCTCGCGCTCCGCCAGCAGGCAAAGCAGCAGCAGTCGATTCTCGTGCGACAGCGCCTTGAGGAAATTGCTCGCCTTGCGCGCCTTGCGCATGAGCTGATCAAGCTCGGGCGAGTATTCCGCGCCATCGCGCAGTTCGTGTTCAAGATCCGAGGAGAGTATAGCGCTCATGTTCGTTATCATGAATTGGTGACGGGTCAGATTTTGCTGGAGCGTTCCAGTTTGGAACGCTGAAACTCCGGAGCGATCTTGGTGACGTAAGTGCCGAGAAGCCCCCAAAACGCGTCGTCATTGATGTAGCCGGTGATGCGGCCGACTTCGCGGCCGTTGTCGACGATCACGAAGGTCGGCGTGTAGCGAACAGGTGCGGTGAGGGCGATACCCGCCTGACTCTGTTCGCGAATATGCAGCCGGCGCAGCGGCAGCATGTGCGCTTCCGCGGTCTTCTCGTAGAGCGAGCCGACTTCCCGATCCCATCGCTGGCAATACGTGCAGCCGGCCTGTTCGAACATGATCAGTTCGGACGCGCGCGCCGGCAACGCCGCGGCGACGTTCCATGTCGCCACGACCAACGCGATTTTGATGATCGATTTTATAAACATGTGATACACATACACGAATTCGCATGTTTCTTCAAATGGAATGCCATGGTCGGATCACTTTCGTTGGCAGGCGCGCTGGGGGCGGGGCTGCTATCATTTCTTTCACCCTGTGTATTGCCGCTGGTGCCACCTTACCTCTGCTTCCTGGCCGGAATCAGCCTCGATGACCTGACCCAGACCGAGCGGCGGCTGTGGCAGCCGAACTGGCACGTGGTGGCGCTGTCCTTTGCCTTTGTCCTTGGATTCGGGACGGTTTTCGTGGGGCTGGGGGCTTCGGCCTCGCTGCTCGGCAAGGTCATTACCGCCCATTTCGAGACGCTGGGGATGATCGCGGGTGTCGTGATCATCATTCTCGGGCTGCATTTCCTCGGTGTTTTCCGGATCGGGCTGCTGTTTCGCGAGGCGCGGTTTCAGACCGCACGCAAGCCGGCCGGTTTTCTCGGCGCCTACATCGTCGGTCTTGCCTTCGCGTTCGGCTGGACCCCCTGCGTCGGTCCGGTGCTCGCCGCGATCCTGATGGTGGCGGGGGCGGATGGCTCGGCCGGAAAGGGCGCGCTGTTGCTCGGCGCCTACGCGCTCGGCATCGGCATCCCGTTCATGCTGGCTTCGCTGTTCTCCAACCAGTTCATGCGTCTGATGGGGCGGCTGCGCAGCAGGATGGAGCTGGTCGAGAAGGTGATCGGTTCGGCGCTGGTCATCACCGGCGTGCTGTTCCTGACCGGCAGCATGCAGGTGATTTCCGGCTGGCTCTTGGAAACATTCCCGGCGATCGGCACGATCGGGTAAAGTGTGGACCTTCGGTCCATGCCGGGAGGATGCTGTACGATGAGCGCGGATAGGATGACACGGCGACAGGCGCTCGCCGTGCTTGGCGGCGGTGCGCTCGCTTTGCGCGCCACGCCGTCGCTCGCCAGGGCCAGGCTCGGCGAGGACGGCCTCTATCAGATGGATTGGTATGTCGACAGCTTCCTTGAGCTGTCAGAGGACCTGGCTGCCGCAACCGCCAAGGGCAAGCGCTTCGCGGTGATGTGGGGACAGAAGGGCTGTCCGTACTGCAAGCGGATGCATGAGGTGTATCTGATCGACCCTAAGATCGAATCCTATATCCGCGACAATTTCGAGATCGTGCATCTCAATCTGTTCGGCGCGCGGGAGGTGACCGACTTCGACGGCCGCAAACGCAGCGAGAAGGCGTTTGCCGAGGCGAGCGGAATCCGCTTCACGCCCACCGTGCAGTTCTTTCCGGAGAAGACGGACGGGCTTGCCGAGCGCAGCCTGCAGTCGCGGGAAGTCGCGCGATTGCCCGGCCTGCTGGAGCCGCCGGAATTCCTCGCCATGTTCCAGTATGTGCGCGAGAAGGGATACGAGCGCGCGCCGTTCGAGGAATGGCTGAAGAAGCGGGTCTGACAAGAGAAGTTAAGACGCCGCCATTGCGAGGAGGCGAAGCCGATGCAGCAATCCGGCCCTTTCATGGGCGTACTGGATTGCTTCGCTCGCAATGACGATGAACTGAGCGCGCGTTATTTTATCGCGCTCTAGAAATCGAGCTTGTCGAGGATCGCGGCGATGCCGGCTTTCGCGCAGGCTTCGTCCTCGGCCCCGCCCGGCGCGCCGGACACGCCGATCGCGCCCAGCATCGAGCCGCCGGATTCGATCATCACCCCGCCGCCGATCATCACCACGTTCGGCAGATCGCGCAGGCCGGCCTGCGGCGAGCCCGGCTGGGTTAGAGAGGTGAGTTCGGTTGTACTGGTGCGGAAGGAGGCGGCGGTCCACGCCTTGCCGGTGGCGGTGGGGGGCGTGTGCGGACCGGCGAAGCGGTCGCGCAGCATCACCTGGGGCGTGCCGAAGCGATCGACCACCGCGACAGCGACCTGGTAGCCGCGCTTGTCGCACTCGGCGAGCGCCGCCTTGGCGGCGTCGAGCGCGAGCTCGACGTTAAGAGCCTTGTAGGTAACGAGCTTGTCCTGCGCACGAGCAGGCAAAACGGATGCGGCGAGACAGAGAGCTGAAATCGTCAGCAGATTCCGCGGTCGCATAGCTTCAATCCTCCATCGTGCGCAGGCGCAAGCCTCGTTATTTGTTGACCGGAGATTCCGGATCGAACAGCAGCGCGACCAGATCCTTGATCTGCTTCTCGCTCAGCACCTTGTTGGTGCCGAAGCGCGGCATGTTGGAGCATGCCACGAAGGCCTGGGAGTCGTAGATCTTGGCGAACGTGGCCTTGGCTTCCTCCGGATCGAATTTGCGGTCCTTGCCGTAATTCGTCAGGCTCGGTCCCAGCGTGCCGAACGACACCTCGGCCTTGTCGAGCTGGTGGCAGGCGTAGCAGTTGCCGCCGCTCACGGTGTCCGGCTTGTCGGAGAACTGGCCGCCGCGACCGTTGTCGGCGATCTTCTTGCCCGACTTCCAGTCACCGAGCAGTTGGCCGTCGGCGGGGTACACCACCTTGGTCATCTCGCGCTTGATGATGGCGTCGGCCTCCTTCGGCGGCACGTTGTTGTGATACGCGTTGCAAGTCTTCAGCGTCTCGTCGGGAACGATGCGCTGCTGCCAGTCCTCCGGCGCCTTGCCGAACGTGTCCTTGACGTAAGCGTCAACGACCGCCGGGCCGACGGGCTTCGGTGCGGCTTCGGTCTTGGCTTTCGGCGCCGCACCCGCCGCGAACGGCAGAGCGAGAGCCAGCGCGCCGGCGAGGGCGAGCGCGGAAATCCTGATCGATTGAGTCATGTCGCCCTCCCTTAGCGCTTGATCGACGGAACGTTGATCACGCCGCCTTCTGCGTTCTTGTTCAGATAGACCGTGAGCGCGGTCAGCGCCTCGGTGCCGTAGCCCGGCATCGGCCAGCGCTGCTGGCGATAACAGTCATAGAGGCGGTGCTGCATGGTGCGCAGGGCGCCCTGGGAGACACGATAGGTCGGCCACGTTCCCATGGTTTCCTGTGCCTGCTTGCCCGGCTTGGACAGGTCGGGCAGCCCCTGCAGGCGGATGCGCTTGCCTTCTTCGGCATGGCAGGTGGCGCAGGAGAAGTCGTTGACGCCGCCGCGGCGGAAGAACAGCGCTTCACCGACCGCCGCCATTTCCTTTTCCTTCGGATGGCTGAGCGAGACCTTGATCTTCATGCCATTCGACTTGTTGGCGATGTAGGCGACGAGGTCTTCCATGTCGGAAGCCTTGCCGGGACCCGAAAAGCGACGTGCGATCACGTCCTTGGTGTCGAGCCCCTGGAGCTTGTCCATGCACCAGAGCAGACGCTGCTCGAGGTCCATGACCTTGTCGGCATCCTTGAAATAACGCGGCAACTGGGCATACACGCCCTCCAGCTTGCCGGCGCCGAGACCGAGGTCGCAGCCCTCGAGTGACACATTCTTGGTGCCGCGCTTTTCTTTCCACAGGGCCTCGCCGCGATCCACGGCGAGATAGCCGGGATTGGACATCGGGTCCGAAATCATCTCGCGGTAGCGTTCGATCTCCTTTTCACTGGCGTCCTGGGAATAGGCTAAGCTGTTGGATACGCAAAGTAAGGCAACGGCGATCGCCGACCGGATTGCGGTCTGTCTCATTTTCCTCTTCCTCCGTCCGTAAGACTGTCTGTGCAGTCCTTGCGGGTTTTCCTGGATTCACTCCAGACATCTTTACATTCAAGAAAAACAATATAATGATGTGTCTCGATCATGATAGATTTCGTTGAGGATCGTCAAGCGTTACTATTAAGGGACGAGTGAAAGAAGTCCCATCGGAGGAGACAAATGGTTCTGAATCCTGTTGAAACGACTCGCCGCGAGACGCTGGCGCTGACAGCCGTAGCCGGACTTGCGGCATTTCTTGCGCCGAAGATGGCGATGGCGGACGAGCAGATGGTCGCCGCTGAACTCAAGAAGCTTTACGGCGACAAGAAGCTGGAGAGCGGCAAGATCAAGCTCGATGTGCCCGAGATCGCGGAGAACGGCCTGGTCGTTCCGGTCAACGTCGAGATCGAAAGCCCGATGACCGACGCCGATTACGTCAAAGCCGTCCACATCTTTGCCGATGGCAATCCGATGCCGGGCGTCTGCAGCTACAAGTTCACGCCGGCTTGCGGCAAGGCGTCGGCCTCGACCCGTATGCGTCTTGCGCAGACCCAGAACATCGTCTGCATCGCGGAGATGTCGAACGGCAGTCTGTATACGACGAAATCCAACGTGAAGGTGACGATCGGCGGCTGCGGCGGCTGATCGAACAATCCACACGACAACAACAATTCAGGCGAGGAAATTCAGATGGCGACCAAACCCACACCGCGCGTTCGCGTTCCCGCGCAGGCCAAGGCCGGTGAAATCATCGAGATCAAGACCCTCATTTCGCACGAAATGGAATCGGGTCAGCGCAAGGATTCGTCCGGCAAGGTCGTGCCGCGCAAGATCATCAACAAGTTCACCGCGTCCTTCGATGGCAAGCCGGTGTTCGAAGCCGACTGGCATCCGGCGATCTCCGCCAACCCGTATCAGTCGTTCTTCTACAAGGCGTCGAAGAGCGGCGAGTTCACCTTCTCCTGGAAGGATGACGACGGCTCGGAATACACGGCGACGAACAAGCTCACCGTCGCCTGAGCATTCGCCGCGCGCGACGAAGAGTCGCGTGCGGCCTCGATCCGACAGTATCTCCGAACGCTAGCCTTCCAGCCGGGAGGCGAAAGGTTGACTCATGATTTCACGGCGGGAATTTCTGCAGGCGACGGCGGCTGCGTCCGCGCTGACATTCGGCAGCGGGCTGGGATCACTCGGGCGCGTTGCGGCCCAGCAGCGCCTGACCCAGGCCGACATCCTCAAATTCGATCCGCTCGGCACGGTGACGATCCTCTATATTGCCGACACCCACGCGCAGCTTATGCCGCTG
The DNA here is from genome assembly GCA_001897755.1 of Afipia sp. 64-13. GTDB lineage: Bacteria > Pseudomonadota > Alphaproteobacteria > Rhizobiales > Xanthobacteraceae > Afipia. Next base: position 197,614 of record MKUJ01000001.1, read on the forward strand.
CATTTCCGTGAGCCGTCGGTCAATCTCGGCGTCGGCGACGACAAGGGTAAGCCGCCGCATCTCACGGACGAAGCGTTCCGCAAATATTTCAACGTCGCTGCCGGCTCCGCCGATGCGTTCGCGCTGACCGCCGACGACTTCGTCGCGCTGGCGAAGAACTACGGCAAGATGGGCGGCATGGACCGTGTCGCGACGCTGGTGCGCGCGGTGCGCGCCGAGCGCGGCGACGACAAGGTGCTGCTGCTCGACGGCGGCGATAGCTGGCAGGGAAGCTGGACCTCGCTGCAGACCAAGGCGCAGGACATGGTCGATGTCATGGGCGCGCTCAAGCTCGACGCGCTGGTCGGCCACTGGGAGTTCACCTACGGCGCCGATCGCGTCAAGGAGCTGGTGAAGGTCGCGCCGTTCGCGTTTCTCGCGCAGAACATCCGCGACGCCGAATGGCAGGAGCCGGTGTTCGAGGCGCGCAAGATGTTCGAGCGTGGTGGCGCCAAGGTCGCCGTGATCGGTCAGGCCCTGCCGCGCACCGCGATCGCCAACCCGCGATGGATGTTCCCGCAATGGGAGTTTGGCATCCGCGAGGAGGACATGCAGAAGCAGGTCGACGAGGCGCGCGCCGAGGGCGCCGATATCGTCGTGCTGCTGTCGCATGACGGCTTCGACGTCGACCGCAAGCTCGCCAGCCGCGTCAAGGGTATCGACGTCATTCTGACCGCGCACACCCACGATGCGATGCCGGGCCTGATCAAGGTCGGCGACACGGTGCTGGTGGCGACCGGCTCGCACGGAAAATTCCTGTCGCGCCTCGATATCGAGGTGAAGGACAAGAAGGTCACCGGCGTTCGCTACAAGCTGATGCCGGTGTTCGCCGACGCCATTAAGCCGGACCCGGAGATGGCGGCGCTGATCGAGAAGGTGAGGGCGCCGTTCGCCAAGGATCTGGCGCGCAAGATCGGCCACACCGATTCGCTGCTCTATCGTCGCGGCAACTTCAACGGCACCTTCGACGACCTGATCTGCAACGCGATGCTGGTCGAACGCGATGTCGAGATTGCGCTGTCGCCGGGCTTCCGCTGGGGCGGCACGCTGGTGCCGGGCGATGCGATCACCTGGGAAGATGTCACCAACGCGACCGCGATCACCTATCCGAACTGCTATCGCAACGAGATGACCGGCGCGCAGCTCAAGGATGTGCTGGAAGACATCGCCGACAACATCTTCCACCCCGATCCGTATTTCCAGGGCGGCGGCGACATGGTGCGCATTGGCGGCATGGGCTATTCGATCGACATCAGCAAGGCGATGGGATCGCGCATCTCCAACCTGACGCATCTGAAGTCGGGCAAGCCGATCGACGCCGCGAAGAAGTACACCGTCGCCGGCTGGGCCAGCATCAACGAGAACACGCAAGGCCCGCCGATCTGGGACGTGGTGTCCGCGCACATCGGCAAGCTGAGCGGTGGCATCAAGATCGAACCGAACACGGCCGTGAAGGTGACGGGGGCGTAAGCCCCCGCGTTTTCGCGCCGGAATTGCGAGAAACATATTCACGTATAGGGATAACTAAAAAAGGAGGAGACGGGCATGACCGAGAATATGTCTACCGATGCCCTGAGCCGCCGACGCTTTTTGCGGGCGGCAGGTTTGGCAGGTGCGGGTGCCGCGCTCGTCGCGCGGCCCGGTATTGCGGGAGAGGCGCCGAAGCCCGATCCGCTGATCACCGAAGTGCAGGACTGGCAGCGTTATCTTGGCGACGGCGTCGACAAGCATCCATACGGATCGCCATCGAAGTTCGAGAAGCACGTCGTCCGCCGCGATGTGCCGTGGCTGACCGCCGACGCGCAATCGTCCGTCAACTTCACACCGTTACATGACCTCGACGGCATCATCACGCCGTCCGGCGTGTGCTTCGAGCGCCATCATGGCGGCATCGCCGAGATCAATCCGGCCGATCATCGCCTGATGATCAATGGTCTGGTCGAGAAGCCGCTGGTGTTCACCATGGAGGACATCAAGCGGATGCCTCGCGTGAACAAGATCTACTTCCTGGAATGCGCGGCGAATTCCGGCATGGAGTGGCGCGGCGCGCAGCTCAACGGCTGCCAGTTCACCCACGGCATGATCCACAACGTGATGTACACCGGCGTGCCGCTGAAGCTGCTGTTGGAGGAGGCCGGCGTGAAACCGAACGCCAAGTGGCTGATGATGGAGGGCGGCGACGCCTCGGGCATGAACCGCTCGCTGCCGCTGTCGAAGGGGCTCGACGACGTGCTGATCGCCTTCGCCATGAACGGCGAGGCGCTGCGTCCCGAGCAGGGTTATCCGCTGCGCGCGGTGATCCCCGGCTGGGAAGGCAATCTGTGGGTCAAGTGGCTGCGCCGCATCGAAGTCGGCGACGAGCCGTGGCAGGCCCGCGAGGAGACCTCGAAATACACCGACCTGCTCGCCGACGGCCGCGCGCGCCGCTTCACCTTCATCATGGATGCGAAGTCGGTCGTCACCAATCCCTCGCCGCAGGCGCCGCTCAAGCACAAGGGCCGCAACGTGCTGACCGGCGTGGCCTGGTCGGGACGCGGCACAGTCAAGCGCGTTGACGTCTCGATGGACGGCGGACGCAACTGGCAGACCGCGCGCATCGACGGGCCGGTGCTCGACAAGTCGATGGTGCGTTTCTACGTCGATTTCGACTGGAACGGTCAGGAACTGATGATCCAGTCGCGGGCGATGGATTCCACCGGCTACGTGCAGCCGACCAAGGCAGAACTGCGCAAGGTGCGCGGCGTCAACTCGATCTATCACAACAACGGCATTCAGACCTGGCTGGTGCATTCGAACGGGGAGGCCGAAAATGTCGAAATCAGCTAAATTCGCCGGCCTTTCGCTGGTCGCGGCCGCAGCGTTGTTCGCTGCCACAGCCGCGCCGTCCGTGGCGCAGCACAAGGTCGCGGCGCACGACGCCGGCAAGTCTGCGGGCAAGTCTGCCGGCAAGCTTGGCGTTGGCCGTGTTGCGCTCCCCGAGGAGGTCGCGGCGTGGGACACCGATGTGCGTCCCGACGGCAAGGGTCTGCCGCCCGGCAAGGGCACCGCGAAGCAGGGAGACGAAATCTTCCAGGCGCAGTGCGCGTCCTGCCATGGCGAGTTCGGTCAGGGTGTCGGTCGTTGGCCGGTGCTGGCCGGCGGTCTCGGCACGCTGAAGGCCGAACGGCCGGACAAGACGGTCGGCTCGTACTGGCCGGATGTCTCGACCGTGTACGACTACATCCAGCGCGCCATGCCGTTCGGCAACGCCCGCTCGCTGTCGCATGACGAGTTGTATGCGGTGGTGGCCTACATCCTGATGATGAACGACGTCATCAAGGACGAGAACTTCGAGCTCAACGCGAAGAATCTCGCCACCATCAAGCTGCCCAACGCCGACAACTTCTTCGACGACGACCGCGAGGTGTCGGAGAAGGCGTTCTGGAAGAAGGAGCCCTGCATGAAGAACTGCAAGGCCGAGGCTCCCAAGGTGCTTGGCCGCGCGGCCAATGTCGACGTGACGCCGGACGAGAAAAGCGGTCCGAAAGTGGATTGATGATCGGATGGCTCGCGTGTAGGCAACCTGTTGTTTACGAGCATGAGCGATGAAGCGAACGGCTGCGCGAGCAGCTGCTTCGCATCCGCGAAGTCGATGCGTTCAATTGAAATCTTTCAACCGAGGTGGAAACCGATGATGATTCGTACGTTGCTGGCTGGCCTGTCCCTGATTGCGTTCACCGGCGCGGTTCATGCGCAGGATGTCGCGGCAGGTGAGAAATCGTTCAACAAATGCCGTTCCTGCCATCAGGTCGGCGAGACCGCGAAAAACAGCGTCGGTCCGGAGTTGAACGGTCTGTTCGGCCGCAAGTCCGGCGCGGTCGAGGGCTACAAATATTCCGACGCCAACAAGAATTCCGGCATCACTTGGGATGAAGCGGTGTTCGCCGAATACATCAAGGATCCGAAGGGCAAGATTCCCGGCACCAAGATGTCGTTCTCCGGCATCAAGAACGAGCAGGAGATCAAGGATCTCACCGCCTTCCTCAAGCAGTTCAAGGCTGACGGCAAGAAGGGTTAACCTCCCAGGGCGACTATCGGGCGGCCAGGGGCCGCCCGAACTTTTTCTGACCGGGCGGTTGGCGTTTCGCGGCGGACGGATGCGTCCTTGCCTGCTGGCGCTGCGTGCGCAAATTTCAAAACCGAACATCACCATCCCAGGGAGGAAGCGATGTCGAAGCTGTGGTCACGATGCCTGAAATGCCTAGCCGTGCCTTTTGCCGCATGGCTGCTGGCGAGCCCGATCGCTTCGGCTCCGGCGTTGGCGCAGGAGGGCGCCGCGCTTGCCGCGGTGCCTGCCGGCAAGGATAACGATCTGAAATTCTACGACGCCACCGGGACCATCACCAAAGGCGCGCCGGCCCTTGAGAAGATGCCGGGCGCCGATGTCATCCTGTGGGTGGCGGGCAATCAGTTCTTCGCGATGGACGATGTGATCGGTCTCTTCCAGAAGAAGAACGCCGGCAAGAGCGTCGCGTTGATCACGCTGCCGCCGGGCCTCGTGCTCAAGGCGATCGAGGCGGGCGGCTGGACCTATGGCGGCAAGGACTATCGCGGCCGTCCCGATATCTATGCCTCGGTCAATCTCGGACATCTCAAGGCGTTGAAGATGCGCGGGATGATGGACGACTACATGATCTACATGCACAACGAATTGCAGATCATGGTGGCCAAGGGCAATCCGAAGAAGATCGCGGGCATCATGGACCTCGTGCGTGCCGATGTGCGCACCTCGATGCCGAACCCGGTGAACGAGGGCATCATGCAGTTCTATGCCCGCAAGGTGCTGGAGCGTCACAACATCTGGCAGCAGATCTCCGCCGGCAAGGAATGCGTGCATTGCCAGACCACGCCGAACAACTGGTTCACCGCGGTCCATCACCGCGAGACGCCGGACCGCATCAAGGCAGGTGACTCCGATGCCGGCATCGTCTGGAAGACCGAAGGTCTCGAGGCGGTGCGCGCGGGTGCGAATATCGAGGCCGTCGCGCTGCCGGATGAGGACAGCCTGCGCAAGGACGTGTCGTACGTGATCGGCGTGTTAAAGGCCTCGCCGCACAAGCCCGCGGCGGAATCCTTCCTGGCCTATTTGCGCTCGTCCGACGGGCAGGAGGCCTATGCGCGGTTCGGCTTCGTCAAGGCGAGCGAGGACGAATTGAAGATGCGTCCGATCGACTGACCGCCGATCAAAAGCAGGTCCGCCGGCCGCCTTCCGACAGGAGCGGCCGGCGATGATGTCGGGGTAGCGCGTCCGGCCTGAGCCGGATCACGCCTTGTTCGCCGCGGCCGTCGTCGCGTGCGTGCCGGCCTTGAGCGAGACGGCCGTATTCGGCGGATAAAAAGTATTCTCCAGCGCGAGCGCCGCCTTCTTCAGCGCGGGCGCGAGTTCGATGGCGCGCGCCAGCGGCAGCCGTTCGGTCGGGCCGTGCACCGCGACCGTCGCGCAGATGTTGCCTTTCGAATCCAGCACCGGCACCGCGCTGGCGCTCATGCCGTCGATGAATTCCTCATTGTCGATGCCGATCTGGGTGCGGCGGATTTTCTCGAGCTCGATTTCCAGTTCGTCGGGCGAGGTGATGGTGCGCGGCGTGTGGCGCTCCAGCGGTCCGGCTCCGAACAGCGCCCGGCGCAGCGTGGCCGGTGCCAGCGCGAGAAACAGCTTGCCGCTCGCCGTGCAATGCAGCGGCACGTGCGATCCGGTCTTGAGGCGGTATTGCAGCGGCCAGTCCGACTCGACGCGATCGAGATAAACAAGCTGCGTGCCGTCGAGCATGGTGATGTTGCAGGTCTCGCCGACCTCGTTGACCAGCGCGGCAAGGATGGCGCGGCGCGGCGCCGATTGAAACGAGTGACGCATGGCGTCGGTGGCGAGCGCGGCAAGGCGCGGGCCGATTTCATAGCGCCGTCCGTCCGAGGTGCGCTGCGCGAAGCCGAGTTTCTCCAGTAGTGCGATGAAGCGGTGCGTGGTCGCCTTCGGCAATTGCAGCAGGGTAACGAGCTCGTTCAGCGTTGGCGGCTCGTCCGCCTTGGCGATGATTTCAAGCAGCAGCAAAGCGCGTTCAGACACTGCCGAGGTGGTTTGGACCGACATGAAGCTCCTCCGGACTTGTAGGCGACGCTCAGTTCTAAGTTGACAAATGTCATATACTGGTTCAGCCTTCAAGATAAATCATCTCATTAATTGAGACAACAATAAAATTAGGGAGGCTGGCGTGTCGGAGTTCGATTACGTTGTGGTGGGAGCCGGCTCTTCCGGCTGCGTGGTCGCCAATCGTCTGAGTGAGGATGGCCGTCACCAGGTGCTGCTGCTCGAGGCAGGCCCGCGGGACAATTACATCTGGATCCACATTCCCATCGGTTATGGGAAGACGATGTTCCACAAGTCCTACAACTGGGGCTTCTACACCGATCCCGAACCCAACATGCAAAACCGCCAGATCTACTGGCCGCGCGGTCGCGGCCTCGGCGGTTCGAGCTCGATCAACGGTCTCATCTTCATTCGCGGCCAGAGCGACGACTACGATCACTGGGCCCAGCTCGGCAATGCCGGCTGGGACTGGAAGAGCGTGCTGCCGTATTTCAAGAAGTGCGAGCACAACAGCCGCGGCGCCAGCGCCACGCATGGCGGCGACGGCCCGTTGTGGATGTCCGACATCCGCGAAAAGCACGAGCTGATGGAAGCCATCATCCGCGGTGGCGAAGAGCTCGGTGTTCCGCGCACCGGGGATTTCAACAGCGGCAATCAGGAAGGCGTCGGCTATTTTCAGCTCTTCACCCGCAACGGCTGGCGCAACTCGTCGGCCGCGGCCTATCTGAAGCCGGTACGCGATCGCGCCAACCTCAAGGTCGAGACCGACGCGCACGCCACCGGCCTCGTGTTCGAAGGCCGCAAGGTGGTCGGCGTGCGTTATCGGCAGGGCGGCGTCGAGCGCGTGGTGCGCGCCGCACGCGAGGTGATCCTGTCGGCCGGTGCACTGCAATCGCCGCAACTGCTGCAACTCTCCGGCATCGGCCCCGCCGAGACGCTGCGCCGTAACGGCATCGAGGTGGTTCACGATCTGCCCGGCGTCGGCCAGAACCTGCAGGACCATCTGCAATTCCGCCTGATGTTCAAGGTCTCCAAGCCGGTCACCACCAATGACGATCTGCGCACGCTGTTCGGTCAGGCCCGCATCGGCCTGAAATGGCTGCTCACCGGCAACGGTCCGCTCGGCATCGGCATCAACCAGGGCGGTCTGTTCACCAAGATCCTGCCCGGCTCGAAAACACCGGACATTCAATTCCATTTCGGCACGCTGTCGGCCGATCAGGCCGGCGGCAAGCCGCACGACTGGTCGGGCTGCACCTTCTCGGTCTGTCAGTTGCGGCCGGAATCGCGCGGCGTCGTCGAGATCAAGTCGGCCGATCCGATGGAGGCGCCCTCGATGCGTCCCAACTATCTCGCCGCCGAGACCGATCGTATCTGCGCGGTTGAAGCGATCAAATATGCACGCAGGCTTGCCGCGACCGATGCGCTGAAGCCCTACATCGAAAGCGAATACAAGCCCGGCGCGGCAGTGCGGTCCGATGCCGAGATTCTCAATTATGCCCGCGAGAACGGCGCGACCATCTTCCACCCCGTCGGCACCTGCAAGATGGGAACGGACGCGATGGCGGTGACGGACGCCAGCCTGCGCGTCCACGGTATCGCCAATCTGCGCGTGGTCGATTGCTCGATCATGCCGACGATCACGTCGGGCAACACCCATGCGCCGGCGGTGATGATCGCCGAAAAGGCCGCGGACATGATCCTGGCCGCGGCCAGACAGGACGCCGCTGCCGCGTAACAACAACTGCGTAAAAATAACGACCAACAAAGGGAGAGGAACAATGGCTCAACAGGATGCTTTGCTAAAACGGGTGGTATTCGCCTCGCTGATAGGAGCGACGGTCGAGTGGTACGACTTCTTTCTGTACGGCGTGGTCGCCGGCATCGTCTTCAACCAGCTTTATTTCCCGGCCGGCGATCCGGTGGTCGCCACCATGCTGGCCTATACGACCTTCGCGGTCGGCTTCGTCACCCGTCCACTCGGCGGCGTGATCTTCGGTCACTTCGGCGACCGCATCGGCCGCAAGAGCATGCTCGTTCTGACGCTGATGATCATGGGCGTCGCGACCTTCCTGATCGGACTCGTTCCGACCTACGCCCAGATCGGCATCTGGGCGCCGATCCTGCTGCTGGTGCTGCGCGTTCTGCAGGGCATCGGCCTCGGCGGCGAATGGGGCGGCGCGGTGCTGATGACCTACGAATACGCCCCGCCGGAAAAGCGCGGGCTCTATGCCAGCTTCCCGCAGATCGGCCTGTCGATCGGTCTGTGTCTGGCTTCCGGCGTGGTTGCGCTGTTGTCCTATAATCTGACCAACGAGCAGTTCCTGGCCTGGGGCTGGCGCGTCGCGTTCATCCTCAGCTTCGTGCTGGTGATGGTCGGTCTTTACATCCGCCTCAACATCATGGAGACGCCGGAATTCGCCAAGCTCAAGGAGAGCCGCGCGGAGGTGAAAATTCCGTTCGCCGCGATGATCAAGGATTATCCGAAGGAGATCGTCGCCGGCATGGGCGCTCGGTACATCGACGGCGTGTTCTTCAACATCTTCGGTGTCTACTCGATCGCCTACCTGACCCAGCAGCTCAAGATTCCGCGCACTGAAGCGCTGCTCGGCGTGTGCGCTGCTGCTCTGATCATGTGTGCGTTTATTCCGTATTTCGGCCGCGTGTCGGACCGGATCGGCCGTACCCGCACTTACGCGCTGGGATCGCTGATCACCGGCCTGTCGGCGCTGCCGGCGTTCTGGATCTGGATGCACTTCCCCGGCTCGCCGGTGATGGTGTGGGCCGCGCTGATCATTCCGTTCGGAATCCTCTACGCGTCGATCTACGGCCCTGAAGCCGCGCTGTTCTGCGACCTGTTCGGGCCGCAGGTGCGCTACACCGGCATCTCGTTCGTCTATCAGTTCTCCGGCATCTTCGCGAGCGGCCTCACGCCAATCATCGCGACCGCGCTGGTGCAGATCTACGGGCCGAACAGCGGCTGGGCGATCGCGATGTACTGCGTGTTCGCGGGCGTAGTCAGCGCGTTGTCGGCGATGTGGATCAACCGTCTGGCGCGCAAGCGCCTGGAGCGGGGCGAGACCGTCGCGGCTGCGATTACCGCGTAAAGCCCCCACCTAACTCTCCCCCCGCGAGCGGGGGAGAGAAAGGGAGTGGAAAACGGCCCGACGAAAGCCGGGCCGTTTCTTTTCAAAGCGTTTTCGAGCGAAGTGGGTACCGGTTCGCGTGAAGAAAACGCGCCCGGAAAAGACTCTGAGGATCGGTCCCGGTCAGGGCAGGCTGAGCTGCGCCAGTGCGCAGGAGGCGACGCGGGCGCGCCGCGAATCCGCGCGGCTGGTCAGGATCACCGGCACCTTCGCGCCGAGCACGACGCCGGCGCATTCGCCGCGTCCCATATAGATGAACGATTTGTAGAGCACGTTGCCGACATCGAGGTTCGGAACCATCAGGATGTCGGGATCGCCCGCGACCGGCGAGGCGATGCCCTTGGTGATCGCCGAGGCCGACGAGATCGCGTTGTCGAAGGCGAGGGGGCCGTCGACGATCGCGCCTTTGATCTGACCGCGATCGGTCATCTTCGACAGCGCGGCGGCGTCCATGCTGGAGGCGAGGTCCGGATTGATGGTCTCCACCGCCGACAGAACCGCGATCTTCGGATTGGCGAGCTTGATCGCATGGGCGAAGTCGACGGCGTTGCTGAGGATGTCCACCTTGTCCTTCAGCGTCGGCATGATGTTGACCACGGCGTCGGTCACCATCAGCGGCTTGTGATAGGCCGGCAGGTCGAACCAGAACACGTGACTCATGCGCCGGCCGGTGCGCAGGTTGGCCTCGCGCGACACCACGGCGCCGAGGAGTTCGTCGGTGTGCTGCGAGCCCTTCATCAGCGCGTGCGCTTCGCCGGCGCTGACCAGCGCCACCGCGGCGCGCGAGGACAGCACCGGATCGTCCGGCGCTTCGACGCAGCGGATGCCTTCGAGCGACATCTTCAGCGTATCGGCGCAGGCCTGGATACGATGGCGCGGTCCGACCAGGATCGGATCGATGATGCCGTCGTCGCGCGCGGCGAGGGCGGCGGCAAGAGAATCGTTGGAGCAGGGATAGGCGACCGCGACCGCAAGGCGTCCCTTGCCGCGTGCGGCGGTCTCGAGCGCGTCGAGTCGTGGGAAGGTCTGGGCTGACATCAGGTGTTTTCCGGATGGGTAAGAGTGGCGGCGAGAGACTTGGCTGCGGTTTGCAGCACCGGCAGCTTGGTCAGGATTTCGGCGTATGACATTCGCGTCACCGGCGCCTGGATGGCGAGCGCGGCGACACAAGCCCGCGAGCGGCCCTTCTGCTGGAGGATCGGCACCGCGAGACAGACCAAACCCGGCAGATATTCCTCGCGGTCGAGCGCATAGCCGTCGCGCCGCACCTCGGCGAGTTCGCGCAGCAGCACGTTGCGATCGGTCACGGTGTTGTCGGTATGTTTCTCGAACGACATCTCGTTGAGGATGAGGTCGCGCTTGGCCGGCTGCATCAGCGCGAGGAACAGCTTGCCGCTCGCCGAACAATAGGCCGGCACTTTCGAGCCCTGCTGGAAGGTGATGCGTAGCGGCCATTTGGTTTCGACGCGGTCGAGATAGACTACCTGCGTGCCGTCGAGGATGGTGAGGTTGCAGGCTTCGCCGACCTCCTGCACCACGCGGCGCAGGATGTCGTGACGCAGCGCGCCGCCCGGTTTGTTCGACAGGATCGCAAACGCAAGCTGCGAGGCGCGCGCCGCCAGTTCGTAGCGGCGGCCGTCCGGCGTTCGCTGCAACAGGCCCGCGCTTTCGAGCGCGCCGAGCCAGCGGTGCATGGTGGGTTTCGGAACGCCGATGCTGGTGGCGAGTTCGGCGAGCGTCGCCGGATGCTGCAGTCCCGCGACCGCTTCCAGCAGACCCAACGGTTTCAGGGCGCCAAAGAGTTCGTTCATGCTCCCTCTCTACACGTTTATTCCGTTAAATGAAACATAAAAACTAAAAAAATGAGATATGCGTTGCATTCGGGCAAGGGTCATGCCACTTATCGCCCTCGAAATCAATGGATCGTGGCCCTCACGCCATCGCGGGGGCACCAAGGAGGAAGGGCACCCCCATGAAAATGACGACGGAAGAAGCCTTCGTGAAGGTTCTGCAGATGCACGGCATCGAGCATGCCTTCGGCATCATCGGCTCGGCGTTCATGCCGATTTCGGATCTGTTTCCGCAGGCCGGCATCACCTTCTGGGACGTCGCCCACGAAACCAATGGCGGCCTGATCTGCGACGGCTACACCCGCGCGACCGGCAAGATGGCGATGGCGATCGCGCAGAACGGCCCCGGCATCACCGGCTTCGTCACGCCGATCAAGACCGCGTACTGGAATCACACGCCGATGCTGCTGGTCACGCCGCAGGCGGCGAACAAGACCATCGGGCAGGGCGGCTTCCAGGAAGTCGAGCAGATGGCGATGTTCCGCGACATGGTCTGCTATCAGGAAGAAGTGCGCGATCCCTCGCGCGTCGCCGAGACGCTGAACCGCGTCATCATGAAGGCGAAGCGTTTGTCGGCGCCGGCGCAGCTCAACATTCCGCGCGACTTCTGGACCCAGGTGATCGACATCGAGCTTCCGGCGATCGTCGATTTCGAGCGTCCCGCGGGCGGCGACATCGCGGTGGCGGAAGCGGCGAAGCTTCTGTCGGAAGCGAAATTCCCGGTCATCCTCTCCGGCGCGGGCGTCGTCATCGGCGGCGCGATTCCGGAATGCGCGGCGCTCGCCGAGCGTCTCGACGCGCCGGTGTGCAACAACTACCAGCACAACGACTCCTTCCCCGGCAGCCATCGTCTCGCGGTCGGCCCGCTCGGCTATAACGGCTCGAAGGCGGCGATGGAGCTGGTCGCCAAGGCCGACGTCGTGCTCGCGCTCGGCACCCGCCTCAATCCGTTCTCGACGCTGCCGGGCTATGGTATCGACTACTGGCCCAAGCAGGCCAAGATCATCCAGGTCGATATCAATGCGGACCGCATCGGCCTCACCAAGCCGGTCGCCGTCGGCATCTGCGGCGATGCCAAGCAGGTGGCGAAGAACATTCTCGCGCAGCTGATGCCGACCGCCGGCGATGCGGGCCGCGAGGAGCGCAAGGCGCTGATCCACCAGACCAAGTCGAAGTGGCTGCAGACGCTGTCCAGCATGGATCACGAGGACGACGATGTCGGCACGTCCTGGAACAAGGATGCGCGCAGCCGCGACAAGGATCTGATGTCGCCGCGTCAGGCCTGGCGCGCCATTCAGGCCGGCTTGCCGCGCGATGCCATCATTTCCAGCGACATCGGCAACAACTGCGCCATCGGCAACGCCTATCCGACGTTCGACGAGGGCCGGAAGTATCTCGCGCCGGGTCTGTTCGGCCCCTGCGGCTACGGCTTCCCGGCGATCATCGGCGCCAAGATCGGCAACCCCGACACGCCCTGCGTCGGCTTCGCCGGTGACGGCGCGTTCGGCATCTCCATGAACGAGATGAGCTCGATCGGCCGCGAGGAGTGGCCCGGCATCACCATGGTGATATTCCGCAACTACCAGTGGGGCGCGGAAAAGCGCAACACCACGCTGTGGTACGACAACAATTTCGTCGGCACCGAACTCGACCGCAACCTGTCCTACGCCAAGCTGGCGCAGGCCTGCGGCCTCAAGGGCGTCGTGGTGAAGACGCAGGAAGAACTGACCAACGCTCTGCGTCAGTCCTGCGAGGATCAGAAGAAGCGCATCACCACTTTCATCGAGGTGCTGCTCAATCAGGAGCTGGGCGAGCCGTTCCGCCGCGACGCCATGAAGAAGCCCGTGCGCGTCGCCGGCATTAAGCGCGAGGACATGCGCCCGCAGAAGTCTGCGTAACCCGGAGCGATTGGTCTGCCGCCAATCGCGTTCCCTTGAGCGGCTGCCTTCACCGGCAGCCGCTTTTTTTTATGGATCATTTGTCCGCGAGAGCGGGCGAGGGGCCGCGCGCCGGTTTGTCGCCGAGCTGCGCGGCGATGTATTGCGCGAGTTGTTCGGCGGCGTCGGAAACGCCCTCGTGCTTGCGGTGCATGACAAGCTCGATCGGCGGCAGCTTCGGCAGCCCGTCGCTTTCGTCGAGGCAGCGCACGCCCGGCGTCACCGCGCAGCGCGGAAACACCGAGACCGCGAGCCCCGCGAGCACGGCGGCCTGCAGTCCGGCGATGCTGTCGCACACCGAGCGCACCGACCATTGCAGGCCGGCCGCGCCCAGCGCCTCCAGCGCGTGATGGCGATAGACGCTGCCCTGCGGCAGCACCGCCAGCGGCAGCGGTTTGCGCCGCTCCGGCTCGCTGCCCGCGCCCGCGACCCAGACCAGCGGTTCGAGGCGGACCAGTTCGCCGCGCCGGAATTCCGGCTGGTTGGTCATCAGCGCGATATCGATCTCGCCGCGCTCCAGCGCCGCATGCAGATGAATGCTGCGCGTGCAGCGAAGCTGGATCTCCACATTGGGATGGGAGCGCGAGAAACTGCCGAGCACATCGGGCAGGATGTAGGAGGCGTAGAGGTCGGGCGTGCCCAGCGTCACGTGGCCCGCGATATCCGGCGCGGCGAAGCGTTCGCGCGCTTCGTCGTTGAGCCGCAGCATGGCGCGGGCGAATTCGAGCAGCACCTCGCCGTCGCGGGTGAGGGACAAGTGGCGGCGGTTGCTGTCGAACAGCGTGTGGCCGACGATTTCCTCGAGCCGCTTCATCTGATGCGTGACCGCGGGCTGGGTGCGGCCGACCCGTTTTCCGGCCGATGTCAGGCCGCCGGTGTCGACGATGGCGACGAACGTTCGCAGCAGCGCGATGTCGAGGTCGTGGCTCAATGATAAATCCCGCGAATGATGACGATGCACATTATCAATTTCGTTGTGGGAAGGGCAGCCTATAGCATGCCGAAAAACAAGATCCTGCCAGACCTCGAAAAACCGGACAAAGAGCCGGTGGCTGGCAGAAAAATCAAATCGGGATGAAACGATCGGGAGGGTTTATGACGGTCATGCGGAACCAGGCGAGCCGGCTCGTCCTGTTGATCATCTGTCTTATGTATCTCATCTTCTACGTCGATCGGGTGAACATCTCGACGGCCGCGCCGATCATGCAGAAGGACCTCGGGCTGACCGCGACCCAGCTCGGCATCGCGTTTTCCGCCTTCGCCTATCCTTACGCCTTCTTCCAGATTGCGGGCGGCTGGCTCGGCGACCGGCTCGGGCCGCGCACCACGCTGGCGCTGTGTGCGGTGCTGGTCGGCATCTCCACCATCTGGACCGGCATGGTCGGCGGCCTCGCGGCGCTGTTCATGTCGCGCCTCGTCCTCGGCATCGGCGAGGGTCCGGCCTTTCCGACCGCGACGCGCGCGCTGTCGAACTGGATGCGGCCCGACCAGCGCGCCTTTGCGCAGGGCATCACCCACGCCTTCTCGCGGTTCGGCAATGCCGCGACGCCGCCTCTGATCGCGGCCATCGTGGTCGCGTTCTCCTGGCGCGATTCCTTCTATTTTCTCGGTGTCGTCAGCATTTTGTGGGCCGTGGTGTGGTTCGTCCATTTCCGCAACGATCCGCGCGAGCATTCGGCGATCACCCCGGCGGAGCTCGACGGCCTGCCGCCGGCCACGGTGGTCGCCACCCGCAAATCGGTGCCGTGGAGTCCGCTGCTCAAGCGCATCCTGCCGGTGACGTTGACCGATTTCTGCTATGGCTGGATTCTGTGGCTGTATCTCAACTGGCTGCCGTCCTTCTTCCTTCATGAGTACAACATGAACATCAAGAAGTCGGCGCTGTTTGCCGCAGGCGTGTTCTTCGCCGGTGTGGTCGGCGACACCGTCGGCGGCCTGCTCAGCGATCGCATCCTGAAAAAGACCGGCGATGTCGGCAAGGCCCGGGTCAGCGTCATCGTCCTTGGCTTCCTCGGCTCGTTCTGCTTCATGTTGCCGATCGTGTTCGTTCATGATCTGACCATCGTATCGGCCTGCCTCAGCGCCGCGTTCTTCTTCGCCGAACTGATCGTGGCGCCGATCTGGGCGATCCCGATGGACATCGCGCCGGAATATTCCGGCAGTGCCAGCGGGTTCATGAATTTCGGGTTCGGCATGGCAGGCATCATCTCGCCGGTCGTGTTCGGCTATGCGATCGACCTGACCGGGCGGTGGGACGTGCCGTTTATCGGCTCGCTTGCCTTCCTGCTGATCGGTGCGATGCTGGCGCTGACATGCAAGCCGGGCAAGCGGTTCGTCGATCGACGCCAGAGCGGCGCGGTGCCGAACGCGACGCCGGCCTGAACGAATAACGCTCCGCATCGCGCCGGAAATCCGGTTCGATGCGGACATCACTTGAGGAATGGAGCGAGCTATGAGTGCTGTTGTGGAAATGAAAAGCGCGGCTTCGGACGCGCAGGTGATCGCCGCCGATCTGATGCGCAGTGCCCGCGCGGCGCAGGAGGTGTTCGCCGAGGCCGATCAGGCCCGCGTCGACGAGGCGGTGCGCGCGATCGCCTGGTCGCTCTACAAACCCGAGCACGCCAAAAAGCTCGCCGAACTCGCGGTGCAGGACACCGGCCTCGGCAACGTCCCCGACAAGATCATCAAGAAGCAGCGCAAGACCTTCGGCGCGCTGCGCGACCTGCTGCGCGTCAAGTCGGTCGGCGAGATCGAGCGCGACGACAAGAAGGGCATCGTCAAGTTCGCCAAACCGATGGGCGTCATCGGCGCGATCACGCCCTCGACCAATCCGGGCGCGACCCCGGTCAACAAGGCGCTGCTCGCGCTCAAGGGCCGCAACGCCATCATCGTCGCGCCGTCGCCGCTCGGCTACCGCACCACCGAGCTGGTGGTGAACTTCATGCGCGACGCGCTGACCCAGATCGGCCTGCCGGCGGACCTCGTGCAGATTCT
The DNA here is from genome assembly GCA_001897755.1 of Afipia sp. 64-13. Classification (GTDB taxonomy): domain Bacteria; phylum Pseudomonadota; class Alphaproteobacteria; order Rhizobiales; family Xanthobacteraceae; genus Afipia. Next base: position 213,704 of record MKUJ01000001.1, read on the forward strand.
GCCCTCGCCGGTCACCAAGGAAAGCACGCAGGCGTTGATGGAGGCGGTGGACCTCGTCGTCGTCACCGGCTCGCAGGACAACGTGCGTCGCGCCTATCGTAGCGGCACTCCGGCGATCGGCGTCGGCGCCGGCAACGTTCCGGTGATCATCGACGAGACCGCCGATCTCGATGCCGCCGCGGAAAAAATTCGCGACTCCAAGATTTTCGACAACGCCACCTCGTGCTCGTCGGAGAACGCCGTGGTGATCGTCGATGCGGTCTATGACCAGGCCATCGAGGCCCTGAAGCGGGCCGGCGGCTATCTCGCCAATGCCGAGCAGAAGGCGAAGATCCAGAGTGAATTGTGGAAGAACGGCAAGCTCAACCGTCATCTGATCGCACGCGACATGGACGTGCTGGTGAACGGCTTCGAACTGCCGGCCGAGGTGGCGTCCTCGAAGTTCATCATGGCCGAGGAGACCGGGATCGGCCGCGAGTATCCGCTGTCGGGCGAGAAACTCGCGCTGGTGTTGACGGTCTATCGCGCCTCCGACTTCCAGGCCGCCAAGCAGACCATTCGCAAGATTCTGGACTTCCAGGGCCGCGGTCACTCGATGGGCCTGCATACCACCAACATGGCGCGGGCCCGCGAGCTTGCGGAAGAACTTCCGGTGGTGCGCGTGCTGGTGAACTTCGCCCACACCTTCGGCAATGGCGGCGGCTTCAACAGCGGCCTCGAATTCACCCTGACCATGGGCTGCGGCTCCTGGCAGAAGAACAGCATCTCGGAGAACCTGAACTACAAGCACTTCCTCAACATCACCCATCTTGTCGTGCCGATCCCGGAGGACAAGCCGTCGGAGGAAGAGCTGTTCGGGCCGCACTGGAAGAAATACGGGCAATAGGACGAACGACATGAATCTCGAGGAATACGCAGCCAAGCAGCATGTGCTGGCGCCGGCCGGCGTTCCGATTCCGAAAGGAATGGTCTGCAGCACGCCGGAACAGGCTTATCAGGCGGTTGCCGGCATCGGCCCTTCGGTGGTGAAGGCGCAGGTGCCGACCGGCAAGCGCGGCAAGTCCGGCGGCATCAAGATGGCCGACACGCCGGATGAGGGCGCCGACGCCGCGCGCGGCATTATCGGCATGTCGATCGCGGGCAACCGCGTCGAGCGGGTGCTGATCGAGCAGCGTTGCCCGATCGAGCGCGAGCTCTATGCGGCGGTGCTGGTCGACGTGGTCAGCCGCGCACCTCTGGTGCTGTTCTCCACCGAGGGCGGCATGGACATTGAGGAGGTCGCCGAGCGCACGCCCGACGCGATCCGCCGTCATATCGTCGATGTCAGCAAGGGCTTCGCCAAGGCCGATGCCACCGCGCTGCTCAAAGGGCTGGATCTCGGCTCCTCGAGCGATGCCGTCGCCGACGTGCTGGTCAAGCTCTACGAGGTGTTCCGGTCGAGGGATGCCGAATTGGTCGAGATCAATCCGCTGGCGCTGCTCAAGGGCGGCGATGTGGTGGCGCTCGACTGCAAGTTCTCGCTCGACGACGCGTCCGCCATGCGTCAGCCGGATCTGGCCAAGGTGGCCTCGCCGCCGAAGCTGACGGCGCTGGAGGAACGCGCCGCGGTGCATGGCCTCAAGTTCATCCAGCTTGACGGCAATGTCGGTCTGCTCGCCAACGGCGCGGGCCTGACCATGACCACGATGGACGTGATCGATCATTTCGGCGGCCGTCCGGCCAACTTCCTCGAGATCGGCGGCGAGGCCTACACCAAGGCCGAAGTCGCGCTCGATATCGTGCTGTCCAATCCCGGCGTAAAAAGCCTGGTCGTCAATTTCTGCGGCGCGTTCGCGCGCACCGACGTGATGGCGGACGGCGTGGTCAAGGCGTGGGAGACGCTGAAGCCGAAGGTGCCGGTGTTCTTCTCGATCCACGGCACCGGCGAGGACGAAGCCGTCAAGCTGGTGCGCGAGCGGCTTGGCATTGAACCCTATGATCTCATGGAAGACGCCGTGAAGGCGGCTGTCGAGGCGGCACAATGATCTATCGACGTGGTCAAAAAGTCCTGGTTCAGGGCATCACCGGCAAGCAGGGCACCTTCTGGACCGAGAAGATGATGGAGATGGGCACCGATGTGGTGGCCGGCGTCAATCCTAAGCGCGCCGGCGAAACCACGCTCGGCGTGCCGATTTTCGCATCGGCGGTCGAGGCGGCGAAGCACACGCATTGCGACGTGTCGGTCATCTTCATTCCGCCGAGCATGGCCAAGGATGCGATGATCGACGCGATCGATGCCGGTGTCGGCACCATCGTGGCGCTGACCGAGCACATCCCAGGCCATGACGTGCTGGAGATTTTCGCCCGGCAGAAGAATTCGGGCAGCCGCATCGTCGGGCCGAACACGGCGGGTATCGTCACCCCCGGCGAAGGCTTCGTCGGCATCATGCCGGGCCACAACCCGAACATCTTCCAGCCCGGCAGTGTCGGCGTGATCTCGCGCTCGGGCAGCCTCGGAACATTGATGTGCCTCAATCTGACCCGCGCCGGGCTCGGCCAGTCGGCCTTCATCGGCATCGGCGGCGATCCGATCATCGGCACCACCACGCGCGATGCGCTGGAGGCGCTCGATCGCGACGAGCGCACCACGCGCATCGTGCTGGTCGGCGAGATCGGCGGCGCGATGGAAGAAGATGCGGCGGAATATGCCCGCGGCATGAAGAAGCCGATCGTCTCCTTCATCGCCGGCCGTTCCTCGCCGCCGGACAAGAAGATGGGCCATGCCGGCGCCATCGTCACCGGTGGTCGTGGCGGCTATGCGACAAAACGCGCGGCGCTCGAAAAAGCCGGCGTGCGCGTCGCCGATACCCCGGCGCAGGTCGCCGAATATCTCGCGGATGCGGCCGTGCCGGCTTGATCCGGACTCTCAAATCGGCATCGGGCGCATGTTGCCGGCCCGATGCCGATCCGTGATTTCTCTTTATTCTCTGTAAGTAAGCGTTTTCGAACGACTTGCTGGTTGCGGCGCGCGTTTGTCGGCGCGCGCTTTCGCATTGCCGCATTTTAGTGAGCCGTTCGCATCCGCGTGCGTCCTGCGGCGAGCCCTGCGCTGCGCGCCTCAGCGGTACGATGTTAACTTAAGCTTTCCCAATTCGTGTCTAGCATTGCACGGCGGCTGGTTGACCGCGCTGTATTCATTGGAAAATGAGGCTGGTCCTCATCTTCAAACCCAAGCCCTCCTCGCGAACATCGCGCTGACTTGTTGAAGGGACTGACATGCTCCGTTGGATCAAGAAAGAGAAGACGCCTGGCTGGATCAAGAAGATGAAAGTTCCCGGCTGGATGAAGAGGCTGAACATCTTCTTCTGGGTGAAGCATGTCGGCGTCTCCTGGAAGGTGCAGATCGGTCCTGCGTTCCTGATCGCTTCTCTGGTCGGTCTTGGCATGTATTCGCTGAACACGCTGCAGACCAATCAGATGGCCGCCGACGATCTGATGTCGGGCGCCGTGCGTCAGGCGGAGCTTCTCAACGATCTCACCACCATGACCTGGGCGGCGCATGCCAACCTGTATCGTCTGGTCGGCACCGCCGCGAGCGACAAGGATGCGAAGAAGGTGCAGGGCTACGCGCTGGATTCCACAGCGTCGCTCGGCCGTGTCGCCGATGCAGTGATGGCGCTGGAAACGGTGCCCGCGTCGCGCTCGGCGGTGAAAAGCGAGGATATGACGAAGCTGAAGGAGGCTGTTGCGAGCTACATCGCGAAGGCCAAGGATGCCGTCAGCAAAACCAGCGAGGCCGGCACAGATCCTGAGCTTCTCAAGGGCGTCGAGAGCCAGTTCTCGGCCGTGTCGCGTCTTGCCGAAGACCTGATGTCGACCAGCAGCACGCAGAAGAGCATGGAGATCGGCAATTCCCAGCTTCGGCTCGAGGAACAGCAGGAGACCCTGAAGGCGGTGCTCGCCGTGGTGGCGGTGATCGGCTTCCTGTTCTCGTTCGGCATCGGCCGCAGCATTGCGAGTCCGGTGGTGGCGATGACCCGTGCCATGCGCAAACTTGCCGCCGGCGATCTGTCGGTGCAGTTGCCGGGCCTTGAGCGTCGCGACGAAGTCGGCCAGATGGCCCGCGCGGTGGAGGAATTCAAGGTGCAGGCGACGGCCAAGGCCGAGCAGGAGGCCGCCGAGCGCGAGGTCAAGAACCGCGAGCTCGCCGCCAGCCGCAAGGCCGAACTGTATGACCTGGCCGAGCGTTTCGAGAGCGCCGTCGGCAGCATCATCGAAAACGTCAGCTCGGCGTCGAGCGATCTGGAGAATTCGGCGGTCGTGCTGACCGAGAGCAGCGCGGCGACCCAGGAATTGAGCGCTGTGGTGGCGAGCGCGTCGGAAGAGACCTCGAACAACGTGCAGTCGGTGGCATCCGCCACCGAGGAAATGGCGGCGTCGGTCAGCGAAATCGGCCGTCAGGTTCACGATTCCAACCGCATCGCGTCCGAAGCGGTGACGCAGGCCGAACAGACCGACGCGCGTATGGTTGCGTTGTCGGAGGCGGCGAGCCGGATCGGCGATGTCACCATGCTGATCACCACCATCGCGGGGCAGACCAACCTGCTTGCGCTCAACGCCACCATCGAGGCGGCGCGCGCGGGGGAGGCCGGCCGCGGCTTCGCCATCGTAGCGCAGGAGGTCAAGGCGCTGGCGGCGCAGACCACCAAGGCGACGCACGAGATCAGCACCCAGATCGCGTCGATGCAGGAAGCGACTCAGGAATCGGTCGTGGCGATCAAGGAGATCAGCGGCACCATCACCCGCGTCTCGGAGATCGCATCGATCATCGCCGCCTCCGTCGAGCAGCAGGGCGCGGCGACCCAGGAGATTTCCAGCAACGTGCAGCAGGCGGCGGTCGGCACCAGCCGCGTCGCCACCTCGATCGCCGATGTGCATCGCAGCGCGGGCGACACCGGGTCGGCGTCCTCGCAGGTGCTGTCGGCGGCGCAGATGCTCTCGAACGAGAACAAGCGCCTCAAGAGCGAGGTGGAGAAGTTCCTGGAGACGGTGCGGGCGGCTTAAACAGAACGTGTCATTGCCGGGCTTGACCCGGCAATCTATCAACTTGAAAAGATGGATGCGCGGATCAAGTCCGCGCATGACGGACTGCGGAAATCGCTACGCCAACGCGCACGAGCGCGCGGATATGTTTGGTCAAATCCGTCATGCCCGGCCTTGTGCCGGGCATCCACGTCTTGAAACACCGCCAGTTCAAAAACGTGGATGGCCGGGACAAGCCCGGCCATGACGATAGTTCTCCTCCGGTCGTCCCGGCGCAAGCCGGGACCCGTATTCCCTGCCGCTACTTTTGAAATGACAAGTTCGGCGTCTCTATCGAAAGGCCGGTGGTGAAGGATCCCAGTCGGAGCCCGTTATCGGACGGCGCTTGGCGCCGATCCGTTGGCCGGGATGACCAATCGGCGAGCCCTATCCCAGCGCGTCGGCGGCATCCCTGATCGCGCCGTAAATCTCGTCGAGATCGTTTGTGCTCACGCAATAAGGCGGCATCACATAGATGGTGTTGCCGAGCGGGCGGATCAGCAGGTCGCGCGCGCCGAAGAAAGCCAGCAGGCCCGGTCCGACATCGGCGAGATAACCCGCATCCTTCACTTTGAGATCCAGCGCTGTGATGGTGCCCGCGCGCCGCACGTTCTCGAACCGGGCATCGTCGCGGAACGCTGCGATGGCCTGTTCCTGCATGTCCACCACATGCTCCAGTTGCCGGTGCGTGGTGTCCTTCTCCCACAGTCGCAGATTGGCGGCCGCTGCGGCGCAGGCCACCGGATTGGCGGTGTAGGAGCTGGAATGAAAGAAGGTCTTGGTGCGGTCGGTCGAATAATGCGCATCGAAGATCGGCACGGTGCACAGCGTCACCGCGAGCGGCAGCGCGCCGCCGGTGAGGCCCTTCGAATAGCAGGCGATGTCCGGCGCGATGCCGGCCTGCGCGCAGGCGAACAGCGTTCCAGTGCGACCCCAGCCGGTCATCACCTCGTCGGCGATGAACAGCACGCCGTGGGTGGAACAGATGCGCCGCATCTCGGCCAGCACGGACGCGGGATACATCAGCATGCCGCCGGCGCCGAGCACCAGGGGTTCGACGATGAACGCTGCGGGTTGTTCGCGCTTGCAGATTGCCTCCAGCGCGTCGAGCGTGTCCTGTTCGCGGCCGGGCGCGGGGAAGGGCACGCGGCTGACGTCGAACAGCAAGGGTTCGTAGGCGGCGTTGAACACGCCGCGCGCGCCGACCGACATCGTGCCCACGGTGTCGCCGTGATAGGAGTGCTCCATCACCACGATGCGGCTGCGCGGCGCGCCGATGTTGCGCCAGTAGCCGAGCGCCATTTTCAGCGCGACCTCGACGCTGGTGGAACCGCTGTCGGAGAAGAACACGTGCTTGAGGTTGTCGGGCGCGAGCCGGAGCAGCCCGGTGGCGACTTCCTCGGCGGGCGGATGGGTCTGGCCGGCGAAGATGATCTGCGTGAGCTCGCCGGCCTGCTGCTGGATCGCGTGTACGATCTCCGGATGGCAGTGGCCGTGCGTCACCACCCACCATGACGAGATGGCGTCGATGATGCGGCGTCCGTCCGCGGTGTAGAGATAGGCGCCGCGCCCGCGCACGATCCATCGCATCTCGTCATGCAGCGCGTGCTGCGTGAACGGGTGCCAGATCGGAGAGGTCGAGCGTCGGGTCATGTCGTAAAATCGTCCGCGTTGAAGGCGTCGCGGAACGCGGCGCGCAGCGTCTCGCGCGTCAGCGGCGCGAGCCATGGCAGCGTGCCGAGCCGGCGCACCGCGCCGATCTCGCAGATGATGTTTTCGCTCTCGGCATTGGGCTCGCCGATGAAGGCGATGCCGAGCAAGGGAATGCCGCGCGCCTTCAGCGCCGCGATCGAGAGCAGCGAGTGGTTGATGGTGCCGAGCGCGGTACGAGCGCACAGCACCACCGGGATCTGCCAGCGCTTGAACACGTCTATATAGAGTGTGTGACGATCGAGCGGCACCATCAGGCCGCCCGCGCCTTCGATCAGCAGCGGCCGGGCGGTGTCCGGTGGCGTCAGTGCGTCGACATCGATCATGACGCCGTCAAGCCGGGCGGCGAGGTGAGGTGAGGCAGGGGTGACGAGGCGATAGCGCTCGGGCAGGATGCGCTCGCCGGAAAGCCCACCGAGCCGCGCCACGGTCTGTGTGTCGGTCTCGTCTTCCAGCCCGGCCTGTACCGGCTTCCAGTAATCCGCGCCGAGAAAATCGGCGAGGCCGGCGGCAAACACCGTCTTGCCGATATTGGTGTCGGTTCCTGTGACGACGATGCGCGGGATCATGCGTCGAGCCTCGCGGCTTCCTCGGCCAGCGCGTCGAGCATCGCCCGCACCTGGCTCTCGTCGACGTTCAGCGTCAGCGAAATGCGCAGCCGCGCGGTACCGGCCGGCACGGTCGGCGGGCGAATGCCGCGAATGTCGAAGCCGCGCTTCTGCAAGGCGGCGGCGAGCGTCATCGTGCGTGCGTTGTTGCCGACGATATAGGGCAGGATCTGCGAGCCTGACGAGCGCCAGCTGTTGCGCGCGCCGATCTCGCGGTTGGTGAAGGCGATCAGGGCTTGCAGGCGTTGCTGCCGCTCCGGTTCTTCTTGCAGGATGCGCAAGGCCTCGCGCACCGCCGCCGCCATCAGCGGCGAGGGGGCGGTGGCGAAGATGAAAGGCCGGCAGCGGTTGATGATGAAGTCGCGCAGCACTTTGGTGCATGTCACCAGCGCGCCGACCGCGCCGAGCGCTTTACCGCAGGTGTGCACCACGACGATATTGTCGGCGTGTCCGTAAGCGGCGGTGAGGCCGCGGCCGCTTTCGCCATAGACGCCGGTGGCGTGCGCTTCGTCGACCACGACAAACGCATCGTGCCGTTCGGCGATGGCGAGAAGATCGGCGAGCGGTGCGAAGTCGCCGTCCATGCTGTAGATGCTTTCGACCACCAGCCAGGGCCGGCCCTTGCCGCCGGACGCGCGCCACTGCCGGATCGTGTCCTCGAAGGCGGCGGCATCGTTATGCGTCACCTCGCACGTCTCTGCGCGGCTCGCATTGGCGCCCTCGCGAATGCTGGCATGGACGAGATCGTCGAGCACGATCAGGTCGCCGCGCTGCGGCAGCGCGGTCAGCACCGCGAAATTGGCGATGTAGCCGCTGGAGAAGAACAGCGCCGCTTCCGCCCCGAAAAAGCGCGCGGCCTCGGCCTCGAGTTGTTCGTGTTCCTCGCAATTGCCGCGCAGCAGTCGCGAGCCGCCGGCCCCGATCGGCGTGCCGGCCTCGATCGCGGCGATCACCGCCTGCTTCATGCGCGGCGCGTTCGCCAGCGCCAGATAGTCGTTGGAGGCGAAATCGATGCCGTCGCGGGCGGCGAGGCTGCGCAACCGGTCGTCGCGCTCCAGCGCCCGCAGCGCGGACAGATAGCGTTCGCTCATGTTTCGTTCTGAAACGGACATCCTGCGATCCGGTGAGAGCCCGGTTGCCGGGCAACGGATTTGTGGGCTGATTACGATGTCGCCGCAAGCTGCGCAATGCGCCCTTGGCCAGTCAATCCGGCATGGGAGCCAACCGAAATTCCGGAGGTGGAAATCATATTGGGATTGAAAGGCATCCGGGCTTTTTTAGAAGGATTATGATTTGCCGGGCAGCGCCTTTCTTCCATCCTGAAAGCATGGTACCCGCTGATCTGACGGAACGCCTGATTTCGATCTTTGGTATCGCTTTCTGCGATGGTCGAATGGCTGGGGTTATGGCAACCCGCGCGGTCAGACGCCGTACTCTCGAACTCGATCCGCGATTGGGCCGAAGCATGAAAACATTCCGTGTTCTGATGACGTGGCTGGTGTGTGTGGTGATCGGAGCTTCCGGCTCGCCGCTTCTGGCGCAACAGGTTTCGCAGCCCCAGCCTGTCCAGTCCCAGAGTGCGCCCGCAATCGCGCCGGCTCCGGCTGCAACCACTGCCGCGCCGGCGGCTCCCGCCTCACAGGAGGCGACGATCATTTCCACCGATGGCAAGATGTCCAAGGGGCCTGTAACGGTCACCGGGCACGATCTGTCGCCGTGGTCGATGTTCCTGTCGGCCGACATCGTGGTGAAGGCGGTGATGGTCGGTCTTGCCTTCGCCTCGTTGATCACGTGGACGGTGTTCTTCGGCAAGATGCGCGAGCTTGCCGTCGCCCAGCGCCGGTTGCGGAAGGCGCTGGCGGCGATTCACGAGTCGCGTTCGCTCGCAGAGGCGCGCGTCGCGCTCGGCGCGCAGAAGAATATCCTGACCGCGTTTCTTGGCGCGGCGATGCACGAGCTGCGACTGTCGAGCGGCATCAACACCGATTCCGGCATCAAGGAGCGCGCGGCGTCGAGCTTTGCCGAGATTTCGCGCGCCGAGGCGCGCCGCATGCGGCTCGGTATGGGCCTGCTCGCCACCATCGGCGCGACCGCGCCGTTCGTCGGCCTGTTCGGCACCGTGTGGGGCATCATGAACAGCTTCATCGGGATTTCCAAATCGCAGACCACCAATCTCGCCGTGGTCGCGCCCGGCATCGCCGAGGCGCTGCTCGCCACCGCGCTCGGCCTCGTCGCGGCGATTCCCGCCGTCATCATCTACAACCACTTCTCGCGCGTGACGAAGAAGTACCTCGAGATGGTCGGCCAGGCCTCCGGCGCGAGCGCGCGGCTGCTCTCGCGCGACCTTGATCGTAGCCATCTCGATCACAGCCATGGCGGCGCCGTCTCGCACGCGGCGGAATAACGGAGCCGGCGATGGGCGTCACCTTCAACGATGTGGATGACGGCGACGATTTCGGCGAGACGCACGAAATCAACGTGACTCCGTTCATCGACGTCATTCTGGTTCTGCTGATCATCTTCATGGTGGCGGCGCCGCTGTCCACGGTCGATCTGCCGATCGACCTGCCGACATCGACCGCGACGCCGCAGAAGAAGCCGGACAAGCCGACCTATGTCACCATCAAGCCTGACCTCGCGGTCGCGGTGGGCGAGACTTTCGTCAAGCGCGTCGATCTGGTGCGCACGCTCGACGCCAGCGGCGAGGGCAACAAGGATCGCCGCATTTTCCTGCGCGCCGACCGCACCGTGCCTTATGGCGAGATGATGGAGGTGCTCGAACTGCTGCGTCTCGGCGGTTACCTGAAGGTGGCGCTGGTCGCGCTCGAAGGCGTGCCCGAGGGAGCGCAGCAGGCAGGTTCGCCTGCGCCGGCGGCCCCGGCCGCGAGGCCCTGAACCGGCGGTGGCGATCATGATCGGCGATCTCTTCAGGAATCCCGCCAAGCGCCTCTGGGTCTATGCGGCTCTGGCCGCGCTGCTGATGCATGTCGGCGGGGTGGCCTTCGCCATCACCACGCTGCAGGGCGACGATCCGGACGACGAACTCGGCGCGGCCGGCATGGTGATCGGACTTGAACTCGCATCGCCCCGCGCCGAGCCGACTGATCTGCCGCCGGGTCCCGATGCCGACGCCTCGGCTGCTTCTCCCTCGATCGTCGAGCAGAAGGCCGAACTGAAGCCGACCGACCTGCCGCAGGACAAGCCGGTCGAGAGCGAGGATCCGGACCGCGTGGTCTCGCCCGACAAGGCGAAGGACCCGTCCGAGGACGATCCCAACGTTGCCGCCAAGCAGGCGACGCCGTCCACGGAATCGGTCGCCTCCGAGGCGACCGCGATGCCAAGCGTCGAGAATACCCCGCCGTCCGATCGTTCGGTGACGTTCGCGCAGGGCACCGGCGCGAGCAAGCAGCGCGTCCGCACCACCTGGCAGAAGGAATTGATGGCGCATCTCGACAAGCACAAGCGCTATCCCGCCGACCGCGGCCAGTTGAACGCGCAGATCATGGTCAATTTCGTACTCGACCGCACCGGCCATATCCTGTCGGCGACCGTGGTGAAAGGTTCCGGCGATGCGGCCTTCGACGAGGCGGCGCTGGCGATGCTGCGGCGGTCCGATCCGGTGCCCCAGCCGCCGCCGCTGGTCGCCGACGAAGGCCTCAGCTTCACGCTGCCGGTGGTGTTCCGGGCCAAGGGCCACGGATAGGGCGGTCTCTCCGTTTCACGGGGCTAACACTCTCCGGTCGTCCCGGCGCAGGCCGGGACCCGTATCCCCTGTCGATACTTTTAAATGATGGTCTGGCGTCCCTATCGAGAGGCTGGTGGTGATGGGTTCGGCCTGCGCCGGGACGACGCAATTGGATAAACCCCGCCGTGGCGAAAGTTCCGATTTTGCTGCTTATGTGTAAGTGAGACCTTCACGCCTGCGCGCGGACGGCATGCGTGCGCGTGCGCTGCGTTCTCTTGGTCGTCTTCGCTTTCGCCGCGCGTCGCTTGGCGACGGCGACAGGCCGCTTGCCGCGGCGCTTGGCAGCTTGAGCGGTTTTCGCGCTGGCGCTTTTGTGTAGCGCGTCGCGCAGGTCGAGCGGCACGCCGTGCTTCTTCAGCAAATCCGCGAAAGCTTCGTCGGCAAGCTCCTGCAACGTCGCCATCCGGTCGCGCTCCAGTTGCCGCAGGCCCTGCCAGGTCTCCTCGTCGAACGCGATCAGCTTACGCATCGGCCTTCGATTTCTTTTTGGTCCGCTTCGCAGGCGGCCGGACGGGAGCCGTTTTCGGCGTCTCGTCCGCCTTCAATTCCTTGACGTCGGCGTCATCGTGCGGGCGCAGCGGGGGCGCGACCGACGGCCGCCAGTTGCGATGTTCGAGCTCGTGCCGGTCGATGCCCATCAACTTGCCTTGCGCTGCCGCGCCTTGGAGTGGGTTGCTTTCTTGGTGGCGCGCTGCGGCGCGCGGGCCGGGCGGCGCGCGGTTTTCGTCTCGCCCTTGAGACTCTCGCGCAGCGCATCCATCAGGTTGATGACGTTGCCCTGCTTGCGCGGCGCGGGCGCCTTGATTGTCTCGCCGTTGCGCTTGCGATTGATGAGGTCGGTCAGCGCCGCCTCGTAATGATCCTCGAAATGCTTCGGATCGAAATCGGTGGTCTTGGTCTCGACGATGTGCTTGGCGAGATCGAGCATCTCCTTGGTGACTTTGACATCCTTGATGTCGTCGAAATAGGCGCTCTCCTCCCGCACCTCGTAGGGATAGCGCAGCAGCGTGCCGACGATGCCTTTGTCCAGCGGCTCCAGCGCGATGATGTGCTCGCGATTGGTCAGCACGATGCGGCCGAGCGCGACCATGTCCATGGTACGGATGGTCTCGCGGATCACCGCATAGGCGTCGTGGCCGACCTTGCCGTCGGGCACGATATAATAAGGGCGGATCAGGAAGCGGTTGTCGATCTCGTCGCGCGGCACGAACTCGTCGATGTCGACGGTGTGAGTGGACTCGAGTGCGATGTTGTCGAGCTCGTCCTTGCTGACTTCGATGTAGGTGTCGGTGTCGACCTTGTAGCCCTTGACGATATCCTCGGGCTCGACCTCTTCGCCGGTCTCGGCATCGACCTTGCTGTATTTGATACGGTGGCCGGTGTTCTTGTTGATCTGGTTGAAGCTGATCTTCTCGGTCTCGGAGGTCGCCGGATAGAGGGCGATCGGACAGGTGACCAGCGACAGACGCAGAAATCCCTTCCAGTTCGCTCGCGGCGCCACGGCTTTTACTCCACGCTACAGATCACGCGACTCAATCGATGCCGGCTGGAATCGTTCCCACGGGCGTTTGACGAGCCGTGACAACCTCTTGGCGGCCGTTTGACGTTCCCTGAGCGAGTCTTTGACGAGCTCGCGATATCTTCTGGCGATGTTGTGGCGGTTTCAGGATACCTGAAATGGGACTGCAAAACCGAACATGAACAAAACCGCGAAAAATTTACGAAAAATAAGCCAAACAGATTGGAAAACATCCGTGTTTTCAGTGTGTTAATCCCGATTTGCTTCCCTGCTGAGTGTGGACTTTCGGTTACAGCATTTTGCTTCGCAATATGATCAAACACCGCCATCGACTTGGTTCTGAACTAACTGACCTTCTGGAGTAATCATGAAAAAGCTTCTTCTCGTCGCCGCTCTCGCAGCTCTGAGCTCGACCTCGGTGCTCGCTGCCGACCTCGGCGCCCGCACCTACACCAAGGCTCCGGCCTACGTCGCCGCTCCGATCTACAACTGGACCGGTTTCTACGTTGGTGCGCACATCGGCGGCGCCTTCAACGGCAGCGACAGCTTCAACACCAGCAACCTGGCCGTGGTCGGCGCGCAGAAGGACGGCTCGTTCCTCGGCGGCGGTCAGATCGGTGCCGACTACCAGTTCTCGCCGAACTGGCTGATCGGTATCGAAGGCCAGATCAGCGGCCTGTCGGACAACAGCCGTACCTTCACCCACGTCCCGACCGGCAGCACCCTGCGCGACCGCAGCGACTGGCTGGCTTCGGTCACCGGCCGCCTCGGCTACACCTGGGGTCCGGGCCTGATCTACGTGAAGGGCGGCGTCGCGTTCCGTGACGACAACGGCCTGCGCGGCAACGGCGCTTTCCTGCCGGGCGTGACCGATCGTAACGACACCGGCTACACCGTCGGCGGCGGCCTCGAGTACATGTTCGCTCCGGCCTGGTCGGCGAAGCTCGAGTACCAGTACTACAACTTCGGCACCACCACCGCTCTGACCCCGGTTGCGGCGCTGAGCTACAAGGACGACATGCACTCGGTGAAGGCTGGTATCAACTACCACTTCAACTGGGGTGGCCCGGTTGTTGCCAAGTACTAAGCTCTATTGATCCTCTGGATCGCGAAAAGGCCGGCGCAAGCCGGCCTTTTTGTTTGTTCCGCGGCTGGATGGAGACCAACTTACCGTCATTACGAGGAGCGCAAGCGACGAAGCAATCCAGCTTCTTGTTGCGGCTTCTGGATTGCTTCGCTCCGCTCGCAATGACGATGGAACCATGCCTTGGCCGTGCGCCGCCTTGCAGCGATGGGGAAGGGATCAGTTGCCGTCCAGCGCGGCGATCCGCTCAGCCTCGACAAGGTCGTCGGCGGTATTGGCGTTGAAGAACGGATCGTAGGGTTCGCTCGGCCAGTTCGCGGTGGCTGCGTCATGGCCGGCGATCCATCGGCCGACGCCGCGCGCCTCGCCGCTGGCGAGGCCCTCGCGCAATTCCTCGCGCAGCGTCACGCTCCACAGCGCCACCACATGGTGCGATTGCCCGCCGGACGCGGCGACCGCGATCGGCGCTCCGCTCTCCAATTGCGCCGCGTGCAGCCGCGGCACCAGATCGCGTGGCAGGAACGGGCAGTCCGCCGCCGCGCTCAGGAGCCATTTCGCCTTCGGCCGATGCGCCGCCGCCCAGTCGAGCCCGGCGAGCACACCGGCGAGCGGTCCGGGAAATCCCTCGATGGTGTCGGCCGCCACCGGCAGGCCGAATGCGGCAAAACGCGCCGGATCGCCATTGGCGTTGAGCACGAGGCCGTCGCATTGCGGGCCCAGCCGCGCGATCACCCGCGCCAGAATGGTCTGGCCGCCGATCTGCCGCATCGGCTTGTCGCCGCCGCCCATGCGGCGCGCGAGTCCGCCCGCGAGCAGGACGCCAGGTATGGCGGGGATTTCATCTTTCAAAATGGCCGCCTTTGCGCTTGTCTGGTCTTCCTGCATAAAAGCAAGGCGGGCGCCTTGTCCATGGTATGGCGGCGTCCGGCCGCCGGCCGCGACGGGTTCGCCATTGCGCGGCCGGATTCTCCCGCGTGGCGGGAGGCGAGGATCAATGTAGCCATTTTGGTTCGATGTCATACACGTCGCGGTCCGCCGCCGAAACCAATCGGCGGACGCGCGTGTTGTGGAGCGGAAAATGAAACTGATCGGTCTGGCGGGATGGAGCGGGGCGGGCAAGACCACGCTGCTGTCGCGCCTTGTACCCCTGCTGATCGCCGAAGGCCTGCGGGTCTCGGTGATCAAGCACGCCCATCACAATTTCGATGTCGATGTGCCGGGCAAGGATTCCTGGGTTCACCGCAAGGCCGGCGCGACCGAGGTGCTGGTCACGTCGAGCAATCGCTGGGCGCTGATGCATGAATTGCGCGGCGACCGCGAGCCGACGCTGCGCGACCTCGTGCCGAAAATGTCGCCGGTCGATCTCGTCATTGTCGAGGGTTTCAAGCGCGACAGTCACCGCAAGATCGAGGTGCACCGCGTCGCCAACGCCAAGCCGCTGCTCTATCCGGAGGATTCGCAGATCGTCGGCATCGCCACCGATGCGGCGATCGAGACGCATCTGCCGCTGGTGCATCTCGACGACATGCCGGCGATTGCCGCGCTGGTGAAGGCGTCGGCGGTCGACGTCGCCGATCTGTCGGCGCCCCACATGGCGGGTGTCTGATCGCAATGGCGCAGCTCACCGATGACTGTTTTGCATTCGGCGGACCGATGATGTCGGTCGATGAGGCGGTGGCGATGATCGCCGCGCGCATAGCGCCGGTGGCGGACACGCAGATCTTGCCGCTCGCCGAGGCCGATGGCCGCGTGCTGGCAGAACCGCTGATCGCGCGCGCGCCGCTGCCGCGCTTCGCCAATTCGGCGGTCGATGGTTATGCGGTGCGCAGCGCCGATCTGCCCTCCGCCGCAGAGGAGACGTTTCCCGTGATCGATCGCGTGGCCGCGGGCGCGAGCGCCGAGGCGCCGCTCGCGCAGCGCGCGGTGGTGCGGATCTTCACCGGCGCGCCGATGCCGCAGGGCGCCGACACCGTGTTCATGCAGGAAGACGTGCGTGTGCTGCCGGACGGACAGGTGGTGCTGCCGCCGGGCCTGAAGGCCGGGGCCAATGTCCGCCTGCCGGGCGAGGATATCGCGGTGGGCGCGGCGGCGCTGCCGCCGGGCCGCCGGTTGCGGCCGCAGGATATCGCATTGGCCGCTGCGCTGGGCGCCACCGAACTGAAAGTGCGGCGGCGGCCGCGCGTGGCGGTGTTCTCCACCGGCGATGAGCTCGCATTGCCCGGCACCGTGCCCGATGCGGCGCAACTGTTCGATTCCAACCGCGTCATGCTGCTGGCGATGCTCAAACGCCTCGGCTGCGAGGTCAGCGATCTCGGCATCCTGCGCGACGAACCCGCCTCGCTCGCCCCGGCGCTGCGTGCGGCCGCGCGCGGTCATGACCTCGTGCTGACCTCCGGCGGGGTGTCGACCGGCGAGGAGGATCACGTCAAGGCGGTGGTGGAGGGCATCGGCTCGCTGGTGCTGTGGCGCATGGCGATCAAGCCGGGCCGGCCGGTGGCGATGGGCGTGATCGAAGGCGCGCCGTTTATCGGGCTGCCGGGCAATCCGGCGGCGAGCTTCGTCACCTTCGTTTATGTGGTGCGTCCCGCCATTCTGGCGTTGTCCGGCGCGGCGCAGGAGACGCCGATGCCGATGATGGTGCGCGCCACATTCAGTTATGCCAAGAAGACCGGCCGCCGCGAATATGTCCGCGCCAACGTCGCGCGCGGTGCGGATGGTGTGTTCGAGGCGATGAAATTTCCGCGCGAAGGGGCGGGGCTGTTGTCGTCGCTGGCGGAGACCGCGGGGATGATCGAACTGCCTGAGCAGGTCACCAGCGTGACGCCGGGAGAGATGGTCGCGTTCTTTCCGTATACCGGTCTGCTGGCATGAGCCGCGATTTGCCGCCTATGACCGTGCTGGATCTTGCCGGACTGAAATGTCCGCTGCCTGCCTTGAAGACCCGCAAGGTGCTTGCCGCGCTGCCTGCCGGCGCCCGGCTCGAGGTGCGCTGCACCGATCCGATGTCGGTGATCGACATTCCGCATCTGGTCCGCGAGACCGGCGATGCCGTGGAAGTGAAGCAGGAGGGCGAGGTTATTGTCTTCCTGATCGAGAAGGCGGCGCAACGCTGCGGCTGATCGTAGCACGCCGCACCAAGCGCGCGCGGCACTGGCTTTGCCGTCGCGGCCCGAATGTTGCGTTAGGTCGATCTGGAACAGCGTGGAACCGGAACGGCCCCGCGTCGTTATCTCCCTGTGCCTGATAAATCCCCACATTTGCAGCGGAGTGTTTCGATGGATGACGTCATTGATCGCGTGATGAGCACGTTTGCCATGATGCGGAACGTTGACGGAGCGAGCCTGGAAGAGTCGCGCATCAAGCTGCGCAGCTATATCGACACGCTGACATCCGCCGGCCAGAACGATTCGCAGCGCCTTGCTGTCTACGGGCTGGCTTATCTGCGCGAACTGCATGACGGCACCCAGGGCTCCAGTGGCTGCTGAGGCCTTAACGACCCTGCCAAAATCGCCGGCACCGGCCTTTAACGGCTCTTGACCGCGTTCGAGCGGAGTGGGACACGGCATCAACCCGCCATAATTGGGTGGTTCCACGATCCGCGTCGGAGCAGGGAGCGCCATTTTGGAACGTCGGACGGCCGTGGTCGTGCTGGTGCTCGCGCTTGTCGGCGCGGGCGCGGTGACGACTGTGCTCATGTTCGATGATACCCTCAAAAGCGGCTGGGCCGAATTGTGGGCGCAGGGCGCGCCGGCGGCGGACGATCAGCCTCTGGACGCGGAAGCGCCGCCCTTGCTGGCCAATGCCGACGCCAAGGGCGACCGGCTCGCCGCGCCGCCGCCGAAAATCGACGAACCCGTCAGCCTCGCGTTCGCGACCGCGCAGCAGACCCTGCTGACGCCGCCGATGGAGCGCTGGATCGGCAAGCCGCCGCCATCGAAGCCGACCACCGTGCTGCTCGACGACAAGCAGATCGCCAGCATCAAGCAGCGTCTGCGCCTCTCGGCGGCGCAGGAAAAATACTGGCCGCCGGTGGAGCGCGCGCTGAAGGATCTCGTGCTGATGCTGCATGAGCAGCGCCGCCGGCCCGTCGAGACGCTCGATCCGGAAAACGAAACCGTGAAGCGGCTGCTCGCCGCCGCGGGTCCGTTCCTCAAGCAGTTGCGGCCCGATCAGAAGAACGAAATCCAGTCACTGGCGCGCATGGCGGGACTGGCCGGTGCGATCGCGGCGGTGAATTGAAATCCGGCACCGGGGCCGATGCTCTCGCGCAACGCCCGCCGAAAATTCTTTGTCTCGATGATGTGGATCACAGGCGTGCAACGCACGCCTGTGATTTGTTGTGTCGATCAGGGTCTCGCGGACCGTTATCCCCTCGCAGGAGACTTGGCCGGCGCTCCCATCTGACGGAGAACCAGGTAGATCACGATCGCGCAGAAGAACGAGACGAAGTAGCTGGTGTCCGCTCCGCCCAGGCTCTTTGCGATTGCGCTGGTATAGATGTCGTTCGCCATGAACGGGATGGAGATGACGATCGCGCCGATAAAGGCTGCCATTCCCTTCCAGAGCACGCCGGCGTAGGGGCCGTTCCTGTCGTAGAACAGTTCGGGCGCCTCGTTCGGATCACGCCAGAAATAGTCGATGAAGATGACGGCAAGATACGGCGCCACGTAGTACGAGATCATATTGAGGAAGAGGCCGAAATTGTTCATGAACTCGGCGCCGCCCATGAAAACCGCGCCGAATGTGCCGACGACTCCCGTGAGGATGACGGTCCAGCGGCGCTTGATCGGGAAATCCCAGGTCAGGCTCGCCATCGCGCAGCTGTAGAGATTGATCGCGTTGTGGGTGATCGACGTGATGATCAGGCTGAGCAGGACAATCCACAGCAGGAGCGACGGCAGAACCTGCTGCAGTCCCTGAAGGGCGTTGCCGTTGCCGATCGAGGTGAGCAATGCGCCCAGACCCATCATCCAGATCGATCCCACGAACAGGCCGGAGAACGCATACCCAAACA
Source organism: Afipia sp. 64-13 (assembly GCA_001897755.1). Classification (GTDB taxonomy): domain Bacteria; phylum Pseudomonadota; class Alphaproteobacteria; order Rhizobiales; family Xanthobacteraceae; genus Afipia. Next base: position 232,445 of record MKUJ01000001.1, read on the forward strand.
CCTGGGACAGCGAGGTGTCTTCGGCGAGATAGCGCGAATAGTCCGAAGCGCACAGGCCCCAGCCGGCCGAGAACGCAAAGATCAGCGAGAAGAACGAAAGCCAAGCGTACCAGAAGTCGTTTCCGCTGAGCGAGCTCACGGCGGCGGGTCCGGCGTCGTGATAGAGCGCGAACCCGGTCGCGAGAATCAGCAGGACAAGCCCGGCATTCGTCACCCAGCGTCCGGTGAGATGCAGAAGGTTGTAGCCATACACGGCCAGCAGAATGCTGGTCAGGCCGACCACGATCACGAGCGGCATGTAGGGCAGGCCGGTCATGCTGGCGATCGGCTCGGCGCCGACGACGGTGCCGACCGAGAAATAACCGATAAACAGAATCGTCGCGAGAATCGCCGGCAGGAAGTTGCCGAGATAACCGAACGAGGATCGGCCGATCACGAGCTGCGGCATTCCCCGCTTCGGTCCCATCGTTGCGCAGATGGCGGTTGCGATTCCGCCCAGAATGTTGGCCGCAATGATCGCGGTGATGCTTCCGGCAAGTCCCAGACCTTTCGGAATGGCGGCACCGCCCAGCATGATCGGCGCCAGATAAAGCACGGGCGAGCATCTGATCGTGAACTGGTTGGTCGGATGTCCGTGGCGATGATTGGGCTGGACGTAACTAATTCCGCCGGTTTCGATCGATAGCGCGCTCTCATCCTCGCGAGCATTGCTCATTGATATTCCCTCCTTGGCGAAGATCTCTGTGTCTCGATGGAAGAGTCTCTTGCCGGTCTTGCTCGCTGCGGAGCCGATCGGCCGTTTGCTCTCTTGTTGAAGTCTTTGACGTCTTCGCACGTCACAGGCTTGCCTTGAGGATGTCATCCGTTCTATAAATAAGTCAATACATACTTACTTAGGTAAATAACTATCTACTTAATTAAGTATCGTGATGCGCGGCGCCGTCCTTGGGCGATTCGCGGCGCGCAGGCTTTTCTCCCGGGCGAAAGCGGGGGAGAAGGGTGGCAGGGCTGGATGTTTGGATGCGATCGGTGCCGCGTTCGCAGGCGTCGGCGCGCGTGCGATCGTCCGGCAGTGACTAAGGCTTGAAGAAGGAGTTTTCTCTATGCTCGATATGCTCGACCCAATCGAGAAGCGTCTGAATGAAGCAGGGCTCGCTCTGCCGGAGCCGTGGACGCCGAGAGGAAACTTCGTGCCGTTGAAGATGGCCGGAAATCTGGTTTTTATGTCAGGGCAGATTTGTGAGTGGAACGGCGAAGTCGTGTGTCGCGGGCCGGTGGGGCAAGGGTGCACGCTTGATGAAGCACGGCTTGCCGCGCAGACCTGTACGCTCAATCTTCTTTATCACTTGAAGAATGTATGTGAGGGGAAGCTGAGCCGGGTTTCCTCGATCATCCGCGTCGGCGGGTTCGTCAATTGCCTGGACGACTTCAAGGATTCGCCGGCCGTTATCAACGGCGCTTCGGATCTGCTTTTTATGCTCTTTGGCGAGGCCGGCCGTCACGCGCGCACCGCGGTCGGCGTGCGGGGCCTTCCCGGCGGCGCCGCCGTCGAAGTGGACATGATCGCCGCGGTCGACTGACAAGAAATGCTCGGGCTGCCTGACAATGACTCACAACGGCTTCATTGATTGCAACCGCTGGGCTCCCATGTCCGGCAAGCCTTCTGGCAAGCCGATGTGGGCCGGAGCCGCTGGTTGGCGGGCAGGCGGGTTTTCAGTCCTTGGAAATGAACGCGCGCAGCACCCGGCGGGCAAAGCGGTGATGGCTGCGTTGCCAGTTCTCGCTGAAAATATCCTTCTGGAAAATGAGCGAGAGCGTATGACCGTTCGACCGGTGGAAATAGGACATGCCGGCCATGAGAACATAGAGATGCAGCGGATCGATTCCGCTGCAGACCGTGCCGTCGGCCTGACCTCGCCGCAGCAGGCGGGCCAGTTGAGCGATCACCGGGGAGGAAACGATCGGCGCGGCGGCCGACGATTTCAGAAACTGCCCCTGCATCAGGTTCTCGCCAGACAGAAGCTTGATCAGCTCCGGATGGGAGCCCATGTGGTGATACACGAAGTCGAACATCCGCATGATGCCGTCGATGGCGGGAAGCTCGTCCGTGTTGACCCGCAGTTCTTCCTGACGGAGGTCGCTCAGCACCCGTTCGAGCACCGCGACATACAGGCCGTCTTTGTCCCCAAAATAATGATAGAGCATCCGCGTGTTGACGCCGGCCTGCGTTGCAATGGCCTCGATCCGTGCTCCCGCGTAGGTTTTTTCGGAGAATTGCTGCAAAGCCGCATCGAGAATGCGCTGACGGGTTTCGGCCGCGTTGCGCGTCGCTTTCGGCTTGCTCTGCTCGGCCTTGCTCATTGCGTATCGCTTTCCGGAACTATCGGCGCCTTTGGCGTCAGAAAGATCGGCGGGTGATGTGGCAGGTTGTTTCAACTTGAACCGTCGTGCAGGGCCAAACCGGGAGGGTATCCGGATGCTACCGGATGGAGTTGTAGCAGAGATACCCCGACTCTTCCTACTAAGCATCTATAAAGATTGGCAATCCGCCTTTCGATGCGGCTTTTTTACAGATTTTTGCGCGGCATCTCTCAAGCGGTAATCCGAGCTTCAAAATCCGCGCTCCGGGCTCAGCCCTTCGCCACACCCGCCAGCGACAGCACGGTATGCAGCAGCACATTGGCGCCGGCGGTGCAGTCGCTCTGCGTCGCGTCTTCCGCCTCGTTGTGGCTGATGCCGTCCTTGCACGGCACGAAGATCATGGTGGTCGGAATGACGTCGCTCAGATTGCACGCGTCGTGGGTCGCACCGGAGATCATGCGGCGGCTCGGATAGCCGAGCGCGTTGCTGGCTGTCTCCACGGCATCGACCAGCTTCGGATCGAAGCGCGGCGGCTCCTTGCGGAAGATCCGGTCGAGATCGATCGTCACCTTGCGCCGCTTTGAAATCTCCGCGATGGCCTCACGCAGTTCGGCGTCGAGCGCATCGAGCGTCGCGGCGGAGGCGCTGCGGAATTCCATCGTGAAGGTGAGGTCGCCGGGAATGACGTTGCGCGAGGGATTGGCGATCACGTTCTCGCCCACGGTGCCGACCGCGTTGGGGCTATGGGCGAGGGCGAGCCGCTCCACCGCGAGCACGACCTCCGACAGCGCGACCAGCGCATCGCGCCGCAGCGGCATCGGCGTGGTGCCGGCATGGCCCGCCATGCCGGTGATCGCGCCATCATACCACATGATGCCCTGACCGGCCTCGACCACGCCGATGGTCTTGTGTTCGGCCTCCAGGATCGGTCCCTGTTCGATGTGCAGTTCGACGAAGGCGGAAAACCGGCGCTGGCCGACCGGCTCCTCGCCGTTGTAACCGATGGTCTGCAGCGCCTCGGCGACGCTGACGCCATTGGCGTCGCGCCGCGCCAGAATGTTGTCGGCGGTGTATTCGCCGACATAGGCCGCAGAAGCCATGGTAGCCGGCGCGAAGCGCGAGCCTTCCTCGTTGGTCCAGTTGATGACGCACAGCGGCGCGTCGGTCTCGATGCCGGAATCGTTCAGCGTGCGCACTACTTCGAGCGCGGCGAGGGTGCCGAGCACGCCGTCATATTTGCCGCCGGTCGGCTGGGTGTCGAGATGCGAGCCGAGCGCGACCGGCTGCCTGCTCATGTCGCGGCCGGGCCGGATCGCGAACATGGTGCCGAGCGCATCGACATGCACGGAGCAGCCCGCGGCTTCGCAGGCAACGCGAAACCAGTCGCGCACCTCTTTGTCCTCGGGGCCGAGGGTGAGGCGGCGTACCCCGCCTTTCGGCGTCGCGCCGAATTTCGCGGTCTCGTGGATGTCGCGCCACAGCCGCGCGGAGTCGATTTGCAGGTTGGTCTTGTTCTCGGCCATGATCTATCGATAGCGGAAAGAGAGCGGCGTTACCAACCCCGCGCGGTGGCCCACACCGCCTCGACCTCGCCGCCTCGGACCGCCACCAGCCAGTCGTGCAGGTTGACGGTCGGGTCGCAATGGCCGGGGATGAGGCGGATGCGGTCGCCGAGCTTCACTTTGGCGTCTGCCGTCAACGAAAGCTGGCCGTGCTCGTCGGTCGCCTTGATGTAGGTGACGCCGTCCGCGCCGGAGACCACCGGTAGGCCGCTTTCCAGACTCATGGCTTTCAGCCCGGCGTCGCACACCGCGCGATCGGGCGCGGCGGCGCTGATCACGCTGGCCAGCACGAACAGCGCATTGGCGAACGGTGTTGCGGTCTCGTTGCGTCCGTAGTCGGCGTCCATGAAGGCGTAGGAGCCGCATTGCAGTTCGGTGTAGATGCCGCTGGCAAGCTCGTTCTCGTAAGTTCCGGTGCCCGCGCCGGCGATGGTCTCGCAGGGCAGGCCGGCGTCGCGCAGCAGGGCCGCGGTGTCGCGCGCCAGATTGGCGGCATGCTCGATCGCGGCGGCGCGCTCGGCCGGCTTGCGCAGATGCTGCGCCGCGCCGTGATAGGCCTGCAATCCGGAAAAGCGCAGGCCGGGCCTGGCGGCGATGGCGCGCGCCAGCGTCACCGCGTCCTCGCCCGGCGCGACGCCGCAGCGGCCCATGCCGACATCGATCTCGATCAGGATATCGAGCGTGACGCCTTGCGCCTGCGCGGCCGCCGCCAGCACATCGACCTGCGCCGGATGATCGACGCAGACGGCGATTTTGGCACGGCGCACCAGCGCGGCGAGGCGATCGGCCTTGGCGCGGCTGGCGATCTCGTTCGACACCAGCACGCCGGGAATGCCGCCATCGACCATCGCCTCCGCCTCGGCGACGTTCTGGCAGCACATCCGCGAGGCGCCGGCCGCCATCTGCAATTTGGCGATCTCGACGCATTTATGCGCCTTGGCATGCGGGGTGAGGGTGACGCCGTTCGGATTGCCGGCGACGCGGCGCGCCAGCATCGCGATGTTGGTCTCCAGCGCGGCAAGATCGACGATCAGCGCGGGGGTTTCGATTTCGCTGACGGACATGCCGGGTTCGGCGGGACGGCGCATGGTCATGATGTTTCCTGCAATTCGGGGAAGTGAAATTGAAGCGTCATTGCGAGCGAAGCGAAGCAGTCCAGACAGGAGACGGTGAGAGGGAAAAACTGGATTGCTTTGTCGCTAACGCTTCTTGCAATGACGCCAAAGTCGCATAAACCTCATTTCATCATGCGCTATTTTCCGGTGAACACCGGTTTGCGCTTCTCCATAAAGGCTTTGCGGCCTTCCTCATAGTCCTTGCTGGTGAAGCAGGCCGCTGCTCTTTCGTCGCAGGCGGCGAGGTCGCGCGCGCTCTCGTCCTTGAGCAGTTCGCCGACGATGAACTTGATGGAATCGACGGTCAGCGGCGCGTTGCCGGAAATCGTCGCGGCATAGTCGCGCACGTAAGCTTCCAGCTGATCCGCCGGCACCACGCGGTTGGCGAAACCCATCGTGCGCGCTTCCTCGGCGTCGAACAGCCGCGCGGTGTAGAAGATCTCCTTGGTGAAGGAGGGGCCGACGATGTCCATCAGCCGCTTCACGCCGGGATGGCCGTAGCCGACGCTGAGCTTCGCCGCCGGCACCGCGAAGCGGGATTCCGGCGTGCAGATGCGGATGTCGCAGCAGCTTGCCAGGCCCATGCCGCCGCCGACGCAATAGCCGCGGATCATCGCAATGGTCGGCTTCGGGCAATCATAGACCGCGGCATAGCCGGCCTCGACCGCCGCGTTGTAGCGCTCGGTGCCGTCCTTGGAGGCGCGCTCCTCGGCGAATTTCGAGATGTCGGCGCCGGAGACGAACGCCTTCTCGCCGGCGCCGGAAATCACCACCACGCGGATCGCGGGGTTGTCGCCGAACTCCTTCATGATCCGCGCGCAGGCCTGCCACATCTCCAGCGACACCGCGTTGTGCCGCTCCGGATTGTTGAAGATCATGTGTCCGACAGCGCCCTCGGTGCGGGCGATCATCTTGTCCGTCTGTGTCATCGCGGTTCTGCCTTTACGAATTCAGACGATTTTGGAGGTCTTGAGGGTCGCGATCTCGGTCTCGGTGAAGCCGAACTCGCGCAGCAATTCGTCGGTGTGCTCGCCGACGTCCGGTGGCGGCGCGACGAAACTCGACGGCGTACGCGACAGCGAGAACGGCTGCTTGACGAGGCGCACCTTGCGCTCGCCGGTGTTCGGCACGGTCTGCACCAGATCGAGATGTTTCACTTGCGGATCGTCGAACATCTGGTCGATGGAATAGATCGGTCCGCACGGCACGCCGGCCTTGTTGAGGGCTTCCACCCAGTCGGCGGTGGAGCGGGTGCGGGTGACGGTCTCGATCTCGGCGTTGAGCGCGTCGCGGTTGACCGAGCGCACCTTGGGCGACAGATACTCCGACTTCTCCAGCAAATCGCTGCGGCCGAGCGCATGGGCGAGACGCTCCCAGATCACCTGTCCGGTGGCGGCGATGTTGATGTAACCATCGGACGTCCTGAACACGCCGGTCGGGATCATGGTCGGATGATTGTTGCCGGCCTGTTTCGGCACGTCGCCCTGCATCAGCCAGCGCGCGCCCTGAAAATCCAGCATGAAGATCTGAGCCTGCAACAGCGAGGTCTGCACCCATTGGCCTTCGCCGGAAGCGTCGCGCTCCAAAAGGGCGGTGAGAATGCCCATGGCGCAGAACAGTCCGGCGGTGAGATCGGCGATCGGAATGCCGACACGCATCGGCCCTTCGCCCGGCGCGCCGGTGATCGACATCAGTCCGCCCATGCCCTGCGCGATCTGGTCGAAGCCGGGCCGCTTGGCATAGGGACCGTCCTGACCGAAGCCGGAAATGCTGGCGTAGACGAGACGCGGGTTGATCTTGCGCAGCGTCTCATAGTCGATGCCGAGGCGGGTCTTCACGTCGGGGCGGAAATTCTCCACCACCACGTCGGCCTTCTCGACCATGCGATAGAACGCCTGCCGGCCGGCCTCGTCCTTCATGTTGAGCGTGATCGCGCGCTTGTTGCGATGCAGGTTCTGAAAATCCGGGCCGTGGCGCGCGCCGCCGAGTTGTTCGTCGTCGGGCAGGTCGGTCGGCGCTTCGATCTTCACCACATTGGCGCCCCAGTCCGCGAGCTGCCGCACCGCCGTCGGACCCGCGCGCACGCGCGTCAGATCGAGCACGGTGAAACGGGCGAGAGCTTGCGAGGCGTGCGGTGCGGACATGTGATCTCACTTCGTCATTTTTGTGCGGCGATTGCTCGTTCGAGGATCAGAGCTAACTTTTCACCTCTCCCGTGGAGAGAGGTCGGATTGCGAAGCAATCCGGGTGAGGGATTATGATTTGTCGAGAATTCGGTACCCCCTCACCCCCCAACCCTCTCCCCGGCGGGGAGAGGGGGTAGCCCGGTGCCAATGACGGAGTCCGGATTAGCCCAATCTCATCAGATTAACCCGCGTCGGCCTTCAGCCCGGCGGCCTCGATGCCGGCGATGGCGCATTCCTCGTCATTCTCCGACGTGTCGCCGCTGATTCCCACTGCGCCGACGACATGGCCGCTGTCATCCTTGATCAGGACGCCGCCGGGCACCGGGATCAGCGAACCCTGGGCCAGCGTGTTGACCGCGCCCACGAAGAACGGCTGTTCGTTGGCGCGCTTGAAGATCGCGCGCGAGCCGATTCCCATGGCGAGCGAGCCGTAGGCCTTGCCATGGGCGACTTCGCCGCGCATCAGGCTGGTGCCGTCCTGCGCCACCGAGGCTTTGATGCAGCCGCGCGCGTCGAGCACGAAGATCGCCATCGGCTTGGTTTTCTTCTCGATCGCCTTGGCGAGCGCGACGTCGAGGATCTTGCGGGCGGTGTCGAGGGTCAAATCAGTCATGATACTTTCCTTGCCAATGAACCAAACGTGATCCTCATCCTGAGGAGCGATCCGCAGGATCGCGTCTCGAAGGACGAGGTCCGGACCATCACGGCCTCATGGTTCGAGACGGCGCTTTGCGCCTCCTCACCATGAGGGCGGTCATCCGGTCATATCGATCGAAGCGGACCGCATTCCGCCTTGCGTCATGCGAACAGCGGCCGGTTTCGTTTCACTCGATCCTGTCTTCCTCTCCCACAACGCGTGCGGGTGTTGCAAGGCTCATCGCCAGCACGCGCGCGACATGCAGCGCGCCGCGGCCCGAGCCGTCCTTGATCTGATGGCGGCAGGAGGTGCCGTCGGCGACGATCAGCGCATCGGCCGCCGCGCCGCGCACGGCGGGCAGCAGGCTGCGTTCGGCCATCGCGATGGATTCGTCATAGGTGTCGGCGCCGTAGCCGAACGCCCCGGCCATGCCACAGCAACTCGACTCGATGGTCTTGACTTCAAGATCGGGGATCAGCCGCAGGACCTTCTCCACCGGCTTGAACGCATCGAACGATTTCTGATGGCAATGGCCGTGCACCATCGCAGTGTCGCCGATCGGCTTCAGCGGCAGTTGCAGGCGGCCGCTCGCGGCCTCGCGCACCAGGAATTCCTCGAACAGCAGCGCATGGGCGGCGATCGCCTTGGCGGCATCGTCCTTGCGCAGCGACAGGAGTTCGTCGCGCAGCGTGAGGAGGCAGCTCGGCTCCAGCCCGACGATCGGCACGCCGCGCGCGACGAACGGCGACAGCGTCGCGACGATGCGGTCGAGCTCGGCGCGTGCGTGCGAGACCAGACCGGCGGAGAGGAAGGTGCGGCCGCAGCACAGTGGCCGTGTGCCCTCAACAGGCTTTGGCAGATGGACGCGGTAGCCGCCCGCGACCAGCACGCGCAACGCGTCGTCGAGGTTCTCGCGCTCGTAGCAGCGGTTGAAGGTGTCGGCGAACAACACCACCTCGGGGCCGCTCTCCGGGCCGACCGCGATGGCGTCGGGCGCGAAGGTGTCGCGCCGCCATTCCGGCAGGTCGCGCTTGGCACTGAAGCCTGCGATTTTTTCCAGCGCCCAGCGCAGCAGGCGGCTCTTGTTGCGCAAATTGACCAGCGGCGCAAAGGCCGAGGCGAAACCCGCGTAATGCGGCAGATAGCCGACAAGGCGATTGCGCAGCGTGAGGCCGTGGGTTTTGACCCGCGCCGCCAGCACCTCGATCTTCATCTTCGCCATATCGACGCCGGTCGGGCATTCGCGGCGGCACGCCTTGCAGGAGACGCACAGCTTCATGGTCTCCATCATTTCGTCGGATGACAGCGCGCCGGGGCCAAGCTGGCCGGAGATCGCAAGCCGCAGCGTGTTGGCGCGGCCGCGCGTGACGTCCTTCTCGTTGCGCGTGGCGCGATAGGACGGACACATCACGCCGCCCTCCAGCTTGCGACAGGCGCCGTTGTTGTTGCACATCTCGACCGCGCCCTGAAAACCGCCGGCCGCGCCGGGCCAGGCCGACCAGTCGAGTTCTGTCGCAAAGTCCTCGACCTTGTAGCCGGGCTTGAAACGGAACAGCGAGCGGTCGTCCATCTTCGGCGGATGCACGATCTTGCCGGGATTGAGCGTGCCCTGCGGGTCGAAGCGCTCTTTCACCTCCTCGAAGTCGCGCACGATGCGCGCGCCGAACATCTGTTCATGGAATTCGGAGCGCACCAGACCGTCGCCATGTTCGCCCGAATGCGAGCCCTTGAACTCGCGCACCATGGCGAACGCTTCCTCGGCGATGGCGCGCATCGCATTGACGTCCTTCTCCAATCGCAAATTTAAAACAGGCCGCACATGCAGGCAGCCTTCGGAGGCGTGGGCGTACATGGTCGGCCTGGTGCCGTGCTTGGCGAACACCTGGTTGAGGCGGTTGGTGTATTCGGCCAGATGCGGCAGCGGCACCGCGCAATCCTCGACGAAGGAGACCGGTTTGCCCTCCTGCTTCATCGACATCATGATGTTGAGGCCGGAGGTGCGAAAATCGGTGATTGCCGCCTGGATCGCCGGCTCGGTCACATCGACCACGCCGCCCCATTTGCGCTTTGGATTGCCCCAGTTGAAACCGAGGTCGCTCATCAGTTCGACGAGCTGTTTCAGCTTGGCGAGATTGGCGTCCTGGGTCTCTTCGGCGAATTCGACGATCAGCAGCGCGTCCGGCTCGCCGCGTACCACCGCCTCGATGGTCGGCTTGAACATCGCAATGTCGCGGCCGAGCGCGATCATGGTGGAATCCACCAGTTCGACTGCGATGGGCTTGAGTTTCACCAGATGCTGCGCGGCGTCCATCGCTTCATAGAAGCTGCCGAAATGGCAGACGCCGAACACCTTGGGTCCGAGCAGCGGCCACAGCTTGAGCTCGACCTGCGTGGTGAAGGCGAGGGTGCCTTCGGAGCCGACAAGAATGTGGGCGAGGTTGTTGACGGGGCCGTTCGGCGTCAGCGCGTCCAGATTGTAGCCGCCGACGCGGCGCTGCACCTGCGGGAAACGCTCGGCGATCTCCCTGGCCTCGCGGCTGCCGAGCGCGAGCAGGTCGCGAAACAGGTCGCGGCCCGGCTCCTCGACATTGGGCCACGCCTGATCGCGCGGCAGCGGGCCGAAATCGAGCAAAGTGCCGTCGGCGAGCGCCGCCTTCATCGACAGCGTGTTGTCGCGCATGGTGCCGTAGCGCAGCGAGCGGCCGCCGCAGGAATTGTTGCCGGCCATGCCGCCGATGGTGGCGCGAGAGGCGGTCGAGACATCGACCGGAAACCACAGCCCGTGTTTCTTCAGTTGCCGGTTGAGCTCGTCGAGCACGATGCCGGGCTGCACCACGCAGGTGCGCTTGTCGGTGTCGAGCGAGATGATCTTGTTGAGGTGTTTGGAGACATCGACCACCACGCCCTCGTTGATGGTCTGGCCGCATTGCGAGGTGCCGCCGCCGCGCGGAGTGACGACACGGCCCTCGTCGCGGGCGATCGCCATCGCGGCCAGCGCCTCTTCGGTGGTGCGCGGCACCACCACGGCGGCGGGCATGATCTGGTAGAACGAGGCGTCGGTGGCGTAGCGGCCGCGGCTGAAGGCGTCGGTCAGTACGTCGCCTGTGATCTCCGCCCGGAGGCGCTGTTCGAGCCGGGAGGGGGCTGCGGTCGGCATGCGAATTCCTTAACACGGAGCCGGAAGTTTACTCCCGCGCGAGGCCTTCATCCCTGCGAGGGGTCTTCATCATCGACCTGAGGCCGGAACCTTAATTCCCGCGCGGGTCTCCCTGCGCGGAATCTTCATCGTCGGCCCGGGCGGAGGCTTGGCGCGGTAATCCGGCGCCGGTTTTGTGAGTTTGTCGTAAAATAAAATGCAAAACAATCGGCCGCACCACTTATTTTTGTATGCATTCTATTTGACGGTTTGACCGGCGGCGCCGACGGTATGGGGCGGCGAAGGTGCCGGGACGTCATTATTGAATGATGAGGCCGTTGTGCCGCCGGAGCGCTCGGCCGCGGCCCGCCGCTTGTTGCGCAGGTGGTTGAACAGGATGTCGGCGAGCTCGCTGCCGGCACGCCGGCGCAGCGCGTCGATGATGGTCTCGTGCTCGCGCATCGCCTCGCCCCAGCGTGCGCTGTCGCGGGCGAAGTTCGCCGAATAGCGCACGCGGCGAATCCGGCCGGCGAAGGTGGCGTAGGCCGTCCGCAGCGCGCTGTTGCGCGAGGCCTCCACGATCTTCTGGTGAATGAGCTGGTTGACGCGGAAGTAGTTGTGCATGTCCTTGTGCAGATAGAAGCCGTACATCTCGTAATGCAGGCGTTCGATCTCCGCGACTTCCGCATCCGTGATGTGTTCGCAGGCGAGGCGGCCAGCGAGGGATTCGAGCCCGCCCATCACGTCGAACAATTCGTGCAGATCCGTCTCGCTGAGCGAGCGCACCCGCGCGCCGCGATTGGGCAGCAGATCGACGATGCCTTCGGCGGCGAGAACCTTCAGCGCCTCGCGCAGCGGCGTGCGCGAGATGCCGAGCAGGTCGCACAACTCGCGCTCCAGAATGCGCCCGCCGTCGGGAATATTCCCTTCGACGATGTAATCGCGCAGCCGCGACAGCGTCTCGCCGTGCAGCGAGCCGTCCTTGGAGTCCGCGCCCGGCACGTCCAGCGCCGTGACCGTTCCGGTCATTTCGGGAATCATGGGTTTCATCACCGCGACATTAATAAGAGGGTCTTGATCCGTCGAGCGTAATTTTGAATGCAAAAAGTTCTTGATCGTTTTTCGAATTAATGCAAGTCTGCTTTTGGTTAGACCAATATAAAAACGGCGGGGAGCACGTGACACATCATCAAGGGCGCCATTTCCTGCAAATTCCGGGTCCTAGCCCGGTCCCCGACCGCGTGCTGCGGGCGATGGACATGCCGGTGATCGATCACCGCAGCGCCGTTTTCGGCGAACTCGGCAAGGCGGTGCTCGGCGGCAGCCAAAAAATCTTCCAGACCTCCGGCCCCGTGGTGATCTTCCCGTCCTCCGGCACCGGCGCGTGGGAGGCGGCGATCGTCAACACGCTGTCGCCCGGCGACAAGGTGCTGATGGTCGAGACCGGCCATTTCGCCACGCTGTGGCAGAAGATGGCCCGGCGCTTCGATCTCGATGTCGATTTCATGCCGGGCGACTGGCGTCACGGCGCCGACCCCGCCGCGATCGAGGCCAGGCTCGCCGCCGACAAATCCCACGCCATCAAGGCCGTGATGGTGGTCCATAACGAGACCTCGACCGGCGTCACCAGCCGCGTCGCGGACATCCGCAAGGCGATCGACAGCGCGGGGCATCCGGCGCTGTTTCTGGTCGATACCATTTCCTCGCTCGGCTCGGTCGATTACCGCCACGAGGAGTGGGGCGTCGACGTCACCGTCAGTTGCTCGCAGAAGGGCTTCATGCTGCCGCCGGGCCTCGGCTTCAACGCCATCTCGGAGAAGGCGCGCGCCGCTGCGAGGACCAACAAGATGCGGCGGTCGTATTGGGACTGGGAAGAAATGCTGAAGCCCAACGCCGACGGCTTCTTCCCGTATACGCCCGCGACCAACCTGCTTTACGGCCTGCGCGAAGCCATCGCCATGATGCTGGAGGAGGGGCTGGAGAACGTCTTCGCCCGTCATAAACGCCTTGCCGCTGCAACCCGCGCCGCGGTCGAGCATTGGGGTCTCGAGGTTCTGTGCCAGGACCCCGCGGAATATTCGCCGGTGCTGACGGCCGTGATGATGCCGCCGGGTCATGACGCCGACAATTTCCGCAAGGTCGTGCTCGAAAATTACAACATGTCGCTCGGCGCGGGACTGTCGAAGCTTGCCGGCAAGGTGTTCCGCATCGGTCACCTCGGCGAGTGCAACGAGCTGACGCTGCTCGGCGCGCTGACCGGCGTGGAGATGGGCATGTCGCTTGCCGGCGTGCCGCATCGCGCGGGCGGTGTCGCTGCCGCGATGAATCTGCTGGAGGAGCGCAGCAAGGCCAACATGCCGGGCCACCTCAAGCTTGTGACCAAGTGAAATGACAACGGTTTGAGCGGGAGCAAATTCCGCCGGCCGTCCGCCGGGAATACTGGCGGTAAGCAAAAAACTCTGGGGAGTGCTCTATGTCAAACTACAACATCCTGATTTTGGGTGCGTCATACGGCTCGCTGCTAGCCTCCAAGCTGATGTTCGGCGGCCACAACGTGACGCTGGTGTGCCTGCCGGCGGAAGCCGATCTGATCAACGCCGAAGGCTTTCGCGTCCGCATGCCCGTGCGCGGCCGCAAGGAGCAGATCGAGATCGATTCCCGCAAGCTGCCGGGCAAGGTCACGGCGGCCGGACCCGCCGATGTCGATCCCTCCAAATTCGATTTGATCGGCCTTGCGATGCAGGAGCCGCAATACGGCTCGCCCGGCGTGCGCGAACTGCTGGGCGCGGTGGCGCGCTCGCGCGTGCCGTGCATGTCGATCATGAACATGCCGCCGCTGGCCTATATGAGGCGCATTCCCGGCCTTGATGCCGAGGCGCTCAAGCCGGCCTATACCGCGCCGGAGGTGTGGGACGATTTCGATCCGGGCACGCTCACGCTGTGCAGTCCCGACCCGCAGGCGGTGCGTCCGCCGGAGGAGAAGGTCAACGTCCTGCAGGTGACGCTGCCGACCAACTTCAAGGTGGCGCGCTTCGACAGCGAGGCGAGCAACAGCATCCTGCTCCAACTCGAAAAGGACATCGACGCGGTACGCTTTGCCGCGCCGGAAGGACCGATCGAGTTGCCGGTGAAACTGCGCTTCCATGATTCGCTGTTCGTGCCGCTGGCCAAATGGGCGATGCTGATGGCCGGCAATTACCGCTGCATCACCAAGGACGGCATGCGGACCGCGCAGGAAGCGGTGCATTCCAACCTCGCCGAATCCCGTTCGATCTATGATTTCGTGGTCGAGGTCTGCGTGCAGTTCGGCGCCTCGCGCAACGAACTGGTGCCGTTTGAGAAATACGCCGCTGCGGCTGAAAGTCTCACCCGTCCGGCTTCCGCTGCGCGGGCGCTCAACAACGGCGCGCCCAATATCGAGCGGGCCGACAAGCTCGTGCAGCTGGTGGCGCGGCAGAAGGGCATGAGCCACCCGGTTCTCGACGCCATCGTCAATCTTGTCGATACCAGACTTCAGGCCAACCGAAACAAGGCTGCAGCCTAGGAAATCCCTTAAAATGCGGCCTGCCCTGCAAAATCGTCACAAGTTTATGTTTGCTCCGGGGGCGTTTCTGGATACATTCCGGCCGGCAAATCGTCTTTTAAAAGAAAGATTTGCATCCCCACACAATTTCGAGGTCGTGACGATGGTGGTTCAGACGGGAAGGCATTTCCTACAGATTCCGGGACCGAGCAATGTGCCGGACCGGGTGTTGCGTGCAATGGACATGCCTACCATTGACCATCGCGGTCCCGAATTCGCGGCGATGGCCTTCCAGCTCATGGAGGATTGCAAGACCGTTTTCCGCACCAGGAATCCTGTGCTGATCTTCCCGTCCTCCGGTACCGGCGCGTGGGAAGCTGCGATCGTCAACACGCTCTCGCCCGGCGACAAGGTGCTGATGCCGGAGACCGGACAGTTCTCGGTGCTGTGGCGTCAGCTTGCGGCGCGTTTCAAGATCGAGGTCGAAACCATTGCGGGCGACTGGCGGCGTGGCGCCAAAGCCGACGAGATCGAGGCGCATCTGCTCGCCGACAAGCAGCACGCCATCAAGGGCGTGATGGTGGTGCACAACGAAACCTCGACCGGCGTCACCAGCCGCGTCGCCGAAATCCGCAAGGCGATGGATCGCGCCAAACATCCGGCGCTGCTGTTCGTCGATACGGTGTCTTCGACCGGCTCGATCGCCTATGAGCACGACGCGTGGGGCGTCGATGTCACGGTGAGCGGCTCGCAGAAGGGCCTGATGATGCCGCCCGGCCTCAGCTTCAACGCCATTTCCGACAAGGCGCTCGAAGCCACCAAGACCAGCCAGATGCCGCGCTCCTACTGGGACTGGAACGAAGCCATCAACGCCAACAAGAGCGGCTCGTGGCCCTATACGCCGGCGACCAATCTGCTCTACGCCCTGAAGGAAGCGATCGCGATGCTGCACGAGGAGGGGCTGGAGAATGTCTTCGCCCGTCACATCCGCCACGGCGCCGCGACCCGCGCCGCGGTCCGTGCCTGGGGGCTTGAGACCGTGTGCGTCGATCCGCTGGAATATTCGCCGGTCACCACCGCGGTGATGGTGCCGGAAGGGTATGACGCCGACGACTTCCGCAAGATCACGCTCGAGAATTTCAACATGTCGCTCGGCACCGGCCTCGGCCGGCTCAAGGGCCGCGCCTTCCGCATCGGTCACCTCGGCTATTTCAACGATCTGATGCTGATGGGCACGCTTGCCGGCGTCGAGATGGGACTGGACCTTTCCAAGATCCCGCACAAGAGCGGCGGCGTTCTGGCGGCGATGGACGTGCTGAAGGCAAAGGAGGAGGTGCCGCTGCAGCGTTCGGCAGTGGCCTGACCATCCGGGTAACAAAAGCGAATAACGATAGACCGGACCAACCGGTCGACCAACCAGGGAGAGAGTGAATGCGAAATGTCATGAAGGCCGCTGCGGTGGCGGCACTGTCGATTTACGGCGTCACCGCGGCCAGCGCATGGGAGCCGACCAAGCCGGTCGAAATCGTCGTTGCGGCAGGCGCCGGCGGCGCTTCCGATCAGATGGCGCGCATGATGCAGGCTGCGATTCAGAAGAACAATCTGATGAAGCAGCCGGTCGTCGTTTCGCTCAAGGGCGGCGCGTCGGGCGCCGAGGCCCTGATTTACATGAAGGGCAGCGATGGCGATCCGAACAAGGTGCTGATCGCCTATTCGCTGATCTACATGCTGCCGCTGTCCGCCAAGATTCCGTTCAACTGGCGCGATCTCACCCCGGTCTCGATCATGGCGTTCGACGAGTTCGTGCTGTGGGACAATGCCGACGGCCCGAAGACCGTGAAGGACTTCATCGCCGCCGCCAAGGCGTCGAGCTCGCCGTTCAAGATGGGCGGCACCGGCTCCAAGCGCGAGGATCATGTCCTCACCGTGTTCATGGAAAAGAAGACCGGCGCGAAGTTCTCCTATCTGCCCTACAAATCGGGCGGCGAGGCGGCGACCCAGCTCGTCGGCAAGCACACCGAATCCAACGTCAACAATCCCTCCGAGAACCTCGAAGTCTGGCGCGCCGGCCAGGTTCGCGCGCTGTGCGTGTTCGACAGCGAGCGCATTTCCTACAAGGCCAAGGTGACCGACACCCAGTCGTGGAACGATATCCCGACCTGCAAGGAAGAAGGGCTCGACATGCAGTATCTGATGCTGCGCGCGATGTTCCTGCCCGGCAAGGTGAAGCCGGAAGAGAAGGCGTTCTACGAGGACCTGTTCAAGAAGGTCTCTCAGACGGCCGAATATAAAGAGTACATGGAGAAGCAGGCGCTCAAGCCGGCCTTCATCACCGGCCAGGACATGGTCAAGTTCCTCGAGAAGGATGACGCGGTCAACAAGGAGCTGATGACGGAAGCCGGCTTCGTCGCGAAGTAAGCCGTCTGCCGTCGTCCTTTGACGACCGTTCGATAACGACCGTTCGACGCTTTTGAGGTTGGGTGCTGCTGCCGGTTGCCGGCGGCACGCCCGGTCTCGCCCGCCGCACGGGTTTTTCCGCCGCATCCGCACGATGAATCGAGCCTTGAGCGAAAGAAACAATGGCAAAATCCGACATTGAAATCGTCGTCGAAGATCCGACCGCGCCGGCGGAAGACTCGCCCGCCGTGGCCAGTCTGCGCAGCGCCGATATCGCAACGATGCTGGTGCTGATGGGCTTCGCGGCGCTGATGGCCTATGACAACTGGCACACCGGCATCGCCTGGGCGTCCGATGGTCCGGAGCCGGGCTACTTTCCGTTCTATCTGTCGGTGATCCTGTTTCTCGCCGCGGCCTTCGGCGTCGTGGAAAAACTTGTTGCCCGCGGCAATGGCGGGGCCTTCGTCACGCGCGACCAGCTCCGCCGCGTGCTGATGGTGTTCCTGCCGACGCTGGCGTTCTGCATCGCCACGCAGTGGCTCGGCCTTTATGTCGCGAGCTTCCTTCTGATCTCCGGCTTCATGGTCTTCATCGGCAAGCTGTCGGTATGGAAGTCGCTGCTCACCGCCTTCATTTTCTCGGCGGCCGCCTTCTGGCTGTTCGAGATTAAGTTCGACGTCATCATGCCAAAGGGGCCGCTCGAAGCCCTGCTGGGCTACTGAGGAGCCGCCCCGATGGAAGCGCTCTCGCTTTTGCTGCACGGATTTTCGGTTCTGCTGACCTGGAAGATCCTGTCGTTGATGGTGGTCGGTCTCGTGCTCGGCGTGTTCGTCGGCGTGCTGCCCGGCCTTGGCGGCCCGAACGGCGTCGCCATCCTGCTGCCGATCACCTTCTCGATGGACCCGACCTCGGCCATCGTGATGCTGTCCTGCATCTACTGGGGCGCGCTGTTCGGCGGCGCCATCACCTCGATCCTGTTCAACATCCCGGGCGAGGCGTGGTCGGTGGCCACGACCTTCGACGGCTATCCGATGGCGCAGAAAGGGCAGGCGGCCGAGGCGCTGACCGCGGCGTTCACGTCCTCGTTCATCGGCTCGCTCTGCGCGGTGATGCTGATCACTTTCCTTGCGCCCGGCATCGCATCCTTCGCGCTGCGGTTCGGTCCGCCGGAATTCTTCGCGGTCTATCTGCTCACCTTCTGCTCGTTCGTCGGTCTCGGCCGCGAGGCCAAGCACAAGACCGTCATTTCGATGGCGCTCGGCCTGCTGCTGACCGGCGTCGGCATGGATACGGTGTCGGGCACGCTGCGCATGACGTTCGGCTCCAGCGATCTGCTGCGCGGCGTCAACTTCCTCGTCGCGGTGATCGGTTTGTTCGGCATCAGTGAGATCCTGCTCACCATGGAGGAGCAGCTCGCGCTCAAGGGCCACGCCGCCGGCATCAGCCTGCGCGTGATCCTCAAGGTGTGGCGCGAGATGCCGCGTTACTGGGTGACGCTGCTGCGCTCCTCGGCGATCGGCTGCTGGCTCGGCATCACGCCGGGCGGCGCGATCGCCGCCTCGTTCATGGGCTACAACCTCGCCAAGCGTTTCTCGAAGGAACCGGAGAGCTTCGGCACCGGCCGCATCGAGGGCGTGTTCGCGCCGGAAACCGCCGCGCACGCCTCTGGCACCTCGGCGCTGCTGCCGATGCTGGCGCTCGGTATTCCGGGCTCCGGCACCGCGGCGATCCTGCTCGGCGGCCTGATGGTGTGGGGTCTCAACCCAGGCCCACTGCTGTTCGTCGAGCACAAGGACTTCGTCTGGGGTCTGATCGCCTCGATGTATCTCGGCAACGTGGTCGGTCTCGTCATCGTGCTGGCGACCGTGCCGCTGTTCGCCGCGGTGCTGCGGGTGCCATTCGCGGCGATCGCGCCGATGATCGTGGTGTCCTGCGCGATCGGCGCCTTCGCGATCCAGAATGCGATGTTCGACATCTGGCTGATGCTGCTGTTCGGCTTCGTCGGCTACGTGTTCAAGAAGATCGGGATTCCGCTGGCCCCGCTGACGCTGGCCTTGGTGCTCGGCAACCGGGCCGAAGATTCCTTCCGCCTGTCGATGATCGGCTCCGGCGGCTCGGTCGGGGTGTTCTGGTCGAACTGGCTGGTTGGCTCGATCACCACGCTCGCCATCCTGCTGCTGTTCTGGCCGTTGATCGACAAGGCGATCGCCGGGCTGGGTCAGCTTCGGCGGCCGGCCAAGGCCGGCGCCTGAACAGAACCGGATACTTCAACCAAAGACTGGGCTTGAATCAGTCTATTGTCCTGCCTCGACCCGCAGTCCGGCCCCCCGGCTGCGGGTTATTTTTTTAGACTTTTCATCTGGTTATCCCGGTATCGGGATAACCTTGTTATTTTTGCACCGCAAAATAAAATGGATTGACCTGCCGCAAAGTGAGTGCTTACTTGCCGCGATGGCAGCACGTATGACAAGCGATTTGAGACGCCGGCAAATCCTCGAAGCCGCGAAAGGGTGCTTTGCGCGCCATGGTTTTGCCGGAACGACCACCAAAAGTCTGGCCGCGGCAGCGGGCATCTCCGAAGGGTTGCTGTTCAAGCACTTTGCGACCAAGGCGACGCTCTATGCCGAGATCCTCGCCGAATCCTGCGAGGCGGACCCGGCGCTCAATCGCCTTCTGGAGCTTGAGCCCTCGACCGCGACCCTGGTGAAATTCGTGCGCAGCATGGTGGGGCATTTTCTCGCCATGCGCGGACGGGCGGACCGCGAAGAGGCGCAGCGCCTGCGACTGATCATTTCGAGCCATCTCGACGATGGCGAGTTCGCGCGGCTGCTGTTCGGAAAGGTCGGGCATCTGGTGGCTCCGCATTTCGTGGCGTCGCTGGAGCGGGCGATCGCGGCCGGCGAGGCAACCCCGGTGCAGGGCGAGCCGCACGACCTGTTCTGGTACGCGCATCATCTCATTCAGATGGTCGCCCTGACGCGGCTTCCGGCGTCTCCGGCGCTGACTTATGCGAAGGACGAAGACCTTGAGCGCGACTTGTCGGATTTCATTCTGCGCGGAATTGGGCTAACCGGGCCGGCTATCGCCGCCCATTTTGATTCCTCGACCTCGACGAACGCCACGCAACATCGGATTGCAGAGAGCGCCTGACATGACCGTTTCGACCGAACCCAATATTGCCCCGAGGACGGCCGACAAGACCGGGCGAGCGACGCCGCTGCCGCCGCATCGCGTGCGCACCAAGCGCTGGTTCCTCATTGTCGGCGGAATCCTGCTCCTGGTCGTGGGTCTGTTCGTCGGCTTCAACGCCTTCCGCAGCCACATGATCGCGCAGTTCTTCGCCAACAACAAACCGCCGCCGGTCAATGTCAGCGTGGCGGAGGCGAAGAAGGAAGTGGTGCCGAACATCCTGACCGCGATCGGCGATCTTGCCGCCGTGCACCAGGTCGACGTGTCATCCGACGTGCCGGGCCGCGTCACCGAGATCAAGTTCATCGCCGGTGCGCGCGTGAAGGCGGGCGATCCGCTGGTTCAGCTGTTCGATGCGCCCGAGCGCGCCGATCTTGCGAGCTACAAGGCGCAGACGCTTGCGGCCGAGCTCGCGCTCGATCGCGCCAAGGCGCTGCTGACCAAGCAGGCGGGCACCCAGGCCACCGTCGATCAGGCGCAGGCCGCCTACGACCAGGCCAACGCCGCTATCGCCAAGACCGAGGCGGTGATCTCGCAGAAGCTGGTGCGCGCGCCATTCGCGGGCGAACTCGGCGTGCGCCACGTCGAAGTCGGACAATATCTCAGCGCCGGCACCCAGATCGTGTCGCTCACCGACCTCTCCAAGGTGTTCCTGAACTTCACCGTGACGGAGAAGGACAGCGCCATTCTCAAGGTGGGGCAGACCGTCAAGGTGGTGGTCGACGCTTATCCGGGCCGCGACTTCGAGGGCAAGATCACCACCATCGAGCCGCAGATCAGCGCCGACACCCGCAACATCCGCGTCCAGGCGACCATCGACAATCCGGAAGGCATCCTCAAGCCCGGCATGTTCGCGACCACGTCGGTGCTGCTGCCGGATGAGCCCGCGCAGGTGACGTTGCCGGAAACCGCGGTGGACTACACGCTGTATGGCGACTCGGTTTTCATCATCAAGGAAAAGAAGGGTGAGGACGGCAAGTCATCGCTCATCGCGGAGCGCTCGGCGGTGAAGGCCGGCAAGCGGTTCGCCGGCAAGGTCGTCATCCTGTCCGGCGTCAATCCCGGCGACCGCGTCGTCGCAGTCGGCCAGTTGAAATTGCAGTCCGGCGCCGCTGTGACGATCTCGTCCGATCCGCCGCCGCCGATCCCGGCACAGCCGCCGCGTTACTGACAGCGGCACGGAGCCTAAACCAAAATGGCGTTCACCGACATTTTCATCAAGCGGCCGGTGCTGTCGCTGGTGGTCAGCCTGCTGATCCTGTTGATCGGCTTCAAGGCGGCGACCAGCCTGCCGATCCGTCAATATCCGAAGCTGTCGAACACCGTGGTGACCATCACCACGGTGTATCCCGGCGCGTCTCCGGAGCTGATGCAAGGCTTCATCACCACGCCGATCGAGCAGGCGGTGGCGTCGGCCGAAGGCGTCGACTACATCACCTCGTCGTCGGTGCAGGGCACCAGCACGATCTCGGTCTACGTCAAGCTCAACTTCAACCCGAACCAGGCGCTCACCGAAGTGCTGGCGAAGGTGAACTCGGTCAAATACCTGATCCCGAAGGAAGCCAACGACCCGGTGATCCTGAAATCCACCGGCCAGACCACGGCGGTGATGTATATCGGCTTCGCCAGCGACGAGCTTGGCGGCTCGGCGATCTCCGACTATCTGACGCGCGTGGTGCAGCCGATCCTCTCCACGGTGGACGGCGTGGCGTCGGCCGACATTCTCGGCGGCCAGACCTTCGCGATGCGGCTGTGGCTCGATCCCGCCCGCATGTCGGGCCGCGGCGTCTCCGCCGGAGACGTGGTGGCGGCGATCCAGGCCAACAACTATCAGGCGGCCGCCGGTCAGTCCAAAGGCTACTACGTCGTCTCCAACGTCACCACGAACTCCGACCTCAACAATGTCGAGCAGTTCAAGCGCATGACCGTCAAGGCGAAGGACGGCGCGCTGATCCGCATGGAAGACATCGCGACGGTCGAACTCGCGGCGCAGAGCGCCGACGCCAGCGTGGCGCTCAATGGCCAGCACGCGATCTTCATCGGCGTGCAGGCGACGCCGGAAGGCAACCCGCTCAACATCGTCAAGGGCGTGCGCGCGCTGTTCCCGGAGATCGAGCGCAACCTGCCGCCGTCGCTGAAGATGACTGTGGCCTATGACTCGACGAAGTTCATTCAGTCGTCGATCGACGAGGTGCAGAAGACGCTGATCGAAGCCGTGGTCATCGTCATCGTGGTGATCTTCCTGTTCCTGGCCTCGTTCCGCTCGGTCATCATTCCGGTGGTCACCATTCCGCTGTCGCTGATCGGCGTCTGTTCGCTGATGCTGATCATGGGCTTCAGCCTCAATCTGCTGACGCTGCTGGCGATGGTGCTCGCCATCGGCCTTGTGGTCGACGACGCCATCGTGGTGGTGGAGAACATCCACCGCCATCTGGAGGAGGGCAAATCGCCGGTGCAGGCCTCGCTGATCGGCGCGCGCGAAATCGTCGGCCCGGTCATCTCCATGACCATCACACTCGCGGCGGTGTATGCGCCGATCGGTTTCCTCGGTGGCGTCACCGGCTCGCTGTTCCGCGAATTCGCCTTCACGCTGGCCGGATCGGTGATCGTGTCGGGCGTGATCGCGCTGACACTGTCGCCGATGATGTGTTCGGTGCTGCTGCGTCACACCGATCAGAGCCGCTTCGCGCGGAAGGTCGAGGACGTCTTCCGCTCGGTGACCCGCGGCTACGGCCGGCTGCTCGACCGCTCGCTGGACTACCGGCCGGTCACCGCGCTGTTCGCCGTGGTGATCCTCGGCCTCGTCGGCTTCCTTTACATGAACACCAGCAAGGAGCTGGCGCCGGAGGAGGATCAGGGCATCCTGTTCTCGCTGACCAAGGCGCCGAAATACGCCAACATCGACTACGCCAATTATTATGGCGAGAAGCTCGACAAGGCGTTCGCCAAATTCCCCGAGACCGATCTGCGCTTCATCCTCAATGGCATTCCTAGTCCGAACCAGGGCATCGCCGGCATGATCCTCAAGCCGTGGGACCAGCGCAAGCGCTCCTCCACCGCGATGAAGCAGGAGGTGCAGACCGAGGTCAACAAGATCGAGGGCACGCAGGCGTTCGTCTTCAACCTGCCGCCGCTGCCGGGCGGACCGGGCGGCCTGCCGATCCAGATGGTGATCAACTCCACCAACGGTTTCCGTCAGGTCTATGAGGAGATGACGAAGCTGAAGGCCGCCGCGCGCAAGAGCGGTCTGTTCATCGCCGTCGACAGCGATCTCGATTTCAACCAGCCGATCGTGCGGGTGCGGATCGACCGCAGCAAGGCCAACGAACTCGGCATCACCATGGCGGCGGTGGGCAATACGCTCGCCACCGCGCTCGGCGGCAACTACGTCAACCGCTTCAACCTCGAGGGCCGTTCCTATCAGGTGATCCCGCAGGTGCCGCGTGAACTGCGGCTGACGCCGGATTCGCTCGACAACTACTATGTCGCGACCTCGACCGGCAGTCAGGTGCCGCTCTCGACCGTCGTGTCGATCCAGACCGGCACCGATCCGAACGCGCTGACGCATTACAACCAGCTCAACTCGGCGACCTTCCAGGCCGTCGCGATGCCGGGCGTCACCATCGGCAAGGCGGTGGAATTCCTGGAGGAGCAGGCCAAGCAACTGCCCGCCGGCTACAGCCACGATTATCTCGCCGACTCGCGCCAGTATGTGCGCGAAGGCAACCAGCTCGCGGTGGCGTTCGGTTTCGCGCTGATCATCATCTTCCTGGTACTGGCCGCGCAGTTCGAAAGTCTGCGCGACCCGCTGGTGATCCTGATCTCGGTGCCGATGGCGATCAGCGGCGCGCTGGTGCCGCTGTTCTTCGGCATGGCGACCATCAACATCTACACCCAGGTCGGCCTCTTGACCCTGATCGGCCTGATCAGCAAGCACGGCATCCTGATGGTGGAGTTCGCCAACGAGTTGCAGCTCAAGGAAGGGCTCGACCGCCGCTCGGCGATCGAACAGGCGGCCCGCGTCCGCCTGCGTCCGATCCTGATGACGACCGCGGCGATGGTCACCGGCCTGCTGCCGCTGCTCAGCGCGAGCGGCGCCGGCGCGGCGAGCCGCTTCTCGATCGGCCTCGTCGTGGTGGCGGGCATGACCATCGGCACGCTGTTCACGCTGTTCGTGCTGCCGGCGGTCTATGTCGTGCTCGCGACCGATCACCAGGCCAAGCGCAACTCGCAGCGCACCAAGGACATCGAGGCGTTCGATCTGTCTCGCGCGTGAGGCACGCCTCGCGGACCTCGATTATGTGACGCTCAATGGCCGGGCCTTGCGCCCGGCCATTGCCGTCTTCAATATGCCGCCATGCAGGGGGACGATTCAGCGGCGCGGCGCGAGGAGGTGCGGACATTCTGGACCGGCCCGCAGCTCTCCTTCTATGAAGCCCTGTCGCTGAAAAGCCTGCTCGCCACCGGCGCGACGGTGGTTCTTTATTCCTACGAAGATCATCTCATCGTGCCGGACGGCGTCGAGCTGCGCGACGCCAATGACATTCTGTCGGAAGAGGTGTTGCGGCAATACAATGCCGACAGCGACAAGGGCTGGTCGCGGCATGCCGATCTGTTCCGCTACATCATGCTGCATCGCTTCGGCGGCTGGTATGTCGATCTCGACGTGATCTGCCTGCGCGATCGCCTGCCGCCCGCCGAAATGTATGTCGCCCGCGCCGATGCGGCCACGATTTTCAATACGATCATGAAATTCCCGGCGGGCTGTCCGGCGCTGGCCGATCTGGTCGCGCGGGCGCAGAGAATCCTGCCCACCGCCGACAGGGCGCTGACCGAGGAGGCGCGCGTCGTGATCGGCCCGAAGCTGCTCAGCGAGGTTCTGAGCGAGCATGGGCTCGACGATCGCGCCGAGCCACGTGCGAAGGCCTATGAGATTCCGTTTCAGGAGGCGCTGGCGTTTTTCAATCCGGCGCAGTGCGAGGAGATCGAGGCGCGCCTTGCGGACAGCGATTTCGCCCATCTATGGAACGGCGCGTGGACCACGCTGCGGATTCCGAAAACCTACGGGCCGCCGCCGGGAAGCTGGCTCGACGTGATGTTCCGCCGGTTCGACATCCGCGTGTCGGAACACGGACGTCTGCAATACGACGCGCTGGTGTCGTGGGTGATGGAAGACTGCTTGCTCGAGGAGTTCAAGATAAGGACAGGCGGGGGCAGCATCGACAAGGACACGGTCGCGGCCTTCGGCGCCGAGATCGAGCGGATCGGCTGGCAGCCGCGCGACCGGCTCTATCGTCCGCCGGTGAACACCGATGCCGTGCCGGTGGATGGATCGTCGCCTCTGGCGCAGACAAGCGCGCCGCAGACCGTGCGCAGCTTCTGGCATGGCGCGCGGCTCGGGCCCTATCGGCTATTGTGCCTGAAAAGCTTTGCCGATCGCGGCCACCGCGTCGAGGTGTTCTCTTACGATACAGATTTCGCCGCACCGGACTGGCTAACCGTCCGCGATGCGCGCGACATCCTGCCGGCGCAGGAGGTGCTGTCGCCGCTGCCGCAAGGCGGGGGGGCGATCCACGGCGATCTGTTCCGCTACGCGCTGCTCGAACGGCTCGGCGGCTGGTGGATCGATCCGGATGTAATGCTGATGCAGCCGGATCTGCCGGACACCGATCTGTTTGTCGCCGGCCATGATGCGTTCGGCCAGATTCCGCCCGCGGTGGTGAAATGCCCGCCCGGATATCCCTTGATCAAAGCGGCGCTGACGCATGCCCGCGCCCTTGGCGGCGATCACGCGCGCTGGTCGCGGGTCGGTGCGCCGCTCTGGACCGCGCTGGTCGCCGAGCATGAGGCTGGCGCGCTGCGCCTCGCCAGCGAGCCGCTCGGGCCGGTGTCGTGGTTCACCGTCCCCGATCTGTTCGATCCGGCCAGGATGGACAGATTGTCGCAGCAAGCGGCGGCGACGTGCTTCCTGCGCCTGCAGGACGAGGTCTGGCGGCGGGCCGGAATCCCGGCCTGGCTGGCGCCGCCGGAGGGCTCGTTCCTGGGCATGTTGTTGCAGCGGCATGGTATCGATACCGGCTTTCCGGCGAGCCTGGAATTCGGTGAATTGAACAGGTGGATCAGACACATGTACCGCGCCGTTCAAGCGGAGCGCGCGGACCCGTCCGTCGCTTTGGACGCTCGGCTTTCCTGACCTCGGCGGCTACTTTCATCTTTTTGATCTATGTCATTGATCCCCGGCAACCTACGGTTGGCACAGGGTTTTTTGTGCACTTGCAGCGAACGACATTTTGGTGAGTGTTGCTCCCGCGCCGTTGCCGGCGGTTTTTTTTTATGATTGTTGAACCGAAGTTATATTAGCGAGACCAATTTTTATGTTCGGTTGGCTGAATTTATTGGCCAACGCCGGTCGCGCAGAACGCGTTGCGTGTGTGGCTGTATCGGCGTTGCTGGGGGTCTCCGCTTTGGCGGATGGTGCGCGCGCGCAGGATGCTGCGGAGCAGCAGGCGCTGTTCAGGCGCATGGTGCAGCAGCCCACCAATTATGAGGTGACCTTCGAATATGTGCGCGTCGCCACCGCGCGCGCCGACTATGAGGCCGCGATCGGCGCCCTGGAGCGCCTGCTGTTCTACAATCCCAAGCTGACGCGGGTAAAATACGAACTCGGCGCGCTGTATTTCCGCCTCGGTTCCTACGAGATGGCCAAGCGCTATTTCCTCGAGGCGCTGGCCAGTCCCGACATCGATCCGGTGACGCGCCAGCGCATTGAGACCTATCTGCCCGACGCCAGCAAGCAGCTCGAGCGCAGCCGCCTGTCCGGCTTCGCGCAGACCGGCATTCGCTCGCAGTCCAACGCCAACTACGCGCCGACCTCGGGCGGCATCCTGCTCGGCGGCAATCCGCTGACGCTGCTGCCGACCGCGCAGAAGAGGAGCGACACCAACTGGTTCGGCCTCGCCGGTGTGAGCCATGATTACGATCTCAACGGTCGCGGCGACACGCTGGAGACCCGTTTCGTCGGCTATCTCACCCAGCAGCACCGCTTCGATCAGTTGAATGTCGGCCTGTTTGACGTCTCGTTCGGCCCGCGCTTCCTGCTCGCGCCGGATTTCCTGCCGGGCGCGACCATCAAGCCCTATGTGGTCGGCGGCAATACCTGGATCGACAATCAGTCTTACCTGTCGTCGGTCGGCGCCGGCATCGACATGCGGATCCCGCTCAACGAACGTGTCTCGCTCGGCCCGGTGTTCGAGTGGCGGCGCAACGATTTCAAGACCGGCCTTGATCCGTTCTCGACCTTCAATTCCGGCAATTCCTACACCACGGGTCTCGGCGCCAACTGGCAGATCATGCAGACCATCAAGCTGGACGCGCGCGGCTTCTACCGGCGCGGCGATGCGGTCAACACCTTCCAGTCGTTCAACCAGTGGGGCGCGGAAGCTGCGCTGACCTTCGAATTCGCGCCGCCGCTGCTCTCGCTCACCCGCAACTGGAGCGTGTCGCCGTTCGTGCGGTTGCTGGAGACGCGGTTCGACGCGCCGAACCCGTTCATCGATCCGCTGACGATCCACCGCGACACCATGTGGACGGCGGGCGCGATCTTCAATGCGCCGATCACCCGCAACTTCGGCATTTCGACCGCGATCCAGTACGACAAGACCAACTCGTCGCTGCCGAACTACCGGCTGGATAATTTCTCCGTCATGTTCGGCCCGACGGCCCGGTTCTGAGAGGACATCATGACTCCGCGTGTCCGTTCCTGTCTCTCTCGCCTGCTGACGTTGCTGCTGTCGTCGGTCGCGCCGATCGCGCTGGCGCAGGCGCAGACCATGGGCCGCGTCGGCGCGGTCAATCAGGACGCCACCGGCACACCGCCGGGCGCCGCCTCGCGTTCGCTCACGATCGGCGGCAACGTGGTCTACAAGGAGAAGATCCAGACCTCGGCGGCGGGCTCGACCCAGATCCTGTTTCCGGATTCCTCGACGCTCAATGTCGGCCGCAACTCCAGCATCGTGATCGACGAGTTCGTCTACGATCCGAACGCCGGCACCGGCAAGATGGTGGCGTCGGTCGGCAAGGGCGTGCTGCGGTTCGTCGGCGGCCAGATCAGCCACACCGCAGGCGTTACCATCAAGACGCCGGTAGCGACGCTCGGCATTCGCGGCGGCGTCGCCACCGTGGTCTATCCGATCCCGCCGAGTTATCTGTCCGATCCGAACCTCGCCAATGCGAGAGGCGAACTGGTCATCGGCCATGTCGGCACGGTCACTCTCACCAACAACGCCGGATCGGTGGTGCTGCGGCCGGGCTTCGTCACCTTCGTCACCGGGCCGAACGATCCGATCCCCGAGCCGTTCCGCATCAGCGACGTGCTGTTGCAGCAGATCATGGCCTCGCTGCGCTCCAAGCCGGGCCAGCAGGGCGGCGCGGTCGATCTGCCCACGGATTCGATGGCCTCGCGCCAGGGTTACGGCACCAGCAATCTCAACGATCCGGCGCATCCGCCCGGCAGCGATCCGCTCGGCTATTTCTCGATTTTCTCGGGCGGCGATGCTCTCGCCAAGAACAAGTCGCAGGCGGGCCAGACCACGCAGACCCAGCCGACCGGCGGTGGTGGCTACACCTGCGGCGGGGGCGGCGGCTACAACTGCGGCGGCGGGGGCGGATACACCTGCGGTGGCGGCGGCGGCAGTCACAGCAGCGGCAACTGGTAGCGCCCGAGCGGGTCGTCCAACCCCCGAATCGAATAGACTTGAGCCGACCGGCGCGGGCATCGCATTGCGTCGGCCGGCGGAGCGCGTTTGGACAAAACCTACGATCTTGCGATCATCGGCGGCGGCGTGAACGGCTGCGGCATCGCGCGCGATGCGGCGGGCCGGGGCCATTCGGTGTTCCTGTGCGAGATGAACGATCTGGCCAGCGGCACCTCGTCATGGTCGAGCAAGCTGATCCATGGCGGCTTGCGCTATCTCGAATATTACGAATTCCGTCTGGTGCGCGAGGCGCTGATCGAGCGCGAACTTTTGTGGCGGATCGCGCCGCACATCATCCATCCGCAACGCTTCGTGCTGCCGCATCATGAGGGACTGCGCCCGGCATGGCTGCTGCGGCTCGGCCTGTTTCTCTACGATCATCTCGGCGGCCGTCATCGCCTGCCGCCGACGCGGACACTCGATCTGCGCTCCGCCGAGGTCGGCAAGCCGTTGAAGCCCGGCCGCTTCACTCGCGGCTTTGAATATTCCGACTGCGTGGTCGATGACGCCCGCCTTGTCGTGCTCAACGCACGCGATGCCGCCGATCGCGGCGCCGACATCCGCGTGCGCACCCGCGCGATGCAGGCGAGCCGACACGACGGACGCTGGCGTGTGGTGCTGGAAGACAGCGTCACCGGCGCGCGCAGCGAGATTTTCGCCCGCGTGCTGATCAACGCCGGCGGGCCGTGGGTGGAAAGCATTCTGACGCAGCAGGCCGGCATCAACGCCAAGGCGCGGGTGCGGCTGGTGCAGGGCTCGCACATCGTGGTGCCGAAGCTCTATGCGCATGATCGCGCCTACACCTTCCAGAACGCCGATGGCCGCGTCGTCTTCGTCATCCCTTATCAGAACGACTTCACGCTGATCGGCACCACCGACCGCGACTATCACGGTGATCCGGCGCAGGTCGCGCCGACGCAAGAGGAGATCGACTATCTCTGCGCCTCGGTCGGCGATTATCTGGCGCAGCCGGTGTCGCCGCGCGATGTGGTGTGGGCCTATGCCGGCGTACGCCCGCTTTACGACGATGGCGCGAGCGAAGCGCGCGCCGCCACACGCGATTACGTGTTCGAGCTCGATACGCCGGACGGTCTACCGATCCTCTCGGTGTTCGGCGGCAAGATCACCACCTATCGGCGGCTCGCCGAGCATGCGTTGCAGCGTCTGTCGCCCTATCTGAAGGACAACGCGATCGGCCTGCATGAAGGCTGGACCGGCGCCGCGCCGCTGCCCGGCGGCGATCTTGCAGTGACGGGGCTTGCCGCGCTCGCCGCGCAATTGCGCCGCGATCATCCGTTCCTTGCGCCGGCTCATGCGACGCGCCTCGCGCATGCCTATGGCACGCGGGCGCGTGGCTGGCTGGCCGGCGCGCGAAGCGCCGCCGATCTCGGCGAGGATTTCGGTACGACGCTGACCGCGCGCGAGGTGGACTATCTGATGGCCCATGAATTCGCGCGCACCGCCGAGGATGTGGTCTGGCGGCGCTCGAAGCTGGGCCTGTGGTTGTCGGCGGCACAGGTGGCGCGGCTCGGAACATGGATGGCGGCACGGGTTTAAAAGGCCGGTATTTGCCGCTACAAGCGGTCAGCAAAAATCATGATCGATGTGGAGTGACGAGATGACGGACAAGACCGCGATGCCAACCCGTTTGTTCGGCCCGACCGGCCGCACGACCTCGGTGATCGGGCAGGGCACCTGGTACATCGATCACGGCGATCATGGCGCTGCGGCGGCGGCGCTGCGGCGCGGGCTCGATCTCGGCATGACCCATATCGACACTGCCGAGATGTATGGCGACGCCGAGCTTGTGATCGCGGACGCCATCGAAGGCCGCCGCGACGAGGCGTTTCTGGTCTCCAAGGTGCTGCCGAGCAACGCCTCGCGGCGCGGCACCATCACCGCCTGCGAGCGCTCGCTGAAGCGGCTGCGCACCGAGCAGCTGGACTGCTATCTGCTGCACTGGCGCGGCTCGTATCCCTTCGAGGAGACGGTCGCGGCGTTCGACGAGCTGATGACGGCCGGCAAGATCCTGTCATGGGGCGTCAGCAATTTCGATGCGTCGGACCTCGCCGAGATGCACGAGGTCGCGGGCGAGGGTGCGATCGCCTGCAATCAGGTGCTGTATCATCTGAACGAGCGCGCCATCGAGCATTCGGTGATCCCGTGGTGCGAGAAGCACAATGTCGCGGTGGTGGCGTATTCGCCGTTCGGGCACAACGAATTCCCCAACCCGCGTTCCGAGGGCGGCCGCGTGCTGCAGCAGATCGCCGACAAGTACGGCGCGAGCCCGCGTCAGGTGGCGCTGGCGTTCCTCACTCGCCGTCCGGCGGTGTTCACCATTCCGAAGTCCTCGACGGCCCAGCATACCGAGCAGAACGCCAAGGCCGGCGCGCTGGCGCTGAGCAAGGATGACATCGCGGCTATCGACGCCGCATTTCCGCGCGGCCGCGAACCGCGCAACCTGCCGATGCTGTAAGGATAGCTTCTCATGGTGAGGACTGCGAACGGCAGTCAAAGCTCTCGCCGTCATTGCGAGGAGCGTCAGCGACGAAGCAATCCAGTCCTGTCGTGGAGATTCTGGATTGCTTCGCTTCGCTCGCAATGACGGTTGTGAGGAGGCGGGGAGCAACTTGAGCCTGCTCCTCATGGTGAGGAGGTGTCTCCAGCGCGTTCACGCGCGTCTTTCGACGCGCTATGGCGCCGTCTCGAACCATGAGGCCGCGATCATGAACTATTGCGGCCTCATCCTTCGAGACGCATCGCTGTGCGATGCTCCTCAGGATGAGGATCGCCATCTGCCGCTACACCGTCATGGCCGGGCATAGCCCGTCGAAGACGGGCGTGAACGCCCTTTTGACCCGGCCATCCACGGCTTTTCTCGCTGGTCTCTCATGAAGGCGTGGATCACCGGGACAAGCCCGGTGATGACGATTGAGCGAGCCGCACGTTTTCCGCGTCATTGCGGGGAGCGTTAGCGACGAAGTAATCCAGCTCTTTGCAATGCCCGCGACAGGCGCGGGCATAACGATGAATAGGACGTGGCGATGAGCGACTTCGCCGCTCAATAATGCGGCGGTGGCGGTTCGTCGCCGGGCGAGGCGGGGATCGCATCCTCGGCGGCGGCGAGCCGGTCGCCGAGCCGCACCAGTTCGCGCGTCAGGCGGTCGATCTCTTTCCACTGCGCGGTCAGGGCCTGGTTCAGCGCCTCGATGGTGTGCTCCTGATAGGCGACGCGCGTCTCCAGCGTTTCGATGCGCGCCTCAAGGGGCGAAAGCTCAGTCATCGCTGTCCTCGTTTGCTGTTTCGCCGGGCTGTTGCGCGCGTTCGACCAGACCGTGGCCGAGCGCGATGCGCTGGTCGAACACGAAGCATTCGCCCTGCCAGCGGCTCTGCTCCTGAGGAATCTCCTCAAGATATTTCAGGATGCCGCCCTTGAGGTGATAGACCTGCGTAAAGCCGCGCGCCAGCAGATAGGAGCTGGCCTTCTCGCAGCGGATGCCGCCGGTGCAGAACATCGCGATTGCCTTGTCGCGCGCGGGATCGAGCGCGCGGTCGGCGTAATCCTTGAACTGGCTGAAGCTGGTGATTTGCGGGTCGGTCGCGCCGGCGAAGGTGCCCATCTCGACCTCGAACTGGTTGCGGGTGTCGAGCAGCACCATGCCCGGTCGCGCGATCAATTCGTTCCAGTCCTGCGCCTCGACATAGGTGCCGACCCGCGCGGTGGGGTCGGTGCCTTCGCCGCGCAGCGTCACGATCTCCTGCTTGAGCCGGACCTTGAGACGCTGGAACGGCATCTGCGCCGCCTGGGAGAATTTCAGTTCGAGATTGTCGAGCCGGCCGCCGAACAGCGCGCCGCCGCGGAGCTGGTTGATCAGCGCGTCGATCGCCACCGCGCTGCCGGCCACGGTGCCGTTGATGCCTTCGGCGGCGAGCAGCACGATGCCCTTGATGCCGAGCGCCGCGCACATGTTGCGCAGCGGCTCGCGCAGGCTCTCGAAGTCCGGCAGCGGCACGAACTGATAGAAGGCGGCGACCTTGTACGACATCGCGCCGTTATAAAGGCCGCGGGCGCGGAGGCAAACCCGCGCTTGCCCCATCGTCATCACCGGGCTTGTCCCGGTGATCCACGGCTTCACGATAAATCAGTAAGAGAAGGCGTGGATGGCCGGGTCAAGCCCGGCCATGACGGGTTCCAACAAATACGCTGGTTTCATTGGCTCTGTTTTGAGCCTGTCTCTGAGGCTCAGAACCCCATCGCCGCGCCGTCGCTGCGCGGATCGGTGGCTCCTTCGAACACGCTGTCCGGGTGACGCACCACGGCGCCGCCATGGCCCATGGTCGAGGTGAAATCGGGCAGCACCTCGATGTCGTGGCCGGCGTCGCGCATCGCCTGGATCAGCGCCGGGTCGAACCGGCTCTCCAGCTTCAGCGTGACGGTGGCATCGCCCCAGGTCTTGCCGAGCAGCCAGCGCGGCGCGGTGATGGCCTGTTGCAGGCCCTGGCCGTAGATCGCGTAGCGGCTGAAGATCGCCGACTGCGTCTGCGGCTGGCCTTCGCCGCCCATGTTGCCGTAGACCATGCGGCGGCCGTCGTCGAACAGCGCCATCGCCGGGTTGAGGGTGTGGAACGGCTTGCGGCCGGGGCGCAGCGCGCGCGGACCATCGCCGTCGAGCACGAAGCTGGAGCCGCGGTTCTGCCAGACGATGGCAGAGTTATCGAGCGTGCAGCCCGAGCCGAACTCGAAATAGACGCTCTGGATGAAGGAGACCGAAACGCCGTTGCCGTCGATCGCGCCGGCCCACACGGTATCGCCCGGATTGGCGACGTAGGGCCAGGGCAGCGCGCGCTTGCGGTCGATCCTCTTGGCGAGCTCGTCGAGCTTCTCCTTGGTCAGGTAGTCCTCGCAGCGCTCCTTCATGTGGGCCGGGTCGCTGACCACGGCGTCGCGCACCAGGAACGCCTGCTTGGTGGATTCGACGATGCCGTGCAGGTAGTCGAAGCTCTCGCATTCGGCGACATTGAGGCGCTCGAACAGCGCGAGGATCATCAGCGAGGCGAGGCCCTGCGTCGGCGGCGGGAAGTTGAACAGCCGCGCGCCCTTGACCGGCACCGAGATTGCCTCGCGGCGCTGCACCTTGTGCGCGGCGAGGTCTTCCAGCGTCACCGGCGAGCCGACGCGCGCCAGATCCGCCGCGATCTCCTTGGCGAGCGTGCCCTGATAGGCGTCCATCGGGCCGCGTTCGCCGATCTGCCGCAGCGTCTTGCCGAGCGCGGCGAGCTTCATCACCGAACCCTCGCGCGGCGCCTTGCCGTCCACCAGGAAGTGGCTGGCGAAGCCCGGCGCGTCCTTGAGGCCGGCGAGCTTGCTCTCGGTCAGTTCGCGCTGGCTCGCGGTGACGGCGAAGCCGTTTTCGGCCGACCACACCGCGTCCTCGAGAAGACGCGACAGCGGCAGCTTGCCGCCGATTTCACGGCTGAGGGCATAGGCCTCGGCCCAGCCCGACAGGGTGCCGGCCACGGTGTTGGCGGCGAGCGGGCCGCGCTCGGGGATCGTCTTGAGACCCTTCGACTTGTAGAGGTCGACGGTGGCGGCCTTGGCCGCGGCGCCGCAGGCGTCGATCGCGACCGGCGGCTTGCCGTCGACGCTGATCAGCCAGAAACCGTCGCCGCCGATCGAGTTCATGTGCGGATAGACCACGGCCAGATTGGCCGCGATCGCGATCATTGCCTCGATGGCGTTGCCGCCCTCGCGCAGGACGCGCAGGCCAGCCTCGCTGGCGAGATGATGGGGGGCGGTCACCATGCCGCGGCGGGAACGGGGAGTGTTCAGCATCGCTTCAGTCCAACAGGTTGAGCCCGCCGCGGCGGGAGTTAAGTAAGAGAAATCTTCATTGGCCTTTTAGACCAAAAAGACGACGTTTCCAAACAGGGAAATGCCCGGCCACCGGCCGGGCATCCCTGCGGGTGAGACGCCTGATGGTGGGACCCCGGCATCTGCGCCGTTTTGGCGACGCAAAAGCCGGAATCGAAGGCCATCGGCACATGGATGGCGGCTCAAGAGAAGTCGGGATTCGACTTTCGCTTGGCGGGCCCGCGGCGTGGCGGGAGCGAATATCGAACCCGCTTCCTTAAGCGTGCCTATGACGCTCGAACCACTTCTGGCGCCAGGATTTTAGCACGAAGAGCGCGAGCAGGCCGGTCAGAATGTCCATGAAAATGATCAGGCCGAACACCGGCAGCCAGCTTCCGGTGGATTCGCGCAGCATCGCCGCCACCGGACCGCCGAGCACCGAGCCGACGCCCTGTGCCATATAAAGGAAGCCGTAATTGGTGGTGGCGTTCTTGGTGCCGAAGGTGTCGGTCAGCGTGGAGGGGAACAGCGAGAAGATTTCGCCCCAGCCGAAGAACACGAGGCCCGACAGCAGCACGACCGCCAGCGCGTTCTCGCGATAGAGCACCATCAGGCCGATGGCGAAGCCTTCGAGAATGAAGGCGATGCCCATGGTGTTCTCGCGGCCGATGCGGTCCGAGACCCAGCCGAAGAACGGACGGGTCAGACCGTTGGTGACGCGGTCCACGGTGAGCGCGAGCGGCAACGCCGCGAGGCCCCAGATCATGACGTCGGCGACGCCGAAATCGCGGGTGAAGTTGGCGAACTGCGAGATCACCATGAGGCCGCCGGTGGACATCATGGTCATCATCACGAACATCAGCCAGAACAGTGGCGTCTTCAGCATCTCCTTCGATGTGAAGTCATGCACCGAGGTTTTGACCTTGGCCGAGATGTTGGCTTTGGCCGCGGAGGTTTCATGCGATTCCGGATTGCGCAGGCCGAGCGCGGCGAGCACGCCGACGACGCCGAGGATGATGCCGAAGGTCACCAGCGTCGATTGCGCGCCGGAGGTTTTCAGCATGGTGTCGATCGGGAAGGTGGTCAGGATCGCGCCGAAGCCGTAGCCCGCGGCGACCATGCCGGTGGCGAAGCCGCGGCGGTCCGGAAACCAGCGCACCATCAGGCCGATGATGCCGACATAGACGATGCCGGTGCCGATGCCGCAGAACAGGCCGTAGGTCAGGTACAGGCCGGTCAGCGAAGTGACGTTGGCCGACAGCACCCAGCCGAGACCGGAGAGAGCGCCGCCGACGGCGATCAGGAGTTTCGGGCCGAACCTGTCGACCAGCCAGCCTTGCGCCGGCGAGAACCAGGTTTGCAGAACGATGAGAAGCGAGAAGGTGACTTGAATGGCCGGCAGTGTTGCGCCGGTAGTGCTTTGAAATGATTTAACGAATAGCGTCCAGACGTATTGCGGGCTTGAGATCGCCATCATGGCGACCATGCCCAGCCCAAGCTGGATCCAGCGTGCGCTGGTATTGATTGCAATATCCTCAGTGTCCCTCGACGAAACAGACATTCTCAGCCTCCCAAATTTTCTTTAGGGGGAACTGCCCCACGGCTAGTATGTCAGTGATGGCGCGATGGAGTGGAAAATTTGATCAAAAGTGCAGGATTGAGGCGTTCTGTCGCAGTAAACAGGGGCGGATGCCGCAAGCTATCCACATCGCGACGTGAATCGCGGGCCAGTTGCGCTGCGATGCATCATTTATAGCGGCGTAATTTACCGTTTCGCATAACGGTCGCGGTTCGAGGTCGCGATGTGAAAGATTCGCGCCGAATGGAATGAACGAGTTTTCCGTTATCGCGAGCCAACGGGTCGGCGCCACCAGCGCGGTTACGCGCTCCTTTCGCCAGCGCGGTGACGCGCGTCTTTCGACATGCTCTGGCGCCGCCCGATGAGGCTCCGCGAAGCAATCCAGAATCCATAAAGGATCGGATTGCTTCGCGCCTCGCAATGACGTTCGGCCTGCTCCTGGTCTGTCTTATTCCGCCGGCGCGTGGATTGTCCGTATCGGCGAGAATCCGGCGAACCAGCGTGCGCGCCACGGCTTGAGCACGAACAGCGCGAGCAGGCCGGTCAGCACGTCCATGAAGATGATGACGCCGAACACCGGCAGCCAGCTTCCGGTCGAGTCACGCAGCATTGCCGCCACCGGACCGCCGAGTACCGAACCGACGCCCTGCGCCATATAGAGGAAGCCGTAATTGGTGGTGGCGTTCTTGGTGCCGAAGGTGTCGGTCAGCGTCGAGGGAAACAGCGAAAAGATTTCGCCCCAGCCGAAGAACACGAGGCCCGACAACAGCACGACCGCCAGCGCATTCTCGCGGAACAGCACCATCAATGTGATCGCCGCGCCTTCCAGGATGAAGGCGATGCCCATGGTGTTCTCGCGGCCGATGCGGTCCGACACCCAGCCGAAGAACGGGCGGGTGAGGCCGTTGGTGATGCGGTCCACCGTGAGCGCCAGCGGCAAGGCGGCGAGGCCCCAGACCATGACATTGGCGACGCCGAAGTCGCGGGTGAAGTTGGCGAACTGCGAGATCACCATGAGGCCGCCGGTCGACATCATGGTCATCATCCCGAACATCAGCCAGAACAGCGGCGTCTTCAGCATCTCCTTGGGCTCGTAGTCATGTGACGAGGTCGCAACTTTGGTGGAGGTCGCCGCAACCGCGATCTCGCCTTGCTGCGGATTGCGCAGGCCGAGCGCGGCGAGCACGCCGACGACGCCGAGGATGATGCCGAAGGTGACGAGCGTGGTCTTGTAGTCCGACGACTTCATCATCGAGTCGATCGGGAAGGTGGTCAGGATCGCGCCGAAGCCGTAGCCCGCCGCCACCATGCCGGTGGCGAAGCCGCGGCGGTCGGGAAACCAGCGCACCATCAATCCGACGATGCCGACATAGACGATGCCGGTGCCGAGGCCGCAGAACAGGCCGTAGGTCAGATACAGGCCGGCCAGCGACGTGATGTGCGCCGACAAGACCCAGCCGAGACCGGACAGCGCGCCGCCGACGGCGATCAGAAGTTTCGGTCCGAATTTATCGACCAGCCAGCCTTGCGCCGGCGAAAACCATGTCTGCAGCACGATGAGCAGGGAGAAGGTGACCTGAATGGCCGGCAGCGTCGCGCCGGTGGTGGTCTGGAATGATTTGACGAACAGCGTCCACACATATTGCGGACTTGAGATCGCCATCATGGCGATGACGCCGAGAACAAGCTGCGTCCAGCGCGCATTGTTGGACTGGGGATCAGTTACCGAGCTCATGGGATATCTCCTTTGCTACAGGGTAACTTCAGCAAGGAGTATGCCAGCTGTGTTCGCAGTCGGTGGGACAACATATGACGTGAACGCATGGCGAGGCCATGATCAATTCGCTTCGCACGAAATCGATCATGTATCCGCAGACATGCACGGTCGCAAAACGCTGCATCAGCGCGTGCTGCCGCGATGACTGCTGCTCAAATACGGAAAGAACGAAGGCAGGAGCTTCAATGCGCGAAGGAATCTTCTCGGGGCCGCCGTAGCGCCTGCGCAATCAGGCGGCAGCCTGCTGCTTTTTCAGGCCTTCGATTGCGGTCTTGACGATCGGGGCCATGCCTTCGCCGCCAAGGCGAGCTTGTCGTCATTATGCGACGTGGGTGGCCTTTCCCGGCGAAATACGGTGCATGTGCGTGAAAATCTCGAAACCGTCGGCGCGGGCGATTGCGGCAAGCGTGATGCCCGCGCGTTCGGCCATCCTGATCGCAAGCGCGGTGGGGGCGGAGACCGAGACGATCAGCGAGGCGCCGATCGAGGCGGTCTTCTGCACCATCTCGACCGAGACGCGGCTGGTCAGCAGCACCGCGCCTTCGCTGGCGGCGATGCTTTTGCGCGCCAGCGCGCCGGCGAGCTTGTCGAGCGCGTTGTGACGGCCGACATCTTCGCGGATTTCCATGATGCCGGACTGCGGGGTCCAGAACGCGGCGGCGTGGACCGCGCGGGTGATGGTGTTGAGCTTCTGCAGCGGGTAGAGGCCCTGCATCGCGGTCATGATCTCTTGCGGGGTGACGCGGATGCCTTCGCCGACGATGGCGACCGGCTTCATCGCCTCGGCAATCGAGTCGATGCCGCACAGGCCGCAGCCGGTGGGGCCGGCGATATGTCGCCGCCGCTCGTGCAACTGGTCGGCGTTGTGTTTGGTCAGCCACATCCGCAGTTCGATGCCCTCGTCCTGCGGAACGACCTCGAGCGACTCGATGTCCGACATGTCGTTGATGATGCCCTCGGTGAGGCTGAAGCCCACGGCGAAGTCCTCGAGATCCTGCGGCGTGCCCATCATCACGGCGTAGGTGCCGGCGTCGTAGGACAAGGCCAGCGCCGTTTCCTCGGGCACGGAGCGGTCGCCTTCGCTGAAGCCGCTTTCGCGCCAGATCAGGCGATGAGCATTGACGATCGGGGATTCGTTCACGCCGCGCTCCTGTTATTTCGCGACCTCGGCGCGGATGATCCGCCGCGAGGCGCGCGCATGCTCCTCATAGGAGTTCTGCCGCTCGCTCGGATCGTTGGAGGGCATGATCTGCATCGCGGTGACCCTGAACCCGCGCCATTGACGCCAATCCGAGCAGTCCGGTCACCACATGGCCCTGTGTATCAGGATGATGGCAGGTCGTATAGACGACGCCCGGCGCGGGGCACCACCTAACACACGGGCGTCAAACGCCTTCCTTGATCAAGACGCTGGTTCCGATGCCGCGTCAGCGGAATTTGGTCAATCTATTTGGAGGTGTTTAAATACCTTTATCCAAAATGACCGATCCCGGGCATGGTGTCCGGAAGGGTCTTGGCCAGATGGTGGGCCACGTCAGCCAGAGCGGCGGTGAGCGGGGTCATCGGCTCGCGGTGGAGGATCACCAGACCGACCGATTGCACGTTCTCCGGCTCCACGATCGGGATGGAGCGGACCTTGTCGGTGAGGCCGAGGGATTCGGCCAGCAGCGCCGGCATCACGCTCGCCCATTTGCCGGTCCGCACATGAGAATAGAGCACGATCATCGAATTGGATTCGAGGGTCGGGGCCACCGCGACGCCGGCCCGAAACAGCATCTGGTCGATGATGCGACGGTTCTGCATGTCCGGCGTCAGCAGGCAGAGCGGGATTTTTGCAATCTCCGCCCAGGTCACGCTGCTGCGGTCGCCGAGCGGGCTGTCGGCCGCAGTGAGCAGGCGATACTGTTCGAGATAAAGCGGGATGCGGTTGACGTGGCCGAGCGGCTCGTTGTCGAGATAGGTCAGGCCGGCATCGACCTCGAGATTTTCCAGCATGCGCAGGATCTCGATCGAGGTGCGCGAGATGATGGTGAATTTGACGCCGGGGTGACGCGCGCGGAACGGCGTGGTCAGCGCGGCGGTCATCGCCAGCGCGGTCGGAATCGCCGCGATCCGCAGATGGCCGGTAAGGCCGTGCTTGAGCGTCTCGATATCCTCGTGCATTGCCCGCGCATCGCCGACGATGCGCCGCGCCCACACCAGCACGCGCTCGCCTTCCGGCGTGAAGCCCTGGAAGCGCGAGCCGCGATTGACCAGCAGCATACCGAAGGTGTCTTCCAGGTGCTTGATCGCGGCTGACAGCGTCGGCTGGCTGACGTGACAGGCTTCGGCGGCGCGTCCAAAATGTTCTTCGCGGGCCAGCGCCAGCAGGAATTCGAGTTTGTCGATCATCGCAGTCTTCAACCTCGCCCGGACCGCTCCGGCCGGATCGGAACGCTCGCCTGTCGATCAACACAGGTTCCCCGGCATAGTCAAATCCAATCAAGCCGTTGAAAAGGGAACCATGACCGGCGGGGCACGTTTTTCCCTGGGATCGTCAAGCGTTGTCGCTATCTGCGCGGCCGGAAGACGAGACGGTGCCTTCGCCTTGATTCCGGCGCGGCTTGTCCGTCCCTGGATCATCGCAACACGGACCAGCCGGGGCAGTCCATGAACGAGACCTGCGGTTTAGCAACACGGCGCATCCTGTGCGTCTTCCCGAAATACTCGCCGTCGTTCGGCACGTTCGAATATGCCTATCCGCTGACCGATGGCGTGAAGGCCTTCATGCCGCCGCAGGGCCTGCTGCTGATCGCGGCGGCGTTGCCTGCGCATTGGCAGGTGCGTTTCATCGACGAGAATATCGAGCCCGCCGCGCCGGAGGATTTCCGCTGGGCCGATGCGGTGTTCGTCAGCGGCATGCACATCCAGCGCCGGCAGATGCACGGAATCTGCGAACGGGCGCATGCCTATGGCCGGCCTGCCGTGCTCGGCGGGCCTTCGGTCAGCGCCTCGCCGCAGGCGTATCCCGATTTCGACTATCTGCATATCGGTGAGCTTGGCGATGCC
The DNA here is from genome assembly GCA_001897755.1 of Afipia sp. 64-13. Lineage (GTDB taxonomy): Bacteria > Pseudomonadota > Alphaproteobacteria > Rhizobiales > Xanthobacteraceae > Afipia. The sequence continues at coordinate 273,559 of MKUJ01000001.1, forward strand.
ACCGAGGAATTATTCCGGCGTATTTCCGACAATCCGGCGCGCCCGCCGCGACAGGTGGTGCTGGAGACGCACGAGCGGCGCGACATGGCGGAGTTTCCGCTGCCGGCCTATGAGCTGATTCCGCTGCGCAAATATTTTCTCGGCAGCATCCAGTTCTCCAGCGGCTGCCCGTATCAGTGCGAGTTCTGCGATATCCCGGCGCTGTACGGCCGCAATCCGCGATTGAAGACGCCGCAGCAGGTGCTGGCCGAGCTCGACAAGATGGTGGAATGCGGCCTGTCGGGCGCGGTCTATTTCGTCGACGACAATTTCATCGGCAACCGCAAGGCGACGCTCGAGCTGTTGCCGCATCTGGTGGCATGGCAGAAGCGCAACGGCTTCGCCATCCAGTTCGCCTGCGAGGCGACGCTCAACATCGCCAAGCGCCCCGAAATTCTCGAACTGATGCGCGAGGCGCTGTTTCTCACTGTGTTCTGTGGCATCGAGACGCCGGACCCGGCCGCGCTGAAGGCGATGTCCAAGCAGCACAACATGATGGTGCCGATCCTCGAAGGCGTCGAGACGCTCAACCGTTACGGCCTCGAAGTGGTGTCGGGCATCATTCTCGGTCTCGACACCGACACGCTGGATGCGGGCGAGGGGATTCTCGATTTCATCGACCGTTCGCAGATCCCGCTACTGACCATCAATCTCTTGCAGGCGCTGCCGCGCACGCCGCTGTGGGATCGGTTGAAGCGCGAAAATCGTCTGGTGGATGACGAGGGCCGCGATTCGAACGTGAAATTTGTTCTGCCCTACGAGCATGTGGTTGCGACCTGGCGCGCATGCATGGGCCGCGCCTATACGCCGGAGAAAATGTTCGCGCGCTTTCAGCATCAGGTCGATCACACCTACTGCAACCGCATCACCCCGCCGAATTCGAAACAGCGCCGCTCATGGCCGAACATCAAGCGCGCGCTCACCATGGTCGCCAGGATCGTCTGGCACGCCGGCGTGCGCAGCGACTATCGCCGCGAGTTCTGGAGATTCGCATGGCCGCGCATCAAGGCGGGCGATATCGAACGGCTGATCAGTTGCGGGCTGGTGGCCCATCACCTCATCACCTTCGCGCGCGAAGCTTCGCGCGGGCGGCAGACCGCGTCCTATTACTCCGACAAGGTGCAGGACATCCAGATCGCCGCCGAATAGGCCGTGGCGGCGGGCGGGCGTGGCAATATGACATGTTATGTCAGTTTAATCCTGAGTTCATGCCGATTTCATCATGGATCGCGATGCTCGCGGTTCCGGATTTATTAAGGTATTGGAATTATGAGATTTTTTGTGGTTCGGGGGCACTCGCATTCGCTCTCGCGCTGCGATATCATGCGCCGTCCCGTTTTCGGGGCCGATCTCCCTTAATCATGTTGGGTTCATGGTGTTCAGGATCAGTTGCACAAGCTGGTATGTCCGCAGGCATGGCGGAACGTCGGGACGGACGATCCGCGCCGAAGGAGCGGTGCGCGTCCGATGACCAGCGCAGGTGAGTTGCGCTCCGGCAAGGGGCACAAGGACGAGAACTTTCCCGTCGCGTCGTGGATCATCCATCCGCGTCATCGCGCGCCGATTCTGGCGTTCTATAATTTCGTGCGCACCGCGGACGACATCGCCGATCACGCGACGCTGCCGGCGCAGGACAAGCTCGATCAACTCGATCGCATGCAGGACGAATTGCTCGGCAGCGGTGCGGCGCAGCCCGAGGCGCTGGCGTTGCGCGAGGCGCTCGCCGCGCGCGGATTGTCGCCGCAGCACGCGCTCGATCTGCTCACCGCGTTCCGCATGGACGTTACCAAGCTGCGCTACGAAAGCTGGGACGATCTCATTCACTACTGCTCGTTCTCGGCGATGCCGGTCGGCCGTTTCGTGCTCGACGTGCATGGCGAGGACCGCGCGACCTGGGTCGCCAACGATAAATTGTGCGCGGCGTTGCAGATCAACAATCATTTGCAGGATTGCGGCAAGGACTATCGCACGCTCAACCGTATCTATCTGCCGCTCGATGCCTTGCAGGCGTCCGGTGTATCGGTGGAGATGCTGGGCGAGGCAAGGGCGTCCGCGCCACTCCTCGATTGTCTGCACAAGCTCGCGGTGCGCAACGAACAGTTGCTCGCCGAGAGCCGCGCCTTCAGCGCCGAGGTGCAGGACAAGCGTCTGGGCATGGAGATCGCCGTGATCGATATCTTCGCGCGCAGGATCGCCGACCTCATCAAGACGCGCGATCCGCTCAGCGAGCGCGTGCATCTTTCCAAATTCGCCATGTTGGGACTTGCAGCGTCCGCCGCCGCGGGCGAGTGGCTGCGCCGTTTGGGCGGCCGCGCGCCGCTCTCCCGACTATCGACGGGCGCATGATTTCCCATGAATGACGTGACAGCAACACCGGCGGGCTCGGCTTCGGGCAGTTCGTTCTACGCGGCGATGCGGATCCTGCCGCGCGCGCAGCGCGATGCGATGTTCCTGATCTACAGCTTCTGCCGTCAGGTCGATGACATCGCCGATTCCGATGGTCCGCGCGAGGAGCGCCTTGCCGCGCTCGACGAATGGCGGCGCGATGTCGACGCGCTCTATGCGGGCAATCCGCCGGCGCGGCTGCGCGACTACGTTGCGGCGGTGAAGGAATTCGGCCTGAAGCGCGACGATTTCATCGCCATCATCGATGGCATGGAAATGGATGTGCCGGCCGATATCCGTGCGCCCGACGCGGCGACGCTCGATCTTTACTGCGACCGGGTCGCGAGCGCGGTGGGGCGGTTGTCGGTGCGCGTGTTCGGTCTGCCGGAACAGGATGGCATTCTGCTGTCGCATTATCTGGGTCGTGCCCTGCAACTGACCAACATCCTGCGCGATATCGACGAGGATGCTGGCCTCGGCCGTCTCTATCTGCCGCGCGAACTGCTCGATGCCGCCGGCGTTTCTTCGCGCGATCCGGCGGCTGTGATCGCCGATCCCAATCTGCCGAAGGCCTGCGTGCCGCTGGCGATGCAGGCGCTCGGACACTTCCAGAAAGCGGACGAGATCATGGCGCGCAATGCGCGCCGCACCGTCCGCGCGCCGCGCATCATGTCGCACTATTATCGCGCCATCTTCGAGAAACTGCTGGCGCGCGGTTTCGCGTTGCCGCGCCCTCCCGTCAAGCTGAGCAAAGCCGCCAAGATGTCCATCCTCCTGCGATACGCCGTGATCTGATGACCCAAACAGCTCACATTATCGGGGCAGGTCTGTCGGGATTGTCAGCCGCAGTGCGGCTCGCCAATGCCGGATTCGAGATCCACGTGCACGAGGCGACGCAGAACGCCGGCGGGCGCTGCCGGTCTTACTTCGATGCTGCGACTAATCTGACAATCGACAACGGCAACCATCTGATGCTGTCGGGGAATACGCATGCGCTTGCCTATGCGCGTTCGATCGGCAGCGAGTCCGGTCTTGTCGGTCCGGAGCGCGCGCAGTTTCCGTTTGCCGATGTCGAGACCGGCGAACGCTGGACGCTCGATCTTGGCGACAGCCGCTTTCCGTCATGGCTGTTCGATGCGGATCGCCGCGTACCCGAGACCGGCGTCATCGATTATCTTAAAATGCTGCCGCTGGCATGGGCGAGCGCCAATGCGCTGGTCGGAGACACCGTCGCCTGCGATGGCGCGCTCTATCGCCGTCTGGTCGGGCCGTTGTTGCTCGCCGCGCTCAATGTCGATCCGCCGTCGGGCTCGGCGGGACTTGCCGGCGCCATCGTGCGCGAAACGCTGCTGGCCGGCGGCGCATCCTGCCGCCCGCTGATCGCGCGTGACGGGCTTAGCAGCGTTCTGATCGATCCGGCGCTCGCGATGCTGCGCGGCAAGGGCGCTTCGATCCGGCTGATGCATGAGCTACGGCGGATCGAGACATCGGCGGATCGCGTCACCGGCCTTGATTTCGGCGATGGCACCACTGCGCTGGGTGAGGACGATGTGGTGGTGCTCGCGGTGCCGGCGCGTTCGGCGTCGACCATTCTGCCCGGGCTGAAGACGCCGACCAAATTCCGCGCCATCGTCAATGCGCATTTCCGTTACGTGCCGCCGCAGGGCACGCCGCCGGTCACCGGCGTGATCGGTGGACTGATCGAGTGGCTGTTCGCGTTTCCGGATCGTCTGTCCGTCACCATCAGCGATGCCGATCGCCTCGTGAACATGCCGCGCGAGGAACTTGCACGTGCGATCTGGCGTGACATCTGCAAGGTCGCGAAGCTCGATGACAGTGTTGCCGAAGGCCCGCTGCCGCCGTGGCAGATCGTGCGCGAGCGTAGGGCCACTTTCGAGGCGACGCCTGAACAGAACGCATTGCGTCCCGGTCCCGTGACGCAGTGGAAAAACCTGATGCTGGCCGGCGACTGGACCGACACCGGACTGCCGGCCACCATCGAAGGCTCGATCCGCTCCGGCGACCGGGCCGCCGATCTCATCCTCAAGCAATAAGAACGGACGACCCCAAACTCATCATGACCATGACGTTCGATCAGCAGAGCACCGCGCCGGCCGCCGAAGGTCTTGCCGCCAGCATTTCCTCGGCAGGCCGCGCCATGCTTGGAAACCGTCAGGAGGACGGCCATTGGGTGTTCGAGCTCGAGGCCGACGTCACGATTCCGGCCGAGTACGTCCTGCTGCGTCATTATCTCGCCGAGCCTGTGGATGCGCAGATCGAAGCCAAGATCGGCCGATATCTGCGGCGCATGCAGAACGACAACGGCGGATGGTCGCTGTTCTACGGCCATGAGTTCGACATGAGCGCCAGCGTGAAGGCTTACTTCGCGCTCAAGATGATCGGCGACTCGCCCGATGCGCCGCATATGAAGAAGGCGCGCGAGACGATGCTGGCACGCGGCGGCGCGGCCAGGAGCAACGTGTTCACGCGCATCATGCTGGCGCTGTTCGGTGTGCTGACGTGGCGTGCGGTGCCGATGATGCCGGTCGAGATCATGCTGCTGCCGCGCTGGTTTCCGTTCCACCTCAGCAAGATTTCATACTGGGCGCGCACGGTGATCGTGCCGCTGCTGGTGTTGATGACGTTGCGGCCGCGGGCGCGCAATCCGCTCGGCATCGGCGTCGATGAACTATTCCTCGAGGATCCGAAAACCATCGGGCCGACCCCGAAGGCGCCGCACCAGAGCCAGCTCTGGTTCACCGCTTTCGACATTCTCGACAAGATGCTGCGCATCGCCGATCCGTTCTTCCCGAAGAAGATGCGGCAGCGCTCGATCAGGAAGGCGGAGGAGTTCGTCACCGAACGGCTCAACGGCGTCGACGGACTTGGCGCGATCTTCCCGGCGATGGCCAACAGCGTGATGATGTATGATCTGCTGGGCTATCCGAAGGACGACCCGCGCTATGTGATGGCGCGGGAATCGGTCGAGCGGCTGCTGGTGATCCATGAGGACGAGGCGTACTGCCAGCCTTGCGTCTCGCCGATATGGGACACCGCGCTGGCCGCGCACGCTATGATCGAGTCGGGCGAGGACGACGACATCTCTGCCGCTATGAAGGCGCTCGACTGGCTTGCGCCGCGTCAGGTGCTCGATGTCGAGGGTGACTGGGCGGTGAAGCGGCCCGGCGTGCGGCCCGGCGGCTGGGCTTTCCAGTACAACAACGCGCATTATCCCGATCTCGACGACACCGCCGTCGTGGTGATGGCGATGGATCGCGCGCGCGGGCTTGGCGCCGGCACCAAATATGACGAGGCGATCGCGCGTGGGCGCGAGTGGATCATCGGCCTGCAGAGCGTCGATGGCGGCTGGGCCGCGTTCGACGCCGACAATCTCGAATATTATCTCAACAACATTCCGTTCGCCGATCATGGCGCGCTGCTCGATCCGCCGACCGACGACGTCACCGCGCGTTGCGTCTCGATGCTGGCGCAGCTTGGCGAGACCGTGGAGAATTCGCTGCCGCTGAAGCGTGGCGTCGATTATCTGCGCGGCACCCAGCTTGCGGACGGCTCGTGGTTCGGGCGCTGGGGCGTCAATTACATCTACGGCACCTGGTCCACGCTGTGCGCGCTTAACGCCGCGGGCGTGCCGCATGACGATCCGGCGATCAAGAAGGCGGCGGACTGGCTGGTCGCGATCCAGAATCCGGACGGCGGCTGGGGCGAGGACGGCAACAGCTACCGGCTTGATTACAAGGGTTATGAGCGCTCCGAGAGCACGGCGTCCCAGACGGCCTGGGCGACGCTGGCGCTGATGGCTGCCGGCCGGGTGGACGATGCTGCGGCGGAGCGGGGAATCGCGTATCTGACGCGGACCCAGAACGCAGAAGGGCTATGGAACGAGCCGAACTACACCGGGGGCGGGTTCCCACGTGTGTTCTATTTGCGATACCACGGATATTCTAAGTTCTTTCCGCTCTGGGCGCTGGCGCGCTATCGCAACCTACGTAATAGTAACAGCCGCTTCACAGGGGTCGGAATGTGATGATGAGCGAGGGCGGCGACGCCTCGAGAGACGGACTGCCGGTTCTGATCGTTACCGGCCTGAAACAGGAGGCCCGCATCGCTGCCGGCCCCGGCCTCACCGTCATCTGCAGTTCGAGCAACCCGGTGCAATTGCGCGAGATGATGGTCTCGTTCGATCCGGAGAGCATTCGCGGGATCGTCAGCTTCGGCGTGGCCGGCGGGCTTAACCCCGAGCTGCGCTCCGGCGACATCGTGATCGCCTCCGAGATCGTTGCCGCCGAGCATCGCTGGGCAACGGCGTCTTCGCTCACCGAAATGCTGATCGCGCTACCGGCGAGGGGCAAACGCACCGTCATCAACGGCGTGCTCGCCGGCGTCGAGGAGGTCGTGCTCGGCCAACTCGGCAAGGCCGCGCTGCGCGCCACCACGGGCGCCGACGCGGTGGATATGGAAAGCCATATCGCCGCACGCTACGCCGAGGAGCATGGCCTGCCGTTCGCGGCGTTGCGGGTGATCAGCGATCCGGCGCATCGCGCGTTGCCCGAGGTGGCGGCGAAGGCGCTGAAGCCGAACGGCGATGTCGATATCTGGAAAGTGATGCGAGGCATCGCGCGCAATCCGTCGGAGATCCGCGCGCTGGTGTCGAGCGGCCGCGATTTCAATCGCGCGCTGCGTGGTCTGCGCGATTATCGGGAGCACCTCGACGGCGCCGGCGATCGGGCCGAAGAAGAGGCCTGATCTTAAGGGATCGCCGCCCGCCGTCTGTCGTCCAAAGACTTGCGGGCAGACAACCGACAAAACAACAGACAACCCACAAAACAAAAGGCGCGATTTGTATCGCGCCTTTTGTTATTTGCTGAGCCGTGTTTGGCCTTTATGCGGCGGTCGTCGCCTTGGTCTCGGCAGCCACCGGAGCGGATTTGGCGGCGGCGAGCTTGGCGGCGGCCTTCGCCTCTGCCTCCTTGGCCTCGTCAGAGCGAATCTCGGAAAGGCGCTTCTGCACCTCGGACGAGAACACGTACTGCGCCGGGCGCTGCTTCGACAGATCGATCTCCGGCGCCATCGGACCGCTGGTCTTGATGCCGCGGATCGCGACCCACGCCGCCTTGAGCGGATTGGTGATCGCCGCGTTGGCCGCGGTCGGCTCGTAGCCGCAATGCGCCATGCAGTTGGCGCACTTTTCGTACTTGCCGGTGCCGTAGGAATCCCAATCGGTGGTGTCCATCAGCTCCTTGAAGGTCTTGGTGTAACCTTCGCCGAGCAGATAGCACGGCTTCTGCCAGCCGAAGATGTTGCGCGCGGGCATGCCCCACGGCTCGCAATGGAAGTTCTGGTTGCCGGCGAGGAAGTCGAGGAACAGGCTCGAGTGCATGAAATTCCACTTCTTGCCCTTGCCGCGCGCGAACACGCCGCGGAACAGCTCCTTGGTCTTCTTGCGATTGAGGAAGTGCTCCTGGTCCGGCGCGCGCTCATAGGCGTAGCCGGGCGAGATCGAGACGCCGACGCCGAGCTCGGTGGTAAAATCCAGAAACTTCGCAATCTCCTCGGCCGGATAGTTGTCGAAGATCGTGGCATTGACGTTGACGGTGAAGCCGCGCGCCTTCGCCGCCTTGATCGCGGAGACGGCGCGGTCGAACACGCCCTTCTGACACACCGACTGGTCGTGATGTTCCTTCAGGCCATCGAGATGGACCGAGAAGAACAAATAGGGCGAGGGCTCGAACAGATCGAGCTTCTTCTCCAACAGCAGCGCGTTGGTGCAGAGCGAGACGAACTTCTTGCGCGCCACGAGGCCGCGCACGATCTCGCCGATCTCCTTGTGGATCAGCGGCTCGCCGCCCGGAATGGCGACCATCGGCGCACCGCATTCCTCGGCCGCGTCCCAGCACTCTTGCGCGCTCATGCGGCGATTGAGGATCGCGTCGGGATAATCGATCTTGCCGCAGCCGGCGCAGGCGAGATTGCAGCGAAACAGCGGCTCCAGCATCAGCACCAGCGGATAGCGTTTCCGACCGAGAAGCTTCTGCTTCACCAGGTAGGACCCGATCTTGATTTCCTTGAAAAACGGTATGGCCATGAGCAGCGGTCTTTCTTGATCTTATTAAAGGTGAGATGCGGTCCTGACCGAAGCCAATTCCGCAGGCAGCCTGAATTCGATGTTTTCTTCGCGACCCGGCACCACCGATACGGTGACCGGCCCGATTCGCCGCAAGGCGTCAATCACGTCGTCGACGAGGATTTCGGGCGCCGATGCGCCGGCGGTGATGCCGACGGTCCGGGCGCCCTTCAGCCAAAGCGGGTTGAGCTCGCTTCCGTCCGCGATCAGGTAGCTCGGCACGCCGACTTCGGTGCCGATTTCCCGCAGGCGGTTGGAATTGGAGCTGTTGGTGGCGCCGACGACCAAAATGACGTCAACAAGCTTGCTGAGGTCTCGTACCGAAGACTGGCGATTTTGTGTCGCATAGCAGATGTCGCGGGTGTCCGGACCCTCGAGATCGGCGAAACGGTCTTCCAGTGCGGCGATAATATCCTTTGTATCGTCGACACTTAGCGTCGTCTGGGTGATGTAGGCGACGGGCTCGTCACTTGGCAGGTCCAGCGCAGCCACGTCCGCGACGCTTTGCACCAGATGGACCGGACCCGGTACCTGGCCCATGGTGCCGACCACTTCGGGATGCCCCTGATGGCCGATCAGGATCAGCCGCCGGCCCTTGGCGACGTAGCGCTTGCCCTGATTGTGCACCTTGGAGACGAGAGGGCAGGTGGCGTTGAGCACCGGCAGATCGCGCCGCGCGGCTTCTTCCTCGACGCTTCTGGCGACGCCATGGGCGCTGAACACGGTGATTGCGTTCGGCGGGACCTCGTGCAGATCCTCGACGAAGATCGCGCCTTTTGCCTTGAGGTTCTCGACCACGTATTTGTTATGCACGATCTCGTGCCGCACATAGACCGGCGGGCCATACTTCTCCAGCGCGCGCTCGACGATATCGATCGCGCGCACCACACCCGCGCAGAATCCGCGCGGCTGCGCCAGCAGGATTTGCATGGGGCGGCTCTCGCAGGGCTGTCTAGGCAAGCTGCACCGTATTGATTTCATTCTCTCGGCCAAGCGCCTCGAACACCCGCGTGACGATGCCCTTGGCGTCGAGACCGGCCTTGGCATACATCGCGGCGGGGCTGTCCTGATCGATGAAGACGTCCGGCAGCACCATGGAGCGCACCTTGAGCCCATGGTCGAGCATGCCGTTCTCGGCGAGGGTATGCATGACCTGCGCGCCGAAGCCGCCGATCGAGCCTTCCTCGATGGTGATGAGCACGTCGTGTTCGCGCGCCAGCTTGAGCACCAGATCGGTGTCGATCGGCTTGGCGAAACGCGCGTCGGCCACCGTCGTGGTCAGGCCGTGCGACTTCAACGTGTCGGCCGCCTTCAGGCATTCGCCGAGCCGGGTGCCGAGCGAGAGCAGGGCGACGGACGAGCCTTCGCGCACGATGCGACCCTTGCCGATTTCCAGCGGAACGCCGACGGCGGGCAGATCGACGCCGACACCGTCGCCGCGCGGGAAGCGGAGGGCGGACGGACGGTCGTTGATCGACGCCGCGGTGGCGACCATGTGCACCAATTCGGCCTCGTCGGCCGCGGCCATCAGCACGAAGTTGGGCAGACAGCCGAGATAGGCAAGATCGAACGAGCCGGCATGGGTCGGGCCGTCGGCGCCGACCAGACCGGCGCGATCGATGACGAAGCGCACCGGCAGACTCTGGATCGCGACATCGTGCACCACCTGATCGTAGGCGCGCTGCAGGAAGGTCGAGTAGATCGCGACGAACGGCTTGATGCCTTCGGTGGCCAGACCCGCGGCGAAGGTGACCGCATGCTGCTCGGCGATGCCGACGTCGAAGGTTCGCTCCGGAAACGCCTTGCCGAAAATGTCGATGCCGGTGCCCGAGGGCATCGCCGCGGTGATGCCGACGATCTTGTCATCCTTCTCGGCTTCCTTGACCAGGCTGTCGCCCAACACGCGGGTGTAGGTCGGCGCGTTGGCCTGCGCCTTGGCCTGCTTGCCGGTGACGACATCGAACTTCACGACGCCGTGGTATTTGTCGGCGGCGCTCTCGGCGTAGGTATAGCCCTTGCCCTTCTGCGTCACGACATGGATCAGCGTCGGGCCGACCTTGGAATCGCGCACGTTCTTGAGCACGGGCAGCAGATGATCGAGGTTATGGCCGTCGATCGGGCCGACGTAATAGAAGCCGAGTTCCTCGAACAGCGTGCCGCCGGACAGGAAGCCGCGGGCGTATTCCTCGGCGCGCTGCGCGCCCTTCTCGACGAATTTCGGCAGCCGCTTGGCGACCTGTTTGCCGATCTCGCGCAGCGAACGATAGGTGTTGCCGGAGATCAGGCGCGAAAGGTAGGCGGACATCGCGCCGACCGGCGGGGCGATCGACATCTCGTTGTCGTTGAGAATCACGATCAGACGCGAATCCATCGCGCCGGCGTTGTTCATCGCCTCGTAGGCCATGCCGGCCGACATCGCGCCGTCGCCGATCACGGCGATGACGTTGCGGTCCTCGCCGGCGAGATCGCGCGCGACCGCCATGCCGAGACCCGCCGAGATCGAGGTCGAGGAATGCGCCGCGCCGAAGCAGTCGTACTCGCTCTCCGCGCGCTTGGTGAAGCCGGACAACCCGCCACCTTGACGCAGCGTGCGAATTTGTTCACGGCGGCAGGTGAGGATTTTGTGCGGGTAGGCCTGATGACCGACGTCCCAGATCAGCCGGTCATTCGGCGTATTGAAGACATGATGCAGAGCGACAGTCAGTTCCACCACGCCAAGGCCCGAGCCGAGGTGTCCGCCGGTGACTGCGACCGCGTTGATGGTCTCGGCGCGTAACTCCGCGGCGATCTGTGGTAGATCGCTTTCCTTCAAATTCCGCAGATCGGCTGGGGATTTGATTTGGTCGAGCAGAGGAGTCGAAGAGGTCATCAGAAGGTCTTCCAGTACAGCTTGGAACAAGGCGTGAACGGCAGCCAGTGTACCATTATGGCAGCTATTGAGCAGTAATTCTCGATAATCCCGGTGTAATGCCACTATTGTGTGGCCTAAGGGCACCGATCGGACCGATCAGAGTTAACTCCTCAACTCGCCAAAAGCCTCAAATTTTTGCTTTGACTGCTTCAGATAGAAAGAAAGAACGTGCTGACAAGGATTGTTGTTTCCCTGGTGCGAACCTGTACCCGACACGCATGGTTCACCGTCATTGTTGGTTTAATTCTCGCTGTTATTTCAGGTATTTACGCGCAGAAACACTTTGCCATCAGCACCGACGTCGCCCAGCTCATCTCGCCCAACCTGGACTGGCGGCAGCGCGAAATCGCCTATGAGAAGGCATTTCCCGGTCATCACGATTTGATTCTGGCTGTTGTCGAGGCCGCGACCCCGGAAATGGCGCAGCAGGCGGCGGTGGCGCTGGAGAAGAAACTCGCGCCCCAAACCGACAAGTTCCGCTGGGTCCGGCGGCCGGCCGGCGGTCCGTTCTTCGAGAACAACGGTCTTTTGTTCCTGCCGACCGCGGAAGTCGGGCAGCGGATCGGACAATTGCAGGCGGCGCAGCCGTTCTTCGACATTCTGGTGGACGATCCCAGTATCCGCGGCCTGACCGGCGTGCTGGAGACCGGACTTGCCGGCGCCGAGCGCGGCCGGTTTTCCCGCGATTCCCTGACCCGGCCGCTGAACGTCGTGGCCGACAGCGTCGAGCAGGTGCTCAAGACCGGTGATGGCACGTTCTCCTGGCGTCAACTGGCGAGCAGCGAGCCGCTGACCGATTCCGATCGCCGCGTGCTGCTCACCATTCAGCCGATCCTGGACTTTCAGGCGCTGGAGCCGGGCAAGGTGGCGACCGATGCCATCCGCCAGGCGGCGAGCGATCTCAATTTCGACAAGGACTTTCATGCACGGGTGCGGCTGACCGGGCCGGTGCCGATCGCCAACGAGGAATTCGGCACGGTGCAGGAAGGCGCCGTCGTCAACGGCATCGGAACCATTCTGGTCGTGCTGTTCATCCTGTGGTGCGCGCTGCGTTCGCCCAAGATCATCGGCGCGGTGTTTCTCACTCTTGCCATCGGTCTGTCGGTGACGACCGCGGTCGCCTTGATCATCGCAGGCTCGTTCAATCTGATCTCGATCGCGTTCTTCGTCCTGTTTGTAGGATTGGGCGTCGATTTCGGCATCCAGTACAGCGTGCGCTATCGCTCCGAGCGTTACGAGAATTCCGACCTGCAGGAGGCGCTGGAGCAGGCCGCGAAGTTTTCCGCCGTGCCGCTGACGCTGGCCGCGGTGGCGACCGCGGCCGGTTTCCTGTCGTTCCTGCCGACCAACTACAAGGGTGTCTCCGAACTCGGCAAGATCGCGGGTGCGGGCATGCTGATCGCGTTCATTTTCGCGATCACCGTGCTGCCGGCGCTGCTCAAGCTGCTCAATCCGCCGGGCGAGGCGGAGCCGGTGGGCTACGCCTTCCTGGCCCCGGTCGATCGCTTTCTGGAAGATCACCGGATCGGCATTGTGGCAACCACGCTCGGCATCGCGATCCTTGGCTTGCCGCTGCTCTATTTCCTGCACTTCGACTTCAACCCGATGAATCTGCGCAGTCCGAAGGTCGAATCCGTCGCGACCTATCTCGATCTGCGCCGCGATCCCGAAACCGGCACCAGTGCGGTGGAGGTGATCACGCCCTCGCTTGAGGCCGCCAAGGAGGCGCAGGAGCACTTGTCGAAGGTGCCTGAGGTGGCGCGCGTCATCTCGCTCGACAGCTTCGTGCCGGACGATCAGCAGGCCAAGCTAGCGATCATCCGCAAGGGCGCCGCGACGCTCGATCCGGTGTTCAAGGCGCGTCCCGGTTCGCCGCCGTCCGATGCCGACAATGTCGTTGCGCTGGCCGATGCCGCCACCAGCCTGCGCCGTGTCGCGGCCAAGTCCGGACCTGAGCCGGCGGCCGCAGCCAACCGTCTTGCCGATGCGCTGATGCGGCTGTCGCAGTCCGACAAATCGGTGCGCGACAAGGCGGCGAAGGTGTTCCTGTCGCCGCTCGCCACCATGCTCGAGCAGGTGCGCGATTCGCTCAAGGCGCAGCCCGTCACCATCAAGTCGCTGCCGCCTGAACTGGTCAGCGACTGGATGACCGCCGACGGCCGCGTGCGCGTCGAGGCGCAGCCGAAGGGCGATCCGAACGACAACGATACGCTGCGGGCTTTTGCCGCCGCCGTGCAGAAGGTCGAGCCGAACGCGACCGGCGGTCCGATCTCGATTCTGGAATCGGGCCACACCATCGTGATGGCCTTCATCCAGGCTGGCGGCTGGGCACTGCTGTCGATCTCGATCCTGCTCTACATTGTGCTGCGCCGGATCGGCGACGTGCTGCTGACGCTGGTGCCGCTGATTCTCGCCGGCGTGGTGACGCTGGAAATCTGCGTGCTGATCGGTCTGCCGCTGAACTTCGCCAACATCATCGCGTTACCGCTACTGCTCGGCGTGGGCGTGGCGTTCAAGATCTACTACGTCACCGCATGGCGGGCGGGGCACACCAACCTGCTGCAATCGAGTCTGACCCGGGCGATCTTCTTCAGTGCGATGACCACGGCCACCGCCTTCGGCAGCCTGTGGCTGTCGAGCCATCCGGGCACGTCGAGCATGGGCAAGCTGATGGCGCTGTCGCTGGTGACGACGCTCGCCGCAGCGGTGCTGTTTCAGCCCGCGCTAATGGGCCGCCCCCGCGATCTCGGGAAGTAGGCAGATCTCGGACACCGGAGCGGGATCGACAGGTCCCGTTTTCTGTCCGATGACCTTCGGTGGAGCGTGGCCGGGTGCCGGGTGCGACTTGGCTCCGCCCGCCACCGGCGGTGCCGGGGTGGGGGACGTCTTGGCGCCGGGAACGGGCGATGCCGAGGATGTCGACAGGGTCTTGGTGTTGGGTCCGAAAACGTTTTCCGGCGCGCGCGTCCAAGTCTGACCGCCGCAGAGGATGCTCATCACGCAGCCTTCGACCTCAAGCCTGTTCGGCGACTTAAGTTGAATGGAAGCCTCGTAGGTTTTGCCGTTCTTGGCGTTGTAGATTTGGCCTTCCCACTTGTCCTTTTCGTCGGCGACTTTCTTCATGTTCAGCAGCACGGGCATCCCGAGGGTCGAGCGCGTCCGTTTCGTTTTGTCGGGGTTCTGACTGTCCGTTCCGCCGGGTGTCTTCTCGGCGGACACCACCCCCCAGAGGCGACTGTTGCAGTCGACGATCTTGATGGTGGCGACCTTGTCCTCGACCAGCCAGTCGCCCAGCGGATCGGCGGCATGGGCCATGCCGCACGTCATGACCAGAAACAACGCAGGATACGTAAATTTTCGCATGAGACCTCGCATGCACAGCAACGGGGCGAACCCCTTCAGCCTCGTCCAAGTTCCGTCACAACGTCAAATCGCCGCGTTGCTTTTTTTCAGTTGACGAAGCGCCTTTCAGCCGACCTATGTAACCCATGGTGAAAGCAAATATAGACATTTCCGAGATATTCGCGGACCGGCAGTTTCAGCGAGGGTCTCTCCACACCCGTTATCTGAACGAGCAACTCGTCCGCGTGCTCAAAACCATCGGTTACGATGTTGGGTTCCAGCGTGGACAAGGGCAATATCTTTTCGACCGGGACGGCGAAAAATATCTCGATCTCCTCAGCGGATTTGGCGTTTTTGCGGTCGGCCGCAACCACCCGGTGATTCGCGACGCCCTCAAGAGCGTTCTGGACAGCGAGTTTGCCAATCTGGTCCAGCTCGATTTGTCCACGCTGGCCGGTATTCTGGCGGAGCGACTGATCGCGCGGGTGCCGTATCTGGACAAGGTGTTTTTCGCCAATTCCGGAACGGAGTGCGTCGAGGCGGCGATCAAGTTCGCGCGCGGCGCGACCGGACGTCCGGGCATCGTCTACTGCGACCACGGCTATCACGGCCTGACCTACGGTTCGCTGTCGCTGACCGACGACACCAATTTCCGCGGCGGCTTCGGCCCGCTGCTGCCTGATTGCGCCGTCATCCCATTCAACGATCTGGCGGCGCTGGAACGCGCGCTGGCCTCGCGCCAGGTGGCGGCCTTCATCGTCGAGCCGATCCAGGGCAAGGGCGTCAACATTCCGGACGACGATTTCCTGCCGGGCGCAGCCGCGCTCTGCAAGAAGTACGGCACCATCTTTGTCGCCGACGAGATTCAAACCGGCATGGGCCGCACCGGCCGTTTCCTTGCTGTCGAGCACTGGAATGTCGAGCCCGACATGGTGCTGCTGTCGAAGGCGCTATCCGGCGGTCATGTGCCGGTTGGCGCGGTGCTGACCCGCAAGGCGATCTTCGACAAGATCTTCGACCGGATGGATCGCGCCGTGGTGCATGGCTCGACCTTCGCCAAGAACGATCTGGCGATGGCGGCCGGCATCGCCACCCTCGAGGTGCTGAAATCGGAGAAGCTGATCGAGAATGCCGCGCGGCAGGGCGAACGCCTGATGGCGAACCTCGACGCGATGATTCCGAAATATGAGCTGCTCAAGAACGTGCGCGGCAAGGGTCTGATGATCGGCATCGAGTTCGGGCCGCCGAAATCGCTGGCGCTGCGCGCGTCGTGGAATCTGCTGGAGAGTGCCAGCAAGGGCCTGTTCTGCCAGCTCATCACCATCCCGCTGTTCAAGGATCACAAGATCCTGACGCAGGTGGCGGGCCATGCCAGCCACACCGTCAAGCTGCTGTCGCCGCTCACCGTGACGGACGAGGACTGCGCCTGGATCGAAGGTGCGTTCGATTCGGTGATTGCCGCGAGCCACCGCGTGCCGGGTGCGGTGTGGTCGCTCGGCAAGACATTGATGGACAATGCGGTGCGCAAATCCGCCTGACCGACCGTTGATCGATTCATGCAAAATCCGCCGCATCGGCCGATGCGGCGGATTTTGTGTTTGGAGAATGTCTTGAAATTACTGGCCGTGGCTGGCCAGCACAGCATCGCAGGCCTTGCTGATCTTGGGCCGGTGCTGCTGCAGGCAGGACAGGATGACGAGATCGGCTTCGTTCATCACGGAACGGCAATAGCGCGAAACATCCTTTGAACAGGCCTTCTGCTCATCCGGCGTACCGCTGCGAGTCTGATTCTGCGCCATGGCGAGGGTCGCGGCCGAGGAAAAGAGTGAGGCAATGAGAAGCGTTCTGAGCATTGTCGTCCTTCGTTGGGCTGGGCGATAACGATAAGCGGGATGATTCGAAAGTAAGGTCGGCGGCACCGGAATTCCAGCAGCAACATTTCCTTTGCCGGATTCCCCGCCGTTATTTCCGCAGGTGTGTCATACAGACAAGGAACCGGGCGAATGCAGGGCATATTTGAGTCGAAATAGGCCCTTGTTGTCGCAGGTTACCGATTGTCCTCCAGGACCATGGCGGAACCCTTCTCGGCGATCATCGCTGTCGGTGTATTGGTATTGCCCGACGTGATGGTCGGCATCACCGAGGCGTCGATGACGCGCAGCCGCTCGATGCCGCGTAGCCGCAGCCGTTCATCCACCACCGCCATCGGATCGCTGGCTGTTCCCATCTTCGCCGTTCCGACCGGATGGAAGATCGTGGTGCCGATATCGCCGGCCGCCCTGGCGAGCGAGGCGTCGTCGTCGCCGACCGAGGGACCCGGCAGATATTCGCTCGGACGATACGGCGTGAGGGCAGGCTGCTTCATGAGTTTCCGCGTGACGCGAATGGCGTCGGCGGCGACTTCGCGGTCCTCGTCGGTCGCAAGATAGTTCGGCGCGATGATCGGCGGCGCGTTCAGTTCATTGGAGCGCAGGCGGATCACGCCGCGCGATGTCGGTTGCAAATTGCAGGCGCTGATGGTGATGGCCGGAAAGCGGTGCAGCGGATCGCCGAACTTGTCGAGCGACAGCGGCTGGACGTGAAACTGGATGTTGGCGCGATCGCGGTTGGGATTCGAGCGCGTGAAAATGCCGAGTTGCGATGGCGCCATGGTGAGCGGCCCGCGCCGGCGCAGTGCGTAGTTGATGCCCATCCAGCCGCGTTGCAGCAGGTTGTAATAAGTCTCGTTGAGAGTGCGGATGCCCTCGACCTTGTAGATCGCGCGTTGTTGCAGATGGTCCTGCAGGTTGCGGCCGACGCCTTGCCTGTCGAGCACCATGTCGATGCCGAGCGGTGCGAGCCATTCTTGCGGTCCGATGCCGGAGCGATGCAGCACCTGGATCGATCCGATCGAGCCGGCGCACAGGATTACTTCGCCTTTCGCGCGCGCCTCGATGGTCTCGTTGCCTTGGTGAAAGCGAATGCCGACGGCGCGGCCGTTCTCCACGATCAGGCGATCGACCACGACGCCGGTCTCCAGCCGAAGGTTGGGGCGTGTGAGCGCGGGCTTGAGAAAGCCGCGCGCCGCCGACCAGCGCCGCCCCCGCTTCTGGTTGACGTGGAAATAGCTGATGCCTTCGTTGTCGCCGGTGTTGAAGTCGGCGACGCGGCGGATGCCGGCCTGGCTCGCGGCCTCCGCGACCACGTCGAGCACTTTCCACGACAGGCGCGGCGCTTCCACGCGGAAACCACCGCCGGCGCCGTGCAGGTCGCCGGCGCCGAGAAAATGATCTTCGATATTCTTGAACGCGGGCAGCACATCGTCCCAGCCCCAGCCGGTGAGGCCGAGCTGCCGCCAATGATTGTAGTCGGCGGCCTGGCCACGCATGCAGATCATGGCGTTGATCGCGGAAGAGCCGCCGATCACCTTGCCGCGCGGATAGTGCAGCGAGCGTCCGTTGAGACCAGCCTCCGGTTCGGTCCTGAACATCCAGTCGGAGCGCGGATTGCCGATCGCGAACAGATAGCCGACGGGGATGTGAAACCAGATCCAGTCATCATGGCCGCCGGCTTCGAGAATGAGGACGCGGTTGCGCGGGTCGGCCGACAGGCGGTTGGCGACGATGCAGCCGGCCGTGCCGGCGCCGACAACGATATAGTCGAACTCCCCATCGATCTTTTTCATCATGACTGTTTCCGCCCACGCGCTGAAATTCTTGTTCTGGAATGGGGTGGCCCCGCAAGCCGCCGGGAAGATTTAGCGCGCTCGCCGTTGTTGGGTCCATGACTTGTCCATGCTACTCTTGTTGCATAGTCCACGGCCACGAGTTTGCGAATGCCTATTGTCGAGCGCATTTCTGCCCTGCAACCCGAAATCAAGGCGTGGCGGCGCGATCTGCATGCCCATCCTGAACTGATGTATGACGTGCATCGCACCGCGGCGTTTGTGGCGGATCGCCTGCGCGAATTCGGTTGCGACGAGGTGGCGACCGGCCTTGGCCGCACCGGCGTGGTCGGCCGCATCAAGGGCAACAGGCCGGCGAACGGTCGCGGCGTCAAGGCGCTCGGCTTGCGTGCGGATATGGATGCGCTGCCGCTCGAGGAGGAGACCAACGCGCCGTATCGCTCGACCGTACCGGGCAAGATGCACGCCTGCGGCCATGACGGCCATACCGCGATGCTGCTCGGGGCCGCGCGCTATCTTGCGGAAACCCGCGATTTCGCCGGCGAGGCGATCATGATCTTCCAGCCCGCCGAGGAGGGCGGGGCGGGCGCCGACGCGATGATCAAGGACGGGCTGATGGACCGGTTCGGCATCGATCAGGTCTACGGTATGCACAACAGTCCGGGCATGCCGATCGGCACGTTCGCGACCCGCGCCGGACCGACCATGGCGGCAACCGATCACATCAATATTCATATCGAGGGTTTGGGCGGCCACGCGGCGCGTCCGCACAAGAGCATCGATTCGGTGCTGGTGGGCTCGCAACTGGTGGTGGCGCTGCAGAGCATCGTCTCGCGCAGCGTCGATCCGCTCGAGGCGGTGGTGGTGTCGATGTGCCAGTTCAGGGCGGGCGACGCCCGCAACGTCATTCCGCAGACGGCCGAGATCCTCGGCACCGCGCGGACGCTGACGGCCGAGATGCGGGATCTGGTCGAGCAGCGGGTGCGTGAAATCGTCGCCGGCGTTGCGCTGCAGAGCGGGGCGAGAATTACGCTGAACTACGAGCGCAGCTATCCCGTGCTGGTCAATCATGCGGCGCAGGTGGATGTGGCGGCGCGGGTGGCGGCGGAGGTGACCGGCGCGGCCAATGTCAGTTCCGAGATTCCGCCGGTCATGGGCGCCGAGGACTTCGCCTATATGCTCGAAGCGCGGCCCGGCGCCTTCATCTTCATCGGCAATGGCGACAGCGCGGGGCTGCATCACCCGGCCTACGATTTCAATGACGAGGCCATCGTCTATGGCGCGTCGTACTGGGCGAGGCTGGTCGAGACCCAGCTCGCGGGCTGAACGCCGGACCTGTCGGAACCTGTTCGATCACGTCGCGTTGAAGGGCCGCAATGACCCTTCAACAGGCGGAGAAGACAGATGGCACGACGAGCAGCGGCACGTAAAACGGCAAAGCGCGCGGGCAAGAAATCGACCACGCGGCGCACCCCCCCGCGAAAGGCGGCGACGGCGAGACGGTCTACAACCAAGCGAGCGCCCGCGCGCCGGCCGGCGGCCGGTAGGACGGCCGCGAAAGACAAGACTCTCCACGATCTCTTTCTCGATACCCTCAAGGACATCTATTACGCGGAAAACAAGATTTTGAAGGCGCTGCCGAAGATGGCCAAGGCGGCGCATTCGGAGGATTTGCGCGCCGCGTTCGAAAAGCACTGGGAGCAGACCGAAGGCCAGGTGGATCGCCTGGAGCAGGTGTTCGCGCTGCTGGGTCAGGCTCCGAAGGGCAAGACCTGCGATGCCATCGAAGGCATTCTCGACGAGGGCAAGGAGATCATGGACGAATACAAGGGATGCGAGGCCCTCGATGCCGGCCTGCTGGCTGCCGCGCAGGCGGTCGAGCACTACGAGATTTCGCGCTACGGCACGCTCAAGGCCTGGGCCGAGAAACTCGGCATGGACGAGGCCGCCGAACTTCTCGATGAAACCCTTCAGGAGGAACACCAGACCGATCGCGATTTGACGGTGCTGGCGGAAGGCGAGGTCAATTCGGAAGCGATGGCGGCGTGAAGTGCCATCCATAAAGTTGTCATGCGCGGGCTTGCCCCGCGCATCCACGCCTTGCTCCTGCATCACAGGGAAAGAAGAAGACGTGGATGGTCGGATCATAGGCGAGCGATGCGACGCCGGTCTTCGAATGGCTATGCCCGGCCATGACGGCTTTGATGGTTTTCGAACGCGCTATGCCGCTTTCAGTTTGCGTAGGACCGACGCGGCGAGCTTGAGGTCCTTGACGAAGGCGGCATATTCGCGCGCTCGCGCATCTTCATCCGGCAGTCGCAGCAGATAAGACGGATGAACGGTGACGAGCGCCCTGGTGGCGTCGTCGAGATCGATGACGCGGCCGCGGTTTTTGCCGATCGGGGTGATCTTGCCGAGCACGCTTTGCGCGGCGGTCGCGCCCATGGCGATGACGAGCGCGGGTTTGATCGCGGCAAGCTCGCGCTCGTACCAAGGCCGGCACGCCCGGATTTCCGGCGTGTTCGGCTTCTGGTGCAGCCGGATCTTGCCGCGCGGCACGAATTTGAAATGTTTCACCGCGTTGGTGACGTAGACCTTGCCGCGCTCGATCCCGGCGTCCGCCAGCGCGCGGTCCAGCATCATTCCGGCGGGACCGACGAACGGCTTGCCGGCGAGGTCTTCCTTGTCGCCCGGCTGCTCTCCCACCAGCATGAGGGATGCGTGCTCGGGACCTTCGCCGAACACCGTCTGGGTCGCGTCTTTCCACAGCGGACAGGCGCGGCAGTGTGCGGCCTCGGCGCGCAACGCGGCGAGACTGTCCGGCTTGTGGCGTGCGGGTGTAGCCATCGGTGCGTCTTTCCGCTGCCGCGCGAGGCGGGGAGCTGGGGCTTCGCGTGCGATCATCGCTTGCGTGGTACGCACAGCCTCGGCGATCAGCGGGTCAATCAGGGAGGCCTCGGGAAGGTTCCGCCAATATTTCTTGGGCATCTCGGCCTGCATCGCTTTGACCTTGAGCCGGGCGGGATTGAAGATGCTGGCGTAGTAGATGCGCCACGTCTCCTCCAAGGGATCGTCCGATGACGCATCGGCGCGCGTTGCGCCCGCAGTGAAAGTGAGAGCGTGCCCGTTCCAATGCGCGCAACGCTCCGGCGTTAAAATCGACCACGCCATGCTGGCGAAGCGCCTCGCGAAGAACGGCGCTGCCAATTCGACGATGTGATGCGTGGGCTCGAACCAGGCGACGAAGCGCGTTGCCGCGCCGGTGCCGAACTCGCGGAAGCGGACGAAGGCGTGCATCTTGTGCTCCTCGCGGCGGACCTCGCGCGCCATCGTTTCGGTGCGGATAACGTCGGCATCGGCGGGATTGGTCATGATCGCCGGAACGGTGCGCATCCGCCAAAGCAGGCGGTAGAGTAGGGCGAAGCGCGCCGGATCGCGATGCAGGATCGCCATGCGCGCCGTTTCGATGAAGGCAGCCGACACGGCGAAGGTCGGCGCGTCGTTGCAAGGGGGAAGCGCGCTTGGTGCAAACAATTCCGGCGTGCGGTCGGCGACCGTCCACACGATGGTCTCGGGCGGCACGCCGTTCTGCACCAGCGCCCGCGCCGCCGCGCGCCAGCCGTCGAAATCGGTCTCGCTGTCGAGGACGATGGTGTGCATCAGACCTTCCATTTTTCTTTACCTCTCCCCGTGGGGGAGAGGTCGGCGCGAAGCGCCGGGTGAGGGGGCTCTGCGTTTTCCGCGATACGCCGTAACCCCCTCACCCCAACCCTCTCCCCAATGGGGAGAGGGAGTGCGTCCTGCTTGTGTCGCATCCGTCAAAATTCGAATCCCAATTGCCGCGCCGGTGGACGCAGCAGCGCGGCAAGGCGGTTGCTGTCGAGCAGCATCGGCGCCGGCCGGTGGTCGGCGAGCACGATGAAGGGCAGCGCCTTGGCGCGCGGCACGTGAAGCCGTGCCAGGTCGGCGGCGCGCAGATGTGTGACGCGGCGCGCGGCGAGGATGCGATCGACCGTTCTCACGCCGAAGCCCGGCACCCGCAGCAGATCCTCGCGGCTCGCTTTGTTGACGTCGAGCGGGAAGCGCTCGCGGTGGCGCAGCGCCCAAGCCAGCTTGGGATCGATGTCGAGCGGCAGCATGCCGTCGCCGCGCGGATCGGTGATCTCACCGGCATCGAAACCGTAGAAGCGCATCAGCCAGTCAGCCTGATAGAGGCGGTGCTCGCGCAACAGCGGCGGCGCGCGCGGCGGCAGATTGCGGCTGGCGTCGGGAATCGGGCTGAAGGCGGAATAATAGACGCGCTTCAAACGATAGGAGCCGTAGAGGTTGGCGCTGGTCTGAAGGATGGTTTGGTCGCTCGCGGCATCGGCGCCGACGATCATCTGCGTGCTCTGGCCGGCGGGCGCGAAACGCGGCGCGCGGTTATCGCCGGCGCTTTCCTGCGCCTCGTCGAGCCTCAAGCGCAGCCGGCCCATGGTGCGGCGGATGGCGCGCACGTCCTTTTCCGGCGCGAGCGTCTTGAGGCTCGTCTCGGTCGGCACCTCGATGTTGATGCTGAGGCGGTCGGCATATCTGCCGGCTTCCGCGATCAGCGCATCGTCGGCTTCGGGAATGGTCTTGAGATGGATGTAGCCGCGGAAGTGATGGTCCTCGCGCAAACACTTCGCCACCCGCACCACTTGTTCCATGGTGTAGTCGGGGCTGCGGATGATGCCGGAGGATAGGAACAGGCCCTCGATGTAGTTGCGGCGGTAGAAGTCGAGCGTCAGCTGTACGGCTTCCTCCACCGTGAAGCGGGCGCGCGGCACGTTCGAGGACGCGCGGTTGATGCAATAGAGACAGTCGTAGTTGCAGGCGTTGGTGAGCAGGATTTTCAACAGCGAGATGCAGCGCCCGTCCGGCGCGTAGGAATGGCAGATGCCCATGCCGCTATCGGTGGAACCGAGGCCCTTGCCGTCGCGGCTGTCGCGGGTCGCGGTGCCGCTGGAGGCACAAGAGGCGTCGTACTTGGCCGCGTCGGCCAGGATGGCGAGCTTGCGTTGCAGGTTCATCCGTCGATCCCGTTGTTGTTGTTGGCAAAATCGATCCCTGAAGAGTCCGGTTGACTCGGCATGGCTCGTTTGCTTCATTAGAACATATCATGAACAAATGGACTGGTCATCCGTTCCGGAAGGATGACGGCCTCGATCACCGGGAGCGGCGCATGACCAGCGCACGCATGAACACGCTTGCGAATCTGCGGGGCCAGATCGAGCGCCTTGAGGAGGGCGCTTGCGGTCACGCCTTCGGACGTGTGGCGCTGGGTCATGTCGATGCCGATGCCGCGCTGTCCGGCGGGCTGGCGCGGGGCGCCATGCATGAGGTGTTCGCCGAAGGCGGGCGGCAGGGCGCCGCGGCGGCAGGGTTTGTCGCGGGACTGGCGCGACGGGTCTCGGCGCGGCGGCCGCTGTTGTGGGTGAGGCAGGATTTCACCGCGACCGAATGCGGCGCGTTGTCGATGAGCGGGCTGGCCGAGTTGGGCTGCGATCCCCGGCAGGTGGTGACGGTGCATGCCGCGGATGCGGAGACGGCGCTCCGGGTCGCAGCCGATGGCTTCGCCTGCGATGCCCTCGGCAGCGTGGTGCTGGAAGTCTGGGGCGAGGTGCGCGCGCTCGATCTTGTCGCCAGCCGCAAGCTCACGCTGGCGGCGCGCAGTTCCGGCGTCACCGGACTGGTGCTGCGTCTTGCGGCCACGCCATCGCCCAGCACGGCGGAGACGCGATGGATCGTGCGCGCGGCGCGTTCGCCGCCGGATGAGGCATGGCGCGTCTGGGGCGCGCCGATGCTCGATGTCGAGCTTGTCCGCAATCGTCACGGCCCCACCGGGCAGTGGCTCATGGAATGGAAATGTGATGAGTGCCTTTTCCGTGAACCGGCGACGTATTCTCAGCCTGTGGCTGCCACGTCTGCCGACCGACCGTATCAAGCGCGCGTTGTCGCGCCGGGGCGACGCGCCGGATAGCGGCCAGCCCTGGGCCGTTGTCGTCAGACAGAGCAACGCGCTGCAGATTTCGGCGCTAAACGATGCCGCGGCCGCGATCGGTCTTGCCGTCGGTCTGCCGCTCGCCAATGCGCGCGCGATCTGTCCCGATGTTCATGTGTTCGATGCCGATGAGGCGGCGGACGGCAGGACGCTTGGCGACATCGCCGACTGGTGCGACCGTTTCACGCCGCTGGTTGCGCTCGATCCGCCGCATGGTCTGTTTCTCGACATCAGCGGTTGCGCGCATCTGTTCGGCGGCGAACAGGCGATGCTGCGCACGGTGTGCGAGGCGCTGGGCCGTCAGGGGTTTGTCGTCAATGCGGCGATTGCGGCGACGCCGGCCTGCGCCCGCACGCTGACGCGGGCGACGCGGGGATGCGTGGTGGCAAATGGCGCAGAGGCGGCCGCCGTCAGTCGCCTGCCGGTGTTCGCACTCGGTGCCGATGATGCGATCACGCACGGGCTGCGGCGCGCCGGCCTCAAGACCATCGGCGATGTCGCCGCACGGGAGCCGCGCGAGATCGCCGCGCGCTTTGGCGCGGATTTCATATTCTTGCTGCAGCAGGCGCTGGGGCAGCGCGATGCGCCGATCTCGCCGCGCCGGCCCGCGCCCGACTATCTGATGGAGAAGCGTTTCGCGGAACCCGTGGCGACGGACGGAGTGATCGCGGCGGCGCTCGCGGACCTCGCACAGATGCTGGTGGCTGCGATGGAGCGGCACGGCAAAGGCGCGCGGCAACTGGAAGCAAGCTTTTTCCGTACTGATGGCGTAGTGCGCCGCCTCACGGTGGAGGCGGGGCAGCCGGTCACACGCATCGCGACGATCGAACGGCTGTTTCGCGAGCGGCTGGACGCATTGGCCGATCCGCTCGATCCTGGCTTCGGTTTCGATCTGATCCGCCTGTCCGCAAGCCATGTCGAGACCGTCGTGCAGGAACAGCGCGATCTCGATGCCCATGCGCAGGATAATGACGAGGTGTCGATGCTGATCGATCGCATCGCGGCGCGGATCGGCAGCCGCCGCATCGTGGTCCATCTGCCGCAGGATACCCATATTCCCGAGCGCGCGGTGCTGGCTGCCCCCGCGCAGCATCATCTCGATGATGCCGCGCGCGCGATATGGCTGGAGCGGACTGAGGGCGAGCCGCCGCTGCGGCCGTTGCGGCTGTTCGAGCCGCCGGAATCGATCGACGTGCCATTTGCCACAGTGCCGGACGGTCCGCCGCGCCGTTTCACCTGGCGGCGCGCCACACATGAAATCGTTCGCGTGGAAGGGCCGGAGCGGATCGCGATGGAGTGGTGGCGCACGGAGAGCGGCAGGCTGACGCGCGATTATTTCCGCGTCGAGGACCATGAGGGGCAGCGCTTCTGGCTTTATCGCGAGGGCCTTTACAGCGAATACGTCGACAACGACGGCAGGCCCATCCCGCCGAAGTGGTTCATGCACGGACTGTTCGCATGAGTGCCTATGCTGAAATCGGCATCACCACCAATTTCTCCTTCCTGCAAGGAGCCTCGCATCCGCAGGAATATGTGCATCAGGCAAGTGAGCTACGGATTGCGGCGATCGGAATTGCGGATCGCAACACGCTTGCCGGCGTGGTGCGCGCCTATGGCGAACTCGCCAATCCGGACGTGAAACACAAGCCGAAACTGCTGATCGGTGCGCGCCTCGTCTTTGTCGATGGCACGCCGGACATTCTGGTCTATCCGCGCGAGCGCGGCGCCTATGGCCGGCTTTGCCAGTTGCTGACCCGCGGCAAGCTTGTGGCGGAGAAGGGCGAGTGCCGTTTGGCGCTGGAGGATTTGCTGGATTTCGCGGAAGGCCAGTTGCTGGTGTTGACGCTGCCGCACCGTTTCGAGACGGTGGCAACGCTGAAGACACTTGCCAAGTTGCGGGCGAGTGGCGTCGAGGGCATCTGGCTCGCGGCCAGCCTGCTTTATCGCGGCGATGACAAGCGCCGTCTGGCGCGTCTGCAACGCCTTGCAGCAACCGCGCGCGTGCCGCTGATCGCCACCAACGACGTCTTGTATCATGATCCGGCGCGGCGGCCGTTGCAGGATGTGCTGACCTGCATTCGCGAGAAGGCCACGGTCCACGCTGTTGGTCGCAGGCTTGAATCCAACGCCGAACGGCATCTGAAACCGGCCGGGGAAATGGCGCGCCTGTTCCGCGCCGCGCCGGAAGCGATTGCGGAAACGATGCGCTTTGCGGACCGTATCGAATTCACCCTTGATGAATTGAAGTATCGATATCCCGATGAGCCGGTGCCGCCGGGCAAGACGGCACAGCAGCATCTTAAGGATCTGACACGGAAGGGCATCGATCGATATTTTCCTGGCGGAATTGACGACAAACTGCGTGGGACTATCGACAAGGAGTTGCTGCTGATCGAGAAGCTCGGATACGCCCATTACTTCCTGACGGTTCACGACATCGTTCGTTATGCGCGGTCGCAGAATATTCTCTGCCAGGGGCGCGGCTCGGCGGCGAATTCCGCGGTCTGCTTCCTTCTTGGCATCACCTCGGTGAACCCTGCCGAAACGGATGTGCTGTTCGAGCGGTTCATTTCCGAGGAACGGCTCGAGCCGCCGGACATCGATGTCGATTTTGAGCACAACCGGCGCGAAGAGGTGATGCAATACGTCTTCGAGCGCTATGGCCGGCATCGGGCGGCGATCGTCGCCACCGTCATTCATTATCGTCCGCGCAGCGCCATCCGCGATGTCGGCAAGGTGCTGGGGCTGACCGAGGATGTCACCGCGTCGCTTGCCGACACGGTGTGGGGAAGTTGGGGCGATGGTCTCGACGACAAACAGGTCAGGCAGGCGGGGTTCGATCCGCAGAATGGCATGATCCGCCGCGCCGTCGAACTTGCGACCGAGTTGATCGGGTTCCCGCGCCATTTGTCGCAGCATGTCGGCGGTTTCGTGCTGACGCAGGACCGGCTCGACACCTATGTGCCGATCGGCAACGCCGCGATGGACGATCGCACTTTCATCGAGTGGGACAAGGACGACATCGACACGCTGAGCATGATGAAGGTCGACGTGCTGGCGCTCGGCATGCTGACCTGCATCCGCAAATGCTTCGACCTGATCGCGGACCACAAGGGCAGGCGGTACGAACTCGCGGACGTGCCGCGTGAGCAGCCCGAGGTTTACGACATGTTGTGCCAAGGGGAATCCATCGGCGTTTTTCAGGTCGAAAGCCGGGCGCAGATGAACATGCTGCCACGGCTGAAGCCGCGGACCTTCTACGATCTTGTCGTCGAGGTCGCGATTGTCCGCCCCGGGCCGATTCAGGGCAACATGGTGCATCCGTATCTGAAGCGGCGGAAAATGAATCCGGAGGAGATCGCGTATCCCTATCCGAAGGGAGGCGATCCGAACGAGTTACGGTCGGTTCTGGAAAAGACGCTCGGCGTCCCGCTGTTCCAGGAACAGGCGATGCGCATTGCCATGCAGGCCGCGGAATTCACTCCCGAGGAAGCCAACGGCCTGCGTCGCGCCATGGCGACCTTCCGCAATGTCGGCACCATGCCGAAATTCGAAAAGCGGATGGTGAGCCGGATGATTGCACGCGGCTATGATCCGGTCTTCGCGCAAAACTGCTTCGATCAGATCAAGGGTTTTGGCAGTTACGGATTTCCGGAAAGCCATGCCGCGAGTTTTGCGCAGCTTGTCTATGTCTCCTCATGGCTGAAATGCTTTCATCCCGACGCGTTCGCCTGTGGTCTTCTGAATTCGCAGCCGATGGGATTCTATGCGCCGGCGCAGATCGTCGGCGACGCCCGCAAGAATGGCGTCGAGGTGCGGGAGGTCGATGTTTCGCACTCCTTCGGTCAGAACACGCTGGAGGGGCGTTGCGGCCGGTATCATGCGTTGCGGCTGGGTTTCCGCCAGATCGATGGCTTCGAGGTGTTCGATGTCGATGATCGCTTGCCGGAGAAATTCGGCAAGATTCCAAAAAAGCCGCAGAAGGACTACTGGGATCAACGCATCGTCGCCGCCCGCGCTCGCAAGCTGTTCGCATCGCTGGAAGACTTCGCTCGCGAGACCGGATTGCCCAAGCGCGCGCTGATCCTGCTGGCGGACGCCGATGCGTTTCGCTCGCTTGGCCTCGACCGCCGCGAGGCGCTGTGGACAGTGCGGCGTCTGCCGGACGATGTGCCGCTGCCGCTATTCCAATCCGCCGCGGCGCGCGAGCAGCCTGACGAGGGAACCGCACCGCTGCCGCAGATGCCGCTCCCCGAACAGGTGGTGGCCGATTATCAGACCGTCCGCCTGTCGCTGAAGGGACATCCGATGCAGTTCCTGCGGCCGACGTTGACGCGCGAGGGTGTCGTGCCGTGTCAGGATGTATTCCATGACAATGACGGCCGGCGGGTCAGGTGTGCCGGCGTCGTGCTGGTGCGTCAGCGGCCGGGCAGTTCCAAAGGCGTCGTATTTATGACGCTGGAGGACGAGACCGGCATCGCCAATATCGTCATCTGGCCGAAAATCATGGCCCGGTTCCGCAAGGAGGTGATGGGATCGCGCCTGATCATGGTGGAGGGCCGTGTGCAGAGCAGCCCGGACCAGGTCGTGCATCTGGTGGCCGAGCGCCTGATCGACCGTACGGCCGATCTGGCCGGACTTGCCAATGATGCGCTGCGATATTCTCTTGCGGAGCGGGACAATGCCGGCGGGGCGGGGAGTGAGCGCTATTCGGATGAAGCAGTACCGAGAGCCAGCCACCCGCGAAATGTTCGAATTCTGCCGCGGTCACGGGATTTTCATTAACGCCCGGATGACGTTTGTATTAACTCCCCGCTGAAAATTTGCCCGGAATCGGGGCCGTGCGCGTTTTTTTGATTGTTTAAAAACGGAAAGCAGCCCTATTAGGCAACGTGTTCGTACTCCTGATGGGAAAGTCGTCGTGGCTGAGACACCACCCCGATTGTTACCGACCGTTGCCTCTCTTCGCGGCCTTGGCCGGGGAAAGCTGGCTCTTGGCCTCGCCGGAGTGCTGCTGGTGGGGGGAGCCGCGGTTTTCTCCGCGTTCCGTCTCATGCCGTCGGATGAGCCCAAGGATCGATGGGAAATCTCCAGCCAGTCCCGCAAGGGATTGCTGCGCTACACCCCGACCGAGGCTGAATGGGCCAGTCTGACCACCGCGCCGGCGCAGACCCATGTGTTTCGGGGCGAGCACGTCACCGAAGGCAAGATCGCGGTGAACGAGGACCGTTCGACCCAGGTGTTCTCGCCCTATGCCGGACGGGTGACCAGGTTGCTGACGAAGCCGGGCGATCATGTCGAGCAGGGGCAGGCGCTGTTCGTGATCGAGGCCGCCGACACCGTGCAGGCGCAGAACGATTTCATTGCCGCCGCCACCGCGCTCAACAAGGCCAAGTCGCAGCTCGAACTGGCGCAGACCCAGGACAAGCGTGCCCGCGACCTTTACGAAGGCAAGGCGGTGCCGCTGAAGGATTATCAATCCGCGCAGGCCGCGCTGATTTCGGCCCAGAACGATTTTCGCTCCTCGGAGACCGCGCTTGAGGCCGCACGCAGCCGTCTGCGCATCCTGGGGTTGAGTGAGGCTGCCATCACCGCGTTTCAGGACAAGGGGAGCATCGACCGCGAGACCGTGGTCGTCGCGCCGATCGCCGGAACCGTGGTGCAGCGCAAGGTCGGCCCCGGCCAGTACGTCAATGCAGGGGCCAGCGATCCGGTCTACGTGATCGGCGATCTGTCGACGGTCTGGCTCACCGCCTATGTCCGGGAAAGCGAGGCGTCTTCCGTTGAAGTCGGTGAGGATGTCAGCTTTGCCGTGCTGGCCTTTCCGGGTCGCACGATAAAGGCTCGCGTCGATTATGTGGCTACCGCGATCGATCCCACGACGCGCCGCCTGATGGTGCGCGCCACCATCGACAATCCCGGCGAGAAGCTGAAGCCGGAGATGTTCGCGAATGTGACCATCTATTCGTCGGACGATCATCCCGCCGTCGGCGTCTCGAAGCAGGCGCTGATCTATGAAGGCGATCAGGTCCGGCTCTGGGTCGCGCGCGAGGACAAGACCATTGAGCTTCGTGTCATCAAGATCGGTCTAGTCAACGGTGATCTCGTCGAGGTGAAAAGCAATCTCTCGCCGGGCGAGCAGGTGGTCACCAAAGGCAGCCTCTTCATCGACCGTGCCGCATCGGGCAGCTAATTCGGGCCTGAGCCCCATTCGAAAGGCCCGATCTTGATCGACCGTCTCGTCTCGTTTGCCGTCAGCCGCCGCTTCCTGATGGTCGGCCTGTTCATCGCGGTCGTCTTCGGCGGCCTGATTGCTTTCCAGCAGTTGAACATCGAGGCCTATCCCGACCCGACGCCGCCGATGGTCGATATCGTGACGCAAAGCGCCGGCCTGTCGGCGGAAGAGGTCGAGCGCTACATCACCATTCCCATCGAGACCCAGGTCGCGGGCATCAAGAACCTGCGCACCATCCGCACCATCTCGCTTTACGGTCTGTCTGACGTCAAACTGCAATTCTCGTTCGACTACACCTATGACGAGGCGTTGCAGCAGGTGCTCAACCGCCTTGGACAGCTTCCGCCGTTGCCGGGCAACGTGCAGCCGCAGATCTCGCCGCTCAGCCCGATTGGCGAGATTTTCCGTTATCGGCTGGTGGGTCCGCCGAACTATAGCGTCATGGATCTGAAGACGTTGCAGGACTGGGTGCTGCAACGCCGCTTCCGCGCGGTGCCGGGCGTGATCGACGTCACGAGCTGGGGCGGCAAGACCAAGACCTACGAATTGCAGGTCGATTTCAACAAGCTGATCGCCCATGGCCTGACGCTGCCGCAGATGCTGCAGGCGGTCGGCAACGCCAACATCAATGTCGGCGGCAATACCGTCGATATCGGTGCGCAGTCCGCGGTGGTACGCGGCGTCGGCCTGATCCGCTCCATCGACGATCTCGCCAACACCATGATCGCGCAGAGCAACGGCAATCCGGTGCTGGTCAAGGACGTCGCCAACGTTACTGTCGGCGAGAAGCCGCGCCTCGGCATCGCCGGCATGAACGAGAGCGACGACATCGTTCAGGGCATTGTGTTGATGCGTCGCGGCGAGCAAAGCTCGCCGACCATCGCGCGTGTCGATGCCATGGTGAAGTCGATCAACAATTCAAGCATCCTGCCGCCGGGCGTGCGGATCGAGCGGATCTACGACCGTCAGGACCTGATCGACACCACGACGCATACCGTGCTTCACAACATGACGCTCGGCATCGTGCTGATTGTTCTGCTGCAATGGCTGTTTCTCGGCGATCTGCGCAGCGCGGTGATTGTCGGCGCGACAATTCCCTTCGCGCTGTTCTTCGCGGTGGCCATTCTGGTGTTGCGCGGAGAGTCCGCCAACCTGCTGTCGGTCGGCGCGATCGACTTCGGCCTGATCGTCGATGGCACCGTCATTATGGTGGAGGCGATCTTCCGCCGTTTGACCCAGACGACCGAGCTGTCGCAGAGCGAACAGCAGGCGATCTCGCCGGAAACCATGATGGGCATGAAGAGCCATGCCATCCTCAGCGCCGCCGCCGACGTATCGCGCTCGATTTTCTTTGCCGCCGCCATCATCATCGCCGCGTTCCTGCCGCTGTTCACGCTGAGCGGCGTCGAGGGCAATATTTTCGGGCCGATGGCGCGGACCTACGCCTATGCGCTGGCGGGCGGCCTGCTTGCGACCTTCACGGTGACGCCTGCGCTCAGCGCGATCATCCTGCCGTCGCATATTCATGAGACCGAAACGCGGATCATGAAATGGCTCAATCACGTCTATATGCCGCTGCTCGGCTGGGCCGTGAACAACCGCCGCATCGTGATGAGCGCTGCCGCCGGCCTCGTGGTGATCACGATTGTCGCGATCCGCATGCTTGGCCTGGAGTTCCTGCCCAAGCTCGAGGAAGGCAATCTGTGGATTCGCGCAACCCTGCCTTCGACGATCTCGCTGAAGGAAGGCAACGTCTACGTCAACGAGATGCGCAAGTTGATCCGCGCTCGTCCGGAAGTGGAATCGGTGGTGTCGCAGCATGGGCGCCCGGATGACGGCACCGACGCGGCGGGGTTGTTCAACGCCGAGTTCTTCGCGCCGCTCAAGCCGGCCAGCAAATGGCCGAAGACGACGCACAACAAGGACGATCTCACCGCCGAGATTCTCGCCGACCTGCAGAAGAAATTTCCTGGCGTCGAATTCAACTTCTCGCAGTATCTGCAGGACAACGTCGCCGAGGCGGTCTCCGGCGTGAAAGGCGAGAATTCGATCAAGCTCTACGGCAACGATCTGGTCGAACTCACCAACACCGCGAACAAGATCAAGGCCGTGCTCGCGACGGTGAAGGGCGTGACCGACCTGTCGGTTTTCACTTCGCTCGGCCAGCCGACCATCCAGATCGATATCGACCGCGCCAAGGCGGCGCGCTACGGCCTGTCGCCCGGCGACATCAATGCCACGATCCGCGTCGCGATCGGCGGCGACAGCGCAGGCGATCTTTATGAGCCCGGCAGCGACCGGCATTTCCCGATCGTGGTGCGGCTTGCGCCGGAATATCGCAAAAGCGCGGAGGCGATCCAGAATTTGCGGATCGGCGCGCAGGGGCCGAACGGCATCACGCAGATCCCGCTCAGCGATGTGGCGACCATCCAGCTCGTGTCCGGCGCGGCCTATATCTATCGCGAGCAGCAGGAGCGCTATCTGCCGATCAAATTCTCGGTGCGCGAGCGCGACCTCGGCAGCGCGATCCAGGAGGCGCAGCAAAAGGTCAACGAGCAGGTCCACCTGCCGGCGGGCTCACGCCTCGAATGGGTCGGTGAATTCGGCAATCTGAAGGATGCGATCCGGCGGCTGTCGATCGTGGTGCCCATTAGTCTTGCGCTGATCGCGGTGCTGCTGTGGTTCAATTTCGGCTCGATGACCGACACGCTGCTTGCCATGAGCGTTATTCCGATGGCGATCCTCGGTGGCGTGCTGGGTCTTCTGTTCAGCGGAATTCCGTTCAGCGTCTCCGCCGCGATTGGCTTCATCGCACTGTTTGGCATCGCGGTGATGGATGGCATTATCATCCTGTCGCAATACAACCAGCTCATCGATCAGGGCTATGAAAAGGCCAAGGCGATCCTGATGACCGGCGAAGCCCAGTTGCGGCCGGTGCTGATGACTTGCGCCGTCGCCGGGATCGGTCTGTTGCCCGCGGCGTGGTCCAGCGGCATCGGCTCTCAGGTGCAGAAGCCGCTGGCGCTGGTGGTGGTGGCGGGCATGGCGCTGGCGCCGTTCGTGATCCTGATCACGTTGCCGGTGCTGATCTCGATCTTCTCGCGGCGAACCAAGTAATCTTCCAGGAAGTCATCACCGACCGGAAGGGGTGCGCACGCCGTGCCAGGCATCGCGCACCTGATGATAGTGCACGTCGGGCAGGTAATCCGGCGTGTTGAGCCCGAGCGTGCGCACGTCCAGTTTCCCGACTGCGCTGAGCAGCGTGTAGGAGGCGATCACGCGGTCGCGCTGGCCGACGATCTGCCGGGTACGGGCGGCGGTGAGGTCCTGCTGCGAGTTCAACACGTCGAGCGTGGTGCGCTGGCCGGCCTGCGCCTCGCGGCGGACGCCGGCGAGGGCGATGCCGGCGGCCTTGACCTCGCTTTCGGCGGCGGCGAGGGCGACCTTGGTGCCCTCGTTGGTGACAAAGGCGCTGATCGCGGCGGTGCGGGCCTGGTTGCGGATCTGCTCCAGCACCTGCCGGCTTTGCCCGGCCAGCTCCTTGGCCTGCCGGGTCTGCGAGGCGGCGAGGCCGCCGTCATAGATCGGCACGGTAAGCTGGCCGACCACCGAGGCCTGACTGGTGCGGGTGGTGTCGAGGTTGGTATCGGTGTTGACCTGCCGGTTGATGTTGCCCTGAACGCTGACCTGCGGCAGCAGGCTGCTCTCCGCGACGCTGATCGTGGTGGTCGCGACATCGACGTCATAGGTCGCCGCGATCACCGCCGGATTTTGCCGGATCGCCATCTCGATCACGGCCTGGCGTTCGCCCGGCACGAAACGGTCGACGGTCTGGGCGGGGGCAAGCGGGCCAGGCGGGCTGCCGATTACCTGTGCATAGGTGGCGCGGCTGACCTGCAGCGCCACTTCGGCGGCGTTGAGGTCCGCGAGCCCGCGGCTGAGGCGGGCCTCGGCCTGCGCGGTGTCGGTCGGGGTCACGTCGCCGGCGGCCAGCCGCTTTCTCGCGATTTCCAGCGTCTCGCGCAGGAAGGTGACATTGCTGCGTTGGGTCTCCACCAGCGCCTGGTTGGCGATGACGTTCATATAGGCGGTGACGGCGTCGAGCAGCACGCCCTGACCGGTATTGCGTAGCGCCTCCCGGCCGGACATCACTTGGAATTCGGCGACGCGGACGCTGTTGGCGGTCTTGAAGCCGTTGAACAGGGTCTGGGTCACGGTGAGGCCGATGGTCCACGGCTTCAGGGTCGCGGTCTGGACGGTGTTATCCGGCAGCACGTTGCGGACGGCCTGCAATCCCGTGCTCAGGCTGGCGACGATCTGGGGGCGATAGCCGGCAAGCGCCTGCGGCACATTCTCGTCGGTGGCGCGCTGGCCGGCCCGCGTGGCATTGAGCTGGGGGCTGGACTGGTAGGCCTTGACCAGCGCCTCCTGCAGGGTCTCCGCTCCGGCCGGAGCATGCAGCGCCGCGAGAATCAACGGGCAGGGGAGCAGGCGCGCGCCCGTCCGGCAAAATCCTCGTAATGCGCGCCAGATCATTGATGGTCCGTCATTGTCTCCGGGTGCCGCCCTTGCGGCATCCGCCACCCTCTCTTAATTGGCCCGGCGGTCCCTCGCAAATCATCTGCTGATGAAACTTTACGGTTGTGGCTATCGGGCCTCAAACTGTGCAAGCGGCTGCCAATCGGCTTGACCTTGCGCCGGACAGCCCTGAAATGGGGCAGGCGCCAGCCCATGCCCGTTTATGAGCGCGGTCCGGATCGTTCGAATCGATGCCCAAAGTCTTTTCCAGTGCCAAGGCGATCACGGACGAGATCATTCGCGATTGCGGTAAGCGGCTGGTAGTCGGCCTGCCGCTAGGTCTCGGCAAGGCCAATCACATCGTCAACGAGCTGTTCGCGCGGGCGCTGGCCGATCCGTCGCTCCACCTGACCATCTTCACAGCGCTGACGCTGGAGAAGCCGCGACCGTCGAACGATCTGGAACGGCGCTTCATCGGTCCGGTGATCGAGCGGCTGTTCGGCCGCTATCCCGATCTTGCCTATGCCCGGCATCTGCATGGCGGCACGCTGCCGCCGAATATCGAGGTCAGCGAGTTCTTTTTTCTGGCCGGCCGCTGGCTGCACCATGGCTATGCGCAGCAGAATTACATCTGCGCGAACTACACCCATGCCGCGTCCTATCTGCTGACGCGCGGCGTCAATGTGATCTTGCAACTGGTCGCCAAGCGCGTGGAGAACGGACAGGCGCGCTACAGCCTGAGTTGCAACACCGACACCACGCTCGATTTTCTCGCGGCGAGGGCGGCAGGCCGCACCAGTTTCAAGCTGATCGGGCAGGTGAACCGCGAACTGCCGTTCATGCCGGGGCCGGGCGATCTGTCCGCCGACGAATTCGACGCGGTGCTGGAAGGACCGGACGTCGAATTTCCGCTATTCGCGCCGCCTTCGGAGCCGGTCGGCGATGCGAAATATGCGATCGGCCTGCACGCGGCGAGCCTGATCCGCGATGGCGGCACGCTGCAGATCGGAATCGGGCAGGTCGGCGATGCGCTGGCGCAGGGCCTCATCGTTCGCCAGCGCCACAATGATGTATTTCGCGAAACCCTGTCGCGTCTCGTGCCCGGCCAGCCGCCGCAGGAAAGCGCGCCGCTTGAGACCGGGCTTTATGGCGTCAGCGAGATGTTCTTCGAGGCGTTTCTCGGCCTGATCAAGGCGGGCATCATCCGGCGCGAGGTTGATGGCGCGGTGCTGCACGCCGCTTTTTTCCTCGGTCCGCAATCGTTCTACCGTGCGTTGCGCGAGATGGACCCGGGCGCGCTGTCGCGTATCCGGATGATGCCGGTGTCCTTCACCAACGAACTCTACGGAGATGAGGCGGCGCGGCGGCGGGCGCGGGTCGACGCGCGGTTCGTCAACAGCGCGATGATGGCGACGCTGATGGGCGACGCGGTGTCCGATGGCCTGGAGAACGGGCAGGTGGTGAGCGGCGTTGGCGGGCAGTACAATTTCGTCGCGCAGGCTTTCGCGCTCGAGGGCGCGCGCTCGATTCTCGCGGTGGATGCCGCACGGCGCAGCGGCGCCAAGCTGTTGTCGAATATCCGCTGGTCCTATGGTCACACCACGATCCCGCGTCATCTACGCGATATCGTCATCACCGAATACGGCATCGCCGACCTGCGCGGTAAATCCGATGCGGATGTGATCGCGGCAATGTTGTCGGTGGCGGATTCGCGTTTCCAGAATGATCTGATGCGGCAGGCCAAGGATGCCGGCAAGCTGCCGAAGAGTTATGAAATTCCGGCGCGTCATCGCGACAATACGCCGGACCGTATCGCGGCGGCGCTTCAGCCGGCGCGCGAGGCGGGATTGTTGCCGGCGTTTCCGTTCGGGAGCGATTTCACCGCGACCGAACAGCGGCTGATCCCGGCATTGCAGGCGCTGAAAGATGCGTCAGCCGAGCCGACCAAATTGCTGGGGCTGGCGTGGCAGGGGCTGACCGCGGCGACGCCATCGCCGGATGCCGATGCGTGTCTGGCGCGCATGGGACTTGATCGACCTGCCTCGATGCGGGATCGCGTCTACCGATTGTTGTTACGCGCCGTTCTGGCGCGGCCGCACTAGCGGTTCTTGAATCGCGGCGGCCTTTTTTCGGCGAAGGCGGTCATGCCCTCGGCGCGATCTTCCAGCGCGAAGGTCGAACTGAACAGGTCGTTTTCGACTTTCATGCCCTCAGTGAGCGTGGTCTCGAAAGCGCGGTTGACCGCGTTCTTCACCATCGCGACCGCCGGTCGCGACAGGCCGGCGATGGTGCCCGCGATCTTCATCACCTCGTCCATCAGCCGATCCGCCGGAAAAATCCGGCTGACGAGCCCGGAGCGTTCCGCCTCGGCGGCATCCATCATTCGTCCGGTGAGGCAGAGGTCCATCGCCTTGGATTTGCCGATGGCGCGGGTGAGGCGCTGGGTGCCGCCAAGACCCGGAATGGTGCCGATGGTGATCTCCGGCTGGCCGAATTTCGCGGTGTCGGCGGCGATGATGATGTCGCACATCATGGCGAGCTCGCAGCCGCCGCCGAGCGCATAGCCGCTCACGGCGGCGATGGTCGGTTTACGGCAGGTCGAAACCCGGTCGGCCCGGCTGGTTCTGAATCCGGCCGTGATCATATCGTGGAAAGTCCTGGACTGCATCTCCTTGATGTCGGCGCCGGCCGCGAAGGCCTTTTCGCTGCCGGTGATCACGATGCAGCCGATGGCGTCGTCGGCTTCGAGATCGTCGATGGCGGCGGCGATCTCGCCGAACACACCGAACGACAATGCATTGAGCATCTTCGGGCGATTCAGCCGGACAATGCCGACGCCGTCCCGGCTTTCCACCACGATATGTTCGAATACCGACATTGTGCCCTCGCGCCCGGTTGCAGATTTTGCGGCACTGTGCCCGCATGCTTTTGCGCCTGCAAGGCCGGACGTGAGGGGATCAGGCCATCATGAGGCGCGCTGCGGATGCCAGGGTCAGCAGGGTGCCGAATGCGATGAAAATCTTGCCGATCAGCGAGGCTTGGTCCCATGCATCGCCTTCTGAGGCAGTCTGGGCAAAGGCGACCGGACTTTCGGAATAGCTCGCCGTGGAGACGCTGGGTGACGGCGTCGCCGCCGCGGCATTCGCGTCACGGCTCATTTCATTCAATTGATCGGTCGCCGCAATATGGACACCGCCGGCCGTGGTGTCGGCGCTGATGGTTTTGTCGGACACCATCGGGACAGATGTCGGAGGCTGCGATTGCGGATCGCCGGGCGTGAGTTCGGCACGGGCATTGGCGACCGAGGGCTCCAGCCTTGAAGCCTCAAGAGTCGAAGACTCGGGGCTCGAAGGTTCGGGTGCGGTGTCCTGTTTTGCCACGTCGCGCTTTCCGGTCTCCTCGATCTTCGCAGCTCTGGCCGTGGTGCGCGTGCGTCGTTCGGCGTGGCGATGGCGGGAAGACCTGCGGGCGCGATGCGTCTTTCGTTTGGTGGCGTGCGTCAGCTTGAGCGGCCGTGCGGATGACGTCTGTGCGGCGGGAGCGGTCTGTTCCGCCGGTGCGGCTTGCGCCGGGCCGGCAAGGCAGGGCATGAGGGTTGCGGCGGCCACGACAAGTGATCGTCTGATGACCCGATGCATGGGATCGTCTCCTGCGCCCGCCCCGGTACCAGAGAGCTTGGCTGCGTGACCGTATGGCGGCGGAAAATAGGAATTTTTTGCGAGTTGGGACCAAATTAAGGCAATCGGAGTGCGCGCGGCAGGACCTGGCCGCGCGGCTCACGATCGCGTGATTGCCATTCCGGCCGGTAACGCCCTAGGAACGGGGGCGTATTTTGAATCGACGGGAGCGCTTGTGCGCGGGTCAGACAACGAATGGACCGACCTGATGCGGCAGGCCAATGCGGGTAATGATGCCGCCTACCATCGGCTGTTGAAGGCGGTGACCCCGGTTCTGAGAGCGGCCGCGCGCCGTGGTCTGACGCAAGCCGGACGGCCCGCCGACCAGTCCGAGGATATCGTGCAGGACATTTTGCTGGCCGTGCATCTGAAACGTCATACCTGGGACGAGAATGCGCCCTTCGCGCCGTGGCTGTTCGCGATTGCTCGCAACAAGCTGATCGATACGCTGCGCCGAGGTGGCCGGCGTGTTTTCGTCAATATCGATGATTTCTCGGACATCCTTCCGGGCGAGCAGCCGCAGGAGACGGTGTCCGGGACCGACGTTGCGGTGCATTTGAACGCCCTGCCGGCTCGCCAGCGCGAGGTGCTGCAATCGATTTCGGTCGATGGCCTGTCGATCCGGGACACCGCGACGCGGCTCGCGATGACGGAAGGCGCGGTGCGCGTCGCACTGCACCGGGGTCTTGCCAGCCTGTCGTCCCGCATGCAGGAAAAACAGCCATGAGAACCGATGATCTGATTGCCGGTCTGGCAGCCGATAACGGTTGGCGTGCGAGACCTGTCTGGCTCTGGCTGCTGGCGGCGATGATCGCGGCCCTGCCATTGTCAGGCTCGCTGTTCATGATGAGCCTGGGCGTGCGGCCGGATATCGGCACCGCCATGCACAGCCCGTTTTTCGATTTCAAATTTGTCATCACCATCGCGCTTGCCAGCGCGGCGGCGGCGCTCAGCCTGCATTTGTCGCGACCGGAAGCATCGCTGCGCGGCTGGATCTGGCTGCTTGCCGTTCCGGCCGGGCTGCTCGGCATCGGCATCGCCGCCGACTTCGCCGTGCATCAGCGCTCGGGCTGGATCTCGCGTCTGACCGGGACCAACTCGATGGTTTGCATGACCTCGATCCCGCTTTTGTCGCTGCCGCTCCTTGCGGCGGCCTTGCTGACGCTGCGGCGCGGAGCGACGACGCGCCCGGCGATCACGGGAGCCTTTGCGGGATTGATGTCGGGCGGCGTCGCCGCAACTCTGTATGCAATGCATTGCGGCGACGACTCGCCGCTGTTCGTGGCGACTTGGTACACGCTTGGCTTTGCGATGATCGCGGCGATCGGCGCACTCGCCGGCCGGCGTCTGCTGAGGTTCTGACCGGTTTTATCTTCAGGCGGGCACGGACTCTGCCGTGGACTGCCGCATGCGATAGAACCGCAGGACCTGCTGCGCCGTCGAGACCTTCAGCATGTCATAGTTGCTGTGGTAGTCCTCGATGTTGATCGCATCGTCGACCTGAACTACGTCACGGCGCATCGCGAGGATCTTCTCCAGCGTCTCCCACGACAGTCCGGTGACCTTGGCCAGCACCAGCACGCCTTCGGAGTTGGACTCGATCATCATGTTCTCGACGGTCGAGACCGAGATGTTGGCAAGCAGGGCAATGGCCGCGTTGGTTTCCTCGAAGCGGCCGGCTTCAGCGAATTCGCCAATCTGCTCTTCATTCAGGCGGCCGTCGTTCTTGAGCAACTGCACCAGACTCTGGATACGGATCGATTCCTCGCTACGTGCCGCGCAGGCAGCTTGCGCCGCCTGCTG
Source organism: Afipia sp. 64-13 (assembly GCA_001897755.1). GTDB lineage: Bacteria > Pseudomonadota > Alphaproteobacteria > Rhizobiales > Xanthobacteraceae > Afipia. Next base: position 314,297 of record MKUJ01000001.1, read on the forward strand.
AACCGCAGATGACACGTTTGCGGCGTTTGCCGAATTGCTGGCTTCCAGCCGCGCGCGTACGGTCGCGGAGGCTCTGGCGATCAGCTTCAGATAATGATGGCGTGGAATGGTGGGGCGCAACGCCAGACAAACCGCAAGATTGTCGTTTTGTCCCGCCTTCGTGACCAGCATCCGGAAACCGTTTTCAGAAAACCGGGCGCCCGGATTGTTGACCGCGCTTTCGACAACCTCCTGATTGCCGCGTTCGACCAGGACGTCGGTGACCGCGTCGCTCAAGGTCTTGCGTTTTGAAATCGCCAGCAGGTGGTGCTGGCTCTTGGTGCGCGCGTTTTCGATCAGGGTCTTGTCGTCGAGACGCTCCGATTGCGACAGGACCGGCGCCGCGACGTCAATGGCGTCGTCAAAAGCCAGCGTCCGCATGAGTTGCGGCGGCGCCTTGGCGATCGGGGCAAGACGGTTGGCCAGCATGGCCTTGGCGGAGGTTTCGATTTGTTCGATCAGGCACTGGAATACATCGTCGAATACGGCGATCTGATCGTCGGAATAGTCGAGCGGCGCATTCACGAACAGATCGGTCACGCGGCGAAGGCGATCGACTCGCTTGGCGACATTGCCGCTCGCCATGGCTTCCTGGAGTTCGAAAAGAAGACCTTTCGACACAGCGGCGTGATTTGAATTCATGACTTCTGTCCAATTACTTCAGTCAAATGCCGACGCGAGCTTCCTGCTGCGGGATACGAAATCTATCCGCGTTCGATACGGTTACGTCCCGAATGCTTTGCCTGGTAGAGAGCGATGTCGGCGCGTGCAAGAATGCTGTCCCCTGTTTCATTGGGGCGGAGCGTAACCACGCCTGCCGAAAGCGTGACGGCCATTCCTTGCGAGATGGTGCTCCAGTCGAGATCGGCAACGATCTTGCGGAGCCGGTCGAGCGTGCGAACCGCTTCGATATCGGACGTCTCGGGCAGAATCAGCAGGAATTCCTCGCCGCCGTAACGCCCAAACTTGTCGATTCCGCGGATGTTGGCGAACATCGTGATCGCGAACGTGCGAAGCACTTCGTCGCCGGCCGGATGGCCGAACTGATCGTTGATCTTCTTGAACCAGTCGAGGTCGATCAGGGCGACCGAGCAAAGCGCTCCGGTGCGAGCCGAGCGCATGATCTCGTCATCGAGCGCTTTCATGATGCTGCGCCGGTTGTGCGATCCGGTCAGTTCATCGAGTTCGGCCAGTTCCTCGATCCGCTGATAGGCTTCCTTGAGCTGCAGGCCCTGATTGTAGAACGATTCCCGCAGCGCGCTGCTGAACATGCCGACGAACATGCAGCGGCCGATCGTGATGACGAACGCCGCTAGCGTGGCGAAGCGCTCGATCGGGCTGCCATGCGGCATTGCGATGGGCTTGTCGGTCGCCAGAAAGAGCACGGACAGCCCGGCCGTCATGATGGTCCATGAGATCGCCGTCTGCCACGGCGTCGCGCGGAGCGAGCCGAATGCGAAGATCACGAACAGCGAACACAGAAAGACGATCGCGACTTCCGGCGCGATGTAGATGAACGTGAGCATCAGGAGCAGGCTGACGCTGATTTGCGGAAGGAGGAGGTGGTGGTCCTTGAACCGATCGTTGATGTGCGTATCGGACAGGATCGCGAAGGCGGCGAGGGTCAGGAGGCTGCAGGAGAGAAAGGCAAGGCCGGTGGCGAGGGACGTGGTCCCGGCGAAGGCGAAGATCAGGAGGATAAGGGTGTCGGCGGTATAACTTAGCCCCATCATCACCAGCAGGCGCCGCCTTTGGCTGGCTCTGCGCGCGAGTCTCGCGGACGTGGAATCGCCCCCAGCCGTGAGGTCGCCGATGGTGGCCAGTGATGAAACGAGGCTCCGCACGCCAGTGTCCTTTGCTGGGCTTAGTTATGCGGAAAAGCCTTTAAGTTTCGTTCATTTGTGGGAAGCGGCGCGCCTTCGGCGGTAAATTCGAACGCCTTTCGGGGGTGCGAAGCCCGGGTCTCGATGCGCGACTGGCGAGGAAGCGGCCTGCGGGATCGCACGCACTAGCTGCACCGTAAAACGAGTTCGCGGAGTCTGAATAATTCAGGGTATTTAAATACCGATTGATATTTTGCCTCCGCTTGCCCTTGGCCGTGATTCAGGGGCACCTTTGCCGGAACGCGCCGTACGGCATTTTCGCAATGCCATGTCGGATTTTGACATCGGCGGCCTGAACCTGTTCACGACTTCGTGCGACCAACCTTGCGAGACGGCATTGAGTGCATCACAGGCGACCACCGATGAATCCCTGATCGCCCGCATTGCTCAAGGTGACCGCCTCGCGATGCAGGTCCTCTATGGCCGGCATCATGTGCGGGTGTTTCGTTTCGCGTTGCGTCTGGTGCGCAATGAGCAGGTCGCGGAGGATCTTATCAGCGAGGTCTTTCTCGATGTCTGGCGTCAGGCGGGCAAGTTCGAGGGCCGCTCCGCGGTCTCGACCTGGCTGCTGGCGATCACCCGGTTCAAGGCGTTGTCGGCGCTGCGCAAGCGCAAGGATGCGGAACTGGACGACGAGGCCGCGGCGGCGATCGAGGATACGTCCGACGATCCGGAAGTCGCGGTGACGAAGAAGGATACGGGTGCAGCGTTGCGAAATTGCCTGACCGCACTTTCGCCGGACCATCGGGAGATCATCGATCTCGTCTACTATCACGAGAAGTCGGTGGAGGAGGTCGCCGAGATCGTCGGCATCCCGGAGAACACGGTGAAGACGCGGTTGTTCTATGCGCGGAAGAAACTGGCCGAGCTGCTGAAGGCAGCCGGCGTCGAGCGAGGTTGGCCATGACGGGCGCGGGCAAGACCGACGGAAATAACGACTTCGCGGCACAAGAGCCGGGCGAGCTCGAGGCGCTGTTGCCCTGGCACGCGGCCGGAACGCTCGATCCGCAGGAGAGCCGGCGGGTGGAGGAAGCTCTGGCGCGGGATCCGGCGCTCGCCCGGCAATACGCGGCGGTCCGGGAAGAGTGCGCGGAAACCGTGCTGCTGAACGAAAGTCTTGGCGCGCCTTCGACCCGCGCGCTGGAAAAGCTGTTCGAGGCGATCGATGCGGAGCCCGCCCGGGCCGCAGCTCCGGCGGAACCGGGTCTGCTGGGCCGGCTCGGCCAGTTCTTTGCGGCCATGGCGCCACGGACGCTGGCCGCGGCAGCGATCGTGGGAGCATTTGCGCTGGTGCTGCAGGCGGGCGTGATCGGCACCGTGCTGCTTAAGGGTGGCTCCGGCAGCTTTGAGACGGCATCCTATCAGACCGAGGCGGCGACCGGCCCGCGGGTGCTGGTCAGCTTCGTGCCGGACGCGCGCATCGCGGACATCAATGGCTTCCTCGGCCGCTATCAGGCCTCGATCGTCTCCGGACCCCAGGCCGGCATATTCCGCATCCAGCTTGGCGGCAAGGCTCTCTCGAAAGAGGAGACGGCCAAGGTGATCGAGCGGATCCGGGGCGAGAAGATCATAGGGTTTGCCGAGGCGACCAACTGATCGTTTGTCTGCTCCCTTGTCGATAACATCGTTTGCCCGCGAGGTGCGTCATGGCCGGACAACGCAAGCATCATGAAGGCGCGCAGCCCGGCAAGGCAGCACGGCGGTGGTCATGGATTTTCGTGGCAGCCGCGTCCGTTTTGGTGGCGGCCATGCCGCAAGCCTCGGCGCAATTTGCGAATGTCGGGCGCGGCCCCAGCGTCAATATGAATACGGGGCCGCGGATTTCGATTCACCCGCACGTCCGTTATTCGCCGAACATCAATTATGATGATTTTGGACGTGGC
>MKUJ01000001.1:318109-323546 GCA_001897755.1 Afipia sp. 64-13
AGGAATTCGATGGTCCGCCAGCCAGGCGCGCGTCGAAACGCAAGCCATCGGCGGTGGCTGACAATACGTTCGTGGCGAAGGAAGTGCTGATCGAGATAGAAGGCGCGCCGAGCGACAGCGAGGCCAATGCGCTGGCGCGGCGGCACCGCCTCACGCGGGTGCAGTCTCAGAACTTCCCGCTGCTCAACAGCACGTTTTTCCGTTGGCGGATTCCGGACGGCCGCAGCGTCGACACGGTGGTGCGCGAGCTTGCCGCCGATCGCGGCGTGAAATCGGCGCAGCGCAATTCGATTTTCAGGCTGCAACAGGCGGCCGGCGCGGCAGGGAAGGGCGCGCCCGAACAATATGCCCTCGAGAAACTGCAATTGCGGCAGGCGCATGCGCTCTCGACCGGCGAGGGGGTGCGCGTCGCGGTGATTGATTCCGGCATCGATACCGCCCATCCCGAATTGTCCGGTGCGGTCGAGAACGCGTTCGACGCGCTCGGCGGCGGCGAGGCGGCACATGCCCATGGCACGGGGATCGCCGGGATCATTGCGGCCCATGGCCGGCTGACCGGTGCCGCGCCAGCGGCCCGGCTGATCGCGATCAGGGCCTTCGGCGCGCAGAAAGTCGGCGCGACCAGCACCTCGTTCGTTTTGCTGAAAAGTCTCGATTACGCGGTGTCGCATGGCGCGCAGATCATCAATATGAGCTTCGCCGGGCCACAGGATCCGGCCTTGCGGCGCGGCCTCGGCGTCGCGGCCGACAAGGGCATCACGCTGGTGGCGGCGGCGGGCAATGGCGGTCCCAAATCGCCGCCGCTCTATCCAGGGGCCGATCCGCGGGTCATCGCGGTCACCGCGACGGATGTCTCCGACCGTCTTTTCACGGCGGCGAACCGGGGGCCCTATATCGCCATCGCCGCGCCGGGGGTCGATATCCTGACGGCGTTGCCGGACGGGAAATACGGCATGTCGTCCGGCACGTCCCTGTCGGCGGCTTTTATCAGCGGACTTGCCGCGCTGATGCTGGCGCGCAACCCGGCCCTGACCCCGGATGACCTGCGGCTGGCGCTGACAAAGGCCGCGCGCGATCTGGGACCTGCCGGGCGCGACGATCAGTTCGGCGCCGGAGAGGCCAACGCACTGGCGGCGGTTTCGGCGGTCGAGGCGCCGGTCGCCACGGCATCGGACGGCGCGGTGCCGCGATAAGCGCCGGCAATCGTTTTGCGCTGGCGAATCAGCGTATGCGATGGTGTCATGCAGTATTCGTAGCGTTTTCGTATGGGTGATCTGTTGTGTTGAGAAGGAGTTTTCTTATGGGATTTTCAGATGACTCAATCCGATTCAAAGTCCTCACCCGAGGCCGGCCGGAGCCTGGTCGTACGCTGGCGCATTCTTGCGCAGAAGCGGCTCGATCATCTCGTTGAGCTTTACGAAAGCGGCCGCTGGAAGCTGTATTACGACGAACCTGAATTTCTGGCCATGATTCAGGAAACCCGATCCGCACTGAAGGTCTGGCATGAACTCGCGCCGCTGGATCCGCAATTCGACCAGCCTGCCGGGATTGCGCCGAGCGAGGTGCTGGACGACAGCCCCCCGCTGCTGCCTTCCGTTCTAGTGAACCAGGTTGCCGTCGAGCACGAGTTGCGGAAAGCCTGACGCACCGGCGACCGCAAGGTCGTTCGTCACCGGACGGGCATGATCGAGGCCGACAATCGCGCCGCGCGCGGCGCTCGCAATGACGTTGTCTCGTACCAGAGTGGAGCCTGCGCCCTCCACGACCGACACGCCGATGCCGATAAAGGCATTGCGGATCACGTTGCCTGTGATCGCAACGTCGCGCAGATACTTGCCCCAGCCGGCGACAATGCCGAAGGAGGGCGCATTCTCGATCACGTTGCCGATCACCGACGAATCCGCCTCGATATAGATGCCGACGCCGCCATCGTCGTCCGGCGCGGTGCCGATCGGGCGTTTCGGCAGGATGTTACGCAGGATGTTGCCCTGCACGACGGCGAGCCGGCCGCCTTCATTGAAGTTGCAGACCGAAACGCCGGTGGCGCAGATGTCGACCGTGTTGTTCGCGATGATCGCGCCCTCGAAGGCGAATTCCGAATAGAGCGCGACCTCGCGAACGTCGCTGATGCTGTTGCCGATGATCTGGATGTTGGAGGCCGAATTGCCCCGCACGCCGGAATAGTCGCAGTTGCGGATGCGGTTGCCGCGCACGATTACGTTGCCGGCGCGGAAGGCGTTGATGGCGTTGCCGTGCTGCCCCGAACCGCCGGGACCCGCCTTGATGTCCTCGATCCGGTTATCGATCACCATGGTGCCGTCGCCGCCGATGGCGGTGCGCAGGATTTCGATGCCGTTGTCGGACGTATCGATGATGGTGTTGGAGGCGACCAGCAGGCCGAGCGCATCGAGCGAGACGATGGCGGTGGTTGCGATCTTGCGGAGCATGTTGCCGCGCACTTCGCCGGACATGTTTTCCATCCAGATGCCGTTGCGGCCGCTGTGCAGAATTTCGCAGTCGGTGATCCGCAAGTCGCGGCCGCCGAGACAGTGCAACAGACCGCGCCGGTCCGGCAGCGGCAGGTTGCCGCCGTCCAGCGTCAGGCCACTGACCCCGATATGATCCGCGCCCTGGCTCGTCAGCAGCGATGGGCCGCCGGTCAGTTGCAGCCGGGTCGCGCCGCGAACGCCGACAATCTGCGCGCCGTTCGGTAGGTCGAGCATGCCGGTACGGTAGGTGCCGGGCGGCAGGGCCAGCGGCATCCGTGCGCCGGCCGCTTCGGTGATGGCGCGTTGCAAAACTCTGGTCTGGTCGTCGGTAGCGTTCGGCCGCACGCCATATTGCGTCGCGTCGCGTCCCATCGTGGACACGAGCGGGGCCGCATGCGCGCGTAGGGGGACAGAGATCGCGCCAAACGCGGCGGATGCCCCGAGCGAAGCGACCAGATTTCTGCGGGTGACATCCATGATGCTGCTCCTGCGCCAGATGTAATGCAGGACGGTTCGGATGGTGTGATCACGGGGGAACGGGCGGCCGTATTCTTGGCCGCGTGGTTAAATTTGCGCGTCCGTCTTCTCGTGTCTTGCCAGTTTAACCATGATCATCATCAGAGCTTCGCCCGCATCGACCAGGTGTTCGAACGTGATGGCTCCTGACTGGACTTTCGGCACAGGCGAGGGATGCCGCGGAACCAGCGGCACATGGACAAAGGCAGCCAGTCGTGGTCCCAGGCCGATTCCGGCCGCTTCGAGGGCACGCCAGCTCAGGTAGTTGCACAGATATGCCCCCGCATTGAGGGACGCCCGCGCATCGATGCCGGTTTGCTGCGCGGCCCGCAGCAGCTGCGCGGTATGGGGGCCGAAGCGCCGCGTGGCATCGGCGCCCGGCGCAAGCGTCCGGCTGAGAATGCGGGTATGGCCGGCATCGGGCCAGAGCTGGGTGATGGTGTTGCGGGCGCGGGTCTCGATCCGCAGGTAGGGCGTTCGTGTCGCAAGGCCGAACATCAGCAGGGCATCCGGGCGATGTTGCGCGAGCAGCGCCGGAAGCTGGCTGTCGACGGCTTCATAGGTCACCGGAAAGATGTGACCGATCCGTTCGACATTCTCGAGAGCCGGGCGGCGTAAGCGCAGCAGTCGTTCGACCAGCGGTCCTGTCGGGTTGTACGGCGCGCCGGGAAACGCCTCGAAGCCCGTCAGGAGAAGGCGCATCAGGTCCGGTCTTCCAGCCGTTTGATGCCTTCGGTGGAAAGCGCCGCGAGCGCCTCGCGTGGTGTGCGCCCGCCAATCGGCCGGTCGGGCGCGATATCCATCAACGGCACCAGCACAAAGGCGCGCTCGAACAGGCGCGGATGGGGCAGCGTCAATTCCGGCTTGTCGAGGCGCACATCGTCATAGGCGATGATGTCGAGGTCCAGCGTGCGCGGTCCCCAGCGCTGCTCCTTGGCGCGGTCGCGGCCAAACTTCTTTTCGATCTTGTGCAGGACGAAAAGCAGGGCATGCGGATCCAGCGGGGTCTCGATCGCAATGCAGGCATTGATAAAGCTGTCCTGCTGCTCGTGCCCCCACGGAGGGGTGGTGTAGTCGGCCGAACGGGCGAGCAGGGCGGCCTGGGTCATGCCGCAGATATTGGCGATCGCCTTTTGAAAGGTCGCACGGACGTCGCCGACATTGCCGCCGAGCGCGATTAGGACATTGGCCATGACCGTTACGACCGTGTGCGGGTGATGATGACCCCGACATCGTCGAAGATGGCGGCAATCGGTGCGTGGGGTTTGTGGACCGTGACCTTGACGGCGCTGACGCGGGCGAACGCCTTGAGGATCGCCTCGGCTACCGCGCCGGCGGCGCGCTCCAGCAGGTAGTAGTTCTGGCCCTTGAAGGCGGCGCTCGCCGTCGCGACCACGTCGGAATAGGACACGGTATCCGCCAGCCTATCGGTGCGCGAGGATTCCGCCAGATCGATCGACAGTTCGAGGTCGATGACGAAGCGCTGGCCGACCTCCGCTTCATGCTCCATGACGCCGTGACGGGCATGGATCAGAAGCCCCCGGATGAAGATCGTGTCGCTCATCGCTTGTCCTCGATTGCCGCGGCGACGCGCAGGGCCTGCACGGTCTCGGCCACGTCGTGTGCGCGGATGATACGGGCGCCGCGCTGCGACGCCAACAGATGCGCCGCCAGCGAGCCGCCGAGCCGCTGATGCGGCTCCGAAGGCGTCACCGTGCTGATGAAGCGCTTGCGGGACGCACCGACCAGCAACGGGCAGCCAAGCCCGGCAAGCTGATCGAGGCGCGCCAGCGCGATCATGCTCTGCTCGGCGGTCTTGCCGAAGCCGATGCCGGGATCGAGCACGATATGGGCCGGCGGAATCCCTGCTCTGGCGGCGATGTCGAGCGAGCGGACGAAGAACGCGCGCATGTCTTGCACGATGTCGATGGCCGGATCGACGCTGTCGCGGTTGTGCATGATCACCACGGGCGCTTTGCGCTCGCCGATCACCCGCGCCATGTCGGGATCGCGCTGCAGACCCCAGACGTCATTGGCCATGGCGGCGCCGTGATCGAAGGCCCATGCCGCGACGCCGGCTTTCATCGTGTCGATCGAGACCGGATGTCCGAGCGCGACGATCCCCGGCAGGATCGGCCGCAGGCGCTCGAGTTCGTCTTGCGCCGTGACCGGCTTTGCCGAACCGTAGGGGCGGGTCGATTCCGCGCCGATATCGAGAATGTCCGCGCCCTCGGCGATCATCCGTTTCGCATGAGCGAGCGCCAACTCCGGGTTGAAGAATTGGCCGCCGTCCGAGAAGGAATCCGGCGTGATATTGAGGATGCCCATGACCGCCGGATAGGGCCGCGCCAATAGGGCTTGCAGCACCGGATGGAGCGGCGTCGAAGGGGTAGGCGGCTGGGCATTCGCCACGTTCATGGCGGGGCTTTGCG
>MKUJ01000001.1:323579-498370 GCA_001897755.1 Afipia sp. 64-13
TAAGAAGAAAGGACGATCAGTAGGTGATTTTCAGCGGCAGCTTGCGCGCCCGCTGGATCAGTTGCCCGACTGATTTTTCGGAAGGCAGGACGCGCACCAGCCTGCGCTTGCTGTTGGCTTCCGCCATCGCCTGCGCCAGCCGTCCCGGGTTACGCTGCACGAATTCGCGCACCGTGCTGACGCCGGCGGCGCGAAGCAGTTCGGCCTTGGCCTTGCCCATGCCTTTGATGCGCATGCAATCGGCGATGTTGGCCCATTCCAGGATCTGCTTTTCGCAAAGCCCGGTGGCTGCCGCGAGAGTCTTGCGATCCTTGTAGGTGCTGGCCCGTTCGAGAAGGCTCTCGGTCGTGCGGATACCCTGTTCCTTGAGTTTCGCTGCGGCCAGCGCCGTCAGCCCTTCGATTTTTGTGATGGGATATGTCATTGGCTTAGATGGAAAAAGGGTCGGTGAAAGCAATGGTGTTCGGAGGCAAGGTATCTTGAGCGCCTGTTCTGACGCCCGGACGATCAATCAATCTGTGCATGCCACCCGTCTCTTCCGGTTGAGTTCCGGATCGTTCATTGAGTTTTTATCTTGGGCGGATGAGACGCGAATTACAAGTGATCCGCGCATCGGAAGGTCGAGAATCTCTTCAATGCGCCCGATGTGTTGCCGCAATGCCAGTGCAACCGCGACGTTTGTTCGAATTGCAGTGGGGACGACAATCGCGTTTGATCGGTGCGGGCCTGAAAAACAGGTGATGTTGGATTTATTTCAGAAAATTCGATCCACGCGCGTGTTCTGGCCGTTGACCGGTTCCATTTGAGTTGCAAGATGCGGCCCGCATCACGAAAATAAAGTGCGCGCGACACTACGATACCGCGAGAGGCAGAAGACAATGGCGAAGACAACCAAGACGCCCAAGGCGGCGGCCAAGGCTTCGGGGGCTCCGGCTACCGCCGTGCCGGCCTCAGCCGATACCGACAAGGCGATCTTCATCGGCAAGGGCGAGCAGCCCGCGTTTCTGACGCTCGGTCTCGCCAATCGCCACGGCCTTGTCACCGGCGCCACCGGTACCGGCAAGACCGTCACTCTTCAGGTGATGGCGGAAGGTTTCGCCCGGGCCGGCGTGCCGGTTTTCGCCGCCGATATCAAGGGTGACCTGTCCGGCATCTCCGAAATCGGGGAAGCGAAGGATTTCATCCTCAGCCGCGCCAAGGATATGGGGCTGGCGTTCCAGCCCGATCAGTTCTCGACGGTGTTCTGGGATGTTTTCGGTGAGCAGGGCCATCCGGTCCGCGCCACCGTCTCCGAAATGGGGCCGCTGCTGCTGTCGCGGATGATGGATCTCAACGACGTGCAGGAAGGCGTGCTCAATATCGCCTTCCGCGTGGCCGACGAGCAGGGCCTTCTACTGCTCGATATGAAGGATCTGCGCGCGATCCTCACCTTCATCGCCGAGAATGCCGATCAGCTGACCACCCAATACGGCAACGTCTCCAAGCAGACCGTCGGCACCATCCAGCGCCAGCTTCTGGTGCTGGAAAATCAGGGCGCCGAGAAGTTTTTCGGTGAACCGGCGCTGCAACTCAAGGACTTCATGCGGACCGATTCCAGCGGCCGCGGATTCGTCAACATCCTTGTCGCCGACAAGCTGATGCAGAGTCCGCGTCTCTACGCGACGTTCCTGCTGTGGCTGCTGTCGGAGCTGTTCGAGGAGTTGCCGGAGGTCGGCGATCCGGACAAGCCGAAATTGGTGTTTTTCTTCGACGAGGCCCATCTGCTGTTCAACGATGCGCCCAAGGCGCTGATGGACAAGATCGAGCAGGTGGTGCGTCTGATCCGCTCCAAGGGAGTCGGCGTTTATTTCGTCACGCAAAATCCGATCGACGTGCCCGACCGGGTGCTCGCCCAGCTCGGCAACCGGGTCCAGCATGCGCTGCGTGCCTTCACGCCGCGCGATCAGAAGGCGGTGCAGGCGGCGGCGCAGACCTTCCGGCCCAATCCCCAACTCAATACCGCGCAGGTCATTACCGAACTCGGCAAGGGCGAGGCGCTGGTGTCCTTCCTCGAAGGTAACGGTACCCCGGCGATGGTGGAGCGGGTCATGATCCGCCCGCCGTCCGCGCGGATCGGACCGATCACGCCGGAGGAGCGCAAGGCGATCATCGCCGCAAGCCCGGTGAAAGGAAAATACGATACGGCCGTCGATTCCGAATCCGCCTACGAGGTGCTGCAGAAGCGCGTCAACGCCACGGCCGCCGAGGCGGAGGGCGGAGGTGGCGTGCTCGGCCAGGTCGGTTCCATCGTCGGCTCGATCTTCGGCACCAATACCCCGCGCGGCAAGCTGTCGACCGGGCAGGTGATCGCCCGCAGCGTCACGCGCTCGGTGACCAACAAGGTCGCGGGCGATGTCGCCGCCAATCTCGGCAAATCGCTCGGTGGCTCGCTCGGCGGTTCGGTCGGCCGCTCCATCGTGCGCAACGTGCTCGGCAGCCTGCTGCGCCGCTGATCCTCATTTTGGCTGCTTTTGCCGCCTGCCCGGCGGCGGGCGTCATCTCGACAAACCAAAGGCTCCGTATGTCCGTTCCGTCCCAGCTTGCTTCCGTTCTCGAACGCATCGATGCCGATTTCGACGGCAGCCTGCAGCGGCTTTTTGCGCTGCTGCGCATCAAGTCGATTTCCGCCGATCCGGCTTTCACCGAGGATTGCAAAAAGGCCGCCGAGCATCTGGCCGCGGATATCGCCAGCATCGGCTTTTCGACCGAGGTGCGCCCCACGGCCGGACATCCAGCGATTGTCGGCAAAAGCAATGGCATCGGTCCGGGCAAGGGCGCCCATGTGCTGTTCTACGGCCACTACGATGTTCAGCCGGTCGATCCGCTGTTGCTCTGGCACCGTCCGCCGTTCGAGCCGGTCGTGACCGATCACGCCGATGGCCGCAAGATCATCGTCGCCCGCGGCGCCGAGGACGACAAGGGCCAGGTGATGACGTTTGTCGAAGCGTGCCGGGCGTGGAAGAGCGTGACCGGATCGCTGCCGCTTGACGTCACCATCCTGATCGAGGGCGAGGAGGAGGTTGGTTCGAAAAATTTCGGCCCGTTCCTGGCCAAGCATAAGGCCGACCTTGTCGCGGATTTCGCCCTGGTCTGCGACACCGGGATGTGGGACCCAGATACGCCGGCAATCACCACCTCGTTGCGAGGGCTGGTCTATGACGAAGTCCGCATCAAGGCGGCAAACCGCGATCTGCATTCCGGCATTTTCGGCGGCGGCGCGCAGAATCCGATCCGCGTGCTGACCCGGATTCTCGGCGGGCTGCACGACGAGAACGGCCACATCACCATCCCCGGCTTCTATGATGGCGTGAAGGATCTGCCGGCGGATGTTCTGGCGCAGTGGAAGGCGCTTAATCTGTCGCCCGAGACATTCCTCAAGCCGATCGGCCTGGCGGTGCCGGCCGGCGAGAAGGACCGGCTGCTGATCGAGCAGATTTCCTCGCGGCCGACCTGCGATATCAACGGCATTGTCGGCGGCTATACCGGCGAGGGTTCCAAGACCGTCATCCCGGCGGAGGCGTCTGCCAAGGTGTCGTTCCGCCTCGTCGAAGGTCAGGATCCGGAAAAGATCCGTAAGGCGTTCCGCAATTACGTGACCGCGCGGCTTCCGGCCGACTGCTCGGCTGAGTTCATCGATCACGCGGGCGCGCCGGCAATCGCGCTGGACTGGGGCATGAAGCCGCTCGCCGCCGCAAAGCGCGCGCTGACCGATGAGTGGGGCAAGGAGGCGCTGCTGATCGGATCGGGCGCGTCGATCCCGATCGTGGCGGATTTCAAGCGCACGCTCGGCTTGGATACCGTGCTGATCGGTTTTGGCCTCGAGGACGACAATATTCATTCGCCCAACGAGAAGTACGACCTCAAGAGCTTCCACAAGGGAATCCGCTCATGGGCGCGGATTCTCGCTGCGCTCGCCGGAGCGCCGCGCGGGTAAGCATTTTGAGTTCTAAAATGTGAAAACGCCGTCCGGAATTGGACGGCGTTTGAACGTCTCGTGTAGAGGGCGATGTCCTGAATTTATGGCCTGCTTCGCCGGCGTCAAGACCGGTCGCAGTGTTTCACGGCGCCGGAATCGAAAGCAGGCTGGCGATGCTCAGGCCACGGATGTCGTAGACCCGGGCGAACACGACATCGTCGCGCTTGATTTCCGCGATCACCGGCGCGGTGAGACCCTTGCAGTAGAACTCGCCGAGGGTCATGGCAAAGTCGGCCGCGTGGCTGTCCCAGCCGATCGTGAAATCCGGCCCGAGCGCGACCTGGGCAGGGCGCTGCGGTCCGCATACCGCGACCTTCCATTTGCGCCCGCTTGGTGGGATTTCCTGTCGATCAATGATCTGCTCGCGCAGGCTCTGCGAAGCCTGCTTCAAGGCGAGCCCCCAGTAATCCAGCATGTAACGATGGTCGGCCTCGCGCACCGTTCCGGCGAGGTAGTTGAAGTGCGTGTACTGATAGGGATGCAGTCGGATCATCTGCACCAGCGGCAGGGCAAGGCCGATGGCGAACAGCGCGGCAACGCCGCCCTGAACGGCGTGGCCGTAATTCTTGCGCTCGATCCACTTCACCAGATCGCCGAATGCCACGCCCGCCAGCACCGCCATCGGCGGCACCAGGAACACGAAGTGACGGATGCCGTTATAGAGCGCCGGTCGCTTCACCACCGCGATGACAAGGGGCAGGAAGGCTGCCAGCGCGATCATGCCGAGGATGGTCTTGCGCCGGGCGTCGACCTCGGGACGCGTCGCCGAGACGATCGTGATGGCGAGTCCCGCGATGCACAGGCCGAGCAGCAGTTCGGGAAGCTGCAGCGCGAACAGCGTCGGCAGATACAGCCACGGCATGTCGGGGACGGAGACCATGGCGCCGTTGAACAGCTCTTTCCACGGCTTTTCGAAGAAGTTCGAGAAGTAGGTCACCGCGTGCAGCGGATTGCCCGGTTCGATGATCGACCACGGCCAGATCAGTCCCATCACCAGATAGCCGAGCAACAGGCCGGGCAGTAAATAATAACTCGTCCGCCCAAGACGGAGCGCCGCCTTGCCCCAGCCATGAGCTTTGATGTCCGCGTGCCAGATCGGAATGAAGGCGATCGCGGCATAGATCAGTGCAAGGCCGCCGAGGACGCGGCAGCCGAGCGACAACCCCGCTCCGAGGCCGACGATCAGAACCGTATGCGGGGAGGGCGTCGGGTAGTCCTCGGCGAGCCGGACCAGCCCGAGCATGAGGAAGATCATCGCCACCGCGAAGGGCGCGTCCTTCGGGTTCATGAACATGTGCCCGTAATAGGTCGGGCACAAAGCGAGCAGCAGCACCGCCGCAAGGCCGGCCACCGGGCCGCCGATCCGGCGTGCAAGGCGCCAGGTGACGCCGAGGCCGATCAATCCGACGATCGCGCCGAGCAGGCGGCGGGTCTCGAACAGCTCCAGCGGAATGATTTTGTGCAGCAGCGCCGCCGCCATGTCGAAGCCGCCGCCATACATGTAGAGATTGGCGAAGGAGAGCGCGGCGGTGTCCTTGAAGCCGGAGCCGAACATCCGCAGTAGCAGGTCGGCATATTCGGCATGGGTGTAATCGTCCCAGCCAAGACCGTAATCGCGAAACGTCAGGCCGGCGACGACTGCGACGATCGCCAGCGTCGCGTAAGCAAGCTCATCGCATATCCGATCCATCGAACGTCGCGCGGGCGTCGCCGGAGCCGAACTCGTGATGGAGGACATGGTGCTGTGAGCCTGATTCCCCGAGCGCCGGTGGGGATGGCCGGTTCAGTGCGGAATATATCCACAATTGAGTGGTCAAGTAATTGACGATTGTGGCGCAAATTACCTAATGCATTGCAACAATCGGGGTGAGATCAAGGCGGCGCCGGAGGCGGCATGGCACTCGCAGGGGAGTTGCGCGTTAAGCGATGGAGCAGTTTGGCGTTAGGGGTCAAACGAGGTGTTTCAGTGCAATAAAATTCCGATTTACCAGTTGATGTAAGGATTTGACTGTTAAAATTACTATTTGTTAAGGCCGATTATTTGCCAGTATTATATTCTATGAAGACCACGGCGGCTTTGTCCGGCGGTTTGGAGTTTATGTATGATTGCCCTGTTGTTAGCCGGAACGGTCGCGCTGTGCGGTGGATGTCTGACCGTACTATATGGAATTTCGATCAAGGAGTTCAGTCTTGGCGGCACGATGATCCTTGCCGGATCGGTCGTTGCCTGCACCGGATTGCTGCTGATCGGTTTCGGCCTCGTCCTGCGTGAACTCAAGAATCTGACGCGCCGTCTGGGTGCTGAAGCCGTTGCGGCGCCGCCGCCGGTGATCGCACTGACGCCGGACGTGCCGCGCCCGTCCGTGGCCGTCGAACCGCAAGCTCCCGTCCCGCCGCGACCGGTCCCGCGCCCGCATGGTCGCGCCGATGTCCTGTTCTCGCGTGAGGAGACCATCGTCGAGACCGAGCTGCCGCCGCTCGATCTGCCGACGTCCGAACGCGCCACGTCTGAGCGTCCGGCGTCACCGCCGCCGCGCGCAGCTTCGCAGCCTGAAGCGCCGAGCGAGTCAGCTCCGCCATGGTCGGATGAGCAGCACACCCGCACGCGCACTCTTCCGCCGATTCCGCGGGCGCGCGATCGCGTGTCCGAGTCTTCGGGCGAGCGCCCCGGTCTTGGTGAGCGGCCTGGACTTGGCGAACGCGCGGGGCTTGGCGAACGGCCCAGTCGCAATTTCCTGTTTTCCTCGCGCCGCCGCGAGCAGGCCGCCGCACCGCCGGCGGCCGAACCCGCGCCGGAGGAATCATCGGCGCGTGAGGCCGGCGCCGATCCGCACGACACGTTTGAGGCGCCGTGGACGCAGCCTGAGTCTTCGCGCGCCGAGCCCGAGTTTACGCCGACACCGGAAGCCGCGCCGCGGCCCGCACGGCCTGCGAGCAGTCCGCGCTATCAGCCGCCGCGCCGGAGCGAAGCGGCATCGGTGACCGTGGTGAAATCGGGCGTGGTCGACTCCATGGCGTATTCGCTTTATTCGGATGGCTCGATCGAAGCGCAGATGCCGGAAGGCATGGTGCGGTTCGAATCGATCGAGGCGTTGCGCGCGCATCTCGAACAGCGCGGCTGACAGTCGCGGCGCGCGATCGCGTGTCGCGACGCAACGATGCATCGCGATTCCTCCATGTGTTCATGGGCGTTTTACTTGTCATGAACTCAGTATTAAATCATAGTTACAAGTAATGACGTGTTATCGAACATGAGCGTATCGGTCGCCAAACGGGCCAGGACCGGCCGGCAACGCGGTCCGGAACCGATTTCGATGACATCGCCTCCGTTATCTCTACCAGCGAAGTCATCAGCCATGAGTGAGTCCGGTGCAAAAGGTTTCGTCGAACTGACGGCGAGCATCGTGTCGGCCTATGTCAGCAACAACACCACCACGGCGGCGGAGATTCCCGGACTGATCGCGCAGGTGCATGCCGCCTTGCAGCGTGTATCCTCGGGCGGCGCGGAGGCGGCGCCCGCCGAGCCGGCGCGTCCGGCAGTATCGGTGAAGAAGTCGATGACGCTGGAATATCTGGTGTGCCTGGAGGACGGCAAACGCTTCAAGTCGCTGAAGCGTCATCTGCGCAGCCGCTATGGCATGAGCCCGGAGCAATACCGCGAGAAATGGGGCCTGCCGGCGGATTACCCGATGGTGGCGCCGAACTACGCGGTGGCCCGCTCGCAACTGGCCAAGAAGATGGGCCTCGGCCAGCAGCGCCGCCGCAAGCGCCAGACCCGGTCGGCGACGTCAAGTACCTGATCCGCCGACCTTTTCCCTCCGATGAAATTTGACCGGGGACAGCTATCCCCGGTGACAGCAACCTCGCTAGGATGTAGGTATAAATTCCTAATGAGGTGTCGTGATGGTCGAGCGTTCCTGTCTTTCCGGTCCGGTGTCGGTGTCAGCCGTGAGGGAAGGGACTGTCCCGTCATCGAGGCAAGCGAGGCGTGCCCGCGCCGATCAATCGCCGTCGCCACTCGCTGCGGAGGGAGTGCTGCCGCCTGCCGTACCCGGTTTACGGCCGCAAACTCCATCATCCCGGCGACCCGACCTTGCCGCCTGTCGCCGCCTCACCTCGCGCGTGGCGGAGGATTTCGGCGTGGCGCTGGCCGAGCTCGTCGCGCCTTCGCGCGGATCGCCGCGCGCCGCGCTGGCGCGGCAGGTGGCGATGTATCTCTGTCATATCGGGTTCGCACTGAGCTTCGAGGCGGTCGGCCGCCTGTTCGCGCGCGACCGCACCACTGTCGCCCATGCCTGCCGCGTCGTGGAGGACCGGCGCGACGATCGCTGGTTCGACCGTCGTATTTCATTGCTGGAGCGCGCTTGCGGCTTCACGCTTTGCGCTGAGCGCGAGGAGCGCGGCCGATGACCAAAGCCGCCCGCTTGCACAAGCCGGCGCGATCCCGCGCCGCATCCGCGTTGCCGGACGGCGTCGGCATCGATGCCGTTCGCGCGCAGCATCTGGATCTGTCGGTTCGCGAGATCATGACGGCGGAGGGCATCGCGCGCGTTGCGGTCAATGACAGCGAAAGTCCGCTGGCCTGGCTCGCGCGGCGCAAGGGCCGCGACGGCCATGCCATGATCGACCACAATCAATTCATCGCTGGCGAGAAGCTGCGCGCCGATTTCACCCGCGGGCATTTGTCGCCGCGCATCACCTCGAGCTGGTCCGGCGTGGGCCGGGTGCGCGGCGGCGGTCACGGCGCCGGCGAGATGATGGATGTGGTGGTCGCGGCGCGGCAGCGGGTGCGTCTTGCGCTCGAGGCCTGCGGGCCGGAATTGTCCGGCGTGCTGCTCGATGTCTGCTGCTTTCTGCGCGGGCTGGAAGATGTCGAGCGCGAGCGCGGCTGGCCCTCGCGCTCGGCCAAGGTGGTGCTGCAACTCGCGCTCGATCGCCTGGCGCGGCATTACGGATTGCGGCCGCGCGCGGAGGGCGGGCGCGGCGCCGCGATCCGCACCTGGCTCGCCGAGGATGCGGTGTTCACCAGCGAGGTCGGCGGGTAGGGGCCGGGCGATGACGTTCTTCACCTCTTCCCGCCTGCGGGAAGAGATCGCGAGCAAAGCGAGCGGGTGAGGGGTGAGAATCGATTTCAGGCGAAGCATCCGGTCCTCCTCACCCCAACCCTCTCCCCGAAGAGGAGAGGGAGAATGTTGACGAGAGCGTGAGGACTCCTCATGGCGAGGAGCGAGGCGAAGCCTCGTGTCTCGAACCATGAGTTTGTGAAGGCGTTGTGTGCCCCGGACGCGGTGCGACATGGAATGTCGCTCCGCTGATCAGGGGCCGTTCCACCGTTCGCATTTGCGACGGCCCGGTTCTGCGAAGCCATAACGCGGCGAAGACGCGCGGGAACGCGCTTTGACACGCTGCATCGCGCCCGGGACACAGACTGGCCTCATCCTTCGAGACGCATCGCTATGCGATGCTCCTCAGGATGAGGATGTGTCGTGATGTCGGCCGCAATACCAAAGCCCGTCATGGCCGGGCATAGCCCGTCGAAGACGGGCGTGAACGCCCTTTCGGCCCGGCCATTCACGCCTTGCTTGCTGCGATCATGCAAAGGCGTGGATGGCCGCGAGCATAAGCGAGCGAAGCGACGCCGTTCTCGCGAACGGCTATGCCCGGCGATAACGATTTCGATATGGGCGTCGAGATCTGATGATCCGATGAAATCGGAACGATGGTTACGCCGCCGCGACGGTCTCGCGGGCGTCGGCGCGAATGCGATCGACCATCGCGCGCAGGCCGTTGGAGCGCTGCGGTGTCAGGTGCTCGCGAAAACCGAATTCGTCGAACAGCGCCAGCGCGTCGGTGTCGAGGATTTCCTGGGCGGTCTTGCCGGCATAGAGCGTCAGCAGGATCGCGACCAGCCCGCGCACGATATGGGCGTCGCTGTCGCCGCGGAAATGCAGCACTGGCCGCTCCGGAGTGCCGCGATCGGGCTGGCGCGCCAGCCAGACCTGGCTGGTGCAGCCGCGCACCTTGTTGACGTCGGTGTGTTCCTCGTCCGGCATCGGCTCCAGCGAACGGCCAAGCTCGATGACATAACGATAGCGGTCGTCCCACTCGTCGAGCAGCTCGAAATTTTCGCGGATCTCGTCGATGGTCATCATGGTCTGCTTGGCGTGGCTGCGGCGGGCGCCGTCTTCGGCGGCCTGTCGCGCAGCGCGTTGACTGGAACCCGTTCTATATAAGAAGAGTTCGGCCCGAAAGCGAGTTCGCCAAAGGGCAAAAGCGGGGTTTCGGGGCGGAAAATCGGCAGGATTCGAACCTTCGTCGCAGTCCCTCACCCCAACCCTCTCCCCACGGGGAGAGGGAGCAGAAGGCTCGCGAGAGTCCGCCGTTCCGTCGAGAACTTTGGAATCGTCATGCCCGGCCGGCCTTGTGCCGGGGCATTCACGCTCTTTCTGCTGAGCCTTCGTCAAGACGAGGATGGCCGGGTCAAAAGGGCGTTCACGCCCGACTTCGACGGGCCATGCCCGGCCATGACGGTGTATGTTGGTTGATGCGGCCCTCAAGAATGAGACTGTGCCGCAAATCCTACGGCGAGGGCGACTGCCATTCGATCTGCAGGTCGTCGGGCGTCAAGGTGTCGTGCGCCTGCGCGGTCTGCGTCTCGCCGTCAGCGGTCACGGCATCGGAGTCCGTGCCATCGGGAATCGATCCGGTGTGATCCGGATTCTTGCGGTCGAGCACGCGCTTCTCGCGGACCTTCTTCGCCTGCGCGGCGTCGGGCGCGGTTTTGTCGGCGCGGTCGGTCTTCTCGGGCGTCTCGCTTTCGGCCTTCTCGGCCTGCTCGGTCTTCTCGGTGAAGAAGTGATAGACCTTCTTCGCGCCGGCCTGCGCCCGCGCGCCGATCACGCTCGCGGCCTGACCGCCGACCGCACAGGCGGCGGGCTGGCGATTGCAGAACTGGGCCATGTCGGACACGGCCGCGCTCGCGGCGGTCACGGCTTCGACCGTGTCCACCTGCGGCTGCTTGTCGGCATCCGGTGTCTTGTCGGTCGGCAGCAGCACGAGCACAAGCCCGAGCCAGAATGCCATGCGCAACAAAAAGAACATCGCAAGCCCCGTCGTCCTCGATCATCCCTCGCGGCGAAAGCCGCACCCATCCCGTGATGTGATCTAGCAGACAGCGATAAATCCGCAGTGTTCGCGGTCCCGCCAATTTGCATCAAATTGCAATGAATGTGTTTGGCGTAAATTTTCGATTGACGTACGAATCGGGTGGCGCAGCGTCGTCACGGCGCGTGTCCACACTTTCGAAACCATATTTTCGCGCGTTGGAAACCTTGCGTTCACCATCGCGGTTGTTTGACGGACCGCAAGCGGCGGAAAACGGCGTGGAACGCGCTGCGCGGCGACCTGGGCGCGCAAACTTAGTGTTCGCTTAAGCTCGCTCTGACACGATCCCCCAACGATAAAAGGGGGCGGTCCGGCACGCCAGATGTGGCGGGCAAAACCGCGGACGAACAAAGTGACACCGATCGAAACCCTGCGCGACCATCTGGATTCGCTTCTGCACGCGTCTGTCCGTGCCGATGCGATGAAGAGCGCGCAACACCGCGCCTTCATCGCCCCGCGCCTGATGGGCAGCCTGATCGCGTTCGCTTCGCTGCCGCTGTATCTGGCGCTGCGCGGCGCGCCCTCGGCGATCGAGGTGATGGTGCTGGTCTGGCTGGTGTCGCCGATCTTGATTTCCTATTACCTGTCGCGCACCGGCAAGTTCGAGAGCGCGCATATGCTCTCCTCGCTGGCACTCGCCGCCGTGATCTTCGCGATCGCGGCCCTCACCGGCGGGATTTCCTCCTTCGCGGCGATCTGGCTGATCGCGGTGCCGCTGGAAGCGGCGCTCTCGGCCTCGCGCCGCGTGGTCGCGGCCGCGGTCGCGCTGAGCCTCGGCTGCGTGCTGGTCCTCATGCTGTTGAGCGGGGGCAATGCCTTGCCGGCCTCGCAGATCGCCGAGACCAGCGGGCCGCTGTTCGTCGCGCTCGGCATCGTCTCGGCCACGATTTACACCGCGGGCCTCGCCTTCGGCACCGAATCGCTGGCGCGCACCAGCCGCCTGCTGCTCGACAAGGAAGAGGATCGCTACGGCCTGCTGGCGCGCAACATCAGCGACGTGATCGCGCGCCATGGCCGCAACGGCGATGTCAGCTTCATTTCCCCGGCGGCGGAATCGCTGCTCGGAGCGCCGGTGGCGCGGCTGCTTGGCCACGGGCTGTTCGACCGCGTTCACGTCGCGGACCGTCCGGCGTATCTGACCGCGCTGTCGGATGCGGCGCGGGGCGGCGAGGCGCGCAGCGTCGAATTCCGGGTGCGGCGCGAGGCGGCGCGCGGCGGGGCGGCCGAATTCATCTGGGTCGAGATGCGCTGCCGTCCGCTGGAGCAGGCCTACGGCGCGAGCGAGGGCGTGGTCTCGGTGATGCGCGACGTCACCGAGCGCAAGGCGCAGGAGCAGGCGCTGGAAGCCGCGCGGATCGAGGCGGAGCGGGCGGGGGCGTCGAAGTCGCAGTTCCTCGCCACCATGAGTCATGAATTGCGCACCCCGCTGAACGCCATCATCGGCTTCTCGGAAATGCTGGTGCGCGAGGACGAGATGAAGCTCGACGCGGCGCGGCGCAAGGAATACGCCACGCTGATCAACGAATCCGGGCTGCATCTGCTCTCGGTAGTCAACGGCATCCTCGACATGTCGAAGATGGAGAGCGGCAATTTCGAATTGCTGCCGGAGAAGTTCGCACCGCGCGACAAGCTTTTGAGCTGCTGCAACCTGATGGTGCTGAAAGCGCGCGACAACGGCATCGATCTGGTCACCCGCGTGCCGCACGATCTGCCGCAGATGATCGGCGATCCGCAGGCGTTCAAGCAGATCCTGCTCAATCTTCTGTCCAACGCCATCAAGTTCACCGAGCGCGGCGGCTCTGTCACCGTCTCGGCGGCGGTCGAGGGCTCGCGCCTCGCGCTGCGCGTCACCGATACCGGCGTCGGCATCAGCGCGGACGATCTCAAGCGGCTGGGCGATCCGTTCTTCCAGGCCGGCAAGACCTATCAGCGCCGTCACGAGGGCACCGGCCTCGGCCTGTCGATCGTGAAAAGCCTGGTCGCGCTGCATGGCGGCGAGATGACGGTGCAAAGCCGGATCGACGAGGGCACCATGGTGTGCGTCGCGCTGCCTCTGACCTTTACGCCGGCGAAGTCCGGCACGATTGCAACGCTCGCTCCCGCGCCGCGCGCGGAGGCGAAAGAAACTGCGGTGAAGAAAATTGCCTAGACGGATCGAGATCGACGACGATGAGATGCCCCGCCGCCCGCGTCGCGGCAAGGCCGCGCAGGCGGTGGCGATCGAGCAGGAGCCGAACTTCTTGACGCGCATGCTGATGCGCAGCCCGAAGGATACCTTCGCGGGCGTGGTGGCGTTCGGCGGCGTCATGGCGATCATCATCAACGCGACCTTCCTGCAGGCGGGCCGGCATCCGTCGCCGATGTTCGGGCCGGCCGAGAAGGTGTTGCTGACCGCGCCGACCCCGGTCGCCGAGGTGCCGGCGCAGCCGCTGCTGCCGCGTGCCCGCCCGGTGGAGGCCGAGAGCGTCAAGCCGGTGGACGTGAAGCCGGTCGAGACCAAAGCGGTCGAGCCGCCGAAGGCGGTGGTCGCGACCAAGGCGGCGAATGTCGCGCGACCGCCGGCCGCGATCCCGGTGCATCATGATCCGGTCGGCGACCTGATCAATTCGACCCGCCGCGTCTCCCAGGTGCAGCGCGCGCTGACCGAATACGGCTACGGCCAGTTCAAGCCGACCGGCAATATCGGTCCCGAGACCCAGGCCGCGATCCGCAAGTTCGAGGCCGACCGCAAGAAGCCGCAGACCGGCAAGATGTCGGACTGGCTGGTGCACGAGCTGGTCAAGCTGACCGGCCGCCCGATCGATTGATGGTCTCCGGCGTGCCGCTGGGGTAGTTTGCCGCCATGCGACTGAAATCAAGCATCTGGGTGGCGGCCTATCTGCGCCGCTGCCAGACCGAGGGCGTGTTCGGCGCGGTGCGCCGTCGCGGCGCCGAGGAGGCCGGGGCGGTGTTCGTCAAGCTGGCGCTGCTCGACGGCAACGCGATGCTGTTCGCGCCCGCGCCGCAGACGAGCTATGGCGAGAGCCGGCCGAGCGAGCGGGCATTCGTCGCCTCGCCGCCGGAGCCGGTGGCCGAGCAGAAAATCGAGGAGCGTCTGCAAAAGGAGATCGGGTTCGATCCCGATGTCTGGATCGTCGAGATCGAGGACAAGGCCGGACGGCATTTCCTCGATCTGGCGAAGGGGTAGGGTGGCTTTTGGACGATAATCCGGCCTCATGGTTCGAGACGCGAGGCTTCGCCCCGCTCCTCACCATGAGGAATGACCCTCATCCCGAGGAGCGCGCTGTTGCGCGCGTCTCGAAGGATGAGGCCGAGCGGTATGGATTGCGTATCATCCGCCGATAAAGCTTCAGCGCTCGATCTTCCAGGGATCGTATTTTTCCTTGGGCTCCGGAACCTTGTCCATCGCCGCCTTGGCGGCGCGGGCCTCGGCCTCGCGCTTTTTCTGCAGCGCGGCTTTATCCGGCGCGGCGGGCGCGTCCTTGCTCATGCCGCGATGCCGGCCGCCGCCGCCCATCTGCGCCGTCGCGGGCATCGCCAGCGCCAGCAGCGCCGCCGCGATCACCAAAATCCTCATGCTCCGTCTCCGCCGGTTATCCGACCGGCGGCACTCTAGAATTCTTTCGCTACCGACGGAATTGCGATTCGTCAGGTCGAACATTGATCTGTTCGCGAGGGAATGAAGACTTGGATGGCCGGAATAAAATCCGGCCATGACGGCTTGGGTTCGGGGGAGCCGGTCCTCGCCACAAGGCACGGCGAAAGGAATGTGGTGGGCCTCAGCCCTGCCGGGCGCCGGGCGCGCGAGACCCGAAGCGCGGGGTGTCCGCCGCGGCGGGCGCGGCCGCGGGATGATGCGCGGCGGCCGGGCGGGCGCGCTGACGCTCGTCGTCGTAGAGCGCCGGGCGATATTTGGCGCGGGTGGTCGCAATCGAGGCGCCGCGCCAGGTCGCGAGCATGATCAGCGCCGCGCGCTCGCCGAGATGGTCGTACATCCGCGCCAGCCGATAGACGTCCATCACCGAGGAGCCGATCGCCGGGTTGAGAAACAGCAGTACGCGCTGGAAGGCGTCGCCCGACATGCCGAGCACCCTGGCGGCGCAGGCCAGCGGTTCGCCGAGTGGATCGTGCACGATCGCGCTCGCGACATGGGCGGGCAGGATCAGCGCGTCGCCGAGTTCGGCGATGAAGGCCGGCATGTCGGCGGCCAGCGCCGCCTGTTCGAGGCTGGCCAGCGCCCGCGCCGCGCGCCTGGGATCGACCTTGATCGAGGGCTTGAGCGGCGCGGATTCGAGACCCATCAGAATCCTGGCGCGCTCTTTCGAGGGCGCGGCGAGGAACATGTCGTTGAGCGAGGACGCATCCTCCGGCTTCATCGCCAGCGTGGGCGCGCTTGCCGGGGCAGCCGGCATGTCGGCGACCGGCACGGACTCGGCAGCGGGCAGGTTCTCGCCGGCGTCGGGCTCGGCACTGGCGATCTCCGGCGCATCGACGAATTCGAGATCGTTGCTGTCGTCCACGAACACCACGTCCGGAGTCTCGACCGGCTGCAGCGGCGGGGCGAGCGGCATGCGCTGATAGCGCGGCTGCGGCAGAGCGAGCTTGCGCAGCAAAGCGTGCGGGGTGCGCGGATAGACCGACAGGCGGGCGCGCACCACGGCGCGGGTGGCGTCGTCGACCTGATCGAGCAGCCGGCTCGCCAGCTCGACGAATTGCAGCTCCTCGTCATAGCTGTGATCGGCGGTCTGGACATAGAGGTCGGTCAGCACGCGCAGCAAAGTCGGACGGATGTCGACGCCCTCGCGACGGGACAGCGACAACAGGCCGTCGAAGCCTTGTAACATCGGGGGAGCGCTCATGCTGCCATGCTGACGAGTGAAACCTGTCTCGAATCTAGAACCCTCACTTTAACAAGCCATTAAGATTAGCACTCCGTTAAGGGAATGGGGTCAATTGGCGGGGAGTCCCTAACCTCTGTCCGCATGCGGGGAGAGGGAGAAACCGGGCCCTGGTCTTCGAGATGCATGCGAAGGCGCGCTCCTCAGGGTCTGGCCGAAAACAGGGTCGTCCCGGCGCGGGCCGGGACCCATAATTCCGGGCGAGGATTTGGGCAGGCAGGTCCGGCGTCTTTCCTGAAAGGCCTGTGGCGATGGGTCCCAGCCTGCGCCGAGACGACCGGGACGAAAACTTCCGTCGAGAAGCGCCACCCTCATCCTTCGAGACGCGATCCTGCGGATCGCTCCTCAGGATGAGGGATAATCCGAGGCTGTTATCGGAGCGGATGCTTACCTGCGCGGGAGGTGCGCCTGTTCCTCATGGTGAGGAGCGAGGCGATAGCCTCGCGTCTCGAACCATGAGGCCAAGCTCTTACAGTAATTGATTTCAACAGCGGTGTATTCGTCGTCATTGCCGTCCCTCAAACAAAAGCCCCGGAGCGTGTCCGCTCCGGGGCTTGCTGTTGCGATGATGTGTGATGCGCTTACGCCGCGCGGACGTTCTCAAGGAATTCGTTCATCTGATAGCGCAGTTGCTCGGCCTGCTGGGCGAGGTCGGCGGACGAGGTCTGCACCTGGCTGGCGGCCATGCCGGTCTGCTCGGCGGCGGTGGCGACGCCGGAGATGTTCGAGGTCACCTCGCCGGTGCCGACCGAAGCCTGCGTCGCGGCATTGATGATCTCGCGCGTCGCGGCGGTCTGCTCCTCGACCGCGGCGGAAATAGCCGAAGCCGTGGTGTCGATCTCGTGCACCGTCTTGGTCACGCCCTCGATCGCGGCCACCGCCTTTCCGGTCGATGTCTGGATGCCAGCGAGCTGCGCGCTGATCTCGGCCGTCGCCTTCACGGTCTGGGTCGCCAGTTCCTTGACTTCCGAGGCCACTACCGCGAAGCCGCGGCCGGCATCGCCGGCGCGCGCCGCCTCGATGGTGGCGTTGAGCGCGAGCAGGTTGGTCTGGTCGGCGATGGTCGAGATGATGTCGACGATGTTGTCGATCCGCGCCGCCGCCTGGCTGAGTTCGCCGACCGTTACGGCCGCGGCTTCGATCTCGGTCACGGCCGAGCGCGTCATCTGCGAGGAGCGTTCCGCCTGTCGGCCGATCTCCGACACCGACGCGCCGAATTCCTCGGCGGAGCCCGCCACCGAAGTAACGTTGGAGGAGGCGAGGTCGGCCGCCGCGGAGACCGAGCTCGACTGCGCGGAGGTCTCCTGCGCCGAGGCGGTGAGCTGATTGGCGGTCGCCTGCATCTCGGTCGCGGCGGAGGCCACGACATCGACGATGGCGCCGACGGACTGCTGGAAATCATCGGCGAGGCGATGCATGTCGGCCTTGCGCTGGACCGCCATGCGCTCGGCGGTTTGCTTCTGCTCGTCTTCGAGACGGATCTTGGCAAGACCGTTTTCCTTGAAGACCTCGGCCGTCCTGGCGATGTCGCCGACTTCGTCGCGGCGGCCCGCGCCTTCGATGTCGAGGTTGTACTCGCCGCTCGCAAGGCGCTGCAACAGCGCCACCATGGAGCGGATCGGTTTGGCGATGCCGAACTGGCCGATCAGAAAGCCCGCGATCAGGCCGAACGCGATGCCGATCACGGCGGTGGCGATCAGCATCTGCGAGGTCTGGGCGTATTCCGCGGAGGCCGCGGCGGCTTCCTGCGACACTTTCTTTTGCAGCTTTTCGGAATAGTCGCGCAGACTGACGCGCATCCGGTTGGCGATCTCGGAGCTCGAGATCGCCTCGTTGCGCAGATTGTCCATCTCCGCCGACACCTTGGAATCGGTGACCGCTTCAGCCGCGCGATAGGTGCTGTCGAGATCGGCGCTGTAACGCGACCAGTTCATTTCCACCAGGGTCAGGATCTGCTGTGAATCGGCGTCGGCGTCCTTGTAGAGCGCCTGCAGCCGGTCGTTGAACAGCCTGGTTTCCTGCTCGATGATCTGCCGCGCGGCCTCGCGGTTTTCCTTCTCCGGGTTGGTCGAGATCTGGAACTGCGCGCGGTTCATGGTGACGAGGTTGACGGCGATCTGCTGCGACAGCAGCGCCTTCTCGGCGCTGGCCTCCATGCGCGTGGTCGCGTCGTTCAGCGACTTCAGCGAACCGATGCCGAGAACCGCCATGGCGACGGCGATGATCGACAACAGCACGATGACCGAGAGAATCTTGGTCAGAATTTTGAAACGCGACAGAAATGCCATGGGAATCCTCGATTCACAGGTCGCAGCAACGACGGATTTTGAAGGGATCAGGAGGGCGGACTGAAGCGTAGTCGCCGAAATTCAGGCGATCGGGGGCTTCGCGGCGCGGAGAAAATGCCGGATGGTCACGCAGTTCGGAACCTCATCCATTCTGGATATCGTATGTCGAACGCAGAACGATACTATCGACAGGTTTGAAAATACCGGCGCAGTGTTACCGAGCAGTAAAATCAAACACCCGATGTATCGGGGAAATCGAACGTGCCCGCGGATCGATTCAAGATTTCCGTCCTTAAGTAAAAAAATTTTGCATTCGGTGGAACGCGCGAGGAGGTCGCGCGTTTGGCGAGCGATCGTGGCAAGGGGCGCCGGGACGTTTGTCGGAGAGCGGACAGACAGCTCCGGTGCATGAGGCGATAGTTCAAAAGCGACAAGCCTGGTCCAGTTCGGCGTTGCGGGAGTAAGCCCTCATGAGAAGTGCTGCATTCGATCCCGAAGAAATCCGGTTTCTGAAAGAGGTGCTCGACGATGCGGTTGCCGCGTTGCCGGTTCAGTTGCGAACCTCGGCGACGCGCGCGGTGCTCGCGCACAACATCCTGACCCAGGCTGCGACCGGCGAGCGCGATCCGATCCGGCTGCGGACCCTGGCTCTGGTGGAGTGCGGGCATGTGAAGGGGCTGTCGCCCTGCGATCCGTTCGACAGTCCGTTTGCCAGATGAGCGACAGGCCCACCTGGTACGTGTCCTACGAATCCAATGGCGAGCCGAAATTCGACGGCGACGACGGCAAGTTCGCGCGCGCGACCCGTACGTTTATCGATGAGAGCGAAGCGAAACGTTTTGCGCGCGAGATCGTTGACAAAGGCTGGTCCGCGAGCGCGGGCACGCTCAACCCCCATACGCCGAAACGGGTCATCGCCGGTGCGAAGATTCCCGAATGGCTGGATGGGCCGTCCTGAAGGCGCGTTGCGTCGGTGTTTTCCCGTAGAGCGCGGGAGGATCCGCGGCGGAGCGCGTGGTTTTTGATGATCTCCAACCCTGGTCCTGATTTCCACATGCCGAGAAACAGCAATCATATCTGGACGCGCGAACAGGAAGCCCAGCTTCGCGAATGGGCCGAAGCCGGTATTTCCGCTGCCCGCGCCGCCGCCAAATCGAAACGCTCGCGCTCCGCGGTGATTTCCAAGGGGCAGCGCATGGGGCTGAAATTCCAGCAGCCGCGGCGGCTCACCGGTGCGGAGCGGTTCTCGCGCTGACGGCGCATGGAAGGCTGACGATCGACCGCGCAATCCCGGCACGCGGCCGCGGCGAGCCGAGCGTGGCTATCTGCGGGCGATTTGCGGCCAGATCGCGTGGATCTTGTGCACGATCGAGTCGACGCAATCGCAAGCGGTCTCTTCAAGGCCGGGGCGGTTGAGGATGCGGATCTGCCCGCGCACATAGCTGATATAGCCGAGCCGCTGCATCTTGGTCGCGACCTGCGAGACCGAGGAGCGTTGCACGCCCAGCATCTGCGCCATGAATTCCTGGGTCAGCGACACCGCGCCGTCGTCCGTCACCTCGCGCGATTGCAGCAGCCATTTGCAGAAACGCTGTTCGATCGAATGCAGCGCGTTGCAGGCCACGGTGACGCGCGCCTGGATCAGTTGCACTTCATTATAGCGCACGCACAGATCGCGGATCGCCTCGCTCTTCGCGGCGGCGGCGCGGAACCGGCCCGCCGGAATCTCGGCGAGCACCGCGGGAATCTGGACGATGGCCTTGGTCGGGGCGATGTGCAGGCCGAAGGCCGTCATGCCGCCGACGATGCCGTCGACGCCGATGGTGCCGGCTTCGATGGAATCGCCCTCACTGGTGACGGTGACCAGCGAGATCATGCCCTTGAGCGGAAAATGAACCGCCGAGATCGCATCGCCGTCCTCATAGAGCGGCATGCCGCGATCGAGGCTGACGATCCTCAGATACGGCTCGAGCAGCGCGAAATCCGCATGCGGAAGTTCGTTGAGGAACTGGTTCTCCGAAAGCTGGCGAAGGGGTTTGTCCACGACTTTGACCTCGACCCGTCGGCACATCCACTCCATTGACTACCGAACAGAGCGTTCCAAAGTTCCCAGCAGGTTATGGTATATAAGAGTCCGTCTTTCGTGCGGTCTGTCGGGTTCCCGCCATTGCCGATTTTTATTGCGGTGTTCTGCACGATTTCGTGGAACGATTTTGCGAGGAGGGGACGCTGCGTGCAGTCGCGTGCCGGGCTAACCCTCGACCATCGGCACTTTATCTTCATGCGGGCGGAAAACAGCGTGCGCCATCACCACGCAAGGTGTGATGGGCCCGACGAATCGTCGTGCATCATTAACACTGCATTAACCATGCGCTGGTCTTAATGACACTGCGTCGCAGGCATGATCGAGCGCCGCGCGACAGGGATAAAGGGGCAATCTCATGGGGACCGTCATTGCATTCCCGGCAGACGCCGCAGCGCGGCGCGCGGGGTTGGGCAAGGAGCAGGCCCGGCCGGAGCATAGCGCGACCGTGGTGATCCTTCCCGCAATCCGGATCGAGCGTTACGCGGACGAGACCAGCGGCGGGAGCGGACCGGAAGAGGGCACCGCGCAGGGACGCCGCCGTCGTCGCCGGGCGCGGTCCTGACATCACTTAATCTTCGCGCCGAGCGGCCGGCGCGCGGCGCTGGGCGCTTGGGCAGACTAGCGATGTGCAATCCGCTTTTCATCATTCCCCTGGTCTTCGGCGTCGGCTGCAATGGCGGCGATTTCGGCCGCACCCGGCAGATGTTCTATCATCAGGACATGCATCGCTGGGTCGGCGAGGAAGCGACCGAGAGTCTCGACGGCATTCCCTCGCAATTCGCGCTGACCGATTACGAACGCGAGCTGCGCGACAAGGCGTTCTATTTCATCCAGCCGCCGCATTCGCGCCCGCACTGGAAGGGCGTGTTCGGCGACTATGACCGCATTCCCGCGCCCTGGCGCGTGAAGGTGGTGTTCGATCCCACTGCCTATGGCCGCAAGATGATCGACGAGCCGCACCGCTCGCACATCGCCGCCTATGCCGGGCTGATCGAGGACGTGCGCAACGATTTCACCATGCTCGACCAGTTCATTCCGCTGGCGATCAAGGTCAACGATCTCGACATCAAGCGCAACAAGGCACTCGCGCATATCGGCGACGTCTCGCCGCGCGAATATACAGATGCGCAGGCGCGGATGCGCGAGAACGTGCTGGTGGTGCAGTGGGCGCAGCAGTCGCTCGAGCAGCGCGTCGCGTCCTATCGCTGGGCGCTTCAGCGCCTCGCCATTCAGGCGCCCGACGCGATGGCGGCCGATGCCGACCGCCTGATTGCAGAACTGGCGCGCCGCGCCGCGAGCGCGTGGACCAGCGCGCCGCCGGTCGCGGGGCGCGTGCTGCGCGTCGGCGGCTGACGCAGCATCGCTGCCAATGCCGGTCGGGACGAAAAACGCTCGATAGTTCTCCTGTCGTCATCATCAAGCCTGTCTTGCCTATTCTCAAATCGTCATGGCCGGGCTTGACCCGGCCATCCACGACTTTTGCTGCGGTGATATGAAGACGTGGATGTCCGGAATAAATCCGGGCATGACGGCGTTGAGACTATCGCGGCATGACGAGCGTGGAGTTGGCCGCCGCTCTTTCTTCACCTCTGCCCGCAGCGGGGAAGGGCAGGTGGCCTCGTCCTTCGCGGCGCGTCGCCGTGACGGGTGTCAACTTGGCTACGACGCGGAATAAGGATTGTGCGTTGATGCAGGCACCTACGGGTTCCTCATTCACGCAACATCACACGCGCGTGAGTTTGTCTGCGTCGTGATAACGCGCGTCCGGTTGACACGCGTCCGATGGTCACGTTGCGCGTGTCGATGGTCCGTTGTTTGGATGGTGTCGTCGGGATCGATGTCGATTCCGGTTCGGGAGGCGTCTCGCTCCTCTTGGAAAACGGGTGAGGCGCAGCGCCGCAGCGGCGCGCAGCAACCCGGAAGAAAAGAGGATGGAATGAGCGCTTCCATCGAGGGCCTTGCAGGCCATGACAGTTGGAAAGACAGGTTTGTTCGGGAGACGCAGTCCGTGACCATTCTGTCATCGCTCAGTCTCGCGGTGATCGTGCCGGTCCTGCTGATCGCGCAAACGCTCGATCCGGAACTGGTGATGATCGCGTTCAGCCTGATGTTCTTTCTCGGCGCGCTGCTCGCGGCGGTCGCGGCGTGGCTGATCAGGAGCAAGCGCAACTCGCAGAATCTGTCGCTTTGGGATGTCGCCGGTGGTCTCGTCATCACCGGCTGCGCCGCCTCGGTGCTGGCCGAACCCGACCAGGCCGCTCAGTTGTTCGAGCATCTGTTCGAACGTCGATCCACCTCGCAATAGCAGGAGATATCGACTACCCTCACGAAGCAGAGACCAGCCCGGGCCCCTCTGGCAGCGACAAGCTGTGATGTCGGACTGGACATAGTTGGAGTGGCCCTGTTTTCTGCCGTGGGAACGTGTCTGCGCATGGACTGACGATCGCCGTAAAGGCGATGGTCCGTCGGCCTGAACGATGCCCACCGCCTCGTCCGGTTGTCGTGTCCGCGGTCGTTTCGGCCGCGATGCGGTGATGGACCTGCCTGCGACAAGAGCCGCTCCTTCGCAACCAAGGAGCCCGGCTGATGTTTGATTTTCTCACGACTGACGTTCTCACCGCTCTCTTTCAGGTCATCCTGATCGACCTCGTGCTGGCCGGCGACAATGCCATTGTCATCGGCCTTGCCGCCGCCGGCCTGCCGAAAGAGCAGCGCGCCAAGGCCATCCTGATCGGCATCGGCGCGGCGACGCTGCTGCGCATGATTTTCGCCGGCCTCACCACGCAGCTTCTGCAGATCGTCGGACTCTTGCTCGCGGGCGGCATCCTGCTGCTGTGGGTGTGCTGGAAGATGTGGCGCGAATTGCGTTCGCCGCATCACGGGGCGGACGATGTCGACGCGCTGGCCGATGACGAGACCGCGCCACGCAAGACGCTGAAGCAGGCGGCCTGGCAGATCGTCATCGCCGACGTGTCGATGTCGCTCGACAACGTGCTCGCGGTGGCGGGCGCGGCGCGCGAGCATCCGTGGGTGCTGGTGTTCGGCCTGCTGCTGTCGATCGCGATGATGGGTGCGGCCGCCTCGTTCATCGCGAAGCTTTTGCAAAAGCATCGCTGGATCGCTTATGTCGGCCTTGCGGTGATCCTCTATGTCGCCGGCGACATGATCTATCGCGGCCTTCTCGAAGTCTATCCGCAGGTGACGCTGTGGCTCGGGGAGGGACACGGCGCATCGTGAGGCATTCGACAATATCGTCATCACCGGGCTTGTGCCGGATAGTTCTCGATCGTCATGGCCGGGCTTGACCCGGCCATCCACGGCTTTCGTGTTGCGACTATCTGAAAACGTGGATGCCCGGAATAAATCCGGGCATGACGGCGTTGACCATCGCTGCCATGACGGCTCTGTGTTATCCGGTGCCGGCTTCATCTCTCTCGGTCGTCCCGGCGCAAGCCGGGACCCACAATCACCAGCTTCTCAAAGAACTGCTGAACTCGCCATTCGAAACACTGACAGGGAATATGGGTCCCGGCCTGCGCCGGAACGAGCATTTCAATGCATGTCTACCGCTTCGCCAGCGGCACGGGATCGAGCTGCACCTTGCAGGTGGCGGCGGCGAGCGAGGCCTGCGCCTGCGTCATCAGGCTCGGTTCGGCGGCGAGCGCGCGCATCACGATCACGCCGGTCGCCGTTGGCGACTCGATGATCAGGCGGTCGGCGGCTGTGACGTCCTCGTCTTCCGGCAGCGCGTTCTTCTGCGCAGGCGTCATCAGATCGAGTTCGATCACCTTGCGGCCGGCGGAGCGATCGTTGATCGCGTAATAGGCGATGTCGCCGCGGGTGTAGAACGACACCGAGGTGTAGGCCTGGCTGACCGGCACGATGAGCTTGATCGGCCCGCCGGACAGATCGTATTTGCACGCCGCCGCGGCGAAGGCCGGGTCCATGAACGGCATCAGGGCGGTGCCGGGCTCGGCCGGCGGGA
This sequence comes from Afipia sp. 64-13, assembly GCA_001897755.1. Taxonomy (GTDB): domain Bacteria; phylum Pseudomonadota; class Alphaproteobacteria; order Rhizobiales; family Xanthobacteraceae; genus Afipia. The sequence goes on from MKUJ01000001.1 coordinate 348,016, forward strand.
TCGGCGTCACGGTATTGAGCTTGGCGATGCGGTCGAGCCGGGAATAGGCGTCCTGCGTGGCGATGTGCGGCAGCGCCAGCACGCTGACGAGATGCACCACGCCGCCGAGCAGCACGCCGCCGAGGATTGCGAGCAGCCAGCGGATCATGGGCAGCCCACCGTGCTGACGGAAGGCATCGGCGCGTCCTTCTGCGAGCGCGTGGCGACGCCGACCGGGGTGTCGTAGAGCCGCAGCGCCAGCGTGTAGCGGTCGATGCCGCCGGTCGGCAGCCAGTTGCCGGCGCGCGCGCGGGGCGAGACATGCAGCACGAAACTGCCGTCGGAGGCGCGCACCACTTCCTGGCTGGTGAAGCCGTAACGCTGCAGCGTATTGGCGACCAGGCCGCCTTTCATGTCGTAGACCGTCAGCGTCCAGAACCGCGCCGCCGGGGTGACGCCGCTCACGGTGACGTCGCAATTGCCGTTCAGCGCGCGGCCCTTGTCGTCCTTGGTGGCGAGGAAGGTGACGCCGTCGCCGCTGCCGACCGGCAGTTCGCCGGAGCGGGCGATCGAAGCGCGCGAATAGGGATCGATGTCGCTGGTGCCGGTTCTGGGCCGCGCCGTCCAGGCGCCGATGGTCAGCGTGCCGACCTCGACCCCGCGTCGCGCGGTGGTCCATGTCGTGCCGAGGCCGACGATGGTGGCGATCAGCATCGCGAGAATGGATACGGCGATCAGGCGCACGACAGCTTCGCCATCATCATTGCACGCGGGTTTTCTTGCGCGGCGCGGCCACGGCGGCGGGCGCGGCGCTGGTGCTCGCGGTCGGCGTCGCGTCGTCCGACGCCGCCGCCAGGTTTTCCGGGAACGCGGCGGCGGAGGCGCGCTGACCGCTCGCCGGTTTGGTCTTGTCGTTGAAGGTGGTGTTGCCGCTGTCGACGGTCTTGGCCGCGTCGTCCATCATCTTCTCGATGCGCACCAGAATTCCGGCGCCGCGCCGGGTCAGGATCGGCGGCGGGCCGGCTGCGATCTCGCCGCCGCGCGCAGCCCCGGCCGCCGCCATCGGACCTTGCGGCCGCGCCTTGCCGGGGCCGACGCCGGCCAGATCCCTGATCTCGACGCCCTGATGCGCGGCGACCATCACATCGTGCCAGGTCTTGGCCGGCAGCGAGCCGCCGGTCATGCGGTTGGTCGGCGAGTAGTCGTCGTTGCCGTACCACACCGCCATGGTGAAGTTGCCGGTGTAGCCGACGAACCAGGCGTCGCGATAATTGTTGGTGGTGCCGGTCTTGCCGGCGGCCGGAATGCCGTCGAGCTGCGCGCGCCGCGCGGTGCCTTCCTCGACCACGTGACTCATCATGCCGGCCATGTCGGTGGCGACCGAGGCGGGGATCGCCTGTCGCGGCTGCGGCCCGTCGCGGTCCCAGCGCCAGACCAGATCGCCCGCGCCGGTGCGCACTTCGAGCACGGCGTGGGGCGTCACCGCGCGTCCCTTGTTGGGGAAGGTAGCGTAGGCAACCGCGTGCTCGAGCACGTTGACTTCGTCGGAGCCGATCGGCAGCGAGGGCGTATCGGGCAGCGGCGCCTTGATGCCCATCTTGCGCGCGGTCTCGACGATCTTGGCGCGGCCGGCCTTCGGTCCGCCCTTGCCGCCCATCGCGATCGACAGCTTGACCGGCACCACGTTGATCGAGCGGGTGATCGCGGCGGTCAGCGTCACCGGGCCGGAATAGGAGCGGCCGTAATTCTGCGGACACCAGTTGCCGATGCAGACCGGGCCGTCCACCACGATGGAGGTCGGCTTGAAGCCGTTCATCAGCGCGGTGGCGTAGACGTAAGGTTTGAACGAGGAGCCGGGCTGGCGCATCGCGTCGACCGCGCGGTTGAACTGGCTCGCGCCGTAGTCGCGCCCGCCGACCATCGCGCGCACGCCGCCGTCGAGATCGGCCAGCACGAGAGCGGCCTGGGTCGCGTGATAGTCGCGGCCGAACTGGCGCAGCTGGTCCTCGACGGTTGCTTCCGCCGCGTGCTGCACGTTCATGTCGATCGCGGTGCGCACCACGAACACGCGCTCGGTATAGGATTTGGGGAAGGTCTGGACCAGCTTCTTCATCTCGTCGAAGGCCCAGTCGAGATAGTAGTTCGGCGAGTTCTCGTCGCGGCGGTCGACCACGCTGGCCGGATTGCGGCGGGCGCCGAACACCTGGCCCTCGGTCATGAAGCCGGCATCGACCAGATTGTCGAGCACCACGTTGGCGCGCGCGCGGGCGGCGGGCAGGTTGATGTGCGGGGCGTATTTGGTCGGCGCCTTGAACAGGCCGGCGAGCATCGCCGCTTCCGCAAGGTTCACGTCGCGCGCCGACTTGTTGAAATAGAAATGCGCCGCGCCGTCGACGCCGAAAGTGCCGCCGCCCATATAGGCGCGGTCGAGATAGAGCTTGAGGATCTCGTTCTTGGTCAGGCGGGTTTCCAGCCAGATCGCGAGGAAAGCTTCCTTGACCTTGCGCTCGATGGTGCGCTCGTTGTTGAGGAACAGGTTCTTGGCGAGCTGCTGGGTGATCGAGGAGCCGCCCTGGCGCACGCCGCCGGCCTGCGCGTTGGTGACGAGTGCGCGCATCGTGCCCGCGACGTCGATGCCGAAATGATCGTAGAAGCGGCGGTCCTCGGTGGCGAGCGTCGCCTTGATCAGATGATCGGGAAAGTCTTCCAGCGGGATCGAGTCGTTGTGCTTGATGCCGCGGCTGCCGATCGGATTGTTGTAGCGGTCGAGGAAGGTCACCGCGAGATCGGACTTCTTCAGCCAGTCGTCGTCCGAGGTCTCGTGAAAAGCGGGGACCGCGAGCGCCAGCATCAACAGCATGCCGCCGAGGCCGATGGTGGCGGCTTCCGACAGCGGCTCGATGAACACCCAGCGCTTCCAGCGCCCGACATAGAAGCGGTCCATGAACGCCGAGAAGCGTTCGTAGAGTTCGCGCAGGCCGCGCCCGGACGAGAACAAGGTGGAGTCGATGCGCGCGTCGAGGTCCAGCAGGAAATGCCGGAACTTCTTCTTCCAGTCATCGGGTACGATGTTGCGCACCGAAATCCTTGTCTGCAGCGCGGGTGTCGTTTGGCGTCGGCCGTTCCCTCAAGCCGGATCCGATGCGCGATGTTCGAGCCGTGCGACCCGCCGCCGACCATGCGGTCCGCTTGCGGCAACCCCAAGGCACCGAACACGGCGTGGCATCCGACATCACGGACGCGGCAACCGGCCGTCGCCGGCGAGTCGGAACGGAACGCGCTCGCCGGATTCCCGCATCTTCTAGCCGAGCACGGCGGATAAACCAATGCTCGGGCAGGCTTTTTGATGGCAAAGGCGGAACACCGGCCCCCTCCGGAACGGGGTGAGGCCGTGCGCTTTCACTCACCGCGCCGCCGCGCGGGGAACGGCGCCCGTCCGGGTTTTTATCGCGCGGGGCGGTATCCCCCGGCGCGAACACGTTATAGATGGGGCATCAGCCATCAACGTGCGTGCGGGCCGCCTTTGCCAGAGCGGCTCGCGCCAGCTTTGTCCGACGAGATGACCGCGCCGCCCGCCAAGCCTTCCCCGCAGAGCAAATCGTTCTGGAAAACCAAGACGTTGGAGCAGATGTCCGACGCCGAATGGGAGAGCCTGTGCGACGGCTGCGGGCGCTGCTGCCTGGAGAAGCTGGAGGACGAGGACACCGGCAAGATCTACTACACCCATATTGCGTGCACGCTGCTCGACTGGGGGCTGTGCGCCTGCAAGGACTATCCCAACCGTTCCGCCAAGGTGAGCGATTGCGTCCGGCTGACCCCGGAGAACGTGCGGACGCTGAACTGGCTGCCGCCGAGCTGCGGCTACAAGCTGGTGGCCGAAGGGCGCGATCTTTACTGGTGGCACCCGCTGATCTCGGGCGATCCCAACACCGTGCACGAGGCGGGCGTCTCGGTGCGCGGCCGGGTGTGGGGCAGCGAGGACGAGATCGACGAAGCCGACCTCGAGGATCACATCGTGCGCTGGCCGGCGCTGCTGCCCAAGCGCGCGAAGCTGAAAACGCGGCCGAAGAAGTAGGGTGCGGTTGTCCACAGACTCTCGTTCTGTGTCCCGGGCGCGACGCAGCGTGCAACGCGGCTTCGCAGTTTCACTATTTTTGCGTTCTTGCACTGTCGTCATGGCCGGGTTTGACCCGGCCAGCCACGTCTTTTCCCGCCTATAGTTCGTGAAGACGTGGATCACCGGGTCAAAGGGCGTTCACGCCCGTCTTCGACGGGCTATGTCCGGTGATGCCAGCTTTGAGGGTGGTGCTGCTCAAGTGCATCTCTCGTGGGGCGTACGCACTCCTCATGGTGAGGAGGCGCGTCAGCGCCGTCTCGAACCATGAGGCCCGGACCTGCGCGTCATCCATCGTGGCCTCATCCTTCGAGACACGATCCTGCGGATCGTTCCTCAGGACGAGGGGTGGGTTCGCTGCGCCGTTCCGGCCCGTCTGGTGTCCCCGATCACAATTGCGTGCATTGCTGCGGTTTGTGCACGGCCCCATGCGCCGGAATGACTAACGCAGCGCGGCAGACGACGCTACCAATAGGCGCAGCAACGAAGCGCCGCCGGGCAGGGCATGGCGCGCCGAACACCCAAGCAGACGGCATGAACAAAATGGACGGATCGGGCCGCGGACCCGCGGACCCGCAGGGAGATGATGGTCTCGCCGCGATCGGCGGCGAGGTGATCGACATTGTCGACGCGCCGGCGATCGCGCCGGCCGCGCCGCTGACGCATGAGGAAATCCGCACCATCGTGCTGAGCCTGATGCTCAACATGTTCCTCACCGCGCTCGATCAGACCATCGTCGCCACCGCGCTGCCGACCATCGGCCAGCAGTTTCGCGACGTCTCCAATCTGTCGTGGATCATCACCGCCTATCTGTTGTCCTCCACCGCCGTGGCGCCGGTCTATGGCGCGCTGAGCGATATCTACGGCCGCCGCGCTATGATCATCGTCGCGACCAGCCTGTTTCTGGTCGGCTCGGTTGTGTGCGCGCTGTCGCAGAACATCCTCACGCTGATTCTGGCGCGCGGGCTGCAGGGCCTTGGCGGCGGCGGCATCCTGCCGCTGGTGCAGACGCTGGTGGCCGACATCGTCTCGCCGCGCGAGCGCGGCCGCTATCAGGCCTATTTCAGTTCGGTCTATGTCGCGGCCGGTGTCGGCGGCCCGGTGCTGGGCGGCGTGTTCGCCGAGCATCTGCACTGGTCGATGATCTTCTGGATCAACCTGCCGCTCGGCATCCTGTCGCTGGCGCTGTTGCTGCCGCGCATGAAGAAGATTCCGGTCTATCACCGGCCGCGCAAGCTCGACTGGGCCGGCGGCGTGCTGCTGATGGCGTCCGCCGTGATCTTCATGCTGGTGCTGACCTGGGGCGGCCATCAACTGGCGTGGCTGTCGCCGACGCTGCTGGCGATGATCGGCTCGGCGGTGCTCCTGACGTTCGCCTTCATCTGGCACGCGCGCACCACGCAGGAGCCCTTCCTGCCGATCCCGCTGATCTCCGGCCCGGTGGTACCCTACGCGATGATCTCCGGCGGCTGCGCGCTCGGCGCGATGATCGCGCTCACCGTGCACATGCCGCTGTACTACGAGACGGTCTATCAGCTCGGCGCCAGCGAGGCGGGCCTCGCGCTGATCCCGCTGGTGGCGGTGACGGTGATCGGGGCGTGGATCGCCGGGCGCGTGATGATGATGACGCGACACTACAAATGGTCGGCGATTGTCGGCGCGGGCATGGCGACGCTGTGCGCGCTGACGTTGGCGATCGCGATTCCGCTGCCGCTCTGGGCGGTGCTGACGCTGCTGGCGTGCTATGCCCTCGGCCTCGGCACCTGTTTTCCGGTCAGCGTGGTCTCGATCCAGAATGCGGTGGCGCGCGCGCAGGTCGGCACCGCGACCGGCGCGCTGAACTTCGTCCGCGCGCTGATGTCGTCCTTCGCGGTGGCGTTGTTCAGCGCGATCCTGCTGATGGTGCTCGGCCGCAATATCTCGATCGGCGAGCAGGGCGGCGGCGCGCACGGCATCACCCCGCAGGATATGATCGCGGGTTTCCGCTATCTGTTCGGCGCGGCTGCCTTGTTCATGGCGACGGCGGCTACGCTGTTCTTCCTGATGGAAGAGCGGCCGCTTTCCGGCCCGCCGGACGTGCAGAGCGCGGAGATGGCGGAGTAGGATCCGCCCTAGGACTTGCCGTTCATGCAGGCTTTGACGAACTCGCCGCGCTCGGCGCCGCCGCGCGTTCCGCCGCCGTTGAAGCCGCGAGACTGGGCGAGGGCAAGACATTCCTCCCGGCTCTTTTTCTTGGGCGCGGCGTCGGCGGAGGGCGCGAGCAGCAGCAGGGACGCGGCGATGCCGCAGGCGAAAGCGAGAAACTTCATGCCAGCCTCCAGGAAAAAAACAGTTCGCAATAATGCCATCATTCTCCCGGACGGGCGGACGCTCAAGCGTCTTTATAAAGGTCTCGCGTCGGGATTTCGCGTTTCTAGGAAAATAGTCCTTGACAGCGTGACGCTGCCGCAGTAGGGTTGCGTCATGCTCGACAATTGGGTCTTGAGGGGAACGGCCTCCGCCGCGCGGCGTTGGCTCTGAGAGGGCGCGTGTCGGTGCTGACACGGCGCACGCCAGCAATTCGAGGATGCCATGCCGACCAAACAGAACGACCGCATCGTTGAAACGCCGACCGAGGCGCGCTCCGCCGAACCGGGGCCGTCGGTGCTGGCGCTGCTGACCATCAGCACCATCGCCGCGGCTTTCACGCTGGCGATCATCTGGTTCCTGTTCTTCCGCACCTGACGGCGGCTGCGACGCCGCTGAAATTCGCGGCTTCTTGAGGATTCCCGACACATGGCTTCGAAGACTCCCGCCAGACCGGCACGCGCGCCGGCGGGAGGCAAAGCCGTGCGCGCGCGCAAGACGGCGAAGACGGCGGCGACAAGGAAGGCGACGACGAGGGCGGCGGCGAAGCCTGCCGCGACAACAGCCAAAGCTGCGAAGCCGAAAGCGATAGTGACAACGGCGGAGAAGAAACCTGCCATCCGCCGGCGCGCCAACGCGCGCACGCCGCAGATGGAAGGCGCCCGCGCCGTCGAGAACAAAATTCTTGGCGACGACGCGGCCCGCGCGCCGGTCGCGGTGTTGCTCGAACGTGTTTCCGGCGCGATCGAGGACGAACTCAACCAGATCGAAAGCATGGTCAGCGGCCGGCCGGCGCCGCTGCGTCAGCACGGCCAGGCCGAGCGGCGGGCGCGGATGCTCGCCTCGCTGGCGCGCACGCTGCGCGAGGTGATGCAGTTGCGGGCGGGCGAGGAGAAAGCGCAACGTGACGACGACGCCGTGCCGCGAGACATCAACGAGCTTCGACGCGAGCTCGCGAGCCGCCTGGAGCGCATTGTCGCCGACACAACGGCTGACCGTTCTGGCGCAACTGAGTGAACGCGATCTCGATCTGATCGCGACCGACTGGCGGCTGTTCGCGCACGCGCATCAATGGCCGCCGGAACACGACGCCAAGGGCGAGCCGTGGCTGAGCTGGCTGATGATCGGCGGGCGCGGCGCGGGCAAGACGCGCGCCGGCGCGGAATGGATCAAGGCGCAGGCGCTCGGCCTTGCGCCGCTGGCGCGGGAGGCGGTCGGCCGTATCGCGCTGGTCGGCGAGACCGAGCACGACGTGCGCGAAGTGATGATCGAGGGCGTCTCCGGCCTGCTTGCCGTGCATCGGCGGGACGAGCGGCCGTCATGGATTTCCTCGCGCAAGCGGCTGGAGTGGAGTAATGGCGCGGTGGCCTATGCATTCTCCGCCGAAGATCCGGAAAGTCTGCGCGGCCCGCAATTCGGCTGTGCCTGGTCGGACGAGCTGGCGAAATGGCGTTATGCCGACGAGACCTTCGACATGCTGCAATTCGGCTTGCGGCTTGGCGCGCAGCCGCGGCAACTGATCACCACCACGCCGCGGCCGACCGCGCTGATCAAGCGTCTGCTCAATGACGCAAGCTGCGTGGTGACGCGGGCGGCGACACGGGTCAACGCCTTCAACCTTGCGCCGAGTTTTCTGCAAAGCGTGATGGCGCGCTATGACGGCACGCGGCTCGGGCGGCAGGAGCTCGACGGCGAACTGATCGAGGAGCGGCCCGACGCGCTGTGGTCGCGCAGGCAGCTTGAACAATGCCGCATCGAGATCGCGCCGTCGCTGGCGCGCATCGTGGTCGCGGTCGATCCGCCGGTCTCATCCGGCAAGCGTGCCGACCGCTGCGGCATCGTCGCGGCGGGGATCGGCGGCGAGGGGACGATTGTCGTGCTGGCGGATGAGACGGTGTCCAACGCGACGCCTGCGGTGTGGGCCGCGCAGGCGATCGCGCTGTGGCGACGGCTCGAAGCCGACGCGCTGGTGGTCGAGGTCAATCAGGGCGGCGAGATGGCGCGCGCGGTGATCGCGCAGGTCGATGCCAGCGTGCCGGTGATCGCGGTGCGGGCCTCGCGCGGCAAGTGGCTGCGCGCCGAACCCGTGGCGACGCTCTACGAGCAGGGCCGCGTCAGGCATGCCGGTGTGTTTCCGGCGCTGGAAGACGAGATGTGCGACTTCGGACCGACAGGCCTGTCGAGCGGGCGCTCGCCGGATCGGCTCGACGCGCTGGTGTGGGCGGTGGCCTCGCTGAGTTTCAACGCGCCGCGCTCGCCAAGGGTGCGGGAGTTGTGAGGCGTCCTCATGGTGAGGAGGCGCGTCAGCGCCGTCTCGAACCATGAGGCTCTCGCGCATCTTGGCCTCATCCTTCGAGACGCATCGCTGCACGATGCTCCTCAGGATGAGGGTCGCGCTGCGGAGTGCCGCCGGAAAGGAAGATCATGCTCAATCTCAAGAACCTCTTCACCGCCCCCGAAGCAAAAGCCTCGCGCACGGCGAAGGTACTGGCGTTCGAAAGCGGCGGGCGGGCGCGCTGGACGCCGCGCGACTATGCGGCGCTGGCGCGCGAGGGATATCTTGCCAACGCCATCGTGCACCGCGCGGTGCGGCTGATCGCGGAGAACGCGGCCTCGTGCAGTTTTCTGCTTTATGAAGGCGCGCTGGAGCGCGACCGGCATCCGCTGCTGCAGCTTCTCGCGCGGCCCAATCCGCGCCAGGACGGCGCCAGTTTCTTCGAGACGCTGTATGCGCAGATGCTGCTCGCCGGCAACGCCTATGTCGAGGGCGTCGCGCTCGACGACGAGGTGCGCGAGCTTTACGCGCTGCGGCCCGACCGCATGAAGGTGGTGCCGGGCAGCGACGGCTGGCCCGACGCCTATGATTATGCGGTGGCGGGACGCAGCGTGCGTTTCGAGCAGAGCCAGTCGCGGGTGCCGCCGATTCTGCATCTCACCTTCTTTCACCCGCTCGACGATCATTATGGCTGCGCGCCGATCGAAGCGGCGGCGGTCGCGGTCGATACTCACAACGCCGCGGCGAAGTGGAACAAGGCGCTGCTCGACAACGCGGCGCGGCCCTCCGGCGCGCTGGTCTATTCCGGGCCGGACGGCGCGGTGCTGTCCGACCAGCAGTTCGATCGGCTCAAGCGCGAACTCACCGACACCTATCAGGGCGCGGCCAATGCGGGACGGCCCCTGCTGCTCGAAGGCGGGCTCGACTGGAAGGCGATGTCGCTGACGCCGAAGGACATGGATTTTCTCGAAGCCAAGCACGCCGCCGCCCGCGAGATCGCGCTCGCCTTCGGCGTGCCGCCGATGCTGCTCGGCATTCCGGGCGATAACACCTACGCCAATTTTCAGGAGGCCAATCGCGCGCTGTGGCGGCAGACCATTCTGCCGCTGGCCGCGCGCGTCGGCGGGGCGCTGGCGCAATGGCTCGCGCCGCAATTCGGCGAGGAACTGCGCCTTGTCATCGACACCGACAAGATTGATGGGCTCGCCGCCGACCGCGCCGCACTGTGGGAGCGTATCGCATCGGCGCCGTTCCTGACGCTGAACGAGAAGCGCGAGGCGACAGGTTACGCACCGGTGGCCGGTGGTGATCGGCTGGGGTGATCCTCTTTTCTCTCTCCCGCAAGGGGAGAGATGGCGAACGAAGCGATCCGGGTGAGGGGTTCCTCATGGTGAGGAGGTGCGTCAGCGCCGTCTCGAACCATAGCGCGGTGAAGACGCGCGTGAACGCGCTTATGAGGCTGAGATATTCGGGCCTTATCCTTCGAGACGCGATCCTGCGGATCGCTCTTCAGGATGAGGCCGACACCAAATCCGGAATGCACTAATGACCGACCTCATCAACACCTTCGCGGCGCGGGGCGACCTTGCGCATCTGGCGCTGTTCCTGTGGGCGAGCGCGGCGAGCGGCGCATTCCTGCTGACGCTGCGCGAATACGCCGCCACGACGCGGCGTTTCGACGATTTCGTGCGCGAGCTTGCGCAGTTCAACCGCCGCGCCCGCCGCAACGGCGCGCGCCGCTCCGAATGAGGACCACCATGGATACATTGCACACCGTGCTGCGCGCGATCAGCGGCGAGAGTAAATCGAAACCGCAGCATCTCACCGTGTTCCGCGAATTCCTCGCGCATCTGGAGAAAGCCGCGCGCACCCCTGCCGCCAAACCCACGCGGGCCAAGCCGGCGCGGCGCAAGCCGGCAAGGCGCGGGAAGACGACCTGATCCACGAGGTCGTCCCGGCGCATGCCGGGACCCAGACTCCCTGGATTTTCGTCGGCTGCGGTGTTCGCACCGCATGTTGCGTAACTGTGTTTGGTGATGATGGGTCCCGGTATGCGCCGGGACGACACTGTTTTCCAAAAGCAGCCTTTCCAAAACATTCGCTCTTTCAGCCACGCGCCATTCGCGAGGAACGCCCATGCACGCGCCGATTCCGTCGACCTCCCGTCTCACGCTGGCCGGCGACGGCACCGTCGAAGGTTATGCCAGCCTGTTCGGCGAGATCGACCAGGCGCGCGACATGGTGATGCCCGGTGCGTTCACGCAGACGCTGCAGAGCCGCGGCCTGCGCCGCATCCCGATGCTGTTTCAGCACGATCCCGCCGAGCCGGTCGGCATCTGGCTCGATCTGCACGAGGATTTTCGCGGGCTGTGGGCGCGGGGACGTTTGATCCCCGAGGTCGCGCGCGGCCGCGAACTGTTCGCGCTGGTGGAGCAGGGCGCGATCGACGGCCTGTCGATCGGCTATCGCACCGTGCGCGGCCGGATCGATCCGAAGACGCGGGTGCGCAGGCTTTATCAGGTGGACCTGTGGGAAGTCTCGATCGTCACCTTCCCGTTGCTCGCCGGCGCGCGGGTGCGGGCGGTGAAAGGCGTACCGCGACCCTCGCGCCGCCATCAAGCTATCAATCAGGTCATGGAGGCGCGCCGATGATCCTCAGCGGTGATGTTTTCGACGCGCGTCAGCGCTCGCGCTTCACGCGGCCGGATGCTGGCCGCTGGATTCGCCCGGACGCCGCACGGTGGCTGAGGCTGCCGCATCCGGATGAACTGAAATACAGTCCCGATCAGCCGCGCGACGAACGCGGCAGGTGGACGGATGGCGGCGGGAGTTCCGACGCGCCCTCCGGTGCGTCGCAAAGCGAGGAGTTCAGCCCTGACCGGCCGGGCTGGCACGACTATCAGGGTGAGAACATGGTGTGTCCGGCGAGTTTGCGCTGCTCGGCCGATGAAATTGCGGATCATCTTGCAAGGTTTTCAGTGCCGGGCAGGAGTGCATCGATGCCTGTCGAGCATGATGAAAGATATAGAGTCTATATTCCCGATACGGATGTCTATGTCGGCAGCATCCGGACAGAAGTATTAGATAATGGATTGACTGTCATAAACCGTACGTTACCGGGACATATGTTTTACGATGGAATGGTCGAGCGTCGTGCCACGCAAACGATTGACGGTGCGTGGCAGGTGACAACGCGTGGTATCGGCAATAATGTCGAGCCTGGAATGAATGGGATCAATCAGGTCTTCGGTCCGGGCATTTTCGATGGCTTGGATCGGCAGATGCGCGCCAACATCGAACGGCATCATGGGCGGAAAAGTTTCGTGGACTCGACGCGGGCTTCTCGTTCTGCTGTGGTTGCCGGCTGTTGCCTTGGCGATCGCCATGTGGTCTTGGGAGCGAAGACCCATGGTTGATCACTCGGAAGGGTCATCGCCGATCCGTTTGCTCTATGTTCAAATGGATCGCAGTGAGCGAGATCATTTTGTGCAACAGGTCAGGCATTTTGCCGACCAGCACCGTTTCGATTTGAACATCAGGCAGCTAACACCTGATCCCGATGAAATTTTCTTATATCTCGCGCGTGACAATATCCAGTTTTTAGGTACGAAAAACTCGAACATCGTCGCGCCGAAGGTCGGATTTTCGCTCGGTTTCTATCAACAGCGTGAAAAGTCGCCGCCGTCGCTAGCCGAAATCGATGCGTTGATGGCCTCTCTCAAAAAGATGCTGGCCGATGTGCCGGGGCTGGTGATCACCAGGGAGGAATGAGACAGCATGGGCTGTTGCGCAGCGAAATAGTTTGTCCGGCTGACGCCGTTCTATGCACGACGATCCCAGCATCTGCATTCCGTCTTCGCCGCCCCTTCGGGCGGCGTTTTCGTTTGTCTGTTTCCCTCTTCAACCAGGAGATTTTGATGAGCTTCACCGATATCGAGATTCAAGACCATGCGCCGGAACAGAAGGCCGGCATTTCCGCCACCGGGCGCGACGCCCATGACGAACTGATGCGCTCGTTCGAGGAGTTCAAATCCTCCAACGACGAGCGCCTGGATTCGCTCGGCCGCCGCGCCGACGTGCTGCTGGAGGAGAAGGTCGATCGCATCAACGCCGCGCTCGATACGCAGATGAAGCGGATCGACGAGCTGGCGCTGAAATCGGCGCGGCCCTCGCTCGGCGGCGCACCGTCGCGCGCCATCGACGGCGCCGCGCGCGAGCACAAGAGCGCGTTCGACGCTTATGTGCGCGTCGGCGAGGCGTCCGGCCTGAAGGCGATCGAGACCAAGGCGATGTCGGCCGGCTCCAATCCGGACGGCGGCTATCTGGTGCCGGGCGAGCTCGAGCAGGAGATCGGCCGGCGTCTGGCCGCGATCTCGCCGATCCGCGCCATCGCCGGCGTGCGCGAGATTTCCGGCGGCGTCTACAAGAAGCCGTTCATGACCGCGGGCCCCGCCACCGGCTGGGTCGGCGAGACCGATGCGCGCAGCCAGACCACCTCGCCGACGCTCGATGCCTTGAGCTTCCCGGCGATGGAGCTTTACGCCATGCCGGCGGCCACCGCGACGCTGCTCGACGACAGCGCGGTGAACATCGACGAGTGGATCGCCTCCGAGGTCGAACTCACCTTCGCGGTGCAGGAGGGCGCGGCTTTCGTGAGCGGTGACGGCAGCAACAAGCCCAAGGGCTTCCTCAGCTACGACACGGTGGCGAACGGCTCCTGGGTCTGGGGCAAGCTCGGCTATATTGCGAGCGGCAGCGCGGGCGCGTTTCCCGAGGACGATCCGTCCGACGTGCTGGTTGACTTGATCTATGCGCTGAAGGCGGGCTACCGGCAGAACGGCACCTTCGTCATGAACCGCAAGACGCAAGGCACGATCCGCAAATTCAAGGACACCGGCGGCGGCTATCTGTGGCAGCCGCCGGCGCAGGCGGGCGGCCGCGCCTCGCTGATGACCTTCCCGCTGGTCGAGGCCGAGGACATGCCGGATGTCGGCGCCAACTCGCTGTCGATTGCGTTCGGCGACTTCAGGCGCGGCTATCTGATCGTCGATCGGCTCGGCGTGCGGGTGCTGCGGGATCCGTATTCCGCTAAGCCCTACGTGCTGTTCTACACTACCAAGCGCGTCGGCGGCGGCGTGCAGGACTTCGACGCCATCAAGCTGGTCAAGTTCGCGGCGAGCTGAGCGGGGCTTGCGCGGTTGCGCCTTCTGCCCGTCAGCTCATGGCGGCGCAGGAGAGGCCGGCGCAACCTGTAGACAGAGTGGATGGCCGGACTTGATCCGGCCATCCACGCCTTCTGTTCGTCACTACACAGAATGCCTGCGCAGGTCGCGCAATTTTCCAATCAACACTTTTGATTACCGGAGCTTCGCCACATGGCTGTGCGCGAGACTGCATATTTGTGTCATCAGCATGCGCGATGGCTGCGGCCGGATGCGACGCGGTGGCTCAAACCGGATGCCGCGCGCTATCTCAAACCCGACTCCGATGTTTTTGCAGTCTTTCTGTCCTTGGACCAGAAATACAATCCGGACCAGCCGCGCGTGCCCGCCGGCAGCGGGCGTGAGAGCGGACGTTGGACCGACGGCAGCGGTGGTGCGGGTGGAAATGCTGCCTCGCCCTTAGGAGCGATTGATCTTAGCGACTTGCCGGATTTCGCTGATCTCTTTGCGTTGTTTCAGATTGCTCCAAACGTGACGGACAATAGTGATTATACGCAGCTCGCGGGAGATGTTCCGACGAGTGATGGACCTGAACTGCCTTCGGGTGAGCCACCGGAAATTCCAACAGAGCGGCCACAAACTAGCCGCGAGCGCACAAACTACCTACGTGCTGCCGCAAGCTGGCTAGGCAGGAACGCGGGCCTCGCGGCGGACGTCTACACGGGGTTCATGAATAATGTTGCCTGGTTGAATGACTATCACGATCTTATTCAAGCGGGGCGGGACGAGCCGAGGACCTTGGAAGAACTTCGGGCGGGCGTAGGTCTCAAGAGGCCTGGCTACGATGGCCATCACATCGTCGAGCAGACCTGGGCGGAGAGGTTCGGGTTCTCGCGTAGCGAGATTGATGATCCGTCCAATATCGTTAGTATTCCAAGATTGAAGCATTATCAGATTACGGGATGGTATGGGGCGCCTAATGAGGATTTGGGTGGCTTGTCTCCTCGAGAATATTTGCGTGATAAAAGTTGGGAAGAGCGTAGACGAATTGGCTTGCAAGCATTGATAAAGTTTGAGGCTCTGAAGCCATGAGAAAGATCGAATTGTCAGATATTGCGACCGAAGATCTTGTGGTGCGTTTTGCCGAAATCGGCCAAGCGCAGGATCAGGCGCTTCTCGGAGGAGAGAAGGCGAAATTCAAACGGCTTTTTCAGCAGATGGCGGAGGTGTCGCAGGAATTAAAGAGTCGTCCCGGCGATCAACGCCGTGCACTCATGCGACTCTATGAATTTCCGAATATGCAGGTTCGCCTGAAGGCCGCAAAGCATACGCTCGCTGTTGCTCCAATCGAAGCGCGCCGACAACTTGAGATCATCGCTGAATCGAAATGGTTTCCGCAGGCCGGCGAAGCTGGCATGTCGATATCGAATCTAGATGGCGGAATCTTCAAGCCAACCTGAATGTAAACGTCGCTGATGATGTTCAATCAATGAAGCAGCAAAATCTATCAATCATGAACTTGGCCGATCTCGTGCAGCGGTTCGCTGTGATCACGCGTGAACAGGACATGGTGCTGCTGGAAGGGCGTATGGCCAAGTTCAACAAGCTCTTCGAGGACATGAAGAAATTCCACGATGAATTGAAGAAGCGTCCTGGCGACCAG
Organism: Afipia sp. 64-13; assembly: GCA_001897755.1. Classification (GTDB taxonomy): domain Bacteria; phylum Pseudomonadota; class Alphaproteobacteria; order Rhizobiales; family Xanthobacteraceae; genus Afipia. Next base: position 363,555 of record MKUJ01000001.1, read on the forward strand.
CGTCGTGCGCTCATGCAGCTTTATGATTTTCCAAATATGCAGGTGCGTTTGCAGGCGTCTAAACTGACGCTCGCAGTCGCGCCGATCGAGGCTCGGGCTCAACTGGCGATCATTGCTGCGTCGAGGTGGATTCCGCAAGCCGATGATGCCGGCATGTCGTTGTTCAATTTGGATAACGGGATTTTCAAGCCGACCTGATCGGGAGATACTGGTAAGCCGGACCAGATTTGCCGCTGGGCAGAGATCGAAACTTATTCCAAATATCTGTCCCAAAATGGAGCAGGGGTGCGTGCGGCGCGCAACCCCGCTCCGGGGCGACCGGCCTCGGTACGCATTAACTGTAAGGTTTTGGTGCAAAATTACTGGCACGCTACGTGCTCCGGAGATCCCGTTGCAACAAAGCCGCGGGCGTTATGCGTCCGGCAGGGCGCGAGGTTTTCATGCGGGCCGGTTCATCGGAGTTACCGTCGCACACGTTCGAGGCGGGGCGGGTTGAGACCCTCGATCTGCTGCGCCTGTTCGCGGTGGCGGTGGTCGTGCTGTTTCATTTCGGTTTCCACGGACCGACCGGTCCGGCGCAGACCTACGTCGCGGTGCCGCAGTTCGATGGCTTTGCCCGCTACGGCTATCTCGGCGTGCAGCTCTTTTTCGTCATCAGCGGGTTCGTGATCGCCTATTCGGCGATGGGGCGCTCGGTGTCGCAATTCGCCATCGCGCGCATCTCGCGGCTCTATCCGGCGTTCCTGTTCTGCATGACGCTGTCGTTCCTGGTGACGCTGGTATTCGGCTCGGCCTATTTCGAGGTGACGCCCCGGCAATGGCTCGCCAACCTGACGGTGGCGGCGCCGGCGTGGCATCAGCCTTATGTCGACTCGGTCTACTGGACGCTGATCATCGAGATGATCTTCTACGCCTGGATCGGCGTGCTGATCGCGACCGGGCTGTTTCCGAAACATATCGTCAAGGTGGTGGTGGGCTGGCTGCTGGTCTCGCTGCTCAATGAGGCGTGGATCGGATCCTACGTGCTGCGCAAGATATTGCTCACCGACCAGAGCGGATTCTTCTCCTGCGGCGTGCTGCTGTTCGAGATCTGCCGCGGCCGGCGCGGCGCGGGGATTCAGCTTCTGTTCGGCGCGGCGGCGATGATCGCGGTCGCGCAGGCGGTGAAGAATGTCGAGGGCTGGCGCGTGATGACCGGCCAATCGTTCGACGGCGTCACCGTGGGGGTGCTGTCGATCTGCATCCTCGCTCTTGCGATCGTTGCGGTGCGGATCGGGCGCCTGCCGCTGCCGTCCGGTCTTGTCATGGCGCTCGGCGGATTGACCTATCCGGCCTATCTGCTCAATCAGATGATCGGCTACGTCGCATTCCTGCACCTTCGCGCCTTCGTGCCGGCGGTGCCGTTGTTCGCGCTGATCGTCTGCGGGATCGGCGTGTTGTCCTGGCTGATCTGGAAATATGTCGACCGGCCCGGCCAACGCTTCATGCGTACGATGTTGACGCGGCTGTTCGAGAAGGCCACGCATCTTGCCGGGCGTTCGCGTCCGCTGGCGCCGGCGTCGAACTGAGCGAGACCTAAAACGCCGCGCCCCAACCGCGCGCGGTGGTGACGATCCACTCTCTATATAATGTGAAGGGCGTGACCCCGGTGAGGCCGCCGCAGCCGGCGGAATTGTCCGGCCCGGTGGACCAGCTCACCACACCGACAATGATGCTGCGCCCGTTCTGATCCTCGAAGACAGGGGCGCCGGAATCTCCGGTGCAGCCGCCCATGCCGGCGCTCTTGTTGTTGGTGAGAGGATCGACCAGGCGCACCTGCAGCGTGCCGGGCTTGCCGGTGGCGACGAGGCCTGCCGCGCGCACCGTGCCGACATCGCTGCCGCCGGGCGAACTGGCGCCGATGCCGGCGATGGTGAAGCGCGCGCCGGGCACGATCGGAATCCGCGGCGCGCCGAGCGGCGAGGTGGATTTGCCGGCCATCGGCGCGGGCAATTGAAGCAGCGCGATATCGGCGGTGGCGCGATGTGATGCCATGGCCTGTGCGCTGTATTGCGGATGGGTGGCGATGCGGCGCGGCGTGATCAGCGTCGGCGGTTTGGTTGAATAATCCACCACGCGATGGGCCGCGCCGGGCGCGATGCAATGCGCGGCCGTGAGCACGATGGTCGGCGCGATCAGCGTGCCGGTGCAGACGCGGCCGCCCGCGCCGACCACGGTGACCAGCGAGCGGGCGATGGCATCGCCGGGGGCCGAGCGGCTGCCGGTGATCGCCTGCGCGGGCGCGGCGAGCGTCGCGGCAACAGCGACAAGAGGAATGAGGCGAAGCATTTGCGGGGTCATGCCGCAGGTGAGCCTTGATGCACGGATTTTGTCAACCGGAAGAGAAACGAATTCATGTCCGCCATGCTTTTGACCGGCCCGGCGTCGGAACCACTCTCGGTGAGCGACGCCAAGGCTTTCCTGCGCGTCGAGCACGATGACGACGACGCGATCATCGCCGCCTTGATCAGCTCCGCGCGCCATCATGTCGAAGCGCTGACGCGCCTCGGCCTGATCACCCAGACCTGGCGCGTCATTCTGGATCGTTGGCCGGAGGAGGGGCGGGTCAGGCCGAAGCTCGGCCCGCTCGGTGCGCTGCTTTCCGCGCAGGTTTACAACGAGGCGGGGGAGGCGACGGCGCTCGATGTCGGGCGCTTCACGCTCGACCGTGCGGCCGGTGTGATCGCCGCGCCGGCGTGGTCGCTGCCTCTGCCGGGACGCCCACAGGCCGGTATCGAGCTCGATGTGGAAATCGGATTCGGCGCGGCTGACAAGGTGCCGCAGGTGCTGCTGCAGGCGATCCGCATGCTGGTCGCGCACTGGTACGAGAACCGCGGCCTGGTCGCGATCGGTGCCAGCGTGGCGATGCTGCCGCCGAGCGTCAACGCCATGATTTCATCGCAGCGGGTGCTGTCGCTATGATCGATCCCGGACAATTGAGAACGCGGCTGGTGTTGCAGCAGCCGGTCGAGACGCCCGACGATCAGGGCGGCGTGGTGCGGGACTGGAGCACTTTTGCCACGGCGTGGGCGCAGGTGAGGCCGCTCGCCGCGCGGCGCGGGGTCGAGGCCGACAGCGACGGCGCAAGCCAGCGTTATCGCATCGTGCTGCGCAACAGTTTCAGCATCACCTTGCAGCACCGCTTTGCCGAAGGCGCGCGCATCTATCGCATCGTCACCATCCGCGACAGCGAGGATCGCAGATATCTCGAAATCGAAGCGGAGCTATGGATTGGTTGAACGAGACATTCCAGATCCTCGTCATGGCCGGGCATAGACCGTCGAAGACGGGCGTGAACGCCCTTTCGCCCTGCCATCGGCGCCTTTCTGGGCTTCGTTCGTGAAGACGTGGATGCCTACGACAGGCGCGGGCGTGACGGCAGTGCAAAGAACTGAGGCGGCGTATTGCGCCTCCTCACCATGAGGGCTGACCTTCTCGTCACGATAATTCTTTGGAGCTTTCCCACATGACCACATCCGGCGTGGCGCTGCGCGCCGCGATTTACGATGTGCTGGCGCGTGACGCCGGCCTTGCCGCCGTGCTCGGCGGCGCGCGGATCTATGACGAGCCGCCGCGAGGCGTGGCGTTTCCCTATGTCACGCTGGGCGAGGCGCGGCTGACCGATGTGTCGTCCGATGGCGGCATGACGCAGGAACATCAGCTCACGCTGCATGCCTGGTCACGCAAAGGCGGACATCGCGAGGCGCATCTGATTGCCGGCACATTGTTGCAGGCGCTCGACGATGCGCCGTTGTCGCCGGACGGTCATCGTCTGGTCAATCTGCGCTTCTCGGTCGCCGATATCCGCCGCGAAAGCGACGGACGAACCTATCACGCGCTGGTGCGCTTTCGTGCCGTGACCGAGCCGGTGTGACTGACAAGGCCCTCATCCTGAGGAGCATCGCACCGCGATGCGTCTCGAAGGATGAGGATCGATCATAAACTGCATTTCAAAGGAGACCCCATGGGCGCGCAAAAGGGCAAGGATCTTCTGCTGAAGATCGATGACGGGACCGGCTTCGTCACCGTCGCGGGGATGCGGAGCCGCAAGATCGCGTTCAACGCCGAGACCGTCGACATCACCCACGCGGAGTCCGCCGACCGTTGGCGCGAATTGCTGGAAGGGGCGGGTGTCAGGCGCGCCTCGATCTCCGGCCGTGGCCTGTTCAAGGATGCCGCCTCCGACACGCTGGTGCGGCAAATCTTCTTCGATGGCGCGCTGGCCTCGTGCCAGGTGGTGGTGCCGGATTTCGGCACCATCGCCGGACCGTTCCAGATCACCAGTCTGGAATTTTCCGGCGAGCACAATGGTGAGGTGACGTTCGACCTCGGGCTGGAGTCCGCCGGGGCGCTGACCTTCGCGGCGTTGTGAGGACATGACGATGCCAAATCCCTATCGCGGCGAGATCGAGGCTGAGATCGGCGGCGCACGGCGCACGCTGGTGCTCACGCTCGGCGCGCTGGCCGAACTTGAGGCCGCGTTCGGCGCCGACGATCTGATGGCGCTGGCGGGCCGTTTCGGCTCCGGCCGCCTTTCGGCGCGCGATCTTGCGCGCATCATCGGCGCGGGGCTGCGCGGCGCGGGGAACAATATCAGCGACGATGAGGTGATGGCGATGAAGGTGGAGGGCGGCGCGTCCGGCTATGTCCGCATCGCCGCCGACCTGATCGCTGCGACCTTCGATGCGCCGGAAGTGGCGCGATGACGCCGTTTCCCTGGAAGGACGCCATCGGCTTCGGGCTCGGCGTGCTGCGGCTGCCGTCGCGCGAATTCTGGGCGATGACGCCGCGCGAGCTGGCCTATGCGATCCGCGCGGTGCGTGGCGAGGGACATGAACCGATCGGCCGCGCGGCCTTGCAGGACTTGATGGCGCGGTTTCCCGACAACGCCAGGGAGTGACCATGAGCGACATCTCCGACAGTTTCGACGATGCCTCCCGCACGCTCGACGGCCTGACGCTGCGCACGCGCGACCTCGAGCTTGGCGCAAGTTCGTTCTCGCGCGCGATGACCCAGGCGTTCGCCGTCTCGGTGACCGGCGGCAAGCAGTTCGACGATGTTCTGAAATCGCTGACCCTGCGGCTGTCCGACCTTGCGGTGCGGATGGCGTTCAAGCCGCTGGAGCGCAGTCTGACTGGCGGAATCGAGAGTCTTCTTTCCGGATTCATGGGCGCCGGGAGTGGCGTGGGGACGGGTTTGACCGCCGCGACTGGCGCGGTGAAGCCGTTCGCTTCAGGCGGAGTGATCGGCACGCCGACTTACTTTCCGCTGTTGCAGGGCGGTATCGGCCTTGCCGGCGAGGCGGGGCCGGAAGCGATCATGCCCTTGCAACGCGGAGCGGACGGTCGGCTCGGCGTTACCGCAGGCGGGAGCGGCAGTACAAACGTCACGATCCAGATCGCAACGCCCGATGCCGACAGCTTCCGCCGCTCGGAGAGCTACGTCACCGGGCAGATCGCCCGCGCCGTCGCGCGCGGCCAGCGCGGTTTGTGATCGTCGTTGCAAGCGCAACAAAGCAATCCAACTCCTCATGGTGAGGAGCGAGGCCATGCCTCGCATCTCGAACCATGAGGCCACACTGTTTCAAGGCATTCTGGCCTTCATCCTTCGAGACGCGCGCGATAGTCGGCATTGCCTGCGTCAACCTGGTTATGTGGCGCGCTCCTCAGGATGAGGTTCAGGCTCAGAACTGGATTGCTTCGCTTCGCTCGCAATGACGGCGAATGGTGTTGCGATCTTGCGTTATTCCAATCGGATATCCCATGCCCATCAGTTTTCACGAAGTTCTTTTCCCGCTCGATATCGCGATGAAGAGCGCGGGCGGGCCGGAGCGGCGCACCGAGATCGTCACCTTCGGCTCGGGGCGCGAGCAGCGCAACGCGCGCTGGGCGCATTCGCGTCGCCGCTACGATGCGGGCTATGGCGTCAAGACGTTCGACGCGTTGCAGGCTGTGGTGGCGTTCTTTGAGGAGCGGCGCGGCCAGCTTTACGGTTTCCGCTGGCGCGACCGGCTCGATCATTCCTCGGCGGCACCTGCGGGGGCGCTGACGCCGCACGACCAGACCATCGGCACCGGCGACGGCGAGCAGGCGTCATTTCAGCTGATCAAATCCTATGGCGGTCTTTATGCGCCCTATGCGCGGCAGATCGCAAAGCCGGTGCCGGGCAGCGTGCGCGTCGCGGTGGCGGGTGCGGAGGTGACGAGCGATCATTTCACCTGCGACACCGCGAGCGGGATCGTCACCTTTGCCGGCGGACATATTCCGCCACCCGGCGCGGCGGTGACCGCCGGCTTCCAGTTCGATGTGCCCGTGCGGTTCGATACCGATTATCTCGAAGTCGATCTCACCGCGTTCAGCGCCGGCGCGATTCCGAAAATCCCGCTGGTGGAGATCAAGCCATGAGACAGATTCCGCCCGCGTTGCAGGACCGGCTCGACAGCGGCGTCACCACGCTGGCGCATTGCTGGACGCTGACGCGGCGCGACGGCGTCGTTCAGGGTTTCACCGATCATGACGAGGACCTCGCCATTGATGCCATCCTCTGCCGTGCCGGCACCGGCTTTACCGCGTCGGAGGCGAGCAGCCGGTTTGATTTGTCGGTCGATGGCGCGGAGATTTCGGGCGCGCTGGCGGATAGCTCGCTGACCGAGGCCGACCTCGCCGCCGGGCGCTATGACGCCGCGCGGATCGATACCTGGCTGGTGGACTGGAGCGATGTCACGTTGAAGGTGTTGATCGCGCGTGCGACGCTGGGCGAGGTCAAGCGTGAAGGGCAAGGGTTTACTGCCGAATTGCGCGGTCTCGCCGATGCGCTGGCGCAGGAGAGCGGACGGCTCTACACCGCGCGCTGCGGCGTCGATCTGGGCGATACGCGCTGCCGGGTCGATCTCGCCGCGCCGGAATTTTGCGGCACCGGCAGCGTGACACGGATCGACGCCACCTCGGCGGTGATCGTGTCGGGCCTCGATGATTTCGACGAAGGGCTGTTCACGGCGGGGCGTCTGATCTGGAACAGCGGCGCCAATACCGATGTTGCGGTCGAGATCATGGAGCATCGTGTTGTGGCGGACGGCGTCCGGGTCTCGCTGTGGCAGGCGATGAGCGAGCCGATGGCCGTCAGCGATACCTTCACGGTGACGGCAGGCTGCGACAAGCGTTTCGTCACCTGCCGCGATCGCTTCGCCAACACGATCAATTTTCGCGGTTTTCCGCAGATTCCGGGCAACGACTTCGTCGTCGCCGCGCCGCAGGCCGGCGCTGCCAATGACGGCGGCTCGATGGCTTAGAGCAGATCATCTGAGGTTACCCCGTCATTGCGAGGCGCGAAGCGGCGAAGCAATCCAGTCCATACGGACGTGAGATAAAACTGATTGCTTCGCTACGCTCGCAATGACGATTCAATTCCACTCAGGAAACTTTATGACTCCTTCTCTTACCCGCACCGCGATTGTCGCGGAAGCGCGCGGCTGGATCGGCACGCGCTATCGCCATCAGGGCTCGTGCAAGGGCGTCGGCTGCGATTGCCTCGGCCTCGTGCGCGGCGTGTATCGCAATTGTCTCGGCCGCGAACCGGAGACGCCGCCGCCTTACGCGCCGGACTGGGCGGAGGCCCGCGGCGAGGAGACGCTGGCCGATGCGGCGCTGCGTCACCTCGAGCCGGTGGCATTTGATGCCATTAGCGGCGGCGAAGTGCTGCTGTTTCGCTGGCGCGAGGGTTTCGTCGCCAAGCATGCCGCGATCGCAACCTGTGACGGCACCATGATCCACGCCCATGACGGCGCGGCGGTGTGCGAGGTGGCGCTCTCGCCCTGGTGGCGCAGGCGGCTTGCTTATGCTTTCCGTTTTCCCGGAGTGATCGACTGATGGCCGCACTTGTTCTCTCGGTCGCGGGCGGCGCGGCCGGCGCAGTGTTCGGGCCGGCCGGCGCGATTGCCGGACGGATCGCCGGCGCGCTGGTCGGCAATATGCTCGACCGTTCGCTGTTCAAGACATCGAAGACGCGCAGCGTCGAAGGCCCGCGCCTTGCCGATCTCGATGTGATGGCGTCCACCGAAGGCGCGCCGATCCCGCGCGTCTATGGCCGGGCGCGGCTGTCCGGTCAGGTGATCTGGGCGACGCGGCTCGAAGAGGTCGTCTCCACGCGCACCGAGACCAGCAGTGCGGCGGGCGGCAAGGGCGGCCTCGGCGGCGGCAGCTCGTCCACGACAACGACGACAACCACGACCTATTCCTACTTCGCCAATTTCGCGGTTGGTCTGTGCGAAGGCGAGATCGGCCATATCGGCCGCATCTGGGCCGACGGCAACCCGCTGGATGTCTCGGGCCTCACCATCCGCGTTCATCGCGGCAGCGAGGACCAGTCGCCCGACGACCTGATCGTGGCGAAGGAAGGCATCGCCAATGCGCCGGCCTATCGCGGCACCGCGTATGTGGTGTTCGAGCGGCTGCCGCTTGCGGGTTTCGGTAACCGGATTCCGCAGCTCTCGTTCGAGATCGTGCGGCCGATCGGCCGGCTGGAGCGCATGACGCGCGCGGTGACGCTGATCCCCGGCGGCACCGAGTTCGGTTATGACACCAACGCGGTGGTGCGCGTGCTTGGGCCTGGTCAGTCCGCGCCGGAGAACCGCCATGTCTCCACCGCGGCGGCGAACATCCTCGCTTCGCTCGACGATCTGCAAGCGACATGCCCGGCGCTCGAGCGCGTCGCCATCGTCGTCGCCTGGTTCGGCTCCGATCTGCGCGCCGGTCATTGCAAGGTGCGGCCCGGAGTCGACAACGCGATCAAGATCACCTCGGGCGGCACCTGGTCGGTGGCGGGCGTCACACGTCCCGGCGCTTACGTGATTTCGACGGTCGCGGGCGTTCCGTCCTACGGCGGCACGCCGTCCGACGACAGCCTGCGGCATCTGATCGCCGAGCTGAAAGCGCGCGGTATCAAAGTGACGCTGTATCCGTTCCTGATGATGGATATTCCGCCCGGCAATGCGTTGCCCGATCCGTGGACCGGCGCGGCTTCTCAGCCGGCGTTTCCCTGGCGCGGGCGCATCACCTGCGATCCCGCGCCGGGTGTGGCCGGCTCGCCCGATGGCACCGCGGCGGCGGCGGCGCAGGTGGCGCAGTTCTTTTCCGGCAGCGGGCCGGGCGACTGGAGCTATCGCCGGATGATTCTGCATTATGCGAGCCTTGCCGTGTCCTGCGGCGGGGTCGATGCGTTTCTGATCGGCTCGGAATTCAAGGCGTTGACGCGCGTGCGTTCCGGTGCGGGTGTTTATCCGGCGGTGCAGGCGTTGGCGACGCTCGCTGTCGACGTCAAGGCTATCGTGGGCGCATCCACCCTTGTCACTTACGGCGCGGACTGGACCGAGTATGGCGCGCATGTGGTGACGGATGATGCCAGTGAGGTGCGCTTTCCGCTCGATGTATTGTGGGCGTCGCCTGCGATCGATGCCGTGGGCATCGATTATTACGCGCCGCTGTCGGACTGGCGCGACGGCGCGGCCCATCTGGACAAAGCGGTCGCCGCGTCGATCGACGACCGCGACTATCTGCGCGGCAATCTGCAAGGCGGCGAGGCCTATGACTGGTACTACGCCGACGATGCGGCGCGCGTGGCGCAGGACCGCGCCGCGATCACCGATGGTCTCGGCAAGCCGTGGACGTTCCGCGCCAAGGATATCTGGAGCTGGTGGGCCTATCCGCATCACGAGCGCGTCGATGGCGTCGAGCGCGACACCGCGACGTCGTGGACGCCCGCCGGCAAGCCGATCTGGCTGACCGAGATCGGGTGCCCCGCGGTCGATAAAGGCGCGAACCAGCCGAGCGTCTTTCCCGACGCCAAATCGTCCGAAGGCAATCTGCCGTATTTTTCCAGCGGCGAGCGCGACGATCTGATCCAGCGCCGCTATCTGGAAACCATGATCGGCGCGTTCGATCCGGAGTTCGGCGGCGATGACGCGCACAATCCGCTCTCACCGGTCTATGGCGGGCGGATGGTCGACGTCTCGGGGGTTCATCTGTGGACCTGGGATGCGCGGCCTTATCCGGTGTTTCCGGCGGCAGGGGATGTGTGGAGCGACGCGCCGAACTGGCAGACCGGACACTGGCTGACCGGGCGGCTCGGCGCCGCGCCGCTCGATGCGCTGGTCGGTACGCTGCTTGCGGATTCCGAGGTCGCCGGCACCAACGCCGACGCGCTGCGCGACAGTTGCGACGGTTATGTCGTCGACCGGCCGATGACGCCGCGCGCGATGATCGAGCCGCTGGCGATGGCCTATGCGTTCGACGCCGCCGCCATCGACGGTGAACTGGCGTTCGTGCCGCGCGGCGGCGCGCCGGTGGCGGAAATCGCCGAGGACGATCTGGTCGATCCGGACAAGGGCGCGCCGGCGCAGCTCACGCGCGGGCAGGAGACCGAATTGCCGCGCGAGGTGAGCTTCGGCTTCACTGACAGCGCGGCGGATTATCGCCGCTCGGCGGTGAATTCGCGGCGTCTGGTCGGCGGCAGCAACCGTTCGCTGCATTCCGATCTCGCCGTGGTGACGAATGACGCCGCGGCCAAGCGGCGCGCCGATATCTGGCTGCAGGATCTGTGGGCCGGACGCGAGAGCGTCACGTTTGCCCTCGGCATGAACCGGCTCACGCTCTGCGCCGGCGATGTCGTCGGGGTGACGATCGGGAAGCGTCGCCGGCTGTTCGAGATCGGCGAGCTGGTCGATACCGAAAGCCGGCAGGTCAAGGCGCGCAGCATCGATCCGGAAATCTTTTCGGTGCCGCTGTTGTTGCCGCGCCAGATCGCGCCGAAAATTCCGCCGGCGCTCGGCCCGGTGCAGGCGCTGACGCTCGATCTTCCGACGCTCGACGCGTCCGATCCGCCGATTCTGACGCGGCTTGCGGTGTTCGCCGATCCGTGGCCGGGGTCGATCACGGTGTGGCGCTCCGGCGACGGGTTGAGCTTCGAGCGGGCGGCAGTAGCGCTGGCGCCGGCGATCATCGGCGAGACGCGCGATGCGCTGCCGGCGGGGCCGAGCGGCTGCTGGGACCGCGCCGGCAAGCTAAGGGTGCGGCTCTATGGCGGCGCGCTGACATCGGTCGGCGATCTGCGCGTGCTCAACGGCGCCAGCGCCGCCGCCGTGCTGAACGCGGACGGCGCGTGGGAGGTGCTGCAATTCGCCAATGCCGAACTGGTGGAGGCCGGCACCTATGAAATCTCCCGGCTGCTGCGCGGGCAGGGCGGCAGCGAATACGCCATCGCGAGCCCGCTTCCGGCCGGTGCGCCGTTCGTGCTGCTCGACGATCACCTCATTCCGATCGCACGCGGGCTCGGCGCGCTCGACCGCACGATCGATCTGCGCATGGTCGCGACCGGGCGCGGCCATGACGATCCATCCGCGCTGGCGATGACGCTGACGCCGCAGGCGACCGCGCTGATGCCGCTGTCGCCGGTGCATGCGAGCGCCGCGCGCGAAGCGGGCGGCATCCGCGTCGCGTGGATCAGACGGACCCGCCGCGACGGCGATGCCTGGGGCGTCGAGGTGCCGCTCGGCGAGGACATCGAGGCGTATCAGGTCGATATCCTGTCGGGATCGTCGGTGGTGCGCACGCTGTCGTCGTCGGTGCCGGCGCTGCTCTATGCGGATGCCGATGAGCTTGCCGATTTCGGTGCGCCGCAGAGCCGTCTCCACATCCGCGTGGCGCAACTCTCCGGCACAGTCGGCCGGGGCCATCCCGCCGAATTCACTCTCACCCTCTGAGCGATCATGACAGATACAATCCATCTCGGGCTTCCGTTCATCGACGGCAGCCAGGCGCAGAAGCATGTCACCCACAACGAGGCGCTGCGGATTCTCGATGCTGCGATCCAGATCGGCGTCGAGGACACCACGCTGGCGACGCCGCCGGAGACGCCGGCGGCTGGTGCGCGCTATCTCGTGCCAAGCGGGGCGAGCGGTGCATGGAGCGGGCAGACTCATGCCGTCGCCTGTTGGGAAGACGGCGCGTGGCGTTTCCTGATCCCGAAGATGGGCTGGTGTGTCTGGTCGACGGCCGACGGGACGCAACGGGTGTTCGACGGCGGCAAATGGCGCAACATGCCGGGCGGCGAGGGGACGCTGGGCGCGATCGCGGAGCTTGGGATCAACGCCACGCCGGACGATGACAACCGGCTCAGCGTCTGTTCCAACGCCGCGCTGTTTCGCGCGATCGAGGCGGCCGATGACGGCACCGGCGACATGCGCATCCAGATCTCGAAGGAGAGAGCGGACAACGTCGCTTCGGTGGTGTTTTCCGATGCGTTCTCCGGCCGCGCGGAATTCGGCCTCATCGGCTCCGATGCCTTCATGCTGAAGGTGTCGGATGACGGCACGAGCTTTACGGAAGCCTTCGTCATCGATCAGGCAAGCGGCAACCTGACCTTGCCGCGCGGTCTTGCGTTGTCGGGTGTGGTCTCGCCGGACACGATCACGGCCGATCAGGATGACTACGATCCGGCCGGCCTGTCGGCCTGTTCGGTGCTGCAACTGTCTACCGATGCCGCCCGGGTGATTTCCGGACTGGCCGGTGGCGTCGAAGGCCGCGTGCTGGCCGTTCTCAATATCGGCAGCGAGACCGTCACGCTGCGCGAGGACGACGCATCATCGACAGCGGCGAACCGTTTCGCGTTCGGCGGCGACATTGTCCTTGGACCCAGGCATGCTGCGGTGCTGCGCTATGACGGCACCGCCGCGCGCTGGTTCGCAATCGCGCGCAGCGGCGGCACGGGGGGAGGCGGCTCCGGCTCGATGACCAGTGTGACGGCCGGTTCCGGCCTGTCCGGCGGCACCATCACATCGAGCGGCACGATTGCGCTGGCTGACGATATCCGCCGCAATATGCTGCTCGACCGCATCTATCAATCCAGGCAGCTTGGTACGCAACGCCGTGTCATCAATTCATGGGCGACGGGCTTCAAGGCATCGACGGACGCGGATCGCGGCATCAATGCAGGCGCGTCGTCAAATGTCGATGTGTCCGCCGCCGCAACGTCCGGATACGTGCAGCCAAGTCAGACGGCCCCCAGCCAGATTTCTCAAGGAACCGGAACCAATATCGGAACGCTCACCGCCAATGGCGGTCTGGCCGCTGCATTCGACGGGAATATTTCACAGCCAACGGCGTCATCCGCCGTGCTTCCAAGCGCTGGTCCAGGACCGTCATATATCGGGAAGAACTACAGCGCTGCACCCCAGAAAATCGCGCAGGCCAGGACGTGGGGTTCCAATGATACGGGATATATGGGCGGGGGGCTCACGAGCACGCTCAACCTTCGAGCGAAGAACGGAAGCGCGCCGTCGTCGTCAAGTGACGGGACGTTGTTGGGAAGCGTCGGGCCTATCACTGACGTCGATAATGCAAACCCGCAGACAATCAGTTCAAATAATTCAGCGACGGCCTGGGATTACGTCTGGATCGAAACGGTTTGGTCCGGGTCTGCGCAGTCGGTCGTGGCCGAGGTGCAATTCTTCAATCCCGGTACGATCAATGGCATGACACTCGAGACGGCGTCGCAAACGACCGATGCTAATGTGAGCAACGCACGCGTTCTGCTGGAGTTCGACAACTTGGGCGCGCCGGCGCTGAACGCCGACCTGACGGCTGAGGTGACGTGTGACGGCGGTACCAATTGGGCCACAGCGCCGCTGTCGGTCGTGACCTCATACAGCCAGGGAGGCCGCAAGGTCGTTGAGACGGCCGACCAAGCCTGTACCGCAGGCACATCCTTCGCCGCTCGGATCAAGACCGCGAACGGCAAGGTCGTGCCGATCTATGGGGTGAGCGTGACGGCACGATAATGCTCGGCTTTGACTCGTTTTTTACCACTGATGATCCGCATATTCGTCTTCTGTTTCGGGTCTGTATTCCCACTTTCTATTGAAAAATCTGCGTTGCGTTCCTGGGACATGAGAATGCCAGCCGCCGTCCTTGCAGGATCGGCGCTCTTTCAAATTTAGAAACACGATAACAAGTATCAAAAAAATAAAACCAACGATCTGCCACATGTTGGATTCTAGCGTTGGCCGAGTTCTCCAATCAATGACAATTCACAAGCCGCCTTCGGGCAGCTTTTTTCTTATGGAGGTTTAGCATGCCCAACGCTGCCCCGGCGGCGCGCGATGCGTTGTCCGATCTTCATGGCATCTCGCAGGAAGCATTCGAACTGATCATTGCTTCGGAAATCACGAGCAGGACGGCATATGAGAGGATGTATCGACGCCCGATCCGGCCTGGCGGCCAGTCCGGCATCACGGTCGGCATCGGCTATGACAGCGGCTATTCCGACGCGGCGAGGATTCGCGCGGACTGGGGCGGCAAGATCGCGCCTGCGATGGTTGAGGCGCTTGCGAGCGTGGCCGGATTGACCGGTGCGGCGGCGCAGCGCGCGCTTGGCGAGGTTCGTCCGCTGGTGCTGATCGAGTGGGACGCGGCGATCGCGGTGTTTTGCGAGACATCGCTGCCGAAATATCTCGCGATGACGCGCAACGCGCTGCCGAACTTCGATCTGCTTTCCCCGACCTGCCGGGGCGTCCTGACGTCGCTGGTCTACAATCGAGGGGCATCGTTTTCGAAGCAGGGCGCGCGCTATCAGGAAATGCGCGCGATCAAGGCGCACATGACCGCCGAGGTCTTTGACCGGATTCCGGCCGAGATCCGCAAAATGAAACGGCTGTGGACCGCGCCGGCGCTGCGCGGCGTCGCGCTTCGCCGCGAGCGCGAGGCGCTATTGTTCGAGGCCGGCCTTGCCGAAAGTGAGAAAACGCGTGAACAGGTCTTGGCCTGATCACCAGTGCCCGCCAAGTTGCAGGCCGACGATGTAAAAGACCGCGAAGGTCAATGCGGCGGCGATGCCGACCAGGTATCGCTCCGTCTGGGTGAGATTTGTTCCGAACATGGCGGGGCGTATAGCGTGCAGGCTCCGCATCGGGCAAGTCACGCGCCCAAAATTCATGTCTTCGCGAGGGTGTTTCGTAGTCCCGTCGGACGGGAGCCCGGTTCCCGCTAGCGGTGGTTGTCGGCGTTCGGCCGGGTGGCGACGGTGCCCATGCCGCCTCCCGCCACCGAGAAAATGTCTTTCACCGCCGGGTTGTGCCGATAGGTCTTCTGCATCGCGTCGATGCTGAAGATGAAAAGGGTGATGGCGAACAGGCCAACACCGAGCAGCACTTTCCAGTCGTCTTCTCGTTCCATTGCGTCTCCATACGATTCACGGAATCGGCTCGCGCACCGTCTCACGTCTTTGCGCCTTTGAGGCGTGTCCAGTTGCCGCAGCACTCGTGCTGTGGCGCGATAAACCTCGCTCGAAAGGAGAGTTGCCATGAACTCCGAGATGGTCTGGCAGACCGTCCGCTACGCGCTGCTTGCGATTGGCGGCTACTTCACCAACCGCGGCCTGCTTACCGGCGATGAATTGACGGCGATCATCGGCGCGCTCGGCACCTTGTTTACCGCAGCCTGGGGCATCTACGTGAAATACGGTACCCGCGCGACAACCGCGCAAGTCGCGGCGCGTTCCGACGTGCCGACCGTCAGTTCGGCCACTGGCATCGTCAGCCGCTAGCACTTTTCCATCACATCCATTCGGGGAGACATCATGCGAAAGCTCATGGCTTGCGCCGCGCTGGCGCTCGGCCTCGTGTTGGCCGGCTGCCAGACGGCGGCGTTGCCCTCGCTCAATCTGGCGAATGCGGTCACGCTCAACACCATCTACGGTATCGAGAATGCCTACGGCGTCGCGGTGAGCGCCGCCAATGCCTACAAGGCGCTGCCATTGTGCCGGACCGGCACCGCGCCAAGCTCCACCAACATCTGCGCGCGCCGCTCCGTCATCGTCCGGCTGCAGGCCGCGATGGCGCGGGCACGGCTGGCGGTGAACCGCATGGTGACGTTCGCAAGGACCTATCCCGGCATCGACATCACCAACGTGGTCGGCGCTGCGCGGACCGCTTTGATCGACGTGCAGGACATTCTGGCCGAAGGAGCGCAGTGACATGGTGAGCGCAGCAGACATCACCGCCGGAATCGCGGTTGCCGAAGCGATCGTGAGCGGCATCATCCGCGTGGCGCCCGCCATCCAGCAAGGCGTCGTGTCGTCGGCGCCTTATGTGCGGGCGCTGGCCGGACTGCTGGCCGGGACCAACGCCACGCAGGAGGAGATCGACGCCGCGCTGGCGCAGATCAACGCAGCGACGGACCAATTTCTCGCGCCGCTGCCGCCGGACGATGGCACCACCACGGCCTGACCGGGCGTGGGACCTTGGGAATCAAGGTCTGGCGTGCTAGGCGTTGAGGTCGCCTCGGTAACCATGACCGAAAATGTAAGGCGGTCGCAGGCCCGTTCATGGCCCATTCACGGGGCTGAGGTTCTTCTGGTGGAACCCGTTCCCTGCGAATTGCGGAGACAGCCTTGCGCCTCCTCGTTGTTGAAGACGACCCAGACCTCAACCGCCAGCTCACGACCGCGCTGACCGACGCCGGTTATGTCGTCGATCGCGCTTTCGACGGCGAGGAGGGGCACTTCCTCGGCGACAGCGAGCCGTACGACGCCGTGGTGCTCGATATCGGTTTGCCGAAAATGGACGGCATCTCGGTACTGGAGGCCTGGCGGCGCAACAAGCGCACCATGCCGGTGCTGATCCTGACCGCGCGCGACCGCTGGAGCGATAAGGTGCAGGGCTTCGATGCCGGCGCGGACGACTATGTCGCCAAGCCGTTTCACCTCGAGGAAGTGCTGGCGCGGATGCGCGCCTTGTTGCGCCGTGCGGCGGGTCATGCCCAGAGCGAATTGATCTGCGGCCCGGTGACGCTCGACACCCGCACCAACCGCGTCAGCGTATCGGGCAATCCGATCAAGATGACCTCGCACGAATATCGTTTGCTGGCCTATCTGATGCACCATGCCGGGCGCGTGGTGTCGCGCACCGAGCTGGTCGAGCATCTTTACGATCAGGATTTCGACCGCGATTCCAACACCATCGAGGTCTTTGTCGGCCGCATTCGCAAGAAGCTCGACGTCGATATCATCCAGACCGTGCGCGGCCTCGGCTATCTGCTGACGCCGCCTCCCACCACCGATGCGCGCTAATTCGCTCGCCACCCGCCTTTTTCTTTCCGCGACCGCGTGGGTGGTGCTGATCCTCAGCATCACCGGCGTCGTGCTGTCGTCGGTCTATAATCATTCGGTGGAGCGCTCTTTCGATCGCCGGCTCAATCTCTATCTTCGTACGCTGATTGCCGAAGTTGCCAATCCCGACGATCCCAACGACAAAAATCCCGATCGAAACCTGCAGGCGCTCGGCGAGCCGCTGTTCGAACTGCCGCTGTCCGGCTGGTACTGGCGCATCAGCAGCACCGATAGCGCCAAGCCGGAATCCCGGTCCTCGCGTTCGCTGTGGGACGCCGATCTGCCGCGGCTGGAAGATCAGGGCATTCCGCTTACCGCATCCGGCGTCCGTCTCGGCTATGTCAACGGACCGGAGGGCCAGCACCTGCGCATGGTGGAGCGGCCGGTCGATCTTGGCGATGACGGCAAATATCTGGTTGCGGTGGCGGGCGACGCCAGCGAGATCACCGAAGAAACCCGCACGTTCGACTATTATCTCGCCGGCACCTTCGCCGCGCTCACCATCGGACTGGTGCTGACCACGATCTTTCAGGTGCGGTTCGGCCTCGCGCCGCTGAAACGGATATCGGAAGCGCTGGCGGATATCCGCTCCGGCAAGGCGGAGCGGCTGGAAGGACGATTTCCGGTCGAGATCGAGCCTTTGGCGCGGGAGACCAACGCGCTGCTCGATGCCAACCGCGCCATCGTCGAGCGATCGCGCACCCATGTCGGCAACCTCGCCCACGCCATCAAGACTCCGCTCTCGGTCATTATCAACGAAGCCACCGCCCATCCCGACCAGCCTTTCGCCACCAAAGTGCTGGAGCAGGCCGGGGTGATGCGCAGCCAGGTCACCCACCATCTGGAGCGGGCGCGCATCGCGGCCCGCGTCAACGTGGTCGCCACCGTGACCGAGGTCGGCCCGGTGATTGCGGCGCTCCAGCGCACCATGGAGAAGATTCACCGCGACCGCGGCATCACCATCGATACCAGCCTGCGCGCCGACGCCAGATTCCGGGGGGAGCGGCAGGATCTGGAGGAAATGGCCGGCAATCTCGTCGACAACGCCTGCAAATGGGCCGACCGCCATGTCGCCATTCAGGTGCTGGTGGAGCCGCCCGCCGGCGACAATCTCGATCCCGTGTTGCGGATCGTCGTGGACGATGACGGTCCCGGCATTTCGGTGGCCGAGCGCGACGAGGTGGCGCGGCGCGGTCGGCGGCTCGACGAGACCAAGCCGGGCTCCGGCCTCGGCCTGTCGATCGTTGTCGATCTGGCGGCGCTCTATGGCGGCCATCTGCGGCTCGACACGGCCCCAAGCGGAGGGCTGCGGGCGGAACTGACCCTGCCGGGCGTCGCGGGATAGGATCATAATCCTGTCGTCCCGACCTGACGGAACCGGGTGGAGGCCTCCAAGCTTTCGATTTCTAACGTGAAATTAACGACGCCGGGGCTATCAAGTCCGATGGACCGTTCGGGGCGGTCCCTTTTGAGCGTCTGGACGCATGGGTCAATCATCGACCGAAAAACTGCGGGAATTCCTTGGACAGCTACCGCCGAAATCGCAGGCGCTGCTGATCCGGGAGTTCGAGCGCGCGATCGAGCGGGGCGACGACCCGACAGTACCCAATTTCGTCCTCGGGGAGCTGCGCAAGATCGTCCGGCAGGACAGCGAGAATGCGACGCCCCGGTCCAAGGATCCGGCGCGCCTGTTGTTCGCCATGCTCGACCCGTTTCTGGTCGACAGCAGCCCGAAAACGAGTCCCGGCCAGATCCGGCGCACATCGCTTGCCCAGGTGTGGCAGTGGCTGTCCCGCGAGGGATTGCCGGCGGACATCACGGCGCTCGAGGAGGCGGTAGCCGGCGATACGCCGGATCTCGACCGCACGATCCGAAAAATTCAGATGGCCGCCGCCGAAGCCATCAATGTCGCGGCGGCGCCCGGACCCGATCGCCAGCGCATGCTGGCGCGGATCGGCGCCCCCGAGATGGCCGAAGATATTGCCGCGATCGGCACGGCGCTGCAGATCCGCGAGGCGCTGGAGGCCCTCGGCACCCGTCTGCCCGGTCATCTGCGCGTCTTTGCTGAATCGCAGATCGGCTCCGTCTCCGAGGCCCTTAATATTCCCTCGCTCCAGACCCCTCAGGCGTTGCCGTTCGCGCTGTCGCTCGTGATGTCGCGTCTGGCGGCGCCTTGGCAGATCATCCGGCTCGGCATCACGGTGGCCGGTTCCGATGACGAAGTCCGTGTCGCCGGAACGTCCTATGGTGTCGCGGTGACGATGGCGATCCAGCACCTGGCGCGCATCGCCTCCGATCTGCGCAACGATATCCGTCGCGGCCAGTTCAAGGACACCCCGAACCACCTCAAGACCCTGCATGACGGGATGCGGGGCCTGCGCACCGAGCTCGATCTCCGTTCGGATTCGGCCTGGGGCCGCCAGTTGTCGGCGATCCGGGTGGAAATCTCCAATGCGCTGCAATCCGAGATCGACGGCGTGCCGGGGCGGGTCCGTCGCCTGCTGCGTCAGCGGCCGGACAAGGATATTCCCAACAGCCGGATCGATGCCACCGAGGTGGAGGAGACGGCGGCGCTGATCGATTTCGTCGCGGTCTGCCGCAACTATGCCAGCGAACTGGCGATCAACGAGGTTACGCTGCGCGCCTACAGCGACTTGCAGCAATATGTTGAGAAGGCGACCGAGTCGCTCGTCGAGTCGCTGCGCGGCAGCGACGCCAAGGCCAAGGCATTCCGCTCGATGCAGGTCGATGCGGCGATCCGGTTCTGCGATGTCCTGTTCGGTCCCGATTATGCCTCTCTGATGCGCAAGGCGTCCGGGATCGCCCGGACCGGCGAACGCAAATCTTCGCGAGCCAGTTGATTTTACGGCTGTTTCGCCGCAGTTTTGATTTGGAACAATTCCCAAAAGCTAATTGCGTGCCCAATCTGGTCGTGGTGTAACCCTGCCTGATGGCGGGACGCGCCAGCCCTTGGTTGGAACTTTGAATGTCTCTCTGGCTTTTGTTCGCGCTGATGACCGTGGCGGCCGTGTTCGCGGTGCTCTGGCCGCTCGGACGCGGCCCGCGTGTCGCGCAGGGCGGCAGTGAGGCTGTCGTCTACAAGGATCAGCTCACCGAAATCACGCGCGATGTCGAGGCCGGTCTGATCGCTGCGCCGGAAGCGGCGGCGGCGCGCGTCGAGATCGGCCGCCGGCTGCTGGCGGCATCCTCGGACGAACAGGGCGAAACCCAGACGGTCAGCCACGGCATGCGTCGCGCGGTCGCGGTGCTCGCGCTGATCGGGCTGCCGCTGATCGCTGTCGTGCTTTATCTGCGGCTCGGCTCGCCTCTGCTCGGTGATTTTCCGCTCGCCGCGCGCCAGCAGGCGACGACGATGGAAACCGCCTCGCTCGACCGGCTGGTCGCGAAGGTCGAATCCCTTTTGGAGAAGAACCCGACCGATGGGCGCGGCTGGGCCGTGCTCGCGCCGGTCCTGATGCGGCTGGAGCGCTATCACGACGCCGTGCGCGCCTATCGCAATTCCATCGCCTATAACGGCGAGAGTGCGCTGCGCCGCGCCGATCTCGGCGAGGCGATGGTGGCGGCCGCAAATGGCGTCATTACCGCCGAGGCCAAGACGGAATTCGAGCACGCCGCGAAGCTCGATCCGCAGGACGTGAAATCGCGTTATTTCATCGGTCTTGCCGCCGAGCAGGATGGCCGGCTCAAGGATGCCGGCGAGATCTGGCGCGCGATGCTGGCGTCCGCGCCGCAGGACGCGCCATGGAAGCCGCTGGTCGAGGGCGCGCTTGCGCGTATCGACGGCAGCAGCGCGCCGAAGATTTCCGGCGAGGATATGGCCGCGGTGAGCGGCATGGCCGAAGGCGACCGCAACGCCGTGATCCGCGGCATGGTGGAGCGCCTTGCGACGCGCCTCAAGGATCAGGGCGACGACGTCGACGGCTGGCTGCGTCTGGTGCGCGCCTATATGGTGCTGGGCGATACTGACAAGGCCAAGATCGCGCTCGCCGATGCGCGGCAGGCGGTGGCCAGGGATCCCGAGCGCCTTCGGCAGTTGAATGACGGTCTGAAGACTCTCGGTCTGGACGGATGAGCGCGATGCGGGCGTCGAGCCGATCGCCGAACGAAGCAGGATGTGAGCGATGACGCGCAAGCAGCGACGACTGACGATGATCGGGGGCGCTTTGGCTGTGCTGGGGATCGCTGTCGGCCTCGTGCTCAACGCGATGCGCGATTCCATCCTGTTTTTCACCACGCCGAGCACCATCGCCGAAAAACACATCGTGCCCGGTCAGCGGTTTCGTCTCGGCGGACTGGTGGAGGGCGGCTCGCTGGTACGCGGCGAACATCTGAACGTGCGTTTCGAGGTGACCGACGGCAACGCGAAGATTCCGGTGGCCTATCAGGGCATCCTGCCCGATCTGTTCCGCGAAGGGCAGGGCGTGGTGTCCGAAGGCGCGCTCGACGTGAACGGCGTGTTTCGCGCCGATACGGTGCTCGCCAAGCACGACGAAACCTACATGCCCAAGGCGGTGGCCGACGAACTGAAGAAGGAAGGCCACTGGAAGGACGATTACGCCAAGCCGTCCGGCGACAAGCCCGCGGATAAGCCCGCAGCCGATATCAAGGCCTCCGCCGAGCCCAAGGAGGTGACGCGGTGATCGCCGAGGGCGGACATTATGCGCTCGTTCTGGCGCTCGGCCTCGCGCTGATCCAGTCCCTGGTTCCGCTGATCGGCTCGCGCTTGCGCGACCCGGCGCTGATGAATGTCGCGCGCTCCACCGCGCTGGCGCAGTTCGCTTTCGTGTTTGCCTCGTTCGTCGCGCTCGTGATGCTGCACGTCACCTCGGATTTCTCGGTGGTGAACGTCTATGAGAATTCGCATTCGCTGAAGCCGCTGATCTACAAGATCACCGGCGTGTGGGGAAACCACGAAGGCTCGATGCTGCTGTGGGTGATGATCCTCGGCCTGTTCGGCGCGCTGGTCGCCTTGTTCGGCAATAACCTGCCGCTGACGCTGCGCGCGCATGTGCTGGCGGTGCAGGGCTGGGTCGGCACCGCGTTCTATCTCTTCATTCTGTTGACCTCGAACCCGTTTCTGCGCATCGCCAGACCGCCGATCGAGGGACGCGATCTCAATCCGGTGCTGCAGGATATCGGTCTCGCGCTGCATCCGCCGATGCTCTATCTCGGCTATGTCGGTTTCTCGATTTCGTTTTCCTTCGCGGTGGCGGCGCTGATCGAAGGCCGGATCGATGCGGCATGGGCGCGCTGGGTGCGGCCGTGGACGCTGATGGCATGGGTGTTCCTGACGCTGGGCATCGCGATGGGTTCGTACTGGGCCTATTACGAACTAGGCTGGGGCGGCTGGTGGTTCTGGGACCCGGTCGAGAATGCCTCGCTGATGCCATGGCTCGCCGGCACGGCGTTGCTGCATTCCGCTCTCGTGATGGAGAAGCGCGACGCGCTCAAGGTCTGGACCATCCTGCTGTCGATCCTGACGTTCTCGCTGTCGCTGCTCGGCACGTTCCTGGTGCGCTCGGGCGTGCTCACCTCGGTGCATGCGTTCGCGACCGATCCGACGCGCGGCGTGTTCATCCTCCTGATCCTGTGCGTCTTCATCGGCGGCAGCCTGTCGCTTTATGCCTGGCGGGCGTCGGCGTTGAAGCAGGGCGGTCTGTTCGCGCCGATCTCGCGCGAGGGCGCGCTGGTGCTGAACAACCTGCTGCTCACCACCGCCTGCGCCACCGTGTTTATCGGCACGCTCTATCCGCTCGCCCTCGAAGTGACGACCGGCGCGAAGATTTCGGTCGGCGCGCCGTTCTTCAATCTCACCTTCGCGCCGCTGTTCCTGCCGCTGCTGCTGGCGGTGCCGTTCGGCCCGCTGCTGGCGTGGAAGCGTGGCGATCTGATCGGCGCGATGCAGCGCCTGATGGCGGCGGGCATCGCCGCACTGGTCGCGCTCGCGCTGGTCTGGGCCTGGACCAAGGGCGGCAGCGTGCTCGCGCCGCTGATGATCGGCGTGGCGGTGTATGTGATCTGCGGCGCGCTGACTGATCTGGTCGAACGCATCCAGTTGTTCCGTGCGCCGTTGAACATCTCTTGGCACCGCGCGCGCGGTCTGCCGCGCTCGACCTGGGGCACCGCATTCGCCCATGCCGGTCTTGGCATCGCGCTGATCGGCATCATCTGCGAGAGCACCTGGAACAGCGAGCACATCGCCACCATGCGGCTGAACGACACCGCACAGGTCGGCTCCTATGTCGTCAGACTCGACAGCCTGACCCAGCGGCAGGGGCCGAACTTCCGCGAACAGATCGCGCATTTCACGGTGACGAGCGATGGCAAGACCGTCGGTGTGATGACGCCCTCCAAGCGCAGTTTCACCACGCGCCCGGCCTCGACCACCGAGGCCGCGCTGCTGACGCGCGGCGCAAGCCAAGTCTATATCTCGCTCGGCGACGCCCACGCCGACGGTTCGATCGCGGTGCGGATCTATTACAAGCCGCTGGTGCTGCTGATCTGGTTCGGTCCGTTGCTGATGGCGTTCGGCGGCATGCTGTCGCTGTCCGATCGCCGCCTGCGGGTCGGCGCGCCGAAACCGGCCAAGACGCCACGGGCGTTGCAGCCGGCGGAGTAGGGTGCATGAAACGCTTTCTCGCCATGCTGGCCGTTCTGTTGACGCTGGCGCCGACATTGGCGCTCGCGGTGCAGCCGGACGAGATCATGGCCGATCCCGCGAAGGAAGCGCGGGCGCGGGCGCTGTCGCGCGAACTGCGCTGCATGGTGTGCCAGAATCAATCGATCGACGATTCCGACGCGCCGCTGGCGCGCGATCTGCGCCTGCTGGTCCGCGAACGCATCGCCGCCGGCGCGACCGACCGGCAGGTGATCGATTATCTGGTCGCGCGCTATGGCGAGTTCGTGCTGCTCAAGCCACGCCTTGAAGGGCAGACGCTGATCCTGTGGTTGCTGACGCCGCTGGTGCTGCTCTGCGGGGGCCTTGCGCTGTGGATCTACAGCCGCCGCGCCCGCGCCGCGGCGCCCGAGGCCGCGTCGCTGGCGTTGACGCCGGAGGAGGAGGCGCGGCTGGAAAAGCTGATCGCCGATCAAGGCTCCGCGGAAAAGCCGGTTTGATCGAACAGGGTCAGTCGACGTCCGCGCCGCTCTGGTCCGCGCCGCTGTGGAGACCTGAATGTCCGATCGCATTTCCTCGCTCGAAGATCTGGCCCGCGCCTATCCCGGCCCGCTTTCCCCGGCGACGCTGTTCAAGGAAATCGATCACGTCGATACGAATTACGGCGCGCTGATCGCGGCTTCGCCGTTTTTCGTGCTGGCTACGGTCGGCCCGGAGGGGTTGGATTGTTCGCCGCGCGGCGATGCGCCGGGATTCGTCACGGTGCGGGATCCGAAAACGCTGCTGGTGCCGGACCGCAGAGGCAACAACCGTCTCGATTCCTACAGAAACCTCCTGTCGGATAACCGCGTCGGAATGCTGTTCCTGATCCCCGGTTATGGCGAGACATTGCGCGTGAACGGGCGCGCGGAATTATCGTGCGATCCGGATTTGTGTGCGCAGTTCGAGACGGCCGGAAAGCGGCCGGCGAGCGTCATGATCGTTCATGTCGAAACGGTCTTCTTTCAGTGCTCGCGTGCGGTGGTGCGCTCCGAACTGTGGAATGCGGAGCGGCACGTCGACAAACGTGACCTGCCGTCGCCCGGCGCGATCCTGCGCGACATCACCGCGCGCAACGAGGCAACCGAGATCTTCGACGGCGAAGCTTATGACGCCGCGCTGCCGGCACGGGTCAAGGCAACGCTGTATTGAGGGTGAGGGACGGCATCCGCGCTCCCCTGCGACAATCCTTTATTACAAAACATTAATTCCCCCGTCAGCGCGCGGTAAGGCCGCGCACCCCATCTTCAGCTCCATCAGGCGCGCAACGCGCCGCGGGAATCGACCCCGTTCCCGATTGTCCATCGTGGCCCCGGAGCTGTTTCATGACCGACCATTCCGATCTTCCCCAGACCCCATCCTCCTCCACGCCCCGCCGCTCGTTGCTCTCGATGCGCAAATTCGCGCTGATGGCATCGGTCGTCGCGGGCCTCGGCGTTGCCGCCTACGGGCTCACTGCGCCGCTCAATCATTTCGACCTGCTGACCACCAGCGCCCATGCGCAGGTCAGCAAGGACGTCCATCCCGCCCAGCAGCCGATCGGCTTCGCCGACATCGTCGAGCGCGTGAAGCCTTCGGTGATCTCGGTGCGCGTCAAGATCGAGGAGAAGCAGGCCTCGAATGACGACGCCGACAATCCGTTCCCGCCGGGATCGCCGATGGAGCGCTTCTTCCGCCGCTTCGGCGGTCCGGACGGTTTCCCCGGCGGACGCGGTCCGCGTGGGCGCGGCAGCATCGTGACCGGGCAGGGCTCGGGCTTCTTCATTTCTCCCGACGGCTATGCCGTGACCAACAATCACGTGGTCGATAACGCCGACAAGGTCGAGGTGACGACCGACGATGGCAAGACCTATTCGGCCAAGGTGATCGGCACCGACAAGCGCACCGACCTCGCGCTGATCAAGGTCGAGGGCCGCAGCGATTTCCCCTATGCGAAACTCTCCGAGACCCAGCCGCGCATCGGTGACTGGGTGCTGGCGGTCGGCAATCCGTTCGGCCTCGGCGGCACGGTGACGGCGGGCATCGTCTCGGCGCGTGGCCGTGATATCGGCAACGGTCCGTATGACGATTTCATCCAGATCGACGCTCCGGTGAACAAGGGCAATTCCGGTGGTCCGGCCTTCGACACCAAGGGCGAAGTGATAGGCGTCAACACCGCGATCTATTCGCCGTCGGGCGGCAGTGTCGGCATCGCGTTCTCGATCCCGGCTTCGACCGTGCAGTCGGTGGTGAGCCAGCTCAAGGACAAGGGCGTGGTCAGCCGCGGCTGGATCGGTGTGCAGATTCAGCCGGTGACCGCCGAGATCGCCGACAGCCTCGGTCTGAAGAAGGCTGAAGGCGCGCTGGTCGCCGAGCCGCAGTCCGATGGTCCGGCCGCCAAGGCCGGCATCGAATCCGGCGACGTCATCATCCGCGTCAACGACAAGCCGGTGAAGGACGCGCGCGAGCTCGCCCGCACCATCGGCGGCATGGCGCCGGGTGCGAACATCAAGCTCGGCGTGATCCACAAGGGCCAGGAGAAGGATCTCACCCTGAAACTCGGTGAATTGCCCAATGCCCAGCAGGCCAAGGCCAATTTCGGCTCCGACAATGACAATGGCGGCATGGGTCGCGGCGCCGATGTGCCCAATCTCGGCCTCACGATTGCGCCCGCCCGCTCGGTGGCTGGCGCCGGCAAGGACGGCGTGGTCGTGACCGAAGTCGATCCGCGCGGCGCATCGGCCGAGCGCGGCTTCAAGGAAGGCGACGTCATCCTCGAAGTCGGCGGCAAGCTGGTGTCCACGCCGGCCGATGTGCGCGATGCTCTCAAGGCTGCGCGGGCCGACCACAAGAACAGCGTCCTGATCCGTGTCCGCTCCGGCGATTCATCGCGCTTCGTCGCGGTGCCGGTGGGGAAGGGTTGATCGGACGCCGATAAGTCGGGAAGCGCCGTGCGGAATACGCCCCCTCCGACGGCGGCTTTCCGGGGGCGGATCGCCAAGCGTTGGACGATCCGCCTTTCGATCCTTTCGATGGAAAACGCCCCCCTCCGTCGAGAGGTGACAGGGACGGGCGGTGCGGCTTCCCCCAAGCCCGCCGCCCGGACCCCTTCTGACCGGGACAGGCTGCCTTGCAAGAAGATGGTCCGCGCGCCATGGTGACAAAAACCGATCTTGTTTTTCCTCCGGCCGAATCACAGATGCGACTGCTCATCGTCGAGGACGACCGCGAATCCGCCGACTATCTGGTGAAAGCCTTCCGCGAAGCCGGCCATGTCGCCGATCTCGCCGGCGACGGCGAGGAAGGTCTCATGCTTGCCGAAACCGGCGATTACGACGCGCTGGTGGTCGATCGCATGCTGCCCAAGCGCGACGGGTTGTCGCTGATCGGCGCGCTGCGCGAGAAGGGCGACCGCACGCCGGCGCTGATCCTGTCCGCGCTCGGTCAGGTCGACGATCGCATCAAGGGCCTGCGCGCAGGCGGCGACGATTATCTGCCCAAGCCCTATTCCTTCGCCGAACTGCTCGCGCGTGTCGAGGTGCTGTCGCGCCGCCACGGCGGTCCGGGCGAGGAGACGAGCTACCGTGTCGGCGATCTCGAACTCGACCGTCTGTCGCATCGGGTGACGCGCGGCACGACCGAGATCACCTTGCAGCCACGCGAATTCCGGCTGCTCGAATATCTGATGAAGCATGCCGGGCAGGTGGTGACGCGCACCATGCTGCTGGAAAATGTCTGGGACTATCATTTCGATCCGCAGACCAACGTCATCGATGTGCATATCTCGCGCCTGCGCTCGAAGATCGACAAGGGGCAGGAGCGGCCGCTGCTCCACACCATTCGCGGCGCCGGATACATGATCCGTGACGGCCTTCGGTAAACTGATCCGCACCACGGCGTTCCGGCTGACGCTGGTCTATCTGTTCCTGTTCGCGCTGTTCGCGGCCTCGCTGCTGGGCTATTTCGCCTGGAACACGCGGCGCATGATCACCGACCAGATCACCGAAACGGTGAATGCCGAGGTCGGCGAACTTTCCGATCAGTTTTCGCACGGCGGCATTCGCGGTCTGGTCTTCGCCATCGAGAACCGCGCGTTGCGACCCGGTGCCAATCTCTACCTCGTGACGACGCCGCAGGGGCAGGCGGTGGCCGGCAATGTCGGCGCGTTGCAGCCCGGCGTGCTCGATAAAACCGGCTGGGTCGAGACCTTTTACCGGCGGCTCGACGAGACCGATACGCGCAGCCATTTCGCGCTGGTGCGGATCACGAAATTGTCCGGCGGTTTCCGGCTTTTGGTCGGGCGCGATCTGGAAGAACGCCGCCGTCTGTTCGGCATCGTCGCCAAGGCGGCGCAATTCTCTATCATTATCGTCCTGCTGCTCGGTCTCGGCGGCGGCATCTTTGTCGCGCGGCGCGTGCTGCGCCGGATCGACGCCATGACCGGCACCACGCAGCGGATCATGGGCGGCGATCTCAGCGAACGTCTGCCGGTCGGCCGCAGCGGCGACGAACTCGACCGGCTTGCTGAAAATCTCAACGCGATGCTGGAGCGCATCGAGTCGCTGATGGCGGGGTTGAAGGAAGTCTCCGACAACATCGCCCACGATCTCAAAACGCCGCTGACACGGCTGCGCAATCGCGCCGAGGACGCACTCGCCAAGGCGAGCAACGAGAGCGAGTATCGCGCGGCGCTGGAGCAGACCATCGAGGAGTCCGACGGCCTGATCCGCACCTTCAATGCGCTTCTGATGATCGCGCGCGCCGAGTCCGGGCAGGCGCGCGACAACATGGTCGATTTCGATGCGGCCGAGGTGGCGCACGGTATTCAGGAACTGTACGAGCCGCTGGCCGAGGATAACGGGCTGACGCTGGCGGTGAAAGCCGAGCCGGTCACCCTGCACGGCAATCGCGAACTGATCAGCCAGGCGCTGGCAAACCTCGTCGAGAACGCGATCAAATACGGCCGTCCGGTCCCGCCCGTACCCGCCGAGACCGCGACGCCCGATGCTGTGTCGAACCGGGACACGCCCGACATCCTGATTGAAGCGCGCCGCGACGGCGCCCGTATCGATTTCAGCGTGACCGATCGCGGGCCGGGCATTCCCGAAGCAGACCGGGCGCGGGCGATGGAGCGGTTCGTCCGTCTCGAGGCCAGCCGCACCCAGCCGGGGTCGGGCCTGGGTCTCAGCCTGGCCGCTGCGGTGGCCCTGCTCCATGGCGGCGAACTGCGTCTCGACGATGCCGCGCCGGGGTTGCGCGCCACGCTTGTCATTCCTGCCGCCAGCCCCCTTGCCAATCCCCGCCGTGACGTGGAACAAACGGTCGCATGAGCTTACCTGCGACCGGTGATGCGGACCAAATCCCTCTGGCTGCGCGTCTTGAAACCGGCCCGCAATTGTTCGCGCCGGATGAGGCGCGCCGCCGCGTGGCGGACTGGCTCGCCGATTTGCCTTCCGAGCAAAGCCGCGCGTTGCAGGACGCCATGGCGCGGCATTCTTATGCCAAGGCCATCATCGAAGGCGTCGCCGAAGCCTCTCCCTATCTTTTCGACCTGATGCGGGCGGATGCCGCGCGCTTCATCCGGCTGCTTGAGAGCGATCCCGAAATCCGTCTCGCGGCCTTGATCGCGGAAGCCGAGGAGGGCGTGAACGCCGCCGCCGACGAGGCCGATGTCATGCAGCGGCTGCGGCGGATGAAAGCCGAGGCCGCGCTGCTGATCGCGCTGTGCGACATCGGCGGGGTCTGGCCGGTGATGCGCGTCACCAAGGCTCTGACCGATGTGGCGGTGACGGCGGTGCAATGCGCGGTGCGCTATCTTCTGGCGCAGGAGGCCGAACGCGGCCGGCTGCTGCCGTCCGATCCCAAGCGGCCGGAGGCCGGCAGCGGCCTGATCGTGCTCGCCATGGGCAAGATGGGCGCCGGCGAACTGAACTATTCCAGCGATGTCGATCTGATCGTGTTCTACGATCCGGATGTCGCCAGACTTGCCGAGGACGTCGAGCCTTCACCGTTCTTCGTCAAGATCGGGCAGGGCATCGCGCGCCTTTTGCAGCAGCGCACCGGCGACGGCTATGTGTTCCGCGTCGATCTGCGGCTGCGGCCGGACCCGGCGTCGACGCCGGTGGCGATCTCGGTGGCCGCCGCGCTGAATTATTACGAGCGCGAGGGACGCACCTGGGAGCGCGCCGCCATGATCAAGGCGCTGCCTTGCGCCGGCGATCTTGCGGCCGGCAACGCGCTGCTTTCCGAGATCGCGCCGTTCGTCTGGCGCAAGCATCTCGACTTCGCCGCGCTGACCGACGTTCACGACATGAAGCGGCAGATGCAGTCGTTTCGCGGCCAGAGTGAGATTTCGGTCGAAGGTCATAACGTCAAGGTCGGGCGAGGCGGCATCCGCGAGATCGAGTTCTTCGCCCAGACCCAGCAACTCATCGCCGGCGGCCGCCATCCCGAATTGCGGGTGCGGCCGACGCTGGAAGCGCTGAAGATCCTGGCCGGCAGCAACTGGATCACCGAGGCCGCGCGCGAGGAACTGACCACCGCCTATCTCTTCCTGCGCCGCGTCGAGCATCGTTTGCAGATGATCGCCGACGAGCAGACCCATGCGCTGCCGCAAGATCGCGAGGCGATGGAGCGTTTCGCGCGTTTCTTCGGCTATGACAGCCGCGCGGCATTCGCCGCCGATCTTCTCGGCCACCTCAACTGCGTGCAGAGCCACTACGAACGGCTGTTCGAGGGCGAGGCGGCCACCGACGCCGAGAAGCTTCCCGATATCGATTACAGCGCCGGTCCCGACGATCAGCGGCTGCTCGATCATCTGAGCCGGCTTGGCTTCAAGTCGCCGCGGATGGTGGCGGAGGCCGTGCAGCACTGGATGGCGGGCGAATATCGCGCGCTGAGGGTGGAATCCACCCGCGAGGCGTTTCAGGCCTTCGTGCCCGACCTGATCCGCGGGCTGTCGCGCGCCGAGGAGCCGGACGCCGCCGTCAATGCGTTCGATCGCTTTCTACAGGCGCTGACGCGCGGCGGGCGGCTGATCTCGCTGCTGGCGCAGAACAAGGACATCGTCGCTCTGGTCGCGCTGATCCTTGGTGCCGCGCCGCGTCTTGCCGATATGCTGGCGCGCAATCCGCAGATCATGGACGGCCTGATCGATCCGCGCTTTTTCGGCGCGATGCCCGATCGCGACGAATTGTCGACGCGCCTCGCGGCGACGCTGGCGGATGCGGATTCCTACGAGGAGTTTCTCGATCGGTTGCGGCTGTTCGGGCAGGAGAGCCTGTTCCTGATCGGCACCCGCATCCTGTCGGGCACGGTGTCGGCCGAGCACGCCAGCTCCGCCTTCGCCGATGTGGCGGAGGGCACGGTGCGCACGGTGCATCGCCTGGTTCGCGATCAGTTCATCGGGCAGCACGGTCGCATCAAGGATCAGGAAACCGCGATCCTGGCGATGGGCAAGCTCGGCGGCCGCGAGATGACGGCCTCGTCCGATCTCGATCTGATCCTGATCTACGATTTCGACCACGATCATCCCGATTCCGATGGCGCGCGGCCGTTGCACGGCGGCCAGTATTTCGCCCGCTACACCCAACGGCTGATCAGCGCCTTCACCACGCGCACCAATTACGGCGTGCTCTATGAGATCGACATGCGGCTGCGTCCGTCGGGCCGGGCGGGTCCGGTGGCGACGCGGATCGACTCCTTTGCCGACTATCAGGACCATGAGGCGTGGACCTGGGAGCACATGGCGCTGACGCGCGCGCGGGTGATCTCATCCTCGCCTGAGCTCCAGCAGCGGATCGAGGCGATTATCCGCGAGGTGCTGACGCGCCGCCGTGACACCGTCATCATCGCCAACGATGTGCTGGAGATGCGTCAGGCGATTGCCGACGAGAAGGGCGATGCCGATATCTGGGACCTGAAATATGCCGCCGGCGGCATGGTCGATATCGAATTCCTGGCGCAGTACCTGCAGCTCGTCCATGCCGCCGACATGCCGGATATTCTCAGCGTCAGCACGGCCCAGGTGATCGACAATGCGGTGCGGCTCGGCGTGCTGCCACCCGCGGATGCCGATGTGTTGCGGCCGGCGGCGCGGCTCTATCACGATCTGACGCAAATCCTGCGGCTGTGCGTCTCAACCAAGTTCAAGCCAGAAACTGCGGGGGAAGATCTGCTGCGCGTGATGACGCGAGCCGGAGACGCGCCCGATTTTTCTGCGCTTGAGGCGCGCGTTCGAGAGATACAAAGCGACGTTCGCGCGATTTTCCTGCGTTTGCTCGAGGCACGAGCGTAGCGTCCGCGACATCCGGGCTGCGCGGCAACGTCACGCACACCACGGTGCCGACATCGAGCTTGGAGCGTAGCCGGATCGAGCCGCCATGCAAGCCGGCGAGCGATTTGGCGATGGCCAGACCCAGCCCCGATCC
Organism: Afipia sp. 64-13; assembly: GCA_001897755.1. Taxonomy (GTDB): domain Bacteria; phylum Pseudomonadota; class Alphaproteobacteria; order Rhizobiales; family Xanthobacteraceae; genus Afipia. The sequence continues at coordinate 395,832 of MKUJ01000001.1, forward strand.
GTGATAGGTCTTGGTAAGCTGGCTCTCGACCTGCTCGAACGGCCGCCCCAGCTTCTCCAGCGAGTGCCGCGCGATGCCGATGCCGGTGTCGGCGAAGATCAGCACCACTGATTTTTCCTTGATGCGGCTGCGCACCAGCACGCGTCCGCCGTCCGGCGTGAATTTCACGGCGTTGGAGAGCAGATTGACGGCGATCTGCTTCATTGCCCGCCGGTCGGCGATCACCGGAATGAGCCCGTCGATGTCGGCGTCGAGCATGAGGTTCTTGTCCTCGGCGCGGCCGGAGACGACGCGCAGCGACTCCGTGAGAGTATCGGCGAGATCGAGCGGCTCCGGATCGAGCTTCATCCGTCCGGCCTCGATCTTCGACATGTCGAGAATGTCGTTGATCACGTCCAGCAGGTAATTTCCGCTGGTCAGGATGTCGTGGCAGTACTCCTGATATTTTTCTGAGCCGAGATCGCCGAACATGCCCGAGCCCATCACCTCGGAGAAGCCGATGATCGCGTTGAGCGGCGTGCGCAGCTCGTGGCTCATATTGGCGAGGAATTTCGATTTGGTCTGGTTGGCTTCCTCGGCGCGCTGCTTCTCCTCGGCGTATTTCCGGGCGAGTTCGGCAAGCTCGCGGGCCTGCCGCTCCAGTTCGGCCTGCGAGCGTTTCAGGTCGATCACATTGGCGGTGAGCCGCAGGTCATTGTCGATCAGGCGCTGCTCATGTTGCTTGATCTTGGTGATGTCGGTGCCGACCGAGACATAGCCGCCGTCCTTGGTGCGCCTCTCGCTAACATAGAGCCAGGAGTCGTCCTCGAGCTGTACCTCGAAGGTGCGCGCGCCGGGCACTGCGGCGTTGTCAGTGACGCGGCTGCGCAGCTCGGGCATGCGGCCGACTTCGGCGAGCGTCTCGTAGGATGTGCCGGGTACCACCGCCGTGTCCGGCAGCTTGTGCAGGCGCTGGAAGTGCGAGTTGCACAGCACGAGGCGGTCTTCGGCGTCCCACAGCACGAAGGCTTCGGGAATGGTCTCGATCGCATCGCGCAGCCGCAGGTCCGCCTCGACGCTGCGTTCGGCGAGGCTGCGCTGTTCGGTGATGTCGACCGCGATGCCGATCAGGTGATGGCAGCCGTCGCCATGGGCGGTGATCAGTTCGCAGCGCACCCGCAGCCAGATCCAGTGCCCGGCGGCATGCTTCATGCGGAACGAGCAATCGACCTGATTGATTTTGCCGCTCACCAGTTGGTCGGCCAGTTGCAGGAGATCGATGTCCTCGGACTGCACCAAAGCGTTCACCTCGCCGAAGGCGAGCAGGTCGCTGCGGCTCTCCAGCCCCAGCATGGTGAACATCGATTGCGACCAGAAAATCCGGCCGCGCGACAGATCCCAGTCCCACAATCCGCAGCGGCCGCTGTTGAGCGCGGTGTCGATGCGCCCGCGCACGGCGTCGTTGATCAGGTCGCTTTCCCGCGCGCGGCTCGACTGCCAGTGGAAGGCGAAGCCGAGAATCAGCACGACAAAGCCGGTGGTGGCCGAGAGCGTAACCTGCAACGCGGTGTCGGAGCGCCACAGCGCTTCGACACGCTGCTGCATGATGACGACGCGGCCCGGCAGCGAGGGGATGGCGTGCTGGATCGCCATGGCCCGATGCCCATTCGGCAGCGTCAATTCCGCGATGACGTTCTGCGCCGGCTGCGCGGCCTCGACCGTATCGAGCAGGATGTCGGGCGCCATCACCGGATTTTCGCCGGAGAATTCCGCGAGAATGCGTTGCCCGTCGCCGCCGATCACGATCTGGCGGCCCGATGCGATCCCCCAGGACGGCACCAGCGAAGGCAGCAGCAATTGCAGCTTGCCGGCGACCGCGTCGCGATCCTGATGCACCGGCCCGATGCGTTCGATCCGCTCGGCCAGCACATCCGCCAGCGCGGCGATCTCTCGCTTCATCGCAGCCTGCTTCTGCCGGGTCTGATCCGTGACCTGCACGAACGCGCCGACGCAGATGGTAGCGAGGAAGGCGATGACGAGGGTGGGGACGGCCCGGCGCAGCACGGGTTCTGCGATCAGCAGGCGTTGATAAGCGGGCTTCGCGATCGATTGTGCCAATCCCTTGATCGAATCGGATTGGACACACGTGCTCGCAATGTGCGCACGCGCCATGCCTTCGCCCCCTGAAGTATTCCGCCCCCGTTCGAGAACAGCGTTTGCGTCGTGTTCTCGAATCGAAGCGATTTGAATCCAGTTTTCGCACCCTGTCGAGAGTCAACGAATCCTTAATTGAAAATAATTTTTGTCCCCAGTGAATCGAAACGAGAACGCGCGTCGATTTTGAGTCCGAAGCAGGAACACGCTTGTGTATGCGCATGAAATGTGGGGCGAGATTCAGTACGTGCGATTCGGTGCGATGTTGACGCACAAGAGGTGCGCGGCAACGCGCGGTCACAGCGTGACAATCATCGTGCCGATGTGTGTTGACGCCCGCGCGCGTGGCGATCCGTGCGATGTCGTCACGGCGTCGATACGAGAGCGGAGGCGTGCGGCTCGTGCCGCGCGTACGAACGGAAGCGCGCCTGTCCTCGTTTGGGTGGGACCGCCCCGGCGAGCGCGTTGGCGCGGGCGTCTTTAAAGACGTGCCGCTGTCGGCTTCGCGCCGGCCTGCCGGGGATGTGGTGGCTGATATGCATACCATGGTCGTGCACGCGGTTTTCTCGCGGCGCTGCCGTGCTTGTGGTAAGGCTCGCCCAGTTCGACATTTTCGCGCGTTGCGGATGCAGGTATTTTGGTATTTAGTATGCCAGATTGTTCGCCCCTGCATTGGCTGAAGCCGAATCTGTTGTCAGAACAAGCGCCACCGGCACGACGGCGGGCCCGGCGGCGATAACCGAGAGCCTGACAGGCAAGCCTGTCTGGAGTGCTTGGCGTCCGGTCGGGCCGTCGACGGGAGGTGCTGTATGAATTTGCACGAATTCCAGGCGAAAGAGATTCTGGCGGGGTATGGCCTGCCGTCCCCGGGCGGCAAGGTTGCCATCACGCCGGATCAGGCCGGCGCGCTCTTCGGCGAGCTTGGTGCGCCGACCGTCGCGGTGAAAGCGCAGGTGCATGCCGGCGCCCGCGGCAAGGCCGGCGGCATCCAGCTCGTTCATTCGGCGGAGGAGGCCAAGGCCGCCGCCGCGAAGATGCTCGGCAAGAAGCTGGTTACAGGGCAGACCGGGGTACGTGGGCGTGTCGTCAAGCGGGTCTATCTCGAGGTCGGCATCGAGCGGGTGCGCGATCTGCACATCGCGCTGCTGATCGACGGGACCACCGGACAGGTGATGCTGCTCGGCAGCGCGCAGGGTGGCGAGGATATCGAAGAGCGCGCCGAACTCGGCCAGCTCAAGCTCGAGCGCCTCGGGCTCGGCGACGGCCGCACGCGCCGCGCCGACGAGGTTGCGGCGTTCGCCCATCGCATTCGCATCGACAGCGGGTCGATCCCGGCCTTCGAAGCGATCATCGACGGCCTGCGCCGCGCTTTCGTCGAACTCGACGCCAGCCTGATCGAAATCAATCCGCTGGCGATCCTGCGGGACGGCAGCTTCCAGGCGCTCGACGTCAAGATGGTGCTCGACGACAACGCGCTGTTCCGTCATCCCGATCTCGCCGCCTTGCGTGACGAGGACGAGGTGGACCAGCGCGAGGTCGAAGCGCAGCGCCATCGCCTCAATTATGTCAGCATGGACGGCAATATCGGTCTTGTCGCCAACGGGGCGGGACTTGGGCTGGCGACGGTCGATCTGGTCTGCGCCGCCAAGGGGCGTCCGGGCAATTTCATGGACATCCGCACCACGGCCAACAGCCTCGACGTGGCCTATGGCTTCGGCCTTCTGCTCGACAATCCGGCGCTGAAGGCGATCTTTCTCAACGTCCACGGCGGCGGCATGCAACCATGCGACACCATCGCCGAGGGGCTTGGCATCGCGATGCGTCGCACCGGCCGCTCGCTGCCGGTGGTGGCGCGGCTCGCCGGCAACAATGCCGAATTCGCGCGCGCGCGGTTCATCAATTTCGGATGTCCGGTGATTGAGTGCCCGGATATGTGGTCCGCGGCGACCCGCGTCGTTGCGCTGGCGCAGAAGGGAGCCTGAGGCATGGCGATCCTCGTCGACAAGAACACGCGCGTGCTGTGTCAGGGCATGACCGGCTGGGCGGGCACCCATCACACCGCGCGCATGATGGAATACGGCACCGCGGTGGTGGCCGGCGTGACGCCGGGCAAGGGCGGGCGCTCGCACCTCAATCTGCCGATCTTCGACACCGTGGCGAAGGCCGTCGAGGAAACGCAGGCAAATGCCAGCATCGTCTTCGTGCCGCCGCAGAATGCCGCCAACGCCATGGTCGAGGCGATCGAGGCGGAAATCCCGCTGGTCGTGGTGGTGACCGAGCGCGTGCCCGCGCTCGACATGGTGCGCGTGCGTCAGGCGCTGAACGGCTCCAAGACCAAGCTGGTAGGGCCCAATTCGCAAGGCATTCTCGCACCGGACGTCTGCATGATCGGCGTGATGGCGACCGGCAGCGCGCGTCCCGGCGGCATCGGCATCGTGTCGCGCTCGGCGTCGCTGACCAGCGAGGTCGTGGCGCAGGTCACGGCGGAGAATCTCGGGCAGTCGACCACAATCGGCGTCGGCGGCGATCCGATCCATGGCATCAGCATGGTGGAATGCGTCGAGCTGTTTCTGGCCGATCCGGAGACGCAGGGTATCGTGCTGATCGGCGAGATCGGCGGCACGGAGGAGCAGGAGGTCGCCGAATTCCTGCAGGGTCGCAAGGTGACGAAGCCGATCGTGGCGCTGATCGCAGGTCAGCATGCACCGCCCGAGCGCCGTATGGGCCATGCCGGCACCTTGACGATGTACGGCCGCGGCGATGCCAACAGCAAGATCGCGGCGCTGGAGAAGGCGGGCGTGCGCGTGGCGCCGAGTTCGCATCTGGTCGGCGCGACCATCCGGCAGGCGCTGCTGCTGCCGCATTGAAAACGCGCGGCGGCGTCAGTCCCGCCGCGGCTTGATGCCGCCGATCGACTCGGTGATCTGGTCGGCTGCCCGCATCATGGTCGGCCCGAATTCGCCGAGACGCTCCAGCGTGATCCGCACCGCCGGGCCTGACATCGAGACCGCGGCGATGGTTTCTCCCAGTTCATTGTAGATCGGGGCGGCGACGCAGCGCATGCCGAGCGTGCGCTCCTCGTCGTCGACCGCCCAGCCGCGCTGCCGGCTTTTCTGCAGTTCGGCGAACAAAGCGGTGGGGTCCACGAAGGTTTTGTCGGTGAAACGCAGCAGGCCTTTGGAATAGAGGATCTGCTTCACGCGCTGCTCGGACATGCCGGAGAGCAGCGCCTTGCCGACGCCTGAGGCGTGCATCAGGCTGCGCGAGCCGGCGCGGAAGAAGGCGCGCAGTGTGTTGTGGCTCTCGACCTGCGAGATGAACACCACTTCGCCGTCGTCCTCGATGCCGAGATTGATGGTCTCCCCGGTCTGCTCCATCAGTTCGCGCATGGTGTCGCGGCCCATGCCGGCGAGCCGGCGATTGCGTAGGAACGCGGTGCCGGTCTGGAAGGCATCGACGCCAATCAGCCACAAACCGCGCTCTTCATCATGAGCGACGAAACGGTGCGCCTCGAGCGTGAACAGCAGGCGATGCACCGTCGAAGGTGCGATGCCGGTGCGCTGGGCGAGGTCGGTCAGCGTCAGGCCGTCGGCCTCCGCGACCACGCGGAGCAAAGCGAGACCGCGATCCAGCGCCTGGATCGAACCGGCCTTGCTTTGCGGGTTGAGCGCCCGGGGGCGCCCGCGCTTTCGACTTTGTTCGACCGCCTTCATTGCCAGTCCTTTGCGGTGCTGCTATATACGGTGGAATATTTTTTTATATTAGCGCGTAGTGCTAGCTGTTGGAAATTCAACTTATTGATTACACGATGTAATTATCTTTGCAATTAAATTGGAAAAATATTCTGGAATAACTTGACCGGGGTGTCGTTTTGGCATCCAGTATACCAACGCTAGAACTAGGGAGAGGCCCATGGCCCGCATGAGAGCAATCGACGCCGCCGTCATCGTTTTGGAGAAGGAAGGGATCACGCAGACGTTCGGCGTTCCCGGCGCGGCGATCAACCCGCTTTATTCGGCGATGAAGAAGCGCGGTTCGCTCAAGCATGTTCTTGCGCGCCACGTCGAAGGCGCCTCCCACATGGCGGAAGGCTACACCCGCGCCAAGGCCGGCAATATCGGCGTCTGCATCGGCACCTCGGGTCCTGCCGGCACCGACATGATCACCGGTCTTTATTCGGCCAGCGCCGATTCGATTCCGATCCTGTGCATCACCGGTCAGGCCCCGCGCGCCCGTCTCTACAAGGAAGATTTCCAGGCCGTCGATATCGAGTCGATCGCCAAGCCCGTCACCAAATGGTCAGTCACCGTGCGCGAGCCCGCGCTGGTGCCGCGCGTGTTCCAGCAGGCTTTCCAGATCATGCGTTCGGGCCGTCCGGGTCCGGTACTGATCGACCTGCCGTTCGACGTGCAGGTTGCCGAGATCGAGTTCGACGAAGAGACCTATTCCTCGCTCGGCGCCAACAAGCCGGCGGCGACCCGCAAGCAGATCGAGAAGGCCCTCGAGATGCTCAACGCTGCCGAGAAGCCGCTGATCGTGGCCGGCGGCGGCATCATCAATGCCGATGCCTCCGATCTGCTGGTGCAGTTCGCCGAGACCGTCAACGTGCCGGTGGTCCCGACCCTGATGGGCTGGGGCTCGATCCCTGACGATCACGTTCTGATGGCCGGTATGGTCGGTCTGCAGACCAGCCACCGCTACGGCAACGCCACCATGCTGGAGTCCGATTTCGTGCTCGGCATCGGCAACCGCTGGGCCAACCGCCACACCGGTTCGATCGAGACCTACACCAAGGGCCGCAAGTTCGTTCATGTCGATATCGAGCCGACCCAGATCGGCCGTGTGTTCAATCCCGATCTCGGCATCGTGTCCGACGCCAAGGCGGCGCTCGAATTGTTCGTCACTGTCGCCAAGGAAATGAAGAAGGCCGGCAAGCTCAAGGAGCGCCAGGCCTGGCCGGCGGCGTGTCAGGATCGCAAGCGCACCATGCTGCGCAAGAGCCACTTCGACAACGTGCCGATGAAGCCGCAGCGCGTGTACGAGGAGATGAACAAGGCGTTCGGTCGCGACACCTGCTACATCAGCGTCATCGGCCTGTCGCAGATCGCCGGCGGCCAGTTCCTCGGCGTCTATCATCCGCGCAACTGGATCAACGCCGGGCAGGCGGGTCCGCTGGGCTGGACACTGCCGGCGGCGCTCGGCGTGCGCGCGGCCGATCCGACTCGCAACATCGTCGCGCTCTCGGGCGACTACGACTTCCAGTTCCTGATCGAGGAGCTCGCGGTCGGCGCGCAGTTCAAGCTGCCCTACATCCACGTCGTCGTGAACAACTCGTATCTCGGTCTGATCCGTCAGTCGCAGCGCGGCTTCGACATGGACTATCAGGTCCAGCTTTCGTTCGACAACATCAACACGCCGGAGATCGGCGCCTACGGTGTTGATCACGTCAAGGTCGCCGAAGGCCTCGGCTGCAAGGCGATCCGCGTCACCGATCCGAAGGACGCGCAGGCGGCTTTCGCCAAGGCGCGCGATCTGATGAAGGAATTCAGCGTGCCGGTGGTGGTCGAATTCATTCTCGAGCGCGTCACCAATATTTCGATGGGCACCGAGATCGACAATGTCGTCGAATTCGAGGAAGTTCTCGATCTGCCGCTTGACGAGGTGTCGAGCGGTCAGGGTAATCCTCGCAAGCTGCAGCCGGTCTAAGGCCGCAGCTTCGAGACCCGATCGAAACATTCCAGCAATAAGGAGGGCGCTTTGCCGCGCTTTGCAGCCAATCTGACGATGTTGTTCAACGAAGTCCCGTTCATGGAGCGCTTCGCCGCCGCGGCGAAGGCCGGCTTCAAGGGCGTTGAATATCTGTTTCCCTACGATTTCCCCGCCGAGGATCTGGCCAAGCAGCTTTCGACGCACGGTCTGACCCAGGTGCTCCACAATCTGCCCGCGGGCGATTGGGGCAAGGGCGAGCGTGGCATCGCGATCTTTCCGGACCGCGTGAATGAGTTCAAGGAAGGCGTGACCAAGGCGATCGCTTACGCCAAGGCGCTGAAGTGCACGCAGCTCAACTGCCTGGTGGGCGTTCTGCCGCAGGGCGCCGACGCCAAGAAGGCTCACGACACGCTGGTGGCGAACTTGAAGTTTGCGGCGGCTGCGCTGAAGGCCGAAGGTATCAAGCTCCTGATCGAGCCGATCAATACTCGCGACATCCCGGGCTTCTTCCTGACCAACACCAAGCAGGCGCTGGCGCTGATCGACGAGGTCGGCTCCGATAACCTCTACGTGCAGTACGACATCTATCACATGCAGATCATGGAAGGGGATCTGGCCCGGACTATCGAAGCCAATCTTCCGAAGATCGCGCACATCCAGCTTGCCGACAATCCGGGCCGCAACGAGCCGGGCACCGGCGAGATCAACTATCCCTTCCTGTACGGCTTCATCGACAAGCTCGGCTACAAGGGCTGGATCGGCGCCGAATACAAGCCTAAGAGCGATACCGTCGCGGGTCTCGGCTGGCTGCCGAAGTAAGCCGCGCACAGCTCACACATCCTTTAGGGAGTTTAGAAAATGGCAAAGACACTCGGCTTTATCGGACTCGGCACCATGGGTGCTCCGATGGCGGGTCATCTGCTGGCCGCTGGCCACACCGTTCACATGTACACCATCGAGGGCGTTCCGGCCGATCTGAAGGCCAAGGGCAAGGTTGCCGCCAACGCCGCCGAAGTGGCCAAGAACGCCGACATCATCTTCATCATGGTGCCCGATACGCCGCACGTTGACGCGGTGCTGTTCGGCGAGAACGGCGTCTCCGGCAGCCTCGGCAAGGGCAAGATCGTGGTCGACATGAGCTCGATCTCTCCGATCGAGACCAAGAAGTTCGCCGAAAAGGTCGAAAAGCTCGGTGCCCGTTACCTCGACGCGCCGGTCTCCGGCGGCGAGGTCGGCGCCAAGGCCGCATCGCTGACCATCATGGTTGGTGGTCACGCCGAGGATTTCGCGACCGTGAAGCCGTACTTCGAACTGATGGGCAAGAACATCACTCACGTCGGCGGCAATGGCGACGGTCAGACCACCAAGGTCGCGAACCAGATCATCGTCGCGCTGAACATCGAGGCGGTGGCCGAAGCGCTGCTGTTCGCCTCGAAGGCGGGTGCTGATCCGGCGAAGGTTCGTCAGGCCCTGATGGGTGGCTTCGCCTCGTCGCGCATTCTCGAAGTGCATGGCGAGCGCATGATCAAGCGCACCTTCGATCCGGGCTTCCGTATTGAGCTGCACCAGAAGGACCTCAACCTTGCGCTGCAGGGTGCGAAGTCGCTCGGCGTCGCGCTGCCGAATACCGCAACGGCTCAGGAGTTGTTCAACGCCTGCGCCGCCAACGGCGGCAAGGCCTGGGATCACTCCGCGATGGTTCGCGCGCTCGAACTGATGGCCAATCACAAGGTGGCCAAGGACTAAAAAGACTGCCGGTCGTCCGCGGCGGCGGTTGCGGACGACCGGCCTCCATTCAGGTTTTTGGGAGGGGACCACGATGAAAGTTTGTATTTTCGGTGCAGGCGCTATCGGCGGCTATATGGCCGTCATGATGAAACGGGGCGGTGTTGACGTCTCGATCGTCGCCCGTGGAGCCCATCTCGCGGCCGTTAAGGCCGATGGTATGAAACTTCTGATCAATGGCGAGGAGCTGACCGCCGATCTTCAGGCGAGCAGCGATCCGCGCGATCTCGGTCCGCAGGACTATGTCGTGGTCGGTCTGAAGGCTCACCAGGCCTGGGAATCCGCCGAGCAGATGAAGCCGCTTCTGGGGCCGAACACTGCGGTGGTGACGGCGCAGAACGGCGTGCCATGGTGGTATTTCTACGGCCTCGACGAGAAGTTCGCCAATCTGCGCCTGCAGAGCGTCGATCCGGGCAATCGTCAGTGGAATGCGATCGGTCCGGAGCGCGTGATCGGTTCGACCGTCTATCCGGCGACCGAGATCACCGAGCCCGGCGTGATCAAGCACATCTATGGCGACACCTTCGGTCTTGGCGAGCCGAACCGCAAGCCGAGCGCGCGTCTCACCGCGTTCGCCGACGCATTGACCCAGGGCGGCCTGAAACCGCGCATTTACGACGACATCCGTGACGATATCTGGATCAAGCTGTGGGGCAATCTCTGCTTCAATCCGATTTCGGCGCTGACCCATGCCACGCTCGACGTCATTGCGACCGAGGCGGGCACCCGCTCGCTGGCGCGCAACATGATGCTCGAAGCCCAGCAGATCGGCGAGACCTTCGGCGCCCGCTTCCGCGTCGATGTCGATCGCCGCATCAACGGCGCCGCGGGCGTCGGCGCGCACCGCACCTCGATGCTGCAGGACCTCGACAAGGGCCGGGCGCTCGAGATCGACGCGCTGCTCACCGCCGTGCAGGAGATGGGCCAGCTCGCCCACATCAAGACCCCCTATATCGACGCGGTGCTCGCGCTGGTGCAGCAGATGGGGCGCAGCAAGGGCGTCTACCCGACGTTCCCCGAGGCGGTTGCTCCGGCCGCGCAGGCGGTGCCTGCCTGATCTGCGGCGTGCCCGTTCGGCGGGCGCGCGCCTTGATAAAAAATCTGAATACGCGCTGGCGCGGATCGCGCCGGCGCGTCAAAATGTCGATGGAACGTCCAGGTATGATGACCCGGATCTTCAGATCGTTTGATTCATTGGAAAGGAAGAGATGATGGGTCGTAATCGGCGCGCCAAGATCGTTGCGACGCTGGGGCCGGCAAGCTCGTCGCCGGAAATGATCCGCAAGCTGTTCGACGCCGGCGTCGACATGTTCCGGCTCAACTTCAGCCACGGCTCCCATGAGGATCATCGCGCGCGCTACAACGCGATCCGTGCGGTGGAGCGGGAGGTCGATACCCCGATCGCCATTCTGCAGGATCTGCAAGGGCCGAAAATCCGCCTCGGGCCGCTGGAAGGCGGGCGCAAGGAATTGAAGAACGGCGAGAGCGTCAGGTTCGTCTGCGCGCCGACCTCGAGCGATGCGTCGCTTCCGCTGCCCCATCGCGAGGTGTTCGAGGCGATCGTGCCGGGCAACCAGCTGCTGGTCGATGACGGCAAGGTCCGCCTGGTGGCGACCAACTGCAACGGCGATGTCATCGATGCAACGGTGGTTGCCGGCGGTTTCGTCAGCGACCGCAAGGGCGTCAACCTGCCGGATACGCTGCTGGCGCTGTCGCCGATCACCGAAAAGGACCGCGTCGATCTCCAATTCGGCCTCGATCTTGGTGTGGACTGGGTGGCGTTCTCCTTCGTGCAGCGGGCCTCCGATCTGATCGAGGCGCACTCGCTGGTTGGCGGCCGCGCCGGCATCATGTCAAAGATCGAGAAGCCGGCCGCGATGGCGGTGATCGAGGACATCGTCAATCTGTCGGACTCCATCATGGTGGCGCGCGGCGATCTCGGCGTCGAGATTCCGCCGGAGGACGTGCCGGGCGCGCAGAAGGATCTGGTGCGGCTGTGCCGTCTGGCCGGCAAGCCGGTGATCATCGCGACGCAGATGCTGGAATCGATGATCTACACGCCGACGCCGACCCGTGCGGAATCGTCCGACGTCGCGACCGCGATCTATGACGGCTCCGACGCGGTGATGCTGTCGGCCGAGTCCGCCTCGGGCCAGTATCCGGTGCAGGCGGTGGCGACGATGGATCGCATCATTAGTCGCACCGAGCAGCACAACGCTTACCGTCAGATCATCGAGGCGCTGCATCCGGACATCGAGCCGCTGCCGCAGCATGCCATCTCGGCGGCGGCCGCCGAGGTCGCGACCTCGATCAACGCCGCCTGCATCGTGGCGTTCACCTCGAGTGGCACCACGGCCTATCGCATCGCGCGCCAGCGCTCGCCGATTCCGATCCTGAGCGTCACGCCGAGCGAGGCGACGGCGCGCCGGCTCGCCTTCCTGTGGGGCTCGGCTGGCATGATCTCGAAGGATATCGCATCCTATGACGAGATGGTGAGCCAGGCGGCGCATCACGCCAAGAGCAGCAATCTGGCCAAGCCCGGCGACAGCATCGTCGTGGTGGCCGGCGTGCCGTTCGGAAAGTCCGGTACGACCAACAATCTGCGCGTCGTGACCGTCTAATTTCAATCAGGGTTTGTGAGGAAACGATGACCAACTGGATTCGCTATCGGGTCGGCGGCAAGACCGGCTTCGGCACGCTGGAAGGGGACACCATCCGCGAGCACACCGGTGACATGTATGCCGCGCCGAAGGCGAGCGGCCAGACGCTGAAGCTTGCGGATGTCGAGATCCTGCCGCCGGCGGAGCCGGGCAAGGTGATCGCGCTGTGGAATAATTTCCACGCGCTTGCCGCCAAGATCAAGGTCGCCGAGCCGGCCGAGCCGCTCTATCTGATGAAGGCGAACACCAGCATTGCATCGCCGGGCGCGAGCATTCCGCGGCCGGAAACCTATGACGGCAAAGTGGTGTTCGAGGGCGAACTCGGCATCGTGATCGGCAAGACCTGCTGGAACGTGTCGGAGGCCGACGCGGGCAAGTACATTTTTGGCTACACCTGCGTGAACGACGTGACCGCCGCCGATATCATCTCCAAGGATCCGACCTTCGCGCAGTGGGTCCGCTCCAAGAGCTTCGACGGTTTCGGTCCGTTCGGCCCGGTGATCGTCAGCGGGATCGATCCGATGCCGCTGGTGATCCGCACCATCATCAACGGCGACGAGCGTCAGAACTATCCGGTCGCGGACATGATCTTCCCGCCGCACAAGCTGGTGAGCATGCTGTCGCGCGACATGACGCTGCAGCCGGGCGATCTGATCTGCTGCGGCACCTCGCTGGGCGTCGGCTCGATGAAGGAAAAGGTCAACACGATGGAAGTCGTGATCGACGGCATCGGCAGTCTGCATAACAAGTTCACGCAGTAACGCGTCTTAGCCGCGCCTGTAAGCTCAAACAAAATCCCGCCGGCCCTGATCGCATCAGGGCCGGCGGGATTTTTTATGGACGAAGCGAAGAGGCGGCATAACCGCGGGCAGGCAGGGCGGGAGGGCCCGCGAGCCGGATGGAATGCCGTCCTGAATTTACTCGAAGATGCCCTGGCTGTTCGCCTCGACATATTCGGCGAGGTTCAGCGTATGATCGCGCGAAAGCTTCACCGCGCGTTCCGTATCGCGCTGCTCGATCGCATCGATGATGGCGAGGTGATCGATGATCGAGCGTGAGGCGCGGTCGTCGCGGCCGATCGTGATGCGGCGGATGCCGCGCACATGCAGCAGCACCTGGTCGGTCATGTCGACCAGCACCTGCGAGCCGGAGAGCTTGACGATGCTCTGATGGAACTGGATGTTGGCTGTGGAGTATTCGCTGAGGTGGTCGGCCGGCTTGTGGCCCTCGTTGAAGCTCTGGAACAGCTTGCGCAGATCGGCGATCGCCTCGTCGCTGGCATGCAGCGTGGCCAGACGCGCCGCCATGCTCTCCAGCGCAGCCCAGGCGTGGATCATGTCGATGACTTCGCGCCGGGTCTTCTTCAGCACCATCACGCCCTTGCGCGCGACGGACTTCACCAGGCCTTCATGCTCGAGCATGACGATGGCCTCGCGCACCGGGGTGCGGCTGACGCCGAGCTGCTCGGAAAGCTGCCGCTCGTCGATCCAGGTCGGCTCCGACGAGGAGTAGATGTCCATTTCGAGGATTGCGCTCTTGAGCGCTTCGTAGGCCCTCGTCTTGAATGTCTGTTCGGGGGCGAAACGGCCCACCACGAGCTCGGGCGGCGTCTTGGCCCGGCTCGCCCGCGGACCGGCTTGCTTCTCGAGATCGACCTGTCGGGGCTGGTTGGGCATTTGCGTCACACGTGATTTCAGCTGGTGGATTCGAGTGTCTCGATTTTTGAGAGGTTTCTCAAGTTTTTAGCGAGTTTTGTAGATAAAACCAAGGCCCCTTACGGGGCCTTGGTCAAGTGTTTTAAGGACTCTCTGGGGAGTTTTAAAGGTTAGGCGGTAAGTTTTACCGGCTTTCCGCCCTTCAGAAGGTCGGCCAGCGTGCTTCCGAGCCGGGCCGGGGAGGCCGAAACGGCGATGCCGGCCGCCTCCATGGCCGCGATCTTGGACTCGGCGTCGCCCTTACCACCCGCCACGATAGCGCCGGCATGGCCCATGCGGCGTCCCGGAGGGGCGGTACGGCCGGCGATGAAGCCCACCATCGGCTTCTTGCGACCGCGCTTGGCTTCGTCCTTGAGGAACTGCGCCGCGTCTTCCTCGGCGGAACCACCGATCTCACCGATCATGATGATCGATTCCGTCTTGTCGTCGGCGAGGAACATCTCCAGCACGTCGATGAACTCGGTGCCCTTGACCGGGTCGCCGCCGATGCCGACCGCCGTGGTCTGGCCGAAGCCGACCTGGGTGGTCTGGAACACGGCTTCGTAGGTCAGCGTGCCCGAGCGGGACACGATGCCGACATTGCCAGGCTTGAAGATGTTGACCGGCATGATGCCGATCTTGGATTCACCGGCGGTGACGACGCCGGGGCAGTTCGGGCCGAGCAGGCGCGACTTCGAGCCGGAGAGGGCACGCTTCACACGCACCATGTCGAGCACCGGAATGCCCTCGGTGATGCAGACGATCAGCGGGATCTCCGCGTCGATGGCCTCGCAGATCGCGTCCGCAGCACCCGGCGGCGGCACGTAGACGACGGAAGCGTCCGCGCCGGTCTTGGCGCGGGCCTCGGCGACGCTGTCGAACACCGGCAGCCCGAGATGGGTCTGGCCGCCTTTGCCCGGCGAGGTACCGCCGACCATCTTGGTGCCGTAGGCGATCGCCGCCTCGGAGTGGAAGGTGCCGTTCTTGCCGGTGAAGCCCTGGCAAATGACCTTCGTGTTCTTGTCGATCATGACTGACATTGGCTTACTTTCCCTTCACGGCCTTGACGATCTTCTGAGCAGCGTCGTCCAGATCGTCGGCTGGCAGAACGTTGAGGCCGCTCTCGCGGATGATCTTCTTGCCTTCCTCGACGTTGGTGCCTTCGAGGCGGACAACCAGCGGCACCTTGAGGCCGACAGCCTTCACCGCGGCGACAACGCCGGCAGCGATGACGTCGCACTTCATGATGCCACCGAAGATGTTGACGAGGATGCCCTTCACGTTCGGATCGGCAGTGATGATCTTGAACGCTGCGGTCACCTTCTCCTCGGAAGCGCCGCCACCGACGTCCAGGAAGTTGGCAGGGCTTTCGCCGTACAGCTTGATGATGTCGAGGGTGGCCATCGCAAGACCGGCGCCGTTCACCATGCAGCCAATGGTGCCATCGAGTGCGATGTAGGCGAGGTCGTACTTGGACGCTTCGATTTCCTTGGCGTCTTCCTCGGTCTCGTCGCGCAGCTCCATCACGTCGGGGTGACGGTAGAGAGCGTTGGAGTCGAACGACACCTTGGCATCGAGGCACTTCAACTCGCCCTGCTTGGAGAGGATCAACGGATTGATCTCCAGCATCGACATGTCCTTGGCGACGAAGGCGTTGTAGAGCTGGCCGACAAGCTTTTCAGCCTGCTTGGCCTGATCGCCCTTGAGCTTCAGCGCCTGCGCGACCTTGCGGCCGTGGTGAGGCATCACGCCGGTCGCCGGATCGATCGAGAAGGTGACGATCTTCTCGGGCGTGTCGTGGGCGACCTTTTCGATGTCCATGCCGCCTTCGGTGGAAACCACGAAAGCGATGCGGGACGTTTCGCGGTCAACGAGCGCCGACAGGTAGAATTCCTTGTCGATGTCCGCGCCTTCTTCGATGTAGAGGCGATTGACCTGCTTGCCTGCGGGGCCGGTCTGGATCGTCTCGAGCGTCGCGCCCAGCATCTGCTGGGCGAACGTCTTCACTTCGTCAATCGACTTGGCGAGACGAACGCCGCCCTTGTCGCCGGCAGAGGCTTCCTTGAACTTGCCCTTGCCGCGGCCGCCGGCATGGATCTGGCTCTTCACCACCCACACCGGACCGCCGAGCTGCTTCGCAGCCGCTTCCGCTTCCGAAGCCTTGAGGATCGGAACGCCCCGGGAAACGGGGACGCCGAATTCTTTCAAGACTGCCTTTGCTTGATACTCGTGGATATTCATTCTGTAAGACCCTTACTTGATGAGGCCGGCGCCGCGCGCCCACTTGTACTTCGCACCGAGCACTTCCACCGGAAGCTCCGTCGAGTACGCATAGGCCGGGATGCCGTTCTGATAAAGGTATTCGGATGCTTCCTCAACCTCGACGTCGCCCGCGAGCGAAGCGACCATCGGCTTCTCGAAGCCCTGGGCCTTCATCTCGTTCTTGATCTGCACCATGTTCTTGGCGAAGACCATCGGCGGGGTGACGATCGTGTGCCAGTAGCCGAGGATCAGCGAGTGGATGCGATCGTCGGTGAGGCCGAGCTTCACGGTGTTGACGTAGGTGATCGGCGGCTCGCCGCCGGTGATGTCGACCGGGTTGCCTGAAGCGCCGAACGGCGGAATGAACTTCCGGAATGCGGCATCAAGATCAGCAGGCATGGTCATCAGCGAGAGGCCGTTGTCGACCACTGCGTCCGACAGCAGCACGCCCGAACCACCGGCACCGGTGATGATGAGGACGTTTTCGCCCTTCGGGGTCGGCAGCAGCGGAACGCCGCGTGCGAACTCGAGGAGCTGGCGCAGCGAGCGGGCGCGGATCACGCCAGCCTGCTTGAAGACATCCTCGTAGATCTTGTCGTTACCGGCGAGGGCGCCGGTGTGCGACGCCGCGGCCTTGGCGCCCGCGGAGGTGCGGCCACCCTTCAGCACGATGACCGGCTTCTTCTTGGACACGCGCTTGGCGGCGTTCGCGAAGGCACGGCCGTCCTTCAAGTCTTCGCAATGCATCGCGATGACGTTGGTGTTCGGATCCTGCTCGAAGAAGGCGAGCAGATCGTCCTCGTCGATGTCCGACTTGTTGCCGAGACCGACGATCGCGGAGACGCCCATCTTGGCCGAACGCGAGAAGCCGATGATCGCCATGCCGATGCCGCCGGACTGCGACGACAGCGCCGCCGAACCCTTGACGTCGAACGCGGTACAGAACGTCGCGCAGAGGTTGGCCGGGGTGTAGTAGAAGCCGTAAATGTTCGGCCCCATCAGGCGGATATCGTACTTCTTGCCGATCTTGACGATCTCTTCCTGCAGCTCAGGCTCGTTGGCTTCGGCGAAGCCCGACGGAATGAGAACGGCGCCGGGAATCTTCTTCTCGCCGCACTCGGTCAGCGCGCCGGCAACGAACTTCGCCGGGATCGCGAACACCGCGACGTCGACGTCGCCGGGGATGTCCTTGACGCTCTTGTAGGCCTTGTGGCCGAGGATGTCGGCGGCCTTCGGGTGGACCGGGTAGATGTTGCCCTTGTAGCCGCCGTTGATGAGGTTCTTCATCACGGAGTTGCCGATCTTGCCGTCTTCGGCGGAAGCGCCGATCACGGCCACCGACTTCGGCATCATGATCCGGTTCATCGCCTTGACGATTTCGGAATCCGGACGCGGAGCAGGCTTCGGCTTGTAGTCGAAGTCAACAACGATGCGAACGTCAGCCGCGATCGCGTCCTTCTTGGTAGCGAACACCGGGTTGAGGTCGAGCTCGACGATTTCCGGGAAGTCGGAGACGAGCTGCGAGACGTTGACGATGATGGTCGCCAGCGCGTCGCGGTTTACCGGATCGCCGCCACGAACGCCGTGCAGCATTTCCTTGGCCTGGATGCCGTCGAGCATCGAGAGCGCGTCTTCCTTGGTGGCCGGAGCCATGCGGAAGGTGATGTCCTTGAGGACTTCAACCAGCACGCCGCCGAGGCCGAACGCCACGAGCTTGCCGAACGAGTCGTCGGTGATCGAGCCGACGATGACTTCGGTGCCGCCGGCCAGCATCTGCTGCACCTGGATGCCCTCGATCTTCGCGTCGGCCTTGTACTTCTTGGCGTTGGCAAGAATGGTGTCGTAGGCCGCCTTGGCAGCCGCGTCATCCTTGACGCCGACGATCACGCCGCCGGCTTCCGTCTTGTGCAGGATGTCCGGCGAGACGATCTTCATGACGACGGGATAGCCCATGCCCGACGCGAGCTTGGCTGCGTCGGCGGCGGACTTCGCAAGGCCTTCGCCCGGTACCGCGATGCCGTAAGCATCGCACACCAGTTTGCCTTCCGGGGCGGTCAGGCTGTTGCGGCCATCCGCTTTCACTGCATCAAGAATCTTGCGGACGGAAGCTTTGTCGGTTGCCATATTATACTCCAATGTTGAGCGTTTTTATGTTGAGCGTTTTTAACGTTGGTCCCAGGGCCGGACTGGATGTCCGGTAGTTCGTGTGACGTCGGGCGCGGCGATGGCCGCAGATTGCAGGCGATCCTACATCTTCATGCGGGTCTGTCACCTTCGATCGGGGTCAGGTGAGATTTGCGGCCCGTTTTAGATGGATCGTTGAATTTCGGTGATGTCGGCAGCGGAAAATCGCGCCGGTGAGAACAATATTGAGCAGGCTGGTGTGAATTGTCTTTGATGTCGGTCTTGCAGAATTTTCCTCCCTTATAACGCTAACGAGCCCGCCGGGTGAAATTCACCGGCGGGCTCGCTGGTGTTGTCGTTATGTGGCGTATTGTCCCGCGGCAGCAGTGTCGACCTGACTGCGCTGGACGACGGATTTACGCCACGGCTTCAGCACAACGAGGGCAAGCAGCGCAGCGAGAATGTTGGCTGCGGCCGCCAGCAGGAACACGCCGTCCCAGCTTCCGGTTGCCTGCTGCATGTAGTTGCCGAACGGCACCAGCAGCGCGGCGAAGCCCTTCGCGGTGTAGAGCATGCCGGCGTTGGTGGTGGCGAACTTCGAACCGAAGGTGTCGGTGCAGACCGCAGGGAAGAGGCTGTAGATCTCGCCCCATGCGAAGAACACCAGACCGGTGAGGACGACGAATCCGACCGGGTTGTGACCCCAGAGGTAGAGCGCCAAGATGCCGAGCCCTTCAAAGCCGAATGCGACGAACATCGTGTTCTCGCGACCGATGCGGTCAGAAATCCAACCGAAGAAGGGCCGCGTCAATCCGTTGAGGACGCGGTCGATCGTCGCGGCGAAGGTGACGGTCGTCATGGTGAGGCCCATCAGCGTCACCGGAATGTCGGTGAGGTGCCAGTCGGCCGCGATCGGCTTGAGGTTCGCGGTGACGAGAAGGCCACCGGCGCCGACGATCACGAACATGAAGTACATCAGCCAGAAGATCGGCTGACGTGCGACCTCGGCCGGACCGTAATCGCGACGGCTCTGCTGAATGGCGCTGCTGACCACCGGAGCAGGGGTCTGGCCCGGCTTCGGCGCCATGATGAACAGCGCGAGGATCATGCAGATCACGCCCTGTCCGATGCCGAAATTGAAGAATGCGGCCTGGAAGCCGTCGGTCTTGATCATCGCCTGAATGGGCGCAACGGTCAGCGCCGCGCCGGCGCCGAAGCCCGCCGCGGTGATGCCCGCGCAAAGACCGCGCTTGTCAGGAAACCACTTCAGCGCGTTGCCAACGCAGGTGCCGTAGACACCGCCGGCGCCGATGCCCGCGACGACCTGACCGATGTAGAAGCCGGTGAGCGTGGTGGCGTAGGAGTTGATCACCCAGCCGAGCGCGCAGAGCAGGCCGCCGAAGAAAATCACGACGCGCGGGCCGTATTTGTCCACGAACCAGCCCTCGACCGGCACCAGCCAGGTCTCGAACAGCACGAACAGCGTGAACGCCCACTGGATTGCAGCGCGATCGAAGCCGAATTTGTTTTGAATGTCGGGGACGAAGAACGTCCACCCGTATTGAAGGTTGGCAATCATCACCATGCAGCCAACGCCGATGGCCAATTGCAGCCACCGATAGCCGTCGCTTACACGTCTCGTGTCACTTCCAGCAGAAACCGTCATAGTCGTTCCTCCCAATCGCGCACTCTTGCGGCACGCGTAGAGGGGATTTTGGTATATGATATGCCAATAGGCAAGAGGGAAAACCGAACCGCGACCGCGCATCCGTAAAAATTCAGTTGATGCCAAGATGTTTTTTTAGAAAAAAGTGATGCGCGAGAATTAGATGCGGGAATTCGTGGTCGGTACCAAGGATCCGGACGGAAGTGTTGCCGTCCCGAAAAACGGTATCTCCGGAAAGCGGCCAGCCGTCCATTTTATAAAGTGATGCCGGCGTTCGGTCAGGGGAAGGTCGTTGCTCCGGCCCTGACGCGGCCCGGGGTGATTCCTTGCGCGCCATTTGTCCCGCGGCCCTGATTCACGCCGCCGATGTTTCGCAAAAGCAGGCCGCAATCGCGGTCATTCGGAAGAGGCGGGGCTGCTCCACAATATCGCAGCCAACTCGTCCGCGAGGCGATTGACAGTTGGTATTTGGTATGCCAAAGATTTGCCAATGACGCTCCTCGCCCGTCAGGCGAGCCGCGCCGCACGTCCGTTAGCATTACTATTTCGGGGCGGTCGATGAAGTTCTGGCAAGTTCAGCCTGATCAAGCATTAGCTTCTGACAGCACGGACCGCACCCTCCGATCCTCTACCAATTCCCGCACGAATGCCCATGTCTGCATCCGTGGTTTGAAGTGGCACTGAAAGACACCTGAGATCACACCCGTTCGCCGATTTCTCGCGAACATGTCGTTTCGCAAGAGTAAGCCGCAACAAGC
The DNA here is from genome assembly GCA_001897755.1 of Afipia sp. 64-13. Lineage (GTDB taxonomy): Bacteria > Pseudomonadota > Alphaproteobacteria > Rhizobiales > Xanthobacteraceae > Afipia. Next base: position 416,623 of record MKUJ01000001.1, read on the forward strand.
GGCAACACCCCTGGGGAGATACTACATGTCAGTAGCAGTAGCACAGAGCGTTGACGCGCAGCAGGAATTGACGGATGGCTTCCATCTCGTCATTGACGCGCTCAAGCTGAACGATATCAACACGATTTATGCCGTGCCGGGAATTCCGATTTCGGACCTCTGCCGCATGGCGCAGGGCGAGGGCATTCGTGTCATCTCGTTCCGCCACGAGCAGAACGCCGGCAACGCCGCCGCGATCGCCGGATACCTGACCCAGAAGCCCGGCGTCTGCCTTACCGTTTCGGCTCCTGGCTTCCTCAATGGCCTGACCGCGCTGGCCAACGCCACCACCAACTGTTTCCCGATGATCCTGATCTCCGGCTCCTCCGAGCGTGAGATCGTCGACCTGCAGCAGGGCGACTACGAAGAAATGGATCAGCTCGCGATCGCCAAGCCGCTCTGCAAGGCTGCGTTCCGCGTGCTCCATGCGCAGGATGTCGGCATCGGCATCGCGCGCGCCATTCGCGCCGCGTGCTCGGGCCGTCCCGGCGGCGTCTATCTCGATCTGCCGGCGAAGTTCTTCTCGCAGATCATGACCGCGGAAGAGGGCAACAAGTCGCTCGTCAAGGTGATCGACGCCGCGCCGGAGCAGATTCCCGCGCCGTCCGCCGTCAAGCGCGCGCTCGACGTTCTCAAGGGCGCCAAGCGTCCCCTGATCATCCTGGGCAAGGGCGCGTCCTACGCGCAGGTCGACGACAAGATCCGTGAGCTGGTTGAGAAGACCGGCATTCCGTTCCTGCCGATGTCGATGGCCAAGGGCATTCTGCCGGACACGCATCCGCAGTCGGCGGGCGCTGCGCGCTCCACCGTGCTCAAGGACTCCGACGTGGTGCTGCTGATCGGCGCGCGTCTGAACTGGCTGCTGTCGCACGGCAAGGGCAAGAGCTGGGGCTCCGAGCCGAAGAAGTTCATCCAGATCGACATCGAGCCGAAGGAAATGGACTCGAACGTCGAGATCGTCGCGCCGCTCGTCGGCGACATCGGCTCCTGCGTGTCCGCGCTGCTCGGCGGCATGGACAGCAAGTGGGCGAAGGCTCCGGCCGACTGGACCGGCGCCGTCAACGCCAAGAAGGAAGCCAACATCGCCAAGATGGCGCCGAAGCTGATGAACAACGCTTCGCCGATGAACTACCACAGCGCGCTCGGCGCGTTGCGCGATGTCATCAAGGAGCGTCCGGACGCGATCCTGGTCAACGAAGGCGCCAACACGCTCGATCTCGCCCGCGGCATCATCGACATGTACAAGCCGCGCAAGCGTCTGGACGTCGGCACCTGGGGCGTCATGGGCATCGGCATGGGCTTTGCCGTGGCGGCAGCGGTTGAAACCGGCCAGCCGGTTCTCGCCGTCGAAGGCGACAGCGCCTTCGGTTTCTCCGGCATGGAGGTGGAGACGATCTGCCGTTACAACCTGCCGGTCTGCGTCGTGATCTTCAACAACAACGGCATCTATCGCGGCACCGACGTCAACCCGACGGGCGGACCGGATGTTGCGCCGATGGTGTTCGTCAAGGACGCTCGCTACGACAAGATGATGGAAGCGTTCGGCGGCGTTGGCGTCCACGTGACGACGCCGGATGAACTCAAGCGCGCTGTCGCAGCCGCGATGGATTCCGGCAAGCCGACCCTGATCAACGCGGTCATCGATCCGGCGGCCGGCACCGAGAGCGGCAACATTGGCAGCCTGAACCCGCAGAGCGCGGTGGTTCGCAAGAAGTAAGTATTCACGAATCTCTCCGCCGTGCCCCCGCACGGCGGAGATGAATTTTGAAGCGCTTGTAAAACAAGAATCGAAACGGAGAGGAAATCATGAGCAAGGCACTGAGCGGCGTGCGCATTCTCGACTTCACACATGTTCAATCAGGCCCGACCTGCACGCAGTTGCTCGCCTGGTTCGGTGCGGACGTGATCAAGGTTGAACGTCCCGGCGTCGGTGACATCACGCGCGGTCAGCTGCAGGATGTTCCGAACGCGGACAGCCTTTATTTCACGATGCTCAACCACAACAAGCGTTCGATCACGCTCGACACCAAGAACCCGAAGGGCAAGGAAGTCCTGACCGAGCTCATGAAGGTGTGCGACGTGATGGTCGAGAACTTCGCCCCGGGCGTGCTCGATCGCATGGGCTTTTCCTGGGAGAACATCCAGAAGATCAATCCGAAGCTGATCGTCGCTTCGATCAAGGGCTTTGGCCCCGGTCCGTTCGAGGACTGCAAGGTTTACGAGAACGTCGCGCAGTGCGTCGGCGGTTCGGCTTCGACCACGGGCTTCCGTGACGGCCTGCCGCTGGTGACCGGCGCCCAGATCGGCGACAGCGGCACCGGCCTGCACCTCGCGCTCGGTATCGTCACTGCGCTTTATCACCGTACCCAGTCGGGCAAGGGCCAACTCGTCACCGTCGCGATGCAGGACGGCGTGCTCAACCTCTGCCGCGTCAAGCTGCGCGACCAGCAGCGTCTCGCTCACGGCCCGCTCAAGGAATACAGCCAGTTCGGCGAAGGCATTCCGTTCGGCGAGGCGACCCCGCGCGCCGGCAACGACTCGGGTGGTGGCCAGCCGGGCCGCATCCTGAAGTGCAAGGGCTGGGAGACCGATCCGAACGCTTACATCTATTTCATCACGCAGGCAGCTGTGTGGGAGAAGATCTGCGACGTCATCGGCGAGCCGACCTGGAAGACCGATCCGAACTACGCCAAGCCGGGCGCCCGGTTGCCGCATCTGAACGAAATCTTCGGTCGCATCGAGCAGTGGACCACCACCATGTCCAAGTTCGACGTCATGAACATCTGCAACCCGCTCGATATTCCGGTCGGCCCGATCCTGTCGATGAAGGAAATCGCCGAGGACAAGTCGCTCTACGAGACCGGTACGCTGGTCGAAGTCGATCATCCGACCCGCGGCAAGTACATCACCGTCGGCAACCCGATCAAGCTGTCGGACAGCCCGTCCGAAGTCGAGCGTTCGCCGCTGCTCGGCGAGCACACCGAGGAAATCCTCCGCGATGTGCTGAAGTTCTCGGCCAACCAGATCGGCGACGTTCGCTCGTCGGGTGCGGTCGGCGAAGTGCCGATGGCGGCTGAATAATACCCTCTCCCCCGAGGATGACTTTGCCGGGACAACAGTCCCGGCTTTTTTTTGCCCGCATTCCAGCGCCACCGGAACGGATGCAGGGCTTTTGAGTTTCATCAAACGACAGGGTTGGAGAGAACGGTCTGCGCGCCGATTGGCGCGTGGACATGTCCGTCTTGAATTCTTGTCGTGCGTCCGCGTGGTGCGTCGGCGGCCCCGTTGTTTTGCATCGCAAGATCGCGAGGCCGCAACAACGACGGACAGACTAGTCGATAGACCAATGGCGCGGAGTTACGGCTGGATTTGAACAGGAACGAAAAGTCAACAACGAAGGGCTAATTGCGTTCTTTAGCCGCACCGTCTATCAGGCGACGAGTCCCGCACAGATCAGGATGGCACTCATGTCGGACATCATTTCCAGAAAAGCTTCGTATTCGTTGGCTGCGGTCGCCGCCGTGGCGCTTGCTTTGTCGACCGGCACGGCGATGGCGAAGGACATCGTGTTTGGCGCCTCGGTGCAGCTCACCGGGCCGGTGGCCAATACCGGGCGGTATTATCGCGATGCCTATGAGCTCGCGATTGAGAAGATCAACGCTGCGGGCGGCGTCAAGGTCGGCAGCGAGAAGCAGAAGCTGGTCCTGAAGCTTTACGACAACCAGTCCGACGTCAATCTGAGCGTGCGGCAATACACGCAGCTCGTCTCGCAGGACAAGGTCGATTTCCTTCTCGGACCGTTCGCCAGCAACTTCGCGCTCGCGGATTCGGCGGTGTCCGAGAAATACAAGATCCCAATGGTGCAGGGCGGCGGCGCCTCCGACCAGATCTTCGCGCGCAAGTTCAAGTATATTTTCGGCACGCTGGCGCCGGCCAGCAATTATTTCGGCTCGACCATCGATATGATGAAGGACCTCAAGCCCGCGCCGAAATCGGTCGCGCTGCTTTATGCCGACGATTCCTTCGACGTCTCGGTCGCGGACGGCACCCGTCCGAAGCTGAAGGCCGCTGGCTTCGATGTGGTGATGGACGAGCGCTACAGCACCAACGCCACCGACTTCAACTCACTGCTGTCGCAGATCCGCAGCAAGAACGTCGACGCCGTGCTGGTCGCCGGCCACGAGACCGAGATTCTCAACTTCGTGCGTCAGGCCAAGAGCCTCACCGTCGCGCCGAAGATGTATTCCTTCACTGTCGGCGTGCCGAGTGAGGACTTCCGCAAGGCGCTCGGCAAGGACGCCGATTATGCTTTCGGCATGACCGCGTGGCTGCCGTCGGCGGCGCAGAAGGACCGCTGGTTCGGCGATGCCGAGAAGTTCGCCCAGGAATACAAGACCAAGTTCGGCTATGAGCCCGACTATCACGCGGCATCCGGCGCGGCCGATGTCGAGGCGCTGGTGCAGGCCATCGAGGAGGTCGGCTCGACCGACCCGGCCAAGGTGCGCGACGCGCTGGCCAAGGTGAAGTTCGAGAGCCTCTACGGCCCGATCGCGTTCGGCGAGAACGGCCAGATCGATCTGCCGCAGACCGTGATCCAGGTGCAGGGCGACGCGCTGGTCGCCATCCATGATGCGAAGGGCGCGCTCAAGCCGGCGAAGTATCCGATGCCGGCCTGGAATGCGCGCTAAAGCGTTTTTGAGCGAGGCAGTTACCGGGTCGCGTCAGGAAAACGCGCCCGATCGAAAACCGGAGCCTTTCACCGTTTCATGAAGCGGTGAAAGGCTTCAGTCGATCCTGACGAGGAACAAGGGTAGGGGGATCACAGGTGGATCTGCTCGCGCAAATCCTGATCAACGGCGTGCTGCTGGGAGGGCTCTACGCCGTGATGGCGCTCGGTCTCGCTCTGGTGTGGGGCGTGCTGAACATCGTCAATCTGGCGCATGGCGCTTTCATCATGCTCGGCGCCTACGTCTCCTGGCACCTTTACACCTACCTGCATATCGATCCCTTCCTGGGACTTCCGATCACGGCGGTTGTGATGTTCGCGGTCGGCTACGCCATGCAGCGCGGGCTGCTCAACCTCATTGTCCGCGCGCCGATGTTCAACACGCTGCTGATCACCTTCGGCATCGAGGTGGTGCTGACCTATCTCGCCCAGCTTGCCTTCTCGGCGGACTTCCGCACCATCAATCCTTCTTACGCCGGCGACAGCTTCCAGTTCGGCCCGGTGGTGCTGCCGGTGGCGCGGCTGCTGGCCTTCGGCATCGCCATCATCCTCACCGTGGGGATGTGGCTGTTCCTGCTCCACACCAAGCTCGGCCGCGCCATCCGCGCCACGGCGCAGAACCTTGTCGCGGCGCGGCTTTATGGCGTCGAGCCGCGGCATCTCTACGCCATGACCTTCGGCATCGGCATCGCGCTTGCCGGCGCCGCCGGTGGCCTTTACGGCACGGTATCGCAGATCAATCCCTATATCGGCGCCTCGCTGACCGCAAAGTCGTTCGCGATCTCGATCATCGGCGGCCTCGAGAACCCGCTCGGTGTGATCGTCGGTGGCCTGTTCCTCGGCATCATTGAATCGCTGGCCGCGCTCTATATCGGACCGACCTTCGCCGATGTCGCCAGCTTCGGCGTGCTGGTGCTGGTGCTGATCGTGCGGCCGAGCGGCCTGTTGGGGAAGACCGCATGAGTGCGCTGCGCGTCCCTCTCATCCTGATCGCGCTGGCCGTTCTGGCCGCGGTGCCGTGGTTCGGCTCCGACGTGCTGGTGCAGTTCGGCATCAACGCGCTGCTGCTGGCCGTGCTGGCGCAGGGCTGGAACATCATCGGCGGCTATACCGGCTACGCCTCGTTCGGCAATTCGGTGTTCTACGGCCTCGGCAGCTACGGCGTCGGCATCGCCATGGTGCAGTGGGAGCTGCCGTTCGCGGTCGGTCTCGTGTTCGGCGTGCTGCTGTCGGTGATCTTCGCCGTGCTGCTCGGCATCCCGGTATTGCGGCTGCGGGGCCATTATTTCGCGATCGCCACCCTCGCGCTGGCGCAGGTGATGACGGCGATCGTCTCCAATGTGAAGCTGGCGGGCCAGAATATCGGCCTTGTGCTGCCGCCGCTCAACAACGATCTGCTGTTCTATGAATCCGCGCTGGCGTTGCTGGTGGCGGTGACGCTGACGATCTGGTGGCTGTCGCGCAGCCGGTTCGGCTTCGGCCTGATCGCGATCCGCGAGAACGAGGAGGGCGCCGCGGTGATGGGCGTCAACACCACGCTCTACAAGGTGATGGCGTTCGCGCTGTCGGGCGTGTTCAGCGCGCTGGCCGGCGGCATCCACGCTTACTGGGTGACCTTCATCGATCCGGAGAGCGCCTTCGACATCAGCCTGAACGTGAAGATGATCATCATGGCGGTGTTCGGCGGTCCCGGCACCATTCTCGGTCCGATCGTCGGCGCGCTGTCGCTGTCGGCGATTTCCGAATTCCTCTCCAGCGAGATCACCTCCATCGCCGGCCTGTTCTTCGGCATCGTGGTGGTGGCGGCGGTGGTGCTGATGCCGCGCGGCCTCGCCGACATGCTGCGGCGCTTCCGCAAGACCGGCTGGCGCTATTTCGCGGAAAACATCAGGGCGAACCGGCTGTGAGCGCGATCCTCGAAGTCAAGAACGTGACGCGGCGCTTTGCCGGCCTGATCGCCGTCAACGATGTCAGCTTCTCCCTGCAACCCGGTGAAATCCTTGGCATTATCGGCCCGAACGGCGCCGGCAAGACGACCCTGATCAGCCTGATCAGCGGCACGCTGCCGCCGACCTCGGGCGAGATCCTGTTCGAGGGCAAATCGCTTCTCAACGTGCCGGCCTATCAGCGCGCGCGGCTCGGCATCGGCCGCACCTTCCAGATCATGCGGCCGTTCCCGGGCCTGTCGGTGCTCGACAACGTCGCGGTCGGCGCGCTGTTCGGCCATGGCGGCGGCGACGCGCAGCTTGCCAGGGCGCGGGAGAAGGCGCGGGCGCAGCTCGATTTCGTAGGCCTCGGCGCCTATGCCGACCAGCGCGCCGACGAGCTCGGCGGTCCCGGCCGCAAGCGGCTGGAGCTGGCCAAGGCACTGGCGATGCAGCCCAAAATTCTGCTGTGCGACGAGGTGATGGCGGGGCTCAACCACGTTGAGATCGACGAGGTGATCGACGTCATCCGCAAGGTGCGCGACGAGGGCATCAGCATCCTCGTGATCGAGCATGTGATCAAGGCAATCAAGAGCTTGTCGGATCGCCTTCTCGTTCTGCATCACGGAGAGAAGATCGCCGACGGCGATCCGGACACCGTGCTGTCGAACAAGGACGTGGTCGAGGCCTATCTGGGCAAGAGGCGGGCATGACGGCGGCTCCTCAGAAGAACGGCGAGGCGCTGCTCAAGGTGAGCGGGCTGGGCGGCGGCTATGGCGGCATGCCGGTGCTGCACGACGTCTCGCTTGAGATTTTTCCCGCCGAGATTGTGGCGCTGGTCGGCAGCAACGGCGCGGGCAAGACCACGCTGCTGCGCGCGTTGTCGCGGGTGCTGGCCTGCACCGGCCAGATCGTGCTGAAGGGCAAAAACCTCGTGCCGATGACGCCGGATCAGGCGTTTGGCGTCGGGCTCGTGCAGGTGCCGGAGGGCCGGCAGTTGTTCGACCGCATGACGGTGCAGGACAATCTCTTGATGGGCGCGTTTCAGCGCAGCGACAAGGCGGCGATCGCCCGCGATCTCGAGCGCATGTACACGCTGTTTCCGCGGCTCTCGGAGCGCCGCAGACAGATCGCCGGCAGCATGTCGGGCGGCGAGCAGCAGATGTGCGCCATGGCGCGCGGACTGATGGCTGCGCCGGTGCTGCTGATGATCGACGAGATGAGCCTTGGTCTTGCGCCGGTGATCGCCGAGCAGTTGATGGAAGTGCTGGCCGCGATCCGCGCCGAGGGCGTCACTGTGCTGCTGGTCGAGCAGGACATCCACCTCGCGCTGTCCGGCGCCGACCGCGGCTATGTGATGGAGACCGGCCGCATCGTCCACAGCGGCAGCGCCAAGGATCTGATCGACGATCCCGAGGTCCGCCGCGCCTATCTGGGGCTCTAAGCGGCCTTCCATTTCCCGCCGGGCTCGATAGATAGTGCGGGATGCAGTCGCAATTCGTTGACATGAAAACCGAAACCGGCGTTCGCGAAAGCCGCCGGTTTTCCGTCGCCCCGATGATGGACTGGACCGATCGGCACTGCCGGGCGTTCCATCGGGTGCTGACGCGCCGCGCCAAGCTCTACACCGAGATGCTGACCACCGGCGCGGTGATCCATGGCGATCGCATGCGGCTGCTCGGATTCGATGCTTGCGAGCATCCGGTGGCGCTGCAACTGGGTGGATCGAATCCTCAGGATCTCGCCGCAAGTGCCCGGATCGGCGAGGATTTCGGCTATGATGAAATCAATCTCAATGTCGGCTGTCCGTCCGACCGGGTGCAGGATGGCCGCTTCGGCGCCTGCCTGATGGCCGAGCCGCGGCTTGTTGCCGACTGTGTCGCGGCGATGAAGCGCGCGGTGAATATTCCGGTGACGGTGAAGTGCCGCATCGGCATCGACGATCAGGATCCTGAAATCGCACTCGATGTGTTGGCCCGCGCAGTGGTCGACGCCGGCGCGGACGAGTTGATCGTGCATGCCCGCAAGGCGTGGCTTCAGGGCCTGTCGCCGAAACAGAACCGCGATATCCCGCCGCTCGATTACGACCGGGTCTATCGCCTCAAAGCCGCGCTGCCGGATGTGCCCGTCGTCATCAATGGCGGCGTCGCCAGCATTGCGGAGGCGCGCCGCCATCTCGACCATGTCGATGGCGTGATGATGGGCCGCGCGGCCTATCAGGAGCCGTGGCGGCTGCTCGCGGTCGATCCGGAGTTGTTCGGTGTGCCTGCGCCGCACCCCTCGATGCGGGCGGCGCTGGAGGCGTTCTTTCCCTATATCGAGGATCAGCTTGCGCGCGGCACGCGGCTGCATGCGATCACGCGGCACATGGTCGGCGCGTTTCACGGCGTGGCCGGCGCGCGGGCTTTCCGCAGGGCGCTGGCGGAGAACTGCACCCCGGCGGATGCGGGGCTCGATCAGTTGCGCGATGCGATCGCGCGGGTGGGGCAGGGTGAGGCGGCGTCGGTCGCGGCGTGAGCCTTACGGATAGCCGTGCAGCACCAGTTTTTCGGGCCGCACCTCCCAGCTTTCCAGCCGGTTGAGGAAGCTCATGCCGAGCAGATTGGATTTCATTCGGCCCTTCGGCACCACCAGCGCCGGCACCGACAATTCCACCAACTTGCCGACGGCGAGGCGGTCGAGCGTCAGCCGCGCGGCGCGCACGCGCCCGCCCGCGGTCTCTACATCGACATCGTAGCTGGCAAGCTCGAGCGGCAGGCCGGCGGCCTTGGCGGTCTCGTAGGTCAGCACCACCGAGGTCGCGCCGGTGTCGATCACCATCGGCGTGGATACGCCGTTGATCTTGGCGCGCAGCGCGAACTCGCCGTTATGGGTGCGCGAGATTTCCACCGCGCGGGTGTCGCGGCGGGTGTAGTGGTTGACGGCATAGAGCGCGGTGCGCTTGGCGCTCTCGAAGCCCTTGGGATTCTGCACGGCGTAGATCGAGCCCACGGTGCCGAGCAGCACGATGATGACCGTCAGAAACCGGATCACGCCGCACCTGCCATGATGCCGCCGGGGATCAGCAGACCGCGAGCCAGCGCACCAGTTCGGGCGGCACTTTCATGCCGGCGTCGCCCATGCGCTGCACCAGCGTCGCCATGATGGCGGCGCGCTCCTCGGGCGTGAGGCCGGCCCAGTCGGAAATCTCCCGCAGCGTGCGGCCGCAGCCCAGGCACAGCCCGGTCTCGGGGCTCATGACGCAGACGGTGATGCACGGCGACTCGTAGCTCATGCCTTCTATAAAGAACCGTTGCCGCGTCTGCGCAAGCCGTGCTTTGTGCCATGGCTCAGAGTCCTGTCCCCGCATTCATGATCGGCTTGTTGCGCGGGCGCGCCTTGTCGCTGGTCGTCGGGTCCGGCTGCAGCGGCGGGGCCTCTTCCGCCATCGGGGCCAGCGCCGCCATCACCCGCTCCGGCGGGAAGGTGATGATCACCTCGGTGCCGATCCGCAGCTTCGATTTCAGCGTGAAAGTGCCGCCATGCATGTCGATCAGGCTCTTGGCGATCGGCAGGCCGAGGCCAGCGCCCTGTTCGGCGGATTTGATCGAGTTCGAGCCCTGGCCGAAGGAGGCGAGCACGATCGGGATTTCGTCCTCGGGAATGCCCGAGCCGTTGTCCTTGACGCTGAGATACTGGCCGCCGGACGCGGTCCATCCCGCCTTCAGCCAGATATCGCCGCCCTGTGGAGTGAACTTGATCGAGTTCGACAAGAGGTTGAGCACGATCTGCCGCGTGGCGCGCTCGTCGCCCCACAGCTTGGGCATGTCCTGTTCGAACACCTCGTGGATGGTGATGCCGCGGCTGGAGGCGCGCAGCTTGAGCAGGTGATGGCATTCCGCCACCACATGCACCAGCGAGAACGGCTCCTCGTTGAGTTCGTAGCGGCCGGCTTCGATGCGCGACAGATCGAGGATCTCGTTGATCAGATTGAGCAGGTGCACGCCGGAATTGTGGATGTCCGCCGAGTAGTCCTTGTAGACCGGCACCGCATGCGCGCCGAAGATCTCGCTTTTCATCACTTCGGAGAAGCCGAGAATGGCGTTGAGCGGGGTGCGCAGTTCATGGCTCATCTGCGCGAGGAAGCGCGATTTCGAGACATTGGCGGCTTCGGCGCGATAGCGCGCCTCGTCGGAGATCGCCTTCGATTGTTCGAGTTCGCCGATCAGCGCGTCCTTCTCGGCGCGCGCTTCCAGCGTCGCCAGCGTGGTCGAATGCAGGCGGTGGGCGAGCAGCGCGAAATAGCATTCGGCGGTCACGGCGAGCGCGGCCAGCACATAGTCGTCGAAGGTGCCGCGCAGCACGAAGCGCATGGCGATGGCCGCCGTCACCGGCACGGTGGCGGCGAAGGCCGCGATCGGAAGGCTCGCCGCCAGCATGCTGGAGACCGCGACCACCAGCAGCATGATGAACCCCATCAGCGTGTTGGACACGGTATCGGCGCCCGAGGGATGCAGCAGGATCGTGGTCCAGGCGAGGCCGTAGAGCAGGTCGAGCGCGACGAAGCGGCCGCGCCAGGTCCGGGTGGCGCCGGGCGCGGACTGGACGGTGAGGAAACGCCGGCAGAAGCGCACAACCACCGCGTGGATCGCCAGCATGCTGCCGGTCCAGATTAAGGCGGTGAGCGGCGGAATCCAGAAGCTCGACATCGCGCCGGTGGCGACCACCAGCAGCACCACCACCAGCGAGGCGGAGAGACGGGTCTGGGCGTATTGCCGCAGCAGTTCGTGATCGAAGGCCGGCCGCGTGCCGCTGGTCGAGGTCAGGCGGTCGCGCGCCTCCCGGACGCGCTGGGTCGCGGCCCGCCGGTTGCGCGCGGGGCTCGCCGCGGCCGTTTCCGGTGAAAGAGACTCACTCATCGACAAACCGAACTCTGGACGCAGAACACAACTGACTTAGCGAAAGTCTATTTCTGGCGTGAAAACCTTAAGAGTAGGCTTAAAGATCGGTTTAATCGGGTTAATAAGATGTGAATTTGCATCGCCGCAGCCGCGGCATCCGGCGGATTCATGAGGGGTGCCGCCGCCTGCCTTGCGGCCGGTCCGGAGCGCCGCCGGCGTTTCGGTGCTGGACGCTGGGCCCCTCAGTTGCCGCTGGCCGAACCGCGCCGGATCATCTCGACGTCGCGGATGGTCGGGACGTCCTTCAGACGATCCTTGAAGCCGGCGATATCCTGCGAGGACACCTTGTTGAGCAGCACCAGCACCTCGTCGCTGTCGTCGTTGCGGGCCTCGACCACGAAGCGCTTGATCTGGCTGGTGCGCAGATCCAGCGTGTGCCGCAGTTCTTCCGGCGTGAAAGCGCCGCGCTCGACCGTGATGCGGAACTGGCAGGTCTGGTTGCGCGCGCGGTAGGCTTCCTCCAGCGGCTTCACGCCGGCGAGGATGATGAGGATCACGATGGTGGAGGCGATGCCGGCGAAATACAGCCCGCCGCCGATCGCAAGTCCGATCGCGGCCACGGTCCAGATGCTGGCAGCGGTGGTCAGTCCCTTGACGATCTCGCCGCGCGCCAGGATCGAGCCCGCGCCGAGGAACCCGATGCCCGAGACCACTTGGGCCGCGATCCGGGACGGATCGAGCACGGTGTGCTGCTGATCGAGCACCTGGGCGAAGCCGTAGGCCGAGACGATCATGATCAGGCAGGAGCCGACGCAGACCAGCATATGAGTGCGGATGCCGGCGGCCCATAGCAGGCGTTCGCGCTCGAAGCCGATCAGGCTGCCAAGCGCCGCCGCGGCAATCAGACGAACCAGGACTTCCGTGTTCGTGACCATGGGGATCCTCCCGGGTGCACGTCAATGAAAGATCGGGATCAGCCAATACACAAGAGCGGCGATCGCGGCGGATGCCGGAATCGTGACGACCCAGGCCACCACGATGGAGCTGGCGATGTTCCAGCGAACCGCCGAAAGCCGCCGCGCCGAGCCGACGCCGACGATGGCGCCGGTGATGGTGTGGGTGGTGGAGACCGGAACGCCGAGCGCGGTGGCGGTGAACAGCGTGATCGCGCCGCCGGTCTCGGCGCAGAAGCCCTGCATCGGGGTGAGATGGGTGATGCGGCTGCCCATGGTGCGCACGATGCGCCAGCCGCCCAGCAGCGTGCCGAGCGCCATCGCCGACTGGCAGGCGATCACCACCCAGAACGGCACGTGAAAGGTGTCGCCGGCATAGCCCTGCGAGAACAGCAGCACCGCGATAATGCCCATGGTCTTCTGCGCGTCGTTGCCGCCGTGGCCGAGCGAATAGAGCGAGGCGGAGCCGAATTGCAGGACGCGGAAGGCGCTGTCCACCATGAAGGGCGTCGAGCGCACCGCGGCCCATGACACGATCATCACCAGAAACAGCGCCAGCACGAATCCGATCAGCGGCGACAGGAAGATCGCCAGAATGGTCTTGGTGAGGCCGACCCATTGCATCGCCGACCAGCCGGCCTTGACCAGACCTGCGCCGACCAGGCCGCCGATCAGGGCGTGCGAGGACGAGGAGGGGATGCCGAGCCACCAGGTCAGGATGTTCCAGATGATCGCGCCCATCAGCGCGCCGAAGATCACCTGCGGATCGACGATGTTGGGATCGATGATGCCGACCCCGAGCGTCTCGGCGACGTGAAGGCCGAAGAACAGGAAGGCGATGAAATTGAAGAACGCGGCCCAGAACACCGCGTAATGCGGCTTGAGCACGCGGGTCGAGACGATGGTCGCGATCGAGTTCGCCGCGTCGTGCAGCCCGTTGAGAAAGTCGAACAGCAGCGCCGTCGCGATCAGCGCGATCAACAGGGGAAGGGCGAGCGTGGCTGTCAAATGCGTGCCTTCAGACCTGTTCGATCACGATGCTGCTGATCTGGTTGGCGACGTCGTCGAAGCGGTCGGCCACCTTCTCTAGATGGTCGTAGATTTCCGCGCCGACGATGTATTCCATCGCGTTGCCGGTGCGATGCTTGATGAACAGGTCCTTGAGGCCGAGATCGTGCAGGTCGTCGACCTTGCCTTCCAGCCGCGTCAGCTCCTCGGCGATGGCCGACAGGGTGGAGACGTTGGTGCCGATCGAGCGCAGCAGCGGCACGGCGCGCACCACCAGGGTGGCGCAATGAGCGATGATCCCGCCCATCTCCTGCATCGGCAATTCGAAGGTGCGCACCTCGAACAGCCGCACCGCCTTCGCGGTCTGCTGCATCTGGTCGATGGCGTCGTCCATCGAAGTAATCAGATCCTTGATATCGCCGCGGTCGAACGGTGTGATGAAGGAGCGCCTGATCGCCATCATCACTTCGCGGGTGATGGCGTCGGCCTCGTTCTCGTGGCGGTTGATCTTCTCGCAATAGGCTTCGATCTCCTCGCCGCCGCGCAGCATGCCCTGCAGCGCCTGCGCACCGTCGACGAGGGTCTGGGAGTGGCGCACGAAAAGGTCGAAAAACTGGTCTTCCTTGGGCATCAGCGCCCTGAACCAACGCATCGCTGCCGCTCCTGCCAGCCCACTCCGGATGAACCTTCTATGTCATTTATTTGAAAGCCCGAAAGCGGTTTTGACGGCTTTGGCCGCTTCATCCACCATTTTAGCCAACCTGGAAACTGCAGTTTTCGGATAGACGAGCCATGCGCCTTGCGGCATCGGGACCAGCCGGAACAGGTTGGCTGGCGGTTTGCCGGGGTGCTATGGTTTTTTCAGAAAACTCGCAAAAAACATGCGCAGGTCTGTGGCCGGTCCGGGTCGCAGCGCCATCATGAGGAGCCGAAATTGAGTGTCACGAAAGAGCAGGTTCTGGACAGTCTGGCCAAGGTGATGACCCCGAAAGGCGTGCCGCTGCCGCAGGCCAATGCGCTTTCCGGCATCACGGTGAACGAAGGCAAGGTGTTCTTCTCGATCAGCGTCGACGCCAATGAGGCGCAGGCCTGGGAGGACGTGCGCGGGCGGGCCGAGGCCGCGGTGCGGGCGATCGCCGGCGTCACCTCGGCGATGGTCGCACTCACCGCCGAGCGGCGTCCGGGCAGCGGGCCGACCGCGGCGCCGGCCGGCGTCAGGCCCTCCGCCTCGCATCGCCCGCCAGGGGCTCACGGCGAGAGCCCGATGGGCAAGCAGCAGCAGATCCCGGGCGTCAAATCGATCATCGCGGTGGCCTCGGGCAAGGGCGGCGTCGGCAAATCGACCACGGCCATCAACCTCGCGCTGTCGCTGCAAGCGCTCGGCCTGCGTGTCGGCCTGCTCGATGCCGATATCTACGGCCCCTCGGTGCCGCGTCTGACTGGCACGCTCGAGCGTCCCGAGGTGAACGAGAACAAGAAGATGATTCCGATCGAGCGCTTCGGCCTGCCGCTGATGTCGATCGGCTTCCTCGCCGGCGAGGAGACGCCGATGATCTGGCGCGGTCCGATGGTGATGTCGGCGATCAAGCAGATGCTGTGGGATGTCGCGTGGGGCACGCTCGACGTGCTGGTTGTCGACATGCCGCCCGGCACCGGCGATGCGCAGCTCTCGCTCGCCCAGCAGGTGCCGCTGCGCGGCGCGGTGATCGTGTCGACGCCGCAGGACCTCGCGCTGATCGACGCGCGGCGCGGCATCGCGATGTTCGCCAAGGTGGACGTGCCGACGCTCGGCATCGTCGAGAACATGAGCTACTTCCAGTGCCCCAATTGCGGAACGCGGTCGGATATTTTCGGCCATGGCGGCGCGCGCCATGAAGCAGAGCGGCGCGGCGTGCCGTTCCTCGGCGAGGTGCCGTTGCACATGACGATCCGCGAATCGTCCGACAGTGGAACGCCCGTGGTGGTGAGCGAGCCCGATGGGCCGCACGCGGAGGTCTATCGCGCGATCGCCTCGAAGATCAGAGACCGCCTGCAAGGCATCGTCAGCGCCGCCTGAACAGACTTTCAAACAACGCGAAGAGGCCGGCTTATGCGACTTTCGTTTAGGCCGGCCTCGCTGCGTTTTGGCAATATTTCGTGTTAGACAGCGCCATCCACGACCATAAAAAACGTATCCCCCCGAGGAGATTTCCCGATGAAACGACGTGATTTTCTGAAAGTCTCGACTGCCGGCGCGGCGGTCGCAGCCGTTGCCTCGCCGGCCATTGCGCAGTCGATGCCCGAGATCAAGTGGCGTCTCACTTCCAGCTTCCCGAAGTCGCTCGACACCATCTACGGCGCTGCCGAGATCATGGCCAAGCACGTCGCCGAAGCGACCGACAACAAATTCCAGATCCAGGTGTTCGCGGCGGGCGAGGTGGTGCCCGGCCTGCAGGCGCTGGACGCGACCTCGAACGGCACCGTCGAGATGTGCCACACCGCGACCTATTACTATGTCGGCAAGGACCCGACCTTTGCGATCTACGCCGCGGTCCCGTTCGGCCTCAATGCGCGCATGCAGAATTCGTGGTGGTACCAGGGCGGCGGCGAGCAGCTCGCCAATGAGTTCTTCAAGAAGTACGGCGTCATCGGCCATCCCTGCGGCAACACCGGCACCCAGATGGGCGGTTGGTTCCGCAAGGAGATCAAGACCGTCGCCGACCTGTCGGGCCTGAAGATGCGGATCGGCGGTATCGCCGGGCAGGTGTTGGCCAAGCTCGGCGTGGTGCCGCAGCAGCTTGCCGGCGGCGACATCTACCCGTCGCTGGAGAAGGGCACCATCGACGCCGCCGAGTGGATCGGCCCCTATGACGACGAGAAGCTCGGCTTCAACAAGGTCGCGCCGTATTACTACTATCCGGGCTTCTGGGAAGGCGGGCTGGTCGTGCACTCGCTGACCAACCTGGAGAAGTGGAATTCGCTGCCCAAGAGCTATCAGGCGATCCTGAGCAACGCGAACGCCTACGCCAACAGCTACATGGCCGCGCGTTACGACCTGCAGAACCCCGGCGCGCTGAAGCGGCTGGTGGCCGGCGGCACCCAGCTTCGCCCGTTCAGCAACGAAGTGCTCGAGGCCAGCCTCAAGGCGACCAACGAGCTGTGGGCCGAAATCTCCGCCAAGAACCCTGACTTCAAGAAGTCGATCGAAGCGATGCAGGCCTATCGCAGCGACGAGTATCTGTGGTGGCAGGTCGCCGAATACACCTTCGACAGCTTCCAGATCCGCTCGCGCACCCGCGGCTGATCGTCAGCAAGCCACCCCTTTATCGATCCGGCCCTCGCAAGAGGGCCGGATTTTTGTTTTGTGATGGCGATTGGCGCGTCCGGGCACGGTTTTTCCGTTGCCTCGCGCAGGCGCGGACGGAATGATGGGGTGAAAACCGGGGGCGGAGGCGGCAGGGCTTGCGCCGGGCCGCGTTGCTGAAATCCATGACATTCAATGTGAGGAGACGCCTGATGAAACGACGTGATTTCCTGAGAGCATCGGCCGCGGGTGCCACCGCCGCGGCTGTGGCTTCGCCCGCCATTGCGCAGTCGATGCCCGAGATCAAATGGCGAATGACGTCGAGCTTTCCGAAATCGCTGGATACGCTGTTCGGCGCGGGCGAGGTGATGGCCAAACAGGTCGCCGAGATGACCGACAACAAATTCCAGATCCAGGTGTTCGCGGCGGGCGAGGTGGTGCCCGGCCTGCAGGCGCTGGATGCCGCCTCGAACGGTACCGTCGAGATGGGCCACAGCGTGGCTTATTACTATGTCGGCAAGGATCCGACCTTCGCGGTTTATTCCTGCGTGCCGTTCGGGCTCAACGCCCGCATGCAGAACTCGTGGTGGTATCAGGGCGGCGGCGAGCAGCTCGGCAATGCGTTCTTCAAGAAGTACAACGTGATCGCGCATCCGTGCGGCAACACCAATACGCAGATGGGCGGCTGGTTTCGCAAGGAGATCAAGACGCTTGCCGATCTGCACGGGCTGAAGATGCGGATCGGCGGCATCGCGGGGCAGGTGATGGCCAAGGTCGGCGTGGTGCCGCAACAGCTTGCCGGCAGCGACATCTATCCCGCGCTGGAGAAGGGCACCATCGACGCCGCCGAATGGGTCGGGCCGTATGACGACGAGAAGCTCGGCTTCAACAAGGTCGCGCCGTATTACTATTATCCGGGCTTCTGGGAGGGTGGACCGATGATCCACACCTTCACCAACCTCGACAAGTGGAACGCGCTGCCCAAGCACTATCAGGCGATCCTCGCCAATGCGACGACCAACGCCAACACCTACATGGCGGCGCGCTACGATCTGCAGAATCCGGAGGCGTTGAAACGTCTGGTCGCCGGCGGCGTCCATCTGCGCCCGTTCAGCAACGAGATTCTGGAAGCCTGCCTGAAGGCGACCAACGAATTGTGGACCGATATCTCCGCCAAGAACGCCAACTTCAAGACCGCGATCGATGCGATGCAGGCCTATCGCGGCGACGAGTATCTGTGGTGGCAGGTCGCCGAATACACCTTCGACAGCTTCCAGATCCGCTCGCGCACCCGCAGCTAGAGCGCGGACGGATTGAATCGTCATTGC
Organism: Afipia sp. 64-13; assembly: GCA_001897755.1. Classification (GTDB taxonomy): domain Bacteria; phylum Pseudomonadota; class Alphaproteobacteria; order Rhizobiales; family Xanthobacteraceae; genus Afipia. The sequence continues at coordinate 434,765 of MKUJ01000001.1, forward strand.
GAGGAGCGTAGCGACGAAGCAATCCAGTCCATGAATCGTTGCCACCCAACAGAAAACCCGGCCCTCTTGCGAGGACCGGGTTTTGTTTCGGGCGCCGGACGGATGCGTCGCTATTTTATATCGAAATTGAGTTTCGGCATTTCGATCTGCGGAATCTCGATCTTGACGTTGCTGGTGTCGACCTTGGCGGTGTCGATCCAGTAGGTCACCGCGCCCGGCCAGTAGATCACGACCACCACGAGGATGACCTGCATGGCCACCCACGGCATCGCGCCCCAATAGATGTCGGAGCTCTTTACCTCGGGCGGCGCGATGCCGCGCAGGTAGAACAGCGCGAAGCCGAACGGCGGATGCATGAACGAGGTCTGCATGTTGACGCAGAGCAGCACGCCGAACCAGACGAGATCGATGCCGAGCTTGGCCGCCACCGGGGCCAGCAGCGGGATGATGATGAAGGCGATCTCGAAGAAGTCGAGGAAGAACGCGAGGAAGAACACGAACAGGTTGACGAAGATCAGGAAGCCGACCACGCCGCCGGGCAGGCCGGTCAGCAGATGCTCGATCCAGCGCGCGCCGTCCATACCCTGGAACACGAGGCTGAAACAGGTCGAGCCGATCAGGATGAACACCACCATCGCGGTGAGCCGCATGGTCGAGGTCATCGCCTGATCGACCAGCGGCCAGGTGAGGCGGCGGTGCATCGCGGCAAGGCCGATCGCGCCCATCGCGCCCATCGCGCCGGCTTCGGTCGGGGTCGCAAGGCCGAGGCCGATGGTGCCGAGCACGAGGAAGATCAGCACGATCGAGGGGATCATGCCCCACAACACGCGGCTGACCAGCTTCCAGCTCATCGGCTCGCGCGCCGATTCCGGAATCGGCGGCATCTTGTGCGGCTGGAACAGCGAGATGGCGACGATGAACAGCAGGAAGATCACGACCTGCAGGATCGAAGGGCCGATGGCGCCGAGATACATGTCGCCGACCGAGCGGCCGAGCTGGTCGGCCAGCACGATCAGCACGAGGGAGGGCGGGATCAACTGCGTGATGGTGCCGGAGGCCGCGATCACGCCGGTGGCGAGGCGCATGTCGTAGCCGTAGCGCATCATGATCGGCAGCGAGATCACGCCCATCGCGATCACCGATGCAGCGACGGTGCCGGTGATTGCACCGAGCACGGCGCCGACCAGAATCACCGCGTAAGCGAGGCCGCCGGGAATCTTGCCGAACAACTGGCCGGTGCCTTCGAGCAGGTCTTCGGCGAGGCCGCAGCGCTCGAGGATGGCGCCCATGAAGGTGAAGAACGGAATCGACAGCAAGAGGTCGTTTGAGATGATGCCGTGGAAGCGGAAGGGCAGCGCCTGCAAGAACACCGGATCGAAATGTCCGGTGTAAATTCCGATCACTCCGAAGAACAGCCCGACCGCGCCCAGCGAGAATGCGACCGGGAATCCGATCAGCATGAACAGGATCATCGTCCCGAACATCATGGGGGGCATTATGCCGTGCGAAAACATCTCGATGTCCTGATTGAAGTGCGGGGCGCGAGTGGGTCGGAGCTTTTATTGCGAAGACGCTTATTGCAGAGGAGCTTCGTAATGCGTGTCGATGCGCAGCTTGCCGGTCAGCGCGGCGATGCGCTTGACGAGTTCGGCCACTCCCTGAAGGAAGAGCAGTGAAAACCCGAGCGGCAGCAGCAGCTTTGCCGGCCACAGGATGAGGCCGCCGGCGTTCATCGACATCTCGCCGGACTTGAACGAGTTGTAGAAGAACGGCCAGGTCAGACTGACCAGATAGCCCATGACCGGCAGCAGGAAGAAGGTGAAGCCGAAAATGTCGATCCACAGCCGCGTCCGGTCGGAGACGTTGGAGTAGAGCAGATCGACGCGGACATGCTCGTTGAGGCGCAGCGTCTGCGCGGCGCCGAGCAGCACGATGCCGCCGAACATGTACCACTGGATTTCGAGGAGGCCGTTTGAGCTGTAGCTGAACAGATAGCGCACCACCGCGTTGCCGGCGCTCACCGCGCAGGCTAGCAGGACGAGCCATTTGGCGATGTATCCGGCGACATCGCTGATGCCGTCGGCAATCCGGGTCAATTTTAAGAAGTCCACCGTCCATCCCCTGGAAGGAGCGCCGATAGGCTGCTTCTGACCGCCTCATTTTGCGAGGGGCGGCAACCCTGTCGGTCCCAGTCTGTTCCTTACCGGCGGGACAAAACCAGCGTCTCGGGATGACGTCAATCAATCATTTGGGGGGGATCGCGGCTGTCAGATGGCTGTCCGGGCGGGGCCGGAGCAGCCCCGGCGGGGTCAGCCGCCGGTCACGCTCATATGGCGGCTGACGCCGGGCCGGTTGTGGCGGCGGTCGATGATGAAGTCGTGGCCCTTCGGCTTGAGACCGATGGCGCGGTCGATCGTGGCCGCGAGCAGTTCGTTGTCGGCCGAGGCGCGCAGCGGCTTGCGCAGGTCGGAGGCATCCTCCTGGCCGAGGCAGGTGTGCAGCGTGCCGGTGCAGGTGATGCGGACACGGTTGCAGGATTCGCAGAAGTTATGGGTCATCGGCGTGATCAGGCCGAGCTTGCCGCCAGTCTCGCTGACGCGCACGTAGCGCGCCGGGCCGCCCGAACTCTCGTCGAGATCGGTCAGGGTGTATTGTGCGGCGAGGCGCGAGCGGATCATCGACAGCGGCACATACTGGTCGATGCGGCCGCCGACGATATCGCCCATCGGCATCACTTCAATCAGAGTGAGATCCATGCCCTTGCCGTGCGCCCATTCCATCAGCGAGGGAATTTCATCCTCGTTGAGGTCTTTCAGCGCCACCGCGTTGATCTTCACTTTCAAGCCGGCGGCGCGGGCCGCCTCGATGCCGGCGAGCACTTTCTCGATATCGCCCCAGCGGGTGATCGAGCGGAACTTGTTGGCGTCGAGCGTATCAAGCGAGACGTTGATCCGTCGCACGCCGCATTCGTAGAGTTGGCTGGCGAAATTGACGAGCTGCGAGCCGTTGGTGGTCAGCGTCAGTTCGTTGAGCGCGCCGCTTTCGAGGTGGCGCGACAGCGAGCGGAACAGCGACATCACGTTCCGGCGCACCAGAGGTTCGCCGCCGGTCAGGCGCAGCTTCTTGACGCCCTTGGCGATGAAGGCCGAGCACAGCCGGTCGAGTTCTTCGAGGGTGAGGAGATCAGCCTTCGGCAGGAAGGTCATGTCTTCTGACATGCAGTAGAAGCACCGCAGGTCGCAGCGGTCCGTCACGGACACGCGCAGGTAAGTGATGGTCCGGCCGAATGGGTCGGTCATCACCGGCGCCCCATTCGCTGACGAACCGTGAAGTTCGTTCATTTCTTGCCCTGTGCTGGCGACCCGGCGATCCGCTCAGGAGCGCCGGATGGCTCTAGTCTTATGTAGATATCAGCAGGCCCGGGCGCAACGGAATATGATGCCCGGTGCCGGACAGATTAGCGCACCGGCGGGAACGGCGAGGCGTCCCCGGCGGGAGCGGCGGCAGGAGCCTGTGCCGGAGCCGCCGCGGGGGCGGGCTTGGCGGCGCGCGCCACGTGGCGCTTGCGCTTGGCAGGCTTGGCCGGAGCGGCGAGGACCAGTTCGGCGACCGCCGGGTTGGGGTCCAGCACCACTTCGCCCGGCTGGGTCACCACGGTCACCGGCAGGGTCTGCGGCTGGTATTTCGGCAGGCTGTAGGTGACGGTAAAGCTCTCTTTGGTCGCGACCTTGACCTCGCACGGGGTCTTGCAGCCCGGTCCGACCGAGGTGACGGCATCGGCGCCGGGCGGCACCGAATCGAGCTGCAGGGTTACTTCGGGAGGCGTGGTCTTGAAAATGTCCATCGAGGACATGGACGAGCACCCCGCCAGGCTGAGTCCAGCCGCGACAATCACCAGAACACGCATGATACATCCGTTATTTTGAGCGGCAGGCCGCCTTGCTCCCCCGCGCGGACCATAAGGGCAGGCCGTTGCCGGCGCAACCGAAAGGCCCGCTTGTTTGCGGGGGCACGGTTAATGCCAGCAGATTTCCAGACCTCGGACCTTGAGCAAAATCAATGGTCTGGTGAACGGGGTTAAAGGCTCGCCTCGGTTTGGCCGCGAGTTCCGGAGCCATGATGCGGCAACGGGAGGTTGGGATCGGACCGCTCAGCCGCCGTTTCGGCGGGCGATGATCTCCGCCACCGCCCCCGACAGCTTTTCCATATGGGAAATCAGGCAGTCCGGCTTGAGCTCCTCGATCGAGACCGGGGTATAGCCGAAATCGACCCCGATCACCGGCACGCCGGCGCGGCGCGCCACGCCGATATCGGGTCCGGAATCGCCGATCATGATTGCCGAGGACAGCACGCCGCCGGCGCTTCTGATGGTCTCGCGCAGGATGACCGGATCGGGCTTCTGCACGCCGAAGGTGTCCGCCCCGCAGATCGCGGCGAAGCGCTCGCTCATGCCTAGCCGGTCGAGCAGCCGTTTCGACAGCCACTCCAGCTTGTTGGTGCAGACCGCGAAATTGAAGCCCTGTCCGGATAATTCGTCGAGCGCGTCGAGCACGCCGTCGAACGGGCGGGTCTCGTCGGCGATGTGCTCGGCGTAAAACGCAATGAAATCGTCGGTCAGCGCCGAGATTTCGTCCGGCGTCTTGCTGCGGCCTTCCTGTTCGAGGCCACGCTCGATCAGCGCGCGCGCGCCGGCGCCGATCAGCTTGCGGGCCGAGGCGACCGGGACTGGCGGCAGACCTTCGCGATCCAGCACGAAATTGAGGGCGCCGACGAGATCGGGCGCGCTGTCGACCAGCGTGCCGTCGAGATCGAAAACAAGAAGGGGAGCTGTCATGCTGTTCGCCAGGGTGTGGTTCAAGTCAGGTTGAAGTGCGGCCATGGGAAGGAGGCCCGCCGACACTACGATCCAGTCCCTCATGGTGAGGAGGCGCTTCTTCAGCGCCGTCTCGAACCATGAGGCCCTCATCCTTCGAGACGCGCGCAAGAGCGCGCTCCTCAGGATGAGGCGGAACGGTGATCGTATCCGTTCGCTAGCTCGCGTGGCACGGCGATGCAAGGGGCCAGGCTGGAAATTGCCGAAACCGCGCTCCGGGTTTTGATTTGTGGCGTTTTCTGCACGCGAGCCGGTATCCGCCCCCGGGTCGGGCCTGAGGGCACGCTTCGCTCGAAAACGCTTCCGGCGGTCTGTTCCTCGCCCTCAATCGACGCTAGAAGGGCCGCGGATCAACGAGGGTTGCGACAGCATGGACGATTTGAAACGACAGGCCGCCGCCCGCGCGCTGGACTATGTCAGCGACGGTATGCGGCTCGGACTGGGGACCGGATCGACCGCGAAACATTTCGTCGAACTGCTCGGCGCGCGCGTGCAGGCCGGCCTCAAGGTGATCGGCGTGCCGACCTCAGAGGCGACACGCGCCGACGCACAGCGTTGCGGCGTGCCGCTGACCACGCTGGACGAGATCGACCATCTCGACCTCACCGTGGACGGCACCGACGAGGTCGATAGCGATCTCAATCTGATCAAGGGCGGCGGCGGTGCGCTGCTGCGCGAGAAGATCGTCGCCGCGGCGTCCGACCGGATGATCGTGATCGCCGACGACAGCAAATGGGTCGATGCGCTCGGCCGTTTCCCGCTGCCGATCGAGGTGGTGCCGTTCGGCCTTGGCGCGACGCGCCGTGCGATCGAGGCGAGCTTCGCCGCGAGCGGGGTGAGCGGCGAAATAAGTCTTCGCAAGGGCAAGGACGGCCATGCTTTCGTCACCGATGGCGGCCACTGGATCGTCGATGCCCATCTCGGGCGCATCCCGGACGCCCGCCGCCTGGCGGCGTCCCTGAGCCTGATCCCCGGTGTGATGGAGCACGGGCTGTTTATCGGCCTTGCGAGCACGGTGATTCTCGCAGGCGCCAGTGGAATTCGCGTGGTTGATCGGCGCTAGCGCCGCAGTTGAGGAGATTGAGATGAAGAAACTTGTCAATGCGATCGTGGTCGCGGGATTTGCCGCCGTGCTGGCGCTGTCCAGCGGGCCGGCTCTGGCTCAGGCGCAGCAGACCGCGCCCTCGAATCCCAATCCGTCGGCGACCGCCGTCGGCTACGCCAAGGAAATTCTCGCCGCCAAGAGCGTGAGCAATATCTATAAGGACGCGATTCCGAACCTTGTCGAGCGCACCAAAGTCACCCTGATCCAGGCCAACCTGAACTATCAGAAGGACCTCACCGACGTCTCGCTCAAGGTCGCCAAGGATTTCGCCGGCCGCGAGAAGGAGATCGGCGACGAGTTCGCCAAGATCTACGCCCAGCACTTCACCGAGCCGGAGCTGAAGGAGCTCGTCACCTTCTACAAGTCGGCGCTCGGCAAGAAGCTGATCGATCAGGAGCCGGTGGTGTTCGCCGGCGCCTCGCAGTACATGGCCAACTGGGCGCAGAAGCTGAGCGAGGAGATCAACGGCAAGTTCCGCGCCGAGATGCGCGCGCGGGGCAAGAACATCTGATCGTCCGCGCGAAGCGGATGACGTAAAGCAGGGGCGAGGGAATGGCTGACGCGGATGTCGATCTGTTCGTGATCGGCGGCGGCTCGGGCGGGGTGCGCGCCGCGCGGATCGCGGCCGGTTACGGAGCCCGCGTCGCCATCGCCGAGGAATACCGCTTCGGCGGCACCTGCGTCATTCGCGGCTGCGTGCCCAAGAAGCTGATGGTCTATGCCTCGCATGTCCATCAGGAGATCAAGGACGCGGCCGGTTTCGGCTGGACCATTCCGGCCGCGACGTTTGACTGGGCGAACTTCATTGCCAACAAGGACAAGGAGATCGCCCGGCTTGAGAACATCTACGCCACCAATGTCGAGAAGGCGGGCGCGCGCGTCATCAAGGCGCGTGCGGTGTTCGAGGACCCGCACACGCTGCGGCTCTCCACCGGCGAGACCGTTCGCGCGGATCGTATTCTGATCGCGACCGGCGGCGCGCCCAATCATGGAGCGGCGATCCCCGGCATCGAGCATGTGATCTCCTCCAACGAGGTGTTCCATCTGGAAAAGCAGCCCAGGCGCATCGTCATTCAGGGCGGCGGCTACATCGCGCTGGAATTCGCCTGCATCTTCGCCGGTCTCGGCACCGACGTGACGCTGGTCTATCGCGGCGACAATGTGCTGCGCGGTTTCGATGAGGACGTGCGCGCGCACGTTCGCAGCGAGATGGAGAAGGCCGGCATCACCATTCTCACCGGTTGCACGGTGGACCGGGTGGAGCGGCAGGCGGACGTGTTCACCGCGCATCTGTCGAACGGATCGAGCATCGCCGCCGATCAGGTGATGTTCGCGATCGGCCGCCATCCCGCCGTGAAAGGCCTCGGGCTGGAGAAAGCCGGCGTCGCGCTCAATCCGAAGAACGGCGGCATCGCCGTCAACGAATATTCGCAGACCAACGTGCCGAACATCTACGCGGTCGGCGACGTCACCCACCGCATCAACCTGACGCCGGTGGCGATCCGCGAAGGTCATGCCTTCGCCGACACCGTGTTCGGCAACAAGCCGACCCGCGTCGATCACGACGACATTCCGACCGCGGTGTTCTCGCAGCCGGAAGTCGGCACGGTGGGACTCACCGAGACGCAGGCGCTCGCGCGCTCTGTCGGCGTCGATATCTACAAGTCCGATTTCCGGCCGATCAAGGCGACGCTGTCGGGCAATCCCGGCCGTGTGCTGATGAAGCTGATCGTCGACAGCGAGAGCGACCGCGTGCTCGGCTGCCATATCGTCGGCCCCGAGGCCGCCGAACTGGCCCAGGTGGTGGCGATCGCGATGAAGATGAAGGCGACCAAGGCCGATTTCGACGCCACCATGGCGCTGCATCCGACCGCCGCCGAGGAGCTTGTCACCATGCGCACCCCGGTGGCGCGCCATGTCCGCAAGGCGACCGCGTGAACCATGAATTCCGCATCCTTCGAGACGCGATGTCTTGTGAAATCGCTCCTCAAAGCTCGACCGGAAAAAGCGTCGTCCCGGCGCAGGCCGGGACCCATAATCCCTGTCGATGAGTTTGGCATGGCAGGCCCGGCATCGTTCCTGAAAGGCCTGTGGTGCTGGGTCCCGGCCTGCGCCGGGACGACCGCCACGAAAATTGCCGTCGATGACGGAAAACATCCCTGAACGCAGCCCACATTTTCGATCAGGTTTTCACCATGAGTCTATGCCTCCCTGACCCACGCCGCGCCGCCTTGGCCGCGGCTTGATCTGGCTCAGGTCCATAACCATCTGATCGCACTATACGATTTCGTATCTGGCAAGTCCGGGGCGGGCTGTGTATAACCCGCACCGTTCATAAGTGTTTTCAGGAGTTTGAAGTCATGTCCGAGCGGTGGACACCCGACAGTTGGCGCGCGAAACCGGTGCTGCAGGTGCCGGATTATCCCGATGCGAAGGCATTGGCGGATATCGAGGCGCAGCTTGCGACGTTTCCGCCGCTGGTGTTTGCAGGCGAGGCGCGCAATCTGAAGAAATCGCTCGCGCGTGTTGCGAACGGCGAGGCGTTCCTGCTTCAGGGCGGTGATTGCGCCGAGAGCTTCGCCGAGCATGGCGCCAACAACATCCGCGACTTCTTCCGCGTCTTCCTGCAGATGGCGGTGGTGCTGACCTATGCCGGCGGTCTGCCGGTGGTGAAGATCGGCCGCATCGCCGGTCAATTCGCCAAGCCGCGTTCGTCGCCGACCGAGAAGATCAACGGCGTCGAGCTGCCGAGCTATCGCGGCGACATCATCAACGACAACGCCTTCACGCCGGAAGCGCGCATTCCCAATCCGCGCCGCCAGCTCATGGCCTATCGCCAGTCGGCGGCGACGCTCAATCTGCTGCGCGCCTTCGCCACCGGCGGCTTCGCTAATCTCGGCAGCGTGCATCAGTGGATGCTCGGTTTCCTGAAGGATTCGCAGCAGTCGCGCCGTTACAAGGAATTGGCGGACCGCATTTCCGACGCGCTGAACTTCATGCGCGCCTGCGGCCTTAATCTGGAGAGCCATCCGGAATTGCGCGCCACCGATTTCTACACCAGCCACGAGGCCTTGCTGCTCGGCTACGAGCAGGCGTTCACCCGCGTCGATTCGACGACCGGCGACTGGTACGCGACCTCCGGCCACATGATCTGGATCGGCGATCGCACCCGCCAGCTCGATCACGGCCACATCGAGTACTGCCGCGGCATCAAGAACCCGATCGGCCTGAAGTGCGGTCCGTCGCTCAAGCCCGACGAACTGCTCAAGCTGATCGACGTGCTCAATCCCGAGAACGAGCCGGGGCGCCTGACGCTGATCAACCGCTTCGGCGCCGACAAGGTCGGCGATCATCTGCCGGGCTTCGTTCGGGCGGTGAAGCGCGAGGGCAAGTCCGTGGTCTGGTCGTGCGATCCGATGCACGGCAACACCATCACCTCGACCTCGGGCTACAAGACCCGTCCGTTCGACCGCATCCTCTCCGAGGTGAAGGACTTCTTCGCCGTTCACGCGGCGGAGGGCACCCACGCCGGCGGCGTGCATCTGGAGATGACCGGCCAGAACGTCACCGAATGCATCGGTGGCGCGCGCGCGATCACCGACGAGGACCTCAACGACCGCTATCACACGGTCTGCGATCCGCGTCTCAACGCCGAACAGTCGATCGACATGGCGTTCCTGATCGCCGAGTTGCTCAAGGCCGATCGCGACGGCAAGGTGAAGCCGATCCCGGCGGTCGCGGGCTTCTGAGGTGCTGCGCTTCTGGCGCGCCACCCTCAACAGCAAGAAGGGCCTGATCTTCGCGATCCGGTCCGAACAGGCGATCCGCGAAGAACTGGCGGCACTGCTTCTGGCGGTGCCGCTGTCGTTTTGGGTGGGCGTGACCCCCGCGCGCCGTGTCGAGCTGATCGCGGTGGTGCTGCTGGTGCTGATCGTCGAGCTTCTCAACACCGCCATCGAAAAACTCGCCGACCGCCTGACTACCGATCACGATCCGCAGATCGGGCATGTCAAGGACATGGGCTCGGCGGCGGTTGGCGGCGCGCTGGCGCTGGCCGGCGGCGTCTGGCTGTTCGCGCTCGCCGAGCGCATGGGCTTCGTCTGATGGCGCGATTGCCGAGCGTGTCGCCGGCGGGCTAAAACCATTCCATGGCAGAATCCACTTTCACCCTGACATTGGCGCAGCTCAATCCCGTGGTCGGCGACATCGCCGGCAACGCCGCGAAAGCGCGCGCCGCGCGGGCGCAGGCGAGGGCGGACGGTGCCGATCTTGTCGTGCTCTCCGAGCTGTTCATTGCGGGGTATCCGCCGGAAGACCTCGTGCTGAAGCCGGCGTTTCAGGCCGCGTGCCGCGCGGCGATCGAGGAATTGGCGCGCGAGAGCGCCGATGGCGGCCCGGCGATGCTGATCGGCACGCCCTGGGTCGAGGGCGGCAGACTTTACAATGCCTGCGCGCTGCTCGATGGCGGCCGCATCGCCGCGCTGCGCTTCAAGGCGAATCTGCCGAATTACGGCGTGTTCGACGAAAAGCGCGTGTTCGCGCGCGGCCCGGCGGCGGGGCCGGTGACGGTGCGCGGCGTGCGCATCGGTGTGCCGATCTGCGAAGACACCTGGATGGAGGAATCGGGCGACTACGAGAATGTCGTCGAATGCCTCGCCGAGACCGGCGCGGAAATCCTGATCGTGCCGAACGGCTCGCCCTATGCGCGCGGCAAGACGGATATCCGCCTGTCGATGGCTGTGGCGCGGGTCACCGAGAGTGATCTGCCATTCGTCTATCTCAATCAGGTCGGCGGCCAGGACGAACTGGTGTTCGACGGCGCATCCTTCGCGCTCAATGCCGACCGCACGCTGGCGTTGCAGCTTCCGTGCTTTGCCGAAAACATCACCACGCTGCGCTGGACGAAAAGCGAGCGCGGCTGGACCTGCAAGGGGCCGGTGGCGCCGCTGCTCGACGGCGACAAGGGCGACTACGCCGCCTGCGTGCTGGGCCTGCGCGACTACGTCACCAAGAGCGGATTCCCCGGCGTGCTGCTCGGCGTTTCCGGCGGCATCGATTCCGCCCTGTGCCTTGCCATCGCGGTCGATGCGCTCGGCGTCGAGAAGGTGCGCGGCGTGATGCTGCCGTTCCGCTACACCGCGCAGGTGTCGATCGACGACGCGGCGAAATTGACCCGCGCCTTCGGCATCAAATACGAGGTGCTGCCGATCGCCGCCGCCATCAACGGCTTCGAGGAAATTCTGAAAGAGCCGTTCGCGGGCCTCGATCGCGACGTCACGGAAGAAAATCTTCAGGCCCGCACCCGCGGCGTGCTCTTGATGGCGCTGTCCAACAAGTCCGGCGCGATGCTGGTGACCACCGGCAACAAGTCGGAGATGTCGGTCGGCTACGCCACGCTCTATGGCGACATGAACGGCGGCTTCAATCCGATCAAGGATATCTACAAGACCGAGGTGTTCCGTCTCTCGGCGCTGCGCAATTCATGGAAGCCGGAGGGCGCGCTCGGCCCCTCGGGCAAGGTGATCCCGACCGGAATCATCGCGCGGCCGCCGACCGCCGAACTGCGCGAGAACCAGACCGATCAGGATTCGCTGCCGCCTTACGATGTGCTCGATGCCATTCTCGAGCGTCTGGTGGAGCGCGATCTGCCGCTCGCCACCATCATTGAAGAAGGCTTCGACCGCGACACCGTGATCCGCGTCGATCGGCTGCTCAATCTCGCCGAATATAAGCGGCGTCAGGCCGCGCCGGGCGTGAAGGTGACGCGGCGCAATTTCGGCCGCGACCGCCGCTATCCGATCACCAACAAATTCCGCGACACCGGCGACGTCCCCGCCGCGCCGGACGATACGCTGGTGACCAATTCCAGCCGCGGCTCGGCGGAAGCGTATGATGTGTGAAGGGGTTTCCCTTCTCACGCGATGATGCTGAGTGGCGCTCTATCGAGAACTCATTCAAATGACGCCGATGGTATCAACGTGTTCGTTCGAACTCGTCATGCCCGGCCTTGTGCCGGGCATCCACGTCTTCACATCGTAGCGGTAACAAAGACGTGGATGGCCGGGTCAAGCCCGGCCATGACGACTATCAGCCTGCTGACTCGCCGTGGTGCAAGTCAGGCGCTGACACTCACCGATTGTTCGGCAAAAACGTCGGGCCGACCGAGCGGATCGGCTTGTCGCCGGTCGCGGGGGAGGTGTCGGCTGGCGCCGCGGTTGCAGGCGTGGCTGCATTGGCGTTGCCGGCGGCCGGCTTTTTCGCCGCGGCGCCCGTCTTCGGCGGCTGCGCCATGCGCTTGGAGCGCTCGTCGGTGACGATGATGTCACCCTGCTGCACGGTGCTGCCGTCATCGGCGTTCTTCAGCGCGTCGGACCAGCTTTGGCCCGTCGCCCGGCAGCTACAGCTCTTGTCGTACTGGGTGCGGAAGCGGAACGCATTCGGCGATTGCGAGTAGGGCTGGCCGTTCAGCGATACCGCCTGGCCGATGTCCTCGCCGGGGTTGCGATAGGTGTACAGATGCACCTCGGCGTTCGGACACTGCGCCTTGCAGGCGCGCTCGTCGTCGGCGAAGCGGCTCGGCACGGTGGAGAACGAGATCGGGAAATAGGCGCCGTCGCAGGTGCGCGCGCAGACCGTACGATAGGTGCCCGAATTCGGCACCGCAGTGTCGGGCGCGGGGCCGGCGTCATTGCCGCCGAACAGGCCGTCGAAGAAGCCGCCGCTGGAGCGCACCGCGTTGACGTATTGCTGGCCGCAATTGTTCTGCGCCAGCGCCATCAGCACCGAGCGGCGCTGGCCGTCGGCTTCCGAAGAGCCGAAGCTGCCGCCGCGCAGCCGCTCGAGGTTGGTGGTGATCTGCTCGAGATTGGCGCGCATCTGCTGGATCTGGGTGTTGATCGGTCCGCATTGTGCCGACTGGCCGCTGAACAGCGAGAAGAATCCGGAACTGTCGCAGCCCTGACGGCGCGCCTGCGCCTGCACGCGGTCGAGCTCGCTCTGCTGGCGGGCGGCCGCGTCCTCGTAACGCCGGATCTGCTCGGCCTTGGCGGCGTCGCCGCCGGCGGCGTTGCGATTGACGTTGGCAAGCTGGGCTTCGAGCCGCTGGCACATCGGACTGCCGGCGCCTTGCACGGGCGGCGCGCCCTGCGCCAGCGCGACCGAGGTCATTGCCAGCGCGCCGAGCGCGGCTTGCATCGATGTCCAGAATGATCGGGAAAGACCCGAAGAGAAATTCAAGGCGCGAATCCGGCTCAAGACAGCCGCGGCGCGGCCCGACGCCGCTTCACATACAGGCTTCTGACGGCGAGGTCACGTCGATTCCACGGCGCATTGATGGCAGGCCGCCGTCAAAGCCCTCATCCTTCGAGACGCGATTTCCGGCGAAATCGCTCCTCAGAGTTTGACCGAAAAAAGGGGTCGTCCCGGCGCAGGCTGGGACCCATCACCACAGGCTTCTCAGAAAGAATGCCGGGCTCGCCATGCTAAAAATCATCGACCGGGATTATGGGTCCCGGCCTGCGCCGGGACGACCGGGACGAAAAATTTCCATCGATAGCTGAAAACATCCTGAAAACGCAGCCTGCGTTTCGGTCAGGCCTCGGGATGAGAGAGCAGCGTTTCCGGAGACAATCAGCGCTGGCAGGTGATCGCGACGTATTCGCCGCAGACGCCGGATTTGCAGGCGCCGCCGGTGGAGACCGGAACCGCGCCGGTCACCTCGTCGGGATCGACCCGGCGAAAGGCGCTGGCCTGCGCGAAGTCGCGCGACTGGCAATAGGCGCGGGCGGCGGGCGCCCCGCAGCGCTCGCCGCTGGCGAGGCACTGATCGACCCCGTAACCGTCCGGCTGGTTGGCGACGATGAACACCTGGCTGTCGGCATGGGCAGTGGTTGCGGCGGCAAGGAACGCGCAGGCAAGGAACGCTGGAATCAGTCGCATAAGGCACCGGAGGGGGAAGGACGGTTGCCATACACGGATAAGTCCAAAATGTTAAGAATGCTTAACCACACGATTTCGTGGGCGGGAAATGGCTGTAAAAACACTGTGCTAGCGTTGACGAAGGCGCTTGACGGGGTCCCCCATGCTGGACCATTGTGCGGCCCATGATCGGTTCTTTCTCCGTTTTCGGCATTTGCCGCGAGATTATTAGCTAGCGATTCGCTGGCTGGAGCCGTCTTTTCTCAAACGAGATCAGTGGACGCCCGGCCGCAAGGCAAGGGGATTCTTTGTCCATGGAGCTCAAGCTCTACGATACGCTCACCAAGGAGAAGCGCGCTTTCGCGCCGCTCGATCCTGCCAACGTGCGCATGTATGTGTGCGGCCCCACGGTCTACGATTTCGCGCATATCGGCAACGCGCGGCCGGTCATCGTGTTCGACGTGCTGTTCCGCCTGCTGCGTCATCTCTATGGCGAGGCGCACGTCACTTACGTGCGCAACATCACCGACGTCGACGACAAGATCAACGACCGTGCGGCGCGCGACTATCCCGGCCTGCCGCTGAATGAGGCGATCCGCAAGGTCACCGAACAGACCGGCAACCAGTTTCACGCCGATGTCGCGGCGCTGGGCTGTCTGCCGCCGACCATTGAGCCGCGCGCGACCGAGCACATCGCGGAGATGCGTGCGATCATCGAGAGACTGATCGCGAACGGCAACGCTTACGTCGAGCAGGACCACGTGCTGTTCAGTGTCGCCACCGATCCGCGCTATGGCAACCTCGCGCGCCGCTCGCTGGACGAGATGCTGGCCGGTGCGCGCGTCGATGTCGCGCCCTACAAACGCGCGCCGATGGATTTCGTGCTGTGGAAGCCGTCCAAGCCGGGGGAGCCGTCATGGGCCTCGCCCGGCGGTATCAAAGCCGAGGGCAGGCCGGGCTGGCACATCGAGTGCTCGGCGATGTCGTGGAAGCATCTCGGCGAGCGTTTCGACATTCATGGCGGCGGCATCGATCTGGTGTTTCCGCACCACGAGAACGAGCTGGCGCAATCGTGCTGCGCGTTCCACACCGACCGCATGGCGAACGTGTGGATGCACAACGGTTTCCTGCAGGTCGAAGGTGAGAAGATGTCGAAGTCGCTCGGCAACTTCGTCACCATCCATGAACTGCTCGCCGACTGGCCCGGCGAGGTACTGCGCCTCAACATGCTGCGGACGCATTACCGCTCGCCGATCGACTGGACGCTGAAGGGGCTGGAAGAAAGCGCAAAGACGCTGGACGACTGGTATGCGGTGGCGCGCGATCTGCCGGGCGAGCGCGTGGCGGGTTCGGTGATCGAGGCGCTGACCGACGATCTCAACACGCCGCAGATGATCGCGGCGTTGCACGGCCTGCGCAATCTCGCCGGCGATGGCGACGAGTTGCTGCGCGACGAATTCGCCGCCTCGCTGCGCATGCTCGGCTTTCTTGCCGACACCGCGGCGGGTTGGACGGCGCGCAAGCAGCAGGCCAGCGGCATCGATGCGGGGCAGGTCGAGGCGCTGGTCGCGGATCGCAGCGCCGCGCGCGCCCGCAAGGATTTTGCCGAGTCCGACCGCATCCGCGATCAGCTCGCGGCGATGGGTATCGCGATCAAGGACGGCAAGGGCGCCGACGGCAAGCCGGTAACCACTTGGGAGGTTGCGCGATGAAGCGGCCGGACACGCCTTTCCCGAAGCACTGGCGCTATTACATCATCCTGAAATGGGTGGTGATCGCATTGGCGGCGGCGATCGCGCTCAAGCTGTTCGGGGTCTGGTGATGGCTCACGCATTTCCCAAAGTCGGCCTGCGGCCGTTCCTGCCGTCGGACCTGTCGATCCTCGCGGCGATCTTCGTCGCCAGCATCGAGGAATTGACCGAGGACGATTACTCCGAGGCGCAGCGCGAGGCGTGGGCCGGCGTCGTCGATGACGAGGAGGCGTTCGGCAAGCGGCTGACCTCGCAATTGACGCTGGTCGCGACACTGGAAGGCTCGCCGGTCGGGTTCGCCTCGTTGAAGGGCGCGGACCATCTCGATCTGCTTTATGTGCATCCGCAGGCGGTGCGGCGCGGCGTCGCCTCCGCGCTGTGCGAGGCGATCGAGAAGCTCGCCGCCGCGCGCGGCGCCATGCAGATGAGCGTCGATGCCAGCGACACCGCGCAGGAGTTCTTTACGAAGCGCGGCTATGTCGGCCAGCAGCGCAATACGGTGACCGTCGGCGACGAATGGCTCGCCAACACCACGATGAAAAAGACCCTTTCGGGCAAGGGCCCGCGGGAAGGGCAGTCAGGACAAGCGTCATGAGTCGCGAGCGTCTCTATCTGTTCGACACCACGCTGCGCGACGGTGCGCAGACCCATGGCGTCGATTTCACCATGCACGACAAGCAACTGATCTCGCAGTTGCTCGACGATCTCGGCGTGGATTATGTCGAGGGCGGTATTCCCGGCGCCAATCCCTCCGACACCGAACTGTTCGCGACCCGTCCGGCGTTCCACAATGCGCGCTTTACCGCCTTTGGCATGACGCGGCGCGCCGGCCGCTCGGCCTCGAACGATCCCGGTCTTGCCGCCGTGCTGGACGCCAAGGCGGACGCGATCTGCCTCGTTGCCAAATCGTCGGCCTATCAGGTACGGGTCGCGCTCGAAACCACCAACGAGGAAAACCTCGCTTCGATCCGTGACAGCGTCAGCCATGTGAAGAACGCCGGCCGCGAGGTGATGATCGATTGCGAGCATTTCTTCGACGGCTACAAGGAAGACCCGCAATTCGCGCTGGCCTGCGCCAAAGCGGCGTATGAGTCCGGCGCGCGCTGGGTGGTGCTGTGCGACACCAATGGCGGCACCATGCCGCATGAGGTCGAGACCATCGTGCGCGAGGTGACCAAACACATCCCGGGCGATCATCTCGGCATCCACACCCACAACGACACCGAGCAGGCGGTGGCGAATTCGCTGGCCGCGGTGCGCGCCGGGGCGCGCCAGATCCAGGGCACGCTGAATGGCCTCGGCGAGCGCTGCGGCAACGCCAATCTGTGTTCGTTGATCCCGACCCTGAAGCTCAAGAGCGAGTTCGCCGACAAATTCGAAATCGGCGTCTCGGAGGAGAAGCTGGCGACGCTGGTGCATGTCTCGCGTACGCTCGATGTCATTCTCAACCGCGCGCCCGATCCGCATGCGCCTTATGTCGGCGAGAGCGCCTTCGTCACCAAGACCGGCATTCACGCCTCGGCGGTGCTGAAGGACCCGCACACCTACGAGCATATCGCGCCCGAAGCGGTCGGCAATCACCGCCGCGTGCTGGTGTCGGATCAGGCCGGCCGCTCCAATGTGCTCGCGGCGCTGGAGAAGGCGGGCATCGCGTTCGAGAAGAACGATCCGAAGCTGACGCGCCTGATCGAGGAGATGAAGGAGCGCGAGGCCGCGGGCTATGCCTACGAGTCCGCCGATGCCTCGTTCGACCTGCTGGCGCGGCGCACGCTCGGCACGGTGCCGGATTATTTCGAGGTCGTGCAGTTCGACGTCAATGTCGAGCAGCGCACCAACGCGCTCGGCCGCCCGGTCACGGTGGCGCTCGCGGTGGTGAAGGTGAATGTCGCGGGCGAGATGCTGATCTCGGCGGCCGAAGGCAACGGCCCGGTCAACGCGCTCGACGTCGCGCTGCGCAAGGACCTCGGCAAGTACCAGAAGTATATCGACGGCCTGAAGCTGACCGACTACCGCGTCCGTATCCTCAATGGCGGCACCGAGGCGGTGACGCGCGTGCTGATCGAGAGCGAGGACGAGACCGGCGCGCGCTGGACCACCATCGGCGTGTCGTCGAACGTGATCGACGCCTCGTTCCAGGCGCTGATGGATTCGCTGACCTTCAAGCTGGTGAAGTCCGGCGCACCGGCCTGACGCTCGTTCGCCGGTTCATGTGTCGTCGTCATGCCAGCCGTGAACGCCCTTTGTGCCGAGCATCCACGTCTTCACGATACTTCGAGCCATAAAACGTGGATGGCCGGGACAAGCTCGGCCATGACGAAAGGTTCTTTTCCGGTTGGCCTTGCGAGCCGACGACTGCGGCCGTTCAAGACGGCTGCGTCGCTCTCAGAGCTTCTCGGCGACCGGCGACACCATCGTCTTTTCGATGGCGGGGATGTCCTTCGCGGCCTTGCGCAGTTTCGGCACGATATCCTCGACGCGGTCGGCGGTGAGGACGTCGACCGAGAGGTTCGGCCGAATGAAGTGGGTGTGGCGCATATGGGAGATAAGCGCCAGCAGCGGATTCCAGAAACGCGCGATGTTGGCGACCAGGATCGGCTTGCTATGGCGTCCGAGCTGCGCCCAGGTCATTTGCTCGACCAGCTCTTCCAGCGTGCCGACGCCGCCGGGCAGAGCGACGAACGCGTCCGAGCGCTCGAACATCAGTTGCTTGCGCTCGTGCATGTCCTTGGTGACGATCATCTCCTGCGCGCGCACCAGCGCATGTTCCCGCGTGGTGAGGAAGTCGGGGATGATGCCGGTCACCTTGCCGCCATGGTCGAGCACGCCGTTGGCGACCGCGCCCATCAGGCCGATCGAGCCGCCGCCATAGACGAGGCCGATGCCTTCTTCGGCGAGGATCTTGCCGAAGGTGCTGGCGGCCTGGATGAATTGAGGGTCGGTCCCGGGACCGGAACCGCAGTAGACACAGACAGTCTTAATACCATTCATTGTTTTGATGTGGCATCGCGCCGCCGGGTCGTCAAGGCGAGGGGATTCTGCCTGCAAACCCGCGGCCGGGGGAAAAGATCGTCTCCGGATGGTGCGGAAATGCCGCGAACGCACTATATGATGGGAAATTGCTCCAATCAGAGAATGATTGTGCCTGCAACGCGTTGCGCTGCCCGCGCAGGATAACGAATGGCCGAGACCGATACCGACCCCAATACCGCGCCGGCCGCCGATCCGGCCCTGTCCGCCGCCGACCTGAAGGCTGAACAGGCGTCCCTCACCGGGACGCTGGTTCATCTGTGGCCCTATATCTGGCCGGGCGAGCGCGCCGACCTGAAGATGCGGGTGGTGTGGTCGGTGCTGCTGCTGCTCGCTGCCAAGCTGGCGACGCTGGCGGTGCCGTTTACCTTCAAATGGGCGGTCGATGCGCTGACCGGAGCGGACACCGCGCCGGTGCAGGCTTCGAACTGGACGCTGTGGCTGATTGCGTCGCCACTGATCATGACGCTGAGCTATGGCGGCATGCGCATCATGATGGCGGTGCTGACGCAGTGGCGCGACGGTCTGTTCGCCAAGGTGGCGATGCATGCGGTGCGCAAGATCGCCTACATGACGTTCGTCCACATGCACGAATTGTCGCTGCGCTTCCATCTGGAGCGCAAGACCGGCGGTCTCACCCGCGTGCTGGAGCGCGGCCGCACCGCGATCGAGACCATCGTGCGCATGGTGATCCTGCAGCTGGTGCCGACGCTGGTCGAGACGCTGCTCTTGATGGGCGTGCTGCTCTATCAGTTCGATTGGCGCTATGTCGCCGTCACGCTGGCGACGGTGATCGTCTACATGTACTTCACCTATGTCGCGACCGAGTGGCGGATCGGCATCCGCCGCAAGATGAACGATTCCGACACCGAGGCGAACACCAAGGCGATCGACTCGCTGCTCAACTATGAGACGGTGAAGTATTTCGGCGCCGAAGAGCGCGAGGCGCAGCGCTACGACAAGTCGATGGCGCGTTACGAGGACGCCAGCGTCAAGACCTACACCTCGCTCGCCGTTCTCAACACCGGGCAGGCGATCATCTTCACCTTCGGCCTGACCGCGACCATGCTGATGTGCGCGTTCGGCATTCGCAACGGCACCAACACCGTCGGCGATTTCGTCATGGTCAACGCCATGATGATCCAGCTCTACCAGCCGCTGAATTTCATGGGCATGGTCTATCGCGAGATCAAGCAGGCGGTGATCGACATCGAGAAGATGTTCGGCGTGCTGTCGAAGAACCCGGAAGTGAAGGATCGCCCCGGCGCGCAGCCGCTGCGCGTCGATGCCGGCACGGTGCGCTTCGAGGATGTCCAGTTCCACTACGATCCGTCGCGGCCGATCCTCAAGGGCCTCAGCTTCGAGGTGCCGGCCGGCAAGACGGTCGCGATCGTCGGCCCGTCCGGCGCGGGAAAATCCACCATCTCGCGGCTGCTGTTCCGTCTCTATGATGTCAGCGGTGGCCGCATCACCGTCGACGGTCAGGACATCCGCGAGGTGACGCAGACCTCGCTGCGCGATTCCATCGGCATGGTGCCGCAGGATACCGTGCTGTTCAACGACACCATCCGCTACAATATCCGCTACGGCCGCTGGGACGCGAGCGACGCCGAGGTCGAGGCGGCGGCGAGCATGGCGCAGATCGACGGCTTTATCCGCCGCTCGCCGATGGGCTATGAGACCGAGGTCGGCGAGCGCGGGCTCAAGCTGTCCGGCGGAGAGAAGCAGCGCGTGGCGATCGCCCGTACCATTCTCAAGGCGCCGCCGATCCTGGTGCTCGACGAGGCGACCTCGGCGCTCGACAGTCACACCGAGCAGGAGATCCAGAACGAGCTGGAGAAGGTGTCGCGCAATCGCACCTCGCTGGTGATCGCGCACCGGCTGTCCACCATTGTCGGGGCCGACGAGATCATCGTGCTCGATCAGGGCCGCATCGCCGAGCGCGGCAGCCATGCGCAGCTTCTGGTCGCAGGCGGTCTCTATGCCAGCATGTGGAACAGGCAGCGCGAGGCCGAGGCCGCGCGCGAGAAGCTCGCGATGATCGACGACGAGAACGCCGCGCCCAACCGCGCGCCGCCGCCGGTCGACGATCCGCTGGCGACCCCCGCCGCCGCAGCGGAGTAGGGGCAACCCGGACGGAGTTGTTAGGCGTGGGGTAAGGGTTGTCGCGACTCTTGACCCTCTCTCCCCTTGTGGGAGAGGGTGGCTCGGCGAAGCCGAGCCGGGAGAGGGGCATGTCGATCAGTCACGCCAAGTCTCTTCGCAAATCGATGACCGATGCCGAATGGCGTCTGTGGTATCGGTTGCGAGCCCATCGACTAGAGGGCATCAAGTTCAAGCGTCAGGCTGTGATCGGGCGGTATATCGCTGACTTTGTCTGTTTCGAGCGTAAGCTGGTGATCGAAGTCGATGGTGGCCAGCACGACGGGAAGGATTCTGACGTCGCACGTGACCGCTGGCTGGCTGATCAGGGGTTTCGTGTGGTGCGTTTCTGGAATAATGAAGTGCTGAACCAGACGGACGCTGTGCTTGATCACATTCTCCAGGCTGTGAGCGATCCGGCTGACCCCTCTCCCGGCCCGCCGCTACGCGGCGCGCTACCCTCTCCCACAAGGGGAGAGGGGACCAAAAATCGTTAGGGCCTTTCATTCGATGTCCATCGTCAATTCCATCCGCGCGCAAATCCCGCCGATCCACGAGGAGGGCTATCCGTTCATCGGCGCCTTCGCGCTGGCGAGTCTGGTGCTGTTCTGGCTGTGGACGCCGCTCGGCTGGATCGGCTGCGTGCTCACGGTGTGGTGCGCGCTGTTCTTCCGCAATCCGGTGCGGGTGACGCCGACCCGCGAGGGGCTTGTCGTCTCGCCGGCCGATGGCCGGGTCTCGATGATCGCGCCGGCGGTGCCGCCGGCCGAGATGGGGCTCGGCGACCAGCCGCTGCTGCGCATCTCCATCTTCATGAGTGTGTTCAACTGCCATGTGAACCGCAGCCCGGTCGCCGGCAAGATCGAACGCATCGCCTACCGGCCCGGCAAGTTCGTCAATGCCGAGCTCGACAAGGCCAGCGAGGATAACGAGCGCAACGCGCTGGTGATCGCGACTCCTGCGGGACGGATCGGCGTCGTGCAGATCGCGGGTCTGGTGGCGCGGCGCATCGTCTCCTTCGTGCGCGAGGGGCAGAGCGTGGCGGCGGGCGAACGTTTCGGTCTGATCCGGTTCGGCTCGCGGCTCGATGTCTATCTGCCGGAGGGCGGCAAGCCGCTGGTCGCCGTGGGCCAGACCGCGATCGCCGGCGAGACCGTGCTTGCCGATTTCCGGATCGGCGACGGCGGGCGGACCTACCGCACCGATTAACCTTTTCTCTGCGCCTCCACGACCTTCCGCCACATTGGCAGGGGCCGGCGAGGGGACTATGTAAGGAACGACAGGCGGCGCCGCGTTCGATCCGAAACCCGGCATGGCCGCTTCTTGAGGTGCCACCGCCATGCGTTCCGACTCAGAGGTTTCCGATCCGCGCCGCCGCCGTTTTCGCCAGATTCCGGTGCGCATGCTGGTGCCCAACGTCATCACGTTGCTGGCGATCTGCGCCGGTCTCACCGCGATCCGGCTCTCGATCGAGGGTCGCACCGAACTCGCGCTCGGCGCCATCGTGTTCGCCGCCGCGCTCGATGGCATCGACGGGCGCATCGCGCGCATGATCAAGGGCCAGTCGCGGTTCGGCGCCGAACTCGACAGCCTCGCCGATTTCGTCAATTTCGGTGTCGCGCCGGCTCTGATCCTGTATTTCTGGCAGCTTCACGATCTCAACAATGTCGGCTGGATCGCGGCGATGATCTTCGCCATCAGCGGCGGCCTGCGCCTCGCGCGCTTCAACGCCACTATGGACGATCCGAACAAGCCGCCATTCGCCGCGGGCTTCTTCACCGGCGTGCCGGCCCCGCTCGGAGCGATCTGCGCGCTGCTGCCGATGTACCTCGTCCTGATCGGCGGTCCGCAGTTTCCCGTCGCGCTGACCGCGATCTACGTGCTCGCCATCGCCTTCCTGATGGTGTCGCGCTTGCCGGTGTTTTCCGGCAAGACGATGGGTGGCCGGATTTCCTCCGACAAGGTGGTGCCGGTGGTGGTGTTCGTGGTGCTGTTCATTGCGGTGCTGATCAGCTACCCGTGGCACCTACTTAGCGCGGCCTCCATCATCTATCTGTGCTGCCTGCCGGTTGGCTGGATGTCGTATCGCGAGCAGCAGCGGCGCTACAATCTGGAGATGGCGAATGCGGCCGCGGCCGATGGTGGCGCCGCGGCCTCCTCCTCCTACGTGCCGCCGGCATCCGAGGGCGACGACCGCCCGCCGCACCTGCATTGATTCGCTGACTGTATCGGCTGCGTGCCTTGCCTGACCGGGCAGTGCGTGCGGTTCGGTATGGTTAGCAAATGGTTGACGCCGCCAAAGGCCGGCCTCGTACGGCAAATCGCCCCCGGCGACGCCGCGCGGCGGCGGTTTTTCGGATTGGCAATTCAATAACCTTTACGCAAATTTCATCGCGCCGACGCTAGGGTTTCCGGAACCGGCTCAGAATGGCCGGTTCGTACGCGTCGGAGTGTTCCATGGATATCACCACCAGTATCGGTCTGGTTATCGGCACGATCGTGATCATCGCGATGGTCTTCATGGGGGGCGATCTCCACATGTTCATCAGCGAACATGCGATGATCATCATTTTCGGCGGCTCGTTTTCCGCCACGCTCATTCGCTTTCCGCTGGTGTCGATCCTTCACGGCCTGCCGCTGGGGGCGAAATTCGCCTTCACCATGAGCCGTTCCACCCCGCGCAGCCTGGTCGACGAGCTGGCCGGCATCGCCGAAGTCGCCCGCAAGCAGGGCCCGGTCGGCCTGGAAAAGGTCGAGACCGACGATCCTTTCCTGGCGAAAGGCATCCGCTACGTCGCCGACGGCTACGACCTGGATTTCATTCGCGACAATCTCGAGCGCGACCGCGACAATTTCCTCATGCACCTCGATGAGGGCAGCAAGATCTACCGCGCCATCGGCGATTGCGCCCCGGCGTTCGGCATGATCGGCACCCTGATCGGCATGGTGCAGATGTTCGCCAACATGACCGACCCCTCCAAGCTCGGCCCGTTCATGGCGACCGCGCTGCTGGCGACGCTGTACGGCGCGCTGGTGGCGAACCTGTTCTGTCTGCCGATCGCCGACAAGCTGCATGGCAAGCTGCTCGACGAGGAGACCAACCGCACCATCATCATCGACGGCATCCTGATGATCCGCGACGCCAAGAGCCCGACTTTGGTGCGCGAGATGCTGCTGGCCTATCTGCCGGAGAAGCACCGCCATGAGGAAGGCGAGCCGGTGCCGGCCTGACCGGCGGCTTGACCAGGATTCGGGGACGGGGCGATGGCCAAGAAGAAACGGGGCGACGCGCACGGCGGAGGACACGGCTGGTTCGTGACCTTTGCCGATCTCATGGGCCTGATGATGAGCTTCTTCGTCATGCTGGTGGCGTTCTCCAATCAGGATCAGCAAAAGCTCAAGATCGTCGCCGGCTCGATGCGCGAGGCGTTCGGCGTGCAGACCGAGTCGCGCTTTTCCGGCGTGCTGGAGACCGACGGCCTGCCGACCCGCCCCAAGCTGAAGAACGTCGATCACATCCCGCCCGAGGAAGCCTCCAACACCCCGTCGCCCGACCAGCATGACAACGGCAAGATCGCCGGCGCGCGGCTCAAGACCGATCGCGAATTCGCTCTGGCCTCCGCCTCGCTGCGTCAGGCGCTGCAGGACATGCCGGAAATGACCGAGCTGTCCAAGCACATCATGTTCGAGGAAACCAAGGAGGGCCTGAACCTCGAGATCGTCGATCAGGACGGCCGTTCGATGTTCGCCGACGGCTCGCGTCAGCCCTACGAGCGCACCCGCATGCTGATCAGCCGCCTGGCCAAGCCGCTGCGCCAGTCGCCGCTGCGGGTGGCGATCACCGGCCATACCTCGTCGAACTTCACCCGCGCGCGCTCCGATTACGACGCCTTCGACCTCTCGGCCGACCGTGCCAATGCGGTGCGCCAGATTCTGGAGCGGGAAGGGCTGCCGCCGTCTCATATCTTCGCGGTGTCCGGCAAGGCCGATACCCAGCCGCTTTTTCCGGATGACCCGACGCTGGCCGCCAACCGCCGCGTCACCATCACTTTGATGCGGGAAGACCCGGCATTGCCGCCGAATCTGCGACCCTGAGGCGGCTGTTTGCTGGCTTATTAAAATACCTTTCAAGTCCTAAAGTTGCTGTCCGACGTGTGGGAAACCGCGAAACCCGGTGCTATACGTCCGCGCCCCGGAGGCATGCTCCGGGACCCAAACGGACTTCAGGACACTTTCCAGCATCATGACTGCCAGCGATACATCCGCCGAACCTCAGGACGAGCAGGCCTTACCCGCGACCGACTCTCCCGGCGAACATGCTTCGCCCGCAGGGTTCTGGGGGCTGACCCTCGGCAGCATCGGCGTCGTGTTCGGCGACATCGGCACCAGTCCGCTTTATGCGTTCCGCGAGGCGGTGCGCGGTGCCGCCGGCACCGGTGAGGTGACGCGGCCGATCGTGCTCGGCGTGCTGTCGCTGATCCTGTGGGCGCTGTTTGTCGTGGTCACCGCCAAATACGTTCTGCTGCTGCTGCGCGCCGACAACAAGGGCGAGGGCGGCACGCTGTCGCTGATGGCGCTCGGCCGGCGCGCCATGGGCCGCAATTCGCGGCTGCTGCTGGTGCTGGGCGTGGTCGGCGCGGCGATGTTCCTCGGCGATTCGATGATCACCCCGGCGATCTCGGTGCTGTCGGCGGTCGAAGGCCTCAAGCTCGCGGCCCCGGGCCTCGAACATTATGTCGTGCTGCTGACGGTGCTGATCCTTGTCGCCTTGTTCGCGGTGCAGAGCAGCGGCACGACGCGGATCGCGGCGGCGTTCGGCCCGGTGATGATTACCTGGTTCACCGCCATCGCCATTCTCGGCGCCATGCACATCGCCGACGATCCGACGGTGCTGGCCGCGATCAATCCGTATTACGCGATCACCTTCATGATGACGCATGGCGAACTGGGACTGGTCGCGCTCGGCGCGGTGTTCCTGGCGGTGACCGGTGGCGAGGCGCTCTACGCCGATCTCGGCCATTTCGGCCGCAAGCCGATCCAGTCGGCCTGGATGTTCTTCGTGCTGCCCGCGCTGCTGATCAATTATTTCGGACAGGGCGCGCTGGTGCTGGCGCATCCGGCGGCGATCGAGAACACGTTCTATTCGCTGGCGCCCGAAGCCGTGCTGCTGCCGCTGGTGGTGCTGGCGACCGCCGCCACCGTGATCGCGAGCCAGGCGGTGATCACCGGCGCGTTCTCGCTGACGCGGCAGGCGGTGCAGCTTGGCCTGCTGCCGCGTTTCGAGGTCCGCTTCACCTCCGAGGTTCACGCCGGGCAGATCTATCTGCCGCGTGTCAACACGCTGCTCCTGATCGGCGTGCTGCTGCTGGTGCTGATGTTCCGCACATCCAGCGGTCTGGCCTCGGCCTACGGCATCGCGGTTTCCACCACCATGGTGGCCGACGGCATCATGGGCTTCATCGTGGTGTGGAAGCTGTGGAACTGGCGCGCGGCGACCGCCGCCGCGCTGATCGTGCCGCTGGTGTTCGTCGATCTGTCGTTCTTCACCGCCAATCTGCTCAAGCTGTTCGAAGGCGCGTGGGTGCCGCTGCTGTTCGGCATCATCGTGATGGTGCTGATCTGGACCTGGCGGCGCGGCGCCGCCATCCTTCTCAACAAGACGCGACGCACCGAGGTGCCGCTGCGCGATCTGATCAAGAGTCTGGAAAAGCGGCCGCCGCATATCGTCAAGGGCACCGCCGTGTTCCTGACCAGCGACCGCGAATACACCCCGACCGCGCTGCTGCATAACCTCAAGCACAACAAGGTGCTGCACGAGCACAACGTCATTCTGACCATCAACACCGCGCAGACCCCGCGGGTCGATCTGCTCGATCGCGTGCAATATGAGAGCATCAGCGAGCGGTTTGCGACCGTTCAGCTCAATTTCGGCTTCATGGAGCAGCCGAACGTGCCGAAGGCGCTGGCGATCGCGCGCAAGCTTGGCTGGCAGTTCGACATCATGTCGACCTCGTTCTTCGTTTCGCGCCGCTCGCTCAAGCCGGCCGCGCAATCCGGGATGCCGAGGTGGCAGGATCACCTGTTCATCGCCATGAGCAAATCGGCCAACGACGCCACCGATTACTTCCAGATCCCGACCGGCCGCGTCGTGGAAGTGGGAACCCAGGTCACAATCTAGATTTTCAAATAAAGACCTGATTTTTCGGCGTTTTTATCAAGTATCCGGCTCTTGCAAACGTATGGGGGCGGGCGTATAGGCCTGCGCCGCTGCCATCTGCGCAACGCAAGCGAGGCCTTTCCATGACAACCGACATATCGATCCCCGCCGCGGAAACGCCGGCGGCGGAAGAGCATGGGCCGGCGCATTCGACCGACGGCTTCAAGGCTCTGATGCTCGGCAGTATCGGCGTGGTCTATGGCGATATCGGCACCAGCCCGCTTTACGCCTTCCGCGAGGCGGTGACTGCGGCCGGCGCGGGCGAGGGCGGCGTCAGCCCGCAGGCGGTGCTCGGCGTGCTGTCGCTGATCCTGTGGGCGCTGATCCTCATCGTCACCCTGAAATACGTTATCATCCTGCTGCGCGCCGACAATAACGGGGAGGGCGGCACGCTGGCCCTGATGGCGCTGGCGCAGCGCGCGCTCGGCAGCCATGGCGGGTTCATTATCTTTCTCGGCATCGTCAGCGGCGCGTTGTTTTACGGCGACGCCGTCATCACGCCCGCGCTGTCGGTGCTGTCGGCCATCGAAGGCATGAAGATCGCGACCGCGGCCTTCGATCCCTATGTGGTGCCGTTGACCGTCTTCATTCTGGCGCTGCTGTTCGCGGTGCAGTCGCGCGGCACCGCGCGCGTCGCCGCGTTCTTCGGACCGTTGATGCTGATCTGGTTTCTGGTGATCGGCCTTGGCGCGATCCCGCACATTCTGAATCATCCCGGCGTGTTCGCGGCCTTCAACCCGGCCTATGCGGTGTCGTTCCTGATCCATCACGGCATAATCGGTCTGGTGACGCTGGGCGCGGTGTTCCTCGCCGTGACCGGCGCGGAAGCGCTGTATGCCGACCTCGGCCATTTCGGCAAACGTCCGATCCAGACCGCGTGGCTGCTGATCGTGCTGCCATCATTGGCGCTGAACTATCTCGGCCAGAGCGCCCTGCTGCTCGGCAATCCGCAGGCGGTGGAGAATCCGTTCTTCCTGATGTTTCCGTCCTGGGCGCTGGTGCCGATGGTGGTGCTCGCCACCGTCGCGACGGTGATCGCCAGCCAGGCGGTGATCACCGGCGCCTATTCGCTGACGCGGCAGGCGATCCAGCTCGGGCTGATGCCGCGTTTCGAGATTCGCCACACCTCGGAAAGTCATGCCGGGCAGATCTACATTCCGCGCATCAACCATTTGCTGCTGATCAGCGTGGTGCTGCTGGTGTTTCTGTTCCGCTCCTCCAGCGCGCTGGCTTCGGCCTATGGCATCGCCGTTACCGGCACCATGGTGGTGACCGGCTTGATGGGTTTTGTCGTGGTGTGGAAGGTGTGGAAATGGCCGCCGCTCGCCGCCGCGGCGCTGCTGCTGCCGTTCCTGTTCCTTGATCTGACCTTCCTGTCGGCCAATCTGCTCAAGATATTCGAAGGCGGCTGGGTGCCGCTCGCGATCGGCGCGCTGGTGATGCTGCTGATGTACACGTGGCGGCGCGGTACCCGCCTGTTGTACGAGAAGACCCACAAGCAGGAGATTCCGCTGACCGAGCTCGTCGCGATGCTGGAGAAGAAGGCGCCGCAGCGCGTTCCGGGCACTGCCGTGTTCCTCACCAGTAATCCGCAATTCGCCCCGACCGCGCTGATGCACAGCCTCAAGCACTACAAGGTGCTGCACCACAAGAACGTCATTCTCAACATCACCACCGCGCCGACGCCGCGGGTCGATCCCTCCGAACGGGTACGGATGGAGGAAATCAGCGAGAACTTCTCCCGCGTGACGCTGAAATTCGGCTTCATGGAATCGCCGAACGTGCCGAAGGCGCTGGCGATCGCGCGCAAGCTCGGCTGGCAGTTCGACATCATGTCGACGTCGTTTTTCCTGTCGCGCCGCGCGCTCAAGCCGGCCACTCATTCGGGCATGCCGCGCTGGCAGGACCATCTGTTCATCGCGCTCAGCCGTTCGGCCAACGACGCGACCGATTACTACCAGATTCCGACCGGCCGGGTGGTCGAGGTCGGAACGCAGATCACGATCTGACGGGCACTTGATTTTGCCGGCGTAACAAGAGAATTTGCGCCGGAACGGCGATTTTCGGAGGCTTCTCGTGTTCAACAGGAAACAGGTTCAGAATCTCATGCCCGCCGAGGTGGCGCAGGGGCTGACCGAAGGTCGCTATCTGCTGATCGATGTGCGCGAGCTCAACGAGGTCGCGGCGGAGGCTTATCCCGACGCGGTGGTGATGCCGCTCTCCGCGTTCGATCCCGAGGCGCTGCCCGATCCGCAGGGCAAGACCGTGGTGTTCGCCTGCCGCTCCGGCAATCGTTCGGTCCGGGCCTCGCTCGCCGCGCAGGCCTGCGGCAAGCCCTACAACGCCCATCTGGCCGGCGGCATGCTGGCGTGGAAGGCGGCGGGCCTGCCCTCGAAGGCAGGCTGACATCGTGCCGGTTTCGCGTTGACGCCCGAATCATGAACAGGACTTTCGCCGATCTGCCGGTCACGATCTTCGAGGTGATGTCGCAGCTCGCCCGCGACCACGACGCCATCAATCTCGGCCAGGGCTTTCCGGACGGGCCGGGACCGGAGGACATCCGCCGCAAGGCCGCCGATGCAGTGCTGAACGGCTACAACCAGTATCCCTCGATGATGGGCCTGCCGGAATTGCGGCAGGCGATCGCGGCGCATTACGCGCACTGGCACGGTGTCGAACTCGATCCGGCGAGCGAGGTGATGGTGACCTCGGGCGCGACCGAAGCGCTCGCCGCCGCCTTCCTCGGCCTGATCGAGGCCGGCGACGAGGTCGTCGTGTTCCAGCCGTTCTACGACGCCTATGTGCCGCTGATCGAGCGGGCCGGCGGCGTTCCGCGTTTCGTCCGGCTCGAGCCGCCGCACTGGCGGCTGACCGACGAGGCGCTGCGACAGGCGTTCACGCCGAAGACGCGCTTTGTCATTTTCAACAACCCGCTCAATCCCGCCGCCGTGGTCTATCCGCGCGAGGATCTCGAATTGCTGGCGCGCTACTGTCAAGAGTTCGACGCGGTGGCGATCTGCGACGAGGTCTGGGAGCACATCGTGTTCGATGGCCGCTGCCACATTCCGCTGATCTCGCTGCCGGGCATGCGCGAGCGCACCGTGAAGATCGGCTCGGCCGGCAAGATCTTCGCGCTGACCGGCTGGAAGGTCGGCTTTGTCTGCGCCGCGCCGCCGCTGCTCCGCGTGCTGGCCAAGGCGCACCAGTTCCTCGCGTTCACCACCGCGCCCAATCTGCAGGTCGCGGTGGCCTACGGCCTCGGCAGACCGGATGCGGTCTTCGACGAGATGCGGCGCGATCTGCAGCGCAGCCGCGACCGTCTGACCGAGGGGCTGAAGCGGATCGGCTTTCCGGTGCTGCCCTCGCAGGGCACGTATTTCCTCACCGTCGATCTCGCACCGCTCGGTCTCAACGAGACCGACGAGGCGTTCTGCAAGCGCGTCGCGATCGAACACAAGGTCGCATCGATCCCGGTGTCGTCCTTCTATAAAGACGACGCGGTCAATTCCGTGGTGCGGTTCTGCTTCTCCAAGACGGATGCGACGCTGGATACGGCATTGGAGCGGCTCTCTCATGTTCTGCGTCGCTAAAAGAGGCGGCGGCATGTTTCGGCTGGCGGCGCTGGCGCTGGCCTGCGCGATGCTGACCGCGCCCGCGCGCGCGGCGGATCGCGTGGTGAACTTCTACAACTGGTCGAGTTACATGGCGCCCGGCGTGCTGGAGGATTTCACCAGGGAGACCGGCATCAAGGTTGTCTACGATACCTTCGACGCCAACGAGGCGCTGGAAACGCGGCTGCTCGCCGGCAAGTCCGGCTATGACGTCGTGGTGCCGACCGCGTATTTCCTGCAGCGCCAGATCAAGGCCGGCGTCTTCCAGAAACTCGACAAGACCAGGCTGCCGAACCTCGTCCATGCCTGGCCGGAGGTGACGCAGCGTCTGGCGATCTACGATCCCGGCAATCTTTACGGCGCCAACTACATGTGGGGCACCACCGGCATCGGCTACAACGTCGCCGCGGTGCGCAGGATTCTGGGACCTGACGCGAAGATCGATTCCTGGAGCATGGTGTTCGAGCCGGAGAACCTTGCGAAGTTCAAGGATTGCGGCGTGCAGATGCTGGATTCGCCGGACGATATCCTGCCGGCGGCGCTGAACTGGCTCGGGCTCGATCCGAATTCGACCGCACCGGCCGATCTGGACAAGGCGGCCGCGGCGCTGGCGAAAATCCGGCCTTACGTGCGCAAGTTTCATTCCGCCGACTATCTGAACGCGCTCGCCAGCGGCGAGATCTGTTTCGTGGTCGGCTGGTCCGGCGATATCAAGCAGGCGCAGAGCCGCGCGGCGGAATCGGGCAATGGCGTCGAGATCGGCTACGCGATCCCGAAGGAGGGCGCGCAGATGTTCTTCGACAATCTCGCCATTCCGGCGGATGCGAAGAATGTCGACGAGGCCTATGCGCTGATCGATTATCTCTATCGCCCCGAAGTCGCGGCGAAGAACTCCAACTTCCTGTCTTACGCGAGCGGCAATCTTGCCGCCCAGAAGCTGCTCGATCCGAAGATCGCGAACGACAAGGGTATCTATCCGGACGAGGCGACGATGAAGAAGCTGTTCGTCATCACCGCGCGCGAGCCCGCCACCCAGCGCATCATCAACCGGCTGTGGATCCGGGTGAAGATCGGGCGGTGAGGGGATGCTCCGAACTCGTCATGCCCGGGGCTGACCCGGGCATCCACGTCTTTCCTTTGCAGATCGCCAAGACGTGGATGGCCGGAATAAATCCGGCCATGACGGCTTGGGTGATTTACGGATTTTCATGCGCGGGCTTGACCCGCAACAATTTATTCCCGTCATTGCGAGCACCCGGATCGGCGCTTCGCGCCGTCCGGGCACAGGCTCCGCGAAGCAATCCAGCCTGATCATGCCGTACAAAAGGACTGGACTGCTTCGTCGCTGACGCTCCTCGCAATGACGGTGGGGTACTTTCGCAATCCTCATCCTGAGGAGCATCGCATAGCGATGCGTCTCGAACCATGAGGCCCGTGATGGCCGCCACAGCACGGGCCTGATGGTTCGAGACGCGAGGCTTTGCCTCGCTCCTCACCATAAGGGTCAAATGCGGTAAGGATCACCGCCAGCGGCGGTGCAGCCAGAGCCACTGCTCGGGATGCTCGCGCACCCAGCCTTCGATGACGGAGGTGATCGCCTGCATCGTCGGCTGCACGTCCACCTTGCCCTCGGCATCGCGCACCGGCGCCACCGCGTCGGTCAGTTCGACGCGAAAGCGATGGTTCGGCAGCCGCATCACGCGCACGCCATGGATCGGGCAATCGATCTGCCGCGCCAGACGCGCGAGCAGGGGATTGGCCTTGGTGGTGCGGCCGAAGAAAGTGACATCGACGCCGCGGCCGAAATACTGATCGACCAGCATGCCGACATGGACGCCGCGCTCCAGCGCCTGCGCGAGGCGCAGCGGCGCATCGTGCGTGGTCGCCACCATGGTGCCCATGTTGACCGCGCGCATGTCCTGAATGGCGCGGTCCGCCGCCGCGATGTTGGGACGGCGGAACAGCACGGCGGAGTCGAGGCCGTAAGCGGGGCCGGCCAGCGCCGGCAATTCCCAGTTGGCGAGGTGACTTGCGAAGATCAGCGCGCCACGGCTGTCGTCGCGCAGCACGGCGAATTTCTCGATGGTGCCGGGCGCAAGCTCGATGCGGCCGCGCTCGGGATGATCGATGTCGAGATTCCAGATGTGATCGAGATGGGCGAACTCGGCGCCGACGCGGCCGAGATTGTCCCACACGCCGGTGAGGATGCGCTCGATCTCGGCCGGCGATTTCTCCGGGAACGCGGCCTTGAGGTTGGCGCGGCCGGTGCGTTGCTCGGGCAGCCACGGCCCGAGGGTGCGGGTGATCGCGGCAAAAAAATTGGCGGTGCGGTCGGGGTCGAAATGGCGCGTCAGCCTCAGAAGGCCGACTGCAAGGCCGCCGAGCAGCGCGCCGCCGACCGGCTTGATCGCGTCGCGCAGCAGCGCCCTTGCGCGAAGCAGGAGCCGCCGCATCACAGGGTCACGATGATCTTGCCGAACACCTGGCGGCTTTCCATGCGCGCGAGCGCGGTGGCGACATCCTCGATCGGCACCTCGGTGTCGATCACCGGCTTCATGCCGGCGGCCATCTTGTCGAGGCTCTCGGCGATGTTGCGCATCGAGGCGCCGAACGAGCCGATGATGCGGTACTGCTGCTGGAACAGTTGCATCAGGTTCAACGTGGTGGTCGGGCCCGAGGTCGAGCCGCAGGTGACGAGCCGACCGCCGCGCTTGAGGCACAGCAGCGAGCCGTTGAAGGTGTCGGCGCCGACATGCTCGAACACCACGTCGACGCCCTTCTTCTTGGTGATCTTGCGTGTCACGCCCTCGAAGCGGTCGGTGCGGTAGTTGATGACGTGATCGGCGCCGAGCGCCTTGACGCCCTCGATCTTGGCATCGCTGCCGACCGTGGTGATCACGGTGCAGCCGATCGCCTTCGCCATCAAGATCGCTGCGGTGCCGATGCCCGAGCCGCCGGCATGTACCAGCACGGTCTCGCCGGGCTGCAATTTCGCATTGTCGAACAGCATGTGCTGCACGGTGGAGAACGCGATCGGCGCGCAGGCGGCGTCACGGTCGGACACGCCATCCGGCACCGGAATGACGAGGCGCTCGCCCAGATTCATCAGCTCGCGAGCGAAGCCGTCGACATGGAAGCCCATGATGCCGGCGACGTTCTCGCACAGATTGTCGCGGCCCTCTTTGCAGGCCTTGCATTCGCCGCAGGTCAGCGCGCCGTACATCACGACTTTCTGGCCGGGCTTGAAGCGGGTCACGCCTGCGCCGGTGGAGACGATCTCGCCGGAGGCTTCCGCGCCGACGATCAGCGGCATCTTGCGCTTGGCGAACGCCATGCCGCGATAGCCCCAGACGTCGATGTGGTTGAGCGCGACCGCCTTGACGCGGATCTGCACCTCGCCGGCCGCCGGCGGCGGCGGGGGCGGCAGATCTTCGATCACCAGCTGGCGGTCGGCAACGAGGGTCAGTGCGCGCATGGCGGAGAGGGTCCTAGAATCTGCGGGTCGGATGATATGACGTCATTGCGAGCGAAGCGAAGCAATCGAGACGTTCTATGCCAGGAGCTGGATTGCTTCGTCGGCTTTGCCTCCTCGCAATGACGGCACGGTTTTCGGACCGGCGACTTACGCCGGCTCGCGCGTCAGGATCAGCGAGGCGTTCTGGCCGCCGAAGCCGAACGAGTTCGACATCACGGCGGTGACCTTGCCGTCGCGCGCCGCGTTCGGCACCACGTCGAACGGGATCGCCGGATCCGGGATGTCGTAATTGATGGTTGGCGGAATGCGCTGATGCTCCAGCGTCAGCACCGAGAACACCGCCTCGACCGCGCCGGCGGCGGAGAGGGTGTGGCCGACCATCGACTTGTTGGACGAGACCGGGATCTGCTGGGTGCGATCGCCGAACACGGTGGAGATGCCCAGATACTCCATCTTGTCGTTTTCCGGCGTGCCGGTGCCGTGGGCGTTGATGTAGTCGATCTGCTCGACGTTCATGCCGGCATCGGCCAGCGCGTTGCGCACGCAACCGATGATCGGCTTGCCGTCCGGGCTAGAACGGGTGCGGTGGAAGGAATCGGCCAGTTCGCCGCAGCCGGCGAGCACGCCGAGGATTTTCGCGCCGCGCGCGGTCGCGGCCTCCAGACTCTCCAGCACCAGCGCGCCGGCGCCTTCCGCCATCACGAAACCGTCGCGGTTCTTGGCGAAGGGGCGCACCGCGCTTTGCGGCGGATCGTTCTGCGTCGACAGCGCCGACAGCAGCGAGAAGCGGATCAGCGCCTCCGGGTTGACCGAGCCGTCGGTGGCGACGCACAGCGCCGCGTCGGTATCGCCGCGGCGGATCGCTTCGACGCCGAGCTGGATCGCAGTCGCGCCCGAGGCGCAGGCGGTGGACAGCGAGATCGGCGAGCCCTTGGTGCCGAACCGCTCCGACAGATGATCGGCCACCGAGCCGAACTGGAAGCGGTGGTGGAAATCGGTGAAGCGTCCGCCGCCGGAGACCTTCAGCAGCGCGTCGTAATCGACGCCGGCGGCGACCGCCGCGGCGCGCGCCACTTCCTGACGCGGCTCCCATTCGAGCTCGACCGGGGCCACGGCGAGAAACAGCGGACCGGGGAAATCGCCCTTGCCACCGATCCCGGCCTGCGCCACCGCTTCCTCGGTCGCGACATCGGCTAGCTTTTCCGACAGCACGGTGGAGGAGAACGGCTCGACGCCGAGGAAATCGACGGCGCCGGCCATGGTGGTGCGCAGCCCGTCGGTCGGAAAGCGGGTGATGGTGCGGATGCCGGATTCGCCCGCCGTCAGCCGGGTCCAGTTGTCGTCCTTGCCGGCGCCGAGCGAGGTGACCACGCCCATGCCGGTGACGACGACGATCGGCCTGCCGAATTTGTCGCGCGTTGCGCTCATGTTGCCTCCGCTTTCATCCGGCGGCCGTCAGGCCGATGCCTTCTCCACCAGCGCCATGCCTTCGCCGCGCCAGTGGCCGGCGCCGATCACCACGATCTGGGTCGGCGTCGCCGTGGTTTCATTTTCCATGCCGCTCGAATCGTGCGGCGGGAACAGGGTGCCCTTGGACAGCGACAGTGCCGCGAGCGCGAGCCCGAGCGGGAATTGCGCTTCCATCAGATGACCGAACGCGGTGCCGGTGGCGCGCACCGGCGCGCCGCCATGGGTCTTGAGGAAGGCGCGTTCTTGCACGGTCGCGTCTGCCGTGCCGGTCGCGCCGGTGATCACCGCCGCATCGTTGCGCGGACCAAGTTCGGTCCACAGTCGCTCGAGCGTTCTGGTCACGTCGCCATCCGCCTTGCGCCGCGCGTGATCGGCGACGACGCCGGTGAGGCGGGCGAACGGCTTGGCGCCGCGCGCCAGCGCATGTTCCTTCGACTCGATCACCAGGAACGCGCCGCCGGAGCCGAGCGCGAAACCGGCTTTGCCGTCAGCGCGTTCCCAGATCGGGCTGAACTTGTCCTTGAGGTTGAAATTGCCGAACTCGTAGAGCATCAGCAGATCCTTGCGCTCGCCGTTCTGCGCCGCGCCGACCAATGCGATATCGCTCTGGCCCGCCGCGATACGGGCGAGGGCGATGCGCACGGCATCGACGCCGGCGGCTTCCTCGCCCATGAAGGTGCGCGAGGAGCCGGTGACGCCATGGACGATGGCGATGTTGCCGGCGAGCAGGTTGGAGAGCTGGGCGAGAAACAGTGTCGGCCGCAGCCCGTTCATCAGCCGCTCGTTGAGAAAGCCAGGGGCTGCGTTGCCCTGCGCCTGATCGCTCAGGATCGCCGAGTCCACCGCAAGGTCGCGCTCGCCGCCGCCGGCAGCGACGATCATGTCCATGCGCGAGAGGATCTCGGTGCTGCCCTTGATGCCCGCGCTGTCGAGCGCGAGGCCCGCGGCGTAGGTGCCGATGCGCTGCCAGGCTTCCATCTGGCGCTGATCGCCCTTCTTGGGAATCTGCGCGTCGAATGACACCTTGGCCATCGGATGCACGATGTAGGGCGCGTAGCCTTCGGTGTCGGCGTTGACGCGCTTGTCCTGCAGCGCCTGCCAGTGCTCGTCGAGACCCTCGCCGAGCGAGGAGGCGATGCCGATGCCGGTGATCCATGCCTCGCGCGGCGGGTTGACAGGGGTGGTCTCACTCATGGGTCATGGCCTGCTCGGGAAAGCCGATGCGCTTGGCCATCGCTTCCATGTGTCCGCGCAACTCGGCATTGGGAAACGCCGTGTGGCGGAAGGTAAGGGTCGCATTGCACTTCAGCTTGCCGCCGGCGCTGATCTTCGTTTCGGTCATCGCGAAGCCCGATCCGTCATGCGCGATCTTGGCCTGCACCGTCAGCAATTCGCCGGGCGTCACGAAATCGCGCATCTTGGCTTCCTTCACCGCGGCGAGGAACGGCATCCGTTCGAACTTGAGCAGCGCGATCAAGAGCCAGCCGGAAGTCTGCGCCATGGTCTCGATCAGCAGCACGCCCGGCATCAGCGGATAGCCCGGGAAGTGCCCCTCGAACACGGTGCTGGTCTGCGGCACCTGCGCTTCGACCGTGATCGTCCGCTCGCCGACGTCGAGGCCGGTGATGCGATCGATGAGCTGGAAATAGTCGAGGCGCATGGCGGGCGTCAGGCGCCCTTGGCGGCGACCAGCTCGTCGATGCGCGCGCTGAGATTCTTCAGGACGAAATACTGCTCGGTGGTGGCCTTGCCGTCGTTGACCTCCTGGGTCCACTTCTCAAGCGGCAGCTTGATACCGAACGCCTTGTCGATAGCGAAAGCGATATCGAGGAAGTCGAGGCTGTCGATGCCGAGGTCGTCGATCGCGTGGCTTTCCGGCGTGATGGTGTCGCGCGGAATATCGCAGGTCTCGGCAATGATCGTGGCGACTTGATCGAAGGTGGACGACATTGCTAACCCTTTGAATTGAATTATATAAAGCCGGGTATCGGCATGGTGGGAGGGGCGGCTGACGGCAGTCTCGCCGACCCGCCCGGAGGTAGAGGGCGGTATACCGGACGGATGCGTTTGTTTCAATGGCGGCGGGTCATCATTCCCCCGCCTGGAAGCGGCCGCGCCATGCTTGGAAAGATCGGTGAGCGTTGGCCAAAACGCTCAAAATGCGTCTCAACTGCCGCCTGTCAGCCGCGAGCAGTCGCGCAGGCCCATCATCGCGCAGTCCTGGGTCTGGCGCATGTGGGTGAGGCTGGTCGCGAGCCAGACGCCGATGGCGGCGAGGATGATGGCGAAGGCGGCCGCGGCGAGGTTGGCGATAATGCGCTGGCGATAATCGTCGGAGGCGCGGCGCGGGTCGCGGGCGGGTGCGTCCCGCAGCACCGGATCGGACGGACCGGCGTCGTCACGCGAGGCGGCCGGCCGCGCGGACGGCGGTTCCGCAGGGCGCTGAAACTTCACCACGCGGTGGTCGTCGTCGGTTGTCTGAGGGTGCCGGACGGGCATCGGTCGGCTGGCTCTCGGGTCCACGAAACAGGGATCGATATCTAGCACATCGGGGTGCTGCGGCCCAGCACATGAGCAGGCCTGAAGCCGGATCAGGAAAGAACCCTAAACCCCTCGGATTGCTCGACCTTGTGATCGGCGGGCCGGCGTTTCGGAGGTTACAGTCCGGACTTTCAGGTGACCTGCCGCCACAGCGGAGATTTGCAGCATGACCCGTAAGCGCGATCCGATCCTTGAGCCCGTTTCGATCCTGTCGCTGCGGCCGACCCAGATGACCGTGGGAATGCGGGAGGTGAAGGAAAAGCAGCGTCGCTGGCGCAAGCACGATTCCAGGAAACGCGCCGAACTGCTTGGCCGGCATATGATTCCGGTGGTGGTCGGTCCCGACCGGCGCAACTACGTGATCGATCATCATCATCTGGCGCGAGCGCTTCATGATGAGGGTGAGGAGAAAGTGCTGGTCTCGGTGGTGGCCGACCTCACGATGGTCGATCCGAAGGCGTTCTGGGTGGTGCTCGACAATCGCCGCTGGGTCTATCCGTATGACGCCAAGGGCGCGCGGCGCGACTATCGCGACCTGCCGAAGAACGTCACCGCGCTGAAGGACGATCCGTTTCGCAGCCTCGCCGGCGAGTTGCGCCGGGCCGGTAGCTTCGCCAAGGACACCACGCCGTTCAGCGAATTCCTCTGGGCCGATTTCCTGCGGCGGCGGCTGTCGCGCAAAATGGTGGAGAAGGATTTCGCCCGCGCCATGGAAGAGGCGCTGTCGCTCGGCAAGAGCCAGGATGCAATCTATCTGCCGGGATGGTGCGGTCCCTCGGAGGACTGAGACGTCATAGGCTTAACGGCCGTGTTTGATGTTCATTCTGAGAGCTTGAGAAAACAGGCACAGGTCGTCCCGGCTTGCGCCGGGCGACGGGGAATGACGAATTCCGGCCATCATGGCGCATCGTCAGATATGCCGGACCCTCATCCTGAGGAGCGCGCTTGCGCGCGTCTCGAAGGATGAGGTCGGGATGTTTCGCAACGGTGCGAGACGGGAGGCCGCGCCTTTGCTCCTCACCGTAAGGAGCGAATTCATGACACCGGCGGCTTCGGCGGCGCGTCGTCGTCGTCCTCATCGATCATGCCGTGGAAGGCCCGTTCGATCGGTCCGCCGAGCACCAGCACCGCGAAGGCGAAGGCCAGCGTCATGCCCGCGAGCGCCCATTGCGCCGTGCCGCAGACGATGCCGATGCAGGCCGCGAGCCAGACGCCGGCGGCGCTGGTCAGCCCATGCACCTTCTTGCTCTGGGCGGCGTGGACGATGACGCCGGCGCCGAGAAAGCCGATGCCGGTGAGAATGCCCTGGATGACGCGGCTGGCCGCATCCGGGTGAGCACCCGGTGCGTTCGGCCATGGCTCGATGAAAATCATCACCGACGCGGTGGCGAGGCCGACCAGTCCGAGCGTGCGCAGCCCGATCGGCTTGCCGTGCAGGTTGCGGTTGAGGCCGATGGCGCCGCAGGCCAGCGTCGCGGCGCCAAGGCGGAGCAGGATATCGGACCAGTCGAGCACGTCGCGCCTCTCAGTTACGTGCGCGGCACGCGGCCGAGCAGATAGAACTCGTCATTGGGCCGCATCTCGGCAACGCTGGCAATGCGGTTCGACAATCCGAAGAACGCGGTGATCGCGGCGATGTCCCAGATGTCGTCGTCGGAAAACCCATGGCCGCGCAGTTCGGTGAAATCCCGCTCCGACGTCAGATGCGCCTCGCGGCAGACCTTGAGCGCGAAATCGAGCATCGCCTTCTGCCGCGGCGTGATGTCGGCCTTGCGGTAGTTGTTGGCGATCTGGTCGGCGATCTGCGGGTTCTTGGCCCGGATGCGCAGGATCGCGCCATGCGCCACCACGCAATAAAGGCACTGGTTCGCGCTGGAGGTCGCGACCACGATCATCTCGCGCTCGGCCTTGCTGAGGCCGCCGTCCTTCT
Organism: Afipia sp. 64-13; assembly: GCA_001897755.1. GTDB lineage: Bacteria > Pseudomonadota > Alphaproteobacteria > Rhizobiales > Xanthobacteraceae > Afipia. Next base: position 474,824 of record MKUJ01000001.1, read on the forward strand.
CCATCAGCGCGTCGTTATAGGCGAAGAAGGCGCGGAATTCGTCGGGCCGGTGCGCCAGCGTGAGAAACACGTTCGGCACAAAGCCGGATTTCTCCTGCACGGCGAGGATGCGATCGCGGATATCCTGCGGCAGTGTGTCGAGCGACGGAACGGCAAAGCGGCTGATCGGCGTGTCGGGCATGCGCGGCTCGCGGGGTTGGAGGCTGGGCGCGAGCTTAGAGCATGATCGAGAAAAGTGCGAAGTGGTTTGTATTGATGGCTGCCGAAAGTGTGGCGAACGGCATCGCTTCATATGGAGGGTCGAGGAACATTATCGCCATTCCACCGTAGTTCAACGGTGGAGGAAGCCATGTCCTACGGCAGGTTTGCTGCGATGATCGTCACCTCGACGGTGGTGATGTTCATCCTGATGTACTTGAACGTATGGTCGCTCGATCATGTGTTCTTCAGCCAGACCAGAGCCTGGATGGCCCTGGTGATGGGCAGCGTCATGGCTGTCGTCATGCTCGCTTTCATGTGGGGTATGTACCAGAACAGACGGGCAAATATTGCGATCGTGGTCGGTGGCGCGATCGTTTTCGCCGGTTCGTTGTGGCTGGTTCGAAGCCAGGAAACCGTTTCTGACGTGGCCTACATGAAGGCCATGATTCCCCATCATTCGATCGCGGTGATGACAAGCGACAGGGCCCACATTCGCGATCCTCGCGTACGAAAGCTGGCGGACGGGATTTTGGAAGCGCAGGTTCGCGAAATTGGCGAAATGAAGCGCTTGATTGCGGACCTTGCGCGCAATCCGCCGCCGCGTGAGGCTCCAACCTTGCCGCCAAAACAGGTCGGGCAATAGAAGTCCCGGAGCCGCGTAACCTCGAAGCCTAGCGCAGCGGCTTCTTCAACAGCGAGAAGCGGTCGGGATCGAGCCCGAGCGAGGGTTGCAGCAGCGGCGCTTCCACCGCGCGCTGCAACGGATGGTCACCGAGCTTGTCGGCGAAACGGTCGCTGACCAGCGGCTCGGCCGGCGCGTCGCGCCGTCCGGTGGCGCCGCGCCAGCGCTCCACCACCGAGCTGACGAAATTGATGTCGTGGCCGGTATACGCCGTCGGCGTGGTCGCGATGGTGGCCTCGCTGCGCGGCAACTGGTGCGCCGGCACTTCCTTGAAGCGCAGACGGGTCGGCAGCGCGACGCCTTCGCCGAACGCCAGTACCTCGCGGGTGCCGAGCGAGGGCACGAAGGACAACAGGTTGGCGGCGGCGTCGGAGACCGCCGAGCGCAGCAACGCCTGGTCGCGGTCGTTGGCCAGACGCATGGCGAACAGCGTGTTGCACTGGGACAGAATGGTGGCGTCGAGTTCGGCGGGACGCTGGGTGACGAGGCCGAGATAGACGCCGTATTTGCGGCCTTCCTTGGCGATGCGCGACACCGCCTTGCGGGTCGGCCCGAAGCCGATGCTGCGGTCGGCGGAGGCGTAGCGATGGGCTTCCTCGCAAACGAACAGCAACGGCGAGACGCCGTCGCTCCACAGCCCGAAATCGAACGCCATCCGGCACAGCACGGAGACCACCGAGTCCACCACGTCGGCGGGAAAACCCGCGAGCTGCATGATGGTCATCGGCTTGCCGTGGGCGGGCAGGCGGAACAGATGGCTGATCACCTCGGCCATGGTGTCGCCGCCGACATTGGCGTTCTCGAACATGAAGGCGTAGCGCGGATCGTTCTTCACGGTTTCGATGCGCGAGATCAGCTTGTGATAGACGATGCGCGAGGAACGATTCTCCAGCTTGCCCATGCGCTCGTCGATCAGCGAGATCAGATCGACCAGACGGTAGGGCACCGGCGTGTCGGCGGTAAAGCCGATGCTCCTGGCCTCGACGCGCTTGAGGCCGTGATGGCGGTCGGAGTTCTGGTACTGGGTGTAGGTCGCCTTGGCGATCGGAATGACCTCCGACAGCACTTCCACTTCCTCCGGCACGCCAGGACGGCCGCCGAACAGGACGTCGACGATCTCCTCGAAATTGAACAGCCAGAACGGCAGCTTCAGATTGCGCGGATTGAGCACCTGCGCGTATTCGCCGAAGCAGCGGCCGTATTCGTTATGGACGTCGAGCAGGAAGATGCGCAGCCGCGGCCGCACGCGCAGGATTTCGTTGAGCAGCAACGACACGCTGCTCGATTTGCCGACGCCGGTGGAGCCCAGCACGGCAAAATGCTTGTTCAGCATTTCCTCGACGTCGATATAGGCGATGATCGAGGGGTCCTGCTGCAAAGCGCCGACATTGATCTGGTCCGTACCCGAAGGCGCGTAGACCGTACGCAGTTCCTCGTGGGTCAGGATATCGACCGCATCGTCGATGGTCGGATAGACCGTGACGCCGCGCTGGAAGCGCGCCGCCGCACCGGGCGAGATTTCGCCGAGCAGGTCGACCGACGCCACCGCGATGTAGTCGGGGGTGGTGTCGATGTTCTCGCGCGTCACCTCGGTGATGATGGCGACGATGGTGGTTTGGACGGTGCGGATGCCGAAGAACTGTCCGACCGTGGCGCGAATCGCCGCCGGCGTCATGTTCGGGCTCGGCAGGATGCCGACACGCGCTTGCGATCCACGGACCGAAATGATGCGGCCGAGCGATGGAATCTGCGGTGGGGTCAGCATGGGTCGAACTCTGAAAGAACTACCGCCCGATTATGAACCCGCCATGCTGCAGAAATGATTAAATGTGCCGGTGCCCGGATGCCTCTTGTGCGGCGCGGCGGAGCGGGCAGGCCAGTCGAACTGGGTTCCAAAGTGTGCGACTTATCCCCGGTTTTACGAGACTTTCGCGATTTTCCGTCCCGCCCTGCGCGGAGCGGCCAGGATGACAGGAAAGGTCGAGTTAATACGCTGGTAACCTAGGATTCAAACAGCGTCCCGGGGGCTGAAACAGGTGCGGGGGTGCGGCCGCGTGTCCGGCTTGCGGTCCGGCCGGCTCAGACAAAGGAAATGCGCGAAGGCAGAGCCGGCAAAAGCCAGTCGCCGTGGCGATGGAGAACGCAACGGCCTTCCTGCAGCGAAAACTACATTTGAATCAAGTGATTGATTGGATTGTGAGTGGCTGGGGAACCTGGATTCGAACCAAGACAAACAGAGTCAGAGTCTGTTGTGCTACCGTTACACCATTCCCCAAGGGATATCAGCTACTTAGGTGATCGTTTTGACAATGGCTGTAAAACGAATTTTCCGATCCCGTTCGCGTTTCGCTCTTATGGCTATACCGATTGATCTCGTCAACCAAAACTAGCCAGCCGCTTGTTCTCTGCCCGATAGGGAGGCTGGCCTGATCATCGTCGGACACGGAACATTCGCACTGTCATCTCATTGGCATTGACTGACCAATGGAGCGCGCATGTCGGACTACAATCAGAAAGACCAAGGCAAGCAAAACCCGAAAGGCCATCAGCCAGCTCGGAAAGGTGGCGGTCAGACCCCGCCTCCGAAACCCGGTCAGCAGAACGAGCTGCCGGACCAGAGTAATCTGCAAAACCAGTTTGCCGATCAACAAGCGCAGCAGACGGCTCCGAGTGGGGAGAAAGGCCTCATCCATCAGCTTCCGGGTGGTGAAAGCGGCTAGCTTACGGAACCAGCACGGCCGCGCCCTGAAAGCGACCGTTGCGCAGATCGGCAAGCGCGGCGTTGGCCGCTGCAAGCGGATAGACCGTCGTCGTGGTTTTCACGCCGGCCCGCGGCGCGATCTCCAGGAACTCCACAGCATCGCGGCGGGTGAGGTTGGCAACCGACACGATCTGGCGTTCTTCCCAGAGCAGATCGTAATGGAATTGCGGAATGTCGCTCATGTGAATGCCGCCGCAGACCACGCGTCCGCCCTTGCGCACCGCCTTGAGTGCCAGCGGCACCAATGCGCCGACAGGCGCGAAGATGATCGCGGCATCGAGCGGCTCGGGCGGTTGCTGCTCCGAACTGCCGACCCAGACAGCGCCGAGCGAGCGGGCAAGCTGTTGAGCCGCGACATCTCCCGTACGGGTGAAGGCGTAGACCTCACGGCCCTGCCAGCGGCAGACCTGTGCGAGAATGTGAGCCGCCGCACCGAAGCCATATAGCCCGATCTTGCGGCCTTCTCCTGCGATCCGGAGCGAGCGCCACCCGATTAGTCCGGCGCACATCAACGGCGCGGCCGCGACCGGATCGTGAAAGCCGGTCAGCGGAAACGCGAAAGCTGCATCCGCCACCACATGGGTGGCGAAGCCGCCGTCGCGGGTGTAGCCGGTGAACTGCGGATGATCGCAGAGATTTTCCGCACCGGAGGCACAATAGGGGCATGTCCCGCAGGTGTGGCCAAGCCAGGGGATCCCCACCCGTGTGCCGGGCGCGGGTGCCGTGACGCCGGGGCCGAGCGCATCGACGATGCCGACGATCTCGTGGCCGGGAATGATCGGCCGTCCACGATGCGGCAACTCGCCATCGACGACATGAAGATCGGTGCGGCAGACCGCGCAGGCCTCGATGCGCACGCGAATCTCGCCCACCTGCGGCACCGGATCGGGCCGGTGTTCGAATCGCAGCGGCTCGCCGGGAGCATGCAGAACCATCGCATCCATGATCGTCTTCCGCCTGTTGCAGGGTGCCGGCAAGACAAGGAAGCAAGATAGGTCCGATCCGTCCGGATTGAACAGGCCTTGCCGCGCAAGCCTGCCCGCCGCTCAAACCGGATCCGGCGAAAGCCTAGAGTTCGACCTTGCCGCTCCGGCGTGGCCAGAAGGCCGCGATGATACAAAGGACGGCGACCAGTCCGACGGCGACAAACGTCTGCACCACATCGAAGTTGAGCGCATCGCGTGCGACGAACAGCGCCGTGATCGGTGCCGCGAGAGCGAGCAGCAAGCGGATGAGCAGAGACATAATGAATCGCCTCGTAGGGTTGCCGCTGTGTCGTCAGCGCGACGGAACGATCCGGGGTCGTTCAAAGCCGAAATATCGCTTGGCGTAATCGATCACCTCGCCGTCGCTCGGATGATCGGCTGCTTCTATCGCCACCACACGTTTGCCGAACTCGGCATTGTTCTGCTGCAGGAAATCGTAGAGAACGTTTTTCTCGTTGCCTGGCCCGAGGATCAGGATCCGCCCGGCGTCTTGCAATGCGGCTGCGATCTCGCCCAGGAATTCCTCGTCCTCGGCGGCGTGCCCGGCACCGATCTCGTTCGCCTTGTGGTGGATATTTTCAGTTTCGGGATGCGAACGGATTACGATCTGATCGTATCCGGTCAGGCCGATATGGAAAATCCGTGCCCGGCGATGGTCGACCCAGACCACGGCGTGATGATGTGCGGACATGCGACGAAACTCTTCGTTGCGGCTAACCTGTTTTCGACAGCCGTTCGTCCTCGGGCGAGGGGATATAGAGGCCCGACATCGCATCGACCCAGCACAGGTGATCGTGGACCAGCCGGACGCCTTCGATATTCTCGGCCGCGACAATCGTCGCCTGCCGGGATCGTTCATCGGCAATCACGCCGCTGAGATGCACGATACCGTCGCGCACCAGCACCTCGAGATTGAGGGGACGCCATTCCTCCTTTTCGATGGCGCGAATGATCCGCTCGCGGATGCGGTCGTCGTCGGCAGTGGGATCGGGAATATCGCGCGCGAGGCTCGCCACCGCCTGCAGCAGGTTGGATCGCGTCAGGATGCCGACCATGGTGTTGCCGTGCATCACTGGCAAGCGCTTGACGTTCTTTTTTTCCATCAACGCGACCACGTCCTCAAGCTGCGCGTCTTCGGATATCGTCACGGGATCGGGTGTCATGACATCGCCCACCTTGCGTCCGTGTTCGCGGACAAAATCGGTGGCGGCACCTCCGGGGCCGATCAGGAAGCTGAGCCAGCGGCCGCGCTTCTTAGCGGTGCCGATTTCGCTGCGCCTGATGAAGTCGCCTTCCGACACGATACCCACCAGCTTGCCTGCGCCATCGATCACGGGCAGGCCGCTGATATGTCGCCGCAGCATCAGGTTGGCGGCGTCGAGAATTGAGGTTTCGGGAGTGACCGATATGGCCGGACGACTCATGATCTGATGGGCACGCATGAGAAAATCCTCCGTAGGTTGATTGAAGTCTGCATGCAATGCGCGGTGGCCCGTTGAGCCACATCAAGTTCCCATGAGAATTGTCGAACGGGTTGGGAGCGGTTCTAGTCAGCCGGCGCTTTTGCGATGGCGGTCTCATCCGCGTTGCCGGTTCTGGAAAGGACGGACCGGCTGCGCGTCAGCGTATCGTCCGGCGTGCCAGAGGAATCGACAATATTCCAGTCGAGGCCGGCAAGATCGTAGCTCTGCTGCTGTCGTGCGACGGCGGGTGTCGCGTCGGAGGCGTCACCGCTGCGGCCAGCGATGCGCGCAATCCTGATGTCGAGATCCGCAACGAGAAATAGTCCGGCAAAGGGCACGTCCATCGACCGGGCCATCCGCGCGATTGCCCGCCGCTCGTCCTCGCGTGCGTAGACCGCGTCCACGATCACTGAGCGGCCCTGACGCAGGATGCGTTCCGCATTGCGCGTCAGCGCCTGATAGACTGCGTTCGAATGTCCGGGCCGGTAGGCGCTTTCCGGCAGGCGGTCGGTTTCCTCGATGCCGAACAGTTTCTTGCGGGTCGTATCGGAGCGCAGCACGATCGCACCCGGAGGTGGCGCGAGACTATCGGCCAGACCGCGTGCCAGCACGGACTTTCCAGTGCCGGACAATCCGCCAATGGCGACAAGCCGGGGCGGGGCAGGCGCAATCAAACGGCATGCCAGATCGAAATAGCCGCTGGCCATGCGCCGGATCGCGCCATCCCTGTCGTCCACCCGCGCAAGGCGGGCGAGAGTGACATTGGCGCGAATGGCCGCGCGCATCGACATCAACAGCGGCAGTATTGCGAGAGAATCCGAATTGGCATCGGGCGTTTGCGCGAGATATCTGTTGAGCAGACTGTTGGCCGCCGCCGTGGACCCCGCATGAAGGAGGTCCATCAGGACAAAGGCAAGATCGTAGAGCACGTCGATGGAGGCGATCTGCGCGTCGAATTCGATGGCATCGAAGATCACCGGCTCGTTCTCGATCAGGACGATGTTGGCCAGATGCAGATCGCCGTGGCAGCGACGGACGAATCCCGCATTGCCACGCTGTTCCAGCAAGGGTCGCAATCTTGCCAGGGCGGCATTACTGGCCTGATCGAGGTGATCGATCGCGTCCTCGGGAAACAGTTTGGCGGCGCGAAAGGCGGCCGTGTTCCCTGCGATGATCGCCGGGATCGACCGGAGCCATGGTTCGGTTACGGCGACCGGCGCCGTTTCATGCGCGGACGCGATCAGATCGGCGATCTGAACGGCGAGCGCCGGGCCGACGGGCGCGTTCGCGGCGAGATGATCGAGCGTTTGCGTTTCGTCGAACCGTATCATGTCGACCGCCCATTCGACCGGTTCGCCCGCGCCGTCGACGGCAAGGGTGCCGGTGGGCTCGCGGGTGATCGCGACAACGCCGCGATAGATTTGCGGCGCAAACGGACGATTGATGGCGAGTTCCTGTTCACATGCGTTCTTGCGCCGCTCGAGTGTCGAATAGTCGAGAAACGGATATTTGACTGCCTGTTTGATTTTCAGCGCGCGATGTCCGGCGAGAAAGACGTGTGCGGCGTGCGTGTCGATGCGTGTGACGTGGTCCACACCATGGGTCGACGGATTCGCCAGAAATGCGATCACGTTCTGCTGCATGTTGCGATCGTCGCTCATCTCACAATAGCTCTGGAACGGAGAAAACGGCTAACAAGGTTAGTTCATGGAACTCCATCAAGCTTGAGCCCAATCAATTTTCTTGCCACGGAGCGGGCCTAAATAATCCTCGTTGACAATATCGACGGAGGATATGGCCATGAAGTCTCTTATCCCAGTCAATCAGGATCGTTCTCTTCTTCGACGTGACCTTGGTCCTTTCACGGCGCTGCAACAGGAAATCGACCGTCTGTTCGATGGCTTCACTCGGAACTTCACCGGCGGAATGCCGCAGGCGCTTGTTCCCAGCATGGATGTCAGCGAAACCGACAGGGAAATCGAGATTACGGCTGAACTGCCGGGGCTCGAGGAGAAAGACGTGCAATTGAATGTTGCCGACAATCTTCTGACCATTCGCGGCGAGAAGAAGAATCTGCGCGAGGAGAAAGACAAGGACTATCGTCTTGTCGAACGAAGCTACGGGTCGTTCTCGCGCACGATCGAACTGCCGGCAGGGGTCGATGCCGATTCCATCAAGGCGACGATTTCAAAAGGCGTGCTGAAAGTTACGGTGCCGAAACCGGCACCGGCGGTCGCCAAGAAAATCGAGGTCAAGACAGCAGCCTGACCTCGATAAACTGCGCGCGCCGCATTGTCGCGACGCGCGGCTTTTTCGGATCGACCAGGCGCCGGCGACACGGAAAGCGCGCATTTCGCCTCACCTCACTGAGCGAGTTGCTTGACGCAGGTCAACACGTTCTTCGCCTCCGCTTCTTAAATGGCCGGATTGCGACGCGAGGGACAGTTCCGTGGCTACTGAACCCGTTCTCGACATTGTCAGCATGGAAGGCGGCACCGAGCTGCGGCCCGCCGGAGCATGGACGTCCGCTCACTCCGAGACGCTTGAATCGCTTTATCGTAGCGCCGAACCGCAAGTGAGCGACAAGGCCGTTCTCACGGTGGACATGACGCATCTCGGTGAGATCGATACGCTCGGGGCGTGGCTGCTGGAAAAACTCTCGCGCCGGGCGCAGACGGCGGGGCGGGTGTCTCGCATTGTCGGAATGTCCGAGCGTTATGCCGGGCTGGTCGCGGAAGTGGGGCAGGTCAATCGTCACGCGCCGCCTGCGAAGGAAAGCCTCAATCCGGTTATCGCGTTGCTGGACCGGATCGGCCGGGGCGGCTTGTCCGCCTTGCAGGATCTTGCTGTCTTTCTGCAGATGCTGGGCGCGCTCGGCATTGCGTTGCTGCGGGTCGTGCTGCGGCCGCGCTCGCTGCGCTTCACCTCGCTGGCCTACCAGATTCACCGGATCGGCTGGCAGGCGATCCCGATCGTTGCGCTCATCACGTTTCTGATCGGCGCGATCATCGCGCAGCAGGGCATTTTTCATTTCCGTAAATTCGGCGCGGACTCTTATGTCGTCGACATGGTCGGCATTCTGGTGCTGCGCGAGATCGGTGTCCTGATCGTCGCCATCATGGTCGCGGGCCGCTCCGGCAGCGCCTATACCGCCGAACTCGGCTCGATGAAAATGCGCGAGGAGATCGACGCACTCTCGACCATGGGGCTCGATCCGACCGAAGTGCTGGTGCTGCCGCGTGTCGTGGCGCTGGTCTGCTCGCTGCCGATCCTGGCCTTCATTGGCGCGATGTCGGCTCTGTATGGCGGCGGCCTTGTTGCCTGGCTGTATGGCGGCATGAGTCCGGCGATCTTCATTGCCCGCCTGCACGAGGCGGTTTCGGTCACCCATTTCGAGGTCGGCATGATCAAGGCGCCGTTCATGGCGCTGGTGATCGGCATCATCGCCTGCAGCGAGGGCCTGCGGGTGAAGGGCAGCGCGGAATCGCTCGGCCGGCAGACCACGACGTCCGTTGTCAAATCGATCTTCGTGGTGATCGTGCTCGACGGATTGTTCGCCGTGTTCTTCGCCTCGATCGGGATGTAGCGATGGCGGAAACGGACATTTCCTATGCGATCCGTGTCAGCGATCTTGTCGTCGGTTTCGGACGGCAGATCGTGCTCGATCATCTGTCGTTGGATGTGCGCAAGGGCGAGATCCTCGGTCTGGTCGGCGCATCGGGCGGCGGCAAGTCGGTGCTGATGCGCACCATCATCGGTCTGATCCCCAAACGCAGCGGCCGCATTGAAGTCATGGGCGTCGAGATCGGCACCACGCATGACAGCAAGACCCAGGCCGCTGCCGGCAAATGGGGCATCATGTTCCAGCAGGGCGCGCTGTTCTCCTCGCTCACGGTTCGGCAGAACATCCAGTTTCCGATGCGCGAGAGCCTCGTGATGTCGCAGGAGCTGATGGACGAGGTCGCTAACGCCAAGCTCGAGATGGTCGGACTGTCGGTCGAGGATGGCGACAAATTCCCGTCCCAGCTTTCCGGCGGCATGACCAAGCGCGTCGCACTGGCGCGAGCGCTCGCGCTCGATCCGGCGATTGTCTTTCTCGACGAGCCGACATCGGGGCTGGACCCGATTTCCGCCGGTGATTTCGACGAACTGATCCGCACCTTGCAGCAGACGCTGGGTCTTACCGTGTTCATGGTCACGCACGACCTCGCCAGCATCAAGACGGTGTGTGATCGCATCGCGGCTCTCGCCGAGGGCAGGATCGTCGCACTCGGTCCGATGGAGGAGGTGCTGCGCTCCGAGCATCCCTGGGTCCGGGCGTATTTCCACGGCAAGCGCTCGCAAATGCTGCAACCAATGGAAGGCTAGGCAATCATGGAAACCCGCGCTCCGTTCGTCATCGTGGGAGCCTTCATCCTCGCGGCCATCGCGGCTGTGTTCGGTTTTGTCTATTGGCTGAACAACACCGGCGGTCTCGGCGCGCGAACGTCCTACAACATCCAGTTCAGCGGCTCGGTGCCCGGCCTTCTGGTCGGCGCTGCGGTCCTGTTCAACGGCATTCGCGTCGGCGAGGTCACGAGTCTGGCGCTCGCCGCCGACAGTCCGCGCAAGGTCAACGCGGTGATCGCGGTGTTGCCGGATACGCCGGTGCGGGCCGACACCAAGGTCGGGCTGGACTTTCAGGGCCTGACCGGCGTGCCCGTCGTCGCGCTGGAGGGCGGCGCGCAGCTCGCGGCCTCCGGGCCGGTGCCAACATTAGTTGCGGAGCCCGGCGCGGGGCAAAGCATGACGCAGGCGGCGCGCGATGCGCTGCGGCGTGTCGACAGCATTCTGGCCGACAACGCGGAGCCGCTGCAAAGCACGCTCGCCAATCTGAAGACGTTCTCCGAAGGGCTGGCGCGCAACACCGGCAAGCTCGACAATATCGTTGCCGGTCTCGAGCGGATGACTGGCGGCGGTCCGGCGGCTGCGCCCAAGATCGTTTATGATCTGACATTGTCCCGGCAGCGCGCCACCACGCCGCGGCAACTCAAGGGCCAGCTTGTGCTGGCCGATCCGTCCGCCATCCTGATGTTCGACACCCAGCGCATTCTGGTGACGCCGCCGGGCGGCGATGCGTCGGCCTTTGCCGATGTTCAGTGGGGCGACAGCATTCCCAAGCTGGTGCAAGCAAAACTGTTGCAAAGTTTCGAGAACGACAATGTGACGCCACCCCCGGCTCGCGAAATCGATGGCATCGAGTCCGACTATCGCCTGCTGGTTGAAATCCGCACCTTCCAGATCGAGCTTGGCGATCAGCCGCGTGCCGAGATCGGCTTGTCTGTCAGAATCCTCGGCAAGGAAGGGCATATCGTGGCCGCGCGCAGCTTCGAGGCCGCGCGCAGGCTGGAGACGAACAACGGCCCGGCCGCGGTGAAGGCTTTCAGCGAGGCCTTCAGCACCGTCGCTTCCGATGTTGTGGGATGGACCGGCGAGATTCTCAGACAGTGAGATTGACGGCAAACTCTTGCCGGGACCTCAGATGTTTCGGTCCGGCGCGCCCGAGGCGACGCTGATATCGATTTTCTGGGTCTCGGACCGGCCGTTGGAGTAGCTCACCACCACCGTGACGGCGTCGGTGCCGACGAAATTCGTCTTTGAGCGATAGATCGCGACAAAGGCCGGCACCTCCAGCGCCATGCAGTTCTTGTAGTTGGTCAGCGAAATCTTGGCGCGCTTGACGGTCGCGATTCCATTTGTCGGCGGCGTCAGCAGCCGGATCGAGGGCAGCGTCCCCGAACTGCAATCGGCCTGCACGTTCAAATAGACGCCGATGCGGATATCCTTGCCGGTCTGCCCTTTCGCCGTGCGATGGACCGTCTGGTCCTGGGCAAAGCCGGTCGTTCCGCCGGACAGCATCATAAGCGCAGCGACACCCGTTTTCAGAAACGAAAAGGGGCTCGATCTGGCGATGCTGTGATGGACGAAGCAAGACATAGTTTTACCGGATTGGGCTCACCGGTGACCCCAGTCTGTGCCGACGAGCGACAGGCGCGGCGATCATCGGCCTGCGCGCACTATAATCTTGGTTCGATTGTAAATCCTAGGCGGGAAACGACGCTGCGACGCACTGCCCACAGGCGCGGTCATCCGGACCTCAGTCGATATCCACCGGATGCATTCTCTGGGGTAGCACGAACGGGTAACCCTCATCGTGACCGACAGCGGTGCGAACCCTGAACACGGCGTGGATCAGTTCGGCGGTGATGGTCTCGACCGTCCGGCCGTCGGCATGGACCCTGCCGTGGTTGAGAACGATGATGCGGTCGGCGAAACGGACCGCAAGGTTGAGGTCGTGCAGAACGGCGATGACCGCGAATCCCGCGCGGGCGCGGCGCTTGGCGATTTCGAGCAGGCCGACCTGGTGACGCAGATCGAGGCTCGATGTCGGCTCGTCCAGCAGCAGCACGCCCGGCCCGCAGGCGGCCTCGCCGCAGGCAAGCTGCACCAGCACGCGGGCGAAATGCGCGCGTTGCTGTTCGCCGCCGGACAGCGTCGGCAGTTCGCGATGGCGCAGCGCGCCGAGGCCCAGCTCTTCGATGGCGGCATCAACCAGCGGTTGCGCGACGGCGCGGGTTTGTTCGCCCGCACCCATCATCACGATCTCTTCGACCCGGAAGGGGAAGGTCACGTTGACGTGCTGCGAGAGCATCGCGCGATGCTGGGACAGTTCGCGGGGCGAGAACTGCTGCAGGTTGCGTCCCTTGAGCAGCACTTGGCCTTCGCTGCACGGCTGATCGCCGGAGAGAACGCGCAACAACGTGGATTTGCCCGCGCCGTTGGGGCCGACGATGGCCACGGTCTCGCCGCCACGAAAATCGAGATCGACCCCGCTCAGCAGGGTGGCCTGCCGAATTCGGACGGACGCCGATGCCACTGTCAGCATGTTCACGGCCGCATTCATGGTCAGATACCCAGACCGCGTTGTCGCAATAGCATATAGAGAAAGAAAGGCGCGCCGACAGTCGCCGTCAGAATGCCGATCGGAACCTCTGCAGGAGCGGCCAGCACGCGGGCGAGCGTGTCGGCGCCGATCAGCAGAATGGCTCCGAGAAAGGCCGAGGCCGGCAGCAGCATGCGGTGGCCGGGTCCGATCATCAGCCGCAGCAGATGCGGCACCACGATGCCGACAAAGCCGATGACGCCGCAGATCGACACCGCCGCACCCGTCATCGCCGAGACCATGACGATGGAGATTTTTTTCAGGCGCTCGACATTGACCCCGGAATGGAAAGCTTCGGCTTCCCCGAGCGCGAGGACATCAAGTCCGCGCGCGACCAGCGGAATGGCGAGCAGCGAGATGAGCGCGATCGGCGCGATCGAAAGACCCTTCGTCCAGGTTGCGCCACTGATGGAGCCGAGCAGCCAGAACGTAATGTCACGCAATTGGCGGTCGTCCGCCATGAACACCAGAAGGCCGATGCCGGCATTCGCCAGCGCGGCGATGGCAAGTCCGGCCAGCAGAAACAGCGCGACCGAGGTTCGGCCGTTGCGGCTGGCGATCCTGTAGAGGATCATGGTGGTCAGAAGCGAGCCGGCAAAGGCGAACAGCGGCAGCATCTGGCCCTGAAGGAATTTCAGGTGAACGCCCCAGGCGCTGTCGGACAGCACGATGGCGACCGCGGCGGCAAATGCGCCGCCGCTGGAGACGCCGACAAGCGCGGGATCCGCGAGCGGATTGCGAAACAGGCCCTGCATGATGGTGCCGGACACCGCCAGCAATGCGCCGATCATGGCGGCCACCGCGATGCGCGGAATCCGGATCGACCACAGCACGAGCTGGTCGCGTGCCAGCATGCCGCTGATATCGCTTCCAAGACCAAGCGCGGCGATCAGCCGTTGCAGCGGAATGCCGGCGGCGCCGATCGTCATTGCCAGCAGGGCCGCGAGGACCAGGCCGCACAGCAGGACAGAGAAAACGAGCAGGGACGATGGCCGCAAATGCGGACGGGGAAGCGCGCGCGGCATCGGCGGCCCGTTTGACGTGGTATCGGTCAATGTCGGCAGTCTGCGGCAAACACGGCGGGTTGCCAATTGGCTTCGCTCGATCCGAGCGAGGGATAGAGTTTGACGGCGAGATCATGTGCCGCCGCCGCCGTCCGGGGACCAAAGCCGAGCAGGTAAAGACCTTCCATCGCGACAAAAGATTGAGACTTGGCAGCCGGTGTCAGGGTGAAGGCCGGATTGGCGAACACCGTCTCCTTTTCGATCTGATCCTGGCCACGCTGCATGGTGAGGATGACGTCGGGCTTGGAGGCGATGATCGCTTCGTCGTTGATGGGTTTGTAGCCCTCGAAGGCGTCGATGGCGTTGATGCCGCCGGCGAGCTTGATGATGGCATCGGCGGCAGTCTTGCCGCCGGCCACCATGGCGCGGCCGTTCAGGAACGACATCACGAACATGACGCGCACAGGTTTGCCGATCTTGCCGCGCAGGCTGTGCAGCGAAGCAAGATCGCTGGTCACCGCTTTCGCAAGGCACGCGCCACGCGCGTCCGCGTTCATGGCATGCGCGACGAGATTGATCTTCTGGACCAGGCCTTCCTCGGTATGCGTGTCGGGAACGAAAATCAGCGGGACCTTCGCGTTCTGCAGAACGTCGATGATTTCCTTCGGACCCGCGCCGTCGATCGCGAGAATCAGTTTGGGATTGAGTCCGAGCACGCCCTCGGCGGACAACTGACGCATGTAGCCGACGTTCGGCTTTTCACTCAATGCAGTACTTGGATAGAGGCTGGTGGAATCGACGCCGACGATCCGGTCCTGCAAGCCGAGTGCGTAAAGAATCTCCGTCACCGCGCCGCCGATCGAGACGATGCGCTGGGTATCGGTCACCTGAACGTCGTGTCCATGGGCGTCGCGAACGACGATGCTGTCGGCTGACGCGGGCGCAGCGTTCATCATGAGCGCCACGGCGAGGCCGGCGAGAGAAATGAGGCGAGGGCGGGTCCAGCGTTTCATTGTAATAATTTTGTCTACTTGGTCAGGATCAGTTTGTTTTGCGATGTCAGCCGGAGACGATAGACGTCCTCGCCATGCGAGATCGTGATCTCGCGCGCCGCCGCGAACAGTTCTTTACTGCCGATACGATTATCGACAATTGAAACCGTGCGTTTGTCTGGCGATGTCGGTGAACCAGGAATGGATTGGCTGGAACCATCGTTCCGCGGGCCTGCAACCATGTTTCGAGCGATTCCCTCTGATCATCGCGAATAATGATTTCGGTTATAGGGTTGCTGCGGACGTTATTCCAACGCGCCAGTTTACAATTGCTTTAAGGTGCGCCCGCGTGCGCTTGACCGTCATCCGTGACGCCCGTACGAGAAAGTGGCGCGATGATGGCCGGAACGGCTCGCGCGCGTAACAGCCAGCCAGCCCGCGTGGACGCGGGCCCGCCAGCCATATCCGAAATTTGTAGTTGGGGCTGTCATGGTGGGGCTGAACAAGCGCGCACGCGCGCTTCTGTTATCTGTGTCTGTTGTTTCCCTCGTGGGCTGGGTGCCGGTTGCGCAGGCGCAGCAGGCGGCCGAGCCGGGCGTTCAGGCGGCGAAACGCAAGAAGAATTCCGCACATGAGCAGGTGCGACAGAATGACCCTGTCTTCACCACCGCCTATGCGCAGATCGGTGCGGCAACTCAGCAGCCGCTGGACGTGATCACGGTTGCGGCGTCCAAGACCGAGGAGCGGGCGATCGATGCGCTCGCGCCGGTGAGCGTGGTGACGCTCGAACAGATTCAGGGGCGTAACGCCAGCACAGTCGGCGATCTGGTCTACAATATGCCCGGCGTGTGGCTGCAGAATCGCGGCGACGATCCTTCCACCTCAATCAACATTCGTGGCTTGCAGGATTTCGGCCGCGTCGCGGTGGTGGTTGACGGCGCGCGGCAGAATTACCAGCGCACCGGCCATTTCGCCAATGGCTCGTTCTTCCTCAATCCCGAATTGATCGGCGGCATCGATATTGTGCGCGGCCCGACCGCCAATATCTACGGCTCCGGCGCGATCGGTGGCGTTGCATCGTTCCGTACCAAGGACATCGAGGACGTAGTGCGCCCGGGCGAGCGCTGGGGCGTCGATGTCAATTCGATGATCGGCAGCAACAGGAGTCGCGCGACTGGCTCGGCGTTCGGCGGCATTCACGTCAATCCGAACGTCGATATTTTTGCCGGCGGTACCTATTCGACGCAGGGAAATTATCGCGACGGCACGGACTACACCGTGGCCAACACCTGGAACAGGCTGTCGAGCGGCATCGCCAAGCTGACGGTGCGGCCGGCCGATGGTCATGAGATCAAGCTCGGCACGATCTTCCAGGAAAACATCTACAATATCGGTCAGCCCAGACGTACCGTGGGTGATCCCAACACACTGCCGCTTGGACCACCGCTTTTCCCGGGTGGACCGCCGAGCGATCCGAATGGTCCGACCTCGATCTACGCAACCAACGTAAAGAACTATACGACGACGCTGGGTTGGAAGTATTCGCAGCCTGACGACAAGCTGTTCGACTGGGACGCCAAGATCTACTGGAATCGTACCGATAACGACCAGGTTAAAGTCGGGCATACTACGGCGACCAATTCCGCTTATTGCGGCGGCACCGTGCCCGGCAATGCCGTGTCTGGATGTATCGGCGATAATCGCAGCTATCGGATCGATACTTTCGGCTTCGACGTCCACAATACGTCGCGGTTTGAAACGGGCGACTGGCGCCATGCTCTTACTTACGGCGTTGATGGATTCCGCGATGATGTGAATACGCAGGATTCTCGCGGTAATTCCAATGTGACGACGCCTGGCGGCGTTCGGACCGTCTCAGGCGGTTTTATGCAGTGGAAGACGAACTATACGTCTCTGCTCGAGATGGTTGGCGCCCTGCGTTATGACAACTACCACCTCGATTCCGGTACAACGTCCGTTAGTGGAGATCGTCTTTCGCCCAAGATCACGGTCGGTTTCTTTCCGACGGCCGTTTTTACGCCTTACGTAAGCTATGCTGAAGGTTATCGGGCTCCGTCAGTCACGGAGACGCTGATCGACGGTTCGCATGTTGGCGCGACGACGAACGACTCATTCTTTGTCTGTCCGTCGGGGCAACGGTTGCCAACGATCCCGAATCCTCCGGGCCAGCCGATCAATCCGAATACGTCGACATTCTGCTTTGTGCCCAATCCGAACCTGCGTCCGGAAATCGGCAAGACCAAGGAGGTTGGTGTCAACATCAAGAAGAATGACGTGTTTGCTGCGGGCGATACCTTCCGCGGAAAGTTCAACGTCTTCCGCAACGACGTCGAGGACTACATCGATACGGTTGCCTATGGCACGCCTTATGTCACGGGCGGCAACAGCTACTACCCGTTCTTGCAGTATCAGAACATTAACGCTGCCCGGATATCCGGCTTCGAAGCAGAAACGATGTACGATGCCCAATCGTGGTTCATCGGCGTGTCTGCGACGATTCAGGATGGCAAGAACGTACAGACCGGTATCGGGCTGTACAGCATCCCTCCGCAAAAGGTCACCACCACGGCGGGTGTCCGGTTTGCCGACTACAAGGCAACGTTGTCGGTGATGTGGACGAATATAAAGGCAAATACGGACGTGCCGGCCAACTATCTTCCCGGCACCTCGTATGATCTCGTAAATCTCTATCTGACGGTGAAGCCGACCGCGAACCTGACTTTGGTCGCCTCGGTCGAGAACCTTCTGAACCAGTATTATCGCCCATACGCGATCCCGCGCGGTTCAACCACGGATACCCAGAATGACGTAAAATGGGCGAGTGCCGGCGCAGGTCTCGTTATCAAGGGTGGCTTGAAGTATCACTTCGGAGGATAAGTCCGCACGTATCTACATCCTTGATCGATCGGGCGAGCCGCGCAGGATTTCTCTGCGCGGCATCGTGCGTCTGGAAATAACTTGTTTTATCGGGCAGGTTGCCCATCAGGACCGCAAGGGAGAGACGACATGTATATCGCAATGAACCGTTTTCAGGTGAAGAAGGGCTCCGAGCAGGCGTTCGAGACGCTGTGGGCGAGCCGTGAATCCTATCTCAGCGAGTTGCCGGGATTCATCGAATTTCATCTCCTGCGCGGCCCCGATGCGGAGGATCACAAGCTTTATTCCACGCACACGTTGTGGGCTGACAAGGCGGCGTTCGAGGGTTGGACCAAGTCCGAGCAGTTCCGCAAGGCGCATGCCCGCGCCGACAACCAGACCGGCGACAGCCTCTATCTCGGCCATCCGAAATTCGAAGGCTTCGAGGTCATCCAGACCGAGCGCAAGACCAGCGCCGCCGCCTGATCCTCTTACTCACGGAACACACATCATGTTGAGCACGGATCTGGCCGCTCTGAAAAAGCATATGGCCGAAAATCCCGGCGGGGTGATCGAGGACGTTGCACGCGACAAGAACGCGACGTGCCGCGCGGTGCTGGAGGCGCTGCCGGAAGAGATGCGCAGCTTCGCGCCGGGGTCGGCCTTCGTGGAGGCGATGCAGGACATCGCCACCTGGGGGCAGGTCACGCTGATCATCCATACCGATGATGGGATTTTCGAAGTGACCGATCCGGTCTCGCAAGGCGAGATCGGCCGCGGCTACTTCAATCTCTCGGGCCCCAAGGGACTGCACGGACATCTGCGGCACGAGCGTTGCGGCGGCCTTGCCTTCGTCGAGCGTCCCTTCATGGGAAAATCCTCGGCGTTTGTCGCTTTCATCAATGTCGATGGCGGCGTCATGTTCAAGGTGTTTGTCGGACGCGACGAGGCCCGTCAGCTCAAGGCCGATCAGATGGAGCGGTTCCACGCTCTGGCGACGAAGCTGCAGGCGAGCCGTTAACCTTATCCGGCGGCATCACCCGTTTGAGTAGGGGCGTCGCGGGGAACATCAACATCGCGCGGGTGTTATTCACCCGCGCGATGTTGCGTTCGGCCGCGGTGTTTCATGCCCTTGCTGCGTTATTTCGTCATTGTCGGGAGCTGTCTGCTCGTGCTCCTGTTTGCAGCTGACGCCTATCTGCCGAAATCCGGCGGGTCGGATGTGCACGTCTCGCGTTCCGACGCGACGCCGGTGGATCTGACGACGGTCCGGATCACGTCGAACAAACAAACCGCACCGCCTATCGTGTACGATACCAGCCGGCCGCCGATCGTCGCCCGGCCGGCGATTGTGAACGCGCCGGCCGTTGCGATGCCCGCTACCAGCGCTCCCGCGGCGAAGGAATCTCCTGCCGTCAAGGAGCACGTACGGAACGCCTACGCGCAGGCCGAGACGGCTCCCTCCGCTCGGACGGAAGTTGCCGTGACATCCAAAGTCTCCAAAAAGCGGGCGGCAAGCCGCAAGCAGCAGCAAAAGCGGCGTGCGTTGGCGCAAGCGCGCGAGCCGGGATTTTTCGATTTCTGGTAGCAACGCTGCGCGGGGTGCGATCGTCGCAGCCCATCGCCGATAGTCCCTCATCGGCATTTTTCGAATGCGCGGTTTTGTTCCGATAAAATCCGGATTTCAATTTGCCTTTGTGTCGTTCTGATACGGAACGCGATCACCACTGTTCGGTTTGCGGCACAGACCGAATTGGCGGTCGAGAGGAGAGGCCGATGAACAGAACAGCATGGATGATTTCAACCACTGCACTTACGTTCGCGATTGCAACCGGCGTGGCGTCTGCGCAGAGCGCGGCGCCCGGCGGCATGAAGGGCGGCGAAGCTCCCGCCGCAACGGCGCCCGCGAATCCCGGAGGGGCCGCGAAAGGAAACATGGGCGCCGAGCATTCCGCGCCAGCCGGTGCCAGGGGAGAGAGACACGGTGCGGGTGAAAACGGCATGACGAATGCGCCAAAGCAGGCGCAGGAGAACCGGTCCGGTTCGCCGTCCAAATCGCAGGCTCAGTCGGACACCAAAGGTCCGAACGAGATGAAGGGCGGCGCGAAGTCGGCAAACGAGTCCAACATGAAGGGTGACAAGGGCTCGACGGCCTCCGAGACGCGCTCCAACGCGGGCGCGGGCAAGACCACGGGCAATGCGGCAACCTCGGCGACGGCCGCGCCGCCGGCGGAGAAGCGCTCCCAGATCTCCAGCGCGATCAGGCAGGAGAAGGTGAAGGAGGTCACCCATGTGAACTTCAACATCTCGGTCGGCGCACGCGTGCCGACCTCCGTACATTATTATCCGCTTCCGGCCCGGATCGTCGAAATCTATCCGGAGTGGCGCGGCTACGATTTCATTCTGGTGAACGGCAGGTACATCATCCTGCGACCGGACACGCATGAGATCGTCTACATTATCGAAAGCTGATTTCGGCCGGCTATGATCACAACGGGAGGCAGTCGCTGGATTGCCTCCCGTTTTGTTTGCCGGGCGACCGGCGGCAGACGTTATATTAAGTGATAAAGGCGCTCAGACCTTGCGACGCTGGCGGCCCGGGCGCGGATGCTCGCTCTCCGGCGCGCTCTGGGCGGTGTCCTTGATACGGTTCTTTACCGCGACCAGCGTATCGAGGCTGGTGCGAATCGCTTCGGCCGGCACATCCTGCAGCACGTCGCATGCAATCGCGTCACGCAGGCTGTCGAGATCGTCGACAAGCTGGCGGCCGGCGGTGGTCAAAAAGAGTTGATTGGCCCGGCGGTCGCGTGGATCGGCACGTCGTTCGAGCAGGCCGTGCTCGACCAGCCGGTCGAGCAACCGGACCAGTGAAATTGGCTGCAACTCAAGCACATCGGCGAGATCGACCTGAGAAAGTCCTTCCTGCTCCCGCAAGCGGAAGAGCACGATCCATTGCGCGCGGGTGGTGCCGCGGCTTTTTGCCCGGTGCTCGATATAGTTGCGCAGCAGTCTTGAGCTTTCGATCAACTGGGCCACAAATTGTCGTTTTAAATCAGAGGCCATGGCTGCACGCCCCAAGGTCATTTTACGAATAATTGATATGCTGGCGTATTAAGTGCAAGCATACTGACAGGTGTCCCATATATTCTGCAAGTGCATGCAGAAGGCGAAGAGAGTGACTTCATGAGCTACCGTGTTCCCCGATGGATCTATGTCCTGCTGGCGGCGCTCGTCGTTGGCGGCGGCTATTGGGCGTGGCGCGGTGGCGGCTCCCACGGCCAGAAGGCGGCCAAGGCGACTGTCGAGCCCGCCGTGCCGGTGACCATTGCGCCGGTCGAGAAGGCCGATGTCCCGGTCTATCTCTCCGGCCTCGGAACCGTGCAGGGCTTCAACACCGTGGTGGTTCGTACCCGCGTGGACGGGCAGATCGACAAGATCGCCTTCAAGGAAGGACAGTTCGTCAAGGAAGGCGACCTGCTGGCCCAGATCGACCCGCGCCCCTTCCAGGCCGCGCTGGATCAGGCCGTCGCCAAGAAAAGCCAGGATGAAGCGACGCTGGCCAACGCCAAGCTCGATCTGCAGCGTTCGACCAAGCTGGGCGATTTCGCCACCCGCCAGCAGGTAGACACCCAGACCTCGACCGTCCGGCAGCTCACCGCCCAGATCTCCGCCGACGAAGCGGCGATCGCGAATGCGCAGACCCAGCTCGATTACGCCAGTATCCGCGCACCGATCGCCGGTGTCACCGGGCTACGGCAGGTCGATCAGGGCAACATCGTCAATGCGGCGACGCAGACCGGTATCGTCACCATCGTGCAGATCGAGCCGATCGCGGTGATCTTCACCGCGCCCGAGCACCAGGTTCCGAACATTGCCAAGGCGCTGGCCAGAGGGCCCGTGAGGGTGAGGGCCTATACCTCGGACGGCAAGACCCTGTTGTCGGAAGGCTCGCTCGCGCTGATGAACAATCAGGTCGACTCCACCAGCGGAACCATCCGCCTGAAGGCGACGTTCGATAACAAGGACCACGTGCTGTGGCCCGGCCTGTCGGTAGCCACGCGCCTTCTGGTGAACACCGTGAAGGATGCGACGGTGGTCCCGGACAACGCCGTGCAGCACGGCAATGACGGACTTTTCGTCTACGCCGTAACCGACGGCAACAAGGCGCAGGTGCGTAAGATCAAGGCTGGCTATTCCGGCGAAGGGCGCACCCTGATCGAGGAGGGGCTGTCGCCCGGCGATCAGGTGGTCGTCGCCGGACAATATCGTGTTCATGAAGGCTCATTGCTCGCGACCAGAACGGCGAACTCGAATGCGTCACCGGTGAGGGTCGATTGAAATGAACTACAGCATTTCAGGACCGTTCATCCGGTATCCCATCGCAACCTCGCTGTTGATGGTGGGCGTGCTGTTTGTCGGCCTTGTTGCCTATCCGCTGTTGCCGGTGGCGCCGCTGCCGCAGGTCGATTTTCCCACCATTCAGGTCTCCGCCAGTCTGCCGGGTGCGAGTCCGGAGACCATGGCGTCTTCGGTCGCCCAGCCGCTGGAGCGCCAGTTCGCGCAGATTCCCGGCGTCGCGCAGATGACATCGACGAGTTCGCTGGGCTCGGCCTCGATCACGATCCAGTTCGATCTCAACCGCAATATCGACGGCGCGGCGAATGACGTGCAGGGCGCGATCAACGCCGCGGGCGGCACGCTGCCCAAGAACCTGCCCAATCCGCCGACCTATCGAAAGGTGAACCCGGCGGATTCGCCGATCATGATCATGTCGGCGACCTCGGACACCATGCCGCTGATTCAGGTCAACGACGCGATCGACGCGCAGCTCGCACAGCAGATCAGCCAGATTACCGGCGTCGCCCAGGTGTTGATCGGCGGCCAGCAGAAGCCCGCCATCCGTGTCCAGATCGATCCGGCCAAGCTGGTGGCCAAGGGCCTCAGCCTTGAGGACGTGCGCGCGCAGATCGCGATCACCACGGTCGACAGCCCCAAGGGCAACATCGACGGCAAGACCCGCAGCTACACCATCTACGCGAACGATCAGTTGCCGCACGCGAAAGACTGGAACGACGTGATCATCGCCTATCGCAATGGCGGACCGCTGCGCATTCGCGACATCGGCCAGGCCGTGGCGGGACCGGAGGATATGAAACAGGCGGCGTGGGCCAACGGCCAGCGCGGCGTCTTTCTTGTGATCTTCAAGCAGCCGGGCGCCAACGTCATCGAGACGGTGGAGCGGATCAAGGCGCAATTGCCGAGACTGGTGGCGGCGATCCCGCCTGCCATCAAGGTCTCGATCATGAGCGACCGCACGCAGACCATCCGCGCCGCGGTGGAGGACGTGCAGTTCACGTTGCTGCTCACCATTGCCCTCGTGGTGATGGTGATCTTCATTTTCCTGCGCAGTTTCTGGGCGACGGTGATCCCCAGCGTCACGGTGCCGCTTGCGCTGCTCGGCGCCTGCGCGCTGATGTGGATGGCCGGCTATACGCTGGACAACCTGTCGTTGATGGCACTGACGATCTCGGTGGGATTCGTGGTCGACGACGCCATCGTGATGCTGGAGAACATCTCCCGCTATGTCGAGAAAGGGGAG
>MKUJ01000002.1:0-5728 GCA_001897755.1 Afipia sp. 64-13
GGCGGCGTTCGCGCAGTTCGGCTCCGACCTCGACGCCTCGACCCAGCGCCTGCTCAACCGCGGCGCGCGCCTGACCGAACTCCTGAAGCAGCCGCAGTTCTCGCCGCTGAAGATGGAAGAGCAGGTCGTGGTGATCTACGCCGGCGTCAACGGCTATCTCGACGCGCTGCCGGTCGCCAAGGTGCGCAGCTTCGAGGACGGTCTGTTGTCGCTGCTGCGCGGCAAGCACGCCGACATTCTGGATGCGATCCGCACCAGCCGCGATCTGTCGGACGATGTCGGCGCCAAGCTCAAGGGCGTGGTCGACGGCTTCGCCAAGACGTTCGTCTGATTTCCGTCATGGCCGGGCTTGTCCCGGCCATCCACGTCTTGGGGCGTGGTGGGGAAGAAGGCGTGGATGCCCGGCACAGGGCCGGGCATGACGAAGTGAGGAGTTTGCGGCGAGGTCGATGACCGAGCCGTCAGGGCGAGACAGAGAATGGCTTCACTCAAGGACATGCGTGTCCGCATCGCCTCGACCAAGGCGACGCAGAAGATCACCAAGGCCATGCAGATGGTCGCAGCCTCCAAGCTGCGCCGCGCGCAGACCGCCGCCGAGGCGGCGCGTCCCTATGCCGAGCGCATGGACGCCGTGATCTCCAACATCGCCGGCGCCGCCGCCGGCTCGAACAACGCGCCGCGCCTGCTGGCCGGCACCGGCAGCGACAAGGTCCACCTCCTGCTGGTGTGCACCGGCGAGCGCGGCCTGTCGGGCGCCTTCAACTCCTCGATCGTGCGCCTTGCGCGCGAACGGGCTCTGGCGCTGATGAACCAGGGCAAAGAGGTCAAGATTTTCTGCGTCGGCCGCAAGGGCTACGAGCAGCTGCGCCGCCAGTTCGAGAACCAGATCGTCGGCCACACCGAGCTGCGTTCGGTCAAGGTGCTCGGCTATCGCAACGCCGAGGACATCGCCAAGAAGATCGTCGCGATGTTCGAAGCCGGCGAGTTCGACGTCTGCACGCTCTTCTACGCGCAGTTCAAGTCGGTGATCGCGCAGATCCCGACCGCGCAGCAGATCATCCCGCTGGTGATCGAGAACAAGACCGACACCTCCGCCGCCAGCGCGGTCTACGATTACGAGCCGGCCGAGGACGAGATTCTCGGCGACCTCCTGCCGCGCAACATCGCGGTGCAGATCTTCCGCGCGCTGCTCGAGAACAACGCCTCGTTCTACGGCGCGCAGATGAGCGCGATGGACAACGCCACCCGCAACGCCGGCGACATGATCCGCAAGCAGACCCTGGTCTACAACCGCACCCGACAGGCGATGATCACGAAGGAACTGATCGAGATCATCTCCGGCGCCGAGGCAATCTGAGGAGATCGCGATGTCTTATTCGACCAAGGCAACGACATCCGGCGGCCGCAACGGTCGCGCCATGCTCGACAACGGCGGTCTCGCGCTGGCGATGGCGCTGCCCAAGGAACTCGGCGGCAGCGGCGAGGGCCACAACCCCGAGCAACTGTTCGCGCTCGGCTGGTCGGCCTGTTTCGGTCAGGCGATCCTGCTGCTCGCCAAGAAGCACGGTCTCGACGGCCAGGCCGCCAAGGTGACCTGCGACGTCACCCTCAACGTCAATGACGGCGCGTTCTCGCTCGCCGCTGAACTGAAAGTCGCCCTGCCGGGCGCCGACAAGGCCAAGCTTCAGGCCCTGATCGAGGAAGCCCACACGATTTGTCCGTATTCGAAGGCGACGAAGGGCAACGTGCCCGTCAAGCTGACCGCCGTCTAAGTTATCAAGGAGAGAGTTTCCATGGCCCAACCCGCCAATCAGGTCGGACGCATCACGCAGGTCATCGGCGCGGTCGTCGACGTGCAGTTCGACGGCTATCTGCCCGCCATTCTCAATGCGATCGAAACCAAGAACCAGGGCAACCGTCTGGTGCTCGAGGTCGCCCAGCATCTCGGTGAATCCACCGTGCGCGCGATCGCGATGGACACCACCGAGGGTCTGGTCCGCGGTCAGGAAGTCACCGACACCGGCGCGCCGATCACCGTCCCGGTGGGCGCCGGAACGCTCGGCCGCATCATGAACGTCATCGGCGAGCCGGTGGACGAGCAGGGGCCGATCAAGGCTGAAGGCACCCGCGCCATCCATCAGGACGCGCCGAGCTACACCGATCAGTCCACCGAAGCCGAAATTCTCGTCACCGGCATCAAGGTCGTCGACCTGCTCGCGCCTTACGCCAAGGGCGGCAAGATCGGCCTGTTCGGCGGCGCCGGCGTCGGCAAGACCGTGCTGATTCAGGAGCTGATCAACAACGTTGCCAAGGCGCACGGCGGTTACTCGGTGTTCGCCGGCGTCGGCGAGCGCACCCGCGAGGGCAACGACCTCTATCACGAGTTCATCGAATCGGGCGTGAACAAGAAGGGCGGCGGCGAAGGCTCCAAGTGCGCCCTCGTGTACGGCCAGATGAACGAGCCGCCGGGCGCGCGCGCGCGCGTCGGCCTCACCGGCCTGACCGTCGCCGAGCAATTCCGCGACCAGGGCCAGGACGTGCTGTTCTTCGTCGACAACATCTTCCGTTTCACCCAGGCGGGTTCGGAAGTGTCGGCGCTGCTGGGCCGAATTCCTTCGGCGGTGGGCTATCAGCCGACGCTCGCGACCGACATGGGCGCGCTGCAGGAGCGCATCACCACCACCAACAAGGGCTCGATCACCTCGGTGCAGGCGATCTACGTGCCGGCCGACGACTTGACCGACCCGGCGCCCGCCACCTCGTTCGCCCATCTGGACGCGACGACGGTGCTGAACCGCGCGATCTCGGAAAAGGGCATCTATCCGGCGGTGGACCCGCTCGACTCGACCTCGCGCATGCTCTCGCCGCTGATCGTCGGCGAGGAGCACTACCAGACCGCGCGTCAGGTCCAGCAGATCCTCCAGCGCTACAAGGCGCTGCAGGACATCATCGCCATTCTCGGCATGGACGAACTGTCCGAAGAGGACAAGCTGACGGTGGCCCGCGCCCGCAAGATCGAGCGCTTCCTGTCGCAGCCGTTCCACGTCGCCGAAATCTTCACCGGCTCGCCGGGCAAGTTCGTCGACCTCGCCGACACCATCAAGGGCTTCCGCGGCCTGTGCGAAGGCAAGTACGACCATCTGCCGGAAGCGGCGTTCTACATGGTCGGCTCGATCGAGGAAGCCGTCGAGAAGGGCAAGAAGCTCGCTGCGGAAGCGGCGTAAGAGGTCTCTCCCTCCCCCGCTTGCGGGGGAGGGTTGGGGAGGGGGCTTTGCTTCCTCTCGATTTCCCCCTCCCGAACGCTGTGCGTTCGACCTCCCCCGCAAGCGGGAGAGGTGAAGACAACGAGATAGTGAATCATGGCCACCTTCCACTTCGATCTCGTCTCGCCGGAAAAGATCGCCTTCTCGGGCGAGGTCGAGCAGGTCGACATTCCGGGCGTCGAGGGTGATTTCGGCGTGATGGCGGGTCACTCGCCGCTGGTGGCGAGCATCCGTCCCGGCATCATGACCGTCACCGCGAACGGCAAGCACGAGAAGATCATCGTGCTCGGCGGTCTTGCCGAGATTTCGGAGAACGGCCTGACCGTGCTCGCCGACACCGCGACCTCGATGGCCGAGCTCGACCGTGCCGCGTTTGCCGCGCGCATCGACGAGATGGAAGAGAAGCTGAAGGACGAGGAGCCGGGCAGCGAGCTCGACAAGGCGATCGCGCGGCTCGACCATTTCAAGGTGATCCAGCAGCACATCACCTCGACCGGGATGCATTGAGCGCCGCGGCATCACACGGAATTAAAAGGCCCCGCTCGCGCGGGGCTTTTTGTTTTACGGAGTGCGCCGGAGCGGGAAGGTTGAATCGCCGTCATTGCGAGGAGCGAAAGCTCCGAAGCAATCCAGTCCTTTGGCGCGCATCGCAGCGAGACTGGATTGCTTCGCTCCGCTCGCAATGACAGCCGGGCTGGGTTCTACGCTCGTCCTGGCCGGGTCAAGCCCGGTGATGACGAGTGGTGTGTCGGGAGCAATGCGTTCACCCGCTCAAGCGTTTTCGCAAAAGCTTATCCTCATGGTGAGGAGCGAGGCGAAGCCTCGCGTCTCGAACCATGAGGCCACTGTTACGGAGCATCACGGCCTCATCCTTCGAGACGCGCGCGATAACAGGCGTCGCCTGCATAAACTTGGCGACGGTGCGCGCTCCTCAGGATGAGGATTTGGTCCGGTGGTGACGGCGGAGAGTGCGGCGCGGGAAGTTACATCATCGTCATTGCGAGGAGCGTAGCGACGAAGCAATCCAGTTCTTTCTCTGCAGCTCTGGATTGCTTCGCTTCGCTCGCAATGACGATGGAGCTCATTGCTGCACGTCACTTCCCCGCAAATCGGGAAAATTCCTGCACCACGCGCTCATAAACCGGGCGTTTGAACGGCACCACCAGCTCCGGCAGGTTCCGCATCGGCTCCCAGCGCCAGTCGATGAATTCCGGCTTGTGGCCGGCCGGCGAGACCACGTTGATCTCGCTGTCGTCGCCGGTGAAGCGCATCGCGTACCATTTCTGCCGCTGGCCGCGATAGCGGCCCTTCCAGGCGCGTCCGGCGATGGTGCGCGGAATGTCGTAGGTCAGCCACTCCGGCACCTCGGCGAGTTTCTCCACCGAGCGCGCGTTGGTCTCCTCGTAGAGCTCGCGCGTGGCCGCGGCCCAATGATCCTCGCCGGAATCGATGCCGCCTTGCGGCATCTGCCAGACGTGAGCCTGATCGACATGCTCGGGCCCACCGACGCGGCGGCCGATGAACACGAGGCCCTCGGCATTGAGCAGCATCATTCCGACGCAGGTCCGGTAAGGCAAATCGTCGTAGCGCGACATTCGGTCAGGCCCCTGTTGTGGCGGATACGAGGATCGGAAGCAGGGATCCGGCCCTCTTTAGCTCGATTTTGATTTCGTCATCACTGTTGTCAACGGGGCCAGCATCAGGCCGCGGCTCTCGAGCTGCCTCGCCCATTGGCCGATGCGCTCGATCGAGACCGGCAGAGCCGAGGCGACGCCGATGGCGCTGCCGTGCTCGCGCGCGATGGTCTCCAGCCGCGCCAGCGTCTTGTCGATCTCGGCGGCGGTCGGCACCGCGTCGATGGTGGCGTCGGCCTTGGCGAACGGCATTGCCTGCGCCTCGGCGAGCGGACCGGCAAGGCTGCGCGGCGCGGTGCCGTCGTCGAGCCAGCCGAGCCCGCGCTTCGCCGCTTCCTTGATGATCGGCTGCAACGCCGCCTCGGTCACCGAAAAACGCGCGCCCATGAAATTGGCCAGCCCGACATAGCCCTGGAAACGGCTCATGTGCCACATCAGGCGGTCGATGTTCTGCTCGGCGGGCAGCGCGGCCAGCAGGGTCTGCGGGCCGGGATCGTTGTCGGGATAGTCGAACGGCTCCATCGGGACCTGCAGCAGCACCTCGTGCTTCTGCGCCCGCGCCTGGCCGACCAGCTTCGCTGGATCGGCGCCGTAGGGCGTGAAGGCCAGCGCCACCGCGGCCGGCAGCTTCATGATGGCGTCGTTGGTCTTGGCCGCGCCGACGCCGAGTCCGGTGATCACGATGGCGATCGAGGGCGTGGTGGCGGCGCGGGTGCGCTGCAAATCGCTCGCCATGGCATAGGCGCGGAACGGCCGCAGTCCCTCGGCGGCGATCGGCAC
Organism: Afipia sp. 64-13; assembly: GCA_001897755.1. GTDB lineage: Bacteria > Pseudomonadota > Alphaproteobacteria > Rhizobiales > Xanthobacteraceae > Afipia. The sequence goes on from MKUJ01000002.1 coordinate 5,678, forward strand.
CAGGCCGTGGCGGCTGTTTTCCAGCAGCTTCGGATTGGCGCCCGTGGCGGG
>MKUJ01000002.1:5761-33150 GCA_001897755.1 Afipia sp. 64-13
CGATCGGCATCTCGCGGCGCTGGCCGCTGGAGCCGTCGATGATGGTGACGGTTTTCTGCCCCACGGGCTCGGAGGTCGCGGCGGGTTGCGCCGGGGTCGCGGCCTGCGGCTTCGCGCCGGGCAGGGTGGCGGGATCGTAAGCGAGCTTCGCCGCCGGCTCGCCGCCGAACGGATCGCGGCCGAACAGGGCGAAAGCAGCAAAGCCGACCAGGAACAGGCCGAGCACCGTCGCCAGCGCCTGTTGCGGCGTGAACGGCAGACGGACGCGCCGCTTGCGCGGCACCTCCTGTCCGAGCGGCGCGCTCAAGTCATCGACCACGGTGCAAGGCCCTGCGAATCATCCGCGGCAGCCTACCATGACGGGGGTGGATCGCCTCGCGCTGGCGGCGGCTTTCAGGCCCGTGCGCCCGCCGCCCGGGCCGGATTGCCGACCACGGTGGCGTGGGGCGGCACGTTGCGCGTCACCACGCTGCCGGCGCCGATGATCGCGCCGTCGCCGATGGTCACGCCGGGCAGGATGATGGCGCCGCCGCCGATCCAGACATCGGCGCCGATCGCGACCGGGCGGGCGAATTCGAGACCTTCGCGGCGGCGCGCCAGATCGCGCGGATGGTCGGCGGCGTAGATCTGCACCGCCGGGCCGATCTGGGTGCGATCGCCGATGGTGACGTGGGTCACGTCGAGCACCACGCAGTTGAAGTTCATGAACACACCGGTGCCGAGCCGGATGTTGAAGCCGTAGTCGCAATAAAACGGCGGGCGGATGTTGCACTCGTCGCCGGCCGCGATGCGCTCGCGCAGCACCGCGAGGCGGGTCTGCGCGTCCGCGCCGAGCAGCGCGTTGTAGCGCGCCAGCCAGACCTGGGTGGCGGCGCTGTCGGCCTGGATTTCCGGATCGTTCGGCAGATAGAGTCCGCCGGCGATCATCTTCTGCTTCTCGCTCGTCACCATCGTCTCCGGATCAGGACAGGGGCCGAATAAAAAAGGCGGCCGCTGCGGCCGCCTTTTGTCGAAACTCCGGTGTGGCCTTAGTTCGCGGCCTTGGCCTTGTTGTCGTCCTTGGCCGGCGGCACCGCGGTCGAGGCGTTCTGCTTGATGCCGTGCAGCAGATCGTCGGCCATCTTGAGCGCCTTGTCGTCCTTGGCGTCCGGCGGCACGTAGGACTGCGAGCCGGTCTCCTCCTGGCCTTCGGCCTTGAGGTGGCCGCGCAGCGAGGCCTCGCCCTTGGTGTCGGTGCGCGCCTTGAGTTCATCCGGCACGTCCTGCAGCACCTCGATGTCCGGGGTGATGCCCTTGGCCTGGATCGACTTGCCCGACGGCGTGAAATAGCGCGCCGTGGTCAGCCGCAGCGCGCCGTTGCCGGAGCCGAGCGGGATGATGGTCTGCACCGAACCCTTGCCGAACGAGCGGGTGCCGATCACGGTCGCGCGCTTGTGGTCCTGCAACGCGCCGGCGACGATTTCGGAGGCCGAGGCCGAGCCGCCATTGATCAGCACGATCACCGGCTTGCCCTTGGCGAGGTCGCCGGGCTTGGCGGTGCGGCGCTGGGTTTCCTCGGCGTTGCGGCCGCGGGTCGAGACGATCTCGCCACGATCGAGGAAGGCGTCGGACACCGACACCGCCTCCTCGAGCAGGCCGCCCGGATTGTTGCGCAGATCGAGGATGTAGCCCTTGAGCTTGTCGGCGCCGATCTGTCCGGTCAGGCTGGCCATCTCGCGCTTGAGGCCGTCGGTGGTCTGCTCGTTGAACGAGGTGATGCGGATATAGGCGATGTCGCCGCCCTCGACGCGGGCGCGCACCGCACGCACGCGGATGTTGTCGCGCGTCAGCGTCACCTCGATCGGCTTGTCCTGGCCCTTGCGGACGATCTTGAGCTTGATCTTGGTGTTGACCGGGCCGCGCATCTTCTCGACCGCCTGGTTCAGGGTGAGGCCCTGCACCGCTTCGTCGTCGAGATTGGTGATGATGTCGTTGGCCATGATGCCGGCCTTCGAGGCCGGCGTGTCGTCGATCGGCGACACCACCTTGATCAGGCCGTCCTCCATCGTGACCTCGATGCCGAGACCGCCGAATTCGCCGCGGGTCTGCACCTGCATGTCCTTGAAGCTTTTCGCATCCATGTAGCTGGAATGCGGATCGAGCCCGGTCAGCATGCCGCTGATCGCCGATTCGATCAGCTTGCTGTCGTCGGGCTTCTCGACATAGTCGCTGCGAACGCGGTCGAACACGTCGCCGAACAGATTGAGCTGGCGATAGGTGTCGGCCGCGGCGGCGCGCGCCGTGGTGCCCATCAGCGAGGCGCGCGGCTGCGTCAGGAACAACGTCGCCGCCGCTCCGGCCGCGGCGCTCAGAAGAATCAGGGAAGTCTTGCGCATCATCCGCGAACCTTTTCGCCTTAACTTTTGGCCCACCATGGACCTGGGTCGATTGGAGTGCCGTCCTTGCGGAACTCGATGTAAAGCACGGGCTGGCTTGAGGGGGCCGCCAGAATCGAGGCGATCCGGGACTGAGACCCCATCGTCGCCACCGGCTCACCGGTCAATACAAACTGGCCAATGTTGACCGAAATACGTTCCACTCCGGCAAGCAGGACATGATATCCGCCGCCCGCATTGAGGATCAAGAGTTGTCCGTAGCTGCGGAACGGTCCGGCATAGACAACCCAGCAATCACACGGGGTTGTGACCTGCGCTCCGGGCTTGGTGGCGAGTGAAATGCCCCGTTCCTGGCCGCCATTGCCGTCGGAACCGCCGAAATCGCGAATCCGGGTGCCGTTGACCGGCAGCGGCAGCAGTTTCTTGGCCGAGGCGAAGGCGATCGCCGGGGACAGCCGGGCCGGATTTTTCAGGGCCTTGGGGTCGGGTTTTTGCGGCGTGCCTCTCAGCTCGGCGGCGGCCGCGGCCTCCGCGGCGCTTTTCAGGTCCTGCTCCATCTTGGCGATCAGGCTTTGCAGGCTGTCGGCCTGTTTGGCGAGGTTGGCGGCGCGCTGGCGCTCGGCATCCATGTCGCGCGCTGCCTCGGCCTCGCGGGTCTGGCGTTCCTGCACCAGAGCGGCGAGGCGCGGCTGCTCGGCGTCGAGCCGGTCGCGATCGGCCTTCAGGCGTTCGCGCTCCTCGCCGATATTTTTGCGCACGGTCACCAGATCGCCGATCTCACCGGCGATTTTTTTCGCGCGGGCGCGCATTTCCGGCACGGCCGCGCCGAGCAGGATCGCGGTGCGCAGCGATTGCAGCGCGTCTTCCGGACGCACAAACAACGCCGGCGGCGCGCGGCGTCCGGCACGCTGCAAGGCCGCCAGCACTTCGGCGATCTCGTCGCGGCGCGACTCCAGCGCGGCGTGCATCTGCTGCTCGCGCGCATCGAGCGGGCGCAGCCGGTTCTCGGTATCGGCGACGCTGGCTTCGATGCCGCGCACCTTGGCGGCGATCTCGATCAGTTGCTGGTTGAGCCGGGTGCGGTCCTGGCCGAGCGCGGCGATCTCCGCCTTGAGGTTCTGCGCCGCTTCGTCGGCGGCTTTCTGCCGGGCGCGCATCGCCTCCAGTTCTTCGGTGCGCTGCTTGATGGCGGCGGCATCCGGCGCGGAGGACCCCGCCGGGGGCAGCGCGATGCTCTGCGCCTGCGCCTGTGCGAGGCCGGCCGGCATCAGCGCGGCGAGCAGCGCCGCGATGCAGAGGCTTGGGACCGGCGGCAGGATGCGTCGCATCGTCAGACCCGATGATAGGGGTGGCCGGACAGAATGGTCGCGGCGCGGTAGATCTGTTCCAGCAACATGATGCGCACCATCTGGTGCGGCCAGGTCGCCTTGCCGAAAGCGAGGCCGAGCTTCGCCTTGCCGCGCAATTCCGGCGCAAGCCCGTCGGCCCCGCCGATGACGAAAACCAGAGCGGGCATCGCCTCGTCGCGCCAGCGGCCGACATGGCGCGCCAGCGTCACGCTGTCGAGATTGTCGCCGCGCTCGTCGAGCGCCATCAGGATGGCGCGCTCGGGAACCAGCGCCGCGATCGCGGCGCCTTCCTCGGCGATGCGGGTGCGGGTCTCGCCGCTGCGGCTTTCCGCGATCTCGTGAATCTCAAGGGCGCGCAAGCCGAGCTTGCGGCCGATATCGTCGAACCGCGCGCGATAGCGCTCGGCCAGCTCCCGCTCGGGACCTTGCTTGAGACGGCCGATGGCGATGACGATGACGCGCATGGCCTGAGGCTTATCATGCGCTCGCGCGCTTTCCTACGGAGGTTGCCGTCATGGCGAGGCGCGACGGCTTCGAAGCAGTCCGGCCCCTGTGACACCCGGTCTTCGCCAAAGGGGGCGGACACGATCACACACGCCCCGCGTCATGCGGGTCCGCATGCTGTGCGGGAGAGCGCCTTCAGCGCGCCTTCACCGCCGGCTTTTCCGAGGTCCACATCTTTTCCAAATTGTAGAACTCCCGGACTTCGGGCCTGAAGACATGCACGATCACATCGCCGGAATCGATCAGGACCCAATCGCAATTCGGCAGGCCTTCGACGTGAGGGGCTTCGATCCCGATCCCCTTCAGGCCCTTGGCGACATCTTCCGCGATCGCGCCGACATGACGGTTCACCCGTCCGGTGGTGACGACCATGTAATCGGTGAGGGAGGATTTGCCGCGCAGGTCGATGGTGACCGTGTCTTCCGCCTTCATGTCGTCGAGGCGGGAGAGGATCAGGTGCAGCGTCGTTTCGGCGTCAGGGCGCGCCTTCACGACAGCGATGGGCGAGGATGCTTGTCCTGCCCGGGACAATACAGATGCGGTCAGGGACCACTCCTTTCACTGTATCGCAGGCGCCGAATCTGGAGCGCCCGCCGTTGATCATACGCATGTGGGGTTAATGGTTTCAATCCGCCAGTCCCGGTTCCGGCGATGTGCGCGGCGAAGTGTGGCAATCGGGTCTTGCGGTCAAACCTTCCATGTGCCGTCCGGGTTCCGCAGCCTCGTTGAGGACAGCGACGATTTCAGTCCGGTGAGAAAGGTCCAGGCCGGTGGCGTGCGCATGGCGAGATCGCCCGCGGCGCGCTCGTCGATGCGATGGCGCGCCAGCGCCTGCGCGGCCGGCGCCGACAGCGCGCGGAAACTCTCGGGCGGCCGGTCGATCACCGCGATCGGCATCATGGCCGCGATGCCTTGCCAGTTCCGCCAGCGATGAAATTGCGCGAGATTGTCGGCCCCCATGATCCAGACAAAGCGCACGCCGGGACAGCGCCGCCGCAGATACTCCAGCGTATCCGCGGTGTAATGCGTGCCGATGACGGATTCGAGACAGCTCACATCGATGCGCGGATGCCGCGCCATCGCCATCGCCGCCGCCCTTCGTTGCTCGGCGTCGCGCAGCGCGCCGGTGTCCTTCAGCGGATTGCCCGGCGTCACCAGCCACCAGATGCGGTCGAGCTTGAGCCGCTTCATCGCATAGAGGCTGATGGCGCGGTGCGCCTCGTGCGGCGGATTGAACGAGCCGCCGAGCAGCCCGATCCGCATGCCGTCGGCGTGCGGCGGCAGGGCGTCGCCCGGCGCAGGCGCGCAGCTCACGGCCGGGTCTGTCCGGTGCCATGCACCCGATATTTGAAGCTGGTCAGTTGATCGACGCCGACCGGTCCGCGGGCGTGGAATTTGCCGGTGGCGATGCCGATCTCCGCGCCGAAGCCGAACTCTCCGCCATCGGCGAACTGCGTCGAGGCGTTGTGCAGAACGATGGCGGAATCGACCTCGTTGAGGAAGCGCGCCGCCGCCGCCGCGTCTTCGGTGACGATGGCGTCGGTGTGGTGCGAGCCGTAGGTCTCGATATGCGCGATGGCGTCGTCGAGGCCGTCCACCACGCGCGCCGCGATGATGGCGTCCTCGTATTCGGTGGCCCAGTCCTCGTCGGTCGCCGGCTTCACGCGGGCGTCGGCGCGCTGTACCTGATCGTCGCCGCGCACTTCGCAGCCGGCGTCGATCAGCATTTCGACCAGCGGCTTGAGCTGCGCCGGCGCCGCTTCCTTGTCGACCAGCAGCGTTTCAGCCGCGCCGCAGATGCCCGGACGGCGCATCTTGGCATTGAGGACGATGGTCTTGGCCATGTCGAGACTGGCCGCCTTGTCGACATAGACGTGGTTGACGCCTTCGAGATGCGCAAACACCGGCACGCGCGCCTCGGCCTCGACGCGCGCGACCAGGCTCTTGCCGCCGCGTGGCACGATGACGTCGATGCCGCCGCCAAGGCCGGTCAGCAGCAGGCCGACCGCGGCGCGGTCGCGGGTCGGCACCAGCGTGATGGCTTCTTCCGGAAGTTTTGCTTCGCGCAATCCCTGCACCAGACATTGATGGATGGCGCGGCAGGAGCGGAAGCTGTCGGAGCCACCGCGCAGGATCACCGCGTTGCCGGATTTCAGGCACAGCGCGCCGGCATCGGCCAGCACGTTCGGCCGGCTCTCGAAGATCACCGCGGCGACGCCGAGCGGCACGCGCACGCGCTCGATGAACATGCCGTTCGGCCGCTGCCAGCGTTCGGTGACGGTGCCGACCGGATCGTTGATGCCGCGCACGATCTCGATGCCGCTCGCCATGCCCTCGATCCGCGCCTCGGTGAGGGTGAGGCGGTCGATGAAGGCATCGCTCGCGCCACCCGCGCGTGCTTCGGCGACGTCCTCGGCATTGGCGGCAAGGATCTGCGGCGCGGCGGCGCGGATCGCGCTCGCCATCGCGCCAAGCGCGGCGTTCTTCTGCGCGGTCGGGGCTAGTGCGAGCACCCGCGCGGCACGGCGAGCGCCTTGGGCGAGGCCCGCCATCAGTGCCGGCAGGTCGGCGTCAGCGGAAGCGGCTTTCAGGGGAGCGTTCATGACAGGTCATATAGGTTTAATACTGAGTTAATGTATGCCGTTAGCACAGAAACGGCGATCCCGCGAGGCGGCGGTCGGCCACCGGCCGATCGCGGCCGGGGCTCATTTGCCGGTTTCGAGCCCGCGTGGCCCGGCCACCACGAGGTCGTCGCGATGGATCATCTCGGTGCGGCCGCTGACGCCGAGAATTTGCGCCGCGTCCGACGACGAGCGGCCCTTGATGCGCTCGGCATTCTCCGCGTCGTAGGCGACAAGGCCGCGGCCGATCTCGTGGCCGTCTGGTCCGCGCACGATCACCGCATCGCCACGCGCGAAATCGCCGTCGATCCGCACGATGCCGGCCGGCAGCAGACTCTTGCCGGCATGGAGCGCGGCGACCGCGCCGGCATCGATGATCAGCGTGCCCTTCGGCTCCAGCGAACCGGCAATCCAGCGCTTGCGCGCGGTGACCGGATTGGCCGGCGTCAGAAACCAGGTGCAGCGTCCGCCATCGGCGATCGCTTTGAGCGGATGATCGATCTTGCCGGAGGCGATCAGCATATGCGTGCCGGCGGAGGTCGCGATCTTCGCCGCCTCGATCTTGGTGCGCATGCCGCCGCGCGACAGTTCGGATTCCGCCGCGCCAGCCATCGCCTCGATGTCGGCGGTCACCGCATCGACCACGGGAATGAGTTTCGCATTCGGATTGGCGCCGGGCGGCGCGGTGTAAAGGCCGTCGATGTCCGAGAGCAGGATCAGAAGATCGGAGCTTGTCATGGTGGCGACGCGCGCGGCGAGCCGGTCGTTGTCGCCGTAACGGATTTCGTTGGTCGCGACCGTGTCGTTCTCGTTGATCACCGGCACCGCGCGCCATTCCAAGAGCTTGGTGATGGTGGAGCGCGCGTTGAGATAGCGGCGGCGTTCCTCGGTGTCCTGCAGCGTCACCAGAATCTGTCCGGCGCCGATGCCGTGCTGCTCCAGCGTCTTGGCCCAGATCCGCGCGAGTGCGATCTGGCCGACAGCCGCGGCGGCCTGGCTTTCCTCGAGCTTCAGCGTGCCGCCCGGCAGCTTCAATCTGCTGCGGCCGAGCGCGATCGATCCGGACGAGACGATCAGAACGTCGCGGCCGTCCTTGTGCAGGCTGGCGATGTCGGCGACCAGCGCTTCCAGCCACCGGGTTTTGACTTCGCCCGCGGCCGCATCGATCAGCAGCGAGGAGCCGACCTTGACCACGATGCGGCGAAAATTTTTCAGCTTGGGATGAGACATGAGACAATACGATGAGAGAGAAACGGCACGCGCAGGCTCAGTTCGACAAGGGGCTCCATGACGATGGCGCGGGAGCGTCGTCCGGCTCGCCTTGCGGTTCGCCCTTGGCCTTGGCCGAAACCGGCGCCTGATCGATCACCTCGATCAGCGCGCGCAACACTTCGGTGACGCCTTCACGCGTGACGCCGGAGATCAGCATCGGCGTCTTCTTCGCCGCGCGTTTGAGGCGCGCCTTCTGTTCTTTCAGGACATCGGGCGTCACCGCGTCGATCTTGTTGAGCGCGACGATCTCGATCTTGTCGGCAAGGCCCTCGTCATAGGCTTCGAGTTCGTTGCGTATGATCTTGTAGGCTTTGCCGGCATGTTCGCAGGTGGCGTCGACCAGATGCAGCAGCACGCGGCAGCGCTCGACATGGCCGAGAAAGCGGTCGCCGAGGCCGGTGCCTTCATGCGCGCCCTCGATCAGGCCCGGAATATCCGCGAGCACGAATTCGCGGCCATCGACGTGAACCACGCCGAGCTGCGGATGCAGCGTGGTGAACGGATAGTCCGCGATCTTCGGTTTCGCGGCGCTGACGACCGACAGGAATGTGGACTTGCCGGCATTGGGCAGGCCGACGAGACCGGCGTCGGCGATCAGCTTCATGCGCAGCCAGATCCAGCGCTCTTCGCCGGGCTGGCCCGGATTGGCGTGACGCGGCGCGCGGTTGGTCGAGCTTTTGAAATGGGCGTTGCCGAAACCGCCATTGCCGCCTTTGGCCAGCACGAATTTCTGGCCGAGCTTGGTGAGGTCGCACAGCAGGGTCTCGCGATCCTCGTCGAAGATCTGGGTGCCGACCGGCACCTTCAGCACGATGTCCTTGCCGGCGGCGCCATGGCGGTCGCTGCCCATGCCGTGCACGCCCTTCTGCGCCTTGAAGTGCTGCTGGTAGCGATAATCGATCAGGGTGTTGAGGCCGTCGACAGCCTCGACGATGACGTCGCCGCCGCGGCCGCCATTGCCGCCGTTCGGTCCGCCATACTCGATGAACTTCTCGCGGCGGAACGCCACGCAACCGTTGCCGCCGTCGCCGGAGCGGATATAGACCTTGGCTTCATCGAGAAATTTCATGGGCCTATCCGTAACGCAGGGGTGTGCGCCCGACAACCGCCGGGCGCTCCCGAGGCGTTCAATTTGACGCGCTGTTTAACGGCGGCTGGTCTCGCCCCAGCCCTTGAGCGAGGACCAGACGGAGCGCTCCAGCCGGAAGCGATCGACCGGGGTGGATGAGCCGAGCGCGCGGAAGCGGTGCAGCTCGACGCCGGTCCACTGGAAGCCGCATTTTTCCAGCACATGGCGCGAGGCTGGGTTCAGCACCCGCGCGCCGGACAGCATGCGGGTGATGCTGAATTCCTCGAAGGCGTAATCGATCACCGCGCGCGCCGCCTCGGTGCCGAAACCCTGGCCCCAATGCTCGACGCCCAGGCAATAGCCGAGCTCCGGGGTGCCTTCGGTCTCCCAGGTCAGGCTGGCAAGGCCGATCGGCTGGTTCTTGCGCTCGATCAGAAACGTGATCGTGCCGCCGGCATTGGCCACGGCGGAAACGAAATTGACGGCGTCGTAGGTCGAATAAGGATGCGGCACGCGGCGCAGATTGATGGCGACGCGTTTGTCGCCGACGATGCGGGCAATGCCTTTTACGTCCGCGAGCGTCGGCTGGCGCAGCACCAGCCGCTCGGTCTCGAGGACGATGGTACTTGTGTTCCGGCTGATCCCGGTGGTGGGCAGTTCCTGTAACATCGAAGGCTCCTTGCTGGGGCTCATTGGCGAGACCCCGGAAACGTGAAAGGGGAGGCCGGTTCCCCGTCTCCCCTTTGCGAGCCTTGACGCGCTCCGCCGGATCAACAGGACCGGCAGACGCTGATGTGTCTACCGTTTATTCGGCCGCGGCCGCCATCGGAACAACCGATACGAACGTGCGGCCGTTGGCTTTGGCGCGGAATTCAACATGGCCTTCGATCTTGGCGAACAGCGTGTGGTCCGTGCCCATGCCGACGTTAAGGCCGGGGTGCCAGGTGGTGCCGCGCTGACGCGCGATGATGTTGCCCGGAATCACGTGCTCGCCGCCGAACGCCTTGATTCCAAGGCGCTTGCCAGCCGAGTCGCGTCCGTTGCGCGATGAACCGCCTGCTTTCTTATGAGCCATGGCTCGTCTCCAAAACTTCCAGTGTTTCTATAGATCGATTCCGTAACGGAATCATCTCACTTTTTCTCAGGTTTCGCCTTGGCGGCCGGCTTTTTCGCCGCCGCGGGCTTGGCGGCCTTGGGCGCGGCCTTCTTGGCCGGAGCCTTCTTCGCCTTCGGGGCTTCGTCGCCGGCTTCCGGCGCAGCAGCCACCGGCTTTTCCTTCTTCGCGCGCGGACCCACGCTCGGGGCCTTGCCGTCGGTCAGGATCTCGGTGACGCGGATCACCGTGATCTCGTCACGATAGCCGCGCTTGCGCTTCGAATTCTTGCGGCGGCGCTTCTTGAAGGCGATGACCTTCGGGCCGCGCTTGTGGTCCAGCACTTCGGCGGCAACCGACGCGCCCGCAACGAACGGGACACCGAGGACCGGCGTATCGCCACCGACCACCAGCACTTCGCCGAGCTGCACGATCGAGCCGACATCGCCGGCGATCTTGCCAATTTCAAGAACATCATCCGGAACGACGCGGAACTGCCGGCCGCCGGTTTTGATGACTGCGAACATCGTTTTTATCCTTCGTGTTCAATCCCGACGCTCGGGCGAACCCGGGCCGGCTTCTTGTTCAGTCGTTATGGTAAGCGCCGCCGGACGCCACGTTGGGCACCCACTTGGCCGCGCTCGGTGAGTTTCGGCGGCACAAAGCCACGCCAAAACGAACGGCGCGAGAACGTCCCGCGCCGGATGCCGGGACTTATAGCCGTTGAGACCCCGGAGTCAACCCGAACGCCCGGCCAAATCGGCCAAAATCGAAGGAAATCCGGGCATTTGGCCGGAATTTGCAGCCATGACGGCGGTGCGTTTTGCCATGCAACCTTCCGGTTCCCCGGCCGTTGTCACCGGCACGCCCCGATGGCGGGCAATCCTAACGGGCGAGGGCGATCACGACATGGCTGAGGACGCGCCGACCACCGCCGGCATTGGCAGGCATGGCGCCCTGCGCCTGCCGTCGGTCGATATCGACAGCTACAACATCGAATTGAAGGACGAGGAGGGTTTCCTCGGCGACCGCGCCAGCAAGGGCGCGTTTCAGGCGATTCTCGATAGCTGGCGCAAGCCGTTGAAAAAAGGTGGCGAGGACCCGTTCGGCGGCAAGGCCACCGAGGAGATCGGCAAGAAGCAGCTCGACGACATGCTGATCGGCGACGACGTCGAGGCGGCCGCCGTCGTGCACAGCGCGGTGGAGGATTTCGCGCAGGAACTCGCCTTCGTCACGCGGCGCTTTCTCAAGACCAAATCCTGGGACAAGACCGAGGCGATCGTGGTCGGCGGCGGTTTTCGCCAGAGCCGGATCGGGGAGCTGGCGATCGCGCGCGCCGACATCATCCTGAAAGCCGAGGGCTTCAAGGTCGAGATGGTGCCGATCCGCTTTCATCCCGATGAAGCCGGCTTGATCGGTTGCGCGCATCTTGCGCCGTCATGGATTTTCGCCGCGCATGACAGCCTTCTCGCGGTCGACATCGGCGGCAGCAACATCCGCTGCGGCGTGGTCGAAACCAAACAGAAAAAGGCGCCCGATCTCTCCAAGGCGGGGGTGTGGAAATCCAAGCTCTGGCGTCATGCCGAGGATGAGCCGACCCGCGAGGGCGCGGTGAAGCGCCTTGCCGGCATGCTGAAGGACTTCATCGCCGAGGCGGAAAAAGAAGGCTTCAGGCTCGCGCCTTTCATCGGCGTGTCCTGTCCCGGCGTGATCGCCGAGGACGGCGCCATCGAGAAGGGCGCGCAGAACCTTCCCGGCAATTGGGAAAGCAGCAAGTTCAACCTGCCGGCGAGCCTGATGGAGGCGATTCCGGCCATCGGAGAGCATGACACCGTGGTCCTCATGCACAATGACGGCGTGGTGCAGGGCCTCAGCGAGATTCCCTTCATGCAGGATTACAAACGCTGGGGCATTCTCACCATCGGCACCGGGCTCGGCAATGCCCGGTTCACCAACCGCAGCTCCGCCGAGAAGGCGGAAGCCAAGGGCAAGAAGACCAAAGAGAAAAAGGCGTCCTAGCTGCTGCTTGCCCGCTTCGCGAATGTGCGCACAAGCGTCACGTCAAGGATGTCATCTTCGCGGCCCTCGCGGCGATGGACCGCGCAGGCGCGCCGCGTCCGCGCGCCTGTCCTTCCGACCGCCAAAATTATTCCGTGTCGCGCAGCTGCGCGATCAACTGGCGAGAGAGTTCTTCACCTGCCAGAAGCGCAGCGTGCGCTGCGCGGCGGGGACGGTCAGCTTCGAATAGGAATGCTCCAGTGCGGCCAGATCGGACGCTGACAGCTTGGCGGGATTGAGCTTCAGTGCGGCGTGCGCGACCGGCCACCCCAGTCCCGCAGCCTTGCAGACGATCAGGGTCGATTCGCGCATCTCCGAAGCCAGCGCGCGTTGGACGAAGTCGAATTTGGAGCCGGTCATGATCTCGAGCGCGGCTGTTAATTCGTCTTTCTGGCGGAAATTCGCGTAATTCAGTACCGTCGACTCGTTGAGGAATCCCGCCCGGTTGGCCTCCTGAACGACCTGGCGCGCGGCCTTTTGTCGCCGCTCGCTGTTCTCCACGGTGGCGGACAGCAGCGACAGAACTTCCTCGATCGACGCCCGGACTGCGGCCGGCGCGTCCGCGAGCAGTTTTTCCCGCAAGGTTTCGTTTGCCTTGGAGATCACGTCGCGAAGAATAGCGTGCGGCAAATCCGTTCGCAGGCCGAGCGCCTCGAGAATCTCATCCCGCCCCTCGGATTTGCGTAACAGAGCGGCAAACCCTTCCTCGGAAAACCGTGCGCCGGCATTGCTGGACAGCCGGTGCAGAACCCGCGCTTCGCCGTATTCGATAAGCGCGCTGGTCAGCGTTTCATCCAGCTCGACCCGCTCGGAAATCGCGTAGCGATGTGCCTCGCTTTTACGCTGCACGATATCGACGAGGTCAGTGCTGGTCAGCCGGGTCGAGCGGGTGAGGACCGGGCCGGCCACCGCGATCGAGTCGTCATTTGCCAACCGCCGAATCGTATTGATCGGCGCGTTGTTGATTTCCTGGAGGCGCTCGCTCAGCTCGGCCAGTCCGTTATTCGAGACGTTCTCGACCAGATGGACGAGAACGTTGTCGAATACCGCGACCTGCTTTTCGGAGAGCTTTCGGTTCGCACTGAGGAAGAGATCGGTGACCTGTCGCAGCGTCTCGACGCGCTTGGTCTCCGAGCTTCCCTCGATGGCGTCCTGCAGTTCGTCGATCAATGAAAATTGCGCAATCATCACGTTACCAATTTCCGACAAAGCTATACGCAAAATTCCTTTTTGGCTCTGTCTTGCATCAATGCGCACGGACCCGTTATTGAACAATGAAAAAAAGGATCCAAGTTTTTGTGGTTGGCGTTTGTTTTATTCGTCGGCCTTCTCTGTTTATATTTGGGGACATTATATTTCATATTTCAGGACATAATCGGTGAGGTCTTTATACATCCGAGCTTATTCGCTCATGGGCTTCGCCGAACTTGTCGAGGCGCAGGGGGGTGATGCTGTCGCCTTGCTGAAAAGCGCCGGATTTACCGAAAAGGTGCTGTCTTACCCGGACAAGCTGCTCCCATGGCGGGACGTTTGTTATTTAATGGAATTATCGGCGGAAAGGCTGAACCGGCCGTCGTTCGGGCTCGAATGGGCGTTGAGCATTCCGGATCATTTTCCGAACGTGGGGCCGACGGTTCTGATGGCTCAGTTCGTCGGCGATTTCCGCGCGTGGATCGAAAGCAGCATTCGCTATTGGCGCTGTCATACCAACGCGTTCACGCTGCATTTTTTCGACGATGGCGAGAGCGATTTGGCGATGTTTCGCTATGAGATCGATTCCGGCGCGTTGCCTTCGAGGCAACAGGTGGAATACGCGTTCGGCAACAACGTGCGGATGGCACGGGTCGTCCTGGCCGCTCCCGACGAAAATCCCGCGCTCGTCAGATTTCAGCATTCGCGCCCTTCCGACACGTCGCTCCACGACATGATTTTCCGGTGTCCCGTCGAATTCGATGCGGCGCATAACGAATTTCTGTTCGAGCGCCGGCTTCTCGGCTATCGGACCAATGGCGGCCTTCAGAATTTCAAGTGGCTTCTCGATCGCTATATCCGCAGCCGCATCCGCGGGATGCCGATCTACGATCAGACCATGACGACGATGGTCGCCTCGGCGATCCGCAGTATGCTCGGCGCGGGACTGTGTTCGTCCGAGTTTGTCGCCAATTCGCTTGGCATGAGCCATAAGAAGATGCAGCGCCTGTTGTCTCGCGAGGAAACCACGTTTTCGCAGATTCTGGATGACATTCGCCGCGAGACCGCGATCGAGATGTTGCTGGAGTCCGACGCGCCGATCTCGCGCATCGCCGGTCTGCTCGACTATTCGTCAATCGCGCCCTTCACGGGAGCGTTCAAGCGCTGGACCGGCAACTCACCGCGCGCGTTTCGCGATCACGCGAGACGAACCACCCATCAGTAACATGGGGAAGCCCGGCGTCCTGCGGGCGCAGGACGCCGAATGCTCGATCCGATGATGGATGTGTGCTGGCGCAGGCGCTCTTGCGGCGCGTCCTGTCTTGCGGAATCCGCAAGGCTGGCGCCGCCGGCCAGCCGGCTTCTCCACGCGATCTCGCCGATCCCGGCGGTCATGTCGGAGGAGCCGCGTGGATGGGCCCGCGCGGGAGCCCTTACGCAGGACGACAAAGGCCGGGAATCCTGACCCATGGGCGCGGGGCTCGGCAATGCGCTCGTTCGCCAGCCGTGGCTCGGGCGGGTGGAAATTGTCCGAGAACGGCAACGGCAAGAAAACGGCCGATTCGGCAGGGAGTTGCAAAATCCGGATGCGCGACCGGGATGGGCGCGCCGGACGTCTTGCGGTGCGCGGCAACCTCGCCTAAAAGTCCCGCGACCCGGCGGTCCTCCGCCGATTTGGCGCCTTGGAGAGGTGGCAGAGTGGTTGAATGCACCGCACTCGAAATGCGGCATAGGTGCAAGCCTATCGGGGGTTCGAATCCCTCCCTCTCCGCCAGTCCTCGCAAAAATCCCTTTTAAATCAACGATCCGCGGTCGTGGCAGATCGTCGTACCCATACTTTGTCCCATACAGCGACGGGCGCTTGTAAGGGTTCTTGGTCACGCAGGCGTTGAGTTCGCCACGGTTCGACGTTGGCCGCTTTACCGATCTTGATGCGTGTTTTAGCGCGAGTTACTGCACGCCGGGTCAAGCACTATTATCGATGCTGAATCGCACGAAGCCTTTCGCGCTATGCCCCTTATCGACAATTGCCCGCCCCGCCACCATCGCGCCGTTGGGTATGACCCATTGCATCTGGCTGATCAGAAGGAAGTCGCCATCGATAAGGATATCGTAGTTCGTAATCAAGCAGGCCGTTTTTGCGGGCAGTTGGTTGACATGCTTCGTCTCGGTGGTGGTGACGTAGACCCCTTTGCGGGGCGTGGTGTTGATTGGAAGTGTGCAGGTGGTGAAGTCGAGCGAGGCATTGACGACCTGCAGCGCCACGCTCGTTACCGGGTGGTCAGACCCGTTGCAAAGGTAGACGTCAACGACCCGCTGCTCGGCGTGATTGTCGAAGTACAGCGATAATCCGGACGGAGCGTTGAGCGGCGCCGGTTTGGTATTACCCACAGGCCTCTCCGGTGGAGGCAATTTAATAACCGGGACGCTCGCAATGCGCGGGTAGAACGGCGGTCCATGGCCGATCGCCTCGGTGCTCGCAATGATCAGGGTCGCATTGAGCTTTTGACACAGATTAATCGCCGCTTGGAGGGCGGGTCTACCATCTAGTTGGCTTTCATCTTCATTGAACTCGGCCACGACCTCCGCTTCAGAATGATCGGCGGTCCAACTTGCGGCGGCCGTCCACTGTTCGAGCTTTGATTTTTCGGATTCGAGAGGCTCGCAAGAGCGAAAGCGATGGTAAATAACAGCGCGCATGTTGGTCTCAGTTGAGGTAGCGGTGGCGTTTAAGCCGCGTCTAACGCCCTTAAGCTTCCTTCAGCGAGAACCACATGATTTTTAGGTGCCGCTCCCGAAAATCGCGAAGCAGTTCGAGCCAACGACTTGGTGGGGCTTAAATCTCAGGCCTTTGCGGCCTTTCCAGCTGGAAGCCGCCGATTTTTGCGCAGGCGGGGATAGCGGTTGGATTTTTGTTATTTTTAACGATGAACTGGCAGCTTTCATCATCGGCAACGATATAGGAGAGGCCTTCGATCGTGGCCGATGAGCAAGTAAGGCTTTCGCCATCGTCACAACTCGCCCAGGACCCAACTGCGTCGGAAAGGAGACTTCCGACACGATGGTTCTCCGCATCCGCTGCTTTCGGATCGATCGAGCGAAGCATTGAGATGGTTCGTCCGTCTGGATCATAATAGACCTCCAGATCGCCGGCTTGGCCTGTGAGGTGCGCGCAGATAATGCAGTCCTCGCCCTCTATTATTCTGACCGTGTATGAATGAAACCGATGGCGTAGTTGTTGAGGCGGGAGCGTCTCGTCCAGGGCTAGCGTGTTCGATGGATTTGCAGGATCCGTGACCCCAGCGGGGCTGAATACGAACCCGCCGCTTATGCCTTCCTGTATGTTGCTCGCCGCCTGGCTCCAAGCGGTTCTGTGATGCTGCAGATGATCGGTCCCTGTAGCGGCAATTGCATCAGTAGAACCTGTTGGCGCCCATAAAAGGATCAGTGCGCTCAAGGCACTCAGCGAGGGCATCACGCCTGCAGTCACGGGAGTGCCCTCTGTGTGATTGCTGCTTAGCCGAACAGCCAGGAGGTCGGATTGGCGATCGGACGACGGTCATTCAGGAAGATCAGGCCCTTGATGACGCGCACCAGCGTCCAAACGAGCCACCCGATGAGGATGAGTAACCCGATCCCGAAATAAAGCAGCAGGCCGCCGGCGCACCAATAAAGGAGACCGATCCAAAAAGTCCGAGCCTGGAATTGGAAGTGGGTCTTTAGGTCCGGGGTGGCCGTTGGCGCTTTCACGTAGGCGATGATCGCTCCGATCAGAGCGGTGATGCCGGTAAAAAAGCCAACGATGTAAAGGATATAAACCGCAAGCGCGAAGCCTCTGTCGTCCACGGTGGGGCGGTCTGTCGTGGGCGCTTCAACGGCGTTGGTCATTTCCAGCGTCCCTTCCGCTCAAACAAGATCAGGCCGCCGCCGATCGCTGCCACCACCAAAGCCGTTGCGATCACGGGGCCGCTTCCGCCGCCAATATGGCGGTAGCCCCCCAAGTATAAAAGCACTCCACCGAGTATGATCAGCGCCCATGGCCAGGCTTTTCTAAGCATTTGTGTCCTCGCCGCGCCAAAACGGCGCCCTGCAAAATATTCAATAACCGCCCCGCAAATTTGCGAGGTAGCTCGATGGATAGCTTAATAGTATGGCTATATCCAGTGGTTTAATAGCCTGCACAATGGTGCCGTCCGGCAATGAACGGCCGGGCGCTAGTGGCATGGAATCTTCGTCGGTTGCGGGTGCTGAAAGGCATTTCGCAGGAGAAGTTGGCTGCCGACGCCGCTGTTGATCGAGCCTATTTAGGGGGCTTGGAACGGCAAGAGGAAAACCCAACTGTCGATCTGCTGGATCGTATTGCAGAAGCATTGGCGGTTTCGATCAGCGAATTTTTTGTGAAGCCGAAACCCGGCACTAAGCCGCCCGCTCCGTTGCGGGGTGGTCGCCGCCCTGCAAAATAACTCCAGCGTTCTTGGGATGGCACATGCATCGAGCGGGTGGCGGGAGCGAGACCCTTTTTCATGACGGCGTTTTGGCATCAAGGTCCAAAGACCCAGCTTCGTCCCCAATCCTTATATCGTGATCGATCCCTTGATATGACGGGATCATCCGCTCCGGGACAAACATCCCATAGCGATGCGCATGCCACGAAAAGGCGGCTCCTATCTGATCCCCGGTGAAGCCAAGCACTTTCAGAACATGGTAGCGGCCTAACGCCGTGAGGTAGCGGAGATAGGTCACCATTTCCTGTGCAACGTCGCTGGACATTTCAAGTCCTCGTCCGTGCGGAATAACATTCCGCAAATCCCGGATACGCTTAAGGTTTGGACTTCCCCTGAACCCATCCTCTCTCCACATCTGATGAAGGCGTTCGAGACGTTTAAGAAGAGAAAATCTATTGGATGCTGTGCCGCTTATTCGTTTGAATAAGTCAATGTCCGCTATTGAACCATGTTTCTCGACCAGATCTTTCAGGCTTTTCATGCCCTGCTTAAAGCTTTCATTCGATCCAGATCCGAAAGTGCACTCGTCAAAGGCTTCTAGGCAGCCAAGAAGCTCACCATATCCTTGAGTGATAGGAAGATCGCAATCTTCCACGCTCTGAATTTGGTCGGCCGCGAAGATGAGTTCGTCACTGCTGTCCACGAGGTGGTTCAGCAACGTTCCTAACGGAACAGGAGACCGGTTCTCGAACGTCAAACGATCATATGCGTCGGGTAGCGCATCACGGCGCTTCTTTCTGGAAATAGGGTGATACCAGTACTCGGCAATGACCTCGCGCTCCTCGTCATTCCACATGCGTTTATGCGTCGTAGGGAGATAATAGATAGGTGCCGACACGCGTGTGCCGATCAGAAATTCGAACAGAGAGGAAACTCGCCATGCCAGACGAGTGGTCGCGTCGAAATCGATCGGTTCGGGGAACTGCAATTTCAGAACGGTGTATTCTTCCAGCGTTGTGGCCTCGCCGCTGGCAACACGGGTCGCGCTGGTGACTTTCGCCTGCGTTCCATCTGCTAAGGTGAAAACGCGCTGCTGCGACGGCTGAACGTCGACAGAAAGGGAAGGGAGGCCGACGTTCTCGGGTCGCGACCAGTCTTGATTGACGAGGCAAGGATTTACCCAGGCATGAAATGCGGGATGTTCGACCACGAGCCCTGTGAAGATGGGGGTTCTGATGTCCTCTAAGAAAACATTCTTGAGGAGTGCGCGAGCAACGAACCGCTGGGACTCCCGCATTGCCGGGGTATCCATACTGATGCTCAGTCCATCGACTTTCTGAAGCCATGGCTGGATAAGTGTTGTCGGCCGCTGATAGTCTAGCCATCCTGTCAAGGTTTGGCCGCTTACAAGAAAGCTCTCATGTTTTTCGCTGCTCTCCGAGAAGCAGATTGTGTCCAGATATATACCCGTATCCAAATCGAAGGTGAGGCGCCCGGATAGGTGATCAGCTTCGTCGCTATGGTTTGGACGAATGGCAAACCATTCCTCGAAACTCTCAAGTCTCATCGAGATCTCCCGCGAGCGTCGTCACGAAATTCGAAGGTAAGAGGGTAACAGGGCATCGATCGAGCAGTCGATCTCGGCGCAAATCTTGGGCGGTGCGCATTTCTCATATACCAGCTTCGTTATCTTTGTTGACGGTGCGCGCAAGAGTATCAAAGAGTCGATGAATTTCAGCAGTGATATTGGCTTGCACCGGATCGGCGTCGGTGCGATCGATCGATTTGTGGTATTGTTAGAGCAGCGATGTCCAAGACAAGAAACAATCACTATGTACCGCAATGGTACCAAGAGGGGTTCTTCGAACCAGGCCGCTCGTCACTTGCCTATATAGACATGACGCCGGAACGTAAGGTCCTTTCGGATGGGCGGGTGATCACTCAGAATGATACATGGAACGATACGCCGACCTCGAAAGCGTTCTTTCACAAGGATTTATATTCGACCTTCTTCGGAACGTCGGTCAACGACGAAATCGAGCGACACCTGTTTGGTGATATCGACGGCAGGGGCTCCAAGGCCGTACGCGCATTCTCTGGCACCGACGTGCGCGAATGGCATAAGCACTTCCAAACGCTTTTTGAGTATCTCGATATCCAAAAAATCCGTACCCCGAAGGGACTGGACTGGCTGAAGTCTCTGTATCCGAAGCTCTCGCAGAACGAGTTGATGTATGAGATGCAGGGTATCCGTATGATGCACTGCTCGATCTGGGTCGGGGGCGTGCGCGAGATCGTCTCTGCTGAGGACTCCGACGTCAAGTTCATCCTCAGCGACCACCCGGTGACAATCTACAATTATGCCGTTCCCCCTACGCACAAGATGGGCGCGTATCCGCTTGATCCCAGTATCGCATTGAGGGCGTCTCAGACAGTCTTTCCGCTTAACCGCGACCTCTGCCTGATTCTGTCGAACCTGGAATACGCGAAAGATCCAGGCACCAACCCGCTTGAAAAGAGAACCTTCGCGCGAAATTACCGGCAGTCCATGACCCGGGTCGACGCGCTCATTCGCACTCGGAAGCTGACTGCAGAGGAAGTCACACAGGTCAACTTCATTATCAAGTCCCGCGCGCGGCGTTACATTGGAGGCGGTCGAAAAGAGTGGCTGCACCCAGAAAAGACAGTCTCCCAGACTTGGGGCGATCTGAGGAAGACATTTCTGCCCCCAAAGGCCGAGCTATTCCACTTCGGTGGCGAGATGTTCGTAAAATACGAGAGTGGGGATGTCCATTATCAAGACGAATTTGGTAGAACCGAGAAGCCGCGGGACTTTCTGATTAAGACGGTGCCGGGAAAGCCGCTGCGTCCAGGAGACGTCTGCGGGTGCGGGTCGGGGAATTCCTTCGAGGCGTGTTGCGCGGCCAAGCCCGAAGTGCTCCGTCCTTCTTGGAATGAGCGCAGCATCCGGGAACGGAACATTATGCTGCAAAACGGGATTGAAAAGGTCCTGGGACTCGACGGGGAGAAGAACTGGGTTCAAATCCGCCGCGAACTAACCGATGAGCAGATTAAGGAAATCTACTTCCTCTACGAGGCGCTTTGGCCGCTAGAAACCGATTTGCTCGCGCTGTTGCCAAAGCCAGATGGCGTCGCTCGCGCGGTCTACACCGGGTCTATCCACCCTTTGTCGATCACCGACTTTGCGTTGGCTGCCCCGCTGTATTTCGGCGAGTTGATCGTGGCGCATCCATTCATCCACTCTGGAGTAATGGCAAAGAAATATCGACCTACGGAGAATCCGAAGCACTATCGTCAGGAATTCCTGAAGAGCATCATGTTCTTCGTGAACATCATGCCACTCGTGCAATACGGTTTGGTCAATCTTATACCAGACCCCTGCGATTTCGATTTCCATCTCCGAGAGCAGATGATGAGCATGGCACGAGCGCGAGCCCCCGTCACGCGATTCAACCCCGATATAGAGCCTCGCCTGAAAAAGCAGATGGAAGAGGATACTCGGCGCAGCCTAATGCTGATGCCGCCGGATGCGATGCGCAGGCAACTTCGTAAACTCAACCCGGACATGAGCGAGGAGCAAGTTGATGCGACAATGCGTTTTGCTGAGCGAAAGAAGGAGCTTGATCCCCTAGCCGTGCTTCAGGAAGGTTCATTCGAAGGCGGCGAAGAGGGCGGGCAGATGAATATGTTCAAACTCGCCCCGAATTTCGAGATGACCATGTACTTGGCCCAGGCTACAGGTGCCTGCATCGTCACGGACAGCCCTTTTCGCTGGAGCGAGGTTAAGAGAGCTATCCGTCGACGCGCGACAATGGCAACGCCCGGGCTCGCCACCCTTTCGGGTGAGTTGAAGGCTGCAAGATTCGCCTTCCCGCAGAACGTTGCGGATGTCGTAGACCACGCATTGAAGAAGACATGTGCGGGCTATCCGGATTTATTCAGGGGCCTGTCCAAGTATCTCTCGCGCCTTGAGGAGCGTGGAGCAAAGCCCAACCGGGAAGCGCAGTTTGCTGGTCGGTTCGCTAGAGACCATGCGGCAGCGCAAGCTGCATTTAAAAAATCAGGTGTATTCGCAAAGGAAGGCCGCATATCTTGCATCTTGCCGCCCGAGGGCATCCAAGACAATACGATCAATCGCCTGCTTTTGATGTCGAGCTCTGAACGGCACCTTTCAAGCGTACCAATGGCGTTCTTCATTGAAGAACACGGCGTTGGTAAGCGCTCAATACTGGCTCGGTGATGTCTAGCGGACTTGGGACGGGCGACTCTCAATGCCAGTTAATGGCGCTCAGCGAGCCTTCATATTTCACAAAATTGGTTTTCACGAATGTTGGCCTCTGGCGCAAATCAGACGTTGTATCAGATGTGTCCACATCCTCACTCCTAAGCGGCGAAACATGTCGAGCGCCGCACTCCGGACAGTCGTCGTCGCAAATGGCTGACCATTCGTCCTGCCACTCATAGCCACGCCGATAACAGGTGTAATAATTACAGAATGTCGCCATCGCTTAAACCTGAATGCGACCGAGTTGATGAGCCTCAGTAACATAAGCTGAAAGCGGTTTATCTCCGACGAAGCTGCTGTCCCGCTCGACGGGAAGTCCAAGTTTGCCGCGCACGCCCTCGATCTCCTTGAGGCTGACCCAGCCGAGTTCAGGAAAGCCAAGGCCAAGATCGCAGAGGCCGAAAAGGCGATCCGGATCATCCGGATCGCACTCGCTGATGAGCCAGGTCGCATTGGCGTCGGGCGTGAATAGTTTGAACACTGGTGCATGGTCGCGCTCGGGGCTGAGCGCATTGACGAGCAACTGGACGTGGTCGCCGAGCGTTAAGAGACCGAGCTGCGCCATGTCAGGCTCTCCGCAAGGAAGCGCGAGAGTTTTTCGCGAGAGACTGGACGAGCTGCTTTCGAACGGTTCTGTCGCTTGCCACAGGTTCGGACTGCGTGGGTTCGGCTTCGGTAGGGACGACCGAATTCAGACACAGGCGATAGACGCGCTCATAATCGAGGTATCGCGCCCGGAGGTGATGGGCCAGTTCGGTTTCGCCGGCTGCCTTGATGGCATCGACGACGCTTTCGAGCGTGAGGCCAATGAAGGGAACACGATTGTCGTCACGATCGTCTTCCGAGATGAGTTCGTTCTGAAAGACACGAAACGCGGCCATCACGCGTCGATTGAGGCGCGGGCCAATGCCGACGAAAATGGCGCGTTGTGTGATGCCTTGATCGACGCAAAGCTGCGCCAGCATATTTTCGCGCCAGAGTTGCTCGAGCGCGAGCGTGCGAAGCTGCGGACTATCCGGATCGATAAAGAGCCGGGACGAACGGGACACTTCATCATAACGCTCACGCAAACGCGCCGCCGGCCCCATCATGTCTTCGGAGAGCTTTGTTTCGACGAAGATCGTTCCTGGCTCACCGTCTGGCGTGATAATCTGAACGGCGATGTCGAAAGCGGTGCCGTCGTTCAGAAAGCGCTCTTCGCGGCGGCCGGGGGAGTGCTCGAACAAGAAGCCTTCGACCTTCTCGACGAACGTTGGGAAAAGCGATTTCAGCACACGTGTGGCGAGATCAAGATCCATCGCGAGGGGCGCGAACAGATTGAACGTCATCGGCATCGATGACAGCGCGTTGCCGAACAAACGTTCCTCATCGATCGCAGCGCCATCTTCGCGCAGGATCAACTGCTGCCTTACGAATGCATGGATGGCTGGCGAGAGAAAGTTCTTGCCGGATGCGGCGGCGGCGCTGGAAAGGTTTGACGCCAGCGGCATAACAATCGCGTCTTCACCTTCACCGCGCACATGAATGCCGGTCTCGATCGAATGATCTTTCAGCCACAAGGCTTGCAGGAGCCTTGCCGCGCGCCGGAATCTCGTGTCCAGTTCGAAGAATATATCGTGCTCTTTTGCGATCGCATCCGAAACGAGCGGGCACCGCGGCAACGAGACGATAGCGTTGGATGTGACTGATGTGGTCAAAATGAATCTCCTCTTTGAGTAAGAGGCGATTCGGCTCGTGAGGATATTTATTGCGAGCAGAATGAGCCAAGCTCAGTTCTGCTAGGTTAGGTGACTGGCAATTGGCACCTGCGATTTATGGCGGCTGAGCCAGAGAGGAAGATTGGTCGGACACGTGGTCCTGGAATAAAAATTTTCGATGCCAGCTGTCAAAGGTGCGGCGGGATGTAATGAATGAGTGCTTCCGAGGGGATATAGAGCTGACTGTCCTTATCGATAATTTTGAGTTGGCCGAGCTCATTCAAATGCTGAATGAGCCGTTGGTACGCGGGTGGGAGCGATATAATAGCCAGAAAGCCATTGGAATCGTCGAAGGCACTTATGAGGAGGTGGACCTACTATATATTGATTTTGCGACCAACTGTAATTTTGGCTTTAGTTTCACCGGCGTCGCAGACCGGGGATAAAGGTCGTTCTAGATATAGAAGTCGCGCGGAGAACTTTAACCAAATATAGCTTTAAGCCAACCTGAGCCACGACCTACAACGGCTGAAGTGTGAATTTGGCCGTCTGAACACTATATGTCATGTAGGCTGGGTGTTCCCCTGACCATCCCGGTTAGGGCCTCCTACAAGATATAGTAGGAGACCGCATGGCTCTTCCCTTACTTCCGACTATTCGCGATCACATGACCCTTGTGGAGGTCTTGGCGATTCAAGACCCCAAGCGTCGTGCCGCAGCGCTCTATTTTTCTCATGAATTCCGGCCGGATGATCCGTTGGCAGTGAAGCTCGCCAAGAGCGTTGCTGTGCCGGAAGCCGGCGTATGGGGCACAAACGTCCAAGCCCGGTTGGCCGAGATGTATAAGGCCAAGCCTCGTCGCCGCCGCGCGAAGACGGCCTCGTCCGAAGCCCCGTCCAACATCTTCCTGATGCTGCTCGAACTGGAGGATGAATTGGCAGGCGGCGATAGTCAGCACCAGATCTCCGAACCGTAGTCGTACTCAGTTCAATCCCATCCGCGTCTTGGATTCTTTTTGGAAGAGTTAGAGCGCGTTTTGGAAGAGTTACGGTGCGTTTTGGAATAACGCCTCCTCGATCAGAAAAATAATCGATGCCCCTCAATGAGTTGAGAGGCCTGTCCCACCCCTATTTTCTACTCGCGACATAAAATTGAAAGTGACCATCCATGACCGATGAATCTCTCGAATACTTCAATTCATTTGCCGACGCCGACAGCTTGGCGGAGGCCTTGCGCACGTCTTGCGAGAACATTGAAGAGCCTAAACTGCAGCCTTTGATTGCTCGAGCGATCGTCGGCGAGGGCATGAACAGCCAACTTCTCAAAGCCATGTTGCCGCCGCCGCCAAAGAAGGGCGGCAAGGGCCCGAAGACGCCACGTGGTCCGAAGACGAAGCCCAGCGGAAAAAAGGGCGGCAAATAATGTCCTTTGAAAATGACAATGGCGGTTATCCGCAATTCCACGACAGCATCACCAAGGGCCTGGCGGCATATCTGCATGAATGCGCGCCGAAGATATGGTCTCATATCCCGGACATCGCCCAGCAGTTTCCACCCCCGGCGGGTTATGCGCAGCAAGTGGCCGCGAGCAATCCGTTCAGAATGCCGGAAGCAGCCGCGACGCAATCGTCCCGGCTGACTTTAGAGGATGTCCGCAAGCTGTACGACGCGATCGCATTCGCTATGTGGCGTTACAAGGTCGCGATGAATGCGCACGTCACCATTGTCTGGTCGATGATGAACATCGAGCCGCAGCACGGCGCTAAGATCTTAGGAAAGTATCTGCACGAAGCAAAGAAATGGGCGTCGGTCGGCCTTGAGCCTCATGAAAAGCGGCGGCGTATGCGACTGGGCTGGCGGTTACATTACGTTTTTGTCCACGAAAACTCGCCGGGTCGGGGCTTTCATAGCCACGTCTTGATGAATATCGAGAAGGAATACCGTGACGAATTCGAGGCGTGGTCGCGGAAATGCCTGGAACGCTTGACGAGACGTCACGTACGTTCGGATGCGTTCCACCTGACGTGGGGCTACGCAAAAACCGAGTCCGAACAAATCGAACAATCATGGCACTGGTTTAGGTACATTATGAAGGAATACGATGACCGCGTTTATTTTACATCCCAGGAGAAGGACGGTGGATCGCGCAGGGCTTCGCCCCGCAATGTTTTGAAGTTGTGGCCTGTGCGGCCTGCTATAGACATTCCCCCAATGGACCGTTGCAAAGCGTCGCACAGTATCGGCGCCAAAGCGCAAGAAGCCGAAGGCTTTCGTTCTCTGTTCTGGAGTTGCAAAGTAGATCAACCTTATACTGAGCACTTCGGTGGCTGGAAGCTGCAGCAGTTGATCAAAACATTACAGATCTAGGCACAAGGAACCCCAGACTTACCTGCCTAAACCGGCAAAAAATTGGCCCCTCTTCTCTAGAGGGGCCTGCTTTGGGTGGATGGAAGTAATCTTCTGGAGCGTTAGGTTCTATCTTACAATTGATCGTTAAGCGGTTGTAAGACTACGCACGTCTTGATCTGGCTTTTGAAAAATAAGCGTCTGTCAAGATAGGCGCAAGTTTCACAAGGCCCTACACCTAGAGCGTTACGATCATAGCACGATGCATTTCGAGGAGTTCGAGAAGCGCATCGAGGCCCTTGTGAGGGTGACGCCGGCTCGGATCGACAGTAATTGTGCCTTTGTGTGGATAGTAATTCACCATACCAATTTTCAGCTGATAGTCGCTCGGGCGTTCGACGTAATAGCCTTGGTCGACGATCGCGCGAATTTGGTCGCGGACGTCATCCGTGTCGATTGAAAGGTAGAGCCGCTCATACTTTCGATTTTGGTTCGTCATCGAAGCTGCTCCTTACCGAGAGAACTTATGGACGAGCCCGTCCGAAGTGTTGGAAGGGGCGCTGCATGACCGAAGCCAACGCTCGGCCTCCTCCATCGGGACAATGGTGCGAGCGCAAACTTTGACGGGGCGAAGGCGTCCCTCCTTAATCTCCTTCCAGGCGGTGGTGCGGCCGATGGCGGCCCAAATGGCAAACTCATTCACGGACATAGCGCCGCGATTGGTGGTGATGTTGGACATGGGTAATCTTTCTAAATGTTAGCCGGTCCATGCCGGCGATGGATATAGGAAGGCGATCTGCTGCGCAGACAGGCGGTGAAGGCTAGAACGCGGCGGGTTCGCAGAAATCGGCCCATGCCTGCGCTAGATTGCGGCGCTTCTCGAATAGATCCCCGCGTCGATAGGCAGCCTCGACCTTGTTGGAGATCGTGTGAGCAAGGGCCATCTCGACGACTTCGTTCGCGAAATCGGTACGCTCTGCCGCCCAATCTCGGAACGTCGACCTAAAGCCATGAGCGGTTATATTAGGTTGATCGTGACGTTCTAACTGACCTGCACCCCTGAA
>MKUJ01000003.1:0-1731 GCA_001897755.1 Afipia sp. 64-13
GGTCGCCGTCACCAGATGGCGCGGCGTCTTGTACTGAAGCGTCACTCCCCCAACTTCCAAAAGTGGGCTCGGGGCCGGCGTGATGTCGTTCGTCATCATCATGTTTCCACCCATACGTCACGCGGCCTCAGCAGCCGGTGAACACCGGTTTGCGTTTCTCGATGAAGGCGGTCATGCCCTCCTTCTGATCGCGCGAGGCGAACAGCATCTCGAACGCCCGGCGCTCCAGCATCAGACCGGTGTCGAGCGGCGCATCCATGCCGGCCAGCACCACTTCCTTGATCTGCTCGACGGCAATCGGCGGCATCGACGCAACGGTCTCTGCGATGCGCAGCGCGGCATTCACCGTCTCGCCATCGGGAACGACTTCGGTGACGAATCCGAGCCGCATCGCTTCCGCCGCGGTGACGTGCTCGCCAGTCAGCAGCATTTTCATCGCACGGTACTTGCCGATCGCGCGGGTCAGCCGCTGCGTCGCGCCGCCGCCCGGCATGATACCGACGCAGACTTCGGTCTGGCCGAACTTCGCACCCTCACCGGCGACGATCATGTCGGCCTGCAACGCCAGCTCGCAGCCGCCGCCGAGCGCGAAACCGTTGACCGCGGCGATGATCGGCTTGCGGCAGCTCGCGATCACCTTCCAGAACGCCAGCACGCGGCGCGCCCTCATTTCGATCGGCGTCGAGTCCACCGCTTCCTTGAGGTCCGCGCCGGCGGCGAACACCCGCTCGTTGCCGGTGATGACGATGCAGCGAATGTCGGGATCGTTCGACAACGCCTGCACCTGTGCGGCAAGCTCGGCGCGGAGCGGATCGTTCAGCGCGTTGCGCGCCTCGGGACGATTGAGCCGCAGCAACGCGACATGATCGCGCGGCCGCTCCAGCAGGATCAAAGCCATGGACAAATCTCCTCCTCGAGAATTTTTCTTTTCTTGTCGTTGGCGCGCGGGGCAGCGTCCGTCAGCCGGATGCAGCCTTCGGCTGATGCTGCGCAATCCCGTCAGCGTCATTCAGCATCAACAGCCAGTCAACCGCTGTCGCGCCCCTCTCGCCGACCATGATCGGATTGAGATCGAGCGTGGCGAGGCGCGGCCCCAGCGCGGCGCCAAGACGCGACACCGCGCAGATCATCTGCGTCAGCGCGGCGCGGTCGCGCGGCGGCTGACCGCGCACGCCGGCGAGCACCGCCTTGCCATGCAGATCCTCCAGCATGTCTTCCGCCTCGCCCGGCGCCAGCGGCACCTTGCGAAATGCGACATCGCGCAGCACCTCGATCAGCACGCCGCCGAGACCCGCCATCAATACCACGCCGAACACCGGATCGTTCTGCAGGCCGATGACGAATTCGGTGTCGCCGCCTGCCATCGCCTGCACGATGACGCCCTCGATCCGCGCATTGGCATCATAGTGACGCGCACGCTCCATGATGGTGACGAAGGCCTGTTTTACCGCTTCGTCGTCAGCGAGTTTCAAGATCACGCCGCCGGCTTCGGTCTTGTGCAAAATGTCGGGCGATTCGATCTTCAGCACCACCGGATAGCCGAGTGTTTGCGCGGCCTGCGCCGCCTGGTCCGGCGACGTCGCCAGCAGCGAACGCGCATGCGGCACGCCGAGCTCCGTCAACAGCCGCGAGCCGTCCATAGTCGATACGATCTGCGCGCGCGGCACATCGATTGCCGGCACGCGGATCGCCTTGCGTTCCTCGCGGCGCGCCAGCCATTTGCGGCGGGCC
>MKUJ01000003.1:1749-31387 GCA_001897755.1 Afipia sp. 64-13
CCGGCGACCGCATCGACCGCGGGCTCGGCGCCGCGCAGCCCCGCGATGCCGTTGTCGCGCAGCGCCTTGACGCCCGCCTCCGGCGCCGCGACCCAGCACACCACGAATGGCTTGCTGACCTGCGCACGAACCTCGACCAGCACCTTCACCAGCTTCTCGACATGCGCTTCCATCAACTGGAACCAGACGATGCCGACATCGACATGAGGGTCGGCCAGCATCAGCTTGACGCTTTCGAGCAGCAGGTTCGGATCGGCCACGAACTGCCCGGTGACATCGACCGGATTGCCGACCGCGCCGAAGCCCGGAATGACCTTCTGCAGCGCCACCTGGGTTTCCGGCTGCAGCACCGGTACCGACAGGCCAAGCTCCTGCGCGCGGTCCGCCATCAGGACGCCGGCGCCGCCGGACTGGGTGATCAGGCCGACACCTGCGCCCTGCGGCAAATCGCAATGCGCCAGCACCTCGACGATATCGAGCATATGCTCTTCGTTGCGGGCGCGGATCACGCCGTGCTGGCGCGCCACACCATCGAACACCACATCGTCGCCGGCCAGCGAGCCGGTGTGCGAGGCGGCGGCGCGCGCCCCCGCGCCGAGACGGCCGACCTTGGTGACGACCAGCGGCTTGCCCGCCTCCATCGCGGCTTCCGCCAGCGCGACGAAATCGTCGCCGTTCTTGAGGCCCTCGATATAGCCCGCGCCGATTTTGATACGCGGATCTCGGATCACCTCGGCCATGATCTCGGCGAAGTTCAGATCGGCCTCGTTGCCGGTGTTGACGAAATAGCCGAGGCCAAGCCCGCGCCGCCGCGCCAGCGCCGCGATGGCGGTGCCGAACGCGCCCGACTGCGTGACGAAGCCGACCGGTCCGCTCGGCGTGTCGGCATCGGCGTACTGGCTGAAGGTCGCCAGCACGTTATCGAAAGCGTTGATCAGGCCGAGACAGTTCGGCCCGCACAGCCGCACGCCGGAAGCGCGCGCCGCCGCCACGATCTCGCGCTCGAGCTGCCGGCCGGCCTCGCCCATCTCCGAAAAGCCGGAGGAAAAGATGATCGCGGCAGGCACGCGCTTGGCGCCAAGCTCGCGAACCGCGTTCAGCACCTCGCTCGCCGGCAGCACGATGATCGCAAGATCGACCTCGGCTTCGATCGCGCCGACGCTCGGATAGCAGCGCAGTTCGCCGATGGTCTCGTATCGCGGATTGACCGGATAGATCCGGCCGGCATAGCCCTTGTCGAGCAGATGCTTCAACGGCCGGCCGCTGACCTTGCGAAAATCGGCGGACGAGCCGAGAATCGCGATCGCGCGCGGCGCCAGCAAGGCGTGCAACGGCTCCGTCATGACCGCCGGCCTCCGAACATCGCCGCGAACGTCCCGAACAATCCTGTCACGTTGGTCTCCCCTTGCGGCAGGTCTGCGCCCGCCTTTGTCTCAGTTGAAAGCCGAAATGCCGGTCTGCGCGCGCCCGAGCACCAGGGCGTGAATGTCGTGGGTGCCTTCCAGCGTGTTGACCGTCTCCAGATTCATCAGATGGCGGATCACATGATACTCGTCCGAAATGCCGTTGCCGCCATGCATGTCGCGCGCGGCGCGCGCGATCTCCAGCGCCTTCCCCGCACAATTGCGCTTGAGCAGCGACACCATCTCCGGCGTCGCCTTGCCGAGATCGCGCATCCGGCTGACATGCAGGCAGGCGAGCAGGCCAAGCGAAATCTCGGTCTGCATGTCGGCGAGCTTTTTCTGGATCAATTGATTGGCGGCGAGCGGTCGGCCGAACTGCTTGCGCTCGAGGCAATATTGCCGCGCTGCGTGCCAGCAGAATTCCGCCGCGCCCATCGCGCCCCAAATGATGCCGAAGCGCGCGTTGTTGAGACAGCCGAACGGCCCCTTCAGGCCCTGCACGCCGGGCAGCACATTCTCGTCCGGCACGAACACGTCGTCCATGAAGATCTGCCCGGTCGGCGAGGCGCGCACCGAGAATTTGTGTCGGATCTTCGCGGTGGTGAGGCCCGCCATGCCGCGTTCCAGAATGAAGCCGCGGATGACGTCGCCATCGTCCTTGGCCCAGACGATCATCAGGTCGGCGATCGGCGCATGGGTGATCCAGGTCTTGCCGCCGGTGATGCGATAGCCGCCGGCGACGCGCTTCGCCCGCGTCGTCATCGCGCCGGGATCCGAACCGTGATCCGGCTCGGTCAGCCCGAAGCAGCCGAGCAATTCGCCCTTCGCCATTTTCGGCAGATATTTCCGCCGCTGCTCCTCCGAACCATAGGCATAGATCGGTACCATCGACAGCGTGCTCTGCACGCCGAGGGCGGAACGGAACGCGGTGTCGACCCGCTCGAACTCGCGCATGATCAGGCCGTAGGAGACGTAGCTGATGCCGGCGCAACCATAACCTTCGATGGTGGCGCCGAGGAAACCAAGATCAGCCATCTCCTTCATGATCGCGATGTCGAACGATTCCTCGCGATTGGCTTCCAGAATCCGCGGCATCAGATGGGTCTGGGCGTAGGCACGCGCGGTATCGCGCACCATCTTCTCATCCTCGCTGAGCAGGTCCTCCAGCAGCAGCGGATCGTCCCAGTGAAACTCGCCGCCGGTGAGGGTGACGGTGCTGGCGTCGATTGGCTTGTCCGAGACTGAAACTGTCATTTCGGGTCGCCCCTTCTCATGATCGATGATCGCACCGTCACGCCGTCCGCGGATCAGCTTCCCGGCAGGTTGTGCACCTCGGGGAAGAACAGCTCCTTCCAGTCCTTCGGTACGCTCTTCACGAGACCGATCTGGTTCATGAAGGTCGCGTACTTCATGATGTTCTTCGGCGTCGTGGTGTATTCGGTGTGCGGATGGTTGATGATCGCAAGCGTGTCCTCGAGCGACTCCTTGTTGTTGGTGCTCTTGACGTAGATTTCCGCCGCCTGCTTCTTGTCATTGTTGATCAGGTCGATCGCTTCCTGGAACGCGGCAAGAAACGCCTTGTAGATGGTCGGGTTGTTCTGGCGGAACTTGGCCGTGGTCCACACCACTTCGCAGGTCGCCGGGCCGAGCACGTCGTAGGAATCCAACACCTTGTGGATGCCCGGCTTGGTCAGCTCCTGAAAGTTATAGGGCGGCGAAGCAAAATGGCTGTCGATGTTGCCCATGTTGGAGAGCATCGACGACATCGCTTCGGGATGCGCCAGCGTCACGCCGTTCTTGTCGAGCCGCTGCGCATGCTCGATGCCCCATTCCTTGGCCGCCGCCATCTGCAACATGATGGCCTGGATCGAGATCTTGGCGGCCGGCATCGCGATGCGGTTGTTGTCGCCGAAATCCTTGATCGACTTCACCTTGGGATCGCGGGTGTTGAGATAGATCGGCAGCGAGTCCATCGCCGCGACGGCGCGGACATCGAGATTCCCCTGCGTCTTGCCCCACAGGATGATGAAGGGCGGCACGCCGCCGGAGGCGAAATCGAGATTGCCGGAGATCAGCGCCTCGTTCATGACGTTGCCGCCGGTCATGCGCTGCCAGTTGACCTTGAGGTTCGGCAGACCGGCCTTCTCGGCCTGCTTCTCCATCAATTTGTTCTGCTCCATGATGATGAGCGGCAGAAACAGCAGTCCGTATTGCTTGGCGATGGTGACCTCGCTGGCTTCGGCGCGGGCCGGCGCGCTGCCGAGCGCGGCCATCATGGCCGCCGAGGTGACGGCGACAGCCGCCGCCCGCAATGTTCGCCACATGCGATGATGCGTCTTCATGATGTTCCCCCTGTGTGTCTTTATGCTTTTGGAACTTACGACATGATTTAACGAATGCGGCGGATCAGCTTCCGGGCAATGAATGGATTTCCGGGAAGAACAGATCTTTCCAACTGGCCGGCTTGCGCGCGATCGAGCCCATGCGATGCATGAAATCGGTGTATTTGGTGATGTTGTGCGGCACGATGGTGAACTCCATCGATGATTTGTCGGTGAGCATCGTCACCAGTTCGTCGACCGAATAGGTCTTGTTGCGCTCGATCTCCTGATAGATCTGCGCCGCCCTGGCCGGATCGCGATTGATGAAGTCGATCGCCTCCTTGTAGGCGGCGAGAAACGCGCCATAGGTCTTCGGATTCTCGTCGTGGAATTTCCGGGTGGTCCAGATCAGATTGTTGGTGGTGGGACCGCCGAGCACTTCATAGGATTTGAGCACGGTGTGGATACCGGGCGTCTTGATCTCGCGATAGTAGAACGGCGGCGCCGAGGCTGCGCTGTTGATCTCGCCCGCGCCGGAAAGCAGCGCGGCGCTGCCCTGCGCATAGGACAACGACACCGTCAGCGGTTCGAGCTTGTAGGCGTTGCCCGGACCGAACGCCTTTTCGGCGGCCATCTGCAGCACGATGGCGTTGACCGACACCTTCACCGCGGGCAGCGCGATGCGGTCCTTCTCGGTGAAATCCTTGATCGTCTTGACGTTGGGATTACGGGTGTTGATGTAGATCTGCGAGGTGGTCTGCGCCGCGATGCCGCGCACCTCGCCATTGCTCTTGGCCCACAGCGTGATCAACGGCGCGACACCGCCGGAGGCGATTTCCAGACTGCCCGACAGCAGCGCGTCGTTCATGACGTTGCCGGCGGCAAAGGTCATCCACTGCACCTTGACGCCGGGAAGACCGGCCGCCGCGCTGTGCTTCTCGATCAGCTTCTCATGCTCCATGACCATCAGCGGCAGGTAGGACAGGCCGGGCTGTTTGGCCAATCTGAGTTCGGATACTTCGGCCGTGGCCGGGGATGTGACAAGCAATCCCAGCACCAGCGGCAGCAGACTTCCCAAGGCGATTCTTCGAACGCTCATGTCTCCCTCCCTTTATGTTTGTGGCCTGGTCTTGTTGCTATCCTGCTCCTGTGTCCTGTCTTTCATCCGCCACCGCTCCCGAACTTCGCCGGGATGCGGCCCGATCTCACACGCGCTCCAGCACCATCGCGATGCCCTGCCCGACGCCGACGCACATGCTGACCACGGCGTGCTTGCCATTGCGGCGATGCAGCTCGCGCGCCGCCGTCAGCACCAGCCGCGGCCCCGACGCACCGAGCGGATGGCCGACTGCGATCGCGCCGCCATTCGGATTGACGCGGTTGTCATCATCGGCGACGCCGAGCTGGCGCATGCAGGCCAGCGCCTGTGCGGCGAAGGCTTCGTTGATCTCGATCACGTCCATGTCGGCAAGCGTCAGCTTCGCCCGCTGCAACGCCTTGTCGATCGCCGGCACCGGACCGATGCCCATGATGCGCGGCTCGACGCCGACGCTCGCGGCCGACAGGATGCGCACCAGCGGCGCGCTGCCGGCGCGCTCGCCCGCCTCGCGCGAGCCGACCGTGACCGCGACCGCGCCGTCATTGATGCCCGACGCATTGCCCGCGGTGGTAACGCCGCCGTCATGGATGGCGCGCAGCGCGCCGAGGGTCTCCAGCGAGGTGTCGGCACGCGGAAACTCGTCGGCGGCGACGCTGGTCTGGGTGCCCTTCTTGGGACCGGCGGCCACGACCGCCGTGATCTCGCCGTCGAAGAAGCCATCGGCCTTGGCCGCAGCATAACGCTGCTGCGAGCGCAGCGCGAAACCGTCCACCTCCTCGCGCGTCAATTGATGATCGCGCGCCAGCGTATCGGCGGTCTGCGGCATGGTGTCGTTGCCGAAGCGCTTTTCGATCTCCCGATTGGGAAAGCGCGAGCCGACCGCGGAGTCGAAAATCTTCACGTCGCGCTGGAATGCGGCCTCCGCCTTGCCCATCACGAACGGTGCACGGCTCATGCTCTCGACGCCGCCGGTGAGAAACAGATCGCCCTCGCCTGCCGTCACGGCATGCGCGGCGCTCACCAGCGCGCCGAGGCCGCTGCCGCAATTGCGCTGGATCACGGTGCCGCCGACGCTGATCGGAATGCCCGCCAGCAGCGAGGCATGTCGCGCGACGCAGCGGCTGTCTTCGCCGGCCTGATTGGCACAGCCGACGATCACGTCCTCAAACGTATCGGGCGCGAACTTGCTGCGCGCCATCACCGCCCGCATCACCTGCGAGAGCAGATCGTCGGGCCGGATCCGCGCCAGCCCGCCGCCCTGGCGGCCGAAGGGAGAGCGTAGTCCGTCATAGACGTAGGCTTGCAGCATGGTGGTCTCCGTGATGCCCGGCTCGGGCGGCTGTCTTCAATCCTGCAATGTCAGCGGCGCACCGAGTTCGGCGCGGCGCACCAGCCACAGGCCAGGCCGATAGCGCTGGTCGCCATAGCGCTGCTGCATGCTGACGAGAATCTTCTGGATGGTTTTCGGCCCCAGCGTGTCGCCGAAGCCGAGCGGACCGTGCGGATAGCCAAGGCCAAGCTTCACCGCTTTATTGATGTCATCCGGCGAGGCGGTGCGCTGCTGCGCGATCGACACGCCGATATTGACGATCATGGCGACGATGCGCTGTGCGATGAAACCCGGGCTGTCGCGCAGCGCCGTCACCGGCACGCCATCCTTGCCGAGCACAGCGCGCGCGGCATCGCGATAGGCGGGGTCCGTGAGCGGCGTCGACATGACGCAGCGGCGTTTCTGGGTATTGAACAGCATGTCGACCGCAACGGTGCGGCGGGCATCGAGCCCCTGCGCCACGGCGCATTGCGTCGCGTCCTCGCCGACCGGCGTGACCAGACACAGCGCGTTCGCAGACGGCCGCTCGCCGCCTTCCACCGTCACGCCAAGCCCGTCCAGCAAGGCCAGCAGGCGCGCGGCCGTTTCGGCCTCGGCGCGGCTGACCCACACCGGATAGGGACACTCCGTCGGCGCGGGCGCTTCGGCCACCGGCGCCGCCTTGGCGCCATCATAGATATAGAAGCCGCGCTTGCTCTTGCTGCCGAGCAGACCGGCATCGAGATGCCCCTGCATCAGCACCGAGGGCCGATAGCGCGGCTCCTCGTAGAACTGGCGATAGATCGCTTCGGTGGCCGGATGATTGACGTCGAGCCCGACCAGATCGAGCAATTCGAACGGCCCCATGCGGAAACCGACCATATCGCGCATCACCGCGTCGACATCGGCAAAGCTCGCGATGCCTTCGGAAACGAGGTGCGCGGCCTCCAGCGTGTAAGCGCGCCCGACCTGATTGACCAGAAAGCCCGGCGCATCCTTCACCCGGACCGGCTCGCGGCCCATGCGGCGGCCGACATCCATCAGCGCGTCACCGACCGCCGGCAAGGTCAGCAGGCCGTCGATCACCTCGACCAGCCTCATCAGCGGCACCGGATTGAAGAAGTGGAAGCCGGCGATACGCTGCGGCCGGCGCGCACGCGCGGCGATGGTGGTGATCGACAGCGAAGACGTGTTGCTGGCGATGATGCAGTCGTCCGAGACGATGTCCTCCAGCTCGGCGAACATCTCCTGTTTGACCTTGAGGTTTTCGACCACCGCCTCGATCACGAGATGACAGGCGGCGAGCTCGGCGAGATTCGCGATCGGGCGAATGCGGCCGATGGCGGCCTGCGCATCGGGCGCGGAGAGCGTGTTTTTCTCCACCGCGCGCGCCAGCATCTTCTCGACATATTGCCGCGCCTCGGCGGCCGCCTCGGGCCGGCTGTCGAACAACAGCACCGTCATGCCGCCGATCGCGGCGACCTGGGCGATGCCGCGGCCCATCGCGCCCGCGCCGACCACACCCAGGATCAAATCGGTTTGCGGCAAACTGACTGACATCCCCGGCGCGCCCTCTGCTTGTTCCTCCCCGTGCGTCGGTCTTCGCCAACGCTACGGAACGGTTTCAGCCTAGGAAGGCGCTCCACAACACACAAATGGATTATTAGAATGAGATTTATTGAATATAATGATGTTGCAGCGAAGCATGTCATTTCAGTTTGATGAATAAAAGCGATCATTCCAATCATCCGATCGATATCAAATCGGAAAATACGGCGAGAGTAGCGGAAGCAAGGGTGACTTCGGCATGAACCTGCGGACGATCGATCTCAATCTGCTGACGGTGTTCGACACCATTCTCAGCGAGCGCAGCCTGACACGCGCCTCCGCCAAGCTGCACATGAGCCAGCCGGCGATGAGCAACGCGCTGGCGCGGCTGCGCGCCGCGCTCGACGATCAGCTTTTCATCCGCACCGCGCAGGGCATGATGCCGACACCCCGCGCCAAGCAGATCGCCGGGCCGGTGCGGCAGGCGCTCGACCTGATCCAGAACGGCCTGCGCGAACAGGGCGCCTTTGAATTCGGCAGCGCGACGCGGAAATTCACCATCGCCATCAGCGACTATGGCGAGGCGGTGATCATGCCGCGCTTCGTCGACTGGCTGGCGCAGGTGGCGCCCAACATCAAGGTGCAGATCCGGCCCGAACTCGGCCGTTTCATTCAGGCCGAATTGCGCGAGGGCGCGATCGATCTGGCGATGGACTACTTCCGGATTCGCGGCGACGAATTCCACCATGTCCACGCAATGGACGAACATCTGGTCTCGATGGTGCGGCAGGATCACCCGACCATCGGCGACCATCTCAGTCTCGACGATTTCATCACTGTGCCGCACGTCATGCTGACCCAGGACAAGCCGGTGGTGGATACGGTGCTGAAAGCGCACGGCCTCACCCGCAACATCGCGCTGCAGGTGCCGCACTTTCTGTCGATGCCGCTGATCGTGCAGAAGACCAATTTCATCTGCACGCTGCCCAAGCGCATGGCGCTGGTGTATGCCGACTTCTTCCGCACCAAGGTACTGAAGACGCCGCTCGATTTCCCTCACATCCCGATCTATTTCATGTGGCACCAGTCGGTCGACGGCGATCCCGGCCACAAATGGCTGCGCAATGCGCTCCATGAATTGTGCCAGCGGCTGTGATCGCCCTCGGGGTATCGCGAACCGCGCTGACTGCCCGCGAAATGGGCAACCAAGGCGCATCAAAAGGCCCGGCGGCCGTAACCCTATCCTGAAAAATTCATCAATCCCGGGCATGGCCGTGATAGATGATGTTCCCGGGGCGGCGGCCGCCACGGCGGCATCGAGGACCGGCGCCCCATGATCAGATGACGTCCGGCGATGCCGCACGGGCCGCGCGCGGCGATGAAGGTAAAGAGCGTTGAGCAACGACCTGACAACAGCCCTCCCGTCCGCTGAGCCGGCGACAATGTCTCCGCTGGTGCAGCACCGGCTGCGCGCATCGATCCTCAACGAACTGCATGCCCGCCCGTTCACCGCGCTGACTGTCCCGCGCCGCATCCTGCATTTCGCCTTCCAGACCGATGAGGCCGCCGCGCAGACCGACCGAGTGAACCTTTTCGCCTTCTGCACGACACGCGGCCTTCAGGGGCCGCTGCCCTCGGAACGGCATTACCGCGTCACGCTCGGCTCCACGGTGCTGCGCTGGGAGCAGCATTCCGAATTCACCACCTACACCTGGGAAATGCCGTCCGCGGTCAGCGACCCACCGTTCAGCCCGAGCGTCGCGGTGCTCGAGCCGCAGACCCGCGCCATTCCCCAACCCGGCCCGTTGCTGGTCGCGATCGACCTGCACATCCTGCGGGCGAATCCGAACCACCTTCCGGTCGAAGAGATTTTCGATCGCGCCAGTCTGGCGAGCGCCGAGAACTCCGACGGCACCGCATCCTACGCCACCGATTTTCGGCTCGATCCGTCAGGCTTCGTGCGCATTCTCATCACCGACAACGGGCTGGCGAGCGATCGCGCCGGCGCGCTGGTGCAGCGCGTGATCGAGATCGAGACCTACCGCACGCTGGCGCTGCTTGGCCTGCCCGAAGCGCAGCGACTTGCGCCTTCGATCAACAAGATCGAGCACAAGCTCACCGAGGTGACGCAGAGGATGCGCGAGGCGACCGATCTCGGCAGCAACCGCCAGCTTCTCGACGAGCTCGTCGGGCTCGCCGCCGACCTCGAAGCCGGCGCCGCCGCGAGCGTGTTCCGCTTCGGCGCAACGCGGGCCTATGACGAGATCATCCACCAGCGCCTCGCCACTATCGGCGAGCGCAAGATGGGCGGGCTGCCGACCTGGACCTCGTTCCTCGCGCGGCGGATGGCGCCCGCGATCCGCACCTGCGTCACCACCGAGACGCGGCAGAGCGAGCTGTCATTGAAGCTCACGCGCGCCGCCGACCTGTTGCGTACCCGCGTCAACGTCGAACTGGAAAAACAGAACCAGGAACTCCTGAAATCGATGAACGAGCGCACGCGGATGCAGCTCAGATTGCAGACCACGGTGGAAGGCCTGTCGGTCGCGGCGATCACCTATTATGTGGTCAGCCTGTTCGGCTATGTCGCCAAGGCGATCCACGAGACCGGCTACGTCCACGTCGATCCGGGCTACATGATCGCCGCCTTCATCCCGGTCGCCGCGCTGGCGATCTGGGCCACGGTGCGCCGCATCCGCAAGCACCACATTTCGCACGATTGAGCCGCATCGGCGTCGGCCCGCACCCCAACGGGATGATTGCTCCGCGGACAACGACATTGTAAGGAATGGCGGCCCTCTGACGCGCGATGACCTCTCGTGGGCCTGTAGCTCAATGGTTAGAGCCGACCGCTCATAACGGTCTGGTTGCAGGTTCGAGTCCTGCCGGGCCCACCAAACATCACGCTCCAAAGTACTTCGGTATCCGATGAAAATATCCCAGGCATTCAGATTTGAAGCTGCGCACCGGCTTCCCAATGTTCCGCCGACCCATCGCTGTCATCGGATGCACGGCCATTCCTACCGGATCGAATTGGCGCTGAGCGGGCCGGTCGATCCGCATACCGGATTCGTCGTCGATTTCTTCGACATCGAAGATGCGTTCGGGCCGCTTCTCAAGCAGCTCGATCATTATTGTCTGAACGATGTGGCGGGATTGGAGAATCCTACGGCCGAAAATATCGCCGTCTGGATCTGGGACAGAACCAAGCCCCGGCTGCGGACACTCTGCAGCGTCAGGGTCTACGAGACGCCCGACTGCTGGGCGGAATATGACGGCCCGATCGCTGACTGACACACCAGATGCATCATGCCCGCACGGCGCAGCATCCGGGTAAATCGAAAATTGCCGTCCCGACGTCCTCGCCTCCGCGAGTCACGGCCGCAGTCAAGCAAACTGCCGCGCAAATCTACCCGATGATCACTTTCAGACCGCCGGTCAGCACGGCTGCGAAGAAAACCGCGGTGAGCGAGCAAAACGAAATCTGCTGAAGCCCGTCCATCTGACGATAGAGCCGGTCGATATGCCGATGAAGATGCCGGTACATCAAACCTCCTCAGGCAACATGTCCCGGTTCGTCGTTGGGCAGCATCTGCTCCGCTTCCTGCTTCGTCAGCGGCGCCGGAGGAAGCTTCGGACTGCCCTTCACGCCGCCGAGCTCAGCCTGCGCGATATCGTCCTCCGTCGGCCTGTCCTGACTGCGTTGCGGATCGTAGGTCTCGGTCATGGCATCGCTCCCGTCTTCGGCCCGTGTTCGGCCTATGGCGTCACGCGAGGTCAAGACATCCGGCGCCGACATGTTCCCCCGATCGGCCGCGATCTTTCCGCGATAAAGCGAAGGTCAGCCGATGAAACCCTGCCGCAATGCGAGCTTTCTCCAGAATCTGGCATTCATCCATGAGAAATCATGGATGAGGACAGCAAGCGGATCTGCGCGCGGCGGCCGGTCGCGGCATCGGACGATCCTTACGGCTGCCAGACGCCCGACCGATTCGCGCTTGCACATTCCGCCTGGCCCACGATGTGTCAGCGCCACGTGCCGTTGTATTCCAGCAATCAATGCGCCGAGTCGCAGCAGCGGTACTCCGAGACATCTTGCGTCGTTTTCCGACGTTTGTTCATGCCGGCGCGGACGTGCGACAGCCGGCGTACCGCTTCCGGTGCAGTTTCGTACGCCGTCCGTTTTGCGTCCGTTCGTGGCATTGTGCATTCCAATATTATTGTCTCGCATCAATCACGATTGAAGCCGTCGAGCGTTCGTTGCAAATGCAGCAATCCGCGCGATGTCTGCGAATGGACATGACGAAACAAATCATACATAACCATTCCAAACGCGCCCGATGGACACGCATCGCGGTCCTATCACGCCGACTTGATCACAGACGCCAAAACTCTTGAGCGTAAGCGCACCACCGGCGCTCGCGGCGCTTCCCCCGCGTTTGCACACTGATGCTAAGCGGTTGCGCAAGTGAGAGAAAACCCGCGCGCAAGCGAAATTCAAAGTCGCCGGCGACGGGACGCCGAGCCAAACGCTGCCGCGTAATTCGGTTGCCGAGTTCCAAAGCCCTTCTAAAATTTTTTTACCCCGACCAACGGGGCTTAAAAAGGCAGGAGGGAATATCCAATGTGTATGGGCGACGATCGTAACTGCCCCGACTTTCACGAACACCATGCGAAATTTAAAGCCGAACTGAATTCCGAACGACGTTCATTTCTCAAAAGCAGTTTCGCCGCGACCGGCGCCGCCGCTGCGATGACATCGGGCGGACTTTCTCTTGTCACCCCCGCTTTGGCCCAAACCGCCAAGGCACGCAGCGTCAACGGCCCGAAGCATTATTATCTGCCGGCAACGGCCGATACGGTGCACTGGGGCTATTTCAGCAAATCTCTGAAGCCGAAAGTCGAAGTCGATTCGGGCGACTTCGTCACCATCGAGTCGCTGACGCACCACGCTTACGACGATTACGATCGTATGATCAAAAACGATCCGGGTGCGGAAAGCGTCTTCCACTGGACCAAGGATAAGAAGAACGTTGACCGGCGCGGCGCCGGCCCGATGGACGCCTCGATTCACGGCCGCGGCGCCGGTGAAGGCATGGGCGTGCATATCATGACCGGCCCGGTGTATGTGCGCGACGCACAGCCCGGCGACATCCTCGAAGTACGCATCGTCGATTGCGCGTTCCGCCCCTCGCAGAATCCCGAATTCAAGGGCAAGGCGTTCGGCAGCAATGCCGCCGCGAACTGGGGCTTCCAGTACAACGATCTGCTGGGAGGAAAGAAGCGCGAGGTCGTGACGATCTATGAGGTCGACGCGACCGGCGTGCGCAACTGGGCCCAGGCGGCGCACAGCTTCGAGTGGGTGCCCCAGACCGACCCGTTCGGCGTGGTGCACAAGACGATCGACTACCCCGGCGTTCCGGTCGATCACTCCAAGACCAAACGCAACTACGACTTCCTGAAAGGCGTGCGCATGCCGATCCGCCCGCATTTCGGAACACTCGGCGTCGCGCCGAAGGAAGCCGATCTCGTCGATACCATTCCGCCGAGCTATACCGGCGGCAACATCGACAACTGGCGCATCGGCAAGGGCGCGACCATGTTCTACCCGGTCGCGGTCGAGGGAGCGCTGCTCTCCGTCGGCGACCCCCACGCCTCGCAGGGCGATAGCGAACTGTGCGGCACGGCGATCGAATGTTCGCTGACCGGCACGTTCCAGTTCATTCTTCACAAGAAGAAGGATCTGGGAGGCACGCCGCTCGAACAGCTCGACTATCCGATGCTCGAAACCCAGGACGAGTGGCTGGTGCATGGCTTCAGCTATGCCAACTACCTCGCCGAACTGGGCTCCGCGGCTCAAACCGACATCTACAAGAAGAGCTCGGTCGATCGCGCCCTGCGCGACGCATTCCACAAGATGCGTCACTTCCTGATGACCACCAAGGGTCTGACGGAGGACGAGTCGATCTCGCTGATGTCGATTGCGGTCGATTTCGGCATCACCCAGGTGGTCGACGGCAACTGGGGTGTCCATGCGGTGGTGAAGAAAGACATCTTCGCCGGCCGCGCGTAAACGCGGCACATGCGACCGGCCCGAGATCACTCCGGGGCCGGCCCGCCGGATCGATTCAAGCCCCGCGGCGCGGCGCCGACATCACGCACCGCCGTGATCTTGCGATCCACCAAACCACGAAGTCAGCCGGGGTGCTCCATGCACCCCGGTTTTTCAAAGCGGACGGGAAGGATTTTTCTGCCTCGGATTTTCTACCGCGGACTTTTGCCTGGATTTTCTGTTTCAGCTTTCCGTCTCAACTTTCCTGCCGCAAGCAAACTTCAGTTCGTCGCCTACCCACTCTGCACGTAGCTAGATACCGTCACAACTACCATGGTAGTCACCGTTATCGGCGTGCGGCCGATTGGAGCTCTTATGCTCATCATTCCTTTAGGATGAACACCCGAACATACGGGTTTTAACCCTATGTACATTCACCGACTGCCACCTTCAAAAGCGGTTTTTGGAGGTGGCATATTATGGTTTTGGTCAAATCGTTCGCGGCATCGGGCCATTCGACTCCCAGTGCGTTGTCGGAATTGCAAACGGCCATCGATAGCGCTGCGATCACGCCAAATCTCGTCTGCGCGTTTTACGACTGCGATCACGACGACAGCGCGATCCTCGATTTTCTTCGCGGCAATTTTTCAGACTCCGCGATTCTCGGCGGCACGTCCTGCGCCGGCATCATGACCGAAACCGGACTCGGCGGCGCAGGCTCGATCGGCCTTCTGTTGATCGAGGATTCCGACGGCGATTACGGCACCGCGAGCATTCGCCTTGAAGGAAACGTGGCGGATTGCGCCGAGCGGGCGCTTCACGCCGCGCTCGACAATGCCGGCTGCCCGGGTGAATTGCCGGAACTGATCTGGATCTACCAGACCCCCGGCCAGGAGGAATCGGTCATCGAAGGTTTGCGGCGCGTCGTCGGGGATCGCTGTCCGATCATCGGCGGCAGCTCCGCAGACAATGAGGTCGCCGGCAAGTGGCGGCAGATCAACCAGGATGGCGTGATGCAGGACGGACTTGTCGTCGGCGTCCTGTTCTCCTCTGGAGGCATCGGCTTCATGTTCCAGGGCGGATACGAGCCGAGCGGAGAGAGCGGCATCGTCACGCGCGTGGTGTACGATTCCGTCGGCACCAGCGGCATCGTCACCAAATCATGCGGCCGACAGATCGTGGAGATCGACGGCAGGCCGGCGGCCGAAGTCTACAATCAGTGGATCGGCGGATCGCTCTCGGAAAAGGTCAAGGCCGGCGGCAACATCCTGATCGACACCACAATGCATCCCCTGGGCGTCGATGCCGGCAAGATCGAGGGCATCACCCACTATCTGCTGGTTCATCCGGAGAAGATTCTCGACAACGGCGTACTGTCCACCTTCGCCGACATCGAGGAAGGGACCCGGCTCTACAGCATGCGGGGCGAGCGCGCGCGCCTTGTCGATCGC
Source organism: Afipia sp. 64-13 (assembly GCA_001897755.1). Taxonomy (GTDB): domain Bacteria; phylum Pseudomonadota; class Alphaproteobacteria; order Rhizobiales; family Xanthobacteraceae; genus Afipia. Next base: position 16,933 of record MKUJ01000003.1, read on the forward strand.
GCCGGAAAGGTCGCTTCGGCAGCCGCAGCGACGCTCTCCGGCGGGCTTTCAAACCTCGCCGGCGGACTGGTGGTCTATTGCGCCGGTTGCATGCTGGCGGTCGGCGACAGCATGCCGAAAGTCTCGCAGGCCGTGAGCAGCAGCTTCGGCGGAATGCCTTTCCTCGGCTGCTTCACGTTCGGCGAACAGGGCGCCATTCTCAACCGCAATGCCCACGGAAATCTGATGATTTCAGCCATTGCCTTTGGGAAATAACGGGCTGCGGTGATGGAAGGCTCAGAGGAGCTACGTGAAACTCTCGTCGAAATGCGCAGGGAAATCGATATCCTGCGCACCGAGACCACGCACGCCAATTTGCTGCTGACCGCTCTCGACGCCGTGCTTTGCGTGGACGGCGACCACGATCCGTTCGCCGGGGTGTTTTCCGCCCTGATGCCGGTTTTTGAGTATTCGTGCGCCATCGTGCTGACCGAAAGCAGCGACGATACCCTCGAATGCGTGGCATCCAGCCATCCTTCCATCGTGGGATCGGGCTGGAAGATCGGAAAGCTGTTCAGCAAGGCGCTGTCAGGGCGAATCGTCACCACGGTCTCGGATGCCGCAGTGAGCGAATGGCCCGGCGATCTGGGCATCGGCTTCTCCGAAGCGCAGCCCGCGCTGTACCTGCCGCTCGGCGTACGCAACCGGCGCGGCCTGATGATGTTGCTGCGCGATCCGCAGCAGCCCGGGTTCGACCGCACCCATGTTTCGCTGGCACGGAAATTCTCGCTGCTGGCATCGCACGCTTTGGCGGCGAAACGCGCCAACCAGACCGAGGCGGAAAGCTACCGGCTGCAGCATCTGACCGAGCAGCTCAGAGCCAGCCAGGAAGCATTCCAGTTCCGCGCCAACCACGATCAACTGACCGGCCTGCCGAACCGCACCTACGTTCAGGAACTGGTCGACAACCTGATCGCCGGCAAGAGCACCAAAGCCGCCTGCGCCTTTATCGATCTCGACGATTTCAAGCGGGTCAACGACCTGCACGGTCACGCCATCGGCGATGCGCTGCTTCGGGGCATCGCGCAGCGGATCAAATCCGAGATCAGAGCCACAGATATTTTCGGGCGGATCAGCGGCGACGAATTCGTCATCGTGCTCAACCCGATTGAAAAGCGATCGGATGCATCCGCCCTGATCAGCCGCCTGCGCAACAGACTCAAACGGCCTTTCAAGATCGAGGGCGTCGAGATTCGCACATCGGCCTCGATCGGGGTCGCATTCTATCCGGCGCATGGCCGCGACTACGATACGCTCAGGCGCCACGCAGACATGGCGATGTACCGGGCCAAGACCTCCGCCAAGGGCGGTATCGCATTTTTCAATCAGGCGCTGGGGCGGGAAGCCGCGGACAAGCTGTCGCTAGAGCATCGCCTGCGGACCAGCCTGACCAAGCGGGAGTTTCATTGCGCACTTCAGCAGAAGGTCGATATCTGCAGCCGAACCATCATGGGGTTTGAGACTCTCGTGCGCTGGATCGACGGATCGGGCGTAACGCGCAGCCCTGCGGAATTCCTGCCCCTCGCCAGCGAACTTGGTCTGCTCGACAGCATCACCAATGTCATGGTCGACGAGTTGATCAAACAAATGCCCGGACTCGATCGCCGCTTCGGCACCGACGTCAAATACAGCATCAATATCTCCGCCGCCCAGTCGATGAAAACGCCGTTCATGCACAAACTGGTGCAGCATCTGAGCGACGCGGGCCGGGCCGGACGTTTCATTCTGGAGTTGACCGAAGAGTCCTTCGCCACAACCGGACCGTTCCAGACCCATGTCCTGCCGATGTTGCGCGAGGCGGGCGTCGCCATCTCCATCGACGATTTCGGCACGGGATATTCATCCCTCGCCAAACTGGCGGAGCTGACGGTCGATGAATTAAAGATCGATCGGTCGCTGATCTCGTCCATCCAGCAGCGCCCGCGCAGCCAGAGCATTCTTCGCGCCATCGAATCGCTCGGCGCGGCACTGGGAATCTCCGTCGTCGCCGAAGGCATCGAAACGGCGGATGAGAATGATTATCTGATCGGCCAGACCCATCTGCGCATCGGCCAGGGATTCCTGTTTCACAGGCCGGAGCTTTTGAGCGACCTGCTGAACCACCGCGAACCTGGCGAACTGGAGCATCATCCCTCGCCGAGCCTGCAGGCCTGCAATGACGACCGCGCGGGTTCGATCCGGCAAAAGCGCGCGCTGCGCGTCTGAGGCAACCGCCCGCGATCGCGCTGTCCTCTTCGAAGCCGGATGGCATTGACCAGCACGCTCGACAAAAAAAGGTGGCCCGATCATTCGTGATCGGGCCACCCCTCGCTATCTCTGCGCTAGCACTTTGTCATGCACACTTTGACATGCACATCGGGGCGCGGATCCTGAACGAATCCATTGCGGTTCGGCATCTTGATCTCCGCCAGCGATTTGGCATCGAGCGTTGCGGTCTCGGGCACGAGGCCGTTCAGGTTCAGGACGTACGCCGACACCGCATAGACTTCGTCATTTGTCAGCGACTGCGGAGCGTTCAGCGGCATGGCCCGGCGAATGTAGTCAAACAGCGTCGGCGCATAAGGCCAGAAGCTGCCCACGGTTTTGATCGGCTTCGGCGTCGCCAGCGTTCCCTGCCCGCCGACAAGACGATCGCCAAGGCCCCCCTCGCCCTTTTCGCCATGACACGAGGCGCATTGCGCATTGAAGACCTCGCGGCCCTGCTGAACGCTTCCCTTGCCGGCAGGCAGGCCCTTGCCGTCGCGATCCACGTCGATATTCCAGGCTGCGATCTCGGCGTTCGTCGCAGGGCGGCCGAACCCGAATGTTGTCTGGGGCTCCGCATATCCGGCGGAGCCTGCGCCGAACATGAGGGCAACGGCGGCGATGAGCTTAAGCCTTGACGTTTGCATTGCTGACCTCCCCGCTTTCCGCGATCTGCCAGGGCTGCATCGCATTATTATGGTAGAATGATTTCAATCCGCGCACGGCTTTCAGATCGGCGAAGCTCGGCTGCACATAGCCGGTCTCGTCCGTTGCCCGGCTGAGTATGACGGTCGGCTGGCCATCCCAGATCCATGGAAATCTGAAGCGGGTCAGCGCCTTGGTCAGCACCGGATTCTGCAGTTTCGCTGATTGCCAGGTCTTGCCGTTGTCTGTTGAAACATCGACCCGCGCGATCTTGCCGTGCCCACTCCACGCGATGCCGGTGATCTCGTTGAAGCCCTTCTCGATCTTTTGCGTGCCCGAAGGACGCGTGATGATCGACTTGGCTTCCATATAGAATGTGAACTGCCGCGCGGTGCCGTCCGGCATCGAGTCGGTATATTTGGACGTTTCCTCGCGCGAATAGGCCGGCACGTCGGAGACGTGCAGACGGCGCACCCACTTCACGCTCATATTGCCTTCAAAGCCCGGCAGGAGCACACGCAGCGGATAACCCTGCGCCGGACGCAGACGCTCGCCGTTCTGGCTGTAGACCAGCATCGCATCGTCGAGGCATTTCTCGATCGGAATGCTGCGGGTCAGCGCCGCCGCATCCGCGCCTTCGGCGATGATCCACTTGGCGTCCGGCTTCAGGCCGACATCCTTGAGCACCGTCTTGAGCGGAACGCCGGTCCACTCGGCACAACTCACGAGGCCAACGAGATCGGACGCCGTCTTGCTGTAGATCGCCTCAAAGCCCGGATTTCCCGAGCATTCGAGGAAGTGAATGCGCGACTCGGACGGATAGCGACGGATGTCGTCCATGCTGAAGACGGTCGGCTTCTCGACGAGGCCGTGGATCATCAGGCGATGCTGCGCCGGATCGATCTCGGGAATGCCGCCGTGGTGGCGTTCGTAGAACACACCGTTCGGTGTGATGATGCCGTCGAGCTCCTGCAACGGCGTGCGACTGGAAGCCGATGTGTATTGTTTCAGATTCTTGGGAACGTTGCGGACGACCTTTTTCTCGAACGGCGATGGCGTGCCATAGGTCTGGCTGCCGACATCCGCGCCGGGCTGCTTCATCCATTCGGGAATATTCGGAGGTCCATTGGGATCGCCTGCTGCCGGAGCGGCATCAGCGCCATGCACGGAGGTGATGGCGGTTGCCGCCAATGCGCCGACCGTCGCCGTGCCGGCCTGCAGAAATTTTCTGCGCGATGTCGACGCCGTCTCTTTCGTCTTCTGCTCTGGATTTGTCATGTTTCCTTCCCTGCAAACATATTTCGCTCGGTTTGGACGATGTCGTGGTCTCAGAACGTCCCGACACGGACGGATCAGCCTCCTTTCAACGCGGGCGACGCAGCCACTCGTCGCAAAAGCGAATGAATGCCGATCCGTCTCTGGCGCACATCGCACGAGGCGGACCGCAGACCCGCGGTTTGACTTATCTCAACGTCAATCCTATGACTTCAATTCATGCACCTACAATTGAAATCAATTTCAATACGGGGGCGACCTTGCCCGGCGACCTTCCGACCCTTAAGCAACTCAAACTCCTGCTTGAACTGGACAAGGCGGACGGCATCGCCAGCGCCGGCCATGCTCTCGGAATGTCGCCGTCAGCGACCAGCCATGCCTTGAAAGCACTGGAGACCAATCTCGGCGCACCGATCATCGACCGTAACGCACCGGGCGTCGAACTGACTTACGCGGGCCGCCTGATCCTGCCCCACGTCCGCGATATGTTCGCATCGTTGAAACTCATTCAGACGATGGCGCATGCGGAAGCCCGGCTGGAAACCGGCGTGCTGCGGCTGGGATCGCTCGGACTCACCGCATCCCTCAAGCTGCTGCCACCGATCCTGGATGTCTTTCACAAGCGCTATCCCGGCGTCGAGGTCTTCGTCATCGAGCGGACGGACCTCAATATCGAACAGGCCCTGCTGGACCGCAAAATCGAGATCGGCATCATCATTCTGCCGAACGAACGTTTCGATACGCAGGTGCTGGCGACCGACGAACTCGTCGCCGTTCTGCCGGCGAAACACGAACTCGCCGCCGCGCAAGCGGTCAGCCTGCGCGACCTGGCGCGCTATCCCTTCATTCTGACGCAGGCGGGCTCGGGCGGTTTCGTTTCGAAAACATTCGCCCGGGCAGGCATCGAACCGCGTGTGACGCATGAGCTTTCGCAATTGACCTCGATCTTCGAGTTCGTCGCGCGCGGACAAGGCGTGTCCGTCATCGCCTCATCCGCGGTGCCGGAAAAATTCGAGGGCGTGGTGTTCCGCAGCCTCAAGCCTCGCACGATCCGCCGGGTCGGATTGGCATGCCTGAACGAAAAGCGCCTGTCACCGGCCGCGGCGGCATTGTGGAAACAGGTGCGACGGAATTCGTAGCGGACTGACGCTCTCATCCGCGGCATCGGGAACTTCTGCCCGGATCATCGCGTTGCAGACTCCGCCACCACGGAGGATGTCATGTTTCGCTGGGCCGTTCTTTTTCTGATTATTTCGCTGATTGCCGGCGGTCTCGGCCTGACCAACATCTCGGCGATGGCCAAGCGGATTTCGATGATCCTGTTCGTGCTGTTCTTCCTCGGCTTCCTCGCTTTGCTCGGCTTCGCCTATCTGGTCGGCTCGGCCATCGAGCATTCCGAACTGTTGCCGGTGGTCGCGACGGCGCTCGCGTGACCGTAATTCAACGAAGGATCAGGCCCGCGCCGCCACGAGGCGCGGGCGTCCGCGCAGCAGCAGTGTAAGGATGATCCCCACATTGAGCGCATTCCAGGCAAGGCCGTTGAGGAAAGCGGCGGCGTAGGAGCCGGTGCCGTCGAAGATCAGGCCCGACAGCCAGCCGCCGAGCGACATGCCGAGCACCGACGCTCCGATGATCAAGCCGACGCGCGCGCCGGCATCGTGCGCCGGCATGGATTCGCGCACGATGATGGTATAGCTCGGCACGATGCCGCCCTGGAACAGACCGAACATCGCCGAGATCAGATAGAGCGAGACGAGGCTGTCGAAGAACACATAGAACAGCAGTGCTACGCCTTGCGCGATCGAGCCGACCAGCAGCGTGCGCAAGCCGCCGATCCGGTCGGCGAGAAAGCCCGAGCCGATCCGGCTGATGATTCCGCAGGCCAGCATCAAGGACAGCATCTCGGCGCCGCGCGTGACGCCGTAACCGAGTTCGCCGCAATAGGCGACGATATGAACCTGCGGCATCGCCATCGCCACGCAACAGGCGATCGAGGCGACGGCGAGCAGCGCGGTCAGCGCATTGTTGCTCATGCGCAGATCGACCATGGGCGGCGGCGCATTATCATGGGACTGGACGCGGTCCTCGCCGATCCTGCGGCGCAGCACCCACAACCCGGCGAACATCGCCACCGCGCAGCTCACGCCGATCGCGATATGGGTGGCGCGCCAGCCGGCATAGACCGTGCCGCGCTCGATCAGCGTCGGCCAGAACGTGCCAGCGATGTAGTTGCCGCTCGCGACCACGCTCACCGCCACGCCGCGATAACGCTCGAACCAGTGCGAAACCGCGGTCATCAGCGGGCCGAAATTCGCCGCCGCGCCGATCCCGATGGCGATGTGCATGAGGTCGAGCTGCCAGAGCGTGGTCGCATAGCCGGCGCCGATATAGCCGCCCGCCATCACGATGGTTCCGAGCCCGACCGCCCGGACGATGCCGCCCTGGTCCGAGATCCGGCCCATCAGCACGCCGCCGATGCCGAAACCGACCATCGCGCAGGTGTAGACCAGCGACACCGCCGCGCGGGTGGCGCCGAATTCGGCCTGAACCGTCGGCAGCACCACGACGAAGGACCACATGCCGACGCTGCCGAACGAGCCGATCAGCAAAGCGAGGCCAAGCCGGACGAACGCCGCGGCGGAATCCGGGCGGAAGACGGCGGGCGGCGAATCTGAGGAGGAGCGCGACACGGCGGCAACTTCCCCGGCCCAGCCCGGCGGGTCAAGCCTCCGGACGTCACGGGGCGGCCGGTCGGAATTCGGCCCGGAACGGTGGCCGGCGGCGGGCTGGAATACCGTTACGGGGCGGCGTTAACCGTTTGCTAACCATACACCGGGCAAAAATTGCCGGGTGAAGTCGAGTGTCATCATCAATCGTGCCGGAACGGGAGCCTCCCGTGGACGCAAGCGCGGTGAGTCACGTCTCGACCGGCGGCCCCTCGGCCGCCGCGAAAACCTTTGGGGCCAGACGGCGGCACACGCGCGGGGAAGCGGCGACGATGACTGATGTGACGGCGGCAGGACGGAATTCGGCGCTCTCCGGTATGCCCAGCTTCAACGACATCGGCACCATGCTCAAGCGTGGCGATCTCGCGCTGGCGTTCGGCGTTCTCACCATTCTGGTGGTGCTGATCCTGCCGCTGCCGCCGATCGTGCTCGACCTGTTCCTGGCGATCTCGATCACGCTGTCGGTGCTGATCCTGATGACGGCCCTGTTCATTCAGGCGCCGCTGGAATTCTCGGCGTTTCCGACCGTGCTGCTGATCTCGACCATGCTGCGGCTATCGCTCAATCTCGCCTCGACCCGCCTCATTCTGTCGCACGGCCACGAGGGCACCGCCGCCGCCGGCCATGTCATCGAAGCGTTCGGCAACTTCGTGATGAGCGGCAATTTCGTCATCGGCATCATCGTGTTCACCATCCTGGTGATCGTGAACTTCGTGGTCATCACCAAGGGTTCGGGCCGCATCGCCGAAGTCGCGGCGCGCTTCCACCTCGACTCGATGCCGGGCAAGCAGATGGCGATCGACGCCGACCTGTCGGCCGGCCTGATCGACGAAAAGGTCGCCAAGCAACGGCGCAAGGAGCTCGAGGACGAAAGCGGCTTCTTCGGCGCCATGGACGGCGCCTCGAAATTCGTGCGCGGCGACGCCGTCGCCGGCCTGCTCGTCGTGTTCATCAACGTGATCGGCGGCATCATCATCGGCGTCGGCCAGCAGAGCATGAGCTTCGCCGACGCGGCCAAGACCTACACCCTGCTCACGGTCGGCGACGGTCTCGTCACCCAGGTGCCGGCGCTGATCGTCTCGACCGCGGCGGGCCTGCTGGTGTCGAAGGCCGGCGTCACCGGCGCCGCCGACAAGGCGATGATGAAGCAGTTCTCCGGCTACCCGCAGGCGCTCGGCATGTCGTCGGGCGTCATGCTGGTGCTGGCGCTGCTGCCCGGCATTCCGATGCTGCCGTTCCTGATGCTCGGCGGCGGCGCCGGCGCGCTGGCCTGGAATGCCCGCAAGCGCAATCACGCGGCCAAGGCCGAGGAAGCCCGCGCCATCGCCGAACCCGCCGCGGCAGCCGCGGCGGCCGCGGCGGAAGACGAGCCGATCTCCTCCGCGCTCAAGATCGACGATCTGAAGATCGAGCTCGGCTACGCGCTGCTGCCGCTGGTCAACGGTCCCGACGGTCACGACCGCCTCACCGACCAGATCAAGGCGCTGCGCCGTTCGCTGGCGATCGAAATGGGCTTCGTGATGCCGGCGGTACGGATTCTCGACAACGTGCAGCTCGAGTCCAACAGCTACATCATCAAGATCAAGGAAGTCGACGCCGGCACCGGCCGGATCTGGGCCAACCAGTTCATGGTGATGGACCCGTCCGGCCACCAGGTCGAGGTTCCGGGCACCCACACCACCGAGCCGACCTTCGGCCTGCCCGCGACATGGGTCGACGCCTCGCTCAAGGAAGAGGCCTCGCTCAAGGGCTACACCGTGGTCGATGCCGCCACCGTGCTGTCCACCCATCTCACCGAACTGCTCAAGAACAACATGTCCGACCTGTTGTCCTATGGCGAGGTGCAGAAGCTGCTCAAGGATCTGCCGAAGGAACAGGGCGAACTGGTCAAGGACATCGTGCCGAGCCAGATCACCGTGTCCGGCATCCAGCGCGTGCTGCAACTGCTGCTCGCCGAGCGCGTCTCGATCCGCGATCTCTCCACCATTCTCGAAGGCATCGCCGACGCGCTCGCCTTCTCGCGCAACCCGGCGACGCTGGCCGAACACGTCCGCGCCCGGCTGGCGCGCCAGATCTGCGCGCAGAACACCTCGATCAACGGCTACCTGCCGCTGATCGCGCTGTCGGCGAAATGGGAGCAGGCCTTCGCGGAATCGCTGATCGGCACCGGCGACGACCGCAGCCTCGCGATGCAGCCCTCGAAACTGTCCGAGTTCATGACCACCGTGCGCGACCGCTTCGAGCAGGCCGCCCGCGAAGGCGAGGCGCCGGTGCTGGTAACCTCGGCAACCATCCGCCCGTTCGTGCGTTCACTGGTGGAACGCTTCCGGTCCCAGACCACGGTGCTGTCGCAGGCGGAAATCCATCCCCGCGCCAAGCTGAAGACGGTCGGAAGCATCTGAGACAGCGGATTCAGGCCTCCGAAGCATGGGCTTTTTTGTCACATCCTAGCGTTTTCTGATCAGCCAAACGTATTATGTCCAAAACCGACAATCTCGTAAGTTATTGGACTATCTTAATTTTCATTTTTCAGCTCCCGAGCTCTCACGTCTTTTCACTCGTTTGTGACCACCTCTAGGAAACCAAAATCCCTCCACCACGTTTTCGTATGTAAGTTTGAACCGCGACATACGCGGACGAGACAAACGGTCAACGACGTTGCAGTGAGGGAGGCCGGGATGAATCATTCGTTCTACAGCGCCGATCGCACCACCCATTTGAAGATCGTGATCGTTGCGCTTGTCGCCGCCATCGGTGTGGCGAGCCTCGGCATCACCGCGCATCTGGCGAATGACGAAGGCCTGACCCAGACCGCGCGCGCGAACGGACCGGTTCTGAAGGCCAGCAAGACCATGATGATCTCGAGCTCGGAGACACAGGTGATCCGCTGACGCTCGATCCGCTGACGCGATGCTTTTGACGAATTCATGAGGTTCTTCCCCGCCCCCCGAAGTCGCCTCGTGAATATCCCGACGGTCCACCCCCCAATGGACCGGACAGAAAACGCCCGCTCCCCAACGGGCGTTTTTTGTTGTCTGCAGGCAGGCGATTTTCGCCGCCCGTAATTCTTCACCTTAGAACAATCGCTTCAAAGCATCGGCCATACCGGGTCGACGTCATCTCGATTGCGGTCGTCCCGGCGAAGGCCGGGACCTATAACCACCGGCCTCTCAAGGAAACTGCCGAACCTGTCGATTCAAAAACATCGACCGGGGTGATGGGTCCCTGCCTTCGCCGGGACGACCGCAAGACTCAGCGCGCGTCCTTGCCGGGGATGCTTTCGACAAGCTTGCCGGCGTAGATCGGGTTCGCGGTCGGCACGCCGTTCGAGCCGCCCTGCTGCTCCAGCGTCACCGCAAAGACCGCGCCGCCGATCATCTGCGCGTCGTAATCGGCCAGCACGCCGCTGCCGCTGAAACCGTTATCCGCGATCACGCCGAGCGAGCGCGGCTGCGGCAATTTGTCGGACACGATCCACAACTCGTAGCTCTTGCCGGACGCCGGAGCCGCGCCGACCCGCCGCGCGGTCAGGCTCTTGCTCGCCGGATCGACCGTCAGGATGAAAGCGGGCTCGGCAGCGTTGTGCTGCAACACCGCGACCCATGGCGCGGACGCCGGAGCCGGCGCGGCCGGCACCTCGACAACCCGCACCTGCGGTTCGGCACGCAAAGACTCCGGCAACAGGTCGGGACGATAGAGCTGCATCGCGAGCAGCGCCGCGAGCACGGCTGCCACCGCCGTCATCGCCAGGCCAAAACCGTAGCCGCCTGTTGCCGCAGACACCGCATCGCGGTGCGGCGCGGCAGGCTCGGCACGCTCCGCCGGCGGCTCCGCGGCGGATCCGATCGCCGCCAACGCCTCGGCACGGGCGGCATCGGAAGACGGCGTGCTCCTCCCGTTCTCGCTTTGAATGGCAGCCGGTTGATCGTCCTGCACGGAGGGCACGGGATCGGATGCCGCGACCGATGCAATCGCAGGCGCGGATTCCGGTTCGGATTCCGGAGCGGGCGCAGGCGCAAGGCCGGGCGACGGCGTCGGCATTTCAGGCGGCGCCACCCGCGGCGGCACACGCGAGAAATCCGCCGAGGCCTTGATCCGATCCCAGACACCGGCGGGCGGCTCGACAGGCGCCACCATCTGATGCAGCGGCGCGAGCCTGAAACTCCATTCCGCGACCATGGCCTTGAAGCCAGGATCGACGATCATCATGGTCTCCACCAAAGCGCGCTCGTCGGTGTCGAGCGTGCCGAGCGCATATTCCGCGGCAAGCGCGATATGATCGTCGCTATATGCCATCACGCCAGCCCCAGGCAGCCGCCGATATCGAGCACGCTGCGCCGCAGCCACGTCCTGACAAGGGTCAGCGACTTGCCGAATTTCTCCGCAAGCTCCGCGCGGCTCCAGCCGTTGTAATAGGCGAGCAGCACCAGCTTCTGCCGGTCCGCGTCCAGACGGCTGACGCACTCCAGCAGTTGCTGCAACTCGTCCGTCATGTCGCGGCGCGACAGCGGTGGCGGCGTGTCGGACGCCAGATCCGCCGCATCCGGATCGGCGGTCGGTGCATCGCCGCGCTTGCGGACGATATCGAGCGCGCTGTTTCGCGCCATCGCAACCATCCAGGCCATCGGCGAACCCAGACCCGGATCGAACTGGCCGGCCTCGTTCCAGACGCGGACATAGGTCTCGCACAGAACATCCTCGGCGATCCCCTGATCGCGCACCACGCGCAGCACAACGCCGAACAGTCTTGCGCGCGTCGCATCATACAGACGCTCGAAATCCGCCTGGTCGTGCTTCGCCACCGAAGCCATCAACCGGGCAAGCTCGGCCGGTGCCGTCATGTCCACCCCCAACCCTGGCTAGTTCCCGCGCAGCCGGATGCCCCGATCCGGCCCTCTCTATATTTATGGTATTTCAGTATTTACGGTATTTATGCCAGCCCGGCTCGACATTTGGCAAAGGCTGCGGCGATCAGCCCCAAACCAAAAGCCCGGACCTTGCGGCCCGGGTTTGGAATACATCGCATTTTACGGACTGCGAGCGACGGCGGGCTCAAGCCATCGCGATCCGCGAACGCATCAGGCCGATGCTGTCGAGATCGGCCTGCTCGCGCGCATTCTCCTCGGCCCGCTCGCGGGCCTGATCACGCTCGTCCAGCAGTTCGACCTTCTTGAGCTCCTCGAACGCCTCGCCCAGCGCGGCCTTGGCTTCCTCGAGCTGCCCGCGCAGCTCATCGGCTGAACGGGTCAGATTCTCGCGGCGCTGGATCGCCGCCTTGGCATAGGTCGGATAAGCGAAATGAGACGGATCCTGAATGCCCGCGCGATCCTGTTCGATCTGGATTTCACGCTCCAGATCGACCGACATGCGCTGGAAATCCGCGATCATGCTCTCGATCTGGGCAACCCTGCGGCGCTTCTCGTCGACCTGAAATTTCTTCAGACGGATCAGCGTTTCTCGTGACTTCATCGACTCATACTCCCCAGAAGTCCCGACACTGAAGCGGGACGATGCCGACCCCCTCTCAAGGACCCCGCCGGCTTAATGTTCAGACGTCGCGGATCATGGCCTGACAAAGTTAGCGTTCCGTTTCCACAGAACCGAGGATTGTCTGCAACTGCAGGTAGCCGGCCTCGAGACTCGTGGCTTCGTCCTTGCCCTGACGCAGGAAATCCTCCAGCGGCTCGTGCAGGCGGATCGCCTCGTCGACCTCGACGCTGGAGCCCGCCCGGTAGGCGCCGAGCCGGATCAGCTCCTCCATGTCGGCATAGGTCGCCATGGTCTGGCGCGCCCGGGTGATCACCGGCAGGAAGGCAGGATCGGCGGAACGCGGCATGGTGCGCGACACCGACTTCAGCACGTTGATCGCGGGATAGCGACCGCGCTCGGCGATCGAACGCTCCATCACGATGTGACCATCGAGAATGCCGCGCACCGCGTCCGCCACCGGCTCGTTATGGTCGTCGCCATCGACCAGCACGGTGAAGATGCCAGTGATGGTGCCCTCCCCGAGCCCCGGCCCCGCCCGCTCCAGGAGCTTCGGAAGTTCGGTGAACACCGTCGGCGTATAGCCTTTCGCGGTCGGCGGCTCGCCCGCGGACAGGCCGATCTCGCGCTGGGCCATGGCGAAGCGCGTCACGGAGTCCATCATGCACATGATGTCCTTGCCTTCGTCGCGGAAATATTCCGCGATGGCGAGCGTCAGATAGGCCGCCTGCCGGCGCATCAAAGCCGGCTCGTCCGAGGTCGCGACCACCACCACCGAGCGGGCGAGCCCCTCCTCGCCGAGATCGTCCTGCAGGAACTCCTGCACCTCGCGGCCGCGCTCGCCGATCAGACCGATCACCGAGACGTCGGCATCGACGTTGCGCGCCAGCATCGACAGCAGCACCGACTTGCCGACGCCGGAGCCGGCGAAGATACCCATGCGCTGGCCGCGGCAGCAGGTCAGGAACGTGTTGAGCGCGCGCACGCCAAGATCGAGCGGAGTGCCGACCCGCTTGCGCGAATGGGCCGGCGGCGGCGAATTGCGGTACGGCATCGGCGCCGCGCCCTGCGTCAGCGGACCCTTGCCGTCGATCGGCTCGCCCATCGCATTGACGACCCGGCCGAGCCAGGCGGACGACGGCCTGACCTGTCCGGCGGCGTTGGCGATCACCGCGCGGCAGCCACGCCGCACGCCTTCGAGACCGGCGAACGGCATCACCACCGCATTGTTGCCGGAGAAGCCGATGACCTCGCAAGGGATGAAGCGGCCATGACCGGTCTCGATCACGATCCGCGCGCCGACCGACATCGCATGGAGGGGACCCGCGACCTCAACCATCAGGCCGCGCACTCCCACAACACGGCCATAAATATTGACGGCGTCGATGTCGGAGATCTGCTCGGCCAGCGCTTTCATTGCGAAAACCTTAAGTTTCGGGGCCCTGAACCGATGCCCTTAACCCTGTGTTTACCCGCATCGTTAATCATTGCGTCACTGTCTTTGGTAACTGAGAGCGCTCGGCCTTCAGGACGAAGGTACGAATCGCAGGAGTCGGTTAGGCCCGGCTCTTAAGGTGAAGGCTGAACGGTGACGGATACAAAAAGCTGCTTCGCGGCAACATCTTACGGCGATTCGACAAAAATTGCACGAAAGAGCTTGCGTGGCTGAATCAGCATTTGTTAACCATATGTCGTCAGGATTCGAATCAGTTGTTCAAAGGCGTTTCAGTGCCGCGAGTGATGCGGCCGGCCTGACGCCCTGCGCGGCGACTATTAGGGGACTGGCATGCGCGTATTGCTGATAGAAGATGACAGCGCCACTGCGCAGTCGATTGAGCTGATGCTCAAATCCGAGAGCTTCAACGTCTACACGACGGATCTCGGCGAAGAAGGCATCGATCTCGGCAAGCTTTATGACTACGACATCATTCTGCTCGACCTGAACCTGCCGGACATGTCCGGATATGAAGTTCTCAAGCAGCTTCGTGTCTCCAAGATCAAGACTCCCATTCTGATCCTCTCCGGCCTCGCCGGCATCG
>MKUJ01000003.1:31441-31711 GCA_001897755.1 Afipia sp. 64-13
CCGTTCCACAAGGACGAGCTGGTGGCGCGCATTCATGCGATCGTCCGCCGCTCCAAGGGTCATGCCCAGTCGGTGATCCAGACCGGCGACCTGATCGTCAATCTCGACACCAAGACCGTCGAGGTCGGTGGCCAGCGCGTGCATCTGACCGGCAAGGAATATCAGATGCTGGAGCTGCTCTCGCTCCGCAAGGGCACCACCCTGACCAAGGAAATGTTCCTCAACCACCTCTATGGCGGCATGGACGAGCCCGAGCTGAAGATCATCGAC
>MKUJ01000003.1:31753-186539 GCA_001897755.1 Afipia sp. 64-13
TCATCGAGACCGTGTGGGGCCGCGGCTACGTGCTGCGCGAACCGCACGAAGACGAGGCCCGCATTCCTGCCTGACGTCTCCTCCTGCTCCATGGCCACCTGAACCCCGCCGCGAATGGCGGGGGTTTTGTTTGCGGATCCGTCATTTCGCTGCAAACCGCCATGACGGCAAACGGCAAAAAGGGCCGCCGCAGGCGACCCTTGTCAGCAAACTCACGATGCCCGAGCGCAACAATCCGGAATTGAACGGATCGCGATGCCGGGCAGCTACGAGACCTGGCGCACGCAGGCTTCTACCTTTGCGCCCGGTCCGGCACCGCTCCTTACATCAGCGTCTGACGCGCCAGTTCGTTCAGCGCCTCCAGCACCTCCTGCGACGCCGCCTCGAGCTTGTGGAAGTGCGCCATGCCGTCGTCGAGCTGATGGGCCTCGAAATGTTTGGCGGCCTCGATGCCATGATAATGCACCTTCTTGTGCGGCGTTTCGATCGCCGCGAAGGACGGCAGATTCCTCATGCGGTTGTCAGGGCTATAATACCACTTACCGAGCCGGCACAGGGTATGGTCGGTCAGCTCCGATGCCTTCAGATCAGAGCGTCCGAACGCCATGTCGAGCAACCGCTTCTTCCAGATCAGGTGGTCGGCCTTGGCGAGGAAAATGACCTTGTTCTCGATATCCTTGGCGGCGAGTTCAGCGCGCCAATTCTCGATGAGCTGCACGCTGCGATCGGACTGATCGGCGAGGTGCTCGACCGCTTCCAGGTTGTTGGTGCTCTGGTCCTTGACCACCGACATGTGCCGCGACAACTGCCCGACCGCGAGCTTCTGCTGCGAAATGATATCGGCGAGCTCGGCCACCTTGTCGGAGATCGAGGTTGCGTTGTGGTTGATGCCCTCGAAGCGCTGGCCGACATTCTCGGCCAGACTCACCACCGTATCGACCGCGTCCTGCGACTTGGTGACCGAGTCGATGACCTGCGAGAACGCGGAGCCGAGCGTGTCGATCTGCTTGCGGATGACGTCGGTCGAGTCGCTGGTCTGGCGCGACAGCGATTTCACCTCGCCCGCCACCACGGCAAAGCCGCGGCCGTGTTCGCCGGCCCGCGCCGCCTCGATGGTGGCATTGAGTGCCAGCAGATTGGTCTGCGCCGCGATCTTCGAGATCAGATCGACCACCTTGCCGAGATTGGACACGATCTCGCGTAATTCCTCGGTCTTGCCGGCGATGGCGCCGAAGGTCTGGCGGGTCTCCAGAATCTGGTTGCGCAGGCTGGACAGCCCGTCGAGACCCTCGCCGGTCAATTGGCTGGACTCACGCGCAGATTGCGACGATCGCTGCGCGGAGTCCTCGATCTCGCCGATGGAAATGGACAATTCCTCAATCGCACCGGCCATCGAGGTGGCGGCGCTCTGGATGCCGCGGCCGTAGGACAGAATGTTGACGGTCGTGACACTCACGTCGACCGACGACATGCTGAGGTCGACGACATTGCTGAGAATATCTTTTAACTGCATATGAAGGCTCGACTCGTAAGTGGCAAAATAACACTATGATGCCGCCCCGCTTAACGCTCCATTAACTCTAAAAGCCTGCGGCCTGCCTTTCTGGAAGATTCTTTTGCGGTGCCCCCTTACGGCAGGCGCAGACGCGATAGCCAGCGCTGTCCACCCAACCGCCCGGCCCCGCACCAGACGATCGCAGGCGCGATACAACACCGGCACACAACACCGGCACGATGCGACAAGGAAAAGGTTCGCTTTGCGCGAGGCTTGATGCCTCGCCGCTGCGACCGACCCGGATTTTTATGCGTCCGACGCTCAGCGCACCGCAGCAGCGGCACGGGCGCCCAGCGCCATCCCCGGCACCAGGCTGGGCGATGCGACCGACTCGGTCCGCGGCACATAAAGACCGCGGCGCTGCGGGCAGGGCCGGTACGCATCGGTCAGGCCGACCACCGTCTCGGCCGCGCCGAGGAAGAGATAGCCGTCCGGCTCGTTGACCTTGAGCAGGCGGCTGAAGATCGCAGCCTTGGTCTGCTGGTCGAAATAGATCAGCACGTTGCGGCAGAAGATGACATCGAAGACGCCGAGGCTGCTGAAATCATGCAGCAGGTTCAACTGGCGGAAATTCACCATCGCCCGGATCTCGGGGCTGATCTGCCAGCTTTCGCCGACCTGCTTGAAATGCGTCACCAGCTTCTGGATCGGCAGGCCGCGCTGGACTTCGAACTGGCTGTAGATGCCGGACTTGCACTTCTCCAGCACCTCCTGCGACAGATCGGTGGCGACGATCTCCACCCGCCAGCCGGCAAGCGCCGCGCCCATATCCTTCAGGATCATCGCAAGCGAATACGGCTCCTGCCCGGTGGAGGCCGCCGCGCACCAGATCCGCAGGCTCCTGCGCGTCGCACGCGCCTTGAGCAGATCCGGAATGACCGAATCCTTGAAATGATCGAACGGAATCTTGTCGCGGAAAAAGAACGTCTCGTTCGTCGTCATCGCCTCGACGACGTCGCGAATCGTGCTCTCGGCGCCGTTGCGCATTTTCGCCACGAGTTCGCCGAGGCTGGCGAGGCCCGCCTTGCGCGCCACCGGCAAAAGCCTGCTCTCGACAAGATACTGCTTGTCGTCGGAAAGAATGAGGCCCGATCTGTCTTTCAGGAGCTTTCGTAAATAATCGTACTCGACTTGATTCACGAAATATCTCCCTGAAATAATTTTTGTACTTTCTGCGCAATCTGATTGAGCGGCAGCACCGCAGAGCAAATTCCTGCTTGAGCCGCCGAACCCGGCATGCCCCAGACCACGCTGCTCGCCTCGTCCTGAGCGATCACGTTGCCGCCGGCAGCCACGATGTCCTTGCCACCGCGCATGCCGTCCGACCCCATACCGGTGAGAATGACGGCCAGGATATCGCCCTGCCAGACACTGATCGCCGACATGAACATCGGATCGACGGCCGGCTTGCAGAAATTCACCTGCGGGCCGTCATCGAGTGCGATCACCACGTTGGCGCCCTGGCGCGCCACTCGCATGTGCAGACCGCCCGGCGCGACATAGACCCGCCCCGCCTTGACGATCTCGCCGTCGACCGCTTCGCCGACCGGACGATTGCTGACGCGCGTCAGATGCTCCGCCAGAATGGTGGTGAAGGTCGGCGGCATATGCTGGGTCACCAGCACCGGAACGCGATCGATCACCGGACGCAATTCGGTGATGACTGTCATCAGTGCCTGCGGACCGCCAGTGGAGGAGCCGATTAACAGCGCGCGGGGCATCGACCTGGCAAACGGACGCAGCGCGATCTTCGCCGGCCCGTTCTGAACGGGAGCGACGGCAGGAGCCGCAAGCGCCGAGCGCATGGTCGGTGCGAGCGGCGGGCTGGCCACCGCGGCGCGCCGGCGCAGGCGCGTGCCAAAGGAACGGATTTTCAGAATCAGATCATGCTTGAAGACATCGACCGTGCCGCTCTCGCGCGTGCTTTCCGGCTTCGGGATATAATCGCTGGCGCCCAGCGAGAGCGCCTTCAGGCTGACTTCCGCGTTGCGGCGGGTCAGCGTCGACGCCATGATCACGACGAGATCGCGCTTCTTCGCCAGCAGCAACGGCAGCGCGGTGATGCCGTCCATATCCGGCATCTCGACATCCAGCACCATCACGTCGGGCATCACGCGCTCGAGCTGGTTGACGGCATCGAGGCCGGTGCGCACCGAGGCCGCGACAGCCATATCGGGCTCGGCTTCGATCCAGCGCGAGATCATGCCGCGGATCACCGCGGAATCGTCAACGACCATCACCCGAAGCGGTTCGACCTGCGTCAGGCCTGGATTCGTGGACGCGACGACATCAACACTCATAACTTACCAGCTTCACGCAGACGGACTCAAAAACCGGGGCGGCGTATGCCGTCCCGTGCGGAGGGCCGGCTTCAGATCAGGCCGACTTCCTGGAACTTCGCGGTGACGATTTCCTTGTCGAACGGCTTCATGATGTATTCGTTCGCACCGGCATGAAGCGCACGCGCAATATGCGCCACGTCGTTCTCCGTGGTGCAGAACACCACCTTCGGCTGGTCGCCGCCGGGCATCATGCGCATGTTGCGCAGGAAATCGAGACCATCCATCACCGGCATATTCCAGTCCAGCAGGATCGCCTCGGGCATGCCGCGCTTGCAGACCTCGAGAGCCTTCTCGCCGTCCTCGGCCTCGAGAATGCTGAAATCCAGCCCTTCGAGAATCCGCCTCGCCACCTTGCGGATCACGCTGGAGTCATCGACAACGAGACATGTCTTCATACTGGCCTCTGTTTTTCTCGAACCCGTTCGGGCCCGTTTTTCCTGATCGTTACGCCGCCATCGCGTCCGGCGCGATCTCCAGCACACGGTCGACATCGAGCACCACCATCAGCTGGCCCTCCAGCCGATAGATACCGCCGGCGACTTTCTCCATACGGCGATCGAGATTGGCCGGATTCATTTCGCGGGCATCGTCCGACAGCTTCATGACCTCGCCGATCGAATCGATCAGCAGGCCATAGGATTCTCCGCGATGATCGACGCCGACCGCCATCGGCGGACGTCCGTTTTCATGCTTGGGCAGACCGAGCCGCGCGCGCATGTCGATCGCGGTGACGATGCGGCCGCGCAGATTGAGCAGGCCCGCGACATCGTCTCCCGCCAGCGGCACCCGCGTCAGCCGCTCCGGCATGAACACGTCCTGCACGCGCGCGATCGGCAGGCCGAACAATTGGCCGCCGATCACGGCGGTGACGTATTCGGTGATTCCGGACTCGGCGTTATCCATTGGGGTGCTCATTATGTCGTCCTTACGCCGCGCGGCTGATGTGAGAAGTCTGTTCCTTGAGCGCCGCGATCAACCCGGGCCGATCGAACTTGGCGACGTAATCGTGGAAGCCGACCTGCCGTCCGCGCTCGATCGCGGCCGGCGAGACCACCGACGACAGCGCGATGATCGGCATGCCTGCGGTGCGCTGGTCGGCGCGAATGGCTTCGGCGAATTCGAAGCCGTTCATGTCGGGCATCTCGATGTCGGTCAGGATTACATTGAACTGCCGGCCGGAACGCAGCACGTTGAGGCCTTCGGTGCCGCTGTTGGCGGTGGCGACGCGATATCCCGCCGCCTTGAGCACCGGCGCCAGCATGTTGCGGAAGAAGGCCGAGTCGTCGACCAGCAGGACGTCCTGCGCGGTTGGCGAAACACGGATATCCTTGCGGATGAACCAGTCGGCGAACGCCATCGGCAGGAAATGACCGACATCGATCACCTCGGTCGCCTGTCCCTTGATCACGGCGGAGCCCAGAATGCCATCCTGCGCGCTCGCGACCTCGATATTGAGGTTCTCCTCGACGATATCGATGATCTCGTCGACCACGAGGCCCATCGAGCGACCGTCATCGACGAACACCAGAATCGGCTGCACGCCCTCGCTGCGGATGGTCACGCCATCCATCTGCACCAGCGGCATCAACTGGTCGCGATACTGCACCATATGGCGGCCGTTGGAGCGTTCGATCTTTTCGACGGCAAGCTCCTCGAGGCGCGTGACCAGCGCGAGCGGCACCGCCTTGGGATAGCTGGTCCCGGCGTTGAAGACGAGAAGCGAGGTGAGCTGCTCGGTACCGGCGGCCCGCGCCGCGGCGGTCTCGTCGGAGACTTCGTTGTGAGCGGCGATCGAGTTGCCGACCGACTGCGAAATGCCGTTCGGGTCGATGATCATGATCACCGCGCCGTCGCCGAGAATGGTGTTGCCCGAGAACATGCCGATGTGACGCAGCTTGGTCGACATCGGCTTGACCACGATTTCCTCGGTGTGGAACACGCCGTCGACCACGATGCCGAAAGTCTGGCTGCCGACCTGCATCACAACGATGAAGCCGTTCTCCGGATCACTGGCCTGGCCGTCGTCGATGTTCAGAAGTTTCTTCAGGTGCAGCAGCGGCAGCAGCTTGTTGCGCAGGCGCAGCACCGGGGTGTCCTTGATCCGCTCGATGCGGTGCTCGGAATTGGCGCGGGCGCGCACCAGTTCGACCACCGAAATCTGCGGAATCGCGAAGCGCTCGCCGGCGGCCTCGACGATCAGCGCGGAGACGATGGCGAGCGTCAGCGGAATCTTGATGGTGAAGCTCGAACCCTCGCCCGGCACCGACTTGACGTCGATATTGCCGCCGATCTGGTCGATGTTGTTGCGCACCACATCCATGCCGACGCCGCGGCCCGACACGCTGGTCACCGCCGCCGCAGTGGAGAAACCCGGCGCGAAGATGAATTTGTGGATCTGCGACTCGCTCATCTTCTCGAGTTCGCTTTCGGTCACGATCCCGTTCTGCAGCGCCTTTTCCTTGATCCGCTCGGTGTTGAGACCGCGGCCATTGTCGGCGATGCAGATGATGATGTGTCCGCCTTCATGATAGGCCGACACCCGGATGGTGCCCTGCTCGGGCTTGCCGGCGGCAAGACGTTCGGCCGTGCTTTCCAGCCCGTGATCCGCCGAGTTGCGCACCATGTGCGTCAGCGGGTCCTTGATCAGATCGAGCACCTGACGATCGAGCTCGGTGTCGGCGCCATGCATCTCCAGCTCGATCTGCTTGCCGAGTTCGGCCGACAGGTCGCGCACGATGCGCGGCAGCTTCTGCCACGCATTGCCGATCGGCTGCATGCGCGTCTTCATCACGCCTTCCTGCAACTCGGCGGTGACATTGGACAACCGCTGCAACGGCACCTTGAATTCGTTGTCCTCGTGACGGCGGCTGATTTCCAGCAACTGGTTACGGGTCAGAACGAGCTCCGAGACCATCGTCATCAGATGCTCGAGCGTATCGACGTTGACGCGAATGGACTGCGCGGAAACCTTGTCGGCATCCGAGGTCTCGCCCTCACCGGCTTTCTTGCCGGCCTTGGCGGCGGGTTTTGCCACGGGTTTGGCGGGAGCCGGCGCGGGCTGCGCCGCCGGAGCCGCCGCCGCGGGAACGATGGAGGGCGCGGCCACTTCGGTCTCGGTCTCGCGGAAGGCGCGTTCGAGTTCGTCCAGCGACACCTCGCCCGGACGCAGTTGGCGCTCCAGGGTCTGCGCGACCAGCGTGCCTTCGGTGACGGAGTTCTCCTGTGCGGCATCGGCGGCCATCGCCTTCATGCCGACCTCAACCATGTGATTGAGCGCATCGATCAGATCCGGATCGCTGCCTTCGGGCTCGGTCTCGTTGGCCTCGAGCTGGCCGAGAATGTCCTTGATGCGATCGATCGTCGCAAGGATCAGCGTCACGGCCTCGCCGGTCACCGGCATGCCGTCGCGGAATTTTCCCATCAGCGTTTCGGCGGCGTGCGCAAGCGCCTCCAGCCGCGGCAGGCCGAGGAAGCCGCAGGTCCCCTTGATGGTATGAACGAGTCGGAAGATGTTATCGAGAATCTTCGCGTTGTTGGGATCCTGCTCGAATTTGACCAGCTGATTGTCAACGGTATCGAGACTCTCGTTCGTCTCCGTGAGGAATTCTCGCAGCAAATCGTCCATGAAAACCAGCCTTCACGCAGGGGCGCAAACACGCCACGCCATATCCGGCCAGTTTCCATGCAAAGCGTTTAATAATGGTTGAGCAAAGGGAAAGGATGCGCCAAACAAATCGTTGCGGCGACATTCGGATCCGAATGTCGCCGCAACGATTTGTTAAGAACCGGGCGCGTCAGGACGCGGTGACGACCACCGCGTCGGTCTCCACCGCCAGCGCGATGGCAAGACCGCAATCCTGCGCCAGCAGCGCCGTGTAATAAGGCTGCACCGCATGCGCGGTGACCGAGCCGGCATTGGCGAGGTTGAGCTGTTCGCTCATGTTGTGCGGCTCGCGGGCGTTCTGGCCGCTTGCGCGCACGCGAAAGCCCATGGTCTCGCCTTCGCCGAGCGGATCGGCGATCAGCTCGCCGCCGCGCGGGATCGCCTGCTGGGCGATCACCAGCATGTTCAGCAGCAGCTTCACCCGGTTCTTGGCCATGAACATGTGCGGCAGATTCCAGGTCAGTTTGGTCTTGGCATCCTCCAGATGCCCCCGCGCCACCTTCTGCGCGTCGCCGAGATCGATCTGGGTCCCGGCGGAGCCCGCGGCGCCGTAGGCGATGCGGCAGAACTGCAGACGGGCGGAGGTGCTGGTCGCGCTCTTGCGGATCAGCTCAAGCGCGAATTCGCGATCCTCGGCCTTGTTGCTGCTGTCCATCACCTCGAGGCCGTTGACGATCGCGCCGACCGGGTTGATCAGGTCGTGACAGACCCGCGAGCACAGCAGGGCGGCAAGATCGAGAGCATCGGGGGCGAGGCCGGACGTGCCAGACATACGGTTTTCCTGCTATTGATTGCGAAAAGAGCGGAGCGCGGAACTGACGCGGCGAATCATCAAGCCTATGGATACACTGCGAATCCGGCCGCGGCCACCGAAGCGGCGCATTGACAACAGCCGATTGGGGATCCGATTGGACATGAGGGCACATCCGTCTTTCCGACTGCCTGCCGACGGGCGCCGCGATGGCTAGCCCGATTCCGCAGGGCGGACGCCAGGTCGATGCCGCCGCCGCGCGGGCGTTGATCGGGCCGCTGACCGCCCTCATCGCCAAAGCATGCGGCGCGGTCGCCGCCATCAACCGCCGCGCGATGAGCGTGGCCGACAAGGCTGACGGCTCGCCGGTCAGCGAGGCCGATCTCGTTGCCGACCGGATCATCGCCGAAGGGCTGGCGCAGATCGCGCCCGATATTCCCGCTTTGTCCGAGGAGCGCTGCCAGCCCGTCGCCATTCCGGCCGGTAGCAGTTTCTTCCTGATCGATCCGCTCGACGGCACAAGGGAGTTCATCGCCGGGCGCGGCGAGTTCACTATCAATCTCGCGCTGATCACCGATGGTGAGCCGCTGCTCGGCATTATCGGCGCCCCGGCCCTCGGCATGATCTGGCGCGCCATCGTCGGCGAGAGGGCCGAGCGGCTGCCGATCGGCGCCGACGGCGTGCCCGGGGCCGCCCAACCGATCCGGACCCGGCCGCATCCCGCACCCGGCCAGCCCTGGGTCGCCGGCGTCAGCCGGTCCCATGGCGATCCCCGCACCGAGGCTTTCATCGTGGCCCGGCCCGGCGCGATCCGCGAAAGACTGGGCTCCGCCATCAAGCTGTGCCGGGTTGCCGAGGGGACCATCGATATCTATCCGCGCCTGTCGCCGACCTCGGAATGGGACGTCGCCGCCGGACATGCCATCGTTACCGCCGCGGGCGGCCACATCACCGACAGTGGCGGCGCGCCACTCCGGTTCGGGGCCCGGCCGGGCCACTATCTGGTGCCCGATTTTATCGCCTGGGGCGATCCGGCCGCCGCGGAAGCGTGGAAACGCCCTTAAAGCGACGCATGCCTTATTAGTAGTCTTAGTAGTCCGCCAGCGTGGCGCGGAGGTCCGGCCAGCGCTCGGCGGCCTCGCCGGCGAGACGCGCCGGTGAGGCGGCGAACGCATCGCGGTTATCCTCGCGGCTGAACAGATAAAGCCGGCCGCCGGCGACCAGCCAGAGCTGCGGCCGGCCGGCGACGATGGCCCCCCGCGCCAGATCGACCGGATCGTAGCCGCCGAACTGCGGAGCATAAACGTCGGGGCGGGCGAGAAAGAACCTGCGGTTGTCGGCGTTTCGGAAACGCCAGATCGCGCCGCCCTGCTCGGCTTCGAACGCCGGATCGCCCGGCAGGTCCTGCGCATCGGTGAAATAGGCCACCGGGTCGTAGCCGCCGATGGCAAGGCCGGTATATCGGTCCGACACCACGCGCTCGGTGAACGCGGCCTGCAACGGGGCGGCATTCATCGCGATGAACAGCCCGGCCAGCATCAGCAAACCGACAATTCCAAGGCGGCGCGCGGCTTCGTCAACAGATCGCGCTGCAAGGCCATGCCCCGGCTGGTCCTGCCAAAACCGCCGCCCTTTATTTTCCTGCCGCCGTGCCGTCATAGTTGGTGCCGATAAGATTTTGAGTCGGGATGGCACAGCTTAGGGGACGCCGGTCAGCAAGGCGTTAAACGGTCGTGCCGAAGCCGTTATTGGTCCAAGAGGTTCTTTCATGACCTTCGCATCACGTCTGGTTGCCCTCGTCTTTCTTGCCACGATCTCGTTCTCCCTTCCCGCCTCGGCCCAGCGCGCCGCAAGATCCGACACCTACGGCACCGACGAACTGCTCGGCGCCGGGCATCGGTTCTTCGGCAATGTCTCGCGCGGCCTCGCCTCGGTGATGGAGCGCGCGGTGAGCCGCTGGGGCCTGCCGAACGGCTATGTGCTCGGCGAGGAAGGCAGCGGCGCCATCGTCGCCGGCCTGCGCTATGGCGAGGGCACGCTCTACACCAAGAATGCCGGCGACCTGCGGGTGTACTGGCAGGGTCCCTCGGTCGGCTTCGACTGGGGCGGCGACGGCGCGCGCACCATGATGCTGGTCTACAATCTGCCGGCCACCGAGGCGATCTATCAGCGCTTCGCGGGCCTCGACGGCTCCGCCTATTTCATCGGCGGCTTCGGCATGACCGCGCTGACCGCCAACGGCGTGGTGCTGGTGCCGATCCGCTCCGGCGTCGGCCTGCGGCTCGGAGCCAATGTCGGCTACCTGAAGTTCACCCCACAGGCGACCTGGAATCCCTTCTAGGAAAACGGCCTCCGGCAGCCGACAGGCCATCCGGGACCGCGCTTGTCCGGCGGCAGTCTTGCCGCGCGCTGCTGTGACAAAGCCGCCGATCCATGATAACCGGCTGGGCCGCCGGCCCGTCCCCGTTTGGGGACCAAGCGCAGGCGGATCACTGGCAGGGAGATGGCGTGATGGTCGAGCCGATCATGTATCTGGCGATCGGTTTCCTGGTCTCGATGCTGTGCGGGCTGATGATCGTCCCGCTGGTGCATAACCGCGCGGTGCGGCTGACGATCAAGCGTCTGGAGGCCGCCACGCCGCTGTCGATGGCGGAAATCCAGGCCGACAAGGATCAGTTGCGCGCCGAATTCGCGATGTCGGCGCGACGGCTCGAGATGAATGTCGAGCAGCTCAAGAACAAGACCACAAGCCAGTTGGCCGAACTCGGCAAGAAATCCGACGCCGTCAACCGGCTGAAAATGGAGCTTGGCGAGAAGAGCGCCACCATCTTCGCGATCGAGGCGCGCGAGAAAGCGCTGCAGGAGCAGCTTCACGCCGCCGAGGCCGAGATCGCGACCAAAGTGCAGTCGTTGCAGGATTCCGAGCGGACGCTCGGCGATCGGCAGGCCGAAATGGCGAAGCTGAATGCCGCGCTGTCCGAACAGACCGCCGCGGTCGCCGCCGCCCGTGCGGAGACCGAAGAGGTCGAGAGCCGCTTTGCCAATCTCGAACGTGCTCTGGCGACCAAGAGCGGCGAGGTCGCCGACCTCGGCAAGCGTATCAAGGAGCTCGAAGAACGGATCGCGGCTCAGGACACGACGCTGGCCGAGCGCGACGCCGAGATCGCGATGCGCCGGAACGAAACCGAGGCCGCGCTGGCCCGGCATCAACCGCCGGCAGACGCCGTCGGCCTGCCTGCCAGCCCGCAGGCGGACGACGCACTGTTGCGCCAGCGGATCAGCGAGATTGCCGCCGAGGTCGCCAGACTGACGGCAACCCTCGAAGGGCCCGAATCCCCGATCGAGGCCATTCTGGCGGCGGAACAGACCAAGCCGTCGATCAGCAACATCGTCGGCGGCGCCGCGGCGGCAAACGGCACCACGCACGAGCCCCAGGGCAGCCTCGCCCAGCGGATTCGCGCGCTTCAGACCCACGCCGCGCAAAACCGGGCATCCCTGCGATAGCACCTGCCGGCGCGCGCAACGCGCTGGAAAAAGCCGCAAAAACGCTCCTGCCGCCCCTGATCGCGGTCAGCGCGCTTGACACCTCCCCCCACACCTTCATAAATCGCCCCGTCGAACGGACCGGGCGGTCCGTTTCGGGCGCATAGCTCAGCGGGAGAGCGTTCCCTTCACACGGGAGAGGTCCAAGGTTCGATCCCTTGTGCGCCCACCATCAATCCCTGCAGCCATAATATACACCGGCCGAATATACGCGGCTGACATTCACACGGCCCGCTTCCGGCGGACATCACCCGGCAATCCAGATCCAGCGATCGGGCAGCACCGGGCGATGAACGGCGTCAGGATGCGACGGAGCGGCCGAGCGTGCGCGGATGCACGTCATGCAGGAACTGCGCAAGCTTGGTGCGCGAGGCTTCCTGATCATGAACCGAGGCGTTGAAAATCTCTTCCTGAATCCGCACCGGCAGATTTCCCCACAGCCGCAGCACGGCCTCGCCCAGCATCGTTGCCGCGAATCCGCGATCAATATCGGACATCGATCTTCCCCATGGACTGGAGTTGAACGCAACCAGACTCAACGCGGACATCGAAGCGCGGTTCCACTTCGGTGTCGCGCAAGCAGCCGCGTCAGATTGCCCCGCTCCTTGCCTAACCGGATGACGGTCCGGAGCGCAGTGCCAGCAGAGCGAGCAGCTTCATGCGCTGCGGATCGCGTTCGCCCTGCGCCGCAAGATCGATGATGTTTTTGGCAAGCGCCTGCACGCGCCCCGACGACACCGGATAAGGCAGCGTTTCCACCGCCTCATCCAACACACGCCGCATCAGCGCGAGCGTCTGCGGATTGAAGGACGTGCCCTGAAACATCGTCATGCCCACACACGAACCTTGAGGCCGGCAAGCAAGACGCTAACGATGCGCCTTATCCTCCGGCCAACCGGATGACAGGCCATGACAACTGCTCACGGGGCCGTGGGTTGCGCGTGCGGTGGAAATATGGCCTTTCTGGACATGACGACGCCTTCCATCGGGAGGCCATTTTTCAGGGAGCTTTGAGGCTTGAGATGAAACGTTTTTTCACCGTCCTGCTCACCGTGGGAATTTTGGCCGCCGGAACCGGCCTCGCCGCCGCAGATGGAGAGAACGGGCTCGAAGTGCTTTTCCCGAATCTGTTCTCCAGCTCCCGCGGCACGGGCCCGATTCCGCGAAGCACGGTTGCGTTTGAAGGCAATTACGCGCCGGGCAGCATCATCATCGATACCAAGCAGCGCCGTCTCTATCTCGTGACCGGGAACGGACAGGCGCTCCGCTACGGCATCGGCGTCGGACGCGACGGTTTCCGCTGGAGTGGTGTCCATCGCGTCACCGCCAAGAAGGAGTGGCCGAGCTGGACGCCGCCGAAGCAGATGCTGGCGCGCCGTCCCGACCTGCCCCGCCATATGGTGGGCGGTCCCGACAATCCGCTCGGTGCGCGCGCCATCTATCTCGGATCGACGCTGTATCGCATCCACGGCTCGAACGAGCCGGAAACCATCGGCCAGGCCGTCTCCTCGGGCTGCTTCCGGATGGTCAACGAAGATGTGATCGACCTCTACAATCGCGTCTCGGTCGGTGCGACGGTTTACGTCAAGAACTGAGAAACCGCGCGTCTGTCGCACAAAGGCCCGGCGTAGCGCCGGGCCTTTTGTTTTTCGTGCCGTTCGCTCCTGCGCCGGTCTTGGCCGCCCGGCCTTGCGCCCGGATGCAAGTTACGGCTAGCTGCCCGGCATGCATCCGATCCGGACATATGCATGGGCAAGCCTGCTTGCCGCGGCAAGCCTTGTACCAACGGGCTTGGCCGCGACGGCGGAAAATTCCGCCATCGCCTCGCACCGCCTTTCCCAGAAAACCGACTTCACCGACGCCCAGATCACCACCGGCTTCATGAAGATCGCGTTCGGCGCGGAATACCATCTTGCCGGCCGGATCGACCGCATCCGCAAATACAACGTCCCGGTGCGCATCTTCATCGATGGCGCGGCGCGGGCCGACCGCCAGAAGCAGATCGCCAAGGTTACCGCCGACATCGCCCGGCGCATTCCGGCCCTCGACATCGCGATCACGCCGGTCCGCGACGGCGCCAACATGGTGGTGAACCTGGTGCGCGACCGCGACCTCGACAAGGCGGTGCGCAAATTCTACGGCAACGAGAAGGCGCGCGAGATTCGCAGATCACTCGATCCGCAATGCCTCTCCGGCTTCCGCAAGAACGAACGCTACGAGATCGAGCATGCCGAGGTCATCCTCGCCGTCGATGCCGGCGACTTCGTGTTCCTCGATTGCGCCTATGAGGAGATGCTGCAATCGCTCGGCCCGATCAACGACACCGACGCGGTGCCGTGGACGATGTTCAACGACAATGTCTCGATGGGTTTCTTCGACATCTACGACCAGATTCTGCTCAACATCCTCTACGATCCGCGCGTCAAGCCGGGCATGTCCGCGGACGAGGTGCGTGCAATTCTCCCCGAGGTGCTGCCGGACGTTCGCGCCGCCGTCAGCAGGATCAACGACCTCAAACCACAGCAATAACGCCCCACCTTCGCGGGTCGGCTAGCCAAGCGCGCGCGAGGACTCCTTCACCTTGTGGGTCGCGGTATCGACCGACTGCGTCGCTTCCGCGATCTCCTTCATGCTGTTGTCGATCTCGCTGACGCCGTGCGCCGCCACCTGCATGTTGGAGGAAATGCTTTGCGTCACCGCAGCCTGCTCCTCGACGGAGGCGGCGATCGCCGCGGAAATTTCATTGATCTTCGAGATGGTCTCGGTAATCCCCTCGATCACGCTGACCGCATTGGCTGTGGTGCCCTGCACCTCGGCGATCTGGCCGCTGATCTCGTCGGTCGCCTTGGCGGTCTGCGCCGCAAGGCTCTTCACCTCCGACGCCACCACGGCAAAGCCGCGTCCAGCCTCGCCGGCACGCGCCGCTTCGATCGTTGCGTTCAGTGCCAGGAGATTGGTCTGATCCGCGATATTGTTGATGAGCTTGATGACGTCGCCGATCTTCTGCGCGGCGACGGCGAGCCCCGACACGATGGCGCTGGTCTCGTTGGCCTGCCGCACCGCGCGAGTCGAAATATCGAGCGCGTTGGACGCCTGACGGCTGATCTCCCCCACCGACGCGGCGAGTTCCTCGGCTCCCGAGGCGACCGCCTGCATATTCGACGAGGTCTGGGTGGAAGCGCTGACGACGGTCGAAATCCGCTCCGAGGTGGCGGTCACGGCATCGGTGATGTGCCCGAGATCGATATCGATCGACTTCTGGATATTGCCACGGCGAATGCGGTCCTCGACCTGCGCGGTGATATCGGTCGCGAACTTGACGATCTTGGTCGGGTGGCCATCGGCATCGTGGATCGGATTGTAGGAGGCCTGAATCCAGACCTCGTTCCCCGCTTTGCCGATGCGCTTGAATTCGCCGCTCTGATATTCGCCACCGCGCAGACGGCGCCAGAACTCCTGGTAAGCCGCACCGCCGCGATAGTCGGCCTCGACGAACATGCCATGATGCTTGCCCTTGATCTCGTCGAAACGATAACCCAGCGCGTTGAGAAAATTTTCGTTGGCGGCCAGGATCATGCCGTTGAGATCGAATTCGATCACCGCCTGCGACTTGTGGATCGCCTTGATCTGCCCGTCGCTGTCGGCACTTCGCATCTTTTGGGCAGTGATGTCGAAAGCGAACTTGACGATCTTGAACGGCTTGCCGCTGCGATCGAGCAGCGGATCGTAGGACGCCTGAATCCAGATTGTGCGACCGTCCTTGGCGATCCGCCGGAATTCGCGGGACTGAAATTCGCCATGGCGCAGCCTGTCCCAGAACTCGCGATAGCCGGCGCTGCGCTTTTCATCCTCGGCGACGAAGATGCTGTGGTGCTTGCCCTGGATTTCCTCCAGCCGATAACCGAGAACATTCAGGAAATTCGCGTTCGCGGTCAGGATCGTTCCGTCGAGACCGAACTCGATGACCGCATGCGAGCGATCAATCGCCTCGATTTTTGAACCCAGCTCGCTCGAAGAACCAAACAGTCGCATTGCAATCTCCCATGACATGCCGGGATGATTGAGCGTATTCGTTAAGCGTTCTTTTTTTCCGCATCGAAGTGCGCATTCCTGCTTAAGCGCTCCGCACGCAGACACCGCGAGGTTTGATGTCCGTCAGGCCCATGGCGCTTGCCATTGTCCGCCGCAGAGCGAATCAAGTCCGCCGGAGACTATCGCCTGCGCTCGCCCGGTCCTTCATGCAGGCCAGCGCAGCGAGGATCATGCAGATGATTCCGACCGGCTTCACGAAGACGATGCTTTCCGTGACGTTGGTGACGAGCACATAGGCGACCAGCGCAACCGTCGCGGCAAACAACGACGGCGCGAGACGATCCGCCGAGTTCGCGCGGCGGCGGCGCAGCGCGGACCACAGCAGCGCCACAACCAGCGCGGCGTTGAGAACTCCGCCAACGATGCCGAACGAGACCAGCACCTGCAGATAGCCGTTGTGAAACTGGGTCAGATCCCGGATGTCGGGATAAGGCGAGAACAGCGTGATCAATTGCGAGGCATCAGGTCCCCACCCCAGCCAGGGGCGTTGGCGAATCAGATCGAGGGCGACGGCGACGAGTTGCAGGCGCTCCGCGCCGATGATCGACATCGAAGCCGCATCGACGGCGTTGCCGCGCAGCAGCCCGTACATTTGCGTGAGGTAAACTGCGGTCGATCCGCCAGCGCTGAGGCGTTCGCTGATCAACGGAAAGGAGTAGACCACACCCGCAGCCGCCACAATTGCGATAGCGACCGGAATGGCCAGCCCGGCCCGCAGACCCGCGCCGCGCAGGCCTGCACGCATCATCAGCCCGCACCAGACCACAAGTCCGATCGCAGTGGCGACATAACCCGTCCGGCTTTGCAGCACCGTCAGCAGAATGCCTTCCCCCACAAAGATCACCACAAGCATGGCAATCGCCAACGCGCGCCAGGCCATGCGAATGTGATCGGCCACCGCCAGATATGCGACCAGCGCCACGATCGCGATCAGGGACACGCCGCAGGCCATCGCCGCATAGTTGCGATTGACCTTGCCCAGCAGATCGTCGGAAAATTGCGGTGGCCAGCCATGAGCGAACATGCCAAGCGCGCCGCTGCGCACCAGCAGCGCCAGCGCACCGCCGACAAGGCCGGCAAGGAAAAGCGCCACCAGACGGGTGATGTCGAAGCCCAGCCGGTGGCAGGCGGCGCTCAGGGCGATGGCCACGAACGGCCCCAGCGCCAGTGGAAGATGCTTCTCCAGCCCCTTGAACGGACGGCCGGGCGCGCCCCATGCCATCGCATAAACCGCCACAAGCACAAGAAACGCGATCCACAGACCGGCCAGAGCAAGCGGCGGCTGAGTCGCCAGTCCGCGGGCACGCAGCAGAACGGCGACGCCGATCACCACGAGAATGACCGCAGCGATATCCGCGCCGCCCGGCCACAGGAAAGCGCTCGCGATCGCCAGCGGCACGCAGGCCACGGCGAGCCGCGCAGCCCCCTGCGAGATCACTTCATTCCCCCTGAAAGCGCGCGCCGACATCCCCAGCCTGTCTTTCGGCCATCCACGCCGGATCGGCGCTCGCGGCTCGACAAGTCCCGGCCGCCCTGTGTACCGTTACACTTGATCCCGCCCGACTTTGCAATGCCGCGCGCAACGCATCGCCCGTCGATATTTTCCGCTTCCGAAAGGTGGCCATGAAGATTGTTTTGGCCGTTTTCCAGCTCGAAGGGCGCGGCGGCAAGGAGCGCGACTGCCTTGCGGTGGCAAGGGCCTTGCGCGAGCGCGGTCACGAGGTGGCGATCGCCACCACATCGCCGGCGACGCCCGACCTCGATCCCCTGCGCGTGACGACCCTGCCACGGCAAGGATCGTCCAACCACGCGCGGATGCGCAATTTCGCCCGCGCCGTGAGGGCCGCCATTGATGCCGAACGCCCCGACGCCGTGCTGACGTTCGACAGAGTCCCGGGCGCGGATTTCCACTTTGCCGCCGATGCCGCCATCGCCGCGCGCAAGGCGGGCTGGCGATCGTGGCTGCCACGCCGCAGAACCTACCTTGCACTCGAACGCGGGGTCTTTGCGCCGCCATCGCAGACCCGCTTGTTCTTTCTGACCGAACGGCAGCGCGACGAATACGCCGCCGCCTATGGGCTCGAGCCCTCTCGCGCCATCGTACTGCCGCTGATCCTGCATGACGAGCGTTATGACGCCGCGACAGAACCCGCGAACCGCGAACGGGTTCGGGATGAACTGAAACTGCCGCGCGATGCGGTCGTGGCGGTCTCTGTCGCCGTCAAGCCGAAACAGAAGGGTGTCGATCGCACCCTCGCCGCGCTGGCCGATCATCCCGCGCTCCATCTTGTGATCGCCGGCTCGTCGGACGGCTGGATCATGCAGCAGGCGCGCGCATCGAACATCGCGGAGCGCGTTCACGTCCTTCCCTATGTGGCGAATGTGATGGATCTGATGCTCGCCGCCGATTTCCTTGCCCATCCGGCGCGCAACGAGGCCGCGGGCCAGGTGATCGGCGAGGCCCTGCTCGCCGGCACGCCCGCCATCGTATCGGCGATCTGCGGCTATGCCGACGAAGTGCAGCGCTCCGGCGCCGGGCTCGTAATTCCCGAGCCGTTCGATCCGCGCGGCTTCAGCGCGCAATTGACGATCATGCTTGATCGCCTGCCGCAGATGCAGGCCACAGCAAAGGCGGCTGCCGGCCGCCTGCAGGAGCAGCGCGGCCGCTGGCTGGCGGTAATTGCGGAGACGATCGAAGCGGAAACGGCTCATAAAACGAATGGCCCGCCATGAGCGGCGCCAAATTCTCAAGCTGGCTTGAGCGCACAACGCTGATATTGTGTATTGAACAATCGTCTCACAATGGGATCATCCGGCGCCCAACGGACATCCGGACAGGCCGCATAGAGATTCACAAGGAGTAAGGCAGGGTGCCGTCTGCTGTTCCGCAACCCGTCGTCGCGACGCTGACACGCGCCGCCATTTTCCTGATCGTCACAATCAACCCCGGACGGAACAATGACGTTGCCGTACGCAGTTTGTGCGCGAGCCTGTCGTCGCTTCTGCGCGCCGTCGGCTTTCGCGACCTCGAGGGACGGCTGTCATGCGTCATGGGAATTGGCTCCAGCGCCTGGGACCGGCTGTTCGGCGCGCCACGGCCGAAGGACCTGCATCCTTTCCGCGAGATTCACGGCGTCCATCATGCGGTGTCCACGCCCGGCGACATTCTGTTTCACATCCGGGCGACCCGCATGGATCTGTGCTTCGAGATCGCGGCACAAATCATGTCTCGGCTGGCGGATGCGGTGACGGTCGTCGACGAAGTGCACGGGTTCAGATATTTCGATGAGCGCGACCTGCTCGGTTTTGTCGACGGCACGGAGAATCCGCTCGGCAGCGACGCGCAGCAGGCGACGATCATTGGCGACGAGGACGCCTCTTTTGCCGGCGGCAGCTATGTCATCGTACAGAAATATCTGCACGACCTGAAACGGTGGAACGAGGTCCCGGTCGAGCAGCAGGAAAATATTATCGGCCGGCACAAGCTCTCCGATATCGAGCAGGACGACGCGGCGAAAGCGCCCTATGCGCATAATGTCCTGACCTCCATTGAGGAGAACGGCGAGCAGTTGCAAATCGTGCGCGACAACATGCCGTTCGGCGAATTCGGAAAAAGCGAGTTCGGCACCTACTTCATCGGCTACGCGCGCGCTCCGCAGCGCATCGAGCGAATGCTGGAAAACATGTTCATCGGCCAGCCGCCCGGAACGTATGATCGGCTGCTCGATTTCAGCCGGGCCGTGACCGGCGTGCTGTTTTTCGTGCCGTCAGCCACCTTTCTTGACGCTGTCACACCGGACACGACTCCGGCCGGCTCTCATCAAGACTCAACAGATTCCGCCGACCCCGATAAGCCACCGACACGCGCGGCGTCAGGTGACGGCTCGCTTGGCATTGGTTCTCTGAAATAAAGAGGCAGAACATGAATAACCTTCATCGCGAACTTGCTCCCATCTCCGACAAGGCCTGGGCCCAGATCGAGCAGGAAGCCTCCCGCACCCTGAAGCGCCATCTGGCGGCGCGGCGCGTGGTCGACGTACCGGACCCGAAGGGTCTCGATCTCGCGGCAGTCGGCACCGGGCATACCCATCCGATCAAGCCCCCGGGCGACGGCATCCAGGTCGCGCAGCACGACGCCAAAGCGTTGATCGAGCTCCGCGTCCCGTTCGAACTGTCGCGGCAGCAGATCGACGATGTCGAGCGCGGTGCCGCCGATTCCGACTGGTCGCCGGTGAAGGAAGCGGCCCGCAAGATCGCCTTCGCCGAAGATCGTGCGGTGTTCGACGGCTATGAAGCCGCCGGCATTCACGGCATCCGTCAGGGCAGCAGCAATACGGCGATTGCCCTGCCGGCAAGCGTGCGCGGTTATGCGAGCGCCGTCGCGCAGGCTGTCAGCCAGTTGCGGCTCGCCGGCTGCAACGGTCCTTATGCGCTCGTGCTCGGCACGGATGCCTATACGGCGGCCAGCGGCGGCAGCGACGAGGGCTATCCGGTCTTTCATCATCTCGAGCGCATGGTGGACGGCGGGATCATCTGGGCGCCGGCGATTGCGGGCGGCCTTGTGCTCTCGACCCGCGGCGGCGATTTCGAACTGGATATCGGTCAGGACATCTCGATCGGCTATCTCAGCCATACGAGCACGACGGTGGAGCTCTATTTCCTGGAGTCCTTCACGTTCCGTCTGTTGACGACCGAAGCCTCGGTCGTGCTCTCTCCCGAGAAGAAGTAGGAGTCGCTATCTATTTAGATGGGACCGTTTCCGGACGAGCGAGGCATCGGCACATGACCAGGACATTCAAGGTCGGCGACCATGTGAGATGGAATTCCGAAGCGGGGCACGTGACAGGCCGG
Organism: Afipia sp. 64-13; assembly: GCA_001897755.1. Taxonomy (GTDB): domain Bacteria; phylum Pseudomonadota; class Alphaproteobacteria; order Rhizobiales; family Xanthobacteraceae; genus Afipia. The sequence continues at coordinate 52,552 of MKUJ01000003.1, forward strand.
ATCGTTGCCGTTCACACCGCCGACTTCACCTACAAGGGCTACACCCATCATGCGTCGAAGGACGATCCTCAATACGAAATCAAGAGCGACAAGACCAACCATATCGCCGCTCACAAGGGCGGCGCGCTCGAGCGGATATCCGGATAGGACGCCCGGACGGCGCCCTCTCCGTTCGCGAGAAATACGCAAGGGATGAAGGCCTCAGCGAGGCAGGTAACCGCTCGGACCGATAGAGCCGGATCTCATGACGCCTAAAACGTAGGCGGCGTGTTGACCCAAATCACTTGCGCCGGCGTCTTGCCTGGATTGCGATAGCTGTGAACCAAGCTTGAATTGAAATAAAAAGAATCCCCGGGCCCGGCAATATAAGTGACCGAGTTCACGACGAGCTCAAGCTGCCCTTCGATCACGTAACCGACCTCCTCGCCCTCATGCTGCAAATCTCCACCGCTGTGGCCGCCAGGCTCCAGCGTAAACAGCAACCCTTCCAGTTGGCGGCCGGCTTCGTAAGGGACCAGCATTTCAGCGACGATACCTTCGCCCACATCATTGTTGTCAACACCGGCAACGCGCCGTTCCGCCTTGGTCATCACGACCTTGCCGACCAGCTCCTCCATAGCGAACAGAGCCGAGATGCTGATCCCGAGTGCTTTGGCAATCCGGTGCAGGGTCGAAAGCGAAGGGTCGAGTTTGTTATGTTCGATTTTTGAAATCAAACTCGGAGAAATTCCGGCTGCGTCCGCCAAGTCTGCAAGCCGCATATTTCGCAAATGACGCTCGCGCTTTAGCTGAAAGCCAAGCCAACTGCGCTCACTCTCAAAATCACTCGTGCCAGGTAACGTATGATCGGCTTTTGTCCTGATCCGAGCCGAAACCGCCCCACGTTTAGGGTTCTTGACTGAGCGGGTCACCATCGCAAATTTTATCCATGTTAAACCATGGCGTTACCCCTATCAGGTGCTTGCGTCATAGGCAACTGCTGGGAAAGCAGGCACATCATATGTCTTACCTTTGCCCTGCGATAAACGGCACCATCAAAGACTTCGGAGCCCGCGCACGCCGGGAAAATACCATCAAAGCCAGGATGCTCATGATGTAAGGGAGCATCAGGAAGAATTGGTATGGAATCATGCTGCCGGCAACGGACTGAAGTCGAAGCTGAAAAGCCTCGATGCCAGCGAAGAACAGCGCACCAATCAAGGCCCGGCCCGGGTGCCACGAGCCAAACACCACAAGGGCAATGCAAATCCAGCCGCGGCCAGCCACCATGTTGGTAAAAAAGGCATTAAATGCGCTAAGCGTCAGAAAGGCGCCGCCCATGGCCATCAGAGCGCTGCCCGCCATCACCGCGCCAATCCGTACCGCGTGGACGTTGATTCCCCGCGCTTCGACCGCTTTCGGATTTTCGCCCACCATGCGAACGACGAGACCGATCGGCGTCCGATAGAGGACGTAAGCAACAACGACGACGGTGACGAAAGCGAGATAGGTAAGCGGGGTTTGCGCAAACAAGGCTTGGCCGATAATCGGAATATCGGAGAGGACCGGAACGACAAACACCTGAAACGAAGTGATCTCGGGCGGATTTCCGGTGCTCGGCAGAATCACCCGGAAGGCATAATAGGCAAGGCCACTTGCCAGCATCGTGACACCGAGGCCGGTAACGTGTTGCGACAGGGCAAGAGGACCCGTCAAAACCGCCAGCAGAAGCCCGAACAGCATTCCGGAGAATGCAGCAAGAGCAACGCCGGTCCACAGATCCGCTCCGAAGAGCACAGACATCCAACCGACCAATGCGCCGACCGTCATGATGCCTTCGATACCCAGGTTCAGGATGCCGGCCCGCTCGCAGATCAACTCGCCAAGCGTCCCGAAGATGAAAGGCGTGGCGATCCGTACGACCGACGTCCAGAACGAGACGTTAAGAATGATGTCAATGACGTCCATGGCTAAGCTCTGATTCTGTATTGAGTCAGAAGGGAGGCGCACAGCATGCAGATCAGCGAGAGCGCCGTGATGACTTGAGCGATGAAACTGGATAGGCCGACCACTCTACTCATCGCGTCTGATCCGACAAAAATTCCGGCGACAAAAATCGCCGCCGGAATAACCGCCAAAGGATTCAACCCGGCAAGAGTCGCCACAATAATTCCCGTATAGCCAAATCCGGGAGAAAGATCGTTGGTCAGGCTGCCGCGCAATCCCATGACCTCGATGGCACCGCCCATGCCGGCAAGTCCACCGGAGATGCAGGCAACGAGAAGAAGCGTGCGAGTTACGGGAAGTCCAAGAAATCTTGCTCCTTCCGGATTCATGCCGACCGCATTCATTTCGAATCCCCATTTCGTGCGCGTGCTCAAAATGAAAATTACGACCGCCGCGATAATGCTCAATACGAAGCCCAGATGCAGGCGGGAGCGGCTCAGAATTTTGGGAAGGTGCGCGTCGGCAATCACCGGCATCGACCTCGGCCATCCCATGGCCATCGTGTCTTTCAAAGGACCGTCAAGCATCATCGAGACAAAGAGCACAACGATGAAATTGAGAAGCAGTGTCGTGACGACCTCGTCGGCATTGAACGCGGTCTTCATATAAGTCGGCAGAATGAGAAGGATCGCTCCCAGAATTGCTGCAAAGAAGATCAGAAGAGGAATAAGGATCACGCCCGGCAAATGAAGCTGTCCCGTTCCAAGCAAGACGACCGCAAGTCCGCCCATAAAAAACTGACCATCCGCACCAATATTCCAAAGTCTGGCACGGAAGGCTACAGCTGCGGCAAGACCGGTAAAAATCAGAGGAACGGAGCGCACAAGCGTCTCCGTGATGGCAAACCTGCTGCCAAACGATCCGATGGCAATCTGCGTATACGCGCGCAACGGCGAGACCCCGCCCCATGCGATAGCGATACCGCTCAGCAAAAACGCAACGATAATGGCCCCCACAATCAATGCCATCGCCAACAGGGGGGATACGTTCTCCCGACGTTCAAGCCTCATTGTTTGGCGTCCTCATGTCGGCCCATCATCATCAAACCCAGTTTTTCCACGGTGACATCACGACGCAACATGGGAGCCGATATATTGCCGTGGTAAGCAACCACGACACGATCCGACAAAGTCAGGAGCTCATCCAAATCTTCGGAGATGAGCAATACGCCCGCGCCATTCTTCTTCGCCTCTTCCAGCCTGTCATAAACGAAAGACACGGCACCGATATCGAGTCCGCGCGTGGGCTGACTTGCGACGATCAGATCCGGCTTGCGGTCGAGGTTTCTGCCCAAAATCAATTTCTGCATATTGCCGCCGGACAGAAGCCTTACCCTCGCCTGCGGTGAAGGACAGGAAACTGAATAGTGCTCAATGATTTTTTGCGCATATTCGACAGCTGCGGCCTTGCGGATGAACCCGAACCGCTGGAACTGTTCGTTTTCGTAAACTTCGGCGAACAAGTTCATCCAGATGGGAAGATCACCAATCAGACCGGTCGCGAGGCGGTCTTCCGGAATGCGGCCCACGCCACTTTGGACGATCCCTGCGGGACCGAGACCCGCGATATTTTTCCCCCGCAACTCGATAACACCGTTGGTCGGAGCCCGGATACCGGCAATGACCTCAAACAACGGAAGCTGCCCGTTGCCGGAGACACCAACGACTCCGACAATTTCATTGCTTCCAACTTCGAGGCTTACGTCCTTGAGCAGGCGAATGCCGTTTTCATCAACTGAAACGTTGATCAGGGAAAGGATCGGCTTGCCTCGTGTGATTTCGACTGGTTGACGCTCCGGCAGCGGCCGCCCGATCATGCGCTCGGCAAGCGTCTTCGGACAGGTAGAAGCGGTATCGACTTCGAAGACAACCTGACCGGCGCGAAGCACCATGACACGATCGCTGACCCGAACCACCTCATCGAGCTTATGACTGATAAAGATGACCGACATGCCGGTCGCAACAAGCTCGTGAATAGTCTGAAATAGCTGTTCAGATTCCTGGGGCGTGAGGACCGCTGTCGGCTCGTCGAGGATTAGAATATTGGCTCCCAGAAACAGCGCCTTCAGAATTTCGACGCGCTGCTTCTCCCCGACCGTCAGGGCTCCGACAAGAGCCTTCGGATCGACGGTCAAACCGCTTCGCTCTATCAAGCCCGCAAGCTTCTGCTCCGCACTGCGTCTGTCGAGATAAGGCCGCCATGACGGCGTCGTTCCAAGAACAATGTTATCCAGAACGGACAGATTATCGGCGAGATTGAAGTGCTGATGCACCATGCCGATGCCGGCTTCCATGGCCGCCCTCGGCGAGCCCGGCGTAAGCTCCGCTCCGTGAACCTTTATATTGCCCGAGTCAGCCTTGTACTGACCGAACAGGATGCTCATCAAAGTGCTTTTTCCGGCGCCGTTTTCGCCGAGCAACGCCAGAACTTCGCCTGCGCGCAGCTCCAAACTGATGTTGCGGTTGGCGTGAACCGGGCCGAAACTCTTTGTGATCCCCGTAAGGGTAAGCACGGTATCGTCTGATACAGATGCTCTCTTCTGCATGCCGCCCCCGAGATTTCCTGTCTTGCAAGAGAGGGGGCGCCAACGGGGCGCCCTCTCCATCACGGCGATGTTGCAGTTACTTCGGGCACGGACCGGAATCGATCTTGTTCTGGAAGATCGTCGCCTTCAGCGTGCCGGCCTTCATCTTGGCTTCGGCCTCCTTAACAGCCCGTACCGCATCCGGCGGAAGCTTCTTCTCCCATTCGCCGAGCGGCGCCAGGGCAGAGCCGCCAATGACATAGGAACCATATTCACGCCCATAATCCTTGGCGGCAAACTTGCCGTTCTTGACGTCCGCGATCGCGGCATCAAACATTGGTTCGGCGTTCCACAACGCCGAAGTGATGACCGCCGCATCATAAGCCTTATCCTGAACCATCAGGTTGGCGATGGCATACTTCTTCTTTTCAAGAGCCGCCTGGTTGGCGCCGAAGCGTTCGGCATAGATGACATCCGCCCCCGATTCGATCTGGGCTAGAGCGGCTTCCTTGTCGGCCGGAATATTATAGAAACCGCCGACAAACGAGACGAGCATTTGCACCTTCGGATTGACGGTGCATGCCCCTTCCCTGAAAGCACCGATCAGACGATTGATCTCGGGAATAGCCATACCGCCGACCGCACCAAGCTTGTTGGTTTTGGTGATGCTGCCCGCAAGAATGCCTCCAAGATAGGCTGCATCCTGGTTCCAGTTATCGAACACGGCGACATTGGTGCCATCCGGCGGCAAGCTCGAAGCAAGCAGAAACTTGATCTTCGGATATTCCTTCGCAAGATCGCGCGCTTCACGCTCAACGGTATAAGATTCCGCGACAATAAGTTCGGCACCCTGCTCGGCGTACTCACGGATCACGCGGATCGTGTCGGAAGCCGCAACGGCCTCAGCCAACAGATAGTCGATTTCTCCCCGATCTCTGGCCTTCAACAGGCTGACATGCACCCGGCTGACCCATTGATGATCAACGGGTGAGTTCAAGACGGCCGCTACCTTTAACTTGTTTGCGTGCGCCGGACTTCCAAAACACACCGCAAGGACGAAAGCGGCCAAGCCGGCCCAGAGAGTCATTTTCTCTCGGGTAAAATCAAGTTTCCAATAAGCCCTGATATCCATTCCTTCCCTCCCGTTGCAGAACATTATTTTCGAAGTGAGGCTTCGTGCGTTTGCTAATTCCGCTACGGAATAAATTACTCAACCTTTTTCTTATTTGTCAAATTAACGTTTGCTTGTTATGCAAGGAGCATCAAAAACCGCAAAGGATGGTTGCCATGGCCAAATACGCCGTAAAAGAAGTCGTCGATCTTTCTCATGAATTTTTTGAGGGAATGCCGAATATCGCGGGCCTGCCGGTGACATTCTGGCCGGTTGAAACAATTGCTCACACAAGAAAGATTAGTGACGGAAAACTGGGCATCGAGAGCAAGATGATGCTTCTTCCCGAGCATTGCGGCACGCATTTCGATGCACCGCGGCATTTTGATCCGAACGGCCTGACGACGGAAAACCTGCCGGCCAACCTGTTCGTCATGCCGGGCCATCTCCTGGACCTGACCCATAAAAAGAACGGAGAAGCGATCACTATCGCCGATCTGGAGCAAGCCGAGGCGAAATCCGGCAAGAAAATCGGGCCAGGCCAGGCAACCATCATCTGGACCGGTGTAGATAAGGACTGGGGCAAACCCGGATTTCATCTCAATCGTCCCTTTGTGCCCGTACCGACGGCAGAATGGCTGGTCAAACGCAATATTTCCTTGTTCTGTACGGATCTCATCGGAATGGACGATCCTCAGGAATGGTGGTGGCCGACGCACGAAGTCTGGCTGAAAGCGGGAATCTGCATGGTTCAGCAGCTTTGCAACCTGCACGAGCTTGCGGATAAGGAATTCCTGTTCATCAGCCTTCCTCTCAAAATGAGAGGCGGAACGGCATCTCCCGTTCGACCGATCGCGGTGGTGCTGTCATGACTGCGATGACATTCTTCAACCCGCCCGGCGTCTATGACGCCAAGCAGTTTGCTTATTCACACGCATCTCGGATGGGGGACCTGATCTTCGTCGCCGGCACGATTGCCCACGACAAGAATGGCAACCTGGTTGGAAAAGATGACCCGCGTGCGCAGACCGAGCAGGTGTTCTCCAATCTCAAGACCATCCTGGAGGCTTGCAATTCAGGGCTTGATCGAGTCGGCAAGCTGACAGTTCTGATCACCGATATCAGCTATCGTCCGATCGTCCACGAGATCCGCACTCGAACCTTCGCACCTTACAATGTTCTGCCGGCGAGTACGCTGGCGGTTGTCAGTCAACTCGCCAATCCAGGTTGGCTGGTGGAGATCGAAGCCGTGGCTGCCGCTCGTTAATCGCTTCATCGGGGTGCCGGCTTGCTGGCACCCCGCCTCTCTTTGGGCTGCAATTTTCAAAGCCTGAGAAGAAAGCTCGATCAAACGAGCCAAGTCAGCCCGATCAACGGCGCTTCAAAGCGCTCGTTAATACGGCTTCAAAAATTCAAAACTGCCTATCTATAGAGGCTTGCCGCCGCAGCCCTGCAACATTCAAATGGCACCACGCCATAGCCGGCGCCGATCTGACCGATACCGGGTTCACGATGGGCAATGCCTGAATTGAAAATCGGCGAAATACCGGTTTTGACGACGCGGCGAACATCAATTCCAAGCGGCGTGCCGCGGAATTCCAACGTTCCGATCTTGAAAGTGGGATGCTCAGAAACGCAGATGGCATACATTCGCTCGGTGAGCTTGTACGCCTCCGACACGGTCCCTCCCATGTACCGCGCAAGCGCGGGCGCGGCCGCAATCGCAAGAGCTCCAAGCCCCATGGATTCTGCGACTTCGCTGTCTCCCATCACCGGGCTCGCATCCGCTTCGGTGAAACCTTCAAAATATAGGCCTTTCAGCGGTGGCACAGGTGCCGTAAACCATTCGTCATCCCGACCACCGATCTGAATTCCCCAGTCGACGCCGTTGCCTGCCATGGCCGTTACGATCGAACAGTTCGGTATATTCCGTGCCGAAGCCATCACGGCCTTTCCTGCAGCCATGGTCAGCGGAAGAAAAAAGATCTCATTCGCGCACAAAAAGCGCATGACGCGCTCGAATATGTCCGCATTTCTTGTCGGCATATAGGGAGCAACAGTATTGGCAATCATCGCCGAAGCGGCCTTTTGTCGGCTGTGGCCTTCATCGCCCATGTTGAGCGCCTGGCGTAGAATTGCCAGAATGTCGATCTCGCCCAGGCGCTTCAAGCTTTCGCGGAAGGAAGTCGCAAACTCGCTTTCCATCCAGCGATATTTTTGTCTGGTCTCGATGTCGTAGGAACCATAGCGCAAGGCATGACCGCGACCTTCATTGATCGCGGCAAAACCCACATTGCCAAATACCTTGTCCTTCATGACAAAGAGTTGAGTCTCGGCCGCGATGACCCCGCCCGCCGTTGCCGCAACATTCTTTGTGCTTGCCGAGACAAGACGAATGGCACCGGAGGCAGCAATTTCCTCTCCCTGCTCAAAAGTCGCAGCGCGCCCACGCTCGATCAAATTCGCAATCACCGCGCCTTTGAGCGGCCCGCAAGCCTCCTGCCAACCAGCAAGAGGCGGTCCAGCATGTAGAAATTCATCATTTCCGATATCGATCAGGTCGCGCGCGGGCTGAAGATCAACAAGCCACGCTCCGGCATGACAAATCCGATCGATCGCGCCGGCATTGGCGCGATCGATATCCTGGTCAAGCGCAGCCACATCCACGCCACTGCCATCCGGCATCAGAATTCGCCTCGCGTACGAGCGTCAAAGGTGGAACGCATCGCAGACTCGGCAATCTCCAGTGTCAGATCGACATCACTCTCGGTATGCGTAAGGCTGACATGGCTTCGCTTGAGATTCATCGGCGTCTCAAACACGCCGTTCTTCATGAGTGCTCGGCGGTAGTTTACATACAAAGCCGCGTCGTTATCGATGAGATCGTTGAAGTTCTCGATTTTGTTTTTCTTCATGAAGTAGACGGTAAACACTGATCCAAATCCCGCAACTGTGCACGGAAAACCGTTCCGCTCCACAATTGCCCGAAGACCGCTTCTCATCCGCTCACCAAGCGTGAAGAGATGCTTGTGCGTGTTGGGATCTTCGAGTGTTTCAAACGTGGCCAGGCAAGCTGCCAGACTGCTTGAATGCCCGTTGAATGTACCTGAGAAAAACACGTCACCGCCCGGGCGCGTGTTGAAGCGCTGCATGATATCGCGGCGCCCGGCAATGGCTGCAATCGGAAAACCGTTTGCGATCGCCTTCCCCATCGCGGTGAGATCCGGCGTGATATTGGCGATTTTCTGATAGCCGCCAATGTCGTGACGGAAGCCGGTAATGACTTCATCAAAGATCAGGATAATGCCTTCGCGGTCGCAGATTCTTCTCAAGCCGACAAGAAATTCCTGCTTTGGCAGAACACAGCCGACATTGTGCTGGATCGGCTCGAGGATAATCGCCGCGATCTCGTCAGGGTTCGCCTTAACCGCGGCCTCGACGCTGTCGAGATCGTTGAAGCGGCAAACAATTGTAGTATCGATCGCAGCGCTGAGCATACCGGCAGATCCTGGGTCAAGACCATCAACCCTGTCGGGGGGGCTGATGACGTTTCTCAACACCGAATCATGCCAGCCGTGATAGCACCCCTGAAACTTGAGGAGTTTCTGGCGCTTGGTGAAAGCCCGCGACACACGAATGGCGTGGAATGTGGCTTCCGAGCCCGTACAACACAGCAACACCTGTTCAGCGGAAGGTACGTGCTGAACGATTTTCTTGGCGACCTCGAGCTCAAGCTCGGTAGTGCTCACTCCATAGAGGTCGGTGCGCTTGATGGTGTCGATCACCCTGTCGATGACTGCCGGAAAAGCATGCCCCAGGATGATCGGAGAGAAGGCAGCGTGATAGTCGATGTAACGCTTGTCATCGACGTCCCACAAATAGGCCCCCCGTGAGCGTCGGACGCACAAAGGCGGGTCGATTAACCTAATCGCCGTGTGAATTCCGCCAGGAACATATTCGGCGGCTGCCTGCAGCAGCCGCTGATTGCCGTTCTGCGGAGCCGACGCGGCTTTGGCAGTGGCAGAGATCGTCATGTTTGCCTCCGGATAAAATAGCCGCGCTCTAGTCGCGATGGCGAGAGTATTATCAATTATTGATATATAGTCAAATCTTTGAATTTAGAACAGGCGATATTTTGGACTTGTCGAGCTGAAAAGCACGCACCCACTCGCCATCGCGCTTGCTTGGAGAACGCTCGATAGCCCGGCGTTTCAATTCAGGCTTGTCGATGGAAGAGCCTGTCCGAGGACAGGTTGAGTAGCTTCATAACCGCGCAAACAATCAGACAGTGCCTTGCTCGCCACAGACAGTTGAGCAAGTGTCGAACCAGCTCCACCCGCGCGAGAAAAAGTCTTCCCAAGCCGATCACGACGCGCGGCATCGATATTCAGCACGTCAAAGATATTGGACGTGGGATCGACCTGCAGCAGAACGACGGCGAGCTTTCGCTCCGTCTCGCCCAAATTCTCGAGAACCGTATTGATTGCGGTCGCCTCGTCTATATCGGCCCGAGGCATGAGCCCGGCCGATTCCTTGAGAGCGTCCGTATGGAACTGCTTGGCGATGGCAAAAAGCCCCTTTGCCGCATCAGGAATGGAGCTTCCTGATTGCTCTGATACCAGGACGGCATCGCCTGCCAAAGCCATATCGGCCAGCTTTGCAATAAGCTCCGCGAGCGGCTCGGGAACTCCCACGTTTTGCAGCGCGCTCTTACGCTCGTTGAGCTTTGCCTGAATATCTGACAGAGATTCATCAAGCAACAACTCGTCTACTGCTGCGACGCCCGCAGCAAATCGCTGCATTTCATTCTTCAGGGACGCTTCAAAATTCGCATTCTGAACGAGCCAGGATATGCGGGAGATGAGGAAGTCCTGAACCGCAAGATACAGATCAAGCTGCACCTCTCCCGGAATCCTCGAATCGCATTCTCCGATCTGCCGAAGAATGTTTCGAATCCCATATATCTCGAGAGCTACGATAAATGCTTTCGCAGCCCGCTCATACGTCGGATCGCCAATCTTGGTCAGAAGGGTTGGCCCGCAGAAATCGATCATCGCGTTGGTCAGTTGCGTCGCGATAATCTCCCGGCGCAGTTGGTGGCGTTCGATTTCCGCAAGATGTCGCTCCCGCATCTTGACTGGAAAATAGCGTAACAACTCATCCTGCAGAACCTCATCGTCGATAAGAGGCGATTGCAGAAGGTTCTCGAACAGGTCGATTTTCGTGTAAGCGAGAATGGTAGCGAGCTCCGGGCGTGTCAGCGCCACGCCAAGCTGCAGACGCCTGTTCAGCTCCTTCTCTTCAGGGATATGCTCGAGCTCGCGATCAAGGTTTGCAGACCCCTCAAGGTGAACAATCAGCTCCCTCGCAAAGACGATCTCCTTGCTTCCACGGCGTTGTGCGATCGAAAGCGCCAGCGTCTGGCGGTAGTTATTAGCGAGAACCAATCCAGCAACGTCATCCGTCATCGCCGCGAGCAGCTCATCCCGCTCTTTTTGTTTCAGATGACCGCTGATGACCGACGGGGCGAGCGCTACCTTGATATTGACTTCGTAGTCAGATGTATTGACGCCGGCCGAATTGTCTATGGCATCGGTGTTAAGTCTTGTCCCCTGAAGAGCCGCTTCAATGCGTCCTCTCTGTGTCATCCCCAGATTGGCGCCCTCACCAATGACCTTAACGCGAAGCTCATTCGCGCCGATCCGAATGGAATCGTTCGCACGGTCGCCAACCTCGATATCGGTTTCGGAAGATGCCCGCACGTAAGTGCCGATACCTCCAAAATACAATAGATCAGCGTTGAGTTTGAGAATTGCGCGGATGAGTTCTTGCGGTGTCGTCACCTCGCCAGAGATACCGGTCATGCTCTGCACCTCGGGAGACAAGGGAATATTCTTACTCGCGCGGGAGAACACTCCTCCACCCTTCGACAACAAGCCTTTGTCGTAATCCTGCCAGCTCGACCTCGGCAGATCGAAGAGACGCCTGCGCTCTTCCCAAGCGGTTGCCAGATCGGGAGTTGGATCGAGAAATATATCGCGGTGATCGAAGGCCGCCACGAGCTTGATGCTCTTCGAGAGCAACATGCCATTGCCGAAGACATCGCCGGACATATCGCCCACGCCGATAACGGTGATCGGCATCGATTGAATATCAATATTCATCTCGCGGAAGTGCCGTTTCACGGCTTCCCACGCGCCACGGGCGGTAATCCCCATCTTCTTATGATCGTAGCCGGCAGAACCACCAGAGGCAAAGGCGTCGCCAAGCCAGAACTTCCGCTTCAAGCCGATCGCATTGGCTGTATCGGAGAAGGTCGCTGTGCCCTTGTCGGCAGCAACGACCAGATACGGATCGTCACCATCGCGGCGGGCTGTCGCATCGGGCGGAATAATCACGCCGTGGTCGATGTTATCGGTGATATCGAGAAGACTCGATACAAACAACCGGTAAGCTTCCGTGCCCTCGACCATCCATGCCTGCCGATCGCTTGGCGAAGGCAAGTTCTTCGGCACGAACCCGCCCTTTGCCCCCACAGGAACAATGACCGCATTTTTGATTTGTTGCGTTTTCACAAGACTGAGGACTTCGGTCCGGAAATCCTCAGGCCGGTCGGACCAACGAAGACCACCGCGAGCCACTTTTCCGAACCGAAGATGAACACCCTCTACACGGGGAGACGTAACAAAAATCTCGTAGAGCGGTCGCGGCTCCGGCAGTTGATCGATACGCCTGCTATCCAGCTTGAATGAAATCACGCTATCATGCGAAACGGCAGAGCTATGCTGGAACGCATTTGTTCGCACCGTGCTTTGGACGATATTTACAAACCTACGAAGAATGCGGTCCTCATCAAGGCTTTCGACCTGGTTGAGCGCCGCATAGATCCCATCAAGAATGCCGCCTTCGTCGGCGTGTCCTTGATCATCGGGAGACAACCTTGCTTTGAAAAGAGCAATGATCTGGGAAGCAATGCTCGCATGCCGCAAGACGACTTCCGCCATGTACTCATGGCTAAATGGGATCTTGACCTGCCGCAGATATCTGGAAATTGCCCGCAGGATCGCAATCTCTCGCCAGTTGAAACTGTTTTCCAGGATCAACGCATTGTATCGATCATTTTCGGCTTGCCCGGAAGTGACGGCTCCCAGGAGCTCCTTGAGCTCTGAAGCGTTCGCAAAACCGGTTTTACCGCCCCCTGCACGAGCGAGGGTCATATCGTGGATCCAAAGGGTGACTGTCTCGCAGCGAACCATGTAGCTTCGTTCATCAATAACCAGAAAGCCCATGGCACCCAAGATCGGCACCCTCATCGACAACGGCTGCGCATCTCCAAACGAATAGACCTTTAGCCCGATACAGTCCGATTGATCGCCACCGAAGAACAGAAATCCAAATCGGTTCTTCAACGAAAGCTGCTCAAGCTGAGCAATATCGGCTGTAGCTTCAGCGGGAGTGTATCGCTCCCGATAACCGGCATCGAAAGCCTCGGCATATTTTCTTGCCATGTCGGACGATAACGTGCTCCCAGCTTGTATTGCTGTCCTCAACCGATCCGACCAGGTTTCAATCAAGCTGCAAATCTTGCGCTCGATGATCTCCGACTCAAAGAACGTAGCGGCGGAGCGCAACCGAATAACAAATCTCACTCGTGCAAACGGCGCACCATGAGGGAAGTTCGGCTCAAATTCGATGGTTGTACCATTGTAGCATTCTTCCAAAAACACTCCGAGCTGCCGGCGAATTTCCGAATTGTAACGATCCCGCGGAATAAAGGCGATGACGGAGGCAGAGCGATGGAATCGATCCACGCGCGAAATCACTCTCACACGTGGAAATTCATAAAGCGGCATAACCCGTGCAACAGCCCCGGCGATGGCTTCCTGATCGAGCTGGAACAATTCATCGCGCGGATACTCTTCAATCACCCTGCGAAGGGTTCGTCCTTTATGGCTCGCCGGATCAAAACCGAAACTATCGCGCACTGCCGAGATTTTCTGACGGAGTATCGGGATGTCCTTGGTGGAGGCCGTGTAAGCGTCGGCCGAAAAAAGTCCGATAACTTTCAACTCGCCTCGCACATCACCTTGTGAATCCGAGAACTTCACGGCGAAGTAATCGAGCTCAGCCTGGCGACCAACACGCGAAATTACATTCGATTTGTTGATAACGATAATCGAAGGATCATGCACGAACCCCCTGAACTCATGCGAGTAGGCGCTCGGATTGGATTGATCAACCAGAGCGCCTCTGCTCGGATCTCGCAAAATACCGAACCCGTTGTCGAACAAGCCTTCGAGACGCCCTCCCTCCCGATCTTCAATAGAGCGATAGGTCCGCAATCCCACAAACCTGAAATTATCATTGAGAAGCCATTCTAGGAATTTGATGGCCTCCCTCCGCTCGTCCGAACTGCCAATCGGACTGCCATTGAGAATTTGGATGGTCTCGGATATTCGATCGCGCATGGCGCCCTGATCCCGGGCGGAGCTTTGCACATCGGCAAAAGTTGACGCGAGATCCTCTCGCAGACGGGAGATAATTTCCGGATCGGAAACAGGAGCGAGATGGATGTGGATCACACTCTCTCTCGGCAGAGATGTTTTTTCGCTCCAATCGACCGATACCAGTTCACCGTCCTTATCGCGCTCCACCGCAAGCACGACGTTCCTGACGACGAGCGGCTGCAAATGGTGACGAGCCAACTGCTCAAGCACAGATTCAACAAGCAACGGCGCATCGTCATTGATCGTTTCAACAATGGTCAAGTTGCCGATTGGCGAGAAGCCAACGCGAATCTTCGCCTCTGCCGGTTCGCGGCAGCGCAAATGACCCAGCAGATCCGCGCTCAGCGCTTCCTTTAACCCCGGATCGAGCGGCACATCGCCCAGACGATCGAAGATCGAATCAATGACTTGTTTCCGATCCAGGGAAGACAGTCTCGCCGAGGAGGTTTCAGATCTTCCGGTCATCTTCACCAATATCGGAAAAGAGCGCCTCGGATTGCTCCGAGGCACAAAGGTAACTTGGGGAGTAACCGGATGAAAAACACCGGTCGCAAAAATAAGATCACTTATTTGATAAATACGCAAATATTTTCTTTATAGGAATTTCTTCTGTCGCATCTGCGCAACACGACATCCAATGCAAATACCTCTTCGGGAGAGGCGTCGTAAAATGCTTAACCACTCTTCATATTCAACGAGCTTGCTGTTCGGTTCGATCCATCGAAATACAGAACGAGGGAAAGCACCGACACGCCGCTTACGGATAGCACTGACGAAAAATGCCGCACCAAAGTGCGGCATTCTCATTCGCCCGATTTGATAGAGGCTTAGAATTTGACCGTCAGACCTGAGACCACCGTGCTCTCGGTACAGGTATGATTGCTTTGTCCACCTGGAAGAACGCAATTGAGGCTACGGGAGGCATCCAGGCCGAACTTGTTGCGCCAATAACGATAGGCAACCCAAAGATCGACATGGTGAGCGTACCTTTTGCCCCAGAATGCACTCCCGGCATCGAATGTAAGACGAATAGGCTCACTATTAAGCTCGACAGCGGTGGGAGTGCCTCCGCCATTGCCGGCGGTAAGCGGAGCATTCTCAAGTCCCTTTTTCCCACGCCATGTTGCACGACCGCTAATAGAGAAATAGCGGATCGATTCGGGCAGGAATCCTAAGTCCATCGCGTAGTTGGTCTCGACCGACCAGGTTCCGCGATAGTTGGTATTGCCGTCTACAAGGCACGCTCCCGCTGGAGCGAACCCGCAGGCATTGAAGCCGTTATGATTGGATTCCTTGTAATACAAAGGGGCAACAGTCAGATACCCATTGTAAGGAAGGGCAAACGCGAACTGGGCACCCACAACGCCGACACGTTTTGCCGGAGCGACGAAATTATTTTGGGAATTGAAATCACCACCCACCTCAAGTGAGACATTGCGAAGAGCCCCCCAAGAGAATGCATTGGTGTTGAAGATCTGATTCAGACCGAAAGTACTACGGAACAACCCATACACTTCGGTCGATCCCGCACAGTCCGAGGGAACTCCGCCGGCGAGAACACCTGCGTTTACGCAAGGCGCAGCAGGATCGTTGTGGCCGGATTTTAGAACGTCGATCAAAGCGAAATTGGTACCGTAGGCCCACTCGTCATAATGGGTGAGCGTGAGCACCTGCTTTTCCGTTTTTCCATTGATACTGCCGTCGGGCCGAATGGAAAAATATCCGGGATCCGTCGCTTGGAAGACGTAAGAGTAGCTCAGTCGATTATCGTTGACGGAAAAGAACGGCACATCGAGCACCGGCTTTGCAGCTTTCACTGGCAGGTCCGCCGCATAGGAAGCATGGCATCCCAGTAAAATTCCGAAAATTCCCGTGATCGTTAGTTTCTTGCAAGAAATGGACATATTATCCCCCTATTTTCGTAGAGAGAAAATATTATCGTAAACAAATCCGCTATCAAGTTTCAAAAGTTGCTGGGTGCATAAGAAATAGATTGACTAAATATCAAATTTTTTCTAGATTGAGACTTCGCCGTTGCTTATATTGAACCTGCCTCATCAGCAGCCCTATCCACGACCGTCAATCGGGACCGGGGCATGCAGAGATCATCTCGGCAATGATATCGGCTTGTCGAAATGGCTGAGTCTGTCCGAGACAGCACAGATCAAGGGTGATGAGGCGCGGGAGCCCCCGCAGGTGGTCATGCCGCCAGACACCGGTTGTCAGGCCATGCTCAAATGATCGCGAGAGTGAACCGCTCGACGTCTATGCTCGAGCGCATTCTCCACGATCCAGGCGATCTGCCTGCTGATCACTTGCCGCCCAGCTTTCCTCGGCACACCGATCATCAACGAGCGATCTGGATAGGTTTTGCCCTCCGGAATGCTTCCAGCCGCAACAACCAATTTTTGCCGATCCGAATATCGTTCACGACCGTGGCGCGGATACCGATGAGATGAGGCACACTCCAATCGTGCATCACAGGTACAACCGCTGCCTGTCCGGCCGTGACGTGGTCCATCAACATCGGATGGCAGCGGTCGACATGCAGGATGGCCCCGTCCAGACTATTTGCTGCCGCTTGCGATCAAAATCTAGCTGTCACCGCGCACGACCGACCCCGGCCACATCGAAACACTCTCTGCCAGCCGAACCTTCCCGACGATCGTGGCATGTAGCGCGACATACACCGTCTCCCGCGATCGCATCGAGGGGACGATCAGGTCGTCCGCGTCCTCGAGGCTACAGCCATCCTTGAACAAGTGATTGCTGGAAAAGCGTACCTGCGGCCGGGGTTCGCAGTTTTGTACACAAATGGCGCTCCCTAGGAGCGCCGAGCTATCGGGAGCGGTACAAATTTCGATATAAAATCAACGCTTACACCGCTTTCCCAGTCTCCACGTTGGACGTAATGTTGGACGCCGCAAAACTCGCTTTGTTCGCTTCCCGTTCGCTCAGTCGGAGGGACTAATTGCTCGTGATCTGCCGGGTTCCTTCTATCGTGGGTAGGATCATTTGCCTATTATCCCCGGCCATGGGCACTAAATCTCGCGAGCGACTTTACGGCTCCAGCGTCCGGGCGATCGCGGCACGCGCGGCTGAAGCGCGCCGGCAGGCGGACCGCCTGGCCTGCCAGGCGTGGAATGCAAGGATGCTGGGCTTTCAGGGCCTGGCCCAGCCATCGCCGATGATGGGCGACGCCCTCAACGCCGGTCTTCGCTTTCTTGAAGTGCTCTGTCTTGGCTGCGAGACCTGCCAGACCGTGGATCTGACGATCGTACGCCGGCCGAAAGAGACCACGCCGGTGCATGAGCTCGAGCGCTGGATGCGCTGCAAGCCATGTTCGCAGATGCGCGGCTTTCCCTACAAGAGAAGTCGCCTGGTCGCGCTGCGACCGACCCCGATTTCGGCGCAGCATCCGCGATCAACATGGGATCCGGGCGAGCGTTGAAACTCGCCCAATAAAATTCTATACGATTTTTGGATATAATTATTGACCTATCCGAAAATCGGAGTATGTTGTTTCCACAGACGGGGAAACGACATGGGCAAGCTTCACCAGATCGGCAACATCATCATCCGGGTGTATGCCAACGATCATTTGCCCGCCCACTTCCACGTCATCGCGCCGGACTTTCAGGCTCTGATCGAGATCGAAACCTTGGCGGTTCTCGCCGGCAAGCTCGAAGGCAACGCTCGCCGCTCGGTCATGGCTTGGGTCACGAAGAACGTCGACATCATCAAGGCTGAGTGGAACCGGATCAACCCACGCTTTCCGGTATGAGGTAGGACCATGATTCAGGACATTCGGATTTCCCGCGTCGAAGTAATTGGCCCATCGCTACTCTCGGTGGTCTTCAACGACGCAATTCATCGCGATAAAGCCGATTTAGGCGGTTGGGTTGCCACGGGCGGCGGCATTCTTGCGCCGCTGCGCGACCCGGAGGTTTTCGCGCTGGCCGGAATCTCCGATCACGGAGCAACCGTGACGTGGGATGATGGCGAAGGCGATCTGTCGATCGACGCAACACATCTGAAGATGATCGCCGACGAACAGAAGCCCTTCAGCAACGAGGCGTTGCGGCAGTGGCAGTCTCGCGTGAACATCTCGAACTCGGAAGCGGCCGATTTCGTCGGCGTCAGCCCTTCGACATGGGCAACCTACCGGGTCGAGGCGACCATTCCCCAAGTCGTGGGAATGACGCTCCGCGCCGCCGAACGGGACCCGCTGCTGTTACAGGCCCACCTGCGGCCGCGCCGCACTGGACGCCCACGAAAAGAAAACGGCCCGACGCCGTGAAGCGCCGGGCCAAGTTGGGGAGGAAGGCTTGATCAATAGCCGGCCACGCGAAATGCGATCGGCCGCTTGCGATACGGCCCAATCTGCCAGGCCTGCCGGCGTGACGACGGGTTGAGATAGATCACCGTGCCATCCGGCCGAACCGCCTGCACGATCGCGACATGACCGCCCTTCCCGCCGCGATCGAACACCGCGACGGCGCCGCGCACCGGCCCGGATGCTCGCCCCCATGACAGATAGGACTTGGCGAGCGCGGATCCGGTGCCGCGAATGCCGCGCCGGGCAAGCTCGGCGCCGACATTGAGCGCACATTTCAGATGACCGCGAATAAACCGCGCGCCTTCGGCCGCACTGGTCGTTGGCACTCCGAATGGCATAGCGTCATAGAGCCGCTGGCCACGGGCGCGGCGACGGGCTTCGCGCCGCTCCGCGCGGGTCATGTCGATTTTTCCTGCCTCCGGGGCGGTCGAAAAACTCGACATGCCCATCCCGCACACCGGGTGCAGAACGGTGCCAGTTTCGATGCAGGGTGCATGACCACGCGGACGTGCGTCAGCAGGAACGGAGACGCAGGCAAGCGCCAGCGCCGCCGCTAAAGCAGCGATTCTCATTTCAATACCTCGAATAAGTTGGTGAAGTCGTCAGTGCGGCACGATCGGCCGAAACCACGACAGGATTTTCATGACGCTCTCGCCGAACAGAACGATACCGGCGAAAATGCCGATCAGTCCGACGATCACCCATTTCACGAACGTGCCGACCGTGCGGATGGCTCCCACGAGCCGGATGCCATCGCTCAGGGTATCGATCTCTTCCTCTCGAAGGTTCGTGAGAAAGTCTTTTGTTTTCTCCGGAAGGTCGTCGAACCGATGAGCGGCATTCGTCATGGCGGTGCCCCCGCGATGTCAGGTCGTGGTGGAGCCGTCGTCGGGCGGCAGCGGCGTCAGGAATTCCTCCGTCGCTGCATTGATCTGCGCCAGCGTGGCGTCGATCTCTTCCTGAGTGGCGTTGGTGCCTGCCAGGAGGCCCGCGATGGCGCGAACATAGGGCGCAGACGAGACGACACCCTTCTGGATCGCCGGCGCCACGCGGATGATACCGTTCACGATTGCCTCGGCGACGGCGATGCCGGCGGTGATTTCTGCGGCTGTAACCATGTTATTGCGCTCCTTCGGCAAGAACCTGCTGGACATCGTTGAGCGCCGTTTGCGCGGCCGCCACGACATTGGTGATATCGATGTTCGGGTAGATCTTGGCGAAGCTGACCGCGTTGTTCACGGCCACCTGCGCCCGCGCCACGGCCGGCTGAAGCCGAACGATCACGGACCGCTTGGCGCAGATATTGGTGGCGCTGGGCTTGGTGCCGGTCTTGCACAGCGGCAGCGACTTGTAGGCATTGGCGGCATTGATCGCGATGCCATAGGCGTTTTCGAGCCCGTAGATCGTGTTCAGCGTGACCGCATTGTTCAGATTGATCGACGGCAGGCTGACTGTCTGGCAGCCGGCGAGCGCCAGGCCGAACAGCAGCACCGCGGCGGCGTAGAGCTTCCGCATGGGACTTCCTTTCAAATGGTGATGGGTTACTTCTGAACCGGCGGCTGCGGCTTGATCAGGCCGGCGAGACCGTCGCGGACCACGTTCACGAGCAATTTCAGGCCCTGCAGGACGGCGATGCCGGCAGTCGTGTAGGTCGGATTGATCCACGAGCCGGAGCAATCAAAAACGCCGGTCGGGGTCTGTATGCAGCCAGAAACCAGCAGCGCGGCCGTGCCGGCGGCGAGCACCAACGACGCAATATTCGCCGCGTTGTGAAAAGCATTGCTGTTCACTTCAGTTCTCCAATGATGTGGGGGTTGCCCGGAGCCTCCGGG
The DNA here is from genome assembly GCA_001897755.1 of Afipia sp. 64-13. Taxonomy (GTDB): domain Bacteria; phylum Pseudomonadota; class Alphaproteobacteria; order Rhizobiales; family Xanthobacteraceae; genus Afipia. Next base: position 72,851 of record MKUJ01000003.1, read on the forward strand.
CCGGTCGTTCTATGCGGCCGAGGCGCGCAATCCCTTTTCGAACAGCTTCGCCTCGCGCTCGCGGCGCAGCGCCACGCCGCGCACGTTCGGCGTGGTCCACAGCCGTTTCATCTTGCGAAGTTCGACCGGAATGCGGTCGAAGGCCTTGGCGATCATGTGCGCCTTGATCGCCCGCATCTCCTGATAGCGGGTGCCCTGCTTCGAGAACGAAGCGCCTCGATTGTAGACCAGCGAGGTCAGGACGCCGCGGCAAGTCGGGGACAACTGATCGAAATTCGGTAGTGCGTTCCGCGTCATGGCGAGATATTTCGGCAGCGAAGTCTCGCAAAACACCGCGATCGCCGCGTCCCACTCGATCAGTACCAGTGGGCGAACCTCGCCAAGCGCGCGTTGCGCGGCCGCGCCGGTCAGACCGGCCACGCCGGCCAGCACCGCCACCATAGCGCCGTCGATCTTGCCGCCCCAATCGGCGCGGATCGTCGCCACATCGGAATAGCCGCAGTCATAGCCGATGCCGACCGTGATGCCGGATGCGCCGCCCGGCCGGATCGGGCGGCGGTAGTTTAGTTCGTATGATCTTCGGCCAGAGGTTTCCGAATTCACGATCTCGTCGAACGCCTCTCGGGAGATACCATGGAGATCAGGCAGCGCGTCGCGCGCCGCCGGGGCAGCGTTGGGCATGGCGATGTTTTTCCTAAATGTTAGTGAACCGTCGCGCTTACGCCGTAGATCGGCACATTCTTGGCATTCAGCGTTTTGATCCGCGCGGCGAATGACGTGCCGGACGTGCAAGTGGTGTCAGCGGTTTCCGCAACGGTGCGGCCGCTTTGGCCGTAGGCCGTGAAGGCCGACAGCGTGGCGGAAGTCCAATTTGTTCCGCCATCGCAGGTGATTTCCGCGGTCAGGTCGGTGTTCAACGCCGGTGCGCCCGAATTGTCGAACTCCAGCAGAACGCGTGCGTTGCTTACATTCGCATCGGTCGTTTGCGACGCCGTCACGAGTGTCATGCCATTGATCGTGCCGGGATTGAAGAATTGCACCTCGGCCATGACCGACTGCGCAGACCCGGACCAAACTGTTTCGATCCAGACGTAATCCCAGGCCGTCGCAGAATTATTTGAACTGATTGTTTGCGGGTTTGCATTATCGACGTCAGTGATAGGCCCGACGCTTCCCAACAGCGTCCCGTCACTTGACGACGACGGCGCGCTTCCGTTCTTCGCTCGAAGGTTGAGCGTGCTCGTGAGCCCCCCGCCCATATATCCCGTATCATTGGAACCCCACGTCTTGGCCTGCGCGATTTTCTGGGGTGCCGCGCTGTAGTTCTTCCCGATATATGACGGTCCTGGACCGGCGCTTGGAAGCACGGCGGATGACGCCGTTGGCTGTGAAATATTCCCGTCGAATGCAGCGGCCAGACCGCCATTGACGGTGAGCATTCCGATATTGGTTCCGGTTCCTTGCGAAATCTGGCTGGGGGCCGTCTGGCTTGGTTTCACGTATCCGGACGTCGCGGCAGCAGATGTATCGACATTCGACGACGCGCCCGCATTGATGCCGCGATCCGCATCCGTCGCTGCCTTGAAGCCTGTCGCCCAGGAATTGACGACACGACGCGGCGCGCCGAACAGCTTGGATTGATAGATGCGGTCGAGCAGCATATTGCGGCGATCTGTATCTGACAGCCCGCCTCCCCCGCCGCTACCCGCAGGGACCGACCAAAAGCCACCCGCGTCACAATATTTGCCGGCGGCATAGTCGCCAGGTCCCGGCGCGGGACAAAGACCAGCCGTGCCGCCAGACCCTGAATCCCCTACCATCGGATTGATGAGCGCCGTGAGCTGCGAGCGCGTGAGGTCAGACGGCGCTGCCGAGGAGCCGGACACATTTCCCTTGACCGTATTGTTCGCCATGGTGGCGAGCTCGGAATTCGAGACCGCCGTGCCATTGGAGCATGTCCCACTTCCGGTGCGACGGACAATTCCGGTGCCGCTCAGGGCCGCATAGCAATCAAGATCGGCATCCCACCCCTGGACATTGGTGCCGATCACGCTGCCGGCAAGCGCGCGCAATGCCGCTGCATCGGCAGTGTTGAGTACGGATCGGCCATAAGACGTGGTGTCCGCCAAGGATAGAGCTGCTGGGCCGCTAAAATAGGCAAGCTGTCCGGCCGCGCCCGTGAGTCCCGCCAGCGCGGCAAGATTTGTATTGTAGGCCTGCACGTCCGTCCCGATCGCCAGTCCGAAAGCAGCCCGACCGGCGGCCGCATCGGCGGCGCCGATCACGCTGCGAACCCACGACTTGCAATCCATCAGCGCCGCGGCGCCCGCGCCGGTCCAGTAGGCGCACTTGTCGGCAGCCGTCGAAAGCCCTGCGAGCGCCCAAAGGTTGGCGTTCGCCGGCTGCTGCAACAGCGTGGAGATGTAGTTGCTGCCGTCCGACCGGATCGCGACCCATTGGCCTGGCCGCAGCACAAGCGAGGCAGCACTGTCAATCGTGGAGCTCGTCGGTGTAATTGTCACGTCGGCGGTGCCGGCGTTGCGCACCGCGACATGCCAGCCACTCGCGAACGCACCGCCAGCGCCAGCCTGCGGCAATATCTGAGCAACAGCCGAGGCTGATTTGACATCGATCAAGCCAGCCCTGTCGCCGTCTTGAATCGTATCGGTCGCGCCGGTGACGGATCTCACTGGTGAAGCCATGGAGATCGTCCACGCATGGCTCGACGCATCCAGCGTAGCGAGCACCGGCCATTGCGACCCATCCCAATATCGCAAGTGGATGATCGGACTGGCCGAAGTGTCCATCCAGCACTGATATGGCAGCGGCGCCGACGACGGCCCGTTGGCCGGCGCCGTCGCGCCGGCACTGCAGGACGCCAGAGCGCGCAGCGCCGGATTGTAATAGTTCGCGGTCAGGCTGCCCAGGCTGTTGCTGCCGGCAGGTCCAGGCACTGTCCCGGTCGGCCAAACATAGCTTGCCTGCTCATCAGCGTGAGCAGCGGACAGCAGCAACAGAGCTGCTGCGACAAAAGGCGCAATCCGCATCTATCTTTTCCCATATTAGTTCGGATAAAATGCTGTTTTTGCAGCATTGGTGACATCGATGCCGTTACTGATCGTCACGCTTCTCGTGCTCGGCTTAGCTGCTCTGTGGATTTCAGCATCTCGAATTCAACGCGATGGAAACTGGCATCCAACCTTCACGGGTCAAATGCGCCGTTTCCACAATGGAATCTGGGAATACCGAGACGAAACCGCAGAGGAATACGCAGATCGGCAATGGTGAGAAATTTACGGCAAAACCCTCACGATACAGTCGGAAATGCCGGTAGGCTGAATCACGCTAGACGGCGTACTGGTGCCACCCTGCGCGGCGCCTATGAAGGTAGAAGGCGCCTGCGAAAATGAAATCTGTCCCATATTCGTAACTCTGGGAAAATCGACACCCGGATTCGGCGGCGAAGTGCTGTAACCGCTGCCATCCCAGCCGTACTTAAAGCTTCCGCTGGCGGTGATCACGCCGTTCAGGATTTCGCCAGAAGGCGTATAGGGCGGAAGGTTCGCGGTGAGGAGCGTTTTGCTTTCGCTGCCACCGCTTGCCCCCATCGCTTTTCCATCGGCAGCAAAATAGCTCGATGTCAGACGGGTCGCAGCCGTTCCACCCATATCGTCGCGTCCCGCGAGGACACGACCTCGACAGTCGCGCACACCGACGGTCGTTGCACCGCCACCTGTCCCGTAACCATGCAGGAACACTGTTGCATTCGATACCCCGCTGCTTGTGGCGTTTGCCGACATCTTGATCGTTGTGGGGGTGACGCTGACGATCGTGGTGCCATTCTGAATGCCCGCACCCTCGACTGGCATACCGGCGCCCATCTTTGATGTATCAGCGACGGTCAAGGTATCACTACCGGACGCGCGCGTGGCCGCCTGTGTCCTCGTGACAGCCGCGAGATAATCTGGATAGTCTGCGCGCGGCAGGGCTTGGCCGTAGCCGAGCGCATATTTCGGCGGCACCTCTGCACCGTCAAAATAGAACACGGTTGAGACCGGAACCGCCGGATTTGTCACCGCGTTGCCGCTGATTTTGGTGATCGCGGTGACGCGCCAGTTACCGGAGCCAAGCGCAACCGCCTCAATCACATCCCCAGCCGACGTCAGATAGTCGGTCTGACCCGGCAGGATCAGCGAAATCGCACTGTAGGTCAGAGTCGCCGCACCAGTGAACACCAGGGTCTTCTTGACACCACTGGCGCATGCAGATCCAAAGCTGCTGATCGTCGTGGTTCCGGTCACCGTCTGAAACGCTGCGGGTAATGCACACAAATCTGTCATTGCTGCCGCCGTCACAGTTGCGGCGCCGCCGCCGACCGGCGGCGACCAGACGCCGCTCGCGACATCAATGACGCCTTCCACGACCCAGCCCGCTCCGCTGTAGCGCTTCTTCACCAGCAAGGTTGCGTTACTATCGTCGAGCCAGCATTGCCCGGCCTTCGGCGTGCCGCCGAGAGCGTTTACGGGTGCAGCCGGACCTTTGTTGCAGGTCAGAAGCGCATCCCACGCATCGTTCATGTAGCCGACCGCCTGCAGCGACGAGTAGGTGCCGGTTGTCGGTAGGTGCACGTTGCCCTGACTGGTGAAGCCCTGCGGCCCGGAGACCCCAAGAGCCGTCACCAATGCAATCGCGAACGATGCGGCAAGCATCGTCGCGCCGTGAAGCGCGTTCTTCATGTTGATGTTCCTTAGCTTTTAGTACCCGCGCACCAGCGCGTTGACGTTGTTGCCCATGCGGGCGACTTTCACGCCGTCGTTCTTCACAAACAGCGTCATTTCCGAGAGTGACAAGCCTTCCCAGACTACCTCGTCGCCCGGCGTCGGATTCTGGATCGATGGCGTGACGTGCGGCAGCGGCTCATTGTTGAGGCCACCATTGAACGGAGCGTCCTCGGTCGATCCGGTCGGCCGGAACACCACGCGCAGGCCGTCTGCCGGAATATCGAGGTTCTGATAGCTGTCGAAACGATCGGGCACGTCTACTGTCCAAGTCCACGACAGCAGGTAAGCGATCACATTGACAGAAGGGTCGAGGATCTCGAATTCCATGCCGAGCTGGAATAGCCAGCCGGCATAGACATCCGGCGACCAGACCTGTGGCTCTTTCCAGATCGCGCCGGCGAGAAAGGCGTTGTCCGGCACGAACAAATTCTCTTCGGAGAAGGCGTCACCGGGTCCAGTGTCGGATATTCTGATCACCGGCCGCACCCGAATGAACTGTGCGAGGTAACCCTTCAGGAAATCGGGCGGGAACAGGAAATCCGTGCCGGCGAGAAAGTCGTCACCGATCGGCACACCAGTTGCTGTCCAGTCGTTCGAGATGCGGCAAAGTCCCTTGCGGCCGATGTTGACGACATACTTGCTCCAATAGATGCCGCCGCCGGGCGCACCGCGATTGAGGAAGTCGAGTTGCGACAGGAAGTCGCCTTCATCGAGAAACGGCTTATCGCCAGACGTTCTCAGGTAGTTGCCGCCGGAGACATCCTTTCCGACCGACCCGCCGAAGTAACCATCCCACCCTTCGGCGCGCTCGTCGTGGCTCACCACGACATTCTCAACAGCAACCGACCCTTGGATCAGGATAGATGGCACCGTGACGCTATAGACGCGCGTGCCGCCGGCCGTGACGATATAGGCAGCGACAAAGTAGGTATCGTCGCCAACGGTCTGCCACGGCGATGAGGCATAATCCGCGACAGTCTGCGCCGCCTCGAAGGTCGTCCCTTTCCTGATCTCGATCCCGACGTCACGGAAGTCCTGCGGATCGTCCCAGATCAGGTTCGAACGGCCCGTGATGTAAGTGTCGCGAAGATTGGAGACCGGGTTGGGCGGCATCTCAAGCCCGGCCAGCGTCGCGTCGTCGGTCGCAACCCATGTTGATGGCCGCCCAACGCTATCCAGTGCCCTTACTCTAAACGCGAATGTTCCTGCCCCCAGATCGAACAGATCGATCGAGCTTTGGTTGGAAAACTGAGGCGATGACGGCTGCCAATTCTGAGTCGCGGGCTTGATCTGCACCTCGTAGTCCACGACGCGCGGATCCGGCGAAAGCACCCACGACACCATCGTCTTGGGCCGCGCCGTGCCGCTGACCAGCGCCACGCATTCCGACACCACCACCTCGGACGGCGGTTTGATCGGGCCGGAGGGCAATGCGGTGTAGGTCGGCGGCTCCAGCGCCAGCCCCCGCTCGATCCGCGCATATTTGGCGGGATCGTGCAGGATGCCGGATAGATCGAACAGGTTTGATGCTGTTTCGACCCGCTTGATGACCTTGACACGACGTGGCGACACGTCCGACGACGACAGCACCCAGACAGCATTGACGATCGGCGGCGGCATCAGCGGCGCGGCGAACGCCACATTCGTTGTCGTGCCTGCCGGCGTGGTCAGCGGTCGGCGCGCAACCATACCATCCGATAGCGTTACGCTCAGTTCGTAAGTCTTGCCAGCTTCCAGATCGATCGGTCGATCGAGCACGAGCCCCACCACAGCGCCGCTTTCCTCGATCAGTCCGGCGACGCGACCGCCGAATTCGACGCCGGCATAGCTCGGATCCTGCACCTCCACGATCTCGCCGGGATAGACATCGGCATGATCCCAAGACGCCTGCCATGTGCAGGTTTCGGCCTCGCTCCGCTCCGTTTCCAGAATCCACAGCCCGTAGCGATGCGCCTGGCCGCGACTGGTGCAGCCGAACGCCACCACTTCGATCGCGCGATAGCCGAAGCGCTCGATGTCGGCCGGACTGGCTTCCACCACCTCAATCGCCGGGCGACAGTAATCGTCAGGATCGTACCAGGTCACAACCGCGGCGGTGTGACGCTGGCGCAGGCTGCCGCCACCCCAGCTTATCATTCCGCCAATCACATTCGCAGGCGTCACCAGCTTGACCGGATCGAGATCGCGGTCAGCCGTGGCGGTGATGCCTACCGAACCCCAATAGATCATGCCCCGGAACACCGAGGCGATCGAGGTCAGCGCCTTGAATGCATCTTCCGCGCTGGAGATCGCAAAATTGAACGTGTAGCGCGGCTCATATCCGCCCAGCCCGTCCGGAACAGTCTCATCGCAATACTGGCCGATCGCGTAGATCGTCCACTTGTCCCGAAAAGCGTCCGGAACATATTCGCCGATCCCCCAGCGGTCGTTTGCGATGCACTCGAACAGCGTCCACGCCGCGTTGTTGTGCCAGACCGTTTTGAAGGTGCCATCCCAGATGCCGTCATAGGATGCATCCGAGACGATGTTACCGTCATCGTCATAGATGCGCGGCGTGTAGTTCGCGGGCACCCGCATCCGGACGCCACGCACGCGAGCCAGCCGTTTCGGGACCCGTCCACCAAACGACTGCGCATCGACCTGATAGGCGATCAACGCGGAATACGGATATTGAAGCTGATAATCCTCAATCTCGGTGACGCTGTCCCAGTAGGTCTTGTTGGTCAGCAGGGACGATGCATTGTCGGCCGTGATGCGCCGGACGCGAATGCTCCAGTCCCCATCGCCAGGTCGCTGAATACGAAAGCTGCGCTGATAGGCGGTGTTGGTCTTTCCCGAAAAGATCGCGTTTGTCGGCGTGACATCGACGAAAGCCCCACCATCAAGCTGCACGTCGATTCCGATCTGGACCGATGTTGCATTGATGTTGCCGGTCTTGGCATCGACCGATTGTAGACCATCAAGACGGATCGTCACCAAGACCGCGGTTGCCTCGCTATTCGCGACCGCACGCACTACCGGGGCGGCTTGCTTGACCTCCGAGCCGACCGCAAACACGGACTCCACGGCCGGAAATCCGGGGATCGAGGCCTGATCAGGGGTACCCGCTCTCGCCTCCACCACGATGTTGGTGAAGTTGAAGCTGCCGTCGGCATTCTGGATCGGCGTGTCGTCGAGATACACTCCCTGCAGCCCGCCGACGAGTCCCTCGACCTCGCCCTCCGAAATTAGATCGATCAACCGCGCCGTGGCGCGAGATTGCAGCGTGTTCGGAGATTCGACCGGCCCGTTCGACGAGCCGCCGCCCTTGCTTCCGCCAGAACCGCGCAGCCTCATTTGTTGCGGCTCAACATCGCGTAGACGCCTTCGGCCATGTTGGTTGCGCTAGATGTGGACATCTCTTCGGTACTGAGACCTGAAGAGATCACGACCGAGCCGACCACGAATTCACCGAACACCACGGGCACCGGGCCGCCCTGCGCTGTCACATTCTCGGCGCTGCCGAACAGGAAGGATTCCTTGCGATCCTCCACTCCCTTTCCGGCTTTGGGCGAGGGCGCCAACATCTGGGCGATACCGCCGAGCGCGATCAGAGCACCGAAGCCTGCAATCGAGCCGAAGCTGATGCCGGAAAAGCCAATTGCCGAGATGCCGCCAAAAGTGGCGCTTAGTCCGCCCGCCAAGCCGAGCGCATACGGCGCAACGATCGCCAAGCCAACGATCGCGACCCCGGCTAGAACCTTGCCCCAGCCCGACGCGGATCCAGCCATAACCGGAACAATGTGCAGTCCGCAGGCGGTGCGCCCGAGCCGCAATTGTATTTCGTCGAGAGACAACGAATCCGCCACGGTCTCCCGGCTTTTTACGATCCTGTAGTGACCGTCGCGGATTGCGCGGCGGAAGCCACGCAACTGAGAAATCAACGCGCGTATGGCCTCGACGGGGCTACGCACGTCGAGATTGAAGGACGAGCCGAACTGTGCCGCCAATGCGCCATGAAGATGGACGGTGCAAAGCATGATCAGCCCTCATAACGCAGCCATTTCGTCACCATCGGCACCCAGCGGCCGACCGGTTCGCGGACCGACTTACGGCCCATCAAGTGATGCAGCAGCAGGCCGCCATCCAGCAGGACGCCTGCATGGTTTGGCACGCTGGAACGGAAATTGATCAGCGGGACGTCGCCAGTCACGGCATCGGTCGCCGGGATGACGCGAAACCCGGCCGCGCCGAAACCGTCGTTGTAGAGATCGCCACCCCGGCTCCACCAGTCAGGATCGCGAGGAAACTCGGGGAGCTTGATCTGGCGAGACTGCCAGTACCACGAGCGAATGATGGCATAGCAATCCGTGACGCCGTGGACGAAATCCCGCCCGACCAGCGGATCGTCTAACCGGCAGTCCCCGAACCACAGCACTGGCGATGCAGCTACGCCGTCGCAGCGCGTAATGCCCCACGGCACGGCCGTCGCGATCTGGTGCCGCATGTCATCGGCACTCGGTGCCAGCAGGTATTGTGGGCCGTGGCTGTGGATCACCGCCTCGATGCCGGGATGGTCGGTCCAGCTCCCCTCCGGCATCTCGAAATGATTGCCGGGATCGGCCGCAACGTTCTCGATTGCATGATAGGCGCCGCCGACAACAATCCCGCAGCTCTCACGCGGAAAGCGCGACAATGCATCCGCGCGTGCGGCGGATTCGACAGCTTCACCGAACATGCTCAGCCTCTATACTTCGCAGCGCCCGGAAAGCCGCCAAATGGCAGGTCGCCGGTCGGATAGCGTCGCTTGCAGCCGATCCCGAGACGCTTGGCGCAACGATCCTTGGCAGGATCATCGGTCGGATTGCCCCGCTCATCGAACATGGCTTCGCCCGTGTAAGGACAAGCCGTCGTGCCTGTCGGATACACCCATTCGCTTCCGTTCCAGCGTCGGTAGCGCCACGGGCAGTAGCCCTGCACGACTTGCCGTCCGGGGATCATCCGGCCTTCGATGTCGATCGCCGTGCCAAGCATGAACTCGACCACGAGCTTGTTCTGCGTCGTCTTCTGGTCGATCACGAAGATGTCGGGATCGTGCTCAATATCCGGATCGGCATCCGGCATGCCGTCAAGATGCTTGAACGGAACGCGGTGCCGAGTAACGATCGCGCCCTGAAGATCGCTATAGGCGATGCACAGCGCCGAGATGGCAAGATCGGTATTGCCGACCGTGAGTTTCGGTTGCGGGAGCGGCCCCTGCCCATCCCATAACCATCCTTCGGACTTGCAGGCACGAGGCGCGTAAATCTGTCCGCGCCAGGTAATCGGAGCCGGAGCCGGGCTGGACGCATCCGGGATTAGCGGTACAGGTGAAAACCGCAGAACCTCGCCGAAGATCGCCGTGCAGTCGACGTCGTAAAGCTCGACGGTATCGCCGGCATTCGGCCTTTGAACATCCGTCGCCAGCGTCACAGGTCAAAGACCTCTTTAAGATTGGCCGACAGGCTCACCAGATCGGCTCCGAGATAGCCCCGCGACCAGTCAACCGCGATCCATTTCCGCTGGACGATCTCGAGCGGCACGGTCCACAGAAAGGCCGTCTTGGTGTGTGTTTCAAAGAACGCCTCGATCGCGTCCGCCTGCCCGTCTTCCAACATGCTCCATTGAGCCTGGAACGTTCGTGGATTGGCATTAAGGCCATCACCGGATCGCTGACTATAGCCATCACCGAAGGTAGCCTCGTTGACGCGCGGCCTGACCGGGCGAACGCTCGGCGTTGATGGTGCCAGCGGAGGATTGAACACATCAAGCGGCACGATTCAGCATCCCGCGAGCACGCATATGATAGGCGACGCGCTCGTCGACCACCTGCATCATGCTGGCCTTCACCGCCGCACCGATCGCGGCCGCATTGTCCGGCGACGTTCCTTCCGGGAGCGTGATGTTGATATCGCCGAACGCGATTGCTACGCCGTCATTTCCGGCGTTGCCAGCCATCTGCATCGAAACGTCATGCGGGATAATCCGGGTGCCGCTCGGCAAATCGACGATCTCGCCGCCGTGTTCATTGATGCTGGTGAGGCCACCACGCCAATTGTCGTTGCCGGCGGCGTTCATCCCCATCCCGGTCCCATAGCCTGGGAAAATAGCTGCATTGAGGGCCGCGTCCTGACCGGTAAAGCTGCCTACCGATGGCACTCCGCCGAAACCGAAGCCGCCCATCAGGGTCTGCAGGCCCCGCATAATCGGCGCGACGATCAGCATCTTGATCATTGCTTCCTCGAGGGCGCGAATGATGGTCCGCGACATGTCACGAAAGGCATCACCCAAGGATTTGGAACGGTCGATCGCGTCCGCCAGACCCGAAACCAGACCGGTCTCGATCGCCGACGCCACCTGCCGCATGGCGTTGAACACGCGCATGGACTGCGCTTCCACGCTCGACAGAGCGTCCGCAACGTCCGGATAGATCGCCTTGAGCTGCTGTGCGATCTGGATATCTTCCTGCGACAGAAATGCGGTCCGCCGGCCAAAGTTCAACTGAGCCTCGACACGCGCACGCGCCAACGCTTCTGCCGCGGCCGCCGCCCGGTCCGCAAGTCCGCTCATTTCTGCCTTGGCTGCGGCGGCTGCAGGGCTTAGGCCATCCTTGAGGCCCGCGGCAGTGAGCTGCGCAATGGCGCGAGCCCGCTCCTGCGCGGCGGCGCCAGCCTCGACCGCGCCAGCCGCCGCCTTCGTCATTTCGATGTAGCGAAGCAGGGATTCCTCGGCGCGGGCATATGCGCTGGTATCCGGCCCATTGTCAGATACCGTGCCGGGCACTTTGGACTTGTCCTTGAAGACTCCGCGAACAACATTATTGCTCTCGTCAACCGATCGCGCGACGTTGGCCGGGTTCTTGAGCATGTTGTCCAACCGCTGACGAGCGATTTCGCGCTGCCAATCAGGATCCTTGTCCTTATCACCAACCAGCATCAGTCCAGCCTCGGCGGCGGCCTTGGCCCGGCTCTCGGGAGTGGTGGTCAGGTCAACGAATTTGTTGATCAACCATGAAGGAATGGCCAGCAGCTTGTCGACGAACCGGGAAACCCAATCGAAAGCGCTGGCGATGGCCTCAACGATCCCGACCCAGACCTCTTTCATTTTCATGCCGAGGCTGGTGAGCAGGTCCTGCACCGGGTGCCAGCGCTGCGATAGGATTTTCTCCGCCGCATCGAGGCGTTGCTGCAGCCACAAGGCATTGCCGACATCTTCATCGGAGATCAGCTTTTCCGCCGCCATCTTGTCGGCGCTCGCGATCATCTTTTTCAGATACTCGTCATCCTTGGCAAGATTTTCCGTGACCTTCGGCCCAAGGTAGGTCTTGGCGATATCGAGTGCAGCCAGACGTTCGCCGTTGTCGATCGCGCTGTTGATTAGAGTCGAAATCGCCCGGAACCGCTCCTCTAGCGTGTTCGCCGACGCCAGTTGCGCCACACCGGGATTGCCCTTGAAATTGCCGGCGTCAATCAGCTCCTGTAGGCGCTTCCCTCCTTCGCTGCCGCCCAACCGATCATCGGTTGCCTCCCGCAATCGCTTGAACGACTCGACAAGGTCATCGACCTTCAGTTTGGCGTCGTCCGCCGCCCTGGTCATGCGCTGGAAAAACTCAATCGGCAGACGCAGCTCCGCAACCTTCCGGGCCATTTCGACATAATTTTCGATCTGCTCACTCGCCAGTCGCCAAGCTTCAGTGACCGTTTCGATTGCGCCCTTCACCAGCCGATAGGTCGCATAGAGCGGCAATAAAACACGGGCCAGCAAACCAAGCGTGCCGACGACGGCCGTGGTGACCGCAACCTTCTTTGCAAAGGCTTCCGCCGATTCCAGCGCGCTTTGAGCAAGCTGGCGCAGTCCCAACGTCAGACTGTTGTTGCTGTCCGCCGCGTCGCGCGCATCATCACTGGACGTGCGCATGCTGCGCGCGAAATTGTCATTCGCCGCAAACGCCGCTGCCGCCGCCAGACGGGCCGTTTCCATCGCGCGGGTGTATTCCACCTCGCCGCGATTGTCCGACGTAATGACAAGTTCCGTTACGACCGGCTCAGCCATGTGGCTATCACTCCGTGTCAGGCCCGTTTTGCGAGTGTTCGACGCGATACAGGTTGTCCAGCATTTCGATCTGTTCGATTTCCCATGGTGTAAGCCGCAACCGCGTCAGCCGCAGGAATGCATCAATATCGGCCCATGAAATCGGGTTAAGGCCGAAACCGTTTGAGGCTCGCCGATTGGCGAGACGCTGAAACGTAATCCAGAGATAGCGAAGGGTAGATGGCAAAGGCGGAGTTTCAAGTTCCGCCTTGATTTCTGCCCGCCGTTCGGCGCGCCGGGTGCGTTCGAGCAGGCCCTGCAGCGTCTCCCGGTAGGTGACGCCGTCTTCGACGCGATCGAGAGCAAAGGCTCGCTCCGCAAATGCCCTCAGTTCGTGGCGGAGCTCGGCATAAAAGCCCGTTCGGCCTGCAGATAATCCACGATCTGCTGCAGGTACGAGCCCATCACAGGCCGACGAAGCAGATCGATCGCGGCCGCGTCGGAGAATTCGAAGATCTTCGCCTCGATCTTGACAGGCGTCCACGTCACGATGCGCGACACCACCCACTCGATCGAACCGGTCGCCGCCTCTTCCGGCGACTGCTCATCCGCCTTGTATTTGCGACCGTTGACTTGGGCGGCCTCAATGCGGGCTTTCTTCTGCAGGTATTCGCGGTCCTTCCGCTCCTTATAAGCGAGCGTTTTCGGGTGGTTCGGGCCCGCGAGGGTAATTACCCAGCCGGTCGGGGTATTGGTGCCCGGTTTCAGGACGACGAGGTCGGCCGTGTCGGCAGGCAGATCCAAGGTGAGATCGGCAACCATGGTGGGATCAGTCATTATAGTAGCCTTTCCGCGACCGTTCAGGCCGCCGTCGTCTGGAATTCGATCATCGAGTTGTTGCCGGTCGCCGAGGTGTCGATGCCAACCAGTGCCGGCGGGATCTGGATGGTCTGCGTGCGGCCGCCCCCCTGCTTTGACAGCGCCGACGGATCGACGCCGCCCAGCGTGAGATTCGGGACAACGATCGACATGAAGTCTTTCGGTTCCGCCTCGTTATCGACGGCGAGGATATGGAGTTGCAGTTGCGTCTCGTCGATAAAGTCCGATAGGACGTCGAGGCTCTTGCGCAGCATGGTGATGTTCGCAGACACCTGCAGCGATCCGGGAAACACGTCCGGCGCATACTTGATGGCGCCGGAACCGAATGTGTCGGGGGCTGACGGCTGAATATCCATGGTGAGATCAAGCGACGTAAGTTCGACCAGATCTTCGTCCCGGAAACGGATCGTCGCATCGACAACTGCCATCGGCGCTCCGGTTGTCTCGACCGGAGCGTCAAAGTAGGGGGATTCCGCAGGCGGCAACGCCTCCAGGCGGCCCGTGCCAACGCCGCCGGGATCGAGGGTGAGTATGCCGTTGGGCGCCATCGTCAGCTTGGCTGAACCCCAGACGAAATCAGTGAGCAGCGTGGACTGGTCGATGTCCCCTTCATACTCCTCGACGGTGAAATAGCGGGCGATACGGTTCGCCGGGTTGCTGAGGATCTTGCCCGGCCGGATAATGGTCGCACCGACATCGGCCACAGCATCGACCGTAAGGGTCTCGGCCACAGTGATCGTATTTGCCGACAAACCGGTCACACGCAGATTGCGGCCGTTGTTCGCGGCCGTCGCCGCGCCCGACAGGCGAATGATATTGCCGTTGCGGATACCAAGGGCGATTGGATTGCCCATCGTGAGAACAATGGTGTGCGCGGTCGTCGTCATCGAGGTGAAGTCCGCCGCGTCAAGTTCCAGCGGCACCGCGTTCCATGTGCCACGCATGATCGCCTCGATGATCGGATCATGCGACCCCAGCGACAACTCGGCAGCGTAATCACCTGTCGTTTTCTGAATGCCGTGGCGGCCGCGTACCGACAAGCCGTCCTTGCGGATTTCGTTGGAGACAGTGGATGCCTTGGAAAGCTTGGCGCCCGGACCGCCGGCACTGCGAAGAACCTTCGCCGCGCCATTGCTCGCTGCCCTGGCGCCAAGGTTCGCCTGCACGCAATAGGCGATGCGAGCGTTGGTGTTACTCTGATAGTTCGTCATGTCAGCGCCTCTCTGCGGCCGAGACCGCTATTTGCGGAAATAGAATTCGAAGGGAATGGTGGTGGTGACGCGAAACACGTTGCCGTTCTCGGCATCGGGACCACCCCCATCGCAAACCGGCGCCAGGCAGACGACCTTTGCGCCGGCGCCATCCTGATAGAGGGTCGCGGCCCGAAACTTCTCGCCCGCGGCTTCAGCCAAGTCGATCGCCCTCACCGAACCCTCGCCAAGCGGACAAAAGATGCTGATGAAGATATTACCGCGTGTGAGCCAGACATGATCGCCGGGAAGCCCAGCGCCTCGAAGATCCGAGGCTGACGCAAGAACATCAAAGTAGGCCCACGGCACCGGCGCGCCATCGACCTGCGGCGGCCAGACCCCGCCCGGCCGCTCGCCATTCGGATAAGCGATCGGGGTGAGCCATCCCGCCGCGAAGCGCGCGCGCATCGCTGCGACGGCGCCGCCGAACGTGGCCATGCGCTATCGTCCCCTGATCTCGATTGCAGGCTGCCGCCGAAGCCATTCGGAACGAACCGCAACCGACATTTTTCGGCCTTGACGCATCATCCCGGTCGTGTCGCTCCACCTCCGGATGCCGCCGAAGTTGATCGGCATATAGACAAACTTGATGCTGGCCTGATTTCCAAACCGACCATCGACGATTTGCGCCGAAGCCTCATAGACGCCGCTCGGCACACTCAGATTCATTCCGCCGACTTCGATCTTGCGCGAGTACGGTACCGGGTTGCTGATGTGGATGATGTCGCCGGGCCGCCAGTCTCGCGCATTGGAGACCATGCGACCATTCAGGAAAACCAAGTGATTGTCCCGATAGAGACCCGGATGACGGTCTCCAGCGCCGCCGATCGGCGATCTCTCGCGCAGTGTCTTCAGCGCGAAGGCAATAATGTCCTCGACATATGAATACCGATAGCGGATGACGGTCCGTGCCCGATGCGCGCGCTGGATGGCACGCGCAACCTGCACCACCTGCAACACAAGATCGGTCGCGACAATCACATCATCGACCGTGACCACAACCGAGCTTGGCCGGTTCGCGACCACAACCTCTTGATGCCTGGCCTGGACAGCCATGGCGACCTGCAACCGCGCCGCATCGATCGCCCTTGCCGTCGCGACCCGAAACTGATCGTCCATCAGCCCGCGACCTGAAGATCGAGCCCGATCAATATGCCGGCGATGCGCCGTGTGTTGTCATCGATGGCCTTGATGGCGCACTCGCGGTCCCGAATAACGACCTTGTCCGACACCGTTAAAGGCAGCAGCACAGCGACATCATCTGCAAGGACAATCACCCGCCGGTCACCCTGCGCGATCGAGCCAATGAGGTCCTTTGGCTGATATCCCATCACTCTCGCGCGGGTCGCAACGTCCTGCGCCGCCCGATCGGGTCCAGCGCCGACGTAGCGGCGCACGGTCACATCCTCCCCGATCTCCCGAAGGAACGACACGAGCTGAGACTTGGCCTGATCTGGCGTCACGACCAAGCCTCCGAGAGCAGAAGCCGCTGAACGTTGTCTGGCAGAAGCGAAGCGGCGGCCGGATTGACGGCCAACGCCCTTTCACCGATGCCGACCACCATGTCGCGGCCGACGAATGGGCTTTGCTCGCCCAGCGAATAGTCGTGCCGAACAGCCATCAAGATTGCGGTCTTGACGTTGGCGGGCACGTCCGCGACGGCCGTCCCGACGTCAAAGCGGATCACGATCGGTTCGGACGCGTACTGAAAAACCAACGGCCACATGGCGCTGAAGGCGGGAAACAACTCGACTGTCGGGCCGCTCGTTCGGACAACATAACGCGCCTCGTCTAGAACCGTGGCGGCTTGGGTGGCCCAATCCACATAGGTAATCGACACAACGCCGTCCGACACCACCGGCGCGATGGGGAGCCGGATGACCGGCTCCCATCTGTTGAGGACGAGTTCGACCGTCTGCTTGACAAACATCCGCTGGACAAGAGCCTCGGCGCCGCGCGTGGCCGAGCTGATCAGAAGCTTGATCAGATCGTCTTTGCTTGCATCGCCCGCCGAAATGCCGAGTTGGGCCTTGGCCGAGGCAAGGTCAACCGGCTCCGATACAGCGGGGGTTACCGCGCGCAGCATGAGGATCAGACCGTCTGCGCCTGGGATGCAGCCTTGTTGCCAACATCGGATGCAAAGCCATAACGCGGATCGAAACCCATCACCATGCCATCGATCAACGATGCTGCGACCGCAGGCGTGATCGTCAGACGAAACCACTTGAAGCCACCAGCGAAGTCGAGATCTTCCTGTTTCAGGTTGATCACGGCCTGCTTGCTGTCATCGTTATTGGCCTTGGTGAGTTGCATGATCGCCTTGCCGGCGACATCCTTGACGACATCGCTGCCATCAAACTTGTTCGCCTGCTCCAGTTTTGCGTCCACCGTGGCATTCGCTCCGAGAGCGCCGACTCCGATCTTAGCCAGATAGTTGTGGAAAGTGGCGGCGTCGATCCAGCCTGTGGATTTGGCAGCGGCGGACGACTGCGCATCGATCGCACCGACGATCGCCGCGCGCTGAGACGGCTTGAGATTGACCTGCATGGTCATGATCCTTGTTTGTGAGGAAAAGTTGGGAATGGCCGGAAATCGTCCGGCCATTCGGCTCAGCGCGCCTCGAGAGCAACGAAATGCGACTTGGTGCTGGCTCCCTTCGCCGGAGCAACCGGCTTCGAGAGATAGGGCTGACCGCCGAGGCGGAAGATCCAGCGGAAGGCCTGAATGTTATAGTCGAAGAACAGATGGATCGAGGCCGCGAAGTCGATCCCGCCGCCCGACTTGGTGGCGCGAGCGTAACCGGAGAGATCAACCGCCATGATATCGCCGAGATCGCCCAGCGTGGACGAATGCTCGTTGAAGATCATCGGACGGCCAAGGAAGACACCGCCATCCGGTGCGCCGGCGAGCGGCTGATTGAGCGGCAGCCACGCAGGCACATTGCCGATCGTCAACTGACCGAGCTGCGGCAAGGTGTCGGAGTTTGCGAGCCACATCGGTCGGCCGCCCATCCGCAACAAGCGGGAATACATCTTCAGGACGTTCGGCACGGTGATGGTATCGGCCGCCTGCCCCCCTTCCTTAGCGACCGTGACCATCGCCGCCGAGTTCATGAAGCCGAGCGGCTTGCCGTTGCCGTCGCCGGTCATGACCGCCTCGAACGCCTTCCAGCGGATGGCATTGGCAGCCTGCACGGTGATGCGATTCTGGAGGCGCGGCGCGTCATCGAGCACTTCCTGCGTCGCCAGCACGAAGGCATAGAGCTCATGGAGCTGCATGACGGTCGGCGTCAACGTCGCCTTGGAAGCGACCATCTGCGAGCCTTCGGCGCGCCAGTAAGCCTGGACGCCGGAGGCTCCCCATGGGGTGGTCTCATCTTTGATGATGCCAACAGTATTGCCGCTGGTCGGCTCCGGATTGCAGAAGCCGAGCAGATTGCCATCATCGAACACCATCGACCAGATCTGTTCGCGGAATTCGGTCGGCACAAGGATGCCCTCGCCGCCCGAACCCTGATTCTGCTGGTAGTTGGTCGGCGCGGCGCCGAGGCGCGGATCCATCTGACCATTGACCTGGAAGTTACGGACGCTGACCGCAAACTCCGCCAGATTGTGAAAGCCGCCGGTACGCTCGGGGTTGAGATCGTTCACCACAGTGGCGCGCGCGGGCCCGCCGAGCGAGGACGTCCCGAACAGCGTCGCGCGGCGGACCGCCTTCTCTTCGGCGGCGATCTGCTGGTCGAGATCGGCAACCTCCTTTTCGATGGAATCGACTTCCGCCTCGAGGGTCGCGATCTGCGTCTTCTCGGCATCCGTCGCATTGTTCTTGCCGAGCAGCGCATTGAGCTCGTCGAGCGTGGTTTTGCCGGCCTTGGCCTTGTCGGCGCGGGCTTGGCGCAGTTTCTTAAGATCCTTTTTCATGGATCAAGGTCTCCGAGTTTGTGGATGACGCCGGACCGAGAGCCCGCACTCCCGCTGTCCGGCGACGCGGGTGGGCAACCAGAATGCTAGGTGCGGGACTTAGTCGAAGACGAGCGCCGATCGGCGCCGCGATGCTGACGTACGCTGGCTGGGCTTTGGCAGCATTCCCGAAATCACGTCTCCCAAGGTCGCGACGCGATCGGCCATTCCTCGCGCAATCGCTTCGCGCGCGCCGAATACCCGCCCCTGCCCGAAATCCTCTTTCACTTTGGCCTGAGAAACCTTCCGACCGGCCGCAACTGCCTTGATGAAATCACCACCGGCGGCGTCAGCACGGGCCTGCAGAAACGCGCGAGCTTCATCCGAAAGCGGCGCAAACGGATGCGCCTCATTCTTCATTGGCGATTGCTCTGAGCGAATGATCGTCAGCTTGAGCCCGATCTGATCGAGCCAGCCAGAGATGTCCTGATGGATCATCATGGCGCCGATCGAGCCGACATCGGCAGACGGCGTCATCACGATCTCGGACGCCTGAGACGCGATCCAGTAAGCAGCGCTTGCGGCCAACGTGTTGACGACAGCAACGACCGGCTTTTTGCTGGCGAGGCTGGCCACGGCAGAGGCAGCTTCCGGCGTGTAGGCAACCGTGCCCCCGGGACTGTCGATATCGACGATCGCGCTGGCCACGTCGGGATCACTTTCAGCGCGCGAGGCCATTTCTGCAATCGCCGCGAGGCTCGATCCGTACCAGCTACCCCGCGGCGTCAGCCCGCCGTAGACCCCGATCAGCGCAATTTTGGTTGGCTGAGCGACGGATGTGGCGGCCGCCGCAAGCTGTGCTTCGCGCGTATCGATAGCCCGGAAGCCGCCGGCTATGGAATTGAGGTCCATTGCAACAACCGGATCGATTCCCGTGATCTGCGCGATAACCTGCCGCAGTTCGGCGCCATTCTCATTCGCCATCGCCGTCGTCCTCATCCTTTTCGTCGTCGTCGCGGTTGGCGCGGCGCTTATCGGCGCCATCATCGACCGCGCCGGAATCCTTGGTGAGCGGATTCTTGTATTCGTCGCCACCAGCGTCAGGGCGCGGCGGCATGTTTTCGAACCGCAAGATATCGTTAGCGGACAGCCATTCGCCTTGCCGGCCGATCAGATAGGCCTTGTAGCGGTTGAGAAGATCGCCGCGCAGCAGGCCGGCGAAGTTGAACTCGGCGAAAAGCGCGTCATCCTCATTGTCGAGCAACAGGTCACGCTCGATCGCCTGCTCGATCTCGATAGCCAGCGGGGCGAGGCAGCAGATGACGAAATCGAGCGACTGCTGCTCGATATTATTGTTGGTCGAACGCTTCAATCGTGCCGCTCGGTGCGGCGGATAGCTCCAGAGACCGAAGATCGCGGTGTCGGCGGCGTCTTCCGTTTCCAGCAGTTGTGCCTCGGCGTTTGTCACCTTGAGCGGATGGTACTCCGCGCCGTATT
This sequence comes from Afipia sp. 64-13, assembly GCA_001897755.1. Classification (GTDB taxonomy): domain Bacteria; phylum Pseudomonadota; class Alphaproteobacteria; order Rhizobiales; family Xanthobacteraceae; genus Afipia. The sequence goes on from MKUJ01000003.1 coordinate 93,206, forward strand.
TAAGCAGCCTGTCGCGATGCCGGTTCCTGCCGACGCTCATGGAGCGCCAGGTATCGAGAAAATCCCGCTCCGCGTTCTTGTCCTTGAAAGTACCTGGATGTGTGATGACGCCTCCGGTGTTGCCGGAGTTCGCAAACCATATGTCGCCATACTCATGCACCGCGATGGCGCGAGCGAACACATCTCGCGCGGAAACGAAGATCGGCTCGCCGAGAAGGCCATCTTCCTGCAAGGGGTTGCTGCGGATATGCCAGATTTCGTCGTCGCGGTAGGTCTCCGCCTTCAGATTAGCGTCCTGCGCCAGCGTGGAAGGAGGATTGAAGGTGTAGTAGAGGTGTCCATCGATACCGCGCTGGATGCGGGCCAGCCGGCGCGGGTGCAGCATCTCTAGGCCGCCGACGGCGTAATAGTCGCCGTTCTCATCGACCGAACCAGGTTGGATCCTGCAATAGGCATTTCGATAGAACGATGTCCACCAGCCGATTTCCGCTATGAACTCGGCGGGTGACGCCCCATTGCCGGGACGCGCGGCGATCAGTCTGGTCACGGGATGCGCGGGAAGCGCTTCGCGCGCGCCGTTCGCGCCGCGCCGGTAGACCGAGAACGGCAACGACTTCAGCGCCGACACCAGGCCGTTCCGAACCGATTGCACCGCGCCGAGCTGACTGGTGTTGCGATCGGTGACGATGACGTTGGAGATTGCCGTCTGCCCGCCTAGAGAGTTGTTCCAAAGGCGATCGTCCATCGTATTCTGCGGGCGACCGTCCATTGCATCCGCAACGGCACGGAAGGCCGACGAAAGTCCGCGCACAAGTCCCATCAGACCGCCACCAGAATATCGGAGTCCGTCACCAGCGTGCCAGCCTGCGGATTCCAGCTCATGAGGATTGTCGCCTGCATCAACGCAATCAGCGGGTCGATTTTGGCTCGCCCGGCGGCTTGCTTGGTGATCATGTCGGCATTGCCGCGCTGTTCGACCTTCGCATTGCCAACGGCCCACGTCATCAGCGCCTGCTCGGCGTGAAAGTAGGTCGCATCGGCAAGCTTCAGGTCCAAGCCGTATACCGCCGGCGCCAGCGCCGGACCCTGCAGCAGGCGACGGATCATCTCATCGGTCACGTGCGCAGCAAACAACGCCTCGAAAAGGGCCGCCGCCCGGTTCGGATCGATACCGATTGCATTCTTGTCCGGCAGCAAGCCACTCGCGACGACAATCGCGACCATTGCCGTAAGCTCGGTTAGGGCTGTCGCGATATCAACGATCGAGCAGGATTCCTCTTTCACGAAGTCGTCAAGATGCGCCGCGATATCTTTGCGGCGCTCCAACACAATCGGATCCGCCCACGCGTAGCACCACGACAGCCAGTGGCGCGTCCCCTTCTCGCGCCCCATTACCGCGAGGCCGAGCAAATCGTCCCGACCGCCACCATCAACGCCGATCGTAACCACCTCGCTGCGCGCCAAAAGCGATTCCAGGGTCAGCCGCTCGTCTGCCTGCGCATCCCAGAGATCCGCGCCGCTCCAGCCGTCGTCGTTGGTGCCCGTTCCAATCTCGATATTGAGATGCTGGGATGCCCAGATACGGATAGCCTCGTCGCCCTTCTCGCGCTCGCTAGCGAAATCGGCCAGCATTGAGCTGACGGTGATCGGCCGATTAATGTTTGGCATCACCCACGGCCAACAAGCCGGGTTCATCCATCGCGGCTCAACACCACGCTTGCGCTCTTCGCGCGTCAATGTCGCAATATCCCGTGGAAGCTCATATAGGAGCGGCAACGTCGGTCGAATGATTTTGCCGCGGTAAAGCCCATCGCGCACATTGCGCACAAATTTCAACTCGCTCTTGAAAGCGCCAGTCGGAGGCTCGTCGCTCTGCGTGGTGGTGATGATCATCACCCCCTCTTCGGTTTTGTCGAGGCCGCCACGAATTTGGCGCAGCACCCGCGAAGTGTTGGCGCGCTTGCCGAGTAGGTGTAGCTCGTCGAGCAGGACGAAGATCAGCGCCATGGAGCCAGTCAGGATCCTGAGATCAAAGCTCGCGATCATGATTTCCGACTTGGTGACAAGATCCTCGATCGTCTTGTCGTGGTCGCGCGGGTGGAACCGCCGACGCAAGTCCGGCGATTCCTCGATCATGCCGACCGCCTGTTCAAAGGCGCGATCGGCAACCGCCTGCGTCTCGCCGAGAAACAGCGCGGTGGCACGCGGCCGAAAGTTCATCAGCATCGCGACCAGCATCAACGCGGCGGAATACGTCGTCTTTGATGAGCCTTTCGGAACGAGCGCGAAAAAATCGCGGATCATCCGGACTTTATTGACGCTATCCCACGATCCAAACACGGCGCGAACCAAATCGCGGAACCACTGCCCCGACGCATCTCCGAGACGCGGATTGCCGGGCACGTCCGGCAACCGCAGCTCATCGAAGAACGCAAGACCCATGTCTGCTTCGTCGACAAACAAGGGAAGGTCTGGCATGAGCGATCGACCTTGCCGGATACGATCTTCCCAATCAGGGCAGGACGTGTCCCACATGGCTGTTAGTTCATGCTTTGCTGACGGCGCGCCATCAACTCACCCAGCGGCGTGCCGACGTCCGGCTGGCGCGCTGCTGCGAGCGCTGCGGCTTTCTTGCCAACTTTCTCGGCATTCGCCGTCTTATCGGCCTTCTTCGTCGGCTGCCGGGTCTGGCCGTAAAGCATCAGGTCGTTATGTTCGAGATACTTCCGAAATTCTCGGATCGCCGCCACCTTGCCCTCGTTGACCCCGTCGAGAAGCTTCACGCCAAGTTGTGTGACCAGGCGATCGCGAGCCACGTCACGAAACTTGAGCTCTGAAAAATAATGCTTCCGCAGCGTCGGTTGCGTGATGTAGAGCGCCGCCGCGATACGCGCGTTGCCCCAGCCGAGCGCCACTAAGAGGCTGACGCGATTCCGGTTTTGCTGCGTTGGCACATGTTCGGGGCGCCCCTTCTGTCCCCAATTGGCTGGAACGGGATCACCGAACAGGTCGAAAATTTCAGCCATGAAGAAAAAAACCCTGGATGAGTCCTATGCCGGTCCGCGTTCCCTACGGTCTGGAGGATTTACCCACCCCCCTCCCTGCGGTCAGTGCCAGACGCCGCGTGTGCGCAGTGACGCCTGCTCCGCGGCTTGCTTCACGGTGTCATGGCAACGCTTGCACAGCGTCTGCAGGTTGTTCTCGTCCCAGAACAGCCGCTCATCACCACGGTGCGGGATGATGTGATCACACACGAGCTTGCTGGTATCGCCCTCGATCAGCCTGCACTTCTGGCAGGTGAAGAGATCACGCAGAAAGATGGTGAGACGAAGCGCCCGCCAGCGCGCCGTCTTATACCAAGCTCTCCATGGCGGACTGTTCATTGCCACGGCTCCAACGCTGGCGGCGAGGGTCTTCGCCGCCAGCGCCGGGAGGTTCCCTGCGCGACGCCGAAGGCGAACAACGCCACGCAGCCCTTGTCTCAAACGACAACGCCCCGCTCTTTCGAGCGAGGCGTTGGTCCGGTGCTGCGATTGTCCGCCGGTCCGAACAGTGTCTGATGCCCGCAACTGCCATCGGCGGTGTAGATGGAGGTCACGCCGAAAGGCCCGTTGAATCCATCGGCCCTCAACCCTTGAACGCGAAAGCCCCGCACGATGGCGGGGCTTTGAGGTACGCTTCGCGACGGACAAATCTCTTGCGAGACTGCCCTGCGTCGGAGCCCTGCTCCTGCCGAGTCGTTGTCACCACGTTGTGGCTATACCGCCTCGATCTGGGTCTCGGCAATTTCGACCGGGACCTGACGCTCTATGACATCAAGCAACACCCTGAGTCTGCCATGGCTGTCAAGCCGCTCGATCCGACCAGTCCAGTACGAGAATGGTCCCTCAACGATCCTAACACCTTGACCGATGCGGTATTTCCGCTGCCCCATCGGCACATTCAACCGTTCCGCCAGCTTGTGGATGTCGCCCATCGTTTTTCGATTGGCGACGGCCGGTTCACTGGCGCAGCCCGGGATGTAGCCAACGATCCCGTCGGATAGTGCGCGAAGCCGACGTAGATCAGCATCAAAGTCGGCCACGAACAGAATGCCGGGGAAGATCGGCGCGGCAACAGGTACTCGCCGGCTCCAGACTGATCGGCGCGTTCTGATCTCTGTCGGCAAGTAAACGGTAGCGCCGCGATGAAGAAGCCTATCAGCAACCGTGCATTCTCGGTTGGGGTGGATCCGCAGCAGATACCACGCCATCGGTATCGGCACCGCAACTCGCTTCGGCTCGATCATTCCTACGAAATCGCCAACCTCAAGCACCCTCATTTCAACCCCTCCTGCGCCAGCACCGCGGCGTCGTCTTCGGTCATCAACGTTTCTTCACCGCCATCGGGCGACAGCGCGCCGTCCTTGCGCGGCGGCCAGTGCCATGGCGCCATCAGGTGCGGACCTCCAGCATCGGTCACGAGCAGCACAGGGCGCGGGCCGCGGATGTACTTGTCGAGGAAGCCGGCCCACGCCCCGATCTGCTTCCGCTCGGAAATGCGAACCCATTGGTCGCGCGGCGGTGCCGTCGCCATCGCCAGCAATTGCGGCGTGATCTCGCCGCGCCAGTTCATCTTGCCATTGCCGGACATGAACGGCCGCGTTGTGCGCGCGACGGCGTAAACGATCAACACCGCGCGTCCCTCCGCGCTTTCCGGATCGAGATGCAGGAACGCGGATTGAACCGCCGGCTGTTCCTGCTCCAGCAGTGTCCAGCGTTTTTCCTCAAGGTATCTCCAACCTGCCGGAATTCCCTTTCGGTTCGCCCGCTTCAGGGCTGCGAGAAACGGTTCGATGCCGGCCAGAGCTGCTGCCTGCTCATCCGCCGTGAGCTCGGCGGCGGCATAGGCGAGCCGCCGCTGATCGTCGACGGCCGCTGTCGGCCACCTTGCGCGGAACTTGGCGATGAATTCGTCCGTCGCTCGCGCGCGCGCATCTCTCTCTCGTTCAAGGTGGGGTCGTTCTAAGGGGTCGTTATTGGTGCCCACGTATGTATGAGCACCCGTGCCCACACATGGCTGGGCACCCGGGTGCTCATCTGGCTGGGCATCCTCCGTCGCGGTCGGGGGGGTGCTCACAGGTGGGCACCCCCTATCGTCGCCGCCATCGTCACGATCCGGCATCGGGGTGCTATGGCGGGAACGCAGGCGACGATCGGAATCGTCGTCGTCCCGATCGAGCAAGACCCGATAGAGATAGGACGAATGCGGGCGAATGCCGTCTTCGGCGCCCTGGCGCTGTTTCTTCTCGACCCAGCCGGCATCGACCAGCCGTTCAAGGGACCGCTGCACCGATGCGCGCGAGCAACTGATTTCCTGCGCCATCCTGACCTGGCTGCGGATGCACCAGCCCTGATTGTCGATGTGGCGGCCGAGCAGGCACAGCATCTGCAGATCGCGCGGTTCGAGGGCGGGATCCGTGACGGCGCCGGCAGGGATGATAGATAGCCGCGGAGACATCTGCGGTTTCTTTCGTTGTTCGTGATTTCAGGGGACGCAAACGCAACAAACGAATGACTAGGAGGCCGCCGCCTCGAACAGTGGCGCGCTATCCGCTGTGGAGCGGTCGGGTCGCCGCACCCTGCGCGGCTGATAGTTGGCGAGGATCAGATCCTCGGCTTCCGGCGGGCAAACCGAATTGCCGCACATGTAGCCCTGCTGCTCGGCGGTGAACCTGATCTCGGTGCCGTCCTCGAGGATGCCGCGATCGATGATGTAGTCCGCCGGAAAGCCCTGCGCGGTAAAGCGCTCGCGCGCAGTCAGCATCCGCATGCCGATATCAACGATGACGAAGGTCACGCCGTCGATCTCAACCGTGACGAATTCGCGATCATCCCAGTAGCCGTGCGCGCGCAGGAAATCCGCGACCTGGCGGGCGCGCGCCTCGTGCTCCGGGCCGAACGGTGGCAGCGCCGCGGCGAGTTCGACAAGGCCGAAGCGCGGCTTGGCGGTGTCGGTGTGGAGCGGCTCGCCGCAGTCTTGGCTCGGCAAGCCCGCGCCGTAATACTTGGCGAGGAAGCCGAGCACCGCACCGGCATGCGTGCCGCCCGAGGTCAGGGTGTGCAAGGGTTGATCGGCGGGCGCATCACGGCGATCCGCACCATGCAGGTTCACCATGTGTGCCACGGCAACCGATTGCTGGCTGCCGGCGGCGGTGATGGTGGAGACCGGCCGATCGGCCGGATGTCCGGCATTCCCCTCACCGGTGCGACCGTCGATATTGTGCTGCGCCATGAAGGCCGCGACCACGCTGAGGTTCGCGCCGCCGGCGGTCAGCGTATGCGCAGGCTTGTCCGCTTCGTTGAACGGCTTCTGCGAATTCCGCATCGTGGCGAGGTGGACGGCGGCGAGCGATCCCTCGTTTCCGCTCGGCACCACGGTGCCCATGGGCTGCTCGACCGACCGCGCGCGAGGCTCCTGCCCCGGCGCTTCCTGATAGCGCGGCACCATGAAGGCCGAACTCACGCAAAGGTCCGCTTTCGCCGTCTGCGTGATAACCGGCTCATCCGCCGAGCGCGGTTCGGTCTGGGCGGCGCGCCCGCCACAGCCGACAAGAATGGGCGCCAGCACCGCAATATCGTTCGTGCCCAACACGGTCGGCAGGGGTTGCGTCGCGTCGTGATCGCCGCGCCCTCGCCTCTTGCCGTCAGCCCCGACATCGCCATGCGCTGTCCGCACGAGCACCGGAGCGACAACGCCGATGGGCGCTGCGCCGCCGCCGTGGTGGTCACTGGCGTGGCTGGTGATGGTGTGCAGCGGCTCATCGGCCCGATGCCCCGTCGATCCCGTCTGAAACTTGGTGACGAAGGGCGTGACCACGGCCAGTTCGCCCCGATGTGCCGACGTGATGGTGCGTAGCGGCTCGTCACTGCTGTGCGCGCGCGGCGGTCCACTATGCGTGATCGGTACGATGAACGGCTTTGCCGCATCCAGCACATAGCGAAACGTCCCCTTGGCGATCCGCGCCATCGTGCTCTTGACCAGCGGGCGCTTGGCGCGGATGCCGTACTGCGCCTTGATCTCGGTCGAGGTCGCGAAGATCGACGGGCACGGCAGCGACCAGTCGATGCAGTCGGCCGAGGTTTTCCACGGCGCCAGCAGACCGGCGGCGATCTTGGCCGCATCCTCCCGGTCGGTCGGGCAGCCGCGTGTCGGTTCGGGCCAGACGATCGGCTCGCCGTCGCGGCGCATGATCATGTAGAGCCGCTTGCGGATGGTGGCTGCCTGCAGCTTGTGCCCGGCGCGCCAGGCGCGGCGCTCGCGCCATTCGACCGCGTAGCCGAGCGCTTCCCATGAGGCGACAAAGGTCTTGAACGTAACGCCCTTCTGCAGCGCGCACCGCTTGCCGCTTTCGTCGAGCGGCGACCAGTCCTGAAATTCCTCGACGTTCTCAAGGAACACGATGCGCGGCCGTTGCCATTTCGGCAGCTTGTTCACCCAGCCAAACACCGCCCACGCCAGCCCGCGGATGTTCTTGTCGCGTGGCTTGCCGCCTTTGGCCTTGCTGTGATCCTTGCAGTCCGGAGACATCCAGACCATGCCGACCGGCCGACCGCCGCACATGCTGACCGCGTCGATGGTGACGACATCCTCGACGTGATGCTCGGTCTCGGGATGATTGATCCGATGCATCGCAAGCGCATAACGGTCATGGTTGACCGCGATCGTCGGACCACGCCCCAGCGCAGCCTTGATGCCCGTCGAGGTGCCCCCGCCGCCGGCGAAGCTGTCGATCTCGATTTCTTCAAGAATCACGATCCCCGTCCCTCCAACCCAAGACTGCGAATGAGGTTGCGCGCGTCGGCGTGGCTGGCGTGGCCGAGCCATGATCCGATGAATCGTTCCAGCCGCTTGCGGTCGCCGGCGGCGCGATAGGCGGCGATCTTGCGCCGGGCGCGGACAACGCTGTCACGCCGCAGCAGCTTGTGCGTCGCCCAGATGCGATAGCCGAGGAAGTTGATGCCACGCGACGCGGGCGCGACCGACCATTTCGAGAAGCGCAGGCCAAGCGTCTCGCGGGAATAGCGCTCGATCTCGACCTTCAGGTCGCGCAGATGCGCCGGGCTGCGCCCGAGCACCACAAGATCGTCCATGTAGCGATACCAGAGCCGTTCGCCGAGCGTCTGCTGCAGATGACGGTCGAGCGTGGCGCCGGTGTAGACGTTGGCGAAGATCTGCGAGGTCAGGCTGCCGATCGGCAGGCCGATGCCGGTGCGCGGGATCATGGCCTCGATCAGGCGCAGCGTGGCGCGGCAACTGATCTTGGCTTCAATGAGCCGCCAGAGCACGTCGCGCTGGATCGAGGCGAAGTAGCGCGAGAAATCGGTCTTCAGGAAATACACCGGCCCGCCGGCAGCCTCGTGGCGCAAGTCAGCTTGCACAAGCCGGACCCCGGCATGCGTCCCCTTCCCGACCCGACAGGCAAAGGCGCGTGGCAACAGCGCCCGGTCGAAGATCGGCGCGACGACCAGGCAGAGCGCCTGCTGGGCGATGCGGTCGCGGAACGGCAGCGCCGAGATCAACCGGCGCTTGGGATCAAAGATGTAGAATTCGTTCGGCTGGCCGGCCTCATATGTGCCGGCCGCCATGTCGCGCGCGAGTTCGGCGAGATTGAGCGCCGAGAATTCCTTGAATTCGAGAAAGCCCGGCGACAACCGCTTGCCGCGCGCGGTGAGGCGCAGCGCCGCCTCCATGGTGCGCGGATCGGTGATGCGTCCGATCAGGTTGCGATAGCGGCGGGTCATTGCTTCGCACCGCCGTTCATCAGGACGAGCCGAGCAAGGGCCTCAAGGTATTTCGGACCGTAGTACTGGCGCGCGTAGTCAGCGGCAACGGTTGCCACAATGCAAACGACGCTGTCCGGCTCCATGCCCTTCGATATCGAGGAGTGAATCAGGTCCGAAACGCTGTTTGCCAGATCGGTTGGCAGTTTTCCTGATACCAAATATGTGTCGCTCATCACCATGCCTTGTCGTCAAGAATTGCATCGACCAGACTGTCCTCGGCGACGGTTTCTACGATCTGCCGTATGAGTTCATGGGGAAGCAGCCCACGCGAACGAGCGGGGTCGTGTAAGCGTTCAATCACGCGGGCCGGAAACAGAACCGTCCTGTTCTGAGAAGCAATCTTGCGCTTGTAGCTGTTCGCCAATGCCGCGACGGTACCTAACGACACGCCGAGTTTGTCCGCGACCTGACGGCAAGAATCGCCCTGTGCCCGCAAGGCAGCAATCGCAGCGGTGCGCGATGGATAACCCAGAGTTTCCTTGCACCGGCCCATTCAAATCCCCTCGACTGAAAAGCCGGCCGCGGGTCTCGAACGGCGATGCCGCCTACGCCCCGCTATGCCGGACCGCGCAGTGTATTCGCCGAAGCAGGACACACGGGCTGACCACAGACCTTGATCGCGCGCGCTTGCGCCCTGCGGCATTCGCGCCAGGGCAAGCGAGCATGTGATCGGCCGGCGAGGCCGTGACCTGTGCCGAGCCGGAAACCTGTCGTCACTGCGGCCGCGCGCCCCGATGTTGTCGTTCGAATTGTCGGACCAGTAGTCGAGGTTCGCGCGGCGCGAGCCGGCGTTGTCGTCGTTCCACCAGTTGCCGCCAAAGATCGAGGCGCGAGGCTGCGTCATTTCCCCGCCTGCCCTTCCGGGCGCAGCAACGGTGCGCCCGAACCTTGCCGCCCAGCCGACAGCCTGCGGATCCACGCGCCCAGCATGCCGCCCGGCTCGGCCAGAAGCCGCAACGCGGTCTCATGCTGGTGCGGCGACATCATCCGGATCTTCGGCGCCGCCATGAACCGCATGTAGGCGCGCAGGGTCGCGAACTCGGCGTCCACGGCATAAAGCCGCGAGACCTGTTTCGACTTGGCGGCGTGATACAAACCGCCGATCGGCAGAAGCAGCGCCGCAAGCACGGTGTCGCGAAAGACACCGTGCCGGCGCGGGCTGTTCTGCAGGATCGGATAGAGATACTTCACGAAAACCTCGTATTTCTCGACAATGGCGAGAGCATCCGGCGGCGCGTTGTCATCCTTGATCATGACGGCCCCACGCCGCCGCTGCCGCGGCGGCTATCCAAGCTGCAGGTGGTCACTGCGGCCGCGCGCCCCGAGGCTGTCGAGCGAATCGTCGGACCAGCAGTCGAGGTCCGCGCGGCGCGAGCCGGCGTTGCCGCCGCCCCACCAGCTGCCGCCAAAGATCGAGGCGCGAGGCTCATCCGGATCGCCGTCATGGCCCCAGACGTACATGTTGCCGGTCGCCTGCATGATGCCGAACCTGCTGGTGCGAAGCGCGTCGAGCTTGGTAACTTCCGGATCACTGCCGATGGACGTTTTCTCGGTGACGCCGATCATCGCATCGGCGAATTCCTCGAACGACAGAAGCTGCTTGCCATGATGCGCCATCACGGCCACGGCAGTTTCATAATCGAGCTTCTTGAAGGGCTTGCCGGTCGCAGGATTGATCGGCCGCTCGTTACCATCAGCAATGGTGACGCCGAACTTGCTGGTGCCGTTCGCAACGTGATCGACGCCGAGCAGATAGATATCGCACCAGAACTTGCGGCCGTGCGTCTGCTCGATCAGCGCCATGCCGCGCGGATCCGGACAGGCGGGACGGAAGTTGAGATCGTGCAGCGAATAGGTATTGATCACCGGCACCGTGTCGCCGCCGGCGCGAGCAGACGCATTGCCGCCTGGCGCATAGTGGAAACCGCCGAGCATGTCGCTGCCGAGATCGGCCGAGGTCAGCCGGACGATTTCGGCGCCGCCGCCCTTGAGCAATGCGACCGCATAGTCGCTACCCGGCACGCGGCTGCTTTCGGGAAACGGAATCACTTCGCGGCCGTCGAAGCTGCGGCCCTGAAAGGTGGTGCCCGCCTTGATGATGATGCCGGCGCCATCGGCGGCGATCGCCAGCGCGGGAGTTGTCTGATCCGCCTTGAGCAAGATCGGTGCCGCCGATTTGCTGTCGATCTCGGGTTTCACATTCATGGTTCATGCCTCCGGTGATTTCCGGCCACCCGCCGGCTGGGATTGGCTATGGCGCGGCCGCATCGCGCCGATCGAGCGCCGACCGCCCCGGGAGCGGATCGCCAAAGATGGCGGCGGTGATGGTAGAATGCTCGCCGACGACCCGCACAGGCAATGCGACGGGCGCGCCTGCGCGTTCGCGGGAAAGCATGAGCTCGATGCGGGCCTGGAGCGCGCGCGTGGTCCTGTCCGGAAATCCGCGCGCGATCTTTTTCCATTGGCGCCCGGAGATCTTCCGGTGTTCGCTCCGCGCGCGGCGCACCTCTTCCATCAAGCGGGCAGTTTCCGATGATGACCACGTTCTGCCGGTCATTCCGCAGCCTCCCAGCGCGAAGGCTCGATATCGCGGCGAAGGAAAGCGGGAATGTCGAGCCCGTCATCCTTGGGCGGTGCCGGCGGCGACATGTCCTCGATCACGGACACAGCGGCGGCGATAGCGGGTGGCGCGGGCTGCTCGGCTTCGTTGCCCCACGCATCCCAGCCCGCACGGGGCGGACCGCGACGGTTGAGTTCGATCTTGGGTAGATTTGGAAATGCCAGCTCGATCAGTTCGAGGAATTCGTCCGGCTTTGCGGAATGCCCCCCGATCGGTTTGGCGATGACGGAGCCGCACAACGCTGTCGCCGGCGCCGGGATCGAGCCGCGCGATCCGACCAGCAGCAGTTCATGCTCCCCGGTAAACCAGTATCCGGAGCCCCGCCCTGCACCTGGACGAACCTTGTGCCAGATCGCATGGGTCTTGTACTCGAAACCCCAGCCGCGCATGACCGCAAACGCCTGCGGCAGCATCGGCGCGGTTGCCCACAGAAACAGCACCGCGTCCCTGTCCGCGATCGAGGCGACGGGCCGCGCGATGATGTCGAGCGTGTCCGATGTCGGATAGTGATTTTCCGGGGCGCGATCCATCCCGGTCTCGCGGCTGTAAGGCTCGAACCGCCATTCGGGATCGGCGACAATCACGCCGTATTTCTTCTCGGGCAGTGCGCGCTGGCGTTCGGAAAGTTCGACCTCGCGCGCGTCGCGGCGCTCTTTCTTGATGATGGTGCGGACCACATTGGCGCGGCCGGCCTCGGCCTCCTGCGCAATCCGTTGCTGGGTTTCTTCCGGAAGGTGCGCCGCCTGGGCAGCCGCCGAAACCGCCAGCCGCCCTTCATTCACGGCCCGCTTGAGTTCCGGCGTGGCCTGTTGCTGCACCACCTTGGCAGCGCGCACCAGCCGCTCGGACACGTTCACCGTGTCGGCCGCCGTCGCCTGACTGATCGGCGGGACAGAGGCCGCACTATTTTCAAGCGGCAAATTTGCCGCTTGATCGGACCGGCGGTCACCGCCGTGCTGCAGCGTGGCAAGCCGCGCCCCGACCATGGCGCGCTGGCTCTCGTTAAGGTGCCGCCGGTGCAGGTTCTTCGACAGCACGAAGGCGAGCGGCCCGCGCTCGATCGTGGCGCTGTCGAGTAGCCCATCGATCCCGCCGGCACTAAACTGTACGAATTCCCAACCCGAACCATCCTCGGCCAGCACGCCGGCCTCGAGTCCTGCGCGATAGCGGTTGCGGCCATCGAGGATCTGCCCGTCGAGCAGAACTATCTCTTCACCAGAGCGGAAGCCGTTGGCGCGCATGTCGGCGACGAGTTCGGCATGCTCGCTCGGGCTCATCATCGGAAACAGATCGGCAAGGGGGTGAGCTTTCAGCATCAGATCATCCCCAGCGCCATCAGATAGGTTTCGAGAATGGTTTCGTGCTCGGCTCGCTTGTCGGCGTCTTCCTTGCGCATGCGGATGATGGCGCGCACGACCTTCACGTCGAAACCGTTGGCCTTGGCCTCGGCGTAAACATCCTTGATGTCGTCGGCGATTGCCTTCTTTTCCTCTTCGAGTCGCTCGATGCGCTCGACGATGGACTTGAGCTGGTCCTTGGCGAACCGCTGCGCGGTCTCGACCTTCGCCGCTTCGTTGCCGGGATTGAGGGCCATGTTCATGCTCACACCTCTACCGCCATGACGAGCGCCGTTACCTGCGCAGTGCTGCGATCCACGAGCCGACACGCATCCCCCTTGCCGGTAACGCGAAGCTCGATCACTTCCCCTTCAAGCGCTTCGAGAACTGGCAACAGGAAGCGGATCGCAAATGCGATGTAACCATTCGCCGCGTGATCGATTTGCGCCGGGATCATCTCGCTTCCGTCGCCATCACCTCGCCATGCCGAAATTTCGAGATCGCTGCCACCTGCTTGCCAGGTGAGGCGCACCGTCTGGGTCTCTCCTCCGACGAGGCTCAAGCGCTTCACAGCGTCGGTCAACTCCTTGCGGTCAACTGCGATCGCCGTGTCGGGAATGAGGTCTGGAATAACCCGCGCGTAGTCGGGAAACGCCGCGTTGACCAGCTTCGAACGGAACGTGAGAGAACCGCAACTCGCCTTGATGAGGTTCGACCCGACTGCCAAGCGAATATCGCTCGTCGCAAGGCGCAAAATTTCGTGGACGGACTCGCGAGGAACAATCACACCATCAGCGAGCGCCGCATCCAAGGGCTCCGAACACTTCAGGAGTTGCTTTCCGTTCGTGGCAACCGAGACGAGGTCCGGCCCGTCCTGATGCAGATAGCACCCTGACAGATAGAGGCGCGGAGAACTGCCCGCTTCGATCGCGATTTCCGGAATGCCGAACAGTCGCTTAATCTGCTCGGCGGAAAGTGTGAACTCGTTCGCTGCTGTCGCATCTTGGAATTCCGGCCAATCGACCAACGGAAGCGTCGGCAGTTTATAGCTCGCCTTGCCGCACCGTATCGAAAGCGACTTGTCGTCCGCCGTGACTTCAACGTGCGTGCCGGGGGGCAGGCTCGAAACCAGACGCATGAACTGCTCGCCGCGCACCAAGGTGCCGCCATTCTCGGTGACGTCAGCTGGAAGCCCCGCTTCGCAATACGCGTCAAGGTCGGTCGCGGCGCAATTCAGGACTCCATCCTGAGCGACTATTTGAATATGCGCGAGGACGGGAATTTTGTTCTTGGCCTTCGCCAAGGGGGCAACGGCCTTCAGCGCTTCATCCAGTTTCGCGCGATCGCAAACCAGCTTCATCACCGCGCCTCCGCGGCTTCGCGCATGGCTTCGGCGTAGGCATGGGCGCATTCCTGCTCGCTGCGCCATTTCGGGCGCGCACGAAGGCGAAGCCGCAACGTCGCCTCGTCGAGGTCGCCGCGGGTGGCGTAGTAATGAGCCTCGACGATCAGTTGATCGCTGACGGACCCCCCCCTGCCCTTTTCATCGATGATGCGCCGTGCGAGCAGATCGAGCCGTTCGGTCAGCCCTGCCAGATCGCCGGATTGCGCATGCTCCAGCAGCGTCATCATGCCCGCACCGCCTTGCGCTTGCGCTTGCGGGTGGCGTCCATGCGGTCGAGTTCGGCGGCGATCAGCGCGCCGGCGCGGATCAGATCGCGACGATCATCCTGCGGCTTGTAGAAACGCTTGGACCACGGCCAGATCGAATATGGCTCAAGCACTCCGGTGCGGTTTGGAATTCCGCCATGCCGAAACGCGGGCAGCAGCGCATAGCTCGCGCCCGCCTGGGCGAGTTCGCCGTCAACATGGTCGGCATCGTGCTCGGGGGTCCAGCCCTCGACATCGACCTGCCGCCGCCGCTCGGCCGCGATCGCGAGGATCGATGCCGGCATCGGCACGCGGATCTGCAGGGCCTCAAACAGGCGGCGCAGCAGGAAGCCGCGCGCAATGGAGACGAACGTCATGATGATCGCAAACATCACGTTCTGGTGGAACGAGATCGCGACACCGAGCAGCGGCAGAAAGAACCACTGCGCCAGAAGCGAAATGCCGAAACCGGCGCCGGTGTTAAGGCACGTTTCAAGCAGGGACATGCGGCGCGATTGCTTCATTCAGCCCTCCCGCCCTTGAGGATGCGCGCAAGACCCGTGGCGACGCGCTGCGGCGGGGCCACATCTGCTGCGCACGGGAGCGTTTCCGTTCCCGCGATCAGCGCCTTGATGTCCTCAAGGGTCATCGCGCGCGGGCGGTCGAATCTCTCTTTCGGGGTGGTGCCGCCGGTGCTGCCAAAGGGCCAAGCGTTCATGACCGCCCCCGATCCGGACGGAACGCCTCAAGCTGCTCGCGGGTGAAGCCGGGCTGATCGCCGTGCGGCTCCATCATGCAATCGTGCTGCCGGCGCCATTCGCAGCGGCGGTCGTAGAGCAGGACCGCGCCGAACACGGCGAGCAGGAACGCGGCGGTGATGCCGACAAGAAGCGCGATGACGATATGCGCGGGATCGATGCTGAAGGAGACGGATGCCGGGATCATCGGACGATCTCCCGGTGCATCGCGTCGATCTGTCTCAGTGCCTCGTCATAGGTGCGCCGCGCCGCGTTGACGTCGAGCTGCTTGCGATAGCGCACGAACCAGTCGGGCTCAGCGTCGCCCATCAGCGTGAAAAGGACCTCGCGGCCGTGCTCGGAGCGCAAAAGCGCGATCACCAAATCGAGATTTTCGCGACGAATGCCGGCGAGCACTTTTTGGCATGTGGAAAGCGGCTGATCGGTCAAAATATGCAGATGCAGCGCGGACTTAGCTGTCGGCAGCAAGTCATGCACTTTCTGCATAACGGGTGAAATCTGATTCCTGATTGTCCGTTTTTGATTCCGGATCCGGCAAAGTCCGGATTTGGTGCTTTTTGCCGTCCGCGATAGCCGTTGCGTCATGTCCAAGCCCCATGCTGAGCGGCACCGGCCAGACGCGACGCGCCGGTTACCATGTTTCGAAAGACGAATGGATTGCGCCCGGCCCGTGCAGGGATGCTTTCACCGCGGCGCGCTGCCGCGGGGAAATGCAAAGGGGCTGGGAATTGCAGAAGGATGTTTTGCCGGGATTGATCGACCCCGATCGCGTACCCGACGTTTTCGTCGAAGGTGTCGCATCGATCGAAATGGCCGGGACGGCCTGTCTGAGACTCACGTTCTACGTTGCGCGCGACCTGGGCGAAGGAGAGTTCGACCGAGTAATAGTCGCGCGGATAATTGTCCCCAAGGAGTTGTGGGATTTGCTCGTTCTGCAAGCACGCGCTGTCAGCCAAGGACTCCCGTTCTTGCCGGCGGCGGATTGTGGGGAGGGACGAGTTCACTGAACGTCCCTCCGCGCCTCGATCGAGGCCATGGCCTCGATCGTCACCGCGCGCAGGCCCTTAGCGGCCGCCGCATCAGCAACCGCCATCCAGCGCGATGCCGGAATAGAGTCCCGAGCCTTCATCGTGCGGGCATGACTGGTCTTAATCCCAATCGCGAGACCGAATTCGACCGGCCCGCCGAACGCATCAATGATGTCTGAAAAGGTCTCCATATCGGAATCGCTACATTCTGTAGTGATTCGCGTCAACACAGCACGTAGCGATTTCAACGCTACATTTGGTAGCGATGACGGCTAGGTTGAGTGCAATTCGTCGCGCGCAGGGCGCACGACTCAAAGACGCCCGCATAAAGGCAGGCTTCAAGTCCGCACGCGACGCGGCTACGAAGTGCGGCTGGCCTGAGAGCACTTACCGAGCTCACGAAACCGGAACACGCAAAATCGGCGATGATGACGCGGAGCGCTACGCGCGGCGTTTTCGGAGCGAGGGCGTGCGTATCTCAGCCCGATTTATAATATTCGGTGCGGAAACAGGCGGCTCGGAGGATTTTGGCGACCGAGTAAGCCTCGATCAACTGGTGGAAGACCTCCCCAACGAAGAAGTCAGCCGGATCGCGGAGGCGATCAAGTTGATCCGGACGCGCTCCCGGTAGCAATAAATCGCTACAAATCGTATTGATTTTTGTCGCTACATGATGTAGCGATTTTCTCGACGCATTCGAGGAGATCGCGATGCTGCCGGCCGACTCACCGCAAATCTATCGTCCACGTCCGCACGAAGAAGCGATCGCCCTCAGCGGATTCATTGAGACATTCACCGCACAATGGCCGACGGCCGCCATCGCCGCGCTGGCGCATCGCATTCTGGAGGTGCTGTGATGGCTCGCAAATCCCTGAAGGATCAGCTTTTTGACCGCGACTCCGACGCCTACTTCGCTGCGGATCGCATTATGTCCGTCATCCGCTACGCCAACGTTGGAATTTGGCGTGACGACCTAATCGATGCCCATTTCGATATGGTCTATTTCTGGGCGCATCGGGAGAACGAGCGGTTCGACTGGTGTCTCCAGCACGGCATAATGGCCCGTGACAAGGCCATCGCGCAGTGGAGCGGCCGCTGGTATCGAGCGCAGGCGGTCGCGGCAGCCGGAGCACTGGAAGGCGCTGCATAATGGCCGCGCCCTTCCTGACCCCGACCCTCGCCTTTGCGCTCACCGCCGGCCTGCGCGGGCCGCTGCGCGGCTACGCCAGCCTGTTCTATTGCCCGGTCACGCAGCAAAGGTTCTCCCTGGCGACGATCCGTCGGCTCACTGAGCTTCGCTACTATCGCGAGCACCGCAGCCGCGCAGCGCTCACCGCCGAAGGCCGCCGCGTCGCCATGGCTCTCGCAGGCGTCGTCGCCATCATCGCCGCTGCGCAGCGGTCCCCGAACCGGATCGGGGTGATCTCATGACCGAACAGCAATGGCGCATCAGCACCGGCCCCTATGAATTTTCCTCAGATGGCATCTGGGCGCGCTCGCCATGGAACGCGAAGGTCAAGATCGCAACGATCTCGATTTTCAGTCCGATGAACGGCATCGACTGGCAGACGCACGGCCGCATGTTCGCAGCGTCCTACGATCTGGCGATCGCCGCGGATCTCTATACCAAAGCTGCACACGAGGTCCGCGATCTTCTCAACGCGCGCGGCATTCCCTGCCCCGCCTCCATCGCCCTCGCCGCCGAGAAGGCGCGCCAGGCCCTAGCGAAGCTTGAACCGGGGGCGTCATGAGCGAGAACCAAAAGGACACACAGCGCGCGCTTGCCGCCGCCAAGGCAATCATAGACGGGCGCGATCCATTTAGGGATTACGCATCGATCCTAGTCACCGCCGAACACGCCTTCGCTGCCACTCTTCTTGCCGTGATGGACCGAGATCCTCGCAAGGCCGCCGCGATGCTCAATGAAGGGCTTGTTCAAGGGATCGAGAACCGGCTTGCGCTGTACGCCTCGAAGGGCCATGCGGCATGATCGAAGCATCGATCATGCTCGCTGCCGCGGATGTGTGGGCCGAGAACGTCGACCTGGTGCCTTGGGCATTGGCGGCCATGGCAGTCATCCTTCTTCTGGTGCGGAGGCCGTCATGAGTGGCCGCTCACCGCGACACCGCCACCGGAGCAGCATGATCGTCTGGCGGGAAGAAACGCATCGTGTCGTTGCCTATTGCGGCGAATTATCGGTCGGCGCCATCTTCCCGGGAGTCCATCGCTGGCGTTGGCGAGTGTGGCATACCGTGAACGCCAACCCCGTCGAGGGAGTTACGCTCAATAGTGCTGCTGCGCGCGCTGCGGTCGAAGATCGCTTTGAATGCTTCGTCAAGGCTGCCGGGCTGATCATGGCGGAGAGCGCGGGATGACTCTGCCGACGATCCGCGGTGCATGCGAGGGCTTGGCGGAATTCACCGAGGCCTGGCTGCGCGACGCGATCGACCTGGTGTCCTTCTGCATCGTCGAGGACGGGCCAGTCTATGCTCCCATTCTGGAGCGGCTTGAGGCCGAACTGCAGATCCTGCAGCGGCGCGAAGATGTCATGGCCCGCGCCAGGCGTAATCTCGTGCGACGACGGGACGAATTCGTTGAAAGGGACCTTGTCCTAAAAAAGCAAAATAGCGCGGTGCCGGGGTTGGAGCCCCGTGGCCACTCGCATTGAGCAGGCCTAAACCGCGCTATTCGCTCTTCATCGCAGCTATCGAACGAGCAAGCGGGTGACGTGCCGATTTCCTCGTTTTCTCCGCGACTCGCTTCGCGCTCAGCGCAAAAACCGCAACTCCAATCCCGCCGTCACAACGGGCCCGTGGAACGGATGACCTCGCTAGAGGTTTTCGGGTACAGTCAAAAGTTTGGTCATAGCGGCCTCCCCTTCTCTGTCGCCCCTAAATGGGGCTCACCAGCCGAAACGCAAGAGCCCTTATCCTGCCCGCTTGAGCGCCTCATCGATCTTCATTCCCGGCGCCAGCGCGATCATCTCAAGATACTTCAGCTTCATGCGCAGACCATGGCCGTCGCCATATTTCGGCTTTCCATTGGCGTGACCCAGCAATTCGTCCCGTAATTCATCGGGACACTCTGCATCCCGCAGCCGGTCCTTGAAGCCGTGCCGCAGCGAATAGACGCTGTGCATGCGGGACGGCTTCATGCCGTGCTCGACGAAATATTTGTTCACCGTTGCCGAGAAGGTGTTTTCGTTGTCGGCATAGCGGGCAAAGCCGTTCGGGAAGCACTTCATCGCCTCGAGAGCGATGCCGACCAACGGGATGTCGCGGGCGGAAGATTCCGTTTTTAGAATCCGCCCGACCGGCAAAATGCGGATGTACGGGATCGGCTGGTTGAGGACGATGCGCTCGGCGGCGAGGTTGACAATTTCGGAGGGTCGCGCGCCGGTGTTCACCATGACATAGATCGCTGCTCGCGCTTCATCGTTGAGACCGTTGAGCGCGCCGTCGCGCAGGATGATGTTGACGATAAATTCAGGCGTGAACGGCTTGCGCTGGCCATCCCGGCCGCCCTCAAGGCGAAGCCCCGTGAACACGGTCTCGATCTCAAGCCGATGGAGGCGGCCGACCACCTTCATCATGCGGCTGACATGACTCAGATTCTTGTTCGCGGTGTTGATGTGAACGCCTTCTTTCGTGATGCGGGCCTGCCAATGCTCGCGCCATTTGAGGCCGTCACCACGTGTCATCTCGTCGAGGTATTTATCGCCAATGACTTCTATCAGCTGCTCCGCAGCGCGCTTCTTGCCGGCCTGCCACTTTCGCAACTGTCCGGGAGAGTGATTAAGCCGCTTCGTTACGGTCGCGGTCTCGAATTCCGAGAAGAGCCGCGACAGCCTGATTCTAGGTTTATCGACGCCACCCAGCACGGCCATGCGCGTGGTTGCATCATGAATGCGATCGCCCGCGGCGAGGGTCTCGATACGGCGTTTTAAATTGGCGGGAGCTTCAAGCGCGACTTCGGCCGCCGGCGCGTAATCAAGATCCAGCGTCCGGGCGCGCCTTGTGGCCGCGGCATACTCAATTTCAGCTTGGCGTCGTTTACCGTCGGCGCACTTGCTCCAGAACGCCTCCAGATCGACGTTCATCTGATCGGCACGAAGCCGGGCCTTACGGCCGAGGCGGTCGCTGGCCACGGCGATACCGGTGCTGAGCTTCACCGGATCTCGCTTGTCATATTTCTGGAATTCGGCGGGCACGCGCCGCACGAAGTGCCAAACCCCGTTCCGCCTGGTCAGATACTCGCTCACGGCCTGCCCATGTTGGACGCAATGTTGGACGAAACTGTCGCAACGGCCGCGAAATTTGTCAATGAAATGAAAGAAACGCCCGTTTTATCGGCATTTTTGACGGAAAACCGTGGCGCTCCCTAGGGGAATCGAACCCCTGTTTCAGCCTTGAGAGGGCCGCGTCCTAACCGCTAGACGAAGGGAGCGTTGGCGACAGGGAATAGCCTCGAAAGCGGCTCTCCGCAAGGTGCGAACCGCAGATCAGCGCCCGTTGTGGAATTTCAGCCGCCCCACTGGCTTGAGCGAGCGCGCCTCGAAGGTGCGGATTTCCGCGCCGCCCGTCGGCAATTCGATCGTCACCGCCAGCCTGTCGCCGGCGGCCACGGTGGAGACGATCCGCGCACCCGCCGGCAGCTCCGCCGCCGCCTCGGCCTGGGCCGCCTCTCCGCTATGGAACAGACGGTAGCCGACCGCGATCAGCACCGCGCCGATGCCGAGCGCCGTGGTCAGGCCCGCAACCAGCATCAGCCGCCGCACCCGCGCCATCAGCGCGGCTTGCTCGGGCGTCGGATCAGGTGCAACAGTTTCGCTCATGCAACGCTCTTCCCAACACGTCTCATCTCAACTTGCCGCCGCCGATATCGCGGCGCCGTCCGGCGGCGAGCGCCATCAATTCACGCTCGAAACCGGCGAAGCCGCGGCGCGACTCGATCGGATGCTGGCGGCCCGTTGCACCGACCTGTCGCGCACGCGCCTCAAAGCGCTGATCCTCGATGGCCGCGTCACCGTCAATGCCGCGCCGGTTCGCGACCCCGCTTATCACGTCGGCGTCGGCGACACGATCACAATCGACGTGCCGCCCGCGGTGCCGGCCGAGCCCGCCGGCGAGAACATCCCGCTCGATATCGTCTATGAAGACGACGACATCATCGTGCTGAACAAGCCGAAAGGGCTTGTCGTGCACCCCGCCGCCGGACACGAAACCGGCACGCTGGTGAATGCGCTGATCGCCCATTGCGGCGCCAGCCTGTCAGGCATCGGCGGCGTCAAGCGGCCCGGCATCGTGCATCGGCTCGACAAGGACACCACCGGTCTGATGGTGGTGGCCAAGAACGACCGCGCCCACCAGTCGCTATCGGCGCAGTTCGCCGATCATGGCCGCACCGGCGAGATGCGTCGCGGCTACCTGGCCTTTGTCTGGGGGGCGCCGGACCGGCCGCGCGGCACCATCGACCAGCCGATCGACCGCCATCCGTTCGCCCGCGAGAAAATGGCGGTACGCACTACCGGCCGCTTCGCCGTCACCCATTGGGAGACGCAGCAAAGCTTCGCCGGCAGAGACGGCAAGCCGGTCGCCAGCCTGCTCGCCTGCCAGCTCGAGACCGGACGGACACATCAGATCCGCGTCCACCTCGCTCATCTCGGGCACCCCCTCCTCGGCGACGATGTCTATGGCTCGGGCTTCAAGACCAAGGCGCGGCAGTTGCCGGACGAGGCAAGAAACACGCTTGCGGCTCTGGGCAGGCAGGCCCTGCATGCCTATCTCCTTGTTCTGGAGCACCCGGCCACCGGAGAAATCATGCAGTGGCAGACCGGGCTGCCGGAGGATTTGCTTCTCCTCGAAGCCGCGCTCGGTAGCACAGACTAATGGAGGTGTGCTGAAAAGCCGCATGGTTACAGACATTTAATGCCCGTCACAGCAACGTGACCCCGGTTCGTTCTTCCGTCTCGCGCCCCGCTTGGTGTATGCTGCACCTGCGCTGGAGATGTCCCAGCGCGGAACAATGCAGCCCGGCCGGCTTTTGACAAAGCGGCACACTGCCTGGCCCGCCGCTATCGGGGGCCTGAACCCATGGAGGGCGCAAGCATGGCCCGTGCAGCCACTTTGCCGATTCTCAGCGGAGAATCCGGCCTGTCCCATTATCTCGCGGAAATCCGCAAGTTTCCGATGCTGGAACCGCAGGAGGAGTACATGCTCGCCAAACGCTGGCGCGAGCATGACGACCGGGACGCGGCGCATAAACTCGTGACCAGCCATCTGCGGCTCGTGGCCAAAATCGCCATGGGCTATCGCGGCTATGGCCTGCCGATTTCCGAAGTGGTGTCGGAAGGCAATGTCGGCCTGATGCAGGCAGTCAAGCGTTTCGAACCCGAGAAGGGTTTCCGTCTCGCAACCTATGCGATGTGGTGGATCAAGGCCTCGATCCAGGAATACATCCTGCGCTCGTGGTCGCTGGTGAAGATGGGCACCACCGCGAACCAGAAGAAGCTGTTCTTTAACCTGCGCAAGGCCAAGAGCAAGATTTCGGCGCTGGAAGACGGCGACATGCGGGACGATCAGGTCAAGCTGATCGCCAAGCGCCTTGGCGTGACCGAGCGCGACGTGATCGACATGAACCGCCGCCTCGGTGGCGACGCTTCGCTCAACGCGCCGATCCGCGACGATGGCGAACCCGGCGAATGGCAGGACTGGCTGGTCGATACTGCGCCCAACCAGGAAACCCTCATGGCGGACAGCGAGGAATATGATCACCGCCGCAACGCGCTGACCGGCGCGATGGGCGTGCTCAATCCGCGCGAGCGCCGCATCTTCGAGGCGCGCCGCCTCGCCGATGATCCGATCACGCTGGAAGACCTCGCCGCCGAATTCGGCGTATCGCGCGAACGCGTGCGACAGATCGAGGTCCGCGCCTTCGAAAAGGTGCAGTCGGCGGTGAAAAACGCGGTGGCCCGGCAGGAGGCCGTCGCCGCGGCGTAACATCCGCAAGACGTTCGATATTGAAGCTGAAAGCCGGCGCCCGCGCCGGCTTTTTTATTGACATGCCACGACACTGGAAATTTTTCCGGGCAGCCGCGAACAACACGATCCATTCGCCGGTCCGCCGCGTCGAACATCGCCCTTGAAATTGCCACCCTCGAAAGAGTGATGACGATGACAAACGGGTGATACGCCGTCATCAATCGATGCTTTGACACAACATGTTGCGCAAAGCCCGTGGCGCTTCATCAAGGTCTCCGACGCAACGCGGCCTTCAATAAAATATGTCTGGAGCATTTCCAGAATCACATCATCGTCGTTGCACGATCTTTGTCGTATCGTGACTCACAACGGCCCCAATGCTTGGCGATGGTCCCGCCACGCCAACAACCTGAGGAGACGTGCATGATCAATCGCTCGCCAGAATCTTTCAGCGCCGAAACCGTCGCCGTCTTGCGCGAGGTGCTCGATATTGCGGTCGAACAAATCGCTCAGGAAAACCGGACGCCCGCCACCAAGGCGAAGATGGCGGAGACCATCGTTCGCGAGGCCGCGGGCGGCATCACCGATGCGCGGGCGCTGGTGTTGCGCGCCGTGGACGAAGGCCGCACGCCAGCAGCCTGACGTCCCAATTTCGCCATCGACACATCATCCATCGGACGACCATACGCGGGCATTGGCCCGCGTATTGCGTTTTCGGGAACCGAACGATCTCAGAACCGAACTGTCGCGGAACACAGATCCGCGATCCGGCGTCATGGACCGCGCGAATTCCTGCATCTGTTTCGGAGAAAGCCGGCCGCGATGGTGCTACCGGACCATCGGCATCGGGGCGCTTGCTAGCCGGCGGCGCGCGCGGCCTTGGCCTGCAGCTTGGGAGCCTGCGTGGCGAACTGTTCGTCCTGCGGCTTGGACGGCAGCGACCCGAATGCCTTGGCGTGATCGATCACCCGCGCCAGCAGCTTGAGGCCGAGCGGCGCCAGCGCCCGCTCCCACAATTCGCGCGCGGTCTCGCCCTTTTTGACGAAACACCACTCCTGCGCGGCGACGGCGCCGGCATCCATGCGCTCGGCCAGATGATAGATCGTGCCGCCGGCGACCGGATCGCCTTCCTTGATGGTCCACTCCACCGCGGCGATGCCGCGATGACGCGGCAACAGCGAGGGGTGGTAGCCGACGCCGCCGAGCTTGGCGGCGGCGAGCGCGGCCTGACTGACGCGGGCGTGGCTGTGCGCCGTCACGATCAGATCGGTTCCCGGCGCGATCTCCGCGGCCTCGATCACCTTGGGATTGGCTTGCACCGTCAGTTCGATTCCGGCCTCGCGGGTCGCGGCGGCGAGACGGTCGCCCGCATCGGCCACCACCACGCGCGCGATCTCCACGCCGTGCTCGCGCAGCATTTTCAGAGTCATCACGCCGAAATGGCGGGAACCGGCCAGAGTGATCCGCAACGTTATTGTCTCCATGCCGCGAACGCATCGCGGAATGCACGCTCGCCGGGCGAGCCCTTTTCAAGCGACAGAATGGCGCGCTTGCCGTTGCCATAAACCATCGGAATATCGAGCGAGGTGCGCTCCTTCAGAACCTGGATATTGCGATCACGATCGACATCGACATTGGACAGGCCGATCAGGAAATAGCCGTCCTGCACCTTGACCGAAGTCGCCGCCAGCGGAGTTCCGCGCGGCTGATCGGGCGATTTGGCATAGATGCCGGGCACGTTGGCGATCGTGGTGCCGAAATCCGGCGCGACGGTGAACACAACCTCGATGGTATGGCTGGTCGCCGGCATCGAGGGATCGGTGTTGCGCATCAGCGTAAGGGTCACCTTCATCTTGCGATCGGGCAGATCCACCTCGGCGCGGATCGCGGTATCGGGCTTGGCCTTCGGCGAGGGCGGAAGCTGTTCAAGCCGCCACACCACCGTGCCGACGGTCTGCTTGCCCTGCGGATCGGAGGGATCTTCTTCGTAGAGAATGGCGCGCTGCGCCACCGGCGCGATCGGCTGCGTCGAGGAGTCGGGCTGACCGACGCGGTCGGTGATCTTGGGCCGCGTCGCCGGATCGGTGGCGACCTGCGTGTTGGTGGCGGGCGCGGGCTTGAGCATGGCACGGATCGAGGGGCCGGCCTTCTGCCAGATCAGGATGCCTGCGCCGATCAGGATCAACACGACGCCGACCGTCAGAACGCTCTTCAGCGGGAAACCGCCGCTCCGCTTGCCGACGGTCCGGTCCGCCTTGCGGCCGCGCCTTTTCTTGTCCAGCTCCGGAGCTTCGACGGACGCGCCGAAGGCTTCGTCATGACCATAGGGCGACAGACCGCCGCGCTGCTCCATGTCGGGCTCGACACGATCGAATTCGGGCGAAGGCGACGGTACGCTCGCATAGGTCTTGCGCGCGGCACGGTTGGCCTGCGCGGCGGCCTGACCGAGATCGTTGGTGTCGGCGACCACATCGCGAAAACCGCGCGTGCCTCCGGTCGGAGCGCGGCCTTCGTCCGGCACCGGGCGCTGCGCGCCGCCATGTCCCGGAGCGGTCCGGGTATCGCGCACATGAGCGACATCGTCCCAGGATTCGTGCCGTCCCTGCTGCCGCGGGTCGCGGGGAGGACGCGGCGCGTTCTCCGCAGGACGCGGGCGGGCGCGTTCCCCGTGCGGAAGCGGCGGCGGCGGCCCGTTCTGCGCCATCCGCGCGGCGGCGTTGCGCGCGCCTTCCCGCAAACTGTCGCCCCGGCGTGGCGCCTGCGGATCTCTTGGCGCGCCTTCACGCGGCGGCTCGGGCACCCGGCCGCGCGCCGGATCGGGACGCGGCGCCTCATGGCGCGGGCGCTGTGCCGCCTCCGCCTCGACCCGGCGGACCGCTTCCTCAAGCGCGAGGCGCTCACGGGTGATCTCGGCCTCGCTGAGCGCCGGCTCCACCCCCCGCAACTGCGCGATCAGCGCTGTGCGAGCCCGCCCATAGAGAGCGCGGCGCGTCTCGCCGGTGGCGTTGGCGTCCAGTCCGGCAACGGCACGGGCGATGAGAGGGTAGTAGTCTGCCATCCTTGTCCAGTCGGCCTCGTCAGTCGGCGGACGCCCATGCGCCCAAATCCTGTCCGTTCAAGCGCCCAAGTCTTGCGCAGCCTTGATCGTCGCGGCGGCTACTGAATCACGCCTCGAACGGATTTTGCACCAAAATCGTATCCTCGCGCTCCGGACTTGTGGAGAGCAACGCAACCGGACACCCCACGAGTTCTTCCACGCGGCGGACATATTTGACCGCCTGCGCCGGCAGATCGGCCCAGGAGCGCGCATTCGCGGTCGGCTCCTTCCAGCCCTCGATGGTCTCGTAGATCGGCTTGACCCGCGCCTGCGCGGCTTCGCCGGCCGGCAGATGATCCATTGGCTTGCCGTCGAGCTCATAACCGACGCAGACCTCGATGGTGTCGAAGCCGTCGAGAATGTCGAGCTTGGTCAGCGCGAGGCCGTGGATGCCGCAGGTCCGCACCGTCTGGCGCACCAGCACGGCATCGAACCAGCCGCAGCGGCGCTTGCGTCCGGTGTTGACGCCGAATTCGCGGCCGCGGGCGCCGATCAGATCGCCGATCTCGTTGGTCAGTTCGGTCGGGAACGGACCTTGTCCAACGCGCGTGGTGTAGGCCTTGCAGATGCCGAGCACATAACCGAGCGAGCTCGGCCCCATGCCGGTGCCGGTGGCCGCCTGCGCCGCGACGGTGTTCGACGAGGTGACGTAGGGATAGGTACCGTGATCGACATCGAGCAGTGCGCCCTGCGCGCCCTCGAACAGGATCCGCTTGCCTTCGCGGCGGCGCTGATCGAGCAGATTCCAGACCGAATCCGCGAACGGCAGCACCTGCGGCGCGATCGCCACCAGATCACGCAGCATCTCGGCCGCGTCGATCTCCGGCAACGACAAGCCGCGGCGCAGCGCGTTGTGATGCGTCAGCAGGCGCTCGACCTTGTGCGGCAGAGTCTGCGGATCGGCGAGATCCATCAGCCGTATCGCACGGCGGCCGACCTTGTCCTCGTAGGCTGGGCCGATGCCGCGCTGGGTGGTGCCGATCGCGGTCGCCTTGTTGGCGTTCTCGCGCACAGCATCGAGTTCGCGATGCAGCGGCAGGATCAGCGTGACGTTCTCGGCGACACGCAGATTGTCCGGCGAGACCGCGACGCCCTGGCTGCGGAGCTTGTCGACCTCGGCGACGAACGCCTGCGGATCGAACACCACGCCATTGCCGATCACCGACAATTTGGAGGGGCGCACCACGCCGGAAGGCAGCAGCGCGAGCTTGTAGGTATTGCCATTGATGACGAGCGTGTGGCCGGCATTATGGCCGCCCTGAAAGCGAACAACGATGTCAGCCTGTTCCGACAGCCAGTCGACAATCTTGCCCTTCCCCTCGTCGCCCCATTGGGCGCCGACGACGACAACATTGGTCATTTCGGGTAAGCCATTTCAGATGAGACCTTTCGGGAGATCGGTGCAAATTCGCAATCCAGCCTGCCAGACTGTGCCTCGCCGCAGAGTTGCTCGCATACGAGGCTTCCACCGGATAAAGGATGACGGCATGGGACGCAAGCAAAAGCGGCTGCTGGCAGGGGGCGGACAAGTCTGACAAACCATTGATATCCCCAAATAAATCCGTCCCCCCGCCTCCTTTCCAGCCTCATACCGCCCCATGAACGCCTCCCCGCCCCGCTCCGGCCGATTCCGGCCTCTCGCCTGGCTGACGGATCAGCCTTATCTGCTGCTATCGCTAACCTCGCTATTCTGGGCAGGCAATGTCGTGATCGGACGCTTCGCCGCCGGACACCTGCCGCCGATCGCGCTCTCGTTCCTGCGCTGGAGCGCCGCCTTCCTGATCCTGATCCCGCTTGCCTGGCGACAGACCGCGAAGGACTGGCCGATCATCCGCGGGCATCTCGGAATCATGGTGATCCTGTCGATCTCCGGCGTCGCCACCTTCAACACGCTGGGCTACTGGGCGCTGCAGTACACCGAGGCGCTGAACGCCCTGCTGCTCAACTCCACGGGGCCCCTGTTCGTCGCGCTGTTCTCGCTGCTGCTGTTTCGCATCCGCCTCACGCCGGCGCAGGGCGTCGGCATTCTCATCTCGATGGCCGGCGTCATCGTCATTCTGACGCGCGGCGATTTCGGCACGCTGGCCGGCGTCCGTTTCAACAAGGGCGACATCGCCTATCTGATCGCGCTCCTGGTGTTCGGCGTCTATTCGGCGGTGGCGGCGAAGCGCCCGATGATCCATCCGCTGTCGTTCATGCTGTTCACCTGCGGCTGCGGCACCTTGTTCATCCTGCCGTTCTATCTGTGGGAGATGTCGAGCGGCGCGCGCGTGACAATCAACATCACGGTGCTGGCCGTCCTGGCCTATGTCGCGGTGTTTCCCTCGATCCTCTCCTATCTCTGCTTCAATCGCGGCGTCGAACTGATCGGCGCCAACCGCAGCGCGCCGTTTCTCCATCTGATGCCGGTGTTCGGCTCGGTGCTGGCAATCGGATTCCTCGGCGAGACCTTCCGGCTCTTTCACCTGATCGGCTATGTTCTGGTGCTGGCCGGCGTGTTCATCGCCGCGCGCAAACCAAAGCGGGTATAAACAAAAAACGCCGCGGACGATGCCGCGGCGTTGACTGTCGTAAGGCGAAGCAACCGGCGTTACGCCGCGCGCACCTTGGAGAGGAACTCGTTCACGGCCCGATCGAGCTTGCCCGCCTGGGCGTCGAGATCGCGGGCGCTGGAAAGCACCTCCGACGCAGCCGAGCCGGTGGCCGACGCCGCCGAACTCACCCCGCCGATGTGCTGGTTGATCTCGCCCGATCCCGCCGCGACCGACTGGATGTTGCGGGCGATCTCGCGCGTCGCCGCGCCCTGCTCCTCCACCGCGCTCGAGATGTTCACGGTGATCTCGCTCATTTGCGCGATGGTGCGGGTAATGCCCTGGATCGCCACCACCGCGTCGCTGGTGGTGGTCTGCATAGTCGCGACCTGCATCGAGATTTCCTCGGTGGCCTTGGCGGTCTGGTTGGCCAGCGCCTTCACCTCGGAGGCAACCACCGCGAAACCGCGACCGGCATCGCCCGCCCGCGCCGCTTCGATGGTGGCGTTGAGCGCGAGCAGATTGGTCTGCGCGGCAATGGTGTGAATGAGCTGCACCACTTCGCCGATCTTCTCGGCGCCGCTGGAGAGCACCTGCACCGTCGCGTTGGTGCGCTCGGCATCCGCCACCGCCTTGCTGGCAATCTCGTTCGACTGCGCGACCTGCCGGGAGATTTCCTCCACCGACGACGACAGTTCCTCGGCTGCCGCGGCGACGGTATCGACATTCTCGGACGCTCTTTCCGACGCGGCACCAACGGTCGCCGCGCGGTCGCTGGCCTCGACCGCGGTCGAGCTCATGGTCTCGGCGGTCGTCTGCATGCCGGCGGCCGAATTCGCCACCGAACGAACGATCCCGTTGACGTTGCTCTCGAAGTCGTTGGCGAGGCTGGCCATCATCGCGGCGCGCTCGGCAGCGGCGCGCTCCTTGGTCTCGGCCTCGGCGCGTTCAAGATCGCGCATGCGGAGCGCATTGTCCTTGAAGACCTGAACGGTCGTGGCCATGACGCCAATCTCGTCCCGGCGGCCGATTCCCGGAATCGCCTCTTCGAGTTGTCCGTCCGCCAGGGCCTTCATGCGCTGACCGAGCTGCCCAAGGGGCCTCGTGATGCTGCGCCCGATGAACCAGGCGACGGCACCGGCCACCGCGCCGATGCCGAGGATCGCCGCGCCCAGAGCCATCACGATCTGCATCAGCTTGCCCTGGAGATCGTCGATATAGGCGCCGGTGCCGATGAACATGTCCCACCCCGGAATGCCGGCTGCGTAGGACACCTTCGGGCTCAGTCCCGACTGGCCGGGCTTCTGCCAGGCGTAATAGATCGTGACGTTCCCGTTGGCAGCAACGCCGTCCCGCATCTCGCGGGTGGACTTGCGGCCATTCACTTCGACGTCGAGATGACTGGTGCCGATCTGCTTCGCGTTGAGCACCGAAACCGCGATGCCGTCCATCGTGTAAACAAACAGATAACCGCCACCATTGTCGTAGGTCATGCTCTGGACGCGCTGGACCCACTGCTCGACCGCAGCCTCTTTCGTCAGTTTGCCGGCCTGGACCTGCTTCTGATAGCCGACCGCCATGTTCCGCGCGGTATCAACGATCGCTCGAAGCTGTTCCGTACGCGCGCTGTACATTTCATTGTGCATCATGCGAGCAGCAAACAGACCCGCGGCACACAGGCCGATCAGGGTCACACCCACCAGAACGCCGAGCTTCAGGGCGATCGGCCAGTTATTCAAAAATTTCACGACAGCTTCTCCGAAGAACCAGGGCGCGGACGCGCCAAGTAAGTATTTATTCTTTTACCGGCAGACCATTGAATCTTCCTTACCAGGGTAGGGTTGGAGAATCCGGGAGCGGGACATCATGGCCCGCGGGACAAAAAAGCGCGGCCGCCCCAGGCGACCGCGCTTTAAACTCGATGACGCCGGCTGTCTGAGGCAGACCGGCGCAAGCTCCGTCTCAGAACGTCAGGGCCTTGGCATGCTTGACCGGAGGCAGCGCCTCGATCTTGGCAAGGATCTCCGGCGGAACCACGCCATCGACCTCGACCAGCGCGATGGCGTCACCGCCCGGTGCGTTGCGGCCGAGATGGAAGGTCGCGATGTTGACCTTGGCGTCGCCGAGCAGCGAAGCGAACTTGCCGATGAAGCCCGGCTTGTCCTCGTTGGTGATGTAGATCATCGACTTGCCGAACTCGGCATCGACCCGGATGCCCTTGATGTTCACGAGGCGCGGCGCGCCGTCGGCATAGACCGTGCCGGACACCGAGCGCTCCATGTTGTCCGTGGTCACGGTGACAGTGATCAGGCTCTCATAATCGCTTTCGGCCGCGCGCAGCACCTCGTCCACCACCATGCCGCGCTCCTTGGCGACCACCGGCGCGGACACGACATTGACGTCGCCCAGCATCGGCCGCAGCAGGCCCGACAGCGCCGCCGCCGTCAGCGCCTTCACCTTCATCTCGGCCACCGCGCCTTCATAAGTGATCTGCACCTTGACGATGTTGCTCTCGGTGAGCTGGCCGGCGAAGGAACCGAGCTTTTCGGCGAGCTCGATGAACGGCTTGAGCTTCGGCGCCTCTTCCGCCGTGATCGAGGGGAAATTGATGGCGTTAGAGATCGCGCCGGTGAGCAGATAGTCCGACATCTGCTCGGCGACCTGCAGCGCGACGTTCTCCTGCGCTTCGGTGGTCGAGGCGCCGAGATGCGGGGTGCAGATCACATGGGGATGACCGAACAGCACGTTGGTCTTGGCCGGCTCTTCGACGAACACGTCGAACGCCGCGCCGGCGACATGGCCGCTGTCGAGCGCCGCGCGCAACGCCGCCTCGTCGACCAGACCGCCGCGCGCGCAATTGATGATGCGCACGCCCTTCTTGGTCTTGTTGATCGCGGTGGCGTCGAGAATGTTGCGGGTCTTGTCGGTCAGCGGCGTGTGCAGCGTGATGAAATCGGCGCGCTTGAGCAGATCGTCGAGTTCGACCTTCTCCACGCCGATATCCCTGGCGCGCTCCGGCGACAGGAACGGATCGAACGCGATCACCTTCATCTTCAGGCCGAGCGCGCGGTCGGCGACGATGGCGCCGATATTGCCGCAGCCGATCACGCCGAGCGTCTTGCCGGTGATCTCGACGCCCATGAAGCGGTTCTTCTCCCACTTACCGGCCTGGGTGGAAGCATCGGCCTGCGGGATTTCGCGCGCCAGCGCCAGTATCAGGGTGATGGCGTGCTCGGCGGTGGTGATCGAATTGCCGAACGGCGTGTTCATCACGATGATGCCGCGCGCGGTGGCGGCGGGGATTTCGACATTGTCGACGCCGATGCCGGCGCGGCCGATCACCTTGAGATTCTTGGCGTTGGCGAGAATCTTCGCCGTCGCCTTGGTGGCGGAGCGGATGGCGAGGCCGTCATAATTGCCGATGATCTCGGCGAGCTTGTCCTTGTCCTTGCCGAGCGCGGGCTGAAAGTCGACGTCGATGCCGCGGTCCTTGAAGATCTGCACGGCGGCGGACGACAGCGCGTCTGAGATAAGCACTTTGGGTTTGGTCATGGGATCTGATCCTTGAAAAGGGCCGGTCGTCCCGGCGAAGGCCGGGACCCATACGTGATTGTGGTGGTTATGGGTCCCGGGTCGCGCGGCCAAACGGCTGCTTGCCCGGGACGACAATCGAGTGTGGTTACGCCGCCTTGGCGAGCGCGGCCTTGGTCTCGGCGAAGGCCCAGTCGAGCCATTGCGTCAGCACCGCGACGTCGGCGGCTTCCACCGTCGCGCCGCACCAGATGCGCAGGCCGGGCGGCGCGTCGCGGTAGGCGCCGAGATCGTAGCCCGCGCCTTCCTTCTCGACCGCCGCAACCAGCTTCTTGGCGAAATCCGCCTGCGCCTCGGCGGGCAATGCGGTGATCGCGGGATCGACCACCTTGAGGCACACCGAGGTGTTGGAGCGGATCGCCGGATCGGTCGCGAGGAAATCGACCCACGGCGTCTTCGCCGCCCAGTCCGCCAGCACCTTGGTGTTGGCATCGGCGCGCGCCATCAGGCCCTTGAGTCCGCCGACCGACTTCGCCCAGTTGAGCGCATCGAGATAGTCCTCGACGCACAGCAT
The DNA here is from genome assembly GCA_001897755.1 of Afipia sp. 64-13. Taxonomy (GTDB): domain Bacteria; phylum Pseudomonadota; class Alphaproteobacteria; order Rhizobiales; family Xanthobacteraceae; genus Afipia. Next base: position 126,137 of record MKUJ01000003.1, read on the forward strand.
CGACGGCGTGTTGATGGTTTCGCCGACGAAGATGCCCTCGATCAGCTTGCCGCCCTTGGTCATGCGGAAAATCTTCGGCATCGGCCAGGCCGGCGTGTAGCTCTCGAGGCGGGCGACGGCGCGCGGCGAGAGAATGAGAATGCCGTGCGCGGCCTCGCTGCCGAGCGCCTTCTGCCAGGAGAAGGTGACGACATCAAGCTTGGGCCAATCGAGCTTCTGGGCGAACGCCGCCGAAGTGGCGTCGCAGATGGTGAGGCCCTCGCGATCGGCGGCGATCCAGTCGGCGTTCGGCACCCGCACGCCGGAGGTTGTGCCGTTCCAGGTGAAGACGATGTCGGCATTCTTGTCGGCCTTGGCGAGATCGGGAATCTCGCCATAGCCGGCGGTGAGCTTGGTGACGTCCTTGAGCTTGAGCTGCTTGACCACATCGGTGATCCAGCCTTCGCCGAACGATTCCCAGGCGATCATGGTGACGGGGCGCGGGCCGAGCAGCGACCACAGCGCCATTTCCACCGCGCCGGTATCGGACGCCGGGACGATGCCGATGCGGTAATCGGCAGGAACTTCGAGCACCTCGCGCGTCAGATCGATCGCGAGCTTGAGCCGCGTCTTGCCGATCTTCGCGCGATGCGAACGGCCGAGGACAGCGTCTTTGAGATTTTCGGGGGTCCAGCCGGGGCGCTTGGCACAGGGGCCGGAGGAAAAATGCGGCACGTGAGGCCGCGAAGCGGGCTTCGCTGCAGTCATGATCTATCCTTCCAGATAGTAGCCTCCCGTTGGGGGGAGGTGTCCCGCCGTCGCAAATACGCGAAGCCGGTGGGCAGGTCAAGGGAAGGAAGCGGTCCGGTCTGTGATATACCTGCCCGCGACGGCGCAAGTCGTTTCTGCGTAACCTCCCCCTCACCCCAAGAGACAGCCCGGACCGTGCCGACCCATGTTCTGCTGATTGTTCTGTTTGCCGCGATCCTGCATGCAAGCTGGAACGCCATCGTCAAATCCGGCAGCGACAAGCGGCTTGAGGCTGCCATGGTGGCGGCCGGAGCCGGACTGGTCGCGGCCGTCATCCTGCCGTTCCTGCCGCTGCCCACAGCCGCAAGCTGGCCGTGGCTCGCAGCCTCGGTCGTCATCCACCAACTCTATTTCGTGATGGTCGCGGCGGCCTATCGTGCCGGCGATATGGGCCACACCTATCCCTTGATGCGCGGCAGCGCGCCGCTGATCGTCGCTCTCGCCAGCGCACCGTTGCTCGGCGAATCCCTGACCGCGACAAGCTGGGCCGGCATCGGTCTGATCTGCGGCGGAATCCTTCTGCTCGCCTTGCACGGCAGGGCCAATCATCGCGCGACCTTGATCGCGCTCGGCAATGCTCTCGTGATCGCACTCTACACGCTGGTCGACGGCACCGGCGTGCGGCTGTCCGGCCATGCACTGTCCTACGTGCTATGGCTGCATCTGCTCACCGGCGTTCCGCCGCTGATATGGCTCTGGATGCGGAACGCGGCTGTCGTGAAGACACAAATTCAGACACGCGGGCCGCTGATGCTCGCAGGCGGCCTATGCACCGTCGGCTCTTACGGTCTCGCATTGTGGGCCATGACGCAAGCACCGCTCGCGAACGTCGCGGCGCTGCGTGAAACATCGGTGCTGTTTGCCGTCGCGATTTCGGCACTCATCCTGCGGGAAGGCAACGGCCTGCGCCGTCTCGCCACCGGCGTGCTCGTGGTCGCCGGCGCGGCGACGCTGAAGATGGCGTGAGGCCTTCTTTTTAACGACTAAAACCGATAGCCGAGACCACCGCGCACGGTGTTGATGCTGGTATCGACGTCGCCGGTCAGGCGAACATATTCCCATTCGGCGCGAGCAAACAGATTGCCGAACAGATTCATCTCGGCGCCGAGACCGGCGGTGTAGCCGTAAATCAGCCGGCCGGCCTTGATGCTGCTGGCCGTATCGACGACGGGGCCATTGGCAAGCATAAGGCTCGCATCCGCCTGGGTCGCGCCGTAGCCCTCCAGCACCCGCACCGAACCCGTGGTCGTGGCGCGTGCAACAGCCAATCCACCGAAGACGTAAGGCATGAAATTGCCGAACACATAACCCGCGCGGCCCCGGAACGTCGCCAGGTCCGTGATTTCCATGGCCTTGCTCGATTCATAGCTTACAGCGTGATATTGCCCGCCGGTCAGCGTCGTTGCGGAGACCAGCGTCTGGCTGGCGGACGACGAACCGACGAACTTGCCGCGCATGTAGCTGATGTCGACACCGAGCGTGACGTCTTCCCACTGGCCGGTGTAGCCGGCGAAACCGCCGAATGACGTCTGATGCTGCGAGGTCGGCGAGATGAACAGCGGCCATTGCGACACGCCCATGTCATTCTCGATCACCCGGTTCGCCAGCATCCGCGCCGTCATCGCGCTGTTCGAGCCGGTGAAGTTCATGTCGGTCGAGCCATAACCCGCCTGACCGCCGATGTAGTAGCCTTGAAAGTTGCCGACGCCCCGGCTGAGACCAACCGCGCCCCGCAACACCGGCAAATCGCCCCAGTCCGGCAAGTCCGCAGCCTGCGCGCCCTGCACACTTGCCGCCATCATCGCAGCCACGATCAACCGACGCATCGAAACGCTCCTCACCACCGACGCTTAACTATGTTTGATCATCGCCGGTTAACCTTAATCAATCGTTTGCGCGCGCACCTTCGCGCGCAAGAAAGCACAAACAAAAACGGCGCGGATCGCTCCGCGCCGTCTGCAATCGGTTGCTTGCGAGCCGATCAACCCTTCGTCACCAGCGGCGGAGGCGGCAGATAGGCCGGGCCCGGATCGATCGCCCAGCGCACGCCGAACTTCACGTCATGCGAGGTGATGTCCTTCATGACGATCGAGGACGGACCGCCGGAACCATTCAGGAGCGTATAGGCGCCCGGCCGTGCCGAGCCGAGGTTGACGTAGCTGTATGCCAGTTCAAGCGTAAGAGACGGGCTGACCTTGTAGCCGAGACCGGCATGAGCGGCCCAGGCGAAATTCCAGCTTCCACGGTCGGCGAAGGTCGCAACCGACGCATTGGTCACGCCACCGTTGACCTGAATGTTGTCATCGCGGAATCCGCTGATCATGTTGTAGGACGTGCCGACGCCGACGCCGACAAACGGCGTAACACACCACCACGTTCCCAGATCCGCATACGCGTTGATCATAAAGAGCGCTTCCGACTTGCTGCCGGAGTAGTTGTCCGACTGAAACGATGTCGGGCTGAAGATCAGCGGGTTCGATCCATGGAAGTTGGCGCGACCGCGATACTGACCCGTGACGTCCGCGCGGAACCAGCTGTTGAACTGATAACCGACGCCGACACCGAACAGCGGCGAGCTGTCGAATCCCATGCCGACATCGACCATGCCCGGGTTCTGCTGAGCCGTCGCGCTATCGAGCTTTTTCAGCCGCTGGTTGGTCATGCCGATATCGCCGCGCAGATACCAGCCGCCAAAGTCCGCCGGTGGCGGCGGAGCATAGGGCGGCGGTGCAAGCGGCAGATCGGCTGCGAACGCCGCGCTCGACAACAACGACACCGCAGCAGCGGCAAGCACAGGTTTCACGGAACGCATCGGTTAGTCCTTTCGTCTGGTGAGGCACAGACGACGCAAAGGCCTCACTCAAATCCTCAGGAAGGACGATGGCACCAAATGCTTAAGCGCCACTTAACCCTAATTCTTAACCGCGATTTTTAATGCGGGTTAAGCGAATGGGTTAACGATGCGTTCATGCGCTCGCCACAGATCCTAACAATGCGTTGATGAGAACGTCAGGCATTCTGACGCAACAATCACGAACGCCCGCTCGCGCTATTTAAGGAAGAGGACGCGCCCGACGATCAGACGTCGGCGCGTTTGAGCTGCGGCAGAAGAACCGCGAGCAGACCGATCGCCGGCAAATAGGAGCAGACGTGATAGACGAAGCCGATGCCGGTGTGGTCGGCGACATAGCCGAGGATCGCCGCGCCGATGCCGCTGATGCCGAACACCAGACCGAAGAACAATCCGGAGATCATGCCGAAGCGATGCGGCATCAGTTCCTGCGCATAGACGATGATCGCGGGCATCGCCGAGGCGATGACGAAACCGATCACAACGCTGAGCACGAGACTCCAGAACAGGTTCGCGTAAGGCAGCGCCAGCGTGAAAGGCAACGCGCCGAGGATCGAGAACCAGATCACATATTTCCGGCCGAAGCGGTCGCCGAGCGGGCCGCCGAAGAAAGTGCCGCAGGCGCTGGAAGCGAGAAACACGAACAGATAGATCTGCGCGGTCTGCGTGCTGACGCCGAACTTCTGGATCAGATAGAAGGTGTAATAGCTGTTGATGCCGGCCAGATAGAAGCCCTTGGAGAACAGCAGCACCATCAGCACGACCAGTGCGAACGCCACGCGCGACGATGACAGCATCCCCGACGCGCCATCCACCCTTTTGCCGGCGCGCGGCATGATCCGCGGCTTGTACCACACGCCGATGCGCCACAGGATGATCATCGCAAGCCCCGCTATCAGCGAGAACAGTGCGATGCTGCCCTGCCCGAACGGCACCACGATCGCCGCCGCCAGCACCGGGCCGATGGCGCTACCGAAATTGCCGCCGACCTGAAAGATCGATTGCGCCAGACCGTAGCGGCCACCGGACGCGACGCGGGCGATCCGCGAGGACTCCGGATGAAAGATCGCCGAGCCCATCCCGACCAGTCCGGCGGCGATCAGGATCATGCTGTAGACATGCGCGACGCTGAGCAGCAGCAGACCGACCAGCGTGAAGCCCATGCCGATCGCCAGCGAGAACGGCTTCGGCCTGCGGTCGGTGTAAAGTCCGACCAGCGGCTGCAACAGCGAGGAGGTGAACATGCAGGCCAGCGTGATCATGCCGACCTGGGTGAAATCCAGATTGTAGTTCGCCTTCAGGACCGGATAGATCGCAAAGATCAGCGACTGCATCAGATCGTTGAGGAGATGCGACAGGCTGATCGCGCCGAGCACCATCAGCACCGGGCCGGTCGGCGGCGGCGGCGCGCTGCTGGCGACGATGGGCGCGCCCATGGTGTCTTCGGACAGGATGACCGGCTTGTTCACGCAATGCCTTCCGTCAAAAGGAAACGGCCGCCATCACCCGGCAGGCCGCGACCGTATGAGGGCGGACCGTAACGGGAAACGACAATCCTCGCCAGCCAGGCCGGATCATGACTGATTTGCAGCGGTGTCGCATGTCTTGCAGCGAACGGCGGCGCCGGCCGTGGCGAAACAGGCGCCGTCCGGATCAGGCCGCCGCGGTCATGCCGAGCGCGGAGACGATCATGTCCACCGCCTCTTCCACCACGATGCGGTCGTCGCCCTCGCCCATCACCCGGATCACCGGCTCGGTGCCGGAGGAGCGCACCAGCAGACGGCCGCTGCCGTTGAGCCGCTGTTCGGCTGCGGAAATCGCCGACATCACGTTCGGATTCTCCAGCGGCTTGCCGGCGCGGTAACGCACATTCTTGAGAATCTGCGGCAATGGCTCGAAGCGGTGGCAGACCTCCGAAACCGGGCGGCCGAGCTTCTGCACCACGGCCAGCACCTGCAGCGCGGCGACGAATCCGTCGCCGGTGGTGGTGAAGTCCGACATGATGATGTGGCCGGACGGCTCCCCGCCGAGATTGTAACCCTGCTGAAGCATCTGCTCGAGCACGTAGCGGTCGCCGACCGGCGTGCGCACCAGCCCGAGACCTTCGCCGGCCAGGAAGCGCTCGAGGCCGAGATTCGACATCACGGTGGTGACAATGCCCGGTTTGGACAGACGTCCGTCTTCCTTCCAGCTTTGCGCGATCACCGCCAGCAACTGGTCGCCATCCACCAGATGGCCACGCTCGTCGATCACCAGCACGCGGTCCGCATCGCCGTCGAGCGCGATACCGATATCGGCGCGCATCTCGCGGACCTTGCGGCTGAGCGCCTCCGGCGACGTCGACCCGCAATCCTTGTTGATGTTGAAACCGTCCGGCTCGACGCCGATCGAGATCACGTCGGCGCCAAGCTCCCACAGCGCTTCCGGCACCACCCCGTAGGCGGCGCCGTTGGCGCAATCGACCACGATGCGCAGGCCTTCGAGATTGAGATCGCGCGGCAAGGTGCGCTTGGCGAACTCGATATAGCGGTCGTGAACGCCGTCGATGCGGCGCGCGCGGCCGAGGTTGGCGCTGGGCGCCAGCCGCTTGTCGATGTTCTCGTCGATCAATTCCTCGATCTGGCTTTCGACCTCGTCCGACAGCTTGAAGCCGGCCGGACCGAACAGCTTGATACCGTTGTCGTCGAACAGATTGTGCGAGGCGGAGATCATCACGCCGAGGTCGGCGCGCATCGATTTGGTCAGCATCGCCACCGCCGGCGTCGGAATCGGCCCGAGCAGCAGCACGTCCATGCCGACCGAGGTAAAGCCCGCCACCATCGCGTTCTCGATCATGTAGCCGGACAGCCGGGTGTCCTTGCCGATCACCACGCGATGACGGTGCTCGCCGCGCTGAAACACCAGCCCCGCCGCCTGCCCGACCTTGAGCGCCAGCTCCGGCGTGATCAGCCCATTGGCCCGGCCGCGAATGCCGTCCGTTCCGAAATATTTGCGAGCCATGGTGCCCCCTGCGCTGCGGTCATTCCCGCGCCGCGAATGGCCATGCGGCCCCGCGCGCGGATCAATTGATGGCGTTTTATAAGGCCTTACCGTTGCTGCCGCTTCAAAAAATATGATGAATCATTACCGGCCGAAGCCGCCATCCATTCCGGAACAAACGGCTAAGCCGTTACTTATCAATGCCTTACCATATCCCATCGGTTGCCTTCGGCATGCACCACGGGAATTGGCATTCCCAATCAGGTTTTCGGCTTGCCGCCCGGATCGTGACGGGCGGGATGCGGCTGGATCACACTGACCGGATCTGACGCCGGGAAGCTTTCCTCGAGCCCTTCTTCCAGCTTCTCTTCCTTGAGCGCGCGCTGGTCGTCCTCAGCCTTTTTGCCGGGCTTCGGATCGTGATTCTTGTCGCTCATGCTTGCCTCCATCCGGATTCGGAGCTGGGGACGCAGACGACATCTGCGAACGGATCAATTGCCCAGAGGCGCGGCATGAGCGATGTTGCGGCGATCAGACCAGCCACGTCAGGATACACGATGAAGAACGTCACATGTATCGAGGATCTGCGCGCGATTCACAAACGCCGCGTCCCGAAAGCTTTTTTCGACTACTGCGATCGTGGATCCTACACGGAATCGACCCTGCGCGCCAATCGAAGCGATCTTGATCAGATCAAGTTCCGTCAGCGCATCCTGGTCGATGTCTCCTCGCGAACGCTGAACACCACGATTCTGGGCGAGCCCGCGACGATGCCGCTGATTTTGGCGCCCGTCGGCCTCACCGGCATGCAGTATCGCGACGGCGAAATCTACGCCTGCCGCGCCGCGCAGGCCCTCGGCATTCCGTTCACGCTGTCGACAATGTCGATCTGCTCGATCGAGGACGTCGCGCAGAACGTCGACAAGCCATTCTGGTTCCAGCTTTATGTGATGCGCGACCGCGGCTTCGTGAAATCGCTGATCGAGCGCGCCATCGCCGCCAAATGCAGCGCACTGGTGCTCACGGTGGACCTGCAGGTGATCGGCCAGCGTCACGCCGACATCAAGAACGGCATGACCGTGCCTCCGGAATGGAGCCTGTCGAAGCTGTTCGACTTCGCCACCAAGCCGGCCTGGGTCTCCGGCGTGCTGCGCGGCAAGCGCCGCACCTTCGGCAACCTCGCCGGCCAGATCAAAGGCACCGACGATATCAACTCGCTCAGCCTGTGGATCTCCTCGCAGTTCGATCCGGCGCTGAACTGGAAGGACGTCGAATGGATTCGCAGCTTGTGGCCCGGCAAGCTCGTCATCAAGGGCATCCTCGACGTGCATGACGCGCGCGAGGCGGTGAAGACCGGCGCCGACGCGCTGGTGGTGTCGAACCATGGCGGCCGCCAGCTCGACGGCGCGCCCTCGTCGATCACCGTGCTGCCGGAGGTGGTGCAGGAGGTCGGCTCGCAGATCGAGGTGATGTTCGACGGCGGCATCCGCACCGGCCAGGATGTGATGCGTGCACTCGCGCTCGGCGCCAAATCCTGCATGATCGGCCGCTCCTACATCCACGGCCTCGGCGCCGGCGGACAGGCCGGCGTCGCCAAGGCGGTGGACCTCATCGCCAAGGAGCTCAGCACCACCATGGGGCTGTGCGGCGTCAATCATGTCGAGGATATCGATCGCCGGGTGCTATGGGACCCCATGCCCACCAACGCCGTCGGCCACGCCCACGGATAATCCCGCGGCCTTCGCGCATCACATCGGCGGCGTCAGCCCGTCGCGGCCGACGCTGATGCGCGTCGCCTCCAGTGCGCCGTCCGCGGCCCTGCCGGTCGCGGCGATGATGTGGGCGCCAACCCTGATGTCGCCGCGCTCGCCCGGCACGAAGGTCACCACCACGGTCTGCGGCGTCAGCACCACCTGCTTGGCGCCGCCTTTGTATGTCACGGTCAGGACCTGACCCTCGTGGCCGGCGATCTTTGTCAAAGCACCATTGGTCATGGTGCTGTTCGGCGCGGAATCCCACGGCTGCGAGCCCTCGCCGGTGCCCCGCATCGCTTCGGGAAACACATGCACCTCCGTCGCCTGATCGGCGCCGTCCTCGGCCCGCACCGAGGTGACGCCGATATAGGCGCCGACCTTTATCTCGTCGCGCGAGATCGGCACCACGCCGGTGAGACGCACATTGCCCGCCATCCGCATCACCACGTTGGTGCCGTCGCGCGCTTTCACGATCAGGATCTGGCCGTTGACGGATTCAATCGTGCCGCGCACCCGCGAGCCGGCCGGCTGCGCGTTCGCCGCCTCAAACCTCGGCAGCAACAAAGCGGCCAGCAGGCACAACGACGCGAGCAGCGGGCTGGAAAATTTCATCGGCGTCTCCGGACCTGTCAGACAAAGCACGCTTTGCGGCGATATTTCGCGGTCAGCCTCACGCGGCCGCGAGATCGGCCTCGACCAGCGCGCGCAATTCCGGCGTGACCTGCGGCCGCTGGCCGAACCAGAGTTCGAAGCCGCGCACCGCTTGATGCAGCAGCATGCCAAGGCCGTCCGCCGTCTTGAAACCGCGCGCCCTCGCGTCCTTCAGCAGTTCGGTCGCGAGCGGCACATAGACGAGATCGGCGACCACCGCGTCCGGCCGCAACGCCCCGACATCCACCTGAAGCGACGGCTGGCCTTTCATGCCAAGCGAGGTGGTGTTCACCAGCACGTCGACCCCCGGCAGCAACGCCTCGATGTCCGGCCATGACACGACCTGCACCCGCTCGCCGAACTGATCGCGCAGCGCCTGCGCGCGCGCCGCGGTGCGGTTGGCCAGATGCACGCGGGACATGCCGCGCTCCAGCAGCCCGAACACCACCGCGCGCGCCGAGCCGCCCGCACCGAGCACCAGCGCCTCACCGCCGCGATCCCATCCCGGCGCCGCGGCGTCGAGATTGTTGATGAAGCCTTCGATGTCAGTGTTGGTGGAGTGCAGCGCGCCGTCCTTGAAGAACAGCGTGTTGGCGGCGCCGACCGCGCGAGCGCGCACATCCGGCACCGATGCCGCCAGAGCGCGCTCCTTGTGCGGAATGGTGACATTGGCGCCGCTGTAGCCGCGGGCGGCAAGCCGCGCGACGAAATCGGCGAATGCCGCCGGCTCGACCGCCTCGATGCGATAATCGCCTTCGAGGCCGAGCGCCTTCAGCCAATATTTATGAATCAGCGGCGAGCGCGAATGCGCCGCCGGCCAGCCGATCAGGCAGGCCGCACGCGGCATACTCATGACACCTCGCAACGCAGGTCGCGCCTATCCATCGATCCCAACCGCATCACTCGCCGGTTTTCGCCGTGACCGGCGATCCCTTGATCTCGTTCAGCGCCTGGACGATATCGGCGCGGAATTCGGCCGCCGGCGGCCGCGCGCCATAGGTCTTGAGCGCGCGTCGCACGGACGTCGAGGTTCCGGTGAGAAACACCCGCACGTTCTTGCGCCGCGCCTTGACGGCCATCCGGCCGATGACGTTCGCTGCGGTGGAATCCAGAAACGGCACAGCGGCGAAGTCGATGATCATCGCCTTGCGGCGGGTCGAGATGTTGTCGAGCACCGACCCCACGGTGGAGGCCGCGCCGAAAAAGAACGCGCCGGTGATCCGATAGATCATGACGTCGCGATCGCTCGCCAGGCTGGAATCATACGGCTGGCGGGCATCCGGCGCACCGTCGGGCCGGTCGTCACCGGCAAGCGGGGCACGGGTCTCGATGTCCGTGGTCTGCGCCATGCGATGGATAAACAGCACCGAGCCGAGCGCGAAGCCGACCACGATTCCTTCGGTCAAATCGCGGAAGACGGTGAGCAGGAAGGTGACCAGCAGCACCGCCGCGTCACCCCAGGAGGCGCGGATCAGCGTGGCGAATTCATTGCGCTCGACCATGTTCCAGGCCACCACCGCCAGCACGGCCGCCAGCGTTGCCAGCGGAATGAAACTCGCGAGCGGCGCCGCGACCAGCATGAATAGCAGCAGGAACAACGAATGCATGATGCCCGCGATCGGCCCATGGGCGCCGGAGCGCACGTTGGTCGCGGTGCGGGCGATGGTGCCGGTGACACAAATGCCGCCGAACAGCGCCGAGCCGATATTGGCGACGCCCTGCGCGACCAGTTCGCAATTGGAGCGGTGCCGACGCCCGGTCATGCCGTCCGCCACCACTGCGGACAGCAGCGACTCGATCGCTCCCAGCAGCGCGAAAGCTACCGCGTCCGGCAACACGGCCTGAACCTTGTCCAGCGACAGAGCGGGCAGCGACGGCGCCGGCAGCATCTGCGGAATGCCGCCGAACCGCGTGCCGATGGTCTCCACCGGCAGGCCGAACAGCCACGCGCCGAAAGCGGTGACGATCACGGCAAACAGCAGGCCGGGAAAGGTCGGCCGCCACATCCGCAAACCGACGATCATCACAATGGTGAGCGCCGAGATCGCGATGGCGGCCGGGCTCGCGGTGCCGATGACGCCCCACAGCGCCTCGACCTTGGCGACGAACGGCCCCGGCTCATGCGCCAGCGTCAGGCCGAGCAGATCCTTGATCTGGCTGGCGAAGATAATGACGCCGATGCCGGCGGTGAAGCCCACCGTCACCGAATAGGGGATGTACTTGATATAAGTGCCAAGCCGCAGAAAGCCGGCCGCAATCAGAAACAGGCCCGCCAGCAACGTCGCCAGGATCAATCCGTCGATGCCGTGACGGGCGACGGTGGCGGCGACCAGCACGATGAACGCGCCCGCCGGCCCACCGATCTGAAACCGGCTGCCACCGAGAAGAGAGATCAGGAAGCCGCCGACGATCGCGGTGTAAAGGCCGCGATCCGGCGTCGCGCCCGAGGCGATCGCGATCGCCATCGACAGCGGCAGCGCAACGATGGCGACAGTCAGGCCCGAGATGGCGTCGGCGCGAAAATCCGCAAAGCCGTAGCCTTCTCGAAGAACGGTGACGAGCTTCGGGGTAAAGAGTTCGGCGAAAGTCGGTTCAGCGGCGCTGCGGCTTTCGCTGATGGTGACGAGCCTGTTCAACGTCCCGGACGCAATTCCAGACTTTGCACGCCGGCGGCGACGTTAAGTCCGGTTTGCCCCTGAACGCTGAGTGGCTGAAGTGCGAAGGAATTTGCCGAACCGCCAATCATGGCGTTGGCGCCGAGACCGACGCCGACCGCCGCGCTGGCGTTCACGCCGGCATAGTTGCCCGACAGATCGCCCGGACCAAGCTGCGCGGTGGGCGCCAGCACGATCCATGACAGCGCCGAAGCTTCGGTGATGCCGAGATCGAGACCGATCTTCTTGACGGTGGCCACATAGAGATCATCCGGCCGGCCCTGCGAGCGGAAAACACAGCCCAGATTGGTCACCGAGCCGACCACCATGCCGACGCTGCTGCCCCCGCGACATTCCAGGGTGCCGGCCTGCACCCGGTCCTGAGCCTGCGTGAGCGTGACGGAAGCGACCAACAAGGCGGCGGACATCGACAGGGCGGCGGACAGACGGCGCATGGATGCTCTCCAGAAATCGGCCGGGGACAGGCCCTCGCGGCTCACAAAACGCGATTCCATCTAGTCACAACGCCGGTCAATGTTCAATCTCGGCGCCGTTGCCACTTTCGGTCAGCAACAAAAAAGGGGCCCGTTCGCACGGGCCCCTTTGATTCAAATGCCACGCTCTCAGTGATGGCGACGATGACGCTTGTGCTTGCGCGGCACGAGACCGCCCGGACGCAATTCCAGCCCGACAAGGCCGCCCGCGGCGTTGAGGCCGGTCTGGCCCTGCAGGCTGAGCGGCTGCAGCGCGTAGGAATTGGCCGAACCGCCGATCAGCAGGTTGCCGCCGCCGCCAATGCCGATCGAGGCATTACCGCCGACGCCGCCGTAATCACCCGACAGGTCGCCGCGTCCGACGCGGAGGGTCGGCGCGTGAACGGCCCAGGCGAGGCCGGTCTGCTGGGTGATGCCGAGATCGAGGCCGAAGCGGCTGACCTTCGCAACGTACGGCTCGGGACGACGGCCCTCGGCGCGGAATACGCAGTTGAGCTGCGTCACCGAGGTGACCACCATGCCGACATTCGGGCCGCCATGGCATTCGAGGATGCCGATCTGAACACGCTGCTGCGCGTTGGCGGACACGGCGGAGGAGACAAGCGCCGCCAAAGCGACACCGACGAGCGAGGAAACACGCATCTATTTTAGCTCCAGTGGGATTAACAAAACGACGGAGGGACAAAACGGAAGCGCCGTGTCAAAAACATGGCGCGCCCCATCTTTGCCACCAGATCGTAACGAAACGATCCTAGAAGAAGATCACATTAACGCAAGTTTGCGCAGAAGCGCTGGATGCGGGTGCATGCTTCCTCGAGGTCGCTGGTCTTGGTCGCATAGGAAATGCGGAAGGCCGGGCCGAGGCCGAAGGCCGAACCGTGCACCACCGCGACGCCCTCGCTCTCCAGAAGCTCGGTGACGAAATCCTCGTCGTTGGTCAACTTCTTGCCCGACGGCGTGGTCTTGCCCATCGTGCCGGCGCAGGACGGATAGACGTAGAACGCCCCTTCCGGACGCGGGCAGTTGATGCCGGGCGCCTGGTTGAGCATCGACACCACGAGATCGCGGCGCTCCTTGAACGCCTTGTTATTGGCGGCGATGAAATCCTGCGGACCGTTCAGCGCCTCGACCGCCGCCCACTGCGAAATCGAGGACGGGTTGGAGGTCGACTGCGACTGGATGGTCGCGATCGCCTTGATCAATTTTTCGGGACCGCCGGCATAACCGATACGCCAGCCGGTCATGCAATAGGCCTTCGACACGCCGTTGACGGTCAGCGTGCGGTCGAACAGCTGCGGCTCGACCTGCGCCGGGGTGACGAAGGTGAAATTGTCATAGACGAGATGCTCGTACATGTCGTCCGTCATGATCCAGACCTGCGGATGCTTCACCAGCACGTCGGTCAGTGCCTTCATCTCGGCATGGGTATAGGCCGCGCCGGTCGGGTTCGACGGCGAGTTGAGGATGATCCACTTGGTCTTCGGCGTGATCGCCTTTTCGAGATCGGCGGCCTGCAGCTTGAAGCCATGCTCGGCGGTGCAGACCACCGGCACCGGCGTGCCGCCGGCGAGCTCGACCATGTCCGGGTAGCTCACCCAGTACGGCGCCGGGATGATCACTTCGTCGCCGGGATTCACCGTCGCCATCAGCGCGTTGTAGAGCACCTGCTTGCCGCCGGTACCGACCGTGATCTGGCTCGGCTTGTAGGTCAGCTTGTTCTCGCGGCCGAACTTGGCGACGATCGCGTCCTTCAATTCGGGGATGCCGTCGACCGCGGTGTACTTGGTCTTGCCCGCCTCGATGGCATGGATCGCGGCCAGCTTGATGTTGGCCGGGGTGTCGAAATCCGGCTCGCCGGCGCCAAGGCCGATGACGTTGCGGCCGGCCGCTTTGAGCTGGCGTGCTTTATCCGTCACCGCGATCGTGGCGGACGGCTTCACACGGTCAAGCGCGGCGGACAGAAACGGCATCGTTTTCTCCTGAGGATGCTGATGGTCGCGAAGGCCCGGATTCGCGGATTTTAGCGGGGCGAGGCACCCTAAAACGGGCGGCATTGCATCGCAAGAAGCTTCGCCGCAAAGCCGCGAAATTCCGCATTTTTGAACCGGAAAAATGGCCTTTACCGACGCTTAAACATGATGGCCATCCCCCATGCCCCAGGGTTTCGGAAGGCCCCGGCTCTTCCGATCTTAACGGAGCGAGAACCCGGCTCTGATTAGGTCCGGAACGCGGCCGCTCGGATCGCCGGTCTCAGGTCCCCGAAATGAATATCGCGCAGACACATTCGAAGCATGGCAACGCCGTCTGGATCATCGTCGCGGCGATGGCCGCTTTCGATCTGACTGCGGTCGTCAACGGCGCGTTCACGATAGCGTGGCCGACATTTCTCGTGCCTTTGGCGACTTGCGCCGGCCTCGCCGCGGCGGGCCGGTTCTATCGCCTGGTCCGACAGGACAACCGCGCCGCAGGCCTGCTGACGGGCACCGCACAGATCATTGCCTTCAGCGCCGTCGGCGCCCCGATGTCCTATGCGGCGGCGCGGGCCGGCTTTCCCTTGCAGGACGCCCTTTTCGCCGGCTGGGACCGTCACCTCGGCCTCGACTGGCCGGCCTATGCGACGTTCGTCACCAGCCATGCATGGCTCCATCGGCTCCTCGAGCTCGCTTACGCCAGTTTTACAGTGCAAGTGATCACGACGGTGCTCGTGCTGGGATTCGCCGGGCAGCTCCCGCGCCTGACCGTTTTCGTTTGGTCGTTCATGCTGACGACTCTCGTCACCATCGGCATATCGGCTTTTGTCCCTGCCGTCGGACCATGGCTGTTCTACAATTTGCAGCCTGACGCGGCGCACGGCGCGATCCCCCTCTCGTCAACGAGCTGGCCGGTGTTTCTCGGAATTCGGGACGGCACATTCAATGTGATGTCGGGATTGAATTCGGAAGGGATTATCACTTTCCCGAGTCTTCACGCGGCTCTCGGCGTGCTTTTCGTGATGGCTCTTTGGCGCATTCGCGGATTGCGATGGATTTCGCTTGCGCTCAACACCCTGATGATCCTGGCAACGCCCTTTTCGGGCAGCCACTACGGCGTCGATGTCATCGCCGGAATTGCCATCGCATGCGCCTGCTGGCTGGCCGTTCGCCGGATGTTTCGCGAAGCCCGGACGAACAACGCAACGTTCACTCCAGTCCCTGAGACTCCCTCGATCGTGCCCGATCTCATGTCCGGCACAATAACCGCCGCCGCATCGCCCGATCTTGATCTGCGGCAATTCGGAAGTCGCGCAAACGTGACGCAGGAACGCTGACAGCCGGCATAATTTTCTGACACGGTGCGCTGCGGCAGCGGATTTCTACTATTTCCAGAACCCGGCACTTGCGGCAAGCCACTGCTCACATCATTGTCTGTCGAGATTTATGATCATCACCAAACGCAAGCTCGGCCTCGAATGTACAAGCTCTACTCCATGCAACGCTCCGGCAACAGCTACAAGGTCCGCCTTGCGCTGGCGCTGCTGAACGCGCCCTATCAGGCCGTGGAGATCAACATCCTGCGTGGAGAAAGCCGCACGCCGGATTTTCTTGCGATGAACCCGAGCGGACAGGTGCCTCTGCTGGAGATCGACGGGCGTCATCTCGCCGAATCGAACGCCATCCTCTGGTACGTCGCAGACGGCACGCCGCTCGCGCCGGAAGACCGCATCGATCGCGCGCAGGCGCTGCAATGGATGTTCTTCGAACAGCACGCGCTGGAGCCGAGCGTCGGCGCCGCCTATTTCTGGCTGGCGCTGGTGCGCGGCGGACGCGAACTGCAAACCCATGCGCTCGAGGACTGGATGGAACGCGGCTACGCCGCGCTGCAGGTGATGGAAAATCACCTCAAGACGCATGACTACTTCGCCGCGGGACACCTCACCATCGCGGACATCGCGCTCTACGGCTACACCCACGTCGCCGGACAGTGTGACTTCGATCTCGGCGGTTTTCCCGCGATCCGAACCTGGCTGCGGCGGGTCGAAGCCGCGCCGGGGTTTGTCGCCATGGACGGCGCCGCGAACCCGGCCACCGCGACTCCGCTGCCCGCATAGGCCGGCTCCCCGTCCGGCCCGGCGGCGGCGCGCCTTGGTTTGGTCACGTTTTGGACCCGACGCGCCAAAATCTCGACAGCGATATCTGCCACATCTGCCTGACGCGGTGATTCGCGCCGCGATGAGGACATCCGCATGACGCGGCCGAAGGTTGACCATCACGGCTTCCGACTTCTGCCGGCCCGCGCGCTGACACGGTGCTCGGGCGACGCCATTGCCGCGGTCGCCGTCCTGTTTTTATCCGCAAGCCTCGTCGTCGCCCTGACCGCGCTGACGATCCGGCTTGCCGCCACCATGCAGATGGTCTGACATTTCCCGTTCCGCCCGACGCGGAGATTCCCATGAAGACGCCGAACATTGTTGTCGTCGCGTCGCTCGCCGCGGCCACGCTGCTCACGATGTCGCTGTTGGTGACCACGGCGACACGCAGCGCCAGCGCGCCGTTCGACTCCTCGGCCGGTCCTCTCGACGTCGACACCGTGGCGCGCGGACTGGAGCATCCATGGGCGCTGGCCTTTCTGCCCGACGGCAAAATGCTGGTGACCGAGCGTCCCGGCAGGATGCGCATCGTCACCCGCGACGGTCAGGTGTCGGTGCCGCTGGCGGGCGTGCCGAAGCCGAAGACGGGGGGACAGGCCGGACTGCTCGATCTCGCGCTCGACAAGGACTTCGCCGACAACCGCACGCTGTATTTCTGCTTCACCTCCGATACGGGCGGCAACGCTTCGGTGGCGCGGGCGCAACTCGACGAAGCCGCCTTGCGGCTCGAGGCGGTGAAGGTGATCTTCGTCCAGCAGGGACCCGGCGGAGCCGCCAATCACGGCTGCCGCATCGCGCAGGCACCGGACGGCAATCTGTTCGTCACCCTCGGCGATCATTTCGGCCCGCGCGACGAGGCGCAGAACCTTGCCACCGACAACGGCAAATTGATCCGCATCGCGCCCGACGGCAGCATTCCGCCGGACAACCCGTTTGTCGGCAGGGCGAAAGCGCGCCCGGAGATCTGGAGCTATGGCCACCGCAACGCGCAGGGCCTCGCCTTCAACCCGGCATCGGGCGAGCTATGGGAGATCGAACATGGCCCGCGCGGCGGCGACGAGGTCAACATCATCGGCAAGGGCAAGAATTATGGCTGGCCGGTGATCGGCTACGGCATCGACTACAGCGGCGCGAAAATTCACGAGAGCACCGCAAAGCCCGGCATGGAGCAGCCGATCAAATACTGGGTGCCCTCGATCGCGCCCTCCGGCATGGCTTTCTACACCGGCACGCTGTTTCCGAAATGGCGGGGCAGCCTGTTCACCGGCGCGCTGGCCGGGCAGATGCTGGTGCGGCTGTCGCTCGATGGCGACAAGGTCACCGGCGAGGAGCGGCTGCTGCAGAATCTCAACGAACGCATCCGCGACGTGCGGCAGGGCCCCGACGGCGCGCTGTGGCTGCTGACCGACGCCAGCGCCGGCCGCATCCTGCGGGTCGCACCGGCAGGCGGCTGATTGTTCACCATTTGTGGAAGATGAAGAACGCACCGGCGGCGATGAAGGCGAAGCCGAGAGCGTGATTCCAGCCGAGCGGCTCCTTCAGATACAGCACCGAGAAACCGGCGAACACCACGAGGGTGATGACCTCCTGCATCGTCTTGAGCTCGGCGGCGCTGTAGATTGCGCTGCCCCAGCGGTTCGCCGGCACCGCGAGCCAGTATTCAAAGAAGGCGATGCCCCAGCTCGCCACGATCACCAGCGGCAGCGCGCTGCTCTTGAATTTCAGATGGCCGTACCAGGCAAACGTCATGAAAATATTCGAGCCGAACAGCATCAGAATTGGCAGCCACGCCGGCGGAATCAAATTGCTCATGACCATCCTTTGTCTGTGGTGATCCGGAACAACGCCACGGCCGTCAAAGGACCGCAAGCGCGCCGGACAGAATCGTCCGGGGATTTTGCGTGTCACCGCACTGTCATCAAGCCGGTCTAACCTGCGCCGGCGGTGTCCCCTCGCCTGCCATGCGTTGCGCGACTCCGGTCGCCCCCCTTTCCCTCGCTGGCCGGCCGGGGTCGCATTTTGTCTGCCGGCGGGATTGCCGCTATAAGCGCCCATCGCCATCCCATGACCGCCTCGCGCCGACAGATGCCATGATTCGCGTCGCCTTCGTTCTGATCGTGCTGCTGCTGGCGTTCATCGTCCTGCTGCCGTTCCAGCTCGCGGGCATCGTGCTGAACAACAATTTGCAACGGTCGGTGCCGCATCTGTTCCACCGCATCCTGTGCGCGGCGATCGGGGTGCGGATCAGCCAGATCGGTGCGCGGACGCGCGACCTGCCGGCGCTGCTGCTCGCCAACCATGCCTCATGGCTCGACATCACCGTGCTGGGCGCGCTCACGCCTGTGGTGTTCGTGGCGAAATCGGAGGTGGCGCGCTGGCCGGGGATCGGACTGTTGGCGAAACTGCAACGCACGATCTTTGTCGAGCGCGAGCGCCGTCACAAGACCGGCGAGACCGCCCGCAACATGGCGGCGCACCTCATCAACGGCGATGCCGTGCTGCTGTTTCCGGAAGGCACGTCCAGCGACGGCATCCGCATCCTGCCGTTCCGCTCGGCACTGATCGGCGCTGTACATCACGCCCTCGGAGATTCGACGCATCACGACCGGGTTGTCGTACAGCCGGTGTCGCTCGCCTATACGCGCTATGGCGGCGTGCCGATCGGGCGCGCATTGCGCGACAAGGTCGCCTGGTACGGCGACACCGATCTGGTGCCGCATCTGCTCGGCGTCCTGGCTTCCGGCGCGATCGATGTCACCGTGAGTTGGGGCGAAGCTCGTACCTACGACATCAACGCCGACCGCAAGCAGATCGCGCGCGAAGCGGAGGCAGCCGTGAAGCGGATGACGGCCCGCGCCCTGCGCTGCGGACCGGACAAAAGCGTGGCGCTATCGCCGGCAAGCACCTCGCGCGCGATGACTTGCGCACGCTGCGGCGCAGCCTTCACCTGTGGACTGTCGGCCGGGTGCTGGTGCGCGGACGAGCCGGCGCGGTTGCCGCTGCCGGGAGAAAATCACGCCGACTGTTTATGTCGTGACTGCCTGCGCGCCGAGGCGGCTCGCGGCGACGCTGTCGCGCGGTAACGCGACGCGCCTACGAGCGGCCGGCCAGCGGCGTGCCGCGCGCCATGCCGTCAAAGGCATCCAGCATCGTCTCGCGCCAGGCATGAATCGGATCGTCCGCCGCGAGCAGTTCGAACGGACTGGTGACCCGCGCCCACTGGAACGGGCCGAACATGATGTAATCGGCATAATTTGGCGCGGCACCGCCGACAAACGGCTGCGAGCGCAATGTCATCCGCAAGGGATGCAGCCAGCGGCGCAGATTCGCGACCCGCTCCTCGCGGCCGGTCCTCGCCTGTTCCAGCGTGGTGCCCGTCGCTTTCTCGCGGCTGTACCGGAAGTAGTCCTGATCCTCCGGCGCAAGCTGGGCGTGGATGTCGGCGAGAATGAAGGGCGCGATCTGCCCCACCATGACATCGCTCCAGCTGTTGAGCATGCGCGCCATCGCCCGGCCGCCGGCGCCGCCGAACAGCGAGGGCCGGTCGGAATAGGTATCCTCGAGATAATTGGCGATCGCCCAGGAATCGGAAACCGACGTCTCGCCATCCACCAGCACCGGCACCTTCTCCGAGCGGTGCGGCCGGAGAACGTCCTTCTGCGTCAGATGCCAGACGACGGATTCGAACGGCAGGCCCTTGTGCGCCAGCGCCATGCGGATGCGCCAGCAATACGGGCTGAACAGCCGCGCCGGATCGGCCCCCGCCAGTTCGAACAATTGCCGCGCCATCGACGATCCCTTTCGCAGGTCAGCTCTTGCTCGCCGTCTGGCCGAACAGAATCTTCTTGGATTCCTCGTTCACGGTCGGCGTCTTGTCCGGATTGATCTGCTTGGCCAGCTTGTAGGCGCGCGCGGTGGCGGGCCGGGCATAGATGGCTTCAAACCAGCGCTTGAGATGCGGAAAATCGTCGAGGTTCTGCTGCTGCTGCTTGTGCGGCACGATCCACGGATAGCAGGCCATGTCGGCGATCGAATAATCGCCGGCGATGAATTCGCGGTCGGCCAGACGCTTGTTCAGCACGCCATAGAGGCGGTTGGTCTCCTTGACGTAGCGGTCGATCGCATAGGGAATCTTCTCGGTCGCATATTGCAGGAAATGATGGTTCTGGCCGGCCATCGGCCCCAATCCGCCCATCTGCCACATCAGCCACTGCAGCACGTCCATCCGCTTGCGCAGGTCGGTCGGAAAAAACTTGCCGGCCTTGTCGGCGAGATAGATCAGGATCGCGCCGGATTCGAACACGGTGATCGGCTTGCCGCCATCGGCCGGCGCCTGATCAATGATCGCGGGCATGCGGTTGTTCGGCGAGAACGCAAGGAATTCCGGCTTGAACTGATCGCCCTTGCCGATGTTCACCGGCACGATCTTGTAAGGCAGCCCGCTTTCTTCGAGAAACAGCGTGATCTTGTGGCCGTTCGGCGTGGTCCAGTAATAGAGGTCGATCATAAGAGTGGTCCTGGCTTGGAATAACTGACGACCGGAGCGTCACCGCCAGTTAAATGCGGATGCATGAACTTCGCCGGAATAGCTGACATAAGTCAACGCTGATCTGTGCACATAAAATTGCGGTGGCTTTCACGCGCAGGGACGCCAAAGGCCAATCCGTTGAACCTTTTGCGGATCGATGTGACAAAGCCTCGGGACCACTCGCACGGCGCGAAATGGAGTGCAGCCATGCAATATTCGACTGACGATCTGCATGCGGCGAAAGAAGCGGGAATCATCACGCCGCCGCAGCTCGACAGCCTGCTGGCCTTTCTCGGCGGCCGTTCCACCGCCATTCCCGCCGCCACCGGACCGAAGTTCGATGTGGTCCATATGCTCTGGTACACCGGCGCGCTGATCGTCATCGGCGCGATGGGCCTGTTCAGCACTCTCGCCTTCTCGGCAATGGGCGGCTGGGCACTGACCGCGACCGCGCTGATCTACGCCGCCTTATTTATGTGGGCGGGACATTATCTCTGGACCGTCAAGAATCTTCTCACGCCCGGTGGATTGCTGATCGCGGTGGCGGTGTCGATGGTGCCGCTCGCGGTCTACGGCGTGCAGGATGCGCTCGGGATGTGGAGCAAATTCGGCAAACCCGGCGCGGTGCGCGAGTTCTATATCTGGGTGAAAGGCAGTTGGGTGCCGATGGAAATCGCGGCAGCGATCGCCGCAGCGATTGCGCTGCGGTTCTATCGCTTCCCGTTCCTGGTTTTCATCGCAGCGTTCGCGCTGTGGTTCCTGTCGATGGACATCGTGCCGTGGATCACCGGCGCCAAGTTCGGCAACTGGGAGACGTCGCGCAAGATCTCGATCGCGTTCGGCCTTGCCATTCTCGCCATCGCGGTCGCGGTCAATGCGCGGCAGAAATCAGGCGATTTCGCCTTCTGGCTCTATCTGTTCGGCGTCATGACATTCTGGGGCGGCATTACCGCGACATCAAATGGCACCGCGCTCACCAAGGCGCTTTATTGCGCGATGAATGTCGGTTTCCTGTTCCTCGCGGTGTTTCTGGGGCGGCGCGTGTTCGCCGTGTTCGGAACCATCGGCATTGCGATCTATCTCGGCGACCTCGCCCAGAAAGTGTTCAAGGATTCGCTGTTGTTCCCGTTCGCATTGTCGCTGATCGGCGTCGGCATCATCGCACTGGGGCTGTATTACCATCGCCACCAAAGCGCGATCGGCGCCTGGTTCGACCAGCGCCTGCCCGCGGCGCTGAAACGGCTGCGCCCGGCGAACGCATGAGGACGGGAGCCTGCCGTTCCGAGGCGGCAGGCTCTTTCATCGCGGACCGACTCCCCCCATATTCCGGCCATGGCGAAACGATCCGGCCCCCCGAAAACATCCGGCAAGACTCCGAAGTCCAAGGCGCACCGCCCCGACGTGCAGCCGATCGGACCGGCGCTGGCGGATTTGCTCAACCCAGCGATCAATCGCGGCGAAAGCGGGCTCGGCTCCACCACCGGCCTCCAGCCGCCGCCCGACAATTCCTGGGACCGGCGCTCCAGCGGCGAGGCCGCGATCCATCGCGCCCGCAAATCGACGCCCAAGACCTTCGATCACGATAGCGAGACACGGCCTGAAGGTTTCGGCGAAGCCCCGCAGGCCAATTACGGCACCAGCGCCACCATTCCGGCGCTCGATCCCGAACTGGCCAAGCAACTCGGCTTCGATGTCGAGGACGACGATCAGTTCCGGCCGGCGCGCAACAAGATGGAGAGCCTTGGCGTCAAGGCCACCGCCGACGCGCTTGAGGCGCTGATGCGCGAAGGCCGCCCGGAATTCCGCGGCGAAAAAATCTGGACGCCGCACCGCCCGCCCCGCCCGGAGAAATCCGAAGGCGGCGTCCGCTTCACGATCAAATCGGAATATCAGCCCAAGGGCGACCAGCCGCAGGCGATCGCCGAACTGGTCGAGGGCATCCAGCGCAGCGACCGCACCCAGGTGCTGCTCGGCGTCACCGGTTCGGGCAAGACCTACACCATGGCGCAGGTGATCGAGGCGACACAGCGCCCAGCCATCATCCTCGCGCCGAACAAGACGCTGGCCGCGCAGCTTTACGGCGAGTTCAGGAGCTTCTTTCCCGACAACGCGGTGGAGTATTTCGTCTCCTATTACGACTACTACCAGCCCGAAGCCTATGTGCCGCGCACCGACACCTATATCGAGAAGGATTCCTCGATCAACGAGCAGATCGACCGCATGCGCCACGCCGCGACGCGCGCGCTGCTGGAGCGCGACGACGTGATCATCGTCGCGTCGGTGTCCTGCATCTACGGTATCGGCTCGGTCGAGACCTACACCGCGATGACCTTCGCGCTGAAGAAAGGCGAGCGCATCGACCAGCGGCAACTGATCGCCGACCTCGTTGCCTTGCAATACAAGCGCACCTCGGCCGATTTCAGCCGCGGCACCTTTCGCGTGCGCGGCGATGTCATCGACATCTTTCCGGCGCACTACGAAGACCGCGCCTGGCGCGTGAACATGTTCGGCGACGAGGTGGAGAGCATCGAGGAGTTCGATCCGCTCACCGGCCATAAGCAGGACGAACTCGAGTTCATCAAGGTCTACGCCAACTCGCATTATGTGACACCGCGCCCGACCCTGATTCAGGCGATCAAGGGCATCAAGACCGAGCTGAAATGGCGGCTCGACCAGTTGCATGCGCAGGGCCGTCTTTTGGAAGCGCAGCGTCTCGAACAGCGCACCACCTTCGATCTCGAAATGATGGAAGCGACCGGAAGCTGCGCCGGCATCGAAAACTATTCGCGCTATCTCACCGGCCGCAAGCCGGGCGAGCCGCCGCCGACACTGTTCGAATATGTCCCCGACAATGCGCTGGTGTTCGCCGACGAAAGCCACGTCACCATTCCGCAGATCGGCGCAATGTTCAAAGGCGACTTCCGCCGCAAGGCGACGCTCGCCGAATACGGCTTCCGCCTGCCCTCTTGCATGGACAACCGGCCGCTGCGCTTCGAGGAGTGGGACATGATGCGCCCGCAATCAGTCGCGGTGTCGGCGACCCCGGCGGCGTGGGAGCTCGAGCAAAGCGGCGGTGTGTTCGTCGAGCAGGTGATCCGTCCGACCGGCCTCACCGATCCGCCGGTGCATATCCGTCCGGCACGCACCCAGGTCGACGATCTGGTCGGCGAAGTCCGCGCCACCGCGCAGGCCGGCTACCGCTCGCTGATCACCGTGCTGACCAAGCGCATGGCGGAGGATCTCACCGAATACCTGCACGAGCAGGGCATCCGCGTGCGCTACATGCACAGCGACATCGATACCATCGAGCGCATCGAGATCATCCGCGATCTGCGGCTCGGCGCGTTCGATGCGCTGGTGGGCATCAACCTCTTGCGCGAGGGCCTCGACATTCCCGAATGCGCGCTGGTCGCCATTCTCGATGCCGACAAGGAAGGTTTTCTGCGCAGCGAGACCTCGCTGATCCAGACCATCGGCCGCGCCGCGCGCAACGTCGACGGCAAGGTGATCCTCTACGCCGACCAGATGACCGGCTCGATGGAGCGCGCCATCGCCGAGACCGACCGCCGCCGCGAGAAGCAGGTCGCCTACAACGAGGCCAACGGCATCACGCCGGAGAGCGTGAAGAAATCGATCGGCGACATCCTCAACAGCGTCTACGAACGCGACCACGTGCTGGTCGAGACCGGCGGCGGCATGACCGACGATGTCATGTCGATCGGGCACAATTTCGAGGCGGTACTGGCCGATCTCGAAACCCGGATGCGCGAGGCTGCTGCCGACCTCAATTTCGAGGAGGCCGCGCGTTTGCGCGACGAGGTCAAACGCCTGCGCGCCACCGAGATGGCGGTGGTGGACGACCCCACCGCCAAGCAGAAGGCGGTCACCGGCAAGGCCGGCGCCTATGCCGGCACGAAGAAATACGGCGCATCCGCCAACCTGCCGCCCGACTCTTCCGCCTCACGTGGCGGATCGGCGGGGAAAAGCGGCCGGAGCGGCTCGCGCATCCATAAACCGTCGCTCGACGAAATGGGCATCGCCACCTGGCACGAGGTGAAGCCGGACCGTGCGGACGCAAAGAAGCCGACCCGCGCCCGCAAGCCGACCCTCGACGAGATGGGCCCCGGTCCGGAAAGCCGTATCTACAAGCCCAAATCGATGCGCGACGGCGGCCAGGAGTTCGGCGGCGTGATCAAGGACGAGATCACGCCACGCTCGAGCGGCGGCGCACCGGGACATCGCGGCGGATGGAAGCGGAAGTAACCTTTCTTGCGAGCATCCCGCCTGCTGTCAATTGCATGGCCCCCTCCCCACCTGCTACGTCACCTCCGGGTTTTCATATCATCTGGGGGACTGAACCATGGCGGGCGCTGATCTGGATGCCGTGATCCGGAAGCTTGCGAAGCAGCAGAACAAGACCTTGACGGCTGCGGTGAAAGGCACGCGCGACCGCTACAACACGCTCGCATCCAAGGCCAAGGATGGCGAAGCGCGGCAGCGCTACAAGCAGATCGCCAAGCAAGCCACCGAGGAAGGTCACGCGGCAATTCGGCGGCTGCAAATGTCCGCCGACAATATCGCCGACAGTTACGCCCGGTCGATCCGGCGCATCACCGAAGCGGCGGTCACGTCCGCAAGGAACAGTGCAGCTTCCGAGAGACCCGCCTCCGGCAAGAAGGCGGCGAAGAAAGTCGTGAAGAAGAAAGCCAAGGCCTGATCGCCTGCCGACCCAATCAGCCGGATCGACAAAGGCTCTCGCCCGCACGGAGGCCGTGACGGCACGCGCTCCGCAGCATCAGGGTTTATGAAATCTTAACGCGGAAGCACCTTCAGCCGGAACGGCGATGGCTGGTGTTCTGCTTGACGTTGGCGTGGTCGCCCTGCTCGTCGATGTTGCGCTTCTCGTCGTCGCGATGTCCCTTGGTGGTGTCGATCGCGACCTGCGGGATGCTGCCCGGACCGCTGGGACTGCGATTGTCCTCCGGGACAGGCTGGATGTGCTTGGTCATGAGATCACTCCACGTCTTCAAACACAGAACGCGCGGTGCACCGATCGAGTTCCGAGCGCCACCCGCCCGCTTCGCGTTGAGGCGCCATATGTCTCATTTTGATGCCGGTGAATCGTGCGGGCAGCGCCGCAGATTGGCCGTGTTATCGTCATGATCGGCTGGACTGATGCGCCGGTGACTTTCGTCGTGCGGGGGACAATCCGCCAACAGGAGACAGCCGATGAATGCAGTTCAACCGGAAAGACATGACGTGACCGAAACGGATGCCGACCTCAAGGCGGTGTCGGACGTCGAGGCGGGCATCCGCGACTTCGTCCGCAACGATATTGCCTATCTCCGCCGCACGCCCGCGGCCCCGAATACGGACGGCGCGCTCGACTCGACCGCGGAAGCCACCGTCAGCAACGCCAACACGCTGATCCAGCGCGTCGCCGGCGCGACGGCGACCGAGATCGACAACCTGATCGCGGAGCTGGAAACGCTGCGCAGCTTCATGCAGGACGAGGGTCAGCGCGTACAGCGCGAACTCGCCAACTTCACCAAGCTGAGCCAGACCGCGATGAAATCCACCCGTATGGTGGCCGACAATCTGGCACAGTGGAAACGGCCCGGCGAACTGCAAGAGTGACGATCGCCTGACGGCGGATTAAGCACGCCCTCTCCGTTTGGGGAGGGCGTTTTGCTGCATCATGGCGATCAAGCTCCTGATCCATCGAACCTGATCCACGCGCCCCGCGACCAAGATCCAACGCCGGCCATCCCGGCGGATCCTGCGCGGGGCCTTGTCGTGAAGATCATCAAACCGGACAACACCGATCCGATTCCGCTGCACGCCCCGGGGCAAAGTCTCGTGGTGATCATCGTTCGTTTTGCCATCTTTCTCGGCCTCGCCATCACCGTGCTGCTGCTGGCATGGACGAAGTCATGAGCCGTCAGCGCGGCCGGCGCGGCATGAACACGGTCGCTTCGAACGAAAGCACCCGCTCGCCGCGCTGGTTGACGCCAGTGTTGAAGAAATTCACCAGTCCCCATTGCGGCCGCGATTCCGAAGTGCGCGTCGACAGCACGTCCCATGCATAGGTGACGGTGTCGCCGGCGAGCACCGGCTTCAGCCACTTCAGATCGCGAAAGCCGGGAGACGGGCCGGGCGCGGCCGTCGTCTCGCCGCGCGCCGTGCGTTCCGCCGCCGCGCGCGTGAAATCGGCGACCATCGCTTTCATCCATGCCGCGCAGACATGCCACCCGGACGCCGATTCCCCACCGGCCGTCGGGACGTGTCCTGCTTCCGCGTCGGGATAGAATGGCTGCGGGTCGAACTGCCGCGCGAAGGCGGCGATGTTCTCCGCGGTGAAGCTGTAGGAGCCGATCTCGCGACGATCGCCCGGCTTGAGGTCCTCGAAATAACTCATGAGCCCGCTCCCGCGATGCCGCGCCGCCGCACCGTCAGCGGCATTCGCAAGCTGAGCAGCGTCTGGCCCGCTGCGTTGCTGATCGTCTCGACAAGGTGAACCTCGCCGCGATCGGGCAAGCTCCGCGAAAGCAGGCAGCGTTCGATTGCGACATCCAGCGTCAGATCGTCACCGGGGCGCAGCGGCGACAACCATTTCACCTCATCGACGCCGGGCGAGCCGAGCACGGCAGTGCGATGCAGGAAGCCGTCATGGGACATCCGCGAGACAATCGCGCACAGGTGCCAGCCCGAACCGGCCAGACCTTTCAGCAGCGAGCGCTTGGCCGCCGCCTCGTCGAGGTGCATCGGCTGGGCATCGAATTCGGACGCGAACGCGATGATATCTTCCCGCGATACATGACAGGGACCGAAACGGCCGAAGGGACCAAGCGTGAAATCTTCAAAAAACAGCGTCATCGACCACACCACGAAGGAAACCACAGTGTGCCATACGGGCCGCCCGCCTCAAGCGCTTCACTGCGGAGCAGCCATGCCGTGATCAGCATGCCCGATGAAATTACGGACAGAGCATGGCGTTTCGAGAAGATTTCCACGCGCTTCTTTGGCGCAAGACGCTTCCCTGAAATCCCACATCATGCGACAAGTGCGCGCCGCAGGAGGAAGGAGATCACCGATGTTCCAGATCAAAGACCTTTTCCAGTGGGATCGATTCATCACCCCCACCATCATCAAATCGTTCTACTTGCTGGTGATCGCGCTCATTATCCTGTTCGGCATTTCAGGCATCTTCACCGGGCTGATGCACATGGCGATCAGCCCGTTCGGCGGCCTCATCCTGGTGCTCTCCACCCTCGTCAGCGTCGTGGTCGGCGTGATCTTCGCGCGCATCGCGGCGGAATTCGTCCTGATCATCTTCCGCATCAACGAGCACCTCGGCGCGATCCGCGAGCAGGGCGAACACGGTCCGCAGCAGTACTGAGTCGGACAGCGCGCATGCCGGATGCGCCGCGCCCGACTTATCCGGCGGCAATCAGACTCACGTATTGAAGCGGAAGTGCATCACGTCGCCGTCGGCGACCACATACTCCTTGCCTTCCAGCCGCAATTTGCCGGCATCTCGCGCGCCGGCTTCGCCGCCCAGCCTGACGTAATCGTCATAGGCGATGGTCTCGGCGCGGATGAAACCCTTCTCGAAATCGGTATGGATCACGCCCGCCGCGGCCGGCGCCTTGGTGTCCCTGGTGATCGTCCAGGCGCGCGCTTCCTTCGGACCGACCGTGAAATAGGTGATGAGATGCAGCAGTTCATAGCCGGCGCGGATCAGGCGATCGAGACCCGCTTCGTGCAGACCGAGCGTGTCGAGAAATTCGGCGCGCTCCTCGCGCGACAGCGTCGCGATCTCGGATTCGATCTTGGCGGAAATGACGACGGCGACCGCACCTTCCTTCTTGGCGTGCTCGAACACCTGCTGCGAGAACGCGTTGCCGCCGGCCGCCGCGCCCTCCTCGACGTTGCAGACATACAGCACCGGCTTTGACGTCAGCAGTCCGAGCATACGGAACGTGCGCTCCTCCTCCGGCTTGCACTCGAGAAACCGCGCCGGCCTGCCCTCGCGCAGCAACGTCAGTGCGCGCTCGACCAGATCGAGTTGCTCCTTGGACTCCTTGTCGCCGCCCTTGGCTTTCTTGCCGAGATTGTCGATACGCTTTTCGAGGCTTTCGAGATCGGCCAGCATCAACTCGGTCTCGATAGTCTCGATATCGGCAAGCGGCGCGATCTTGCCCTCGACATGGGTGATGTCGGAATCCTCGAAGCAGCGCACCACATGCGCCACCGCATCGACCTCGCGGATGGTAGCGAGAAACTGGTTGCCAAGACCCTCGCCCTTCGACGCGCCTTTCACGAGGCCGGCGATGTCGACGAAGGTGAGCTGGGTCGGAATGATCTGCGCCGATTTGGCGACTTCGGCCAGCTTGTCGAGCCGCGGATCGGGCACCGCCACGGCGCCGACATTCGGCTCGATGGTGCAG
The DNA here is from genome assembly GCA_001897755.1 of Afipia sp. 64-13. GTDB lineage: Bacteria > Pseudomonadota > Alphaproteobacteria > Rhizobiales > Xanthobacteraceae > Afipia. The sequence goes on from MKUJ01000003.1 coordinate 155,413, forward strand.
AATGGATAATTCGCCGCCTGCGCCGCCGCGGTCTCCGTCAGCGCGTTGAACAGCGTGGACTTGCCGACATTCGGCAGTCCGACGATACCGCATTTAAATCCCATCGCATCCTCGATCTGTCCTGCCGTCATTGGGAGAGAGTGAAGCGACGAAGCAATCCACGTTTCGGTAACTCTGGATTGCTGCGCTTCACTCGCAATGACGAGAGCGGTTACCTTCGATCACGTCGCGGACTTCGGCCCGCTCTCGTCGTTATCCTTTGCACCAAAACCCTTCGCATCCATCGCCAGATGCACCTTGTTCTGGAACGTGCCTTCCTTGCCGGTCGCGATCAGGGCCGCGTTGTCGGCGACGGCGTCGCAAAGCGCTTCGACCCACGGCCGTTCGGCCTTGGCGAAATCACTCAGCACATAAGCGTGGACCAGCTCCTTGATGCCGGGATGGCCGATGCCGAGCCGCACGCGGTGATAGTCGTTGCCGACATGTGCCGAGATCGAGCGCAAACCATTGTGCCCGGCATGCCCTCCGCCGGTCTTGATCCGCAGCTTCGCCGGCGGCAGGTCGAGTTCATCGTGAAACACCACGATGTCGCCCTGCCCAAGCTTGAAGAAATTCGCGGCCTCGGCCACGGCCCGTCCCGACTCGTTCATGAAAGTCGTGGGCTTGAGCAGGATGACGCGCTCGCGATCGAGCGTGCCTTCCGCGGTCTCGCCCTGAAAGCGACGGCGCCACGGTGCGAAACCGTGACGCCGCGCAATATCGTCGACCGCCATGAACCCGATGTTGTGACGGTTGCCCTGATACTTCGATCCGGGATTGCCCAGTCCGACAAACAGGCGCATGGCGTAAAGTGACGCTTACTTCTTCTTGTCGCCACCGGCAGCCGGAGCCTTGGCTGCGCCGCCCGCAGCGGCCGCGCCGGCCGCAGGAGCCGCACCGGCCGCGGGAGCCGCACCGGCCGCAGGAGCCGCGGCAGCCGCCTTCTGCTCTTCGGCGTAGCCTGACGGCGGCACGATGGTAACCAGAGTAGCGTCCTCACGGGTCAGAGCCTTCACGCCCGTCGGCAGCTTGATGTCGCCAAGGTGCAGCGAGCCGGCGATATCTAGCTTGCCGATATCGGCTTCGAGATACTGCGGGATGTTGTCCGCCGGCGCCTCGAGCTCGATGGTGTGGGTGACGATATTGACCGCGCCGCCGCGCTTGACGCCCGGCGAGGTTTCGCCGTTCAGCAGATGCAGCGGAACGCTGACGCGGATCTTGGCGCCCTGGCCGAGGCGCAGGAAATCGACGTGAAGCGGGAAATCGCGCACCGGGTCCAGCGAGAAGTCGCGCGGAATCACGCGGTGCTTCTTGCCCTCGAGATCGATGTCGAACACCGTGGTCAGGAAGCGACCGGCCTGGATACGCTGGCGCAGTTCGGCGTCATCGAGCGAGATGGTGAGCGGGGATTTGTTGTCGCCATAGATCACGGCCGGAACACGGCCCGCGCGACGTTCAGCCCGAGCGGCCCCCTTGCCGGCCTTCGGACGAGCGGTCGCCTTCAATTCCTTGACGGTCGCCATTTTGATAAGTCCTTGTTTTTACAAAAGTTAAGGGCCGCGTCGCGGCCCACCCTAGCGTTGCGGCAAGCCTCCAGGGGTGCGGGGGCCGCGAACGCAGCGGTTCTTAGCCTCTCAGGCCCGAAATGACAAGGAACGCCGGCCAAAAAGCCGCATGTCCTGCGACCGCGGCGTCGGCCAAATCGTTACAATTCTCAAGGGTTCTGAAACTGTTTTGCTGGAACTTGGCGAAACTCAGTCTCACGCCCCAGAAGAGGCACCATGGGTTTGGCACAACGGATGCCCGCCAGAAGGCGCGTGCTCCTGGCATCGGATCGTCCCGACCTGAGCGACGATCTGGCCAGCATTCTGCAGAATGTCAGCGACGTCGATCAGATCGCGACGCAGGACATTCCCGACAATCCCGCGGACAATTATGTCGGCGTGGTGGTCGATATCGATCTCAGCTCCGTCGGCAGCGTGCAGACCATCCGCCGCAAACTGACCCACAAGACCTACCAGGCGCTGCCTCGCCTGTTCGTGCTGGCTGAAGGAATGCACCGCGAATCCACCCAGGCATGGTCGCTCGGCGCCACCGACACCATCCGCTGGCCGTTCGATTCCGACACCATCCTGCAGCGCATCCGCGCCTCCTTCCCGGAGAGCGCCGAGGACGCCTCCTCGAGCGCCGAAGCGCTGAAAGCCGGCGTCAGCGCTGCGACCGCGGTGATGGTGAAGATTTTCGAGAAGCTGCCGGCGGGCGAACCGCTGACCCTCGACGACGTGATGCGTGCGGAGACCAGGATCCTGAAGGCGCTCAAGCGCACCTCGATCCGCGAGTGGCTGCTGGCCGTCAACAAGCACCACGCCCGCAGCTACCGGCACTGCCTTTTGGTCACCGGCTATGCGGTCGCATTCGCGCAGCACCTCAACATGCGCGAGGACGACCAGCGCCGCCTGGTCCGCGCCGCGCTGATCCACGATGTCGGCAAGGCCTATATTCCGCTGTCGATCCTCAACAAGACCGAAGCCTTGACACCGCGCGAGGAAATCGAACTCTCAAAGCATGCGCAGATCGGCTACGACGTACTGAAATCGCACGGCGACTTTCCGCGCGAGATGCTCGACGTCGTGCTGCATCACCACGAGATGCTCGACGGCTCGGGTTATCCCGATGGGCTGAAGGGCGAGGAAATCTCCGATCTCGTCCGGATGATCACCATCGCCGACATTTTCGCCATGCTGGTGGAAGACCGGCTCGACAGCCCGCCGATGTCGCCGGCGAACGCCTTCACGGTGATGGAAGGCCTCAAGGGCAAGATCGACATGCACCTGCTGTACGCCTTCCGCCCGGTGGCATTCGGCGCCTAGCCGCCGGACGAGCCGGTCACCTTGGCCTCCAGCGCGGCGATCCGGACTTTCAGCGCCTCGTTCTCCTCGCGGGCGAGGCGGGCCATGTCCTTCACCGCATCGAACTCCTCTCGCTTGACCAGATCGAGATCGCGCAGGATCCGCTCGGCCTGATTACGGAAGACGGTATCCACCTCGCGCTTGACGCCCTGCGCGGCACCGGCCGCGTCGTTCATCAGGCGTCCGATCTCGTCGAAAATGCGGTTGGTGCTCTGGGTCATGCCTCGGGTCTCCGAAAATGCTGCAACATTGGGACGCTTGCCAGAACAATGGGGATCGCGCCAGCCGCATGCAAGATGCCACGAGCCAGGCGCCTCCGGCTTGACTTGACCCCGCCCCAGCCGCCATGACGAAAGCGCGGTGATTTGGCCGCGTTCGCAGGATCGTTCCGCTCATGCCCGTCCTCGCCGCAGCGCTGCCCACCTTGCCTCTAGTGATGACCTATCCGGTATTCGATCCGATCGCGATCGCGCTCGGCCCGATCGCGATCCGCTGGTACGCACTGGCCTATATCGGCGGCATCGTGCTCGGCTGGCTCTATGCACGCAGCATCATCCGCAACGAAAAACTGTGGGGCGGCGCGGCGCCGATGACCCCGACCGATTTCGACGATTTCATCCTCTGGGTGACGCTCGGCATCATCCTCGGCGGCCGTACCGGCTATGTACTGTTCTACAATCTGGACTACTTCGCCCGGCATCCGATGGAGATTTTCGAACTGTGGAAGGGCGGCATGTCGTTTCACGGCGGATTCCTCGGCTGCGTGATCGCCGTGCTGGCGTTCGGCAGAAGCCGCGGCATCCCCGTGCTGTCGCTCGGCGACGTCACCTGCGCGGTCGGACCGATCGGCCTGCTGCTCGGGCGCATCGCCAATTTCATCAACAGCGAATTGTGGGGCCGGCCCGCCGACGCCAGCGTGCCGTGGGCGATGGTCTTCCCCAATGGCGGCCCGCTGCCGCGTCATCCCAGCCAGCTCTACGAGGCCGGCCTTGAGGGCATCCTGCTCTTTATCATTCTTGCGGTGGCGATCCGCGCCGGCGCGCTGAAACGTCCCGGCCTGATCATCGGTATTTTCGCGACCTGCTACGGCCTCGCCCGCATCACCGGCGAGTTCTTCCGCGAACCCGATCCACAGCTCGGATTTCTGTGGGGCGGATTGACCATGGGGATGATATTGTCGGTGCCAATGATCGTGGCGGGGCTGGGGTTTATCGTCGTGGCCTGTCGGCGCGGAGAGCGCGAGCGAGACCTCCCGTAAGCGAGACCTGAGCAAGACTTGAACGAGACATGGCGTGACGAGCTACAGCCCGTTTGAAACCTATCTGCGCAACCTGATCGCGACCGCCGGGCCGATGCCGGTCTCGCGCTACATGGAATTGTGCCTGTCGCATCCGGAATACGGATATTACGTCACCCACGATCCGTTCGGCCGCGAGGGTGATTTCATCACCGCGCCGGAAATCAGCCAGATGTTCGGCGAGTTGATCGGGCTGTGGTCGGCCTCGGTGTGGAACATGATGGGCATGCCCGAGAAGGTACAGCTCATCGAACTGGGGCCGGGCCGCGGCACCATGATGGCCGATGCCTTGCGGGCGCTACGCATCCTGCCCGCGTTCTACAACGCCATCGAGATCCATCTCGTCGAACACAGCCCGGCGCTGCGCGCGATCCAGCGCGACACGCTGGCGGATTCGCGCCCGGTGCAATGGCATCAGCGTCTCGACGACATTCCGCCGGGACCGGCCATCATCCTCGCCAACGAATATTTCGACGCGCTGCCTGTGCATCAGATGGTCAAGACCAGCTATGGCTGGCACGAGCGCATGGTCGATGTCGACGACGATACCTTCAGCTTCGTCCTCGCCAAGGAGCCGACCAAGGGATTCGATATCTCGGTGCCGCCGCATGTTCGTGCGGCGCCGGTCGGCACCATCTTCGAATGGCGGCCGACCAGCGAAATCATGATGCTGGCGCGGCGGCTGCGCGACCATGGCGGCGCGTCCCTGATCATCGACTACGGCCATCTGCGCAGCGATGCCGGCGACACCTTCCAGGCGATCGCGAAACACGCCTTCGCCGATCCGCTAAAGGCGCCCGGCACCGCGGACATCACCGCGCATGTCGATTTCCAGGCGCTGGCGCAGGCCGCGCAGGACATCGGAGCGCGCACGCACGGTCCCGTCGAGCAAGGCACGTTCCTGAAAACGCTGGGCATCGACACCCGCGCCCAGACGCTGATCAAGCATTCCGACCCGCAGGGCGCGGAGGTCATCGCCAGCGCCCTGACCCGGCTCACCGGGACCGGACCGAAAGCGATGGGATCGCTGTTCAAGGTGCTCGGCATTTCACATCCCTCGATCGATGCGCTGGCGGGTCTGTCGGATCAGCCGCCGATGGGCATGGCCGCGCAGTGATCGTCACCTCGCCTTTGCTGTCGACGCTGCCGGGCGTGCGCCACGCCTTCTTCACGCGCGAGGGCGGCGTCTCGCAGGGCATCTACGCCAGCCTCAATGGCGGCCTCGGCTCCAGCGACAATCCCGACCATGTGCGCGAAAACCGCCGCCGCATGGCGCGGACCCTCGATGTCGCGCCGGAGCGCTTTCTCACAGTCTTCCAGATCCATTCCCCAGACGTCGCCCTGGCCACCGCTCCATGGGACGAGCAGACGCGCCCCCGCGCCGATGCGATGGTGACCAGCTCGCCCGGCCTCGCGCTCGGCATCACCACCGCCGATTGCGGTCCGGTGCTGTTCGTCGATCCGAAAGCGCGGGTGATCGGCGCCGCTCACGCCGGCTGGAAAGGCGCGCTCGGCGGCGTGCTGGAAGCCACCATCGCGGCGATGGAGAAGCTCGGCGCGACACGCGGCGATCTCGTCGTGGCGATCGGACCCCTGATCCGCCAGCCAAGCTACGAGGTCGGCGCGGAGTTCGTCGCCCGCTTTACCGAAACGACTGCGGCCAACGGCCGGTTCTTCGCGCCTTCGACGCGGGCCGATCACGCAATGTTCGACCTTGCCGGCTACATCCGCGCCCGCCTGACCGACGCCGGAATCACGACCATCGACGACATCGGCCTGTGTACCTACGCCGATCCGCGGTTCTTCAGCTATCGGCGTACCACCCACCGCGCCGAGCCGGATTACGGCCGCAACATCCACGCCCTCGTGCTGGAACCGTGACGCCCCGCCCTAGACGTTAACGCATTTTAACGATATCGCTCGAGCGCCGGACCGGGCTTCTCCCGCGTCCGGCGCGACGCCATTCCGCGCATGCGCAAACGAGCCGCCGGGCATGAAAATCCAAGGCATTGCAACCGACTGCAAAAGGTGGCGGAGATCGCGCCTTGCCGCGCTGCTGATCCTGCCCTGCCTTGCCGCCGGCTGCACCGCCAACGGCCCGAGCCCGATGGCCGCGCAGGGCTTCGGTCCGACCGTCGCCTTCGAATCCGTGGACGGCCCGCCGCCGCAGGTATTCGACCGCCTGGTGCGCGCGCTGGAGACCGAAAGCGCCGGCCGCAACATGTCCATCGTCTCGCGCGAGGCATCGGCGTCTTACCGGATCCGCAGCTATTACGCCGCGCAAGTCACCCGCAAAGGCTCCGCCACCATCGCCTGGGTATGGGACGTCTACGACCGCGAGCAGCAGCGCGCCTTGCGCCTCAGCGGCTCCGAGCCTGCCGGCACGAGCGGACGGGATGCCTGGGCCGCGGCCGATGATCGGGTGCTGCAAAAGATTTCGCAGGCCGGGATGCGCGGCCTGACCGCCCTCGTCACCGGAGCGGCCCCGACACAGGACGCCGCGCCGCCGGCTTCGACGGGACCGGCGATAGCCGCCATCGACGAGCCGGAGCAGACGTCCTCGCCCGGCCCCCGCGCGCTGGCCTATAACGCACAGTGACCCGGCGCGGCCTCTTCGCCGCGATTTTGCAGGAAAAACACCGGCTTTCTTGTTGCCAGCGGCGGCAATGCCTTGTTATCACGCTCGCGCGCGTGCAGATGACCTGAACGGCTTGATATCCTAGGCGGCGCAGATGTTGACGAGCGTATCCACTATGTCGCGAGGGAAAGCCCCTGTGTCAGCCAAGAACGGCTCCATCAAGCTGGTCGCGGGCAATTCCAATCCGGCCCTCGCCGAAGCGATCTCATCCTGTCTCAACCTGCCGCTGACCAAGGCCATCGTCCGGCGCTTCGCCGACATGGAGATTTTCGTCGAGATTCAGGAAAACGTCCGCGGCTCCGACGTGTTCGTGATCCAGTCGACCTCCTATCCCGCCAACGACCATTTGATGGAATTGCTGATCATCACCGATGCGCTGCGCCGCGCCTCCGCGCGCCGCATCACGGCGGTGATCCCCTATTTCGGCTACGCCCGCCAGGACCGCAAAGCCGGTCCGCGCACGCCGATCTCGGCCAAGCTGGTCGCCAACCTGATCACCCATGCCGGCGCCGACCGCGTCATGACGCTCGACCTGCATGCCGGACAGATCCAGGGCTTCTTCGATATTCCGACCGACAATCTCTACGCATCGCCGGTGATGGTGCGCGACATCAAGGAGAAGTTCGACCTCTCCAAGGTCATGGTGGTGTCGCCCGACGTCGGCGGCGTGGTGCGTGCACGCGGCCTCGCCAAACGCATCAACGCGCCGCTCGCCATCATCGACAAGCGCCGCGAGCGCGCCGGCGAATCTGAAGTAATGAACGTGATCGGCGAGGTCGCCGGCCACACCTGTATTCTGGTCGACGACATCGTCGACTCCGGCGGCACGCTGGTGAACGCGGCCGATGCCCTGCTCGCCAACGGCGCCAAGGATGTCTACGCCTATATCACCCATGGCGTACTGTCGGGCGGCGCAGTGGCCCGCGTCACCTCGTCCAAGCTCAAGGAGCTGGTGATCACCGACTCGATCCAGCCGACCGAGGCGATCCGCAAGGCGGCCAACATCCGCCATCTGTCGATCGCGCCTTTGATCGGCGAAGCAATCGGCCGCACCGCCTCCGAGGAGTCGGTGTCGAGCCTGTTCGACTGATCCTTGCAATCGTCGGCAATGCCCCATGGCCGGACCAGTTCCGGCCATGTTCGTTTCGCATCCGCTCCACGCCATGCGTGACGGACGCCACCGTTACGGACAATTGGCTCTGGCGGACTCGCGCCACGCGAACACGGCCTCGCCGACTCGCGATCCGAGCATTTGATTCCGGTTTGTTCTTTTCCCGCCCGTCACAACACCGCGCGCCCCACGCGCGCATTTAAGTCCATGCTCGGACTCATGAATTCGTCGCCACGATGCGGAGCGCCAATATCCGGTGTCGCCGCGCGGCGCTTTAGCTGTTGATGACAGAGCGTTTTCCTCCGCAATGCCTGTGGACGGATTCGGCGCCTCATTGCACCTCTGAAGCAAATCACAGATCAATCCTGACATAGCGAGTTCGACGCGCGTTGTAGTTCCTGCGTATCTCCCTCTCACCCACGACACAGGACACACCGCATGTCCCTTCTGGACATCACTTTCGATTCCCGCACCAACCCGCTTGCAGCGGTCGAGGACGTCGCCGCGTCGAACGATCTGACGTTCGAACGCTCCGGCGAAGACGAGATCACTATCCTGTCGAAGGGCACCTACACCGACTACCAGCTCTCGTTCACTTGGATGGCGGAGATCGACGCGCTGCATCTGGCCTGCGCGTTCGAGATGAAGATTCCCGAAGGCCGCCGCGCCGAGGTGCAGCGCCTGATCGCCGCGATCAACGAACAGCTCTGGCTCGGCCATTTCGACCTGTGGGCGCAATCCGGCCTGTTGATGTATCGTCAGGCGCTGTTGCTGCCCGGCGGCATGCTGGCATCCGGCGCGCAGTGCGAGGCGATGCTGGAAGCGGCGCTGATCGCCTGCGAGCGCTATTATCCCGCCTTCCAGTTCGTGATCTGGGCCGGCAAGTCCGCCGCTGAAGCGATGAGCGCGGCGATGTTCGACACCGCCGGTCACGCATAAGCCCATATCTGCTCCGCTCCGGGCTTGACCCGGGCCCCGCGTCCCAACAAAACTCGCAGCCGGATGAAGGTCGCCTCGATGCGCGGCCACAACGAAGGTTGCCGCCATGACCAATTCCGCAAACCCGCTCGCAAATCTCGGCAGCGCCATCGTGCTCGCCGGCGCGGGCAAGATGGGCGGCGCGATGCTGGAAGGCTGGCTCGCGCAGGGCGTCGCCGCATCGTCCATCGCGGTGATCGAACCCTCGCCGTCGGACGATATCCGGCGCCATGAGACACAAGGGCTGCGCGTCAATCCGGCGCGCAAGGATCTCGGCGAGGTCGCCGCACTGATCCTCGCGGTCAAACCGCAGATGTTCGGCGACGCCGCGCCTCAGCTCAAATCCTTCGTCGCGCCTTCGACCCTTGTGATGTCGATCATGGCCGGCGCGCCCATCGCCGCCATCGCCCGCGCTTGCGGCGGCCGGGTGATCCGCGCCATGCCCAACACGCCGGCCGCAATCGGCCGCGGCGTCACTGTCGCGGTCGCGGCGCCCGATGTCACACAGCAGCAGCGCGGAATCGCCGATGCCTTGTTGCGGGCAACCGGTATTGTCGAATGGATCGACGACGAAGGCCTGATGGATGCGGTGACCGCGGTGTCCGGCTCAGGTCCGGCTTACGTTTTCCTGCTGGCGGAAGAACTGGCGCGCGCCGGTGCCGCCGCCGGCCTGCCGCCGGCGCTCGCGACGCGGCTGGCGCGTGAAACCATCGCAGGGTCCGGCGAATTGCTGCATCGCTCCGATCTCGACAGCGCCGTGCTGCGCCAGAACGTCACCTCGCCCGGCGGCACCACAGCGGCCGCGCTCGAAGTGCTGATGGGCAGCGGCGGCTTTCAGCCTCTGCTGACGCGCGCGGTGGCGGCGGCGACCAAACGGTCGAAGGAATTGGCGAAGTAGTTTCCGCTTTCGATTTTCGTCATGCCCGGCTTTATGCCGGGCATCCAGGTCTTTTGAAAAAAGGAAGACGTGGATGGCCGGGACAAGCCCGGCCATGACGAATGGGCACTACACCGGCACGCGCACCGCTGCACGCAAGCCGCCGAGCGGGCTGTCGGCCAGTGTGATGTCGCCGCCGTGCGAGCGGGCGATGTCGCGCGCGATGGCAAGACCGAGACCGGAGCCTGAGCCGCCTTCATCCTGATTGCGCGCATCGTCAAGCCGCAGGAACGGCTTGAACACCTCCTCGCGCATCGCCAGCGGAATGCCCGGACCGTCATCGTCCACCGTGATCGTAAGCCAGCGATGATCGCGATGGCCGGTGATCGCGATGGTGTTGGCGTAACGCGCCGCGTTCGACACCAGGTTGGCGAGGCAGCGCTTGAACGCCGCCGGCTTCACCGTCACCACCGGCAGGCCGTGGAACGTCACCGTCGCGGTGTGGCCATGGCGCTCGGCATCGCTGCGCAATTCCTCCAGCGCCTGCTCCATGTCGGTGGGTTGCGCGTGTTCGCCGCTATCACCGCGCGCAAAGGCCAGATACGCCTCCAGCATGCCGCTCATCTCGTCGACATCCTTGCGCATGCCCTCGGTTTCGGGACTGTCGCCGATCAGCGCAAGCTCGAGCTTGAAGCGGGTCAGGATGGTGCGCAGATCGTGGCTGACGCCGGCGAGCATCGCAGTGCGCTGATCGATGCTGCGCTCGATGCGCGTCTTCATTTCCATGAAGGCCTGCGCCGCGCGCCGCACCTCGCGCGCGCCGCGCGGCCGGAAGTCCGGCGCCTCGCGGCCCTTGCCGAAATTCTCCGCCGCGTCGGCAAGGCGCAGGATCGGCTTGATCTGGTTGCGCAGGAACAGCACCGCCACGATCAGCAGGATCGACGAGGTGCCGAGCATCCAGAAAATGAAGATCTGCGAATTCGAAGCGTAGGCCGCGCTGCGCTGGGCGTAGACCCGCATCACCGAATCGTCGAGCTTGATGCGGATTTCCACCAGCGAGGAGCGCCCGACCGTATCGATCCAGAACGGCCGGCCGATCTGCCGGCTGATCTGCACCGAGAGCGCCTGATCGAGCAGCGAGAAGAACGGTTTCGGTCCCGGCGGCGGCATGTCGTTCACCGGCAGGAAATCCACCACGAGACCGAGACGATTCTGCGCGATGTTGCGCAGTTGCACCCGGTCCTTGTCCTGCGGATAGATCTTGTAGACATCGATCAGCGCGGCGATGTCCTGTACCACGGCAGCGGACAGGCGCCGCGTCACCGTATTCCAGTGCCGCTCCATGAACACGAAGGCGACGACCGACTGCAACACCACCATCGGCACGATGATGATGAGCAGTGCGCGGGCATAAAGTCCCTTCGGCATCAGTTCCTTGAACGAGCGTCCGAGCCATGCGTGGAAACTCGACACATGCCGGGAGGCGCTGCGGATCCAGGTCAGGCTGGTGTCGAGCGTGCTCATGGCGAGGCAACGAGGCGATAGCCGATGCCGCGCACCGCTTGCAGGAACAGCGGGTTGGCCGGATCGCGCTCGATCTTGCGGCGCAGACGGTTGATCTGCACATCGACCGCGCGCTCGTTGACCGTACCGCTTGCGCCGGTGAGGTCGGCGCGCGGCACCGTTTCGCCAGGGCTCGCGGCAAGAATGCGCAACATCTCGCGCTCCCGGTCGGTGAGATGCACGATCTCCTCGCCGCTCCGCAGTTCGCCGCGCTCCAGATGATAGACATAAGGTCCGAACGCCACCGATTCCGGCGCAGGCGTCGCCACCGGCGCGGCACGCTTGAGGATGTTGGCGATACGCAGCACCAGTTCGCGGGGCTCGAACGGCTTGGCGACATAATCATCGGCGCCGATCTGCAATCCCTCGATCCGGTTTTCCGCCTCGTGACGTGCGGTCAACATCACGATCGGCACCGTGGACGAGGTGCGGATGAAGCGCGCCAGTTCGAAGCCGGTTTCGCCGGGCATCATCACATCGAGAATCAAAAGGTCGAAATGCAGACCGCCCAGCTTGGCGCGGGCATCGGCCGCGCTTTTCGCGGTGGTGACGCGATAGCCTTCATTGCCGAGAAAGCGCGACAGCAGATCGCGGATGCGGCGGTCGTCATCGACCAGCAGCAGATGCGGTGCATCGTCGGCGGGGCGTGGCCGCCCGCGCGCGGATGTCGCGGTTTCGCTCACCTCGTATCCTTCGCGACCTTGCGGCCGCCTTTGAGAATAACTTCGAGCACCTTGTCGGGATCGTCCTGCTCGATCATGCCGAGCAGGAAACGCCGCACGGCCTCGTCGCCCTGCGCCGGCAACCCCGCCAGCGCGCGCTCGATCCGCGCGGTCTGCAACGCGGCGAGCTTCTCCACCAACGCCTCGCCCTTCGCCGTGGCGAAAAGAAGACGCTGGCGGCGATCGCTGTCGCCAGCCTTCTGCACGATATAGCCTTCATCGAGAAGCTGCTTCAGAACGCGCCCGAGCGACTGCTTGGTGATGCGCAGCACTTCCAGAAGATCGGCCACCTTCAGCCCGGGATAGCGCCGGACGAAATGCACTACGCGGTGATGGGCGCGACCGAAACCGAACTGCTCCAGCACGTGGTCCGCATCGCCGACAAAATCGCGATAGGCGAAAAACAACAGCTCGATGATGTCCCAGCGCGGACCCCGCCCCGCACCGGCGTCGGCTGGCTCTCCCGGTTCCCATCGCCTCAGATTTAGGTCAGTCATATTGACATATATTCGGTTTATTATTACAAAACGTCAGGTTCAGGCGAAATATTCGGAAAATGTCTTGCTTCCGTAGAGGCATTCCTGGTCCCTGTATCCCTGAGCCGCATGCCTTCACCTTGCGATGTCCTTCGACATTCCGCAAAACATACTGGACTTCGCAACGCTCACCAAAGCGGAAAGAGGTCCATCGCACAACAAGACGGCCAGCCGTAACGGCACGACCGCCAAGAGTCGGGAGAGATCATCATGGGAGTGTCGTTCGAGAAAATCGACGGCGCGGTCTTGCTGGATTTTGAAGTTCATCCCACGGCCCATCCGACGCCTGAGAAGGAGCGCGCCGCCAAGCTGGAGAAACTGGGCTTCGGCCAGGTTTTCACCGACCACATGGCCGTGGTCCGTTACAGCACCGCCAAGGGCTGGCATGGCGCCCGTGTCGAATCGCGCGCGAACTTCCCGCTCGATCCGGCCACGGCGGTTCTGCACTACGCGCAGGAAATCTTTGAAGGCCTCAAGGCCTACAACCGGGACGACGGCGGCGTGAACCTGTTCCGTCCCGACGCCAACGCCAAGCGGTTCTGGAATTCGGCGGACCGCATGGCGATGGCGCCGCTGCCGGAACACATCTTCATCGAGGCTGTCGAACAGCTCGTTCGCATCGACCGCGACTGGATTCCCGGCGGCGAAGGCAGCCTGTATTTGCGCCCCTTCATGATCGCGAACGAAGTGTTCCTCGGCGTCAAGCCGTCCGCGGAATACATCTTCGCCGTCATCGCCTCGCCGGTCGGCTCCTATTTCAAGGGCGGCCCCGCGCCGGTGTCGATCTGGGTGTCGGAGAATTATACCCGCGCCGCTATTGGCGGCACCGGCGCAGTCAAATGCGGCGGCAACTATGCCGCGAGCCTGCGCGCACAGGCCGAGGCCATCGAGCATGGCTGCGATCAGGTCGTGTTCCTGGATGCTCTCGAACGCCGCTATGTCGAGGAGCTCGGCGGCATGAACATCTTCTTCGCGTTCGACGACGGCTCGCTGCTGACGCCGCCGCTCGGCACCATCCTGCCGGGCATCACCCGCGACTCGATCATCAAGCTCGCCAGGGAATCCGGCGCGCAGGTGCGTGAAGAGGCCTATTCCATCGAGCAATGGCGCGCCGATGCCGCCAGCGGCAGGCTGAAAGAGGCGTTCGCCTGCGGCACGGCGGCCGTGATTTCACCGATCGGCAAGGTGTGCTCGGCGAGCGGTGATTTTCTCATCAGCGGCGGAGTGGCGGGTCCGGTCGCGACCGGGCTGCGCAAGCAACTGGTCGACATCCAGTACGGCCGCGCACCCGATCCTCACAATTGGATCAGAAAGGTCCTGTGAGGCGTGTAGAATCCGGGCAAGCCGGTTTGAACGATAAAAAACGCCGCAGCCTCCGCTGCGGCGTTTGTGTTTGCACTCACCGCGCAGGGACGAGGCCGAGCCGCGCTCGCCGCGTCCAGCGCAGCATCATCACGCAGGCCACCGCAACGAGGCCGGATGCGAGGCCGATCCAGATGCCGATGCCGCCGTAGCCGAGCCGGAACGCAAACAACAGGCTGAGCGACATGCCGAAACCCCAATAGCCGAGCCCCGCATAGATCATCGGCACGCGGGTGTCCTGCAGGCCGCGCAACATGCCGGCGCCGACCACCTGCGCGCCATCGGCGATCTGGAACACTGCCGCGCAGACGAGGAACGAAATCGCAAGCTCGATCACCGGCGCATTGACCGGATCGCCGACATCGACGAAAGCGCTGATCAACAAACGCGGCGCGGCGATCATCAGCACGCTCATGGCCGCCATGAAGGCGATGGCCAGCGCAAAGGCGGTCCACCCGGCGCGGGTGATGCCGTCCGTATCGCGCGCGCCATAGGCCCGCCCGACCCGCACGGTCGCCGCCTGCGCAAGGCCCATCGGCACCATGAACGACGCCGAGGCGATCTGGATGGCGATCGCGTGGGCCGCAATCGCCACTGTGCCGAACTGGCCCATCAGGAACACCGCGGCGTTGAACACCGTGATCTCGAACGCCAGCGCGGCGCCAATCGGCAACCCGATCCGCCACAGGGTGACAAGACGCGGCCAGTCCGCCCGCCACCAATGGCCGAACAGATGATAGCGCCGGAACTTGCGTCCGAAGTTCACCACCAGCGCCAGGCCGACGAACAGGAAGATGTTCGACAGCGTGGTCGCGAGGCCCGAGCCGCGCAGGCCGAGCGCCGGCAGGCCGAGATGGCCGAACACCAGCGCCCAGTTGGCGAGAACGTTGAACAGGATCGCGACGCCCGTCACCAGCAGCGCCCACAATGGCCGCTCCAGCGCGGCGACGAAAGAGCGCAACGCGATGTAGCCGAGCGCGGGAAACAATCCCCATTGCAAATAGTGGACGAACACCGCGGCCTCCGCCGCAAGCTGGGGATCCTGATCGAACAGGATCAGGATCGCCTCGGCATGCCACAGCGCGATCCAGCTCGGTACCGCGATGAGCAGCGCGGTCCACAGGCCCTGCCGGAAGGTGCGCCGCACGTCGTGCACCATGCGCAGCTTGCGGCCGAACGCACTCGCCATCATCGGCGAGGTTGCAGTGACCACGCCGATGCCGGACAGCAGGATGGCAAAATACAGATTGACGCCGAGCGTGCCGGCGGCAAGCGCCGTCGGTCCCAGCCGTCCGACCACGATGACGTCGGTCGTGGTCAATGCGATCTGCGCGAGATTGGTCAACACCAGTGGCCAGCCGAGCGTCAGCATGGCCCGGAATTCATCGAGCCAGGCGGCGCGCGCAGACGCACTCTGGTGGGGGTTGAACAGCATCGAAACGGTCTTCTTGCGGAAATGTTGAAGCGCGCATGCCGTAGGCGGCATCGCGGCCCACGCATGCATCATTCTGGAAAGGCTTTTTGATGGTCACGCCGCCCATATCGGCGGAAACAAAAATCAGCTAGCGAAGGTCGCCGGCGCCGATCCAGAACACCTCACCTTCGGAATCTTCGGTGTCGAGCCACAGGAACGGCAGATCGGGATAGGCGGCTTCCAGTGCGTCGCGACAGCGGCCGATCTCGCAAAGCAGGCCGCCGCCCGGCGCCAGATGACGCCTGGCGTCGTCGATGATCCGCCGCACCACATCGATGCCGTCCTCGCCGCCATCGAACGCCAGCTTCGGCTCGTGGCGGCACTCGGCAGGCAGATTCGCCATGCCCTGCGCATCGACATAGGGCGGGTTGGAGATGATGATGTCATAGCGCGTCTCGCCAAGCGGCGCGAAGAGGTCGCCCCGATGCAGGGCGATGCGGTCCTCAAGACCGTATTCGGCGAGATTGATCGCGGCCACGGCGAGCGCATCCTTCGAGACATCCACCGCATCGACCTGCGCATTGCCGAATGTCTGACTGGCGAGAATCGCGAGGCATCCGGAGCCGGTGCACAGATCGAGCACGCGCGTCACCGCGCCTGGATCATCGATCAGCGCAGTCATGTCCCCATCGTCGGCACCGCTGAAATGCGAGTCCAGAATCTCGCCGATGAACGAACGCGGGACGATCACCCGCCTGTCGACATAAAACGGCAAACCGCGCATGTAGATCTTGCCCGTCAGATACGCCGCCGGCTGCCGGGTGGTGACACGCCGCGTGATCAGATCGAGAATCTTCGCGCCTTCCGCATGGGTGACGCGGGCATGGGCGAACGTCTCGAGCTGATCGGGATGCAGATGCAGCGCTTCGCACACCAGAAACGCGGCCTCGGCCATCGGATCGGTGGTGCCATGCGCGAACACCAGCCTGCCCTCGGCAAAACGGCTGAGCGCATAGCGTACGAAATCCAGCAGCGTGCACAATTCGCCGGGCCGGACCTTCGGAGTCTTGAGCACCGTGCGTTTGCGGGGAGCCGGGGTCTTTGTCGCTTTTTTCGCTCGTTTTGCCATTACGTCTTCCAGCGTGCCGCCGCCGCATCGTCCTGATCGCGGGCATCGACCCAGACGCGCTCGTCTTCGCCGGCGATGCGTTTCTCCGATTTCCAGAACGGGGCGTTGGTTTTCAGATAGTCCATCAGGAATTCCGCCGCCGCAAACGCCGCCTCCCGATGCGCCGAGGCCGTGAGCACCAGCACGATATTGTCGCCCGGCACGACGCGGCCAAAACGGTGGATCACCGTGACGCCGTCGAGCGGCCAGCGCGCCTTGGCCTCATCGACATGGCGGCCGATCTCCTCTTCCGCCATGCCCGGATAATGCTCGAGCGTCATTTCGGAAATCGTCGCCTCGCCCTCGCCGCGGCGGCAGATGCCGATGAAGGACACCACCGCGCCGATGTCGTGACGTCCCGTGACAAGGGCCGCGGTCTCGCGCGCGACATCGAAGTCGCCGCTCTGGATCCGGATGGTGACGGGGATGGGCACGGTCAGCCGCCGGTCATCGGCGGAAAGAAAGCGATCTCCCGCGCGCCCGCGATCCGCGCGTCATGCTTGACGTGAGCGTGATCGACCGCGGCGCGGATCGCCTGCGGCGCCGCGAAGGCATGCGCATATTCCTCGCCGCGCCCGATCAGCCATTGCATCAGGTCGGCCACGGTGGCGATGCCGGGCGGCGGGTCGATGACTTCCTCGGTCTTGCCGACGCGCTCACGCACCCAGGCGAAATAAAGCACTTTCATCACTCCTCCTCCGCCAGATGGTGAACGCCGGCGCGGAAGTAGTCCCATCCGGTGTATAGGGTGAGCAGCGCGGAAATCCACAACAGGACGATGCCGATCAGGATGGTCTGCGGCAAAATGACTTCGCCGGCCTCGCCCGCGATCAGAAAGCCGATCGCCACCAGTTGCACCGTGGTCTTCCATTTGGCGAGTTGCGACACCGGCACGCGGACATGCAAGGCGGCGAGATATTCGCGCAAGCCGGACACCAGGATCTCGCGACACAGGATCACGATCGCGGCCCACAGCGACCAGCCGCGGATGGTCTCGTCCGCCGCCAGCATCAGGAGGCACGAGGCGACCAGCAGCTTGTCCGCGATCGGGTCGAGCATGCGGCCGAACGCGGATTGCTGATCCCACATCCGGGCATAATAGCCGTCGAGAAAATCGGTCACACCCGCCGCGATGAACAGCGCCAGCGCCACCCAGCGCAGCCACAGCGGACCGCCGCCGATCGACTGGGCATACATGCAGCCGACCACGATCGGCACGGCGACAATCCGCGAGTAGGTCAGGATATTGGGCAGCGCCAGCGAGTGCTTGGCCGATTTTCGGGTCGTGACGGTGGACATGGCCTGATACCAATACTGCCGCGACGCCAAGGTCAACAGCCCGGACGCGGCATTTTAGACAGCAAACAGGATCGGCATCCGGAAACGATTTTTCAACCGCGATTCGGATGAAAAAAGTCGAATATCCGGCGCGCACTTTCCGCACTCACGCCCGGAACCTTGCCGAGATCGGCCAGCGAGGCCCGTTCGATCTCCTTCAGGGTACCGAAATGATGCAGCAGCGCGCGCTTGCGTGTCGGTCCGATCCCAGGGATTTCCTGCAACCCAGCCTCGCGGAGATCCTTTTTACGCAGCTTGCGGTGCGAGCCGATGACGAATCTGTGAGCCTCGTCGCGCAGGCGCTGGATGAAATACAGCACCGGATCGCGCGGCTCGAGCTTCAGCGACGGCCGGTCCGGCAGGAACAGCGTCTCGCGGCCGGCGTCGCGATCCGGCCCCTTGGCGACCGAAACCAGCGACACATCGCGCACGCCAAGTTCGGCGAAAATTTCGCGCACCGCATTGAGCTGTCCCAGGCCGCCGTCAATAATGACGAGATCGGGCCATTGCGGCACATCGTCATCCTTCCGCTGCGGCGCGCCCGCATCGGCCGCCTCGGCCAGAAGGCGCTTGAACCGGCGCTGCAGCACCTCGCGCATCATGCCGTAGTCGTCGCCCGGCGTCAGGTTTTCGGACCGGATATTGAACTTGCGATACTGGTTCTTCGCAAAGCCGTCGGGACCGGCGACCACCATCGCGCCGACCGCGTTGGTGCCCTGGATGTGGCTGTTGTCGTAGATTTCGATACGGCGCGGCACGTTCGGCAGGTCGAGCGCAGTCTTCAGCCCTTCGAGCAGACGCTTCTGCGTCGCGGTGTCGGCAAGCTTGCGGCCGAGCGCCTCGCGGGCGTTGGTCAGCGCATGCGCGACCAGTTCCTTCTTCTCGCCCCGTTGCGGCGCGTTGACCTCGACCTTGTGCCCGGCCTTGACGCAAAGCGCATCCGCCAGCAGACCCTGCTCCTCGATCCCGTGCGAGAGCAGCACCAGCCGCGGCGGCGGCTTGTCGTCGTAGAATTGCGACAGGAACGATCCTAGCACCTCGGGCGCGGCGAGCGATTTGTCGGCGCGCGGGAAATACGCGCGATTGCCCCAGTTCTGACCGGTGCGGAAGAAGAACACCTCGACGCAGGAATAGCCGCCCTCCTGATGGATGGCGAACACGTCGGCCTCCTCCACCGTGCGCGGATTGATGCCCTGCTGCGACTGGATCGCCGACAGCGCGGCGAGACGGTCGCGATAAAGCGCCGCCCGCTCGAAGGCGAGTTCGGCCGAGGCCTTCTCCATCTCCTCGGCCATGCGCTGTTTCACGACGCGGCTGCGCCCCGAGAGGAATTCATGCGCCTCGCGCACAAGCTCGGTATAGCCGGGAAAATCGATCTCGCCGGTGCACGGGCCCGAGCAGCGCTTGATCTGATACAGCAGGCAAGGCCGGGTGCGTCCCTCGAAGAACGAATCGGTGCAGGAGCGCACCAGAAACGCGCGCTGCAAAGCGGTGATGGTGCGGTTGACCGCGCCGACCGAGGCGAACGGTCCGTAATAGCGCCCCGGCCGCGTCTGCGCGCCGCGATGCTTGAGGATTTGCGGCGCCCAGTGATCGCCGGTGATCAGAATGTAGGGAAACGACTTGTCGTCGCGCAGCAGCACGTTGAAGCGCGGCCGCAATTGCTTGATGAGGTTGGCCTCGAGCAGCAGCGCCTCGGTCTCGGTCGCGGTCGAGATGATCTCGACGCTGACGGTTCCGGCGATCATGCGGGCGATGCGCGCGGGATGGCCGGTCGGGCGCGTATACGACGCAAGGCGCTTCTTCACGCTCTTCGCCTTGCCGACATAGAGCACGTCGCTCGCGGCGTTGAGCATGCGATAGACGCCAGGCGAAGTCGGCGCCAGCTTCACCGCCCGCTCGATCGCGGCGCGCCCCGTCGCGAGCCCGCCCTCTCCGACGGCTCCGGCGTCGTCTTCGGTCATCTCCGGCAGGCGGTCCTCATCCTCCTCCGGATCGGTATTGGCGAGATCGAGATCCTGCGGCGGCACATCCTGCGCGCTGGCGCGGGACGGCGCGGATGTCGTCTTTGCCGGCGAGGCATCCGGCACCGGCGGCGCAGCCGGCCGCGGGGTCTCGAAATCATCCGTGTCCATGATCAATCAGCTAGGCATTCCACGCCGTGGCGGCCAGCGGCCTGGTAACTTTCTCTTAACAACGATCCATCGCAGTCAAGCCGCCTTAACGACTGTTTAACGTAAAATTCTCGATAAATCTTTCATGAAAAAAGCGGAATTCCGTAACCATACGGTGTTGCCGCACACGCTGCGCACCAGCGTGAAGGACCGTCGAACCGAGTTTTATGCGTGATTGGGAGAGTTCGAATGATCAGAAAAGCTGCCGCAGTGATGGTGCTCGCCGCAGCGTGCGGTGCGACCTCGGCACAAGGCGCGGATCTGCAATATGGCCGCCAGCCCGCCCCCTACACCGTCAATCAGCCGCTGAACATGTATAGCTGGGCCGGTCCCTATCTCGGCGGCAACCTCGGCTATGGCTGGGGCACCGTTTCAAACAGTCTGACCAAGCCGAGCGGGGTGAGCGGCGGCGTGCAGGCCGGTTACAACTGGCAGCAGGGCAGCCCGTGGGTGTTCGGCCTCGAGGGCGACCTGCAGGCCAGCGGCGCCGACGACACCTTCGCGCCGTGGAAGTTCTCCAATCCTTGGTACGGCACGCTGCGCGGCCGTGTCGGTTACGCCTTCAACAACGTGCTGTTCTACGGAACCGGCGGTCTCGCCTTCGGCGAGCTCAAGGGTCAGAATTTCGCTCTCAGCGAAAGCCGCACCGGCATGGGCTGGACCGTCGGCCTCGGCGCGGAATTCGCGCTCACCCGAAACTGGTCGGCGAAGGCGGAATACCTTTACGTCGATCTGTCGCAGCGCGACTTCACGCTCGACGGCCTGCCGCATGGCTATCACTTCGGCGTGGTGCGCCTCGGCGTGAACTATCACTTCTGATCGTCGGCAAACGTCCGGCACCAGAATGCTTCCACCAAATCCCGGACCTCACGGTCCGGGATTTTGTTTTGAGCCTGCCGCGAAATGATCAGGATGTGACGACGAGATCGACGGCCTTCGGGCCCTTGCCCTTTTTGTCAGGCTCGACCTCGAACGTGATGTGCTGGCCCTCGACCAGATTTTTCAATCCCGCCCGTTCGACCGCCGTGATGTGAACGAAGACATCGCGCCCGCCATCGTCCGGCTTGATGAAACCGTAACCTCGCTCGGCATTAAAGAACTTCACCGTCCCGCTCATCGGCATCGGGAAACCCTCTCCGTCTTGCTCCATCGACGAAAGGCACGCCTGCCCTCCGGCGATTGTCCCCGTTGGGAGCATAATCCTGTTGGCGGCGCGTTGACTAGGCGTATGACAGCCCCGGCCGAGCTGGCCGGCTAGGGCCGGCAGACCTCGAGGCGATAGCGGCCGGCGCCGCCCAGTCCGAGCGGCTTCTCAAGCTCGGGCAGAATGGTCTTGAGATCCGACGCCAGCGTCCAGGGCGGATTGACCACCAGCAGCCCCGCCGACATCAGCCCCGACTGAGCGGGCTGCGGCGCGACGCTGAACTCGATCCGCAGGCAGCGATCCTCGCCGGGTTGCGCCGATTGCACCGCACCCGCGACATGCCTCGCCAGATCGTCGCAGGCCCTGCGGGATTTGGCCGGATACCACAGCAGATAGATGCCTTGCGGCCATTTGGCGAAAGCCGCGGTGAAGCCCCGCGCGAGAATCGCGAACTCGTCGGCGTTCTCGAAGGGCGGATCGATCAGCACGAGTCCGCGCCGCTCATTCGGCGGCACGAAGGCCGGCAGCGCCATCCAGCCATCCAGATCGACCACGCGGGCCTGCGGATCGCGGTGCAGATTCGCGATCAGTTGTTTGCGCGCGCCCGCCTCCAGCTCGCAGGCGGTGAGCCGGTCCTGCGGCCGCAGCATCGCCCGCACGATCAGCGGCGATCCTGGATAGGCGGTCAATTCACGCTGTGGGTTGAAGGCGCGGACGATATCGAGATAAGGCCGCACCAGCGGCTCGGCCGCCGGGCTGAACCGCGCCTGCATCACCCGTGCGATGCCGGTGCGCCATTCGCCGCCACGCTGCGCCTCCGCGCCGGTGAGATCGTAGAGACCCGCGCCGGCGTGGGTGTCGATCACCCGAAATGCCGATTCCTTGCCTTGCAAATAAAGCAGGATTCGCGTCAGCACGAGATGCTTGACGACATCGGCGAAGTTGCCGGCATGGAAGGCGTGGCGATAATTCATCGTGCAGGGTTACGACATCGCGCGCAGAAAGTAACGCGCCGGTCCATCACGACTCAACCGCCGCGCACCGGCGGCATCACCACATCCTTGCGGCGGCAGGCGCGGCGATCGATTTCCTCGCAGGCGCGGAATTGCAGATCCTTGCTCATGCAGATCCGCACCTCGCCGAGCCGCCTGCTGTCGCAGGTCACCGCGATGGCGGACGCCGAGAGTCCCGGATTGGCCTTGATGAAAGCCTCCTCCACCGCGCCGGGCGTCACGGTGAGCGGGGTCGCAAGATCGAGGTATTCGGACGGAATCTTCACCGCCGCGCGGGCCTTGCGGATGGTCTCGAAATAGCCGCGGCCGCCAAGCCCCGAGCAGGTGCCGTGCTTGTCCCACTCGTTGTAGATCAGGCCCGGAGCCGGCATCAGATCGAGCATCGAGGTCATGACGTTGCGATCAAGCCGCGGCGCCGGCCGCTGGCAGTAATTCGGAAAGCCGCGCTCATATTGCGGCCACAGCCCGTGCACCACGAAGGAATAAGGCCGCCCGCCGCATTGGGTGCGGACGCCGCGGCCGGTGTTGCCGCGCTCGCTTGCCGCCGCGCAGAACGAAGGCGACCACGACAACGACAGTACGTAGAAATCGAATTCGCCGGGCGCGTTCTGGCGATGGTCCTGGGCCAAGGCCCGCCCCGTTCCGATGGCCAGCGCCAGCCCGGCCGCGAGCAGGACCGCAAGACGTCGCGGCGCAAGAACCCAAGCAAATCCGGTCATCGGCACGCCCCCAGTTCCTCCCGGCCGACCCTAGCGAGACCGAAAGAACATTACAAGAACAGATTTGAAGATATCATCGGTCCGGCGACAGCCCGGCTCAGGGCTTGGCGGACCGGCAGGCCGGATTATAGGCCCAGTTGCGGTCGAGCCCGACCATGCACCACTCGACGCCGGAGTTGTAACCGGCGAAGCCGCCGTCCTCGATGATCGAATAATGCACCTTGCGGACGTGGCCGTCGTTCAGCATCGCGCTGGCGCTGCAGAAGCGGCGCGGAATGCTGTTATAGGCGCTGGCCGGTTTCTCCCAGGGACGGAAGGCGACTTCGCGCACGTCGGCGAAGCCGGTGATTTCCAGCCGCGAGTTCCAGTAGGTGCTTTCCTTTTCGGCGAATTGCGATGAGATCGCGTAGAGCGCCTGCTCGCACTGCCCCATCTGGCCGTCGTAGCGCGGGCCGGAGAGCCAGAAATTCATTTCCAGCGGATTGGCGGCACGGGCGGCATCGCCCAGCGCCAGCAGCCCGAGCACGGCGCCAAGCGCCACACCGAGCGCGGATTTCCGAAAGAAGGCTGAAATGTTGCGCATGAGAATCCGCCGCTGATCGATCCTGCGGGAACGTGCCGCGAACCCCCTGCGGGGTCAAGTGCAGCGCGGCAACACCCCAGCGGCAACCTCCACTCACTTTCCCGGCCGTTCTTTCCATGCCGCGCCCGCCCCGGTAAAGTGCGGCAAACGGAATGGAGATGACGATGCGATTCGCGCCACGGGCGATGTTTGCGATGTCCGGCCTCGCCCTGATCGGCCTTGCGGCCGCGGCGCCTGCGCAGGCCGACTGGGTTCCACCGTTCAAGGGCAACGACACCGGCGGCATCATCGCCTATTCGCTGTATCAGCAGGGCGCGGACATCAAGGCGATGGCCGTCGATCATTGCGCGCGCTACGACAAGGTCGTGAAGCTCACCGGCGTCGACGCGCAATATGGCGGCTACATTTCTTTCGCCTGCGTCTGGGTGCCGCCCGGCAGCGCGTCCCGGCCGCTGCGCGCCGCCTACTAAGGCAGCGCCTCTCACTGAGACCTAAAAGCCCCGCGCTTATGCCCAGCGCACGTCGTGGCGCGCCAGTACCTCGCGCACCTTCTCGACCAGCTCGCTTTCCTTGCAGGAGAACTGCGCCGCGCGCGCGGACCGCCATTCCTCATGCGAGGCGATGCCTTCGGCCGCTTTCGCGCCTTCGATCAGATCCTTGATCTGCACCTCGCCGCGCGCCTTCTCGTCGCCGCCCTGAATGACCACGCAGGGCGAATTACGGCGGTCGGCATATTTGAACTGCACGCCGAGATTGTTCTTCGGATTGCCGAGATAAAGCTCGGCGCGGATGCCGGCATTGCGCAGCGTCGCGACGAATTTCTGATATTGCGCGATCTCGTTGCGGTCCATCACCAGCACCACCACCGGACCGAACTCCGGTGTGGTGTCGATCTTGCCGAGCAGCGTCAGCGCCGCCTGCAAACGCGACACGCCGATCGAAAAGCCCGTCGCCGGCACCGGCTCACCGCGGAAGCGCGACACAAGACCGTCATAGCGCCCACCGCCGCCGACCGAGCCAAACCGCACCGGGCGGCCCTTCTCGTCTTTCGTTTCAAGCAAGAGCTCAACTTCGTAGACCGGGCCGGTGTAATATTCGAGACCGCGGACGACGGAATTATCTAGCTTGATGCGTTGTTCGTCATATCCAGCAGCCCTGCACAAGCTTTCAATTGTCAACAACTCCCACTTTCCTTCATCAAACAATCTCAAGCCCGATTCTACGAGGCCTGACATGGTCGAAGGAAGCTGTGAGAGGAAAGAACCTCCCTCATACTCTACACTAAATTTAGTTATAACCTCGATCTGATCGGCAGCTAGTTCTGCCCCCTTTGTGAAGTCACCCTTCCCCTCTTCACCACCATCCCAGCGCCCCGTTCCGAGCAGCTTACGAACCTCGGAGATCGAAAACTTATCCAGCTTGTCGATCGCGCGCAGCACGGTGAGACGCCGCCCTGCATTTTCCTCGCCGCCAAGTCCGATGCTCTCCATCACACCATCAAGCACCTTGCGGTTGTTGACCTTCACCACATAGGAGCCGCGCGGAATGCCGAGCGCTTCCATGGTGTCGGCGGCCATCATGCACATCTCTGCGTCCGCGGCGGGTGAGGCGCTGCCGACCGTGTCGGCATCGAACTGCATAAACTGGCGAAAGCGGCCCGGGCCCGGCTTCTCGTTGCGATAGACATAGCCGTTGCGATAGCTGCGATAGGGCTTGGGCAACGTGTCGAAATTCTCGGCGACATAGCGCGCCAGCGGCGCGGTGAGATCGTAGCGCAGCGAGATCCACTGCTCGTCATCGTCCTGGAACGAGAACACGCCCTCGTTCGGCCGATCCTGATCGGGCAGGAATTTGCCGAGCGCGTCGGTGTATTCCATCGCCGGCGTCTCGACCGGCTCGAAACCGTAGCGCTCGTAGACAGCACGGATCGTCTCGACCATCGCGCGCGTCGCGGCGATCTCGGACGGCGTGCGGTCGACGAGACCACGCGGCAGGCGGGCTTTGAGTTTCTGCGGTTTTTTGAGTTTTTTGTCGGACATGCGTGCCTGGAACTGGCAGTCACCTGCCATTTGTCAATGATTGCCAAAACGCGAATATTGGCCAAAGCGGGATATTTGCCAAAGCGGAAGTATCAGCCGGGACAAGGGCTAGCAAGCCAAACACCGACCGTCATACGCGGGCTTGACCCGCGTATCCATCCGGCCGCGTGAAAGAGGGAATGGAGGGCCGGGTCAGGCCCGGCCATGACGCTCAATTTGCAAGCTCAGTTCACCAGCACGGCGCCGTCGCAGCGGATGCCGGCCACCCAGACGTCCGCCTGCCCAAGCCCGACGCCGAGCGTCTGCAACACGGTCGCGAGCAGGGTATCGATCGAGCCGGTGGCGCCGCCGATGATGCCGACGACCAGCGGCGCGATCCCGGGAATCGGCAGGCCGAGCGGCCCGAGCTGTACGCCGAGCACAAGGTCGCCAAGCAGGCTCGTGGTCAGCGACGAGGTGAAGGAGGTGGTGTTCACCGTCTTCTTGGTCTGCGCCTGAATGTCGGCATAGCTGAACCTGACCGGGGTCGGTGCCGAATTCGCTATTGTCGCATGGGCGCGGCCGGTGACCTGGATCACGCCGAGATCGACCAGCTTCGCCGCCGGCGGGTTGGGCTTGGTGGAAAAGTTCGTCAGCTCCGCCGCGCTCACCTTGCCGATCCACGCATCGATAATGCCGGGCGACACGCCGAGCGTGACCGAGGAGGTCGCGAGCTCGGGATAGCCGCAGCTTACGGCGTCGAGGGTGGCGGTGCCGGAGGCCACTTCGATATAGACCGGCAGATTGACGACGGACACCTGTCCGCTGCCGACAAGCTGGATGTTGAGCAGCACGCGGGTCTGCGCGGTGTGCACGCTGGCGCCCCTGGCGCCGACGGTGATCCAGCTGGTGCCGACCGGCCGTTCCCCGACGCTTGCCTGCAGCGACACCGCCGCGATGCCCGGCAGACCCAGATTGACGCCGGTCGCGATCTGGTGCCCGCCATTGGCAAGCTGGGCGACGGCGGACAGAATGTCGAGCGCGGCGACGTTCACCGCCGCCTTCGGCATCTGTCCCGCGGTCAGGCCACCATACGGGCCGGCATCGATCAGCGAGCGCAGCAGGATGCTGGTCGATACTCCGGCCAGCGACGAGGAGATCGTGGCCAGCGCCGCCGCGCCGCCACCGGTCGCGCTGGACTGCAGCGCCGCCACCACATCGGTGATCTTAAGGTTCGAATTGAGCAACGTGTCATAGTTGGCGGCGGTCAGATTGACCCGCGTCGCCAGCGCCGAGAGAAAGTCGAACAGGTTGATCCTGACGTCGGCCAGCGCCTGATAATCCATCGCCGACAGCGACAGCGAGGTGCCCAGCATGCCGCCGAGCAGTGCGTTGAGCAGACCGCCATTCAACGAGGCGAGACGCGAGCCGATAGCGAAGGTGGCAAGTTGCGTGGTGGCGGCGATCGCGGTGGTGCCGATGTCGAAATGGGTCGCACCGGTCAGCACCTTGCCGAAGAACAGCGGCGTCTGGGTTTTGAGTTTCACCCGCACCGCATTGGCGGGAACAGCCGCCGGGGTAAACCGCTGCTGCGGCGACACCGATGCATCCGCCTTGTAGGCGCCGAGCTCGACAGCCACGAGCGAGTTCGGAGGAAGGTTGTTCCTGGACACGGTGGCCGCAGCAGCGGGGGTGGCGTTGCCAAGATCGCTGGCCGCGACGAGGGCCGCGAGATCCGCAACGCTCTGGGCCTTGCGCCGATCGGCGAAAATGGTTCCGACATCGACGCCGAACGCGGCGAAGCCGATCAGCATCAGGAAGCAGCCGGCCGTGAGCAGCGCGACATTGCCGCTCCGATCGGACATGAAGCGACGTAGACAATTGCGACCGAACCCGCTGTTGCCGTCCGGCTTGCGCATATCAGTATCCTCCGCGTGGGATCGCCGCGGCGCGCACGATGGAGCGCGGCGGCGCCGGAACGAATGACGGCAGCGAATAGATGAACATGTCGGAGGCGTCGTAATTGACGGTCACGACAAACACCTTGGCGTCCGATTGCGACGTTGCGGCATTGACCGTGAGATGGTTCGGCGCGATCAGCGGATAGGACGCAGCGTTGGCGGTGACATAGCCGCTGGCGAGCGAGGCGCGTTCCGCCTCGCTGAGACCCGCCACCGACGAACGCGCGGCCTCCGCCGCAAGCTGCTGCACGCCATGCACCACCGCGAGATAGGAGCCGAACACCACGATGCCGAACACCAGCATCAGCAGCACCGGCAGGATCAGCGCGAACTCCACCGCCGAAGTTCCGCTCCGGGCGCGCTGGAAGGTTCGGACGATTTGCAGCAGACGGTTCATGCGACCTATCTGGACACACAACCTTTAAGGGCAGATAAATCGAAATATCACTATAGGTAGTATATCATTGCCGAGATCGTCCGCGATTTCCCGTAACGGAGCCTTGCAGCGCTTCGTGTTTCGAACGGTGGTACGAAGGTGATAGGTTCGCCCTAAATTGAGATCTTTTGCGTAGGAAGGACACGCCTTGAACATTCAGCAGCCCCGCTCCGCAGTCACCACTCCGAACGATCTGGCGGCCTATTGGATGCCGTTCACGGCCAATCGCGCCTTCAAGCGCGCGCCGCGCATGCTGGCCGGCGCCAAGGACATGCACTACTTCACCACCGACGGGCGCAAGGTCATCGACGCGGCCGCCGGCATGTGGTGCTCCAACGCCGGCCATTGCCGCACCCCGATCAACGAGGCGATCGCCAGGCAGGCCGCGACGCTCGACTATGCGCCGCCGTTCCAGTTCGGCCATCCGCAGGCCTTCGAGCTCGCCAGCCGCCTCGCGGCGCTGGCGCCGAAAGGCCTCGACAACGTGTTCTTCTGCAATTCCGGCTCGGAGGCGGCGGATACTGCGCTGAAGGTCGCGATCGCCTATCATGCAACGCGCGGCGAAGCCTCGCGCACCCGCCTGATCGGCCGCGAGCGCGGCTATCACGGCGTCGGCTTCGGCGGCATCTCGGTCGGCGGCATGGTCAACAACCGCAAGCTGTTCGGCTCGCTGCTGACTGGCGTCGATCACCTGCCCACCACCTACAACCGCGAGAAGCAGGCGTTCAGCAAAGGCGACCCGGAATGGGGCGCGCACCTCGCCGACGAACTGGAGCGCATCGTCGGCCTCCACGACGCCTCCACCATCGCCGCCGTGATCGTCGAGCCGATGGCCGGCTCGACCGGCGTGCTGGTGGCGCCGAAGGGCTATCTGCAGAAGCTGCGCGCGATCTGCGATAAATACGGCATCCTGCTGATTTTCGACGAGGTCATCACCGGCTTTGGCCGCCTCTGCTATCCCTTCGCCGCCGAGCGTTACGGTGTGGTGCCGGACATGATTACCTTCGCTAAGGGCGTGACCAACGGCGCGGTGCCGATGGGCGGCGTGCTGATTCGCGGCGACATCCACGACGCCTTCATGAAGGGTCCGGAGCACGCGGTCGAGCTGTTCCATGGTTACACCTATTCGGCGCATCCGCTGGCTTGCGCGGCCGGCCTTGCCACACTCGACCTCTACCGCGAGGAAGGTCTGTTCGAGCGCGCCCGCGCGCTGGAGCCGATATTCGCCGATGCGGTGATGGAATTGCGCAAGGAGCCGAACGTGGTCGATATCCGCACCGTTGGTATTACCGCCGGCATCGACCTTGCGCCGAAGAACAATGCGCCGGGCCAGCGCGGCTACGAGGCGCTCGCCTGCGCCTTCAACGACCATGACCTGATGGTGCGGGTCGCCGGCGACACGCTGGCGCTGACGCCGCCTTTGATCGTCAGCGAGGCCCAGATCGGCGAGATCATGGACAAGGTCGCCCGGGTGATCCGTGCGGTAGCCGGGTGATCCGCGCGGTAACCTGACGCTCCCCAAAACCCTGACGGGCGGACTGCAGCGGTCATCCGCCACCGTCAGGCGCGCCGCACTCGGCTCACAACCGGGCAAAACGGCCGCGCACCAGCGTCACGAATCAACAATTTCGCTGCGAATCAATCTTGGTGCTAGACTCGAATCCCTCGGGGGCTGGGCTGCACTGCATGATTCGCATATCGACGATTTTCATCGCCATCTGCATGGTGCTGATCACTGCCTCGCTCGGACTGATTTTGTATTCGGTGGCCGGTCTCAGCGTGTCCGAGTCCGGACTCGTGGCGCTGACCGCGCTGACCCTTCTGATCCTCTACAATGCCGTCTCGCTGCGGCTGCGCGACCGCTCCGACGTCCGCGACCAGATCAGCGACCTGTCGCAGGGCACCACCAACCTCGCCCGCCAGGTTACCGAGTTTGGCCGGCGCATCGGCACCATCGAGGCGCGCCTTGCCGCCAGCGACAGCCGCGACCAGCATGACCACATTTACTCGGTGATGAGCGAGATCGACGAGTTGGGCTCACTGGTCCAACAGTTGGCCGACTCGGTCGCGGCGCACGACGAACTCTTGAGCGCGGCCGCCCGCCTTGCCGCCACCAGGCCAGCCACGCCCGTCCTGCCGCCAGCGGTTGCGCCGGCGCCCCTCGCGCCAATCGCCGCGGCGCCTCCTCACCCCGTCGCCGACCATGCCCCGCCCGCATCGGTGCCTGCGCCGCGCGAACAGATCGCGGCCGTGCCGGCAGCGCCCGAGCGGCCGGCCGTCAGCGCCGCGACGATCCGAAACGCCATCGCGGCAAACCGCATCGATCTTTATCTGCAGCCGATCGTCAGCCTGCCCCAGCGCAAGGTGCGTTTCTATGAAACGGTCAGCCGGTTGCGCGACGACGACGACCAGGTGCTGAGCGCCACCGATTTCCTCGCCACTGCCGAATCCACCGGCCTGATCGGACAGATCGATTACATGGTGATGTTCCGCTGCGTCCAGGTGCTGCGGCGGCTGCACCTGCGCAGCCAGGACGTCGGCATGTTCTGCAACGTGTCGGCGATGACGCTGGGCAATCGCGACGTGTTCGCGCAATGCCTCGATTTTCTCGAGACCAATCGCTCGCTGGCGCATGCCCTGGTGTTCGAGTTCAGGCACGAGGCCCTGCGCGGCCTCGGACCGGTCGAGAGCGAGAATCTGGCGACGCTGGCGCGGCTCGGCTATTCCTTCTCGGTCGACAATGTCACCGATCTGCGGATCGACGGCCGCGCGCTCGCCGATCGCGGCGTGCGCTATATCAAGGTGCCGGCAAGCCTGCTACTCGGACAGGAACAGGTCTCGGCGGTCGACATCCATGCCGCCGATCTGTCCAGCCTGCTGGAGCGCTTCGGCATCAACCTGATCGCGGAGAAGATCGAGGGCGAGCGCTCGGTGATCGATCTGCTCGATTACGAAGTCCGCTTCGGCCAGGGCTTCCTGTTCTCGACGCCGCGGCCGCTGCGACCGGAAAATGCGGCGCAGACGGCAACCGGCAAGCCCGCCGGAAAGGCGGCTCCTGCGCCCAAACCGCAAGCGGCCGCCAGCGTGCCGCCGGCCGCGAAGCGCCCGGTCCCCTCGGAGTCCGCCC
>MKUJ01000003.1:186552-229462 GCA_001897755.1 Afipia sp. 64-13
GCGCCGCGTCGCGCAAAGCTGATCCGCCGCGCGCATCCGGCAGGGTCAAAGCGGGCTTGACCTGCCTTCCGATCTGCCGTCATGAAACCTGCGCGAGCACCTGCCCGGTCCGCCATCGGTCCGCTCGCGCCATCCGGACGCATGGTCCTTTCATTCTCCGAGAGCCTGCATGACATCGCCACGACTGGTCGAACATCTGCGCGAACTGACGGACAACGTGGATGTCATCCTCAGCGACATCTGGGGTGTCGTTCACAATGGCGTCGTATCGTTTCCGCAGGCCTGCGAGGCCTTGCAGAGATTTCGCGCGCGAGGCGGCACGGTGATCATGCTGACCAACTCGCCGCGGCCCGCGGATGCCGTGCAATTGCAACTGCGCGAGTTGAAAATCGCGGACGACACCTATGACGCGATCGTCTCCTCAGGCGATCTGACCCGCAACTATGTCACCGCGCATGCCGGACAAACCGTGTTCCAGATCGGCCCCGAGCGCGACGGGCCGACGCTCGATGGCCTCGATATCAAGACGGCGCCGCTTCGGAGCGCCGACTACATCGTCTGCACCGGTCTGGTCGACGACGAGGTCGAGACTGCCGAAGACTATCGCGACCTGCTGCTGCAGGCGCGCGAACGTAACCTCACGATGATCTGCGCCAATCCCGACATCGTGGTCGAACGCGGCGATCGCCTGATCTACTGCGCGGGCGCGATCGCCGAACTTTATCGCGAACTTGGCGGCGACGTGATCTTCTACGGCAAGCCGCATCCGCCGGCTTACCGGCGCGCGATCGAACTAGCCGCCGGCGCGCGCGGCGCGGCGACGCCGATCCGACGCATGCTGGCGATCGGAGATTCGGTGCGGACCGACCTTGCCGGCGCCAACGGCATGGATATCGACTGTCTGTTCGTCACCCGCGGCATTCATTCCGCCGACTTCGCCGGCCTGCACGAAGTCGATCCCTTCACCGTCACGCGGCTGTTCGGCGAAGCGAAGCCGCCTTTCGCGATCACCCACGACCTGGCGTGGTGAGACGGCGCACAAAAACAAAATGCCCGGCAAGCCGGGCATTTGGGATCCGAACGGCAGGGACCGGTTACGCCGGCGCGTGATCCGGGAACACCGCTTCGATCTTGGTCTTGAGCGTCGCAGCATTGAACGGCTTGACGATATAGTTGTTCACGCCGGCCTTCTTCGCCGCGATCACGTTCTCGGTCTTGGACTCCGCCGTGATCATGATGAACGGCGTGGTCGCAAGATTGGGATCGCCGCGCACTTCCTTGAGCAGGTCGTAGCCGGTCATCGGCTCCATATTCCAGTCGGAGATGATGAGGCCGTATTTCTTGCCGCGCATCTTGGCGAGCGCCGCCGAACCGTCGCTGGCGTCATCGATGTTCTCAAAGCCGAGCTGCTTGAGAAGATTGCGAATGATGCGGATCATGGTGTTGTAATCGTCCACCACCAGAACCGGCATCGATAAGTCCATAGCCATCTGTCGTCTCCCTGGTGCGCCTTCCCGGGCGCACACTCCTCAAAGAATCCGCTCGCGGTGATTACTTCCCCGGACCAGCCCTTTGCGGGTCATGGTTCGCCAGAGGTAGCATTCCGGCTTAAACAGCCCGTTAATTCGGCGGCCGGACCGGCTATGATCTGGACGCCTTGACTTCCGGCCCCGCAGCATCTCACGGTCCTTATCGTTCACATGGTTTCTGTCCGTCCCTCGATGACGTCTTCCTTTCCGATCATTCGCGACACCACCCCTGCTTCCGCCATCCCGAAGGGGGCTGTGGTCGCGCTTGGCAATTTCGACGGAGTGCATCTGGGGCACCGCGCGGTGATCGGCTCGGCCGTTGAAATGGCGCGAAAAATCGGCGCCCCGGCGCTCGCCATCACCTTCGAGCCGCACCCGCGCAGCTTCTTCAATCCCGCCGCAGCGCATTTCCGGCTGACCGACGAGCGCGCCAAGCTGCGCCTGCTCGCCGCCACCGGGCTCGACGGCGCCGTGGTGCTGGATTTCGACGCCGCACGCGCCGGCACCACGGCTCACGATTTCATTAACCACGAACTCATCGGCCGGCTCGGCATCCGCGGAATCTCGATCGGCTACAACTTCCATTTCGGCAAGGGTCGCGGCGGCTCGCCTGCATTGCTCGCCGCCGAGGCGCCAAAGCTCGGAATCGAGGTCCATATCCAGACCCATATCGACCTGCTCGGTCAGCCGGTATCGTCGAGTGCGATCCGGGCAGCGCTGGCCGAGGGCCGGCTCGACGCCGCCACCGCCATGCTGGACGGACCCTGGTTCGTCAGCGGCGAGGTGATCCATGGCGAAAAGCGCGGACGGGGGCTTGGCTTCCCGACCGCCAATATCCGCCTGCCGGACAGCATCGCGCTCCGGCACGGCATCTATGCGGTCCGGGTCGGACGCCCCGGCGATGCCCGGCGCTACGACGGCGTCGCAAGTTTCGGCCGCCGTCCGACCTTCGACAACGGCGCGCCGCTGCTCGAGACGTTCCTGTTCGACTTCAACGGCGACCTCTACGGCGAGACGCTCGATGTCGCCTTCATCGCGTTCCTGCGCGACGAGTTGAAATTCGACCAAGTCGAGGCGCTGGTGCAGCAGATGGACGCCGACAGCACGGCGGCCCGCACCGCGCTCGCCGCCGCGCCCGGCGCTTTTCCGAAGCTCGGCGAGATCGCCTGACACCCTTCCAACGGCCATAAGGGGCGAGAAACCGGCTTTCCCCCGCCGCCCAAAACGCGCTATTCACCCTGC
Source organism: Afipia sp. 64-13 (assembly GCA_001897755.1). GTDB lineage: Bacteria > Pseudomonadota > Alphaproteobacteria > Rhizobiales > Xanthobacteraceae > Afipia. The sequence goes on from MKUJ01000003.1 coordinate 189,324, forward strand.
CATGACCGAAAAGCTGAAAACCGGCACGCCCGCCAAGGCCGACGCGCCCGACTACTCCAAAACCCTTTTTCTGCCGCAGACCGAGTTTCCGATGCGCGCGGGCCTGCCCCAGCGCGAGCCGGACATCCTGGCGCGCTGGCGCGAGATCGACCTCTACGGCAAGCTGCGCGCGGCCTCGAAAGGCCGGCCGAAATTCGTGCTGCATGACGGCCCGCCCTACGCCAACGGCAATATCCATATCGGTCATGCGCTCAACAAGATCCTCAAGGATCTCGTGACCAAGAGCCAGCAGATGCTCGGCCACGATTCCAATTACGTGCCGGGCTGGGACTGCCACGGCCTGCCGATCGAATGGAAGATCGAGGAAGAGAACTACCGCTCCAAGGGCAAGCAGAAGCCGGACCTGAAGAACTCCGCGGCGATGCTGGCTTTCCGCCGCGAGTGCCGGAGCTATGCCGAGCATTGGGTCGACGTTCAGCGCGAGGAATTCAAGCGTCTCGGCGTGATCGGCGACTGGGCGCATCCCTACACAACGATGAGCTATCCCGCCGAAGCGCAGATCGCGCGCGAGCTGATGAAGTTCGCCGCCAACGGCACGCTCTATCGCGGCTCCAAGCCGGTGATGTGGAGCGTGGTCGAAAAGACCGCGCTGGCCGAAGCCGAGGTCGAATATGAAGACCACACCTCGGACACGGTGTGGGTGAAGTTTCCGGTGGTCTCCTCGTTCGGCCGCCTCGCCAACGCCTCGGTGGTGATCTGGACCACCACGCCGTGGACGCTGCCGGGCAACCGCGCCATCAGCTTCTCCTCCAGGATCGCCTACGGCCTCTACAAGATCACCGATGCGCCCGCCGACAATTGGGCCAAGACCGGCGATCTTCTGATCCTCGCCGACAAGCTCGCCGAAGACGTGTTCAAGCAGGCGCGCGTCGCGTCCTATGAGCGCGTGTCCGATATCGACAGCGGCATTCTCGACGCGATCGAATGCACCCATCCGCTGTCGGGCCTCGACGGCGGCTACACCTTCAAGGTGCCTCTCCTCGACGGCGATCACGTCACCGACGACACCGGCACCGGCTTCGTCCACACCGCGCCCGGCCATGGCCGCGAAGACTTCGACATCTGGATGCACAATGCCCGCGATCTCGAGGCGCGTGGCATCTCCAGCGCGATTCCCTACACCGTCGACGCCGACGGTGCGCTGACCGCGCAGGCGCCCGGCTTCACCGGCAGGCGCGTGCTCACCGACAAGGGCGAGAAGGGCGACGCCAACGAAGCCGTCATCAAGGCTTTGGTCGAGCGCGGCATGCTGCTCGCGCGCGGCCGCCTCAAGCATCAATATCCGCATTCGTGGCGCTCGAAGAAGCCGGTGATCTTCCGCAACACGCCGCAATGGTTCATCGCGATGGACAAGGATATTACGGCGAGCGGCAAAGCGAAGAGCGGCGACACGCTGCGCGCCCGCGCGCTGTCCGCGATCAAGGTCACGCGCTGGGTCCCGGCGCAGGGCGAGAACCGCATCACCGGCATGATCGCCGGGCGTCCCGACTGGGTGATCTCGCGCCAGCGCGCCTGGGGCGTGCCGATCACGGTGTTCGTGCGCGAGACCGGCGACGGCAGCGCCGAAATCCTGCAGGACGATGCGGTCAACGCGCGCATCGCCGACGCCTTCGAGCAGGAAGGCGCGGACGCCTGGTACGCCGAAGGCGCGCGCGAGCGCTTCCTCGGCTCGCGCGCCAATGAGGACTGGACCAAGGTCGATGACGTGCTCGACGTCTGGTTCGATTCCGGCTCGACTCATGCCTTCGTGCTGGAAGATCCCGCGCACTTCCCCGGACTTGCCGGCATCAAGCGCAAGGTCGATGGCGGCGCCGATACCGTGATGTATCTCGAAGGTTCGGACCAGCATCGCGGCTGGTTCCATTCCTCGCTGCTGGAGAGCTGCGGCACGCGCGGCCGCGCGCCCTATGACGTGGTGCTGACCCACGGCTTCACGCTCGACGAGCAGGGCCGCAAGATGTCGAAGTCGCTCGGCAACACCACCGCGCCGCAGGATGTCATCAAGCAGTCCGGCGCCGACATCCTCCGGCTCTGGGTCGCGGCGTCGGATTATTCCGACGACCTGCGCATCGGCCCGGAAATCCTCAAGAACACCATCGAGACGTACCGCAAGCTGCGCAACACCATCCGCTGGATGCTCGGCACCCTGCATCACTTCAAACCGCAGGATGTCGTCGCCTTCGCCGACATGCCCGAGCTCGAACGCCTGATGCTGCATCGGCTCGCCGAGATCGATACCGTGATGCGCGAGGCCTATGCCGACTTCGACTACAAGACGGTGATTGCCACGCTGGCGAATTTCATGAACACCGAACTGTCGGCGTTCTATTTCGACATCCGCAAGGATGCGCTGTATTGCGACCCGCCATCGTCGGTGGTGCGCAAGGCCGCGCTGACCACGGTCGATATCCTGTGCGGCACCTTGCTCAAATGGCTGGCGCCCGTGCTCAGCTTCACCTGCGAGGAAGCATGGCTGCTGTATCGCCCCGACGATGCCGCCTCGATCCATCTCACGACTTTCACGGATGGCCTCGCGATCTACCGTAACGACAAGCTGGCGGAGAAGTGGGAAACCATCCGCGACGTCCGCCGCGTGGTCACCGGCGCGCTGGAGCTGGAGCGTGCGGCCAAGCGCATCGGCTCCTCGCTGGAAGCCTCGCCGATGATCTACCTGCCGCAAAGCCTGATCGAAGGACTGTTCGACGTCGACTGGGCCGAGGTCTGCATCACCTCGAACGCGATGGTCACCGTGCTGCGGCCCGGCGAGACGCCGCCCGCCGGCGCATTCGCGCTCAATGACGTGCCGGGCGTGGCCGTCGTGGTCGAACGCGCCGTGGGCGCCAAATGCGCGCGGTCGTGGAAGATCCTGCCGAGCGTCGGCGAGGATGCCGAATATCCCGACGTCTCGCCGCGCGATGCCCAGGCGCTGCGGGAGTGGAAGGCGCTGGGACAAAGCGGGCATTGAACGAATTCCCGTGGACTGTCATGGCCGGGCTTGTCCCGGCCATCCACGTCCCCGGAATGCCCGCGACAAGAACGACGTGGATGCCCGGCACAAGGCCGGGCATGACGAACGATGAAGTCCCGCCACGATAACGAGCGATTCCATGTCCCCTCTGCTCCGCTCCGGATTGGTCGCTGCAACCGTCGCACTCGCGCTCGATCAAGCCACCAAGCTGTGGCTGCTGCATGTGTTCGATATCGGCCGGCGCGGCGCGATCGCTGTGACGCCGTTCTTCGATCTGGTCCTCGCCTGGAACACCGGCATCAGCTACGGCTGGTTCCAGAACGAAGGGGCGGTCGGGCAGACCATCCTGCTCGCCTTCAAGGTCGTCGCGGTGCTCCTGCTGGCGATCTGGATGGCCCGGTCGGAAACCCGCCTCGCGGTGATCGGGCTCGGCCTCATCATTGGCGGGGCCATCGGCAACGGGATCGACCGCCTGGCCTACGGCGCGGTGGTGGATTTCGTCCTGCTCCACGCCCAGATCGGCGGAAAAACCTATCACTGGTATGTGTTTAACCTTGCCGACGTCGCCATCGTTGTCGGGGTGCTGGCCCTGCTGTATGACTCCCTTGTCGGGCCAGCCGCCGCAAAAACGCCCTGATAATCGCCGATATCCGGCGGATCATTCGGAAATTCCTGGGATTTTCCGGCTGGACCTGAATTGGAATTGATCGGGATAAGCGCCATGCCGCATGACACCATGCCGACCGCCAGCGTATCGAGCCTCACCGGGGTGATGTTTCGCCACACGCTTCGGCTTGGCGCGGCAGCCTTTGGGGTCGCGCTAATCCTGTCGACCGGCTACGCCCGCGCCCAGGACGACGAGGATGCGCAACCCGAGGAGACCTTCGAGCAGGGCATCATCAAAGGCATCATGAAGGGCATCGGCGGCCAGAGCATCGAGGATGGCCGTATCGAGTACCGCGAGCGCTCGCCTCTCGTCGTCCCCTCCACTCTCGATCTGCCGCCACCTCAGGCGAAAGGTGTTGCACCGGCAGCAAACTGGCCGAAGGATCCCGACGAGCAGGCCCGGCGCGAAGCTATTGCGGCGAGCAGGAAAGCAGGACCGCGCGACGCCTATGAGGCCCAGACCGAGGCCCAGCGTGTGCTGAGGCCGAGCGAGCTTGCCGGTCAGCCGCAGGGCAAGCGTAAGCGTTCCGCCGATAACGACGTCACCCCCGGCAGCTATGTGGGGGGCTATAACAGCTACATGCTCAGCCCGTCAGAACTCGGCACCAGCGTTGGCGGTCTGTTCTCCAGCATCACCGGCAAACAGAAGCAAGAAGCGGTCACCTTCAAGGAGGAGCCGAAGCGGGAAAGCCTGACGCAGCCGCCGAGCGGTTATCAGACCCCATCCTCGAACTATGCGTATGGCACCGGTCCGGAAAAGTCCGAGACCAGAACGCCCTACAATCCGATCACGGATAAAGGCGATCCCACGCTCCGCTAGACATCTGCGGAAGTCGCTTTGCGCAGGCGCGCGTCACGCAAGATACGTGCTGCGACGATGCGCATGATCACCTCGCGGTTCCGTGTCTTCTATCGTGTGCAACGATCTGACGGAGCCGACCCCCGATCATGACAATGTTTTTTTCTGCCCGTTTTCGCGCCGCTTTCGGCATCGTCCTCGCCGCAGGCATCAGTTGCGCCGCGCTGGCGATCCAGCCGCTCGCGGCGCAGCCGGGGCCGGCCGAGCAACCCTCGACCTTCACTCTCGGCAACGGCCTGCAGGTCGTCGTGATCCCCGATCACCGCACGCCGACCGTCACCCAGATGATCTGGTACAAGGTGGGGTCGGCCGACGAGACCCCGGGCAAATCCGGCCTCGCCCATTTCCTCGAACACCTGATGTTCAAGGGCACCGCGACCCATCGCGCGGGTGAATTCTCCCAGAGCGTGGTCCAGGCCGGCGGCAGCGAGAACGCATTCACCTCCACCGACTACACCGCCTATTACCAGAGCGTGCCGCGCGACAAGCTCGACACCATGATGGCTTTCGAGGCCGATCGCATGACCGGTCTGGTGCTCAAGGACGAGAACGTGCTGCCCGAGCGCGACGTCGTGCTGGAGGAATACAACATGCGCGTCGCCAACAGCCCCGACGCGCGGCTGACCGAGCAGATCATGGCGGCGCTGTATCTCAACCATCCCTATGGGCGGCCGATCATCGGCTGGCGCGCGGAGATCGAGAAGCTCAATCGCGAGGACGCGCTTGCCTTCTACAAGCGCTTCTACGCTCCGAACAACGCCACGCTGGTGATCGCCGGCGACGTGACCGAACAGGACATTCGTCCGCAGATCGAAGCCACCTACGGCAAGATCGCGCCGCAACCCGCCATCCCGGCCAAGCGCCTGCGGCCGCAGGAGCCGCCGCCAGCCGCGCCGCGCACCGTGACCCTGTCCGACCCGCGCGTCGAACAGCCGACCATGCGCCGTTATTTTCTCGTCCCCTCGGCGGTGACCGCCGCCGCCGGCGAGAGCGAGGCGCTGGAGGTGCTGGCGCAACTAATGGGCAGCGGCAGCAATTCCTATCTCTATCAAACCCTGGTGGTGGAGAAGCGCCTCGCGATCAGCGTCGGCGCCTGGTACCAGGGCACGGCTGTCGATCCCTCGCAATTCGGCGTCTCGATGTCGCCGAAAACCGGCGTCGCTTTTCCCCAGCTCGAGCAGGCGCTCAACGAGGTGATCGCCCATATCGCGCAGAACCCGATTCCCGCCGAAGATCTCGAGCGCGCCAAGACCCAGTTGATCGCGGAATCGATCTACGCCCAGGACAGCCAGAGCGCGCTGGCGCGCTGGTACGGCGCCGCCATCACCGTCGGCCTCAACGCCGCCGACATCAAAAGCTGGCCGGACCGCATCCGCGCGGTCACCGCCGCGCAGGTCAGCGACGCCGCCCGCAAGTGGCTGACCAGCAATCGTTCGGTGACCGGCTATCTGATCAAGGAAGCGGCCAAGCCCGAGGAGAAGCGCTCGTGAATCCTTTGCGATCCCTGCTGCGCTCGGCGGCGCTTCTCGTCGCGCTCACCGCCATCAGCTTTCCCGCGGCCGCGTCGACCAAAATCCAGCGAGTTGTCTCGCCCGGCGGCATCGAAGCGTGGTTCGTCCAGGACGCCACGGTGCCGCTGATCGCGATGCAGTTCGCCTTCGCCGGCGGCAGCTCGCAGGACCCCGCCGACAAGCCGGGCGTCGCCAGTTTGACCGCCAACACCCTCGATGAAGGCGCGGGCGATCTCGATTCCAAGGCCTATCATGGCCGTCTGGAACGCCGCGCCATCCAGCTTTCCTTCTCCGCCACCCGCGACTACCTGCGCGGCTCGCTGCGCATGCTGAAGGAAAATCGGGACGAGGCGTTCGATCTGATGCGGCTTGCGCTGACCTCGCCACGCTTCGATTCCGAGCCGCTGGAGCGGGTGCGCACGCAGGTGCTGTCCGGCCTGCGTCGTGAGTCCACGAACCCCGGCTCGATCGCCGGGGTAAAATTCTGGGCCACCGCTTATGAAGGTCACCCTTATGCGCAGCCCTCGAACGGCACACTCGAGAGCGTTCCGCGCATCGAGGCGGCCGACCTCAGGGATTATGTCCGCCGCGTGCTGGCGAAGGATCAGCTCAAGATCGCCGTGGTCGGCGATGTCGATGCCGCGACGGTCGGCAAGCTGCTCGACCAGACCTTCGGCGCGTTGCCGGCCAAGGCCGCGCTGACGCCGGTCCCCGATGTCGCCTTCGTCAAGCCGCCGAAGAAAGTGTTCGTGCCGCTCGACGTGCCGCAGACCACGATCCTGTTCGGCGGCCCTTCGATCGCCCGCAGCGACAAGGACTTCATGGCCGCCTACATCATCAATCACATTCTCGGCGGCGGATCGCTGTCCTCGCGACTCTATCACGAAGTCCGCGAGAAGCGCGGTCTGGTCTACTCGGTGTCGGAACAACTGGTGTGGATGAGCCACTCCTCGATGTTCTATGGCAGCACCGCGACCCGTACCGACAAGACGAACGAAACCATCGACACCATCAACGCCGAACTGAAGCGGATGGCCGAGACCGGCCCGACCCAGCAGGAGCTGGACGCAGCCAAGTCATACCTCAAGGGCGCACAGATGCTGGCGCTGGATTCCTCGACCAAGATCGCCGGCGCGCTGGTGCAGTACCAGCTCGACAATCTCGGCATCGACTATCTGGAGCGGCGCAGCGCCATCATCGACGCGGTGACGCTCGACGACGCCAAACGTGTCGCCAAGCGGATCTGGAGCGACGGCGTGCTCTCGGTCAGCGTCGGTCGGCAGCCGGTTGCCACCACCGCTCCGGTCGCGCCGGCGCCCGCGAAAAACTAGCGCGATCGATCATCGGATCATGCTAGCGTGCCGCGCATGCTGCGGGTGACACGTGACATCGTGATCGATGAGGATGATCTCCACATCCTGTTCGTCCGTGCCTCCGGGCCGGGCGGACAGAACGTCAATAAACTCGCGACCGCCGCGCAATTGCGGTTCGATACCCGCGACATCACCCTCGCCGACGACACTGCGCAGCGACTGCGGACCCTCGCGGGCCAGCGCATGACCAAGGATGGCGTCATCGTGATTCACGCCCAGCGTTTCCGCACCCAGGAGCGCAACCGCGCCGACGCGATCGATCGCCTGTTCGAATTGCTGCGCGAAGCCTCGATCCGTCCCAAGACGCGGCGGCCGACCCGCCCGACGCTGGGTTCGAAAACCCGCCGCCTCGAAGGCAAGAAACACCGCGGCGACATCAAGGCTGGCCGCAGCGCGCGGCGGTTCGACGACTGATCCGGGATTGCCGGGAAAAGCCGCTCCCTGACGGTGGTTTTAACCGCCCGCGCCTCTAAAATGGCGGTCCATTGCGAGTCGCCCCATGCCCGTCCGTCAGTTGCCCGAACAGATCGTCAACCGCATCGCCGCCGGCGAGGTGGTGGAACGGCCTGCCAGCGCGGTGAAGGAGCTGGTGGAGAACGCCATCGACGCCGGTGCCTCGCGCATCGACATCTTCACCGAAGGCGGCGGACGGCGGCGCATCGCCATCACCGACGACGGCGGCGGCATGACGCAAGGCGACCTTGCGCTCGCGGTCGAGCGGCATGCCACTTCGAAACTCGACGACGAGGACCTGCTGCGGATCCGCACCCTGGGCTTTCGCGGCGAGGCGTTGCCCTCGATCGGCGGGGTGGCGCGGCTCGCCATCACCACGCGCCATGCCAGCGAGCCGCATGCCTGGGCACTGCATGTCGATGCCGGCGTGAAATCCGCCATCGCGCCCGCCGCGCTCGCCAAGGGCACACGGGTCGAGGTCAGCGACCTGTTCCATGCCACGCCCGCGCGGCTGAAATTCCTCAAGACCGACCGCACCGAAGCTGAAGCCATCCGCGAGGTGGTGCGACGACTGGCGATGGCCCGGCCCGACATCGCCTTCTCGCTAGCGGGCGAAGAGCGTGCGCCGGTGACCTGGGCCGCGGCGCTGCCCGGCGCGCCCGGCCGCCTGACCCGGCTCGGCGATATTCTCGGCAGCGACTTTCGCGCCAGCGCCATCGAGGTGCGCGCCGAACGCGAGGGCGTCAGCGTCGAAGGCTTCGCCGCCGCGCCGTCGCTGACCCGCGCCAACGCCCTCGGCCAGTATCTGTTCGTCAACGGCCGGCCGGTGCGCGACAAGCTGATCCTCGGCGCCGTGCGCGCCGCTTACGCCGACTATCTGCCACGCGACCGCCATCCGGTTGTGGCGCTGTTCGTCACGCTCGACTCGCAGGAGGTCGACGCCAACGTGCATCCGGCCAAGACCGAAGTACGCTTCCGCAATGCCGGACTCGTTCGCGCCCTGATCGTGCATGCGCTGAAAGAGGGCCTGGCCCGCGAAGGCCGGCGCACCGCGGCCAACACCGATGGCGCTGCGATCATGGCGTTCCGGCGCGGCGATCTTCCCCGCGGCGGCTGGGACTGGCGGAGTTCGCCTCAGGCGCCGGCCGCTTCAACGGCTTTCAGCAGCGCGGCCGCCCCGACCTACGCCGCGCCCGGCTTTGCGGAAGCGGCGCAGGCGGCGTTCGACACCGGCGCGCCATCCGCCGACATCCGGGCAAACGATAGTCCGGCAGGCGATCTGCTCGATCGTCCGCTCGGCGCCGCGCGCGCGCAGATTCACGAAACCTATATCGTGGCACAGACCCGCGACGGCCTTGTGGTGGTGGACCAGCACGCAGCCCATGAACGCATCGTTTATGAGCGGCTGAAGGATTCGCTTGCCCGCAACGGCGTGCAGCGCCAGTTGCTGTTGATTCCGGACATCGTCGAAATGGACGAGGCCACGGTCGAGAAGCTGGTGGCGAGGGCGTGCGAGCTCGAGCAATACGGCCTCGTCATCGAATCCTTCGGTCCGGGTGCCGTAGCGGTGCGTGAGACTCCGTCGCTGCTCGGCAAGGCCAATGCGGCCGCGCTGCTGCGCGATCTTGCCGAGCACATGGCGGAATGGGACGAGGCACTGCCGCTGGAGCGGCGGCTGATGCATGTCGCCGCCACCATGGCCTGCCATGGTTCGGTGCGCGCCGGCCGCATCCTCAAGCCGGAGGAAATGAACGCGCTCTTGCGCGAGATGGAAGCAACGCCAAATTCCGGCCAATGCAATCACGGCCGCCCGACTTACGTGGAATTGAAACTCGCCGACATCGAGAAGCTGTTCGGGCGCAGGTGAGACTCACCTTCAAGGCCGCAGGCATGAAGAAACCCGTCACCAAAGACACCGAAGGCAACGATTCGCCCTCCCGGCAGATCGATGCGCGGATCAAGGAACTCGGCGACTGGCGTGGCGCGACGCTCGCGCGCATCCGAACCATTATCAAGCAGGCCGATCCCGACATCGTCGAGGAGGTGAAATGGAAAAAGCCGTCGAACGCCATGCGTGGCGTTCCAGTGTGGGAACATGACGGCATCATCTGCACCGGCGAAACCTACAAGACCGCCGTGAAGATGACCTTCGCCAAAGGCGCGGCGCTGGACGATCCGTCGGGCCTGTTCAACGCCAGCCTTGAGGGCAACGCGCGGCGCGCCATCGATTTTCATGAAGGCGACAAAATCAACGAGAAGGCGCTGAAGGCGCTTATCCGCGCCGCCGTGGCGCTGAACAGCTCCGCCGCCAAACAGCGCAAGACGAAAGCGTAGCTATCGAGCGTTTGCCGGCCTCAGGAATACAAACTCGGTGTCGTCATAGGCGCGGCGCTCGAGCTCTTCATAACCATCCGGCGCGGCGAACGCCGCCACCGTGGCTTCCTCGACCACCACCAGCGCATCCGGCTCAAGCCATCCGCCTTCGCGGAGCGAAGCCAGCGCCTTATCCGCCAGACCCTTGCCATAGGGTGGATCGAGGAACACCAGCGAGAACGGCTCCATCGGATGCACCGGCCCGAGATTGGTGGCATCGCGGCGATAGACCTTGGTGGTGCCGCCGAGCCCGAGCGATTCCACGTTATTACGGAGCAGCGCCCGCGCTTCCGCGCCATTGTCGATGAACAAGGCGAACGCCGCGCCACGCGAGACCGCCTCGATGCCGAGCGCGCCGGTGCCGGCGAACAGGTCGAGCACCCGCGCGCCGTCGATCGGATTCCCGTAGGCGTGCATCAGGATATTGAACACGGATTCGCGCAGGCGATCCTGCGTCGGCCGGATCGCGTTCGACGCCGGCGCAGCAATATTGCGACCCCGCAACCGCCCTCCGACCACGCGCATCAGAAGACTCTCGCGGAAATAAGGGCGAACTCCCTCTCCCGTGGGGAGGGGGCTGGGGCGAGGGCGTACAATCTCTCGTGAGAACATACCCCCTCACCCGTCACGCTTCGCGTGCCGACCTCTCCCCATGGGAGAGGTAAAAACGAAATCGAAACGGAAGTGACAACCATCAAGTTTCGACTCAATCCTTCGGCGTCAGATCGCGCTTGCCATGATAGCCGCGCTTGGGCCGGCGCGGCGGGCCATACCCGCTCGATTCATGTTCGTTGCGCTCGCGCGCCTCGTCGCTGCCGGTCCGCTGCACCAGAACGCGGCGCCCCTTGCGATCGGCGATCACTCCGCGCTTGGGCTTCTTCGCCTCGGCCTCTTCCTTCACCTCGCGCGCGGGCTTGTCGAACACCGCGCCGGACATCGCGACGATCTTGTCGCCGAGCTGATCGCGCAGCACGCGGCCGCGCACCTCCTCGACCTGCCCTTCCTCGATCTCGCCGAGCTGGAACGGTCCGTAGGAGACGCGGATCAGGCGGTTCACCTCAAGCCCGAGATGCGCCATCACGTTGCGCACCTCGCGGTTCTTGCCCTCGCGGATCGCGAACACCACCCAGACATTGGCGCCCTGATCGCGCTCCAGCGTCGCCTCGATCGGACCGTATTTGACGCCATCGACCTCGACACCCTTCTGCAATTCATCGAGTTGCGCCTGCGTCACCTCACCATGGGCGCGGACGCGGTAGCGCCGCAGCCAGCCGGTGTCGGGATGTTCGAGCGCGCGCGACAAGCCGCCGTCATTGGTCAGCAGCAGCAGCCCTTCGGTGTTGAAATCGAGCCGTCCGATCGAGATCAAGCGCGGCAGCCCCTCCGGCAGATTGTCGAACACCGTAGGACGGCCTTCCGGATCGTCATGCGTGGTCATCAGCCCGCGCGGCTTGTGATAGAGGAACAGCCGCGTGCGCTCACGCTCCGGCAGCTTCTTGCCGTCGATGGTGACGACATCATGCGACGTGATATCGAGCGCCGGCGAGTTGATCACCCGGCCATTGACCGCGACGCGCCCCTGCGTGATCCATTCCTCGGCTTCGCGCCGCGAGCACATGCCGGCACGCGCCACGATCTTGGCGATGCGCTCGCCGGTCTTGTCCCTTTTCGGCGCCGGAGGCGCACGGCGCGCGTCATCGGTGCGTCGTTCGCGATAGGCGCCGCGTCCGCCAAAGGCCGGGCGCTTGGCGAAAATCTGGCTGTCGTCTTCGTTATCACGGCGCGGGCGTTCGTCGCGCGAAAAGCCTTTGCGGTCCTCGCTGCGCGGATGCTCCTGCCACTCGGTGCGGTGTGCGGGGCGCGGCGCGCGATCCTCGCGCGGCTTGTCGAAGCGCGGGCGACCGAACTTCTCGCGGTCCTCGCGCGGCCGATCGAACTTGCGCGGCCCGCGATCGGCGCCGGCCGAACGCTCGGGACGGTCCTCGCGATCGCGCGAGAAACGCGGGCGCTCGGCTGAGCCGCGATCGTCGCGCGGCTTATCGAAACGGCCGCCGCTGCGCGGAGCCGAGCGATGATCCCGGCGATCGTCATCGCGATCGCGCGGCGCGCGCTTGACCCAGGGCTTGTCGTTGCCACGGTCTTCGCCACGACCAAAATCCCGGCGCGGTGCACGATCCTCACGTGGTTTGAATGTGCGGCCCTCACCACGGTCACTGCGTGCCCCGAATTCCTTGCGCGGTCCACGATCAGAACGATCGGAGCGCTGCGGCCTGTCCTCACGATTGAAGCGCGCGGGGCGCGCATCGCCCTCGTCACGCGGCTTGTAAGATCGCTTTTCGCCAAACTTCTTGTCGCCGAAGCGTCCCGTGGATGCGCCGCGCTCCCCGCGAAAATCGCTGCGCTCGCCGCGCGGCTTGAACGGCCGGTCGCCGTCCCTGCGTGGAGCCCGCTCTTCACGCGGCTTGAATGTGCGGCCCTCGCCACGGTCACTGCGTGCCCCGAATTCCTTGCGCGGCCCGCGTTCGCCGCGCTGCGGCCGGTCTTCGCGATCGAAACGCGGGCGCGATGCGCCACGCTCGCCATCCTTGCGGACATCATCGCGCTTGCCGGCATAGGGCTTCCTGTCGCCGAATGGCTTGTCGCCAAATTTGCGCTCGCCGCGCGGCGCGGATGATCGGGTCGGGCGTTCGCTGTCGCGGGGGCCGGTCCGGCCACGGGAATCCTTCGACCCACGCCCGCCGGCCGGACGGCCTTTGCCGCCTGCACCCGTCCCGCCGGCACGGCGCGGCGGACGGCCGTTGTTTTTGTCGTTATCGCGGGGCATGAAGGGTCTCTCAGGCTATGGGGACTTTGTCGGTCCGGTGACGATTGTCGGCACGGCACGGGCGCTTCCGAATCATCAGAGCGCGCGCCACGCAAACCGGCTTTGCTGAAGGCGCCCTCATAACAGAGTTTGTGGCGGGAAACGAGGCAGGAAACGCAGGATGTCGGCACGATCTTTCATGGATCTGGCCCTGGAGCAGGCCAAAAAGGCCGAAAACGCCGGCGAGGTGCCGATCGGCTGCGTCATCGTGCAGGGCGGCACGGTGCTGGCGCGGGCGGCGAACCGCACCTTGACCGACCGCGACCCCACCGCCCATGCCGAAATCCTGGCGATCCGGCAGGCCGCGGCGGCCATCGGCAGCGAGCGGCTGGTCGATTGCGACCTCTACGTCACGCTGGAACCCTGCACCATGTGCGCGGCCGCGATCTCGTTCGCCCGGATCCGGCGGCTGTATTATGGCGCGGTCGACCCCAAAGGCGGCGCGGTGGACTCCGGCGTGCGCTTTTTCGCCTCCCCGACCTGCCATCACGCGCCGGAGGTCTATCCCTCGGTCGGCGAAAGCGAGGCGGCGTTGATGCTGCGGGATTTCTTCAAGGCGAGAAGATAACAACCAACCCGCCGCATTGAGGAAGCGTCATTGCCGGGCTTGCCCCGGCAATCCATCCTCTTCGTATGGGCTTCTTTACAGGATGGATACGCGGGTCAAGCCCGCGCATGACAAACTGTGATTGGATCACAAATCCAGCTTCATGCCGACATGGGATTTAGCGAAGCCGAGCCGCTCATAGAAACGGTGCGCGGCGACACGCTGGTTGTTGCTCTTGAGCTGCAGACGGTGACAGCCCTGCGCCCGCGACTTTTCGATGATCGCGGCCATCATCTTCTCGCCGATCTTCCGGCCGCGCCGCGCGCGATCCACCCGCACACCTTCGACCTGCGCGCTCCAGGCGCCCTGATAGGACAGGCCCGGCAGGAAGACGAGCTGAGCGCAGCCGATCACCTCGCCATCCTCCTCCCAGACATAGAGCGCGTTGTTGGGATCGGCCGCGATCGCATCGAACGCGGTGTAATAGCCGGCCATGTCACCGGACAGCGTCTCGCGGCTTTGCCCCAGATCGTCGTCGGCCAGCATCTCGACGATACGGCGGACATCCTCGCGCCGCGCTGGCCGCAGCGCCATCACGGATCCTCCGAAAAGAAATCGAGCAGCGCCGCGGCGGTCGCCTCGGGATCTTCCTCGGTGAGGAAATGCCCTGAATTGATCGAATGGCCGCGCACATCGGTGACCCAGGTCTTCCAGGTGTCGAGCGGCGTCGCCGCCGATTGCGCGATGCCGGAATCGCCCCACAGCGCCAGCATCGGCACGGCGATCTTGCGTCCGGCGTCGCGGTCGGCCTTGTCCTGCTCGTAGTCGGCATAAGCGCCGGCGCGATAATCCTCGCACATCGCATGGATACGGGCCGGATCGTTGAACGCGGCGATGTAATGCGCCAGCGCGCGCGGATCGAAGGTCTTGAGGTCCTTCGACTTCAGCCAGCTTGTCAGCTTGTTCTTCAGATAACCTTCCGGATTGCCGCCGAGCAGCATTTCCGGCAGCGGCTCGGGCTGCGCCAGCAAGGTCCAGTGATAGATCTTCAGCGCATAAACCCGGTCCATCCGCGCCCAGTATTCATAGGTCGGCAGGATGTCGAGAGTGGCGAGCCGCGACAGCCGACCCGGATGGTCGAGCGCGAGACGATAGGCGACACGGCCGCCGCGATCGTGTCCTGCGAGGGCGAACCGCACATGGCCGAGCTTCTCCATGGCCTCGATCATGGCCTGCGCCATCACGCGCTTGGTGTAGGGCGTGTGGTCGGCGTCGGATCTCGGAATGTCCGACCAGCCATAGCCGGGCAGGTCCGCGATCACCAGCGTGAACTTTTCCGCCAGCTTCGGCGCCACGCGGTGCCACATCACATGCATCTGCGTAAAGCCGTGCAGCAGAAGCAGCGGCGGCCCGTTGCCGCCGACCCGCGCGAAAATGCGGCCACTGCGCGTCGGAATCCATTCGGAAGCGAAGCCGGGATAGAGATCGGCAAGATCAGGCATGGCGGTTCTCCATCGTCGTCCCGGCGAAAGCCGGGACCCATACTCCCCGGCTTCGCGAGTCACCTCACAACCAAGCAGCACGCATCACAACGACATTTCGTGGTTATGGGTCCCGGCTTTCGCCGGGACGACACTGAAAGTGTTGAAAGGCCGCAGTGTACGTTACGCCTTCCCGCCCTTCTCCCGCTTGATCGCCTGCCAGCCGATGTCGCGGCGGCAGAAGCCTTGCGGCCACTTGATGCGGTCGATCGCCTGATAGGCGCGGCGCTGCGCCTCGCCGACACTCGCGCCGGAGGCGGTGACATTGAGCACGCGGCCGCCGTTGGCGAGAATATCGTCGCCCTCGGCCTTGGTTCCGGCGTGGAAAATTTCGACGCCCTCGACCTTGGCCGCCTCATCCAGCCCCTCGATGCGAGTGCCCTTGGCGTAGTCGCCGGGATAGCCCTGCGCCGCCATCACCACGGTCAGCGCCGGCTCGGGGAACCAGCGCAGGCTGAAATGCTGCAACTCGCCGTCGATCGCCGCGAGCAGTGCCGGAACAAGATCGGACATCAGGCGCAGCATCAGCACCTGGGTTTCGGGATCACCGAACCGCACGTTGTATTCGATCAGCTTCGGGCCATTTTTGGTAATCATCAGCCCGGCGAACAGCACGCCCTTGTAGGGCATGCCTTTCGCCTTCATCGCGCGCAGCGTCGGCATGATGATCTCATCCATGGTGCGCGCGATCATCGCGTCCGTCATCACCGGCGCCGGCGAATAGGCGCCCATGCCGCCGGTGTTCGGCCCCTTGTCGCCGTCATAGGCGCGCTTGTGGTCCTGCGCGGTGGCGAGCGGCAGCGCATGCTCGCCGTCGCACAGCACGAAGAACGAGGCCTCCTCGCCCTCCATAAATTCCTCGACGACAGCTTCGGCGCCGGCGCCCGTGAACAGCGCGTCGATCGCGCTTTCGGCTTCCGCCAGCGTCATCGCAACGGTGACGCCCTTTCCGGCGGCAAGGCCATCGGCCTTGACCACGATCGGCGCGCCCTGCCGGCGGATATAGTCCTTCGCCGCCGCGGCGTCGGAAAACCGCTCATAGCCGGCGGTCGGAATATTGCTCGCCCTGCACAGATCCTTGGTGAAGCCCTTGGAGCTTTCCAGTTGCGAGGCCGCCTTGCTCGGCCCGAACGCCTTGATACCGGCAGCCGCGAGATCGTCGACAATCCCGGCGGCCAGCGGCGCTTCGGGACCCACCACCACGAGATCGACCATGTTGGCCCGGCAGAAAGCGATCACCGCACCATGATCGGCAACATCGAGCGCGACGCGCTCCGCCTCCCGCGCGATGCCGGCATTGCCGGGCGCGCACCACAATTTGGTCAAAAGCGGCGACGCCGCGATTTTCCAGGCCAGCGCGTGCTCGCGGCCGCCGGAGCCGATCAGAAGAATATTCATGTCTTGAAGGCCGGGATTGAGGGTCGAACCCAGGTTGGTGCGGTGTTAGAAGCATGTATCATGCCCCGTCACCATCGCAACAGATTCGGCCACCGATGAGCGCCCGCGCCGGCGAAATGCTGCTTAATTCACCGGAATTCACGGTTTCGGAATTGTCCTCCGCGCTCAAGCGCACGGTCGAGGACACCTACGGTCATGTCCGGGTGCGCGGCGAAATCTCCGGCTTTCGCGGCCCGCACTCCTCCGGCCATTGCTATTTCGCACTGAAGGACGATAGCGCCAAGATCGAGGCGGTGATCTGGAAAGGCGTGCACGGCCGCATGCGCTTCAAGCCGCAGGAAGGGCTCGAGGTCATCGCCACCGGCAAGCTGACCACCTATCCCGGTTCCTCGAAGTACCAGATCGTCATCGAAGCCATCGAGCCCGCCGGCGTCGGCGCGCTGATGGCGCTGATGGAAGAGCGCAAGAAGAAGCTCGCCGCCGAGGGCCTGTTCGACGAGGCGCGCAAGCAACTATTGCCATGGCTGCCGGAGGTGATCGGCGTCGTCACCTCGCCGACCGGCGCCGTGATCCGCGATATCCTGCATCGTCTGGACGATCGTTTTCCACGTCGCGTGCTGGTGTGGCCGGTGCGGGTGCAGGGCGAAGGCTCGGCCGAGCAGATCGCCGCCGCTATCGACGGCTTCAACGCGCTGGAAGAAAACGGGCCGATTCCCAAACCCGATCTGCTAATCGTCGCGCGCGGCGGCGGCTCGCTGGAGGACCTGTGGTCGTTCAACGAGGAAATCGTGGTTCGCGCCGCGGCGGGCAGCATGATCCCGCTGATTTCTGCGGTCGGCCACGAGACCGACGTCACCTTGATCGATTTCGTCGCCGACAAGCGCGCGCCGACGCCGACTGCCGCCGCCGAGATGGCGGTTCCGGTGCGTGCCGAACTCATCCTCGAAGTCGCAAACCTGGCGCGGCGCAGCCTCGCCTGCTGGCAGCGCGGTCAGGAAAGCCGCCGCGGTGAATTGCGCAGCGCCGCCCGCGCACTGCCGAAGCTGCAGGACCTCCTGGCAATCCCGCGCCAGCGGCTCGACAACGCCGCCGCGCAATTGCCCCGCGCGCTGCGCGCCAATACCCATGTCTATGACAGGCGGCTGTCGATGATCGGCGGCCGGCTCACGGTGCGCACCCTGAAGGACCAAATCGGGCGCGGGCGCGATCAGGTGCAGCGCCTTGCCGCCAGCGCCGAGCGCTGCAGCCGGCAGGCAATCGAGCAGCACCGCACCCGGCTGCGGCATATGGATCAGTTGCTGTCGGCGCTGTCCTACAAGGGCGTGCTGTCGCGCGGCTTCGCGCTGGTGCGCGACACGGAAGGACAGACGTTACACGCCGCGGCAGCGATCGCGCCCGGCACCTCGCTCAGCATCGAATTCGCCGATGGGCGCATCGCCGCTACCGCCGGGGGCACGGACGATCCGCCGCGGGCTGAGCCGAAACCCGCGCCGGCGCGACCGCCCTCGAAGCGGACCACCGATTTTGGCGTACGGAAACTCCAGGGCGATCTGTTTTAGCCCGGGTGTCCTGCCTATTGTTTCGGGGTGCACGGGGTTTCACCAGCCGCCCGGCCATTCTATATTACGGCGAGACAGCCGAAGGACGGATCAGTGCTCAACAAGTTCGGAACATCGGGCCATGGCGAGGCCCGGCTGGAATTTCTCGACGGCGATTTTCGCGTCATTGCGCCGGGCGCCTATGTCGTCTGCGCGGTGAGCGGCGAACATATTCCACTGGACGAGTTGAAATACTGGAGCGTCGACCGCCAGGAGGCCTATGCTTCGCCCGAGGCGGTGTTGCAACGGCACTATCCCAGCGCGTTCAAGGCGCAATCCTCAGGCGGCTGACGCGACCATTGCGGCATCCGCCGTCTCGCCGGCCTTGTGCTGCCGCACGCTGGCGAGAAACCCGCTGATTTCCACCGACAGCTTTCGAGCCTGTTCCGACATGGTCTCCGACACCACTTCGGTGACGCCGGCCGAACTCGCCGTGTCATCGGCATGCGTGGTCACGCTGTGCACGTTATTAGCGATCTCGCTGATCCCGACAAAGGCCTGTTCGAGGCTTTCGGCAATCCGCTTGGTCTCGACACCCTGTGCATCGACGGCCAGCGCAACCTGCGAGGTGATGCTCGCAACCTCGCCAATCGTGGTTCCGATCTCGCTGATCGCTGCCACCGCGCTTTCGGTGGTGGATTGCACCCGCGCCACCTGATCGGAAATTTCCTGCGTCGCCTTGGCGGTCTGCCCCGCCAGCGTTTTCACCTCCTGCGCCACCACGGCGAAGCCGCGCCCCGCTTCTCCGGCGCGCGCCGCCTCGATCGTCGCATTGAGCGCCAGCAGGTTGGTCTGCTCGGCAACTGCGGTGATCAGCATCAGGACGTTGCCGATCTCCTCCGCGGTCTCCTTCAATTCGCCGACGGTGTGATGGGCGCGCGCGGCATGCTCCACCGCCTTGCGCGCGATGCCGGTCGACCGCGAAACATCCTCGCTGATCGCAGAGGCGGAGCGCGTCAGTTCGGAGGCCGCGCCGGCGATCGCCTGCATATTGACCGATGCCTCCTCGGAAGCCGCCGCGACCGAGATCGCCAGCGCCCGCGTGGTCTCGACGCCGCCGGCCAGCGACTGCGCGGTGCCGCTCATTTTCGCCGAGGCTCCGGCCAGCTCACCGATAATCTCGTTCACGCCGCGGTCGAAGCGAACGGCAACAGTATCGAATGTGGTGACCTTGGCGCGGATGGCCTGCATCGCAGCGTTGATGATGTCCGCCGAATGCGCCAGCGCACCGTGCAGCCCCTGCGGCAGGATCGTGCGATAATATTTGTCGTGACATACCGCTTCCATCGCCGCCCCCGCTTCGCGCACGAAGGCATCGCAGCGGTCGATCATGTCGTTGATGGCGAGTTGCAGGCGCCCGAGATCGCCCGCCGCAATGTTCTGGATCCGCGATTCGAACTGGCCCCGCGCGACGTCCTCGCAGACGCGGCCGATCTCCCGCAAATGACGCTGGCTTCGCACCATCAGCAGCAACACGAAGGCCGCCGCAGCAACGGCTGCACAGACGGCCAGAAGCGAAACCATGGGCATTCCCATGACAATTGCGGCGGCGGCAAGCAGCAGACAAAGCAACACAGCGATCACGCCGTATCGCGCCGCCTGAAACAGAGAAAACGACGACATCGGAGAATCCCTTGAATTCGACAATCGGAAGACCGGCTCTGCGCAACCCGCAAGCCGTCGAACACGTAAAACACACTGCAACAAAAAAAAGCCGGACAAACCGGCCTAAAGCGAAAAGATCAACTCGTCATACGACATCGACTTCGAGCCGATGAAATCCGTCATGAACTGGAAACCGCGCGCCAGAGCTTCCTTTCCATTAGCATGACGACGTTCCTCGGCCAGAATTTCCGCATAGAGAGGAACGATCGCGCTCTCCATAACGCGCCGGTTCGGTACGCGGCGATTGGAATGATAACCGAGAATCTGCTTGTCGGCGTCGAACGAGGGCGTGATGTGGGCGAAGACCCAGTAGTAATCGCCTGTCTTCGTCATGTTCTTGACATAGGCAAAGACCTCCTCGCCGCGAGCGATAGCCTCCCACATCAGCTTGAAGACGCTGCGCGGCATATCGGGATGGCGCAGGATGCTATGCGGCTGGCCGATCAATTCGCGCTGTGTGTAACCGGAGATATCGCAGAACGTCTTGTTGGCGTAGGTAAGCCGTCCCTTCAGGTCGGTCTTGGAAACAATAATGTCGGCGGCATCAAAAAATACCTCCGTCGTGGTCGGTAGAATCCTGCCCATCAGCGCGATCCGTATGCTGTTGACTAGCAGCATCGTACCGAGCGGCGATGTCTATTCTGTTAATCGAAAGTTGACCCAAATCAAGCTCATGCCTGCGTGCAACGCGTCAACGCAGGACGGCGACATCGCGAATCAACCAGGATGTCGCACCATGGCGAGGCGATCGACCAGCAGCGTCCGCAATGCGGTTTCGTTCTCGAACTGCAACGTCACCTTGAACGGCACCACCTCGGCGCGATGGCGCGACAGCCGTGGTTCGCTGGCGATCCGCGCCATGTCCTTCTCTGTCGTCACCAGCGTCAGGTTCTGCGCCGCCCCTCGCGCGCGCAGATCCGTGACCTCGTAAGGCGCGTAAGCATGATGATCGGCGAATGCCCTCGTTTCGGCGACGTCGATGCCCTGCGCACGCAACGTGGCAAAGAAGCGCTGCGGATCGCCGATGCCGGCGAAGGCCAGCACCCGCCGCCCCTGCAACCGCTCGACCGCTTGCGGATCGGCAACGAAGCCCGCGCGCAGCACCAGCACGCCGCGCGCACTGGCGGCACGCGCCAGTTCGTCGGCGGCACGACCCGCGCCGATCACGATCAGCACATCGGTACGGGCAAGCTGCGGCGGCAGCGGCGCGCGTAGCGGACCCGCCGGAAAGACCTGTCCGTTCCCAAGCGCCCGCGTGCCATCGACCACCGCGAGCGTCACGTCCTTGACCAACGCCGGATTCTGCAAGCCGTCATCGAGCAGCACCACGCTCGCACCACCCTCAC
This sequence comes from Afipia sp. 64-13, assembly GCA_001897755.1. Classification (GTDB taxonomy): domain Bacteria; phylum Pseudomonadota; class Alphaproteobacteria; order Rhizobiales; family Xanthobacteraceae; genus Afipia. The sequence continues at coordinate 210,545 of MKUJ01000003.1, forward strand.
GCGCCAGCATCGCGCCGGCCGCGCGATCGCGCGCCACGATCACCGGCACGCGCTCCGCCATCATCAAGGGCTCGTCGCCGACTTCCGCCGCCATATGCCGCCGCGCGTCGACTTCGACCGGTCCTTCCAGCGAACCGCCATAGCCCCGGCTCACTACCATGGGTCGTTCGCCCATCGCACGCAGCATCTGCGCCAACGCCAGCGTCACCGGCGTCTTGCCCGCACCGCCGAGGTGATAGTTACCGACGCAGATCACGGGGACGCCGACCGGCACGCCGGGACGCGCCATCCGCCGTGCCGCGACCGCGCCATAGATCGCGGCGACGGGCCGAAGCAGCCAGGACAATGGCGAGGGCGAACCGTACCAGAAGCCCGGCTCACGCATCGGCGGCGACCCGCTCGAGCCGAAGCTGCAACAGATAGGGCTCCAGCGCGCCGAGCGTCTTGCCGAGCGCGCCGCCCAGCCGCGCCATCACGCGCTCGGCCGCGGCGACGACCTGCTGGCGTGCAATCGGATTGCACGACAGATGTGCGAGCAGTTTGACGAAGTGCTCGCCATCCGCCGCGCAGAGCGCGCCGCCCACCTCATCGAGCGACTGATAGATCTCGGTGAAGTTGAACACATGCGGACCATGCAGGATCGCCGCGCCGAGCTTGATCGCCTCGATCGGATTCTGTCCGCCATGCGCGACCAGCGAGCCACCCATAAACACCACAGGCGCCAGCCGGTAGAACAGACCGAGCTCACCGATGGTGTCGGCGATATAGATATCGGTGTGAGCGGAGGGCAATTCGTTCTGCGAGCGAACCGCCACACGCAGCCCTGACGCGGCCAGCATGCGCGCGATGGCGATGCCGCGCTTGGGATGGCGCGGCACGATCACGCTCAGCAGCGAAGGAATGCTGGCGGCGAGCCGGCGATGCGCGTCGCCGATGATCTCCTCCTCGCCCGGATGGGTCGAAGCCGCCACAATCACATTACGCTCCTGCACCGCTCTCCCGAGTTCGTCGAGCCGGACCGGATCGGCTGGCGGCGCCGCGACATCAAGTTTCAGATTGCCGGAGGTCACGACATTCGGACAGCCCAGAGCGCTGAAGCGTTCGGCATCGAGATCAGACTGCGCCAGGCACAGATCGAAACAGCCAAGCAAAGTCGAAATGGTGCCAGGCGCCCTGCGCCAGCGCGGAAACGAGCGCGGCGACATCCGCCCGTTGATCAGCACCATGGGAATGCGCCGCTCGGCGCTCGACAGCAGCAGATTGGGCCACAGATCGGATTCGATGAACAGCGCCAGTCCCGGCTGCCAGTGATCGAGGAAGCGCGCGACGAAACGCGGCGAGTCGAACGGCACATACTGATGGATGACATCGGGCGGGAAGCGCTTGGCCGCGATCGCCGCCGAGGTCACGGTGCCGGAGGTGAGCAGAATCCGGACGTTGAACTCGCGCAGGCGTTCGATCAGTCCGGCCGCGGCCAGCACTTCGCCGACGCTCGCGCCATGAATCCAGATCAGCGGCCCGTCCGGCCGTGCCACACCGGCGATGCCGCGCCGCTCACCGAGCCGCGCCGGATCTTCCTTGCCCTGCTTCAACCTGCGCCCGGTCACCGGCCCCACCAGCGGCGCGGCCAGCGCCGAGGCACGACGGTAGACCTGCAGCGTCATCGGCAGGCTGTTCGCCATCTAGGAATCCCCATCGGAACGGCCAACCGTAGCGTAGGCGCGACGGGTGATCTCGTTCAAGCGGGTTTCAAGCTGCTGTCGCAACACTTCCATGGTTTCGGAATCCGCATCGCCCGGCACACGGATCAATTCGCCCGCCATGATAATCCCGCGGCCGAACGGCAAGTGAATGACCGAGCGGTCCCAGTTCTTCAGCCGACGGAAACGGCTGGTGGCGATCGCCACCGGCATGATCGGGCGGCCGGATTCGCGCGCCAGCATGATGATGCCGAGCCCCGCCTTGCGCGACACCTTCGGCACGTCGGCGGTCAGCGCCATGTTGTAGCGCTCTTCCAGCGCGCGCAGCATGCCCTTGAACGCCTGCACGCCGCCCTTGCGATGGAACGAGGAGCCGTGATCGCCAGAGCCGCGCACGGTGCCGACCTCGAGCCGCTCGGCCGCGATCGCATTGATCTCGCCGTCGCGGTGACGCGAGATCAAAACCTTCGCCGGATATTGCTTGCGCTTGAGAAACGGCATCATGAAATGCTGGCCGTGCCAGAACGCCACGATCACCGGCATGTCCGGCTCGATGCGCTGATACACGTCCGGCGGATCGTAAGTGAACCTGTTGGTCCACCAGACAAGGCGCAGGAATTCCGCGGCGATGAAACCGGCAATCTGCTGGACCCAGGAGGTCCGGCTCAATTTGCGAAGCGAGAAGGTCAACGTGCGGACTTCGCGTCTTGCCCCGGATCGAGCAGGCGATGGATGTGAACGATGAAATAGCGCATGTGGGCGTTGTCGACGGATTGCTGGGCCTTCGCCTTCCAGACATCGAAGGCCGCGGCGTAGTTCGGATAGAGGCCGACGATCTCGACCTTGTCGAGATCCTTGAAAGTCGTGGCATCGAGACCGGACAGTTCGCCGCCAATGACAAGATGCAGCAATTGTTGGGGGGCGTCGGACATGGATCAGTATTTCCTCGGCAAAGGATTAACGTGGATTCGGCCAGAAAATCCAGTTGTTTACTTCAAAGAAGCGGATGCGCCTGGAAGTGCTCGACAATGCGGCGATGACGAGCGCGTCCCGCCGCGATCAAAACGCCATGGGTCACATCGGAACGATTATACACCAGCGGCTCACCCGTGATCTCAGTCATCTGGCCGCCCGCTTCGTGCACGATTAGGTCGGCCGCCGCAAGGTCCCAGTCATGGCTCTTGCCCCCTGCGAAAGCAGCATCGATCCGCCCTGATCCGACCCGGCACAGCCGCAGCGCCAGCGATCCGATGCGAGGATAGATTTCCACCCCCTCGCCCAAAGGCGGCAGCCGTTCGACCAAAGGCTGAGGTCCCGTGATCTTGGTGAAATCCAGCGTCGGGCCATCGCTTGCGCAAATCGCCGCGCCGTTGAGCTCAGCGCCCACCGCGCGATGAGCGAAAAAGAACTCATCGCTCGCCGGCGCGAACACCGCCGCCAGCACGGGCAGACCGTCATGCACCAGCGCCACACTGATCGACCAGTCGTCGCGGCGCGCCAGATACGCCCGCGTCCCGTCGATCGGATCGACCACCCAGACGGCGGGCTTGCGCAGGCGCGAGGCGTCCTCGGCGCTTTCCTCCGACAGCCAGCCATAATCCGGCGTAGAGGCCCGCAGCCGCGTCTCGATCAAATCGTTGACCGCGATGTCCGCTTCGGACACCGGCGACGAGACGCCTTTGATCCAGCTTTTGACATCGCCGCGCCGCATCTGCAGCGCCAGCGCTCCGGCGTCGCGCACTGCGCCAATCAGCAGCGAGGCATCGCGTTCAAGATCGATATCAGCGTCCGGCAACCGTCAATCCCTCGATCCGCACCGTGGGTGCGTTGATGCCGTATTTGAAAACAAGATCATTCGCAGGCGTCATCGATTTGAAGATATCGAGCAGATGACCGGCAATCGTCACCTCGCTCACCGCATAGGTGATCTCGCCGTTCTCGATCCAGAAGCCCGCCGCGCCGCGGCTGTAGTCGCCGGTAACGCCATTGACGCCGGAGCCGATCAGGTCGGTGACGTAGAAACCCTGCTTGATGTCCGAGATCAACTCGGCTGGCGTCGCCGTGCCGGGCTCCAGATGCAGATTGTAGGCACCGGGGGATGGCGCGGAGGACACGCCACGATGGGCATGACCGGTGGTGACAAGCCCGAGCTCGCGCGCGGTCGCGCAATCCAGCAGCCAGGATGTCAGCACGCCATCATCGATGATCGCGAGCTTCTTCACCGCGACGCCCTCGGCATCGAAGGTCTGCGAACGCAGCCCGCGCACCCGCAGCGGATCGTCGATAACGCGGATGCCTTTGCCGAACAATTGCTGGCCAAGCTTGTCCTTGAGGAAACTGGTCTTGCGCGCAATCGATCCGCCGTTCACCGCACTGATCAGATGACCGACCAGCGAGTTGGCGATGCGCGGATCGAACACCACCGGCACCTTGCAGGTCTCGACCTTGCGCGGATTGATCCGCGCCACCGTGCGTTCGCCCGCACTGCGGCCCACGTCTTTCGGAGACAGAAGGTCGGTGGCATGGATAGCGGAAGTGAAATCGTAATCGCGCTCCATGCCGGTGCCTTCGCCGGCAATCGCCATCATCGAGACGCCCTGGCTCGAACGCAGATAGGAGCCATGAAATCCGGTGCTCGTGACCAGCACCATGCCGCCGATCCCGGCCGAAGCCGAAGCGCCGCCGGATTTGGTGACGCCCTGCACCGCAAGACCCGCCGCCTCGGCTTCCTGCGCGCGCCGCTCCAGATCGGCGGTCGACGGCATATCGGGATCGAGCAGATCGAGATCGGGAAAACTGCGGGCAAGCAGCGCCGGATCGGCGAGGCCGACAAAATTGTCGTCCGGCGCCACGCGCGCCATCGCCACCGCACGCTCGGCGAGCTTCGCGACATTGTCGCCGCCGATATCGTTGGTGGAGACCACGGCCTGCCGCTTGCCGACCAGCACGCGCAGCCCGACATCGTCGCCCTCGGAGCGCTCGGATTCCTCGACCTGACCGTCGCGAATTTCAACGCTCTGCGAAATGCCGCGCACCGCGACCGCGTCGGCCGCATCGGCTCCGGCGCGTCTGGCCGCATCGACAAGGCGTTCGGCCAATGCGCTCAAGGCGGACTGGTCGAACAGATCGGAGGCGGCGGATTTGGCGGCGGTCTGAACGCTGGACAAAGAGGTCACGAATAAAATCCCGAGGCTTGAGCGCAATCCGGACAGGCGGGGAAGCATGCGTCCGTAACATCCGCGCGAAGACACATGCCATCGATGACCCGGCACCCTGAGATGTGCTCGCTTGAGGCCAACTTCAAGCATGTCCCGCGCCGGATCGGAAGATATTTCATCGTCCTGGCAAGGTCTCGTCAATCATGCCCGCCAACCACTCATCAAGCATGCGCCGTGAAGATGCCGCCGCAACGCGTGATTAACCAGCCTTGTTAAGCCGAACGGCAGACCGCTCTGGCAACCTCCTCGCATCGACCGGGAACATAATTCCGGCGGGGAGAAAAAGCCGTGAGGCGTCAATTCGGAGTCGGCGGGGCGCAACCCGCCGGGTCGAGCCGCGATCTGCGGCTCGACCCCCATTCTTTGCCGGTTCGCTACGAGGCACGCGACACGCGCGCCGATGGCGGCACACGGCAGATCGAGATCAATCGCGAACGCGTCGTCGTGCGGCGTGCCATTAGCGGCATCACCATGACCGTGCAGGTTCGCATCCGCGAATTTCTCGGCATCGCCTGCCGCCAGACCGATGCCGGACAGGCTCTGGTTCTGACCCATCGCGATCCGTCATTGTCGGTGCCGCTGATCGTCACGACGGACAGCGACGAGATCGAGCACGCCTGGATGACATGGAGCGACCTGTTCGCGCTGCCGCAGATCGATGAAGAAAGCGACATGGCGCACGAGCCGGCGCCGCGTCGTCGCCGTCATCATGTCATCAAGGCGCGGCGGCCGAAATTCCTGGTCCGCCGCAAGGCCGGACATGCGCGGGGCGCGGCAACCATCCATCGCAACGAACGCGAGATCGTCGCGCGCCACTGACGGCGCGCGATGCATCTTCAGATCGCGCGCGCAATCGCGTCGGCGAGCAATCCGGCGAATAGCAGCAGTCCGGCATCGCGATTGGACTTGAACAGCCGCAGACAAAGTGGCGAATCGTCAATCTTGATGTGCGCCACCTGCCAAGCCAGATGCGCGGCAAAGGCGGCCAGGCCGAGCCAGCCGAACCAGCCAGTGCCCGCCAGCCACAACGACAGCCCGATCAGCGCCACCGCCAGCGCATAAAACAGCGCCAGCATCACCTGCGTCCGCGCGCCGAATAGCAGCGCGGTCGACTTGACGCCGATCAGCGCGTCGTCGTCGGCGTCCTGATGCGCATAGAGCGTGTCGTAACCGATCACCCAGGCGATCGAGCCGGCGTAAAGCGCAAGCGCCGTGGCGTCGATCCGGCCGAGCAGCACGGCAAAGCCCATCAGCGCGCCCCATGAGAAGGCCAGACCGAGCACGAATTGCGGCCAGTAGGTGATGCGCTTCATGAACGGATAGATCGCAACCACCAGCAGCGAGGCGATGCCGGCGATCACCGCGAAGCGATCGAACTGCAGCAGAACCACAAGCCCGATCAGCGCCTGCACGACCAGAAAGACGGCAGCCTGCCGGACGCTGACTTGCCCTGCCGGAATCGGCCGCGAGCGGGTCCGCTCCACCCGGGCGTCGAGATCGTGGTCGGTGATGTCGTTCCAGGTGCAGCCCGCGCCGCGCATCACGAACGCGCCGATGGCGAACAGCGCAATCAGCCACGGCAGGTCGCGCAGTCGCCCGGCCATCGCGGCCGCCAGCGCCGCCGACCACAGGCAGGGCAGCAGCAAAAGCCAGGAGCCGATCGGCCGGTCCATCCGCGACAGCCGCAGATAGGGCCGCGCCCACAGCGGCGCGCGGGTATCGACCCAATTGGCGGTGGAATCGGCGACAGGTGCGGAGACGTCAATCATCGGCGTGCGAAGATGGTGAGACGACACACCATAGCACGCCCGCGCATGCGCGAGCGAGAATTGGCCCGGACCCGCAACTCAAATTACCGCGCGAGTACGTTGCCGTTGATGGTATCGAACGTGCTGCCGCCACCGCGCCTGGTCGGCGCCGCCTCCGGCAACGCGGTCGAGGCGCCTAGCGCCTCGCTCAGGCTGGGGCCCGCCGGTCCGCGCTGCTGCTGGGCCGCGACATTGCAGACCTTTGCCTGCATCTGCGCGGTGTTCTTGTGGCCGCCCGCCATCTGCTCCACCGCCTGCTCGGGAATGCCGCAGCGCTTGGCGTTGGTCCGCACGTATTTGATCATTTTCAATTCGGCCTGCGCGAAGGCCCCGATCGCCTTGCAGGCTTCGCTCGCGGGCGCCTTGCGCTTCCCGAGCCCCTTGATCACCTCGGCGCGCCTTTCGGCCTCCTTACGCAGCGGCAAAAATTCGTTCATGCAATTCTGCGCGCCGGGCGGCGGACCGCCCTGCGGCGCGGGTGAGAAGCCACCGCTCATCGGCGCCACGCCCTGCGAGGGAAACGCCATCGGAGCCTGCGCCGGCGCGCCGCTCGCGCCCACCGGCGGAAATGGCGAGGCCTGCGGCGGTGGCGCGGCCTGGCCCGGCAGCGGCGCGGGAAATGCGACCTGTGCGCTGGCCGGCGCGGCGGCAAACAGGACAATCGCGCCACAGGCAGCGAAGAGACCGTTCAGACATGGCGAAACCAATCGGGTGGCGATCACAATTCTCCCCCGGCGAGACCACGCCGGGCCACTTTTACGGGCCCCACCCCGCCTTAACAACCCGCCGAATGGGGCGACAGCGCGGCGGTTGGACGCGCGAGTACGATATCGACCACGGCGAGGGTTCCAAAACCTCTTCGCACCCGCCGCATGGCATGATCTAACGCAGCCAAGGAAATACCCCATGCCCACGCACGATTTCCGCAGCCCCCGCCTGTTTGTCGACGCGCCGCTCGCTGACGGCGCAACCCTCGCGCTCGACCGCGCCCAGGCCAATTATCTCGGCAACGTGCTGCGGCTCGGCGCGGGTGATCCCGTGCTGGTGTTCAACGGCCGGGACGGCGAATGGCGCGCCGACATTTCCGGGCGCAAACGGCCCGATCAACTGATTCTCACCGCCCAAAGCCGGCCGCAGGACCGTCTGCCCGATTTGCATCTGGTGTTCGCCCCGCTCAAGCATGCGCGGCTCGATTACATGGCGCAGAAGGCGGTGGAGATGGGCGCGAGCGCCCTGCAGCCGGTGATCACACGGTTTACTCAGATCAGCCGCCTCAACGCCGAGCGGATGCGCGCCAACGTCATCGAGGCCGCCGAGCAATGCGGCATTCTCAGCCTTGCGGCGGTGGAAGATCCGGTGCCGCTGGAGCGCTATCTCGCCGCCCGCGACCCGCAGCGCCTGCTGGTGTTCTGCGACGAGGCCGCCGAGGTGGCCGATCCGGCGGCCGCCCTGGCCGACGCCTCGCTATCCTCCGGCATCGACGTGCTGATCGGCCCCGAAGGCGGCTTTGCCGAGGAGGAGCGCGCCGCCCTGCTCAGGCAGCCCCGGACCGTCCGGCTCGCGCTCGGCCCCCGCATCCTGCGTGCCGATACCGCCGCCGTGGCGGCGCTGGCGGTGGTCCAGACCGTGCTGGGCGATTGGGGCAAACCCTGATATGCCCGCATAGGTTGCAATCCGAAATCTTGTTAAGCGACTTTCGGCTTCCCCGTCGAACGGAACCGATAAGCGTGCTACAGGGCTGCAGCCTTTTGATCTTTCACGGACTTTGAGATGAACACGACCGCCGCCCCGATCGCGACCGGCGCCGCCGCCCCGGCGGAGGCGCTGCTGTTGTCCTTTGCGCGGACCGGTTATGCGCATGCGAAGCCGCCGATCCTGCAGCCGGCGGAGCCGTTTCTCGATCTGTCCGGCGAGGACATCCGCAAGAGCCTGTATCTGACCAGCGATTCCGGCGGCGAGGAGCTGTGTCTGCGTCCGGACCTCACCATTCCGGTGGCGCGAGCCTATCTGGCTTCGCCGCAAGCCGGGCAGCCGGCCGGCTTCTGCTATCTCGGGCCGGTGTTCCGCTATCGCGGCGGCAAGCCCAGCGAGTTCAATCAGGCCGGCGTCGAATCCTTCGGCCGCAGCGACCGCGCCGCCGCCGATGCGGAAATGCTGTCGCTCGGGCTTGAAGCCGCGGCCGCGTTCGGCGTCACCGATGTCGAGATCCGCACCGGCGATGCGGCGCTGTTCGTGGCGCTGCTCGATGCGCTCGAACTTGCACCAGTGCTGAAACGGCGGCTGATCAAGGATTTCAACCGCAAGACCGGCCTTGCGCAGGACATCGCGCAGCTTGCGCTCGCGCCGAGCAACGGCGCCAACGAATATGAGGGCGTGCTCGCCGCGCTCGCCGGCTCCGACCGCAAGGCGGCGCTAGCGCTGGTCACCGACCTGATGTCGATCGCCGGCACCACCAATGTCGGCGGCCGCACCGTGGCGGAAATCGCCGACCGCTTCCTCGAGCAATCCACTCTCAAGAGCGGCGCGCTGCCCCGCGAAAAGCTGACATTAATTCAACATTACCTCAACATTACAGGCAATGTTGACGAGGCGCTGGCACAGCTTCGCGCGCTGGCGACGCAGGCCGGTCTCGACCTCGACGCCGCAATCGACCAGCTCGAGAGCCGTACCGGCTTCATGGCGGCGCGCGGCATCGACATGACCGCGGTCCGCTTCTCGACCTCGTTCGGACGCGGCCTCGACTACTACACCGGCTTCGAATTCGAATTGCAGCGCCGCGGCTCCGGCGAGGCGCTGGTCGGCGGCGGCCGTTATGATGGTCTGCTGACCCGGCTCGGCGCGCCGGCGCCGATCCCCGCGGTCGGTTTCTCGATCTGGATCGAAGCGCTCACCCAAGGGAGCGCCACATGAGCACGCCGCTCGTTCTGGCCGTTCCCTCGAAAGGCCGGCTGCAGGAAAACGCCGACGCCTTCTTCGCCCGCGCCGGGCTGACGCTCGCCAAGGCCGGCGGGGTTCGCGATTATCGCGGCACCATCGCCGGGCTCGACAATGTCGAGATCGCTTACCTGTCGGCGAGCGAGATCGCGGCGCAGCTCGCGCGCGGCAGCGTGCATCTGGGCATCACCGGCGAGGACCTGATCCGCGAAAACATCGCCGATGCGGATCAGCGCGTGATGCTGGTGCAGAATCTCGGCTTCGGCTCCGCCAATGTCGTGGTCGCGGTGCCGCAGGCGTGGATCGACGTCCGCACCATGGCCGACCTCGACGATGTCGCCACCGCGTTCCGCGCCAAGCACAATCACCGCATGCGGGTCGCCACCAAATACATCAACCTGACGCGCAACTTCTTCGCCGCGCAGGGCGTCACCGACTATCGCATCGTCGAAAGCGCGGGCGCGACCGAAGGCGCGCCGGCCAGCGGCAGTGCCGAACTGATCGTCGACATCACCACCACCGGCGCAACGCTCGCCGCCAACGGGCTCAAGGTGCTGGACGACGGCGTGATGCTGCGCAGCCACGCCAATCTCGTCGCCTCCAAACAGGCCGACTGGTCGGATGGCGCGCGCGAGACCACGCGGATCATCCTCGACCACATCGCCGCGCGCGCCCGCGCCGAGAAATACAAGGAAGTGCGCACACGTTTTACCGGCTGCAACGACGCGCTGCTGGCCGAGGCGCGCGAGCGCTTCGGCGTGGTGTCGCCGTTCGGCGGACCGACCTCCTCCGGCATGGTGACGCTGCACTGCCCGCCCGCCACCGTCTACGGCCTCAGCGATTTCCTGCGCCGCCATGGCGCGGACACCGTGTCGGTCGCCTCGCTGGACTATGTGATGGACCGGGACAATCCGCTGTTCGCCAAGCTCGAGGCATTTCTGCGGCGATGACGCCGGCCGGTTCTGGCGACCGGGCCGGCAATCGCCATATGATCAACAGGACCTTTGTGAAGGCTTGATCGATGATGCCCGGTTCCGACGTATCGCCTATCACCGATGATGCGCGCGCCGCCGCCGCGCAGGGCCTGTCCATCGTCGTGCCGCTCTACAACGAAGCACCGGGCCTCGCGCAATTGCACGAGCGCCTGATCGCGCTCGCCGCCAAATTGAAACAGCGCTACAGCCTCGCCTGCGAAACCGTCTATGTCGACGACGGCAGCCAGGACCGCACCCTCGCCATTGCGCGCGAACTGCCGGCGACCGCACTCGACGTGCAGGTGGTGTCGCTGTCGCGCAATTTCGGCAAGGAAGCCGCTCTGATGGCGGGGCTCGATCATGCCCGGCTCGGCGCGGTGATGTTCATGGACGGCGACGGCCAGCACTCGCCCGACCTTGCCGAACAACTGGTCAGCCACTGGCTCGATGATCGCTATGACGTCGTCTACACGGCGAAAGCGCATCGCGAAAACGAGTCGCTGCTGCGCCGGATTTCGGTGCACGGCTTCTACGCGCTGATCAATTGGGGCGCGCGTCAGAAGATTCCCGAGGACGCCGGCGATTTCCGCCTGCTGTCGCCGCGCGCCGCGGCGGCGCTGCGCCGCCTGCCCGAGCGCAACCGCTTCTTCAAGGGGCTGGCAAGCTGGATCGGCTTTCGCCAGAAGCGGGTCGATTACGAACCCGAGCCGCGTGCCCATGGCGTCACCACTTTCAGCGCGGCGCGGCTGCTCGGCCTATCGATCGAGGGCCTGACCTCGTTCTCGGTGGCGCCGCTGCGCTTCGCCAGCCTGCTCGGGGTGGTGCTCGCCGGCGTCGCCTTCCTGTTCGGTCTGTCGATCCTGTGGGAGACCATCGTGTCCGGCAAATCAGTGCCGGGCTATCCCTCGCTGGTGGTCGGCCTGATGACGCTGGGCGGCGTGCAACTCATCATGATCGGCGTGCTCGGCGAATATATCGGCAAGATCCTGTCGGAGCTGAAAGCGCGGCCGGTGTATTTCGTCGCCGAGCAAACCATGAAGACGGCGGGAGACGGCGCCGAGAACAGCACCGCCGACGCCGCGCGGACCGCCGCTGAATGACGGCGACACGACGCATCACGCTATGCGCCGATGATTACGGCATCAGCCCCGGCGTCAACCGCGCCATCGCCGACCTGATCGCGCGCGGACGCCTCAACGCCACCTCGGTGATGACGGTGGGCGCGGCGCTCGAGCGCGGCGACGTCGCCGCGCTGAACGAAGCGGCCGCGCAGAACCCGAATTGCGCCATCGGCCTGCATCTCACGCTGACCGCGCCGTTCCGCCCGCTGACGATGTATTTCCGCCCGCTCGACGGCGGCACCTTCCTGCCGCTCGGCGTCATGTTGCGGCTGGCGACGCTGCGCCGGCTCGATCCCGAGATCATGCGCGCGGAGATCGCGGCGCAGCTTGCGGCGTTCACCGAATTGTTCGGGCGCGCGCCCGACTATGTCGACGGCCACCAGCATGTGCATCTGTTTCCGCAGGTGCGCGACGCCTTTCTCGCCGCGGTGAAGGACGCCGCGCCGAATGCATGGGTGCGCCAGTGCGGTCGTCCGGCGCGGAAGCCGCGCCGCGGCGGCGCCAAGGCGCTGCTGCTCGATATTCTCAGCGTGGAATTCCGCCGCCGCGCCGCCCGCGCCGCGCTCGCCACCAACACCGGCTTCGCCGGCGCTTATGATTTCAGCAAGGCTAGCGATTTCGCCGCGCTGATGACGGGCTTTCTCGCCGGCATACCCGATGGCGGCCTCGTGATGTGCCATCCCGGTTTCGTCGACGAGATGCTGATCGCGCTCGATCCCTTCACCCATCAGCGCGAGCGCGAATACCACTATCTCGCCAGCGACGACTTCACCCGCCTGCTCGCTGCGCAAGGCGTGAGGCTGTCTAGTTCCTCATGGTGAGGAGGAGCGAAGCGACGTCTCGAACCATGAGGAGTTGAGACGCGCATGAACGCGAGGCCTCATCCTTCGAGACGCGCAACGCACTCCTCAGGATGATGATCGGGTCATGCTGGATTGCTTCGTCGGCCTCGCCTCCTAGTAATGACGTGTCAGGCGTTTTGTCGCAGCCCCAACCTCTGCAAAATTTAATCTGGGGCGGCCTTCTTCCGACATGGAACCTTCCTAGATTCGGAACGCTATTCACTCGTCCATGACCGGAGGAAGACATGACGCCGCAGGAACGCCAGATGGTCGACGACCTGTTCGACCGGCTCGCCAGGCTGGAGACCGGACCACGCGAGGCGGATGCGGAAGCCGCGATCATGGCGGGGCTGCGCCGCGCGCCCAACGCGACCTATGCGCTGGTGCAGACCGTGCTGTTGCAGGACGAGGCGTTGCGCCAGGCCCATGACCGGATCGCCGAGCTGGAAGGCCGTACCCCGGCGCAGGCCGAGCCCGGCTTCCTCGATTCGATGCGCAACGCGCTCGGCTTCGACGCCGCGCCGAACCGTGGCTCGGTGCCGCGCGTGCCGCCCGCCGACAGCGGCCGGCCGGCCTGGAACACCGGACAGGTGCTGGGTGGCGCTCCGAACGCGCCCGCCAATGGTCCCGCAGGTGGCGGCTATGCCGATCCGCGCGTCGCCGGCGCGCCGGGCGGCGGCGGCTCGTCGTTCCTCGGCACCGCGGCCGCAACCGCGGCCGGCGTGATCGGCGGCTCGATGCTGATGAACAGCCTGCGCGGTCTCACCGGCGGCGGCCAGCAGCACGGCTTCGGCGATGTGGCGAACAGCGACAAGGCAAGCCCGTGGGGCGGCGGCAACGATGCGTCAGGCGGCAATCTCGCCCGCGATGCCGGTGTGGGCGATATCGGCAAGAGCGGTTCGGACCAGCGCCAGAGCTTCGCCGATCAGAACACCGATCAGTCCGGCACGAATGACAGCTACGACACCGCGTCGAACGACTACGGCGATGATGATGACGACGACGGCGATTTCGACGATGGCGATTTCGATGGCGGCAGCGATTACGCCTGAGCGCCGGTTGCGATCGCGTTGAAAGGAAAACGGCCGCTGAAATCAGCGGCCGTTTTTTGATTCCGAATTTTGGCGAGGCCTACAGCACGATGACGCGGGTGCCGACATTGACGCGGCCGTAAAGGTCGATCACGTCCTCGTTGCGCATCCGGATGCAGCCGGACGACACGTTGGTGCCGATGGTCCAGGGCTCGTTCGAGCCGTGGATGCGATAGAGCGAGGTGCCGAGATACATCGCGCGCGCGCCGAGCGGATTCTCCGGCCCGCCTTCCATGTGGCGCGGCAGATCGGGGCGGCGCTTGAGCATTTCCGGCGGCGGCGTCCAGGCCGGCCACTCCTTCTTGGCCGAGATGGTTTTCACGCCGGACCAGGTGAAGCCGGGCTTGCCGACGCCGATGCCGTAACGCAGCGCGCGGCCGCTGCCCTGGACCAGATAGAGAAACTTGTTCGGCGTATCGATCACCACGGTGCCGGCCGATTCCTTGCCGTGATACTCGACCGTCTGCTTCTCGTATTTCGGATCGAAGCCCTGACGCGCGGTCTCCACCGCCGCATCGGGATCGCGTATCGACTGGCGCTGCTCCATCGGCGCGTAGCCTTGCTGCTCGGACATCGGCTGATAGCCTTGCGAGGAGCCACCGCCGAACAGGAATTCGATGAAGCCGCCGCCCATGTTGGAGCGCTCGGCATAAGCGACGCGCAGCGGCACCGGAGCGGATGCCGGCGCGCTTTGCTGCACGTTGTAGACCGCGTAGGAATCGGATTGCCGCGCATCGAACGCCGCGGCGGGCTGCCAGCCGCCGGCGAACGCCGCGCCTGCCATTAGCGCGAGATAATATTTTCGGGACATCGACGTACTCTGCACTGTTTCGTCGGAACGCGCGGACACCGCGCCCTTCAATGCGAGCGATGGTGAAGACAAATCGCGCAGGTTTGGTAAACGCAAACGCGGTTTCGATTCACCATCTCCGCAAGCGACATGCCTTCCTGACAACAGCGTTTATTTTCGATGAACGCGCAAACCCTATGGTTAATGGATGTTTGCAAACCCCTGCGGTTTTTGGTTCCGCGTCATCGCGGGCATGAACCGGCTGTTAAACAGCGCACGCTAGATATACATCAATCTAGGGTGAGGACATTCCATGGTTGTTCAGCGCAAACGCTTCCGGGTCGAAGAACTCAAATCCGGCAGCATGCCCGCGATCGATGAGGTCGACGGCGACATTCTTCCGTTTCACGACAAGATCATGACCGAACTGCGCGCGATCCGCGACCAGATGAGCCGCGCGCCGCAGGAGCGCGCCGCCCCTATCGACGTTAACGCCGCGCTTGCGCGCGAGACCGCCAGCGCGCAGGCGACGCTGGACTCCTATCGCGCCCAGATCGCGCAATGCGAGAAGCTCAAGGTCGAGCTCGATCTGATCCACGACGCGATTACCCGCACCAAGCAGGAAATCGCGGTGCTGCACGGCACCAGCTTCAGCGGCGAGGAAATGTCGAAGGTGACCGGCGAACTCGGCGCCATCGTCGGCGGCACCGAGCAAGCCACCGAACAGATTCTCGAAGCGGCTGAGGCAATCGACCAGGCCGCCACCGCGCTGGTCAAGAACATCTCGCCGGATCAGCATCAGCGGCTGTGCGCCGACATCTCCGAGAAGGTAGTTGGCATTTTCGAAGCCTGCAATTTCCAGGACCTCACCGGCCAGCGCATCTCCAAGGTGATGAGCACGATGAAATTCATCGAGCATCATATCAACGTGATGATGGATATCTGGGGCGGCGTCGACGCCATCAAGGAGCACGCGCCGCCGATCGTCGATACCCGCGAGGGCGACGCCAAGCTGCTCAACGGCCCCAAACTCGACGGCGAGGAAGGCCACGCCTCGCAGAACGACATCGACGCCATGTTCCCCTGAACGGAGTCTCCCCACCGTTCGGATTCTGCAGACGCCCCCGCCCCCTCGGGGGCGTTTGTCGTTGGCGTTACGGCCGGCGCAGCGCCGCGAAACAACCGAGCGAGAGCAGCACCATGACGACCATGATCTCCAGCGCCGCCTGATCGGACCAGCGGTCCATCGCAAAAGCGAGCACGAACGGCGCCGCCGCCTGCAGGATCAGGCCCGGCCGCGAGATCCGCCCGACCACGCGGCCGAAGCCGACCGGGCCGAACATCGACAGCGGCAGCGCGCCGCGCGCGATGGTCATCACCCCGTTCGCCGCGCCGAACAGGATCGCGAACAGCACAGCGTGGAGCGGCGTGATGCCGACCAGCACCAGAAGCGCGAAGGCGAACACCATCGTGCCCATCGAGATGCGCGCCACCCACACGGCGTGCAGTCGCCCGCCGGAGATGAAATCGGCGAATCTGGTCACCACCTGCGAAGGGCCGAACAGCGCGCCGATGGTCACCGCGAGCCCGGCGTCGATGCCGCCGCGCTGCAGGATGGTGAGCAGATGCGTGGTGGTGCCCGACAGCACGAAGGCATGACCGGCAAAACCCGCCGCCATCAGAAAGAACGGCCAGCCGCGCGCCGGGATGGTGCGTGCCACCTCCGCTTTCGCAGCCGTATCGGCCGGGCGATGCACCGGATGCACGCCATGCCGCGGCAACGCGAAACCGTGCAGCGGCGCGACGACAAGAACGAACACCGCCGCCCACGCGTAATAGACGAGCTGCCAGCCGCCGGCCTCGATCAGGAAATGCATCACCGGCCAGGAAATGGTGGAGGCGAGACCGCCGGCGAAGGTCACCAGCGTGATCGGCCGCCGCGCATTCATGCCGAAGATCCGGGTCAGCGTGGTGAAAGCGGGATCGTACAGCGTCGAGGCGGTGGCGACGCCGATCAGCACCCAAGCCAGCACATAGACCGGGAAGTTCGGCGCGAACGGCAACAGCAGAAGTCCGGCCGCGCCGATCAGCGCGCCGCCCGCCATCACCGGATTGCCGCCATGGCGGTCGATCAGGCCGCAGGCATAGGGCGCGACCAGGCCGGAAATGCCGAGCGAAATCGAGAATCCCGACAGCGCCAGCGCCAGCGACCAGCCATGCGCCGCGGCGATATGGGTCATGGTCAGCGCCGGCGGATAGAACAGCGCGCCCCAGCCGAGAATCTGGGTGACGCACAGCACGGCGACGGCCCGATGCGGGCCGGACATCAGCGGGTTAAGTCCGGCGATCGAGCTCATGACAAAACGATGTCAGGATTCGGACGCGCGGAAAAGCCTCGGGACAAGATGGATTTTCGCGCGCCTATGCGCGCGGCGCGCAGCGCACATAGACCATGGTGCCGTAGCGGCTGTTGGCGTCGGGATCGATGAAGCGGGTGGTCAGCACGCGGCCGTCGAAGGAGACGATCTCGCGATCCTTCTCGCCGCCGGCCGGACCTTCCGGTCCGATATAGTTCTTGCCGCTCTGGCTGCCCTTGAGCCGCAATTCCTGCGGCGTCGCCTCGTCGGCGAGATGCATGATGACGCCGCCGGTCGGGCCGCGGGTGATCACGTAAGGCTGCTTGCACTGGCCGCGCGCGGCGTTCTCGGTGCGCACCCGGTCTTCCGGCTTGTGATAGGCGGCAAGCCCCCAGCGCCCGACAATCTCGTCCGGGCGGATGGTGGAGGGAATCGACGGCGCCACCGCCGGCTCCTCCACGCTGGGCGAACCGCCACCGAAACCGCCGAGATTGATGCCGCCGCCGCAACCGGCGAGCACGCCGGCCAGAACGCCGGCAAGCGTCAGACGGACCGCAAGGCGGACGGGGGGGTATTTGGCCATAATATCTCCAGACAGCATTGATGGACCACGCCCGCCCTGCTGGCAAGCGGAAGCCTCTTGTGGTGCGGGTCCATGGCGAGGGTCGCCGTCCCTGGTCGGGTTCGAGCATCCCATCATGACATGACCAAGGCCTTAAACACGTTCGGCGGTGAAACACGCCAGCGCGGCTTGCTTGACAGATTTGGCGCTAACCCATATCTCCCGCCTGCTATTTAGCACTCGGAAAGCGAGATTGCTAAGGACCGGGAAGCGGCCTGTCGGGGCGCCTCCGGCCCGCTCGCGTGGTCCGCTTGCGCACGTCACCGTCCAACCGCCAAAAGGAAAACCCATGGCCAAGACAAGCTTTCGCCCGCTGCATGACCGCGTCGTCGTCAAGCGCATCGATGCCGAAGAAAAGACCAAGGGCGGCATCATCATTCCCGATTCCGCCAAGGAAAAGCCGTCGCAGGGCAAGATCGTCGCCGTCGGCCCCGGCGGCCGCGACGAGGCCGGCAAGCTGATCCCGATCGACCTCAAGGTCGGCGACACCGTGCTGTTCGGCAAGTGGTCGGGCACCGAAGTCAAGCTCGATGGCGAGGACCTCCTGATCATGAAGGAGTCCGACATCATGGGCGTGCTGGTCTGATTTTTTGATCCCTCGTCCTGAGGAGGCAGCGAAGCTGCCGTCTCGAAGGACGAGGGCCCATTCTTCCGAACATTTATCCGCCTCATCCTTCGAGACGCGGCAGAGCCGCTCCTCAGGATGAGGATCATCATCAGGAGTACTTCAATGGCTGCCAAGGACGTCAAATTCTCCGGCGAGGCGCGCGAACGCATGCTGCGCGGCGTCGACATTCTCGCCAACGCGGTGAAGGTCACGCTCGGCCCCAAGGGCCGCAACGTCGTGATCGACAAGAGCTTCGGCGCACCGCGCATCACCAAGGACGGCGTCACCGTCGCCAAGGAAATCGAGCTCGAGGACAAGTTCGAGAACATGGGCGCGCAGATGCTGCGCGAGGTCGCTTCCAAGACCAACGACACTGCCGGTGACGGCACCACCACCGCGACCGTGCTGGCCCAGGCCATCGTCCGCGAGGGCGCCAAGGCGGTCGCCGCCGGCATGAACCCGATGGATCTGAAGCGCGGCATCGACATCGCGGTCACCGCCGTGGTCAAGGACATCGAGAAGCGCGCCAAGCCGGTCGCCGCGTCCTCGGAAGTCGCGCAGGTCGGCACCATCTCCGCCAACGGCGATTCCACCATCGGCAAGATGATCGCCCAGGCGATGCAGAAAGTCGGCAATGAGGGCGTCATCACCGTCGAGGAAGCCAAGTCCCTCGACACCGAAGTCGATATCGTCGAAGGCATGAAGTTCGACCGCGGCTATCTCTCGCCCTATTTCATCACCAACGCCGAGAAGATGACCGCCGAGCTCGAGGATGCCTACATCCTGCTGCACGAGAAGAAGCTGTCGGGCCTGCAGGCGATGCTGCCGGTGCTGGAAGCCGTGGTGCAGTCGGG
>MKUJ01000003.1:229540-232955 GCA_001897755.1 Afipia sp. 64-13
CGCAAGGCCATGCTGGAGGACATCGCGATCCTCTCCGGCGGCCAGCTCATCTCCGAGGACCTTGGCATCAAGCTCGAGAGCGTCACGCTGAAGATGCTCGGCCGCGTCAAGAAGGTGGTGATCGACAAGGAAAACACCACCATCGTCGGCGGCTCGGGCAAGAAGGCCGAGATCGAGGCCCGCGTGAACCAGATCAAGGCGCAGATCGAGGAGACCACCTCGGACTACGACCGCGAGAAGCTGCAGGAGCGCCTCGCCAAGCTCGCGGGCGGCGTCGCGGTGATCCGCGTCGGCGGCGCGACCGAGATCGAGGTCAAGGAAAAGAAGGACCGCGTCGAGGACGCGCTCAACGCCACCCGCGCCGCGGTGCAGGAAGGCATCGTTCCGGGCGGCGGCACCGCGCTCTTGCGCGCCAAGAAGGCGGTCGGCCGTCTGTCGAACGACAATTCGGACGTGCAGGCCGGCATCAACATCGTGCTGAAGGCGCTGGAAGCGCCGCTGCGCCAGATCGCCGAGAACGCCGGCGTCGAGGGCTCGATCGTGGTCGGCAAGATCCTCGACAACAAGACCGAGACCTTCGGCTTCGACGCCCAGAACGAGGAGTATGTCGACCTCGTCGCCAAGGGCATCATCGACCCGGCCAAGGTGGTGCGCACCGCTTTGCAGGACGCCGCCTCCGTCGCGGGCCTGCTGGTGACCACCGAGGCGATGGTCGCCGAACTGCCGAAGGAAGCCGCGCCGGCGATGCCGGCCGGCGGCGGAATGGGTGGCATGGGTGGCATGGGCTTCTAAGCCCGGCGCCCTCCTCTTTCATCGATCCGAAAGGCCGCCTCCGGGCGGCTTTTCTTTTTGTCCCGACGACAACTCCTTCGTCATGCCCGGCCTTGTGCCGGGCATCCACGTCTTTGGATGACCTGATCAGGTAGACATGGGATAACCGGGTCAAAAGGGCATTCACGCTGTCTTCGACGGTCTACGCCCGCCCGTGACGATCATGCAACGCCGTCACTTCTCCCCCTTTACGCGATGGCCGCAAATAGCGCGCCTGCTCCGCCGGGGGTGCAAATCCGGCGCATAAACGTCTATGGTCCGCGCCATCTGCGCGATTTTCACCACGCTAGCAGCAGGATGCCTTGATGCGCTTGTCCACCGTGCTCTGTTCGGCGCTTGTCGCCAGCCTCGCCACCGCCGCCTTCGCACAGACCGCCAAGGGGCCGGCGAAAGGACCGGAAAACCGCTATTTCACCTCGCTCGGCGACATCCTCGGCGATCTGCCGGTCGATGCCTTCATCAGGGAAACGCGGCAGGGCGGCAAGACCATCGCGACGGTGTTCGACGTCTGCTACTCGGTCTCCACCAGTTCCGACCGCAAGGACCGTTTCGTCATCGAACTCAAGGCCGACGGCCAGAAGCTGACCGGCACCGGCGAAACGCTCGAGGACAAATCGCCGGTCGTGGTGAATCTGACGCGCAAGCCGGTGGACAAGACCGTCACCTTCGAAGGCAAGATCACCATCGGCGGCAAGGCCTCGCTGGTGTCCTCACCCGAGAACGGCGAGTCCGACGAGGAGGAATTCCAGCAGTCGCAGGCGACCGACGACGCCATCGCCGAGGCACCGGCGGATTTCACCGAAGTCTCGCC
Source organism: Afipia sp. 64-13 (assembly GCA_001897755.1). GTDB lineage: Bacteria > Pseudomonadota > Alphaproteobacteria > Rhizobiales > Xanthobacteraceae > Afipia. The sequence continues at coordinate 231,183 of MKUJ01000003.1, forward strand.
GCAATCGGTCGCCGTCAAGGTCAAGCGCGAGGGCTTCGTCGATCTGGTCAAGGCGCTCAAGACCGAGAACGTGCAGGTCGCGCTCGACAGCATCGCCGCCGACTGCACCGCGCTGCGCACCGGCGCGCAGATGCTGCGCCTCAATGTCGATCCGGCGCGCGCCAACAAACTGGTCGCCAGGCTCAAGACCATGCCCGGCGTGATCGCGGCGGGCTGGATTTCCGGCGGCTACGACATCGACCGCGCGGTGCGCTTCAATGCCGCCGACTGGCGCGAGGGCGATGCGCTGAGCCGCGACAGGTTCGCCGCCGCGCTCGCCCGTGTCGCGGCGAAGGCGATGGACGCCAAGGTCGCCTCCGCGACATGGAACGACACCACCGGCGAGCTGACCATCGCGCTGAAGCGCCCGAACCAGACCGTACCGGCGCTCGATCTCACCGACATCATCGAGATTCCCGTGCTGGTCGGCGCGGAGAAGCCGAACGCCGCCGACCGGCTGATCGCCTGGGTCGGCGTGCCCTCGACCACGACGCGCGACGAGGCGAGCGGCCCGCATCTGCAATTCGCCGAGACCGCGAGCAGCGAGGACGACGCCTCGTTCGTCGAGGACGATCATCTGATCAAGGCGCTGGCGGCCGAACTGAAAGGCCAGCGCTGGAATTCCGACGATTCGGCGTGGAAGTGAACGCATCGCAGTGGAAGCGAATTGTTTTGAGCGGCCCTCGCCTCGTGGATTTTCTGCCAACATGAACGACAGATTCGTATTGCCGTCATTGCGAGCGCAGCAACGCAATCCAGTTCCTGTCCCACATCACAGAGACCGGATTGCCTTGTCGTTTGCGCTCCTCGCAATGACGGCCAATTTCGGCGCCTTGAGGTCCGGCTTCGCATGACGACCTATGATGCCGTGATCATCGGAGCCGGGCTCGGCGGCCTCACCGCCGGCGCGCTGCTCGCGCGCGCCGGGCGCAAGGTGCTGGTGGTGGAGCGCGGCAATTCGGTCGGCGGCGCGGCGTCGAGCTACAAGGTCGGCGACCTGTTCGTCGAAGGCTCGCTGCACGAGACCGGCGATCCGCGCGACCCGCGCGATCCCAAGCACGACGTCCTGACCCGCGCCGGCGTGCTCGACGCCGTGCAATGGGTGCCAGGCGGCCTGCTCTACGAGGTGCGCGGCGGGCCGCTGGCGCTGCCGCTCACCGTGCCGGACAATTTCGCCGCCGCGCGCGCGGCACTCAGCGAGCGATTTCCGCAGGCGCGCGAAGGCATCGACAGCCTGCTCGGCGACATGGAGAAGATCGCCGCGGCGGTCGGCACCCTGTCGCGCGGCCGCGCCGCGTTCAGCCGGCCGAAGGAAGCGCTCAGCGCGCTGATGAAACTCGCGCCCGCGATACGCGACTGGAATCTGTCGCTGGCGCAGAAGCTCGACCGCCTGTTCGGCAGCAACGAGGCGGTGAAATGCGCGATCGCCGCCAACCTGCCCTATTATCACGACGATCCTTCGACGCTGTGGTGGGTGTTCTTCGCCATCGCCCAGGGCGGCTATCTGCAAAGCGGCGGCTGCTACGTTCACAGCGGCTCGCAGCGGCTGTCCAGCGCGCTGGCGCGCGCCATCCGCACCGCCGGCGGCGAGGTGGCGCTGCGCCGCGTGGTGACGTCGATCGCGGTCGAAGACGGCCGCGCCGCCGGCATCACCCACACCGCGAAGGACGGCAGCGATCCGCAAAGTGTCACCGCCGCGCGGGTGATCTGCAATGCCGCGCCGCCGAGCGTCGC
>MKUJ01000003.1:233024-278593 GCA_001897755.1 Afipia sp. 64-13
GAAGCCGCCGCGCGAGTTCGGCTTCACCGCCTATTCCACCCAGTTGCTGCCGGACTGGATGACCTCGCTGCAGGGCTTCGCGCAGGCGGCGCAGCTGCTGGCGGACGAGCCCGGCGAGCGGATGCCGCCGCTCGCCATCGTCGATTACGCAGCGATCGCCTCCGGCGTGCCGGCGCCGCCTTACGTGCTGTCGATCATCGCGCCCGACCAGCTGGCGAACTGGCAAGGTCTCGACACCGAAAGCTATCGCGCGAGGCGCGCGCGCTGGCAGGACGCCCTCGTGCGCTATCTCGACAGCCGCTATCCGGGCCTCGCCGCTGCCGTGACCCATTCCTCGTTCAACACCGCATGGTCGATGCGGCACTATCTCGGCGCGCCGCAGGGCGCAGTCTACGGCTTCGCGCCGCTGCCGCCGCGCTCGCGCTTCGCCACGCCCAAACGCTCGCCGGCGACCGCGATTCCGGGACTCTATCTGTCGTCGGCCTATGCCGGCTTCGGCGGCTACACCGGCGTGATCCAGGCCGCCGGACAATGCGCGGACATGATCCTGGGCGAGAAGCCCTAGCCGCTCTGCATGGTGAAGAAGGATGAGACGTGCCCCGGATGCGGTGCGTCATGCAATGACGCTCCGCTGATCCGGGGCCGTTCCACATTCAGCGTTCGCGACGGTCCCGGTTCTGCGAAGCAGCGTTGCACGCTGCATCGCGCCCGGGATACGGGCTGGCCTCGCCTGCCCTCAATTCGTGTTGATGCGGAATTTCACCGTGACGGGGCCGACGAACGACACGATGTCGCCGCGGCGGGTCCAGGTCGCGGCCTCGCCGAGCGCGCGCAGCAGCGCATCGTCGGCCGCGGAAGCCGCCGGCGTGCAGTTGGTTTCCTGCATCTGCCCGGCCATGAAGATCACGGTGTCGCCCGCGACCGAGAACTGCCCGCGTCCGGAGCGGCACCACAGATCGAGCGTGGCTTCGCCGCGCTCGCCGACCTCGACGGTCGGCAGCCGCTTCGAGCCCGGCTGCGGCGCGGCCTCCAGCGTCATCTCGAGACCGAACGGAAATTCCGCCGCCTGCACGGGCGCCGCGCAAAACAGCAGAACGGCAAACAGCGGCGAGGCATGACGCGGAAAGATTTGGCGCAGAAATGTCATGGATCGTTCCCGATGAGGCATGAAGTGAACCAGACCACGTTCTAAAGATCGCCGCCGCCGCTGGCCAGTGCCTCGCCCAAATCGAGTTCCCAAAACAAAATCCCCGCGGCACGCCGCGGGGATTTCGCATCACGATAGCGGCGAGTCGGCTTATTTGACGACCATCGCGGTGAACGGATGGACGTAAGCCTGCAGCATCACGAACAGGCCGACCAGACAGGCCAGCGTGAGCGAATGCTTGAACACGAAGCGCAGGATCGAGCCTTCGTGGCCGTACCAGTTGGTCGCGGTGGAGGCCACCACGATCGACTGGGCGTCGATCATCTTGCCCATGACGCCGCCCGAGGAATTCGCCGCGCTCATCAGGATCGGCGACAGGCCGAGCTGTTCGGAGGTGATCTTCTGCAGGTTGCCGAACAGCACGTTCGAGGCGGTGTCCGATCCGGTCAGCGCGACGCCGAGCCAGCCGAGCAGCGTGCCGAAGAACGGGTACAGCACTCCTGTCGTGGCGAAGGCGAGACCGAGGGTCGCGTCGATGCCTGACAGGCGGGTCAGCGTGCCGATCGCCAGCATCGCCGAGATGGTGATCAGCGAATAGGCGCACAGCTTGATGGTCTGGGCGTAAACCCGGATCATGCCGAACGGCGAGTAGCCCATCAGGATGCCGGAGATGATCGCGGCGATCAGCATGCCCGAGCCAGTGTAGGACAGCCAGGTGAAGGCGAACACCGCGCCTTCCGGCGTCGGCTTCGCCACGATCGGCGCGACCTTCATGATCATGTGGTCGAGGCCCGGCACCGCGTATTTCCACGTCGCCCAGGCGTTGACGGCGTTCTTGAAGTGATCGGTGCCCCAGATCAGGAGCACGATGCAGACCACGATCCACGGCGTCAGCGATTTCCACACTTCGGCGCGGGTCGGCTTCACCGGGTTGGGCACCACCGGCGCCATGGTGGCGGCGGATTCGTCATGGGCACCCAGCGTCGCCGAGGTCCAGATCCGCTTGGGCTGCCAGATCTTGAGGAAACCGATCAGCATGCCCATCGAGATCAGCGAGGCGCCGATATCGACGATCCACGGATTGACGTAGTTCGAGATGACGAATTGCGGGATGGCGAACGACAGGCCGGTGACCAGAATGGCCGGCCAGATTTCCTTCATGCCCTTGAAGCCGGCGAAGGCCCACACCACCCAGAACGGCACGATCAGCGAGAAGATCGGCAATTGCCGTCCGACCATCGCGCCGAGCAGGAACGGATCGATGCCGGTGACGCTGGACAGGCCGGCGATCGGCGTGCCGAGCGCGCCATAGGCCACCGGCGCGGTGTTGGCGATCAGCGACAGGCCGGATGCGGCGAGCGGCGAGAAGCCGAGGCCGATCAGGATCGCGCCGGTCACGGCGACCGGAGTGCCGAAGCCGGACGCGCCCTCGAAGAACGCGCCGAACGAGAAGGCGATCAGCAGGATCTGCAGCCGGCGGTCGCGCGTCACGCCGCCGATGGTGTTCTGCAACGTCTCGAACACGCCCTTCTCCACCGTGAGACGGTAGAGATAGATGACGTTGAGCACGATCCAGCCGATCGGGAAGAAGCCGACGACGATGCCGAGCAGCGAGGCCCGGATCGACATGTTCGCCGGCATCGTGAAGAAGAAGATCGCGACGAGATTGGCGACGATCAGCGCCGTGATCGCCGCGATATGCACCTTGACCTTGTTGGATGCGATCAGCACCAGCAGCGTGACCACGGGGATCGCCGCGGCGAGCGTCGACAATGCCTGATTGTTGAACGGATTGTAGACTTGATTCCACATAAGAGTTCTCCCCCACGCGTTTTGTCACGACCCTGACCAGCGTGACGGGAGCCAGGGTCTTCGATCGCGGAGCGGAGGAGGTTTGATGGCGGCGGGTGACCTGTTCGGGCGGTCGTCCCGGCCACGATTCTGCGAACTGAAACTGCCCCCCGGCCTCGCAACTGGTCACATGGTAGGGTCGATCCTGCATGAGAGACAAGATGACGCAGGTCCGCATTTTTCCGACTTTAGTCGCATGATCAAAGATAACTCATAATTTTCAATAGATTACACGCCAGCACCGACAGGGAAAAATTCCGTGAAAAACCTCGCTTCGACCATCGCGACGGTATGGCGCATTGCCATCCCCTATTTCCGTTCCGACGACAAATGGGCCGGACGCATCCTGCTCGTCGCGGTGATCGCCATCGAGCTCGCCACCGTGGCGATCGACGTGCTGCTGAATCAGTGGCGCAACCGCTTCTACAACGCGCTGCAGGACCGCAACTGGGACGCCTTCGTCCACGAGATCATCTACTTCACGGTCGTGGTCGCGGTGTTCATCGTGATCGCGGTCTATCAACTTTACTTGAACCAGTGGCTGCAGATCCGCTGGCGCAAATGGATGACGGAGACCTATCTCGGCAAATGGCTGAGCGAGGATTCGGTCCATTACCGGATGCAGCTTGCCGGCGATCCCGCCGACAACCCCGACCAGCGCATGACCGACGACGTCAAGCTGTTCGTCGAGCGCACTCTGGTGCTCGGGCTCGGCCTGCTCAATTCGGTGGTCACCCTGATCTCGTTCGTGGTGATCCTGTGGGGCCTGTCGGCCGCCGCGCCGCTGCATCTGTTCGGCTCCTCGTTTGACATTCCCGGCTATCTGGTCTGGACCGCGTTGATCTATGCCCTCGTCGGCACCTGGCTGACCCATCTGGTCGGCTGGCCGCTGGTCAATCTCGATTTCTTCCAGCAGCGCTACGAGGCGGATTTCCGCTTCAATCTGGTGCGCACCCGCGAAAGCTCGGAGCAGATCGCGCTGCTCAAGGGCGAGAGCGCCGAGCATCAGCGGCTGTCGGAGCGGTTCGGCCGCGTGGTCGACAACTGGATCGCGATCATGATCCGCACCAAGAAGATCACCGCCTTTACCGCGAGCTATGGGCAGGCCTCGCAGATCTTCCCTTACGTTCTGGTGGCGCCGGCCTATTTCGCCGGCAAGGCGCAGCTCGGCGCCATGATGCAGACCGCCTCGGCTTTCCTCAGCGTGCAGGGCGCACTGTCGTTCTTCATCAACGCCTATCGCCTCCTCGCCGAATGGCGTGCGGTGATCGCCCGTCTCGACGGCTTCGAGGCCTCGATCGCCCATGCCGCCGCAATGCCGGCGAAGCAGGACACCATCAAGGTGGTCCCGGCGGACGGCGCCCACGGCATCGAATTGCGCGACCTGCTGGTGCGGCTGCCGAACGGCGCGCCGCTGGTGGCGGCCGACGCCTTCACCTTGCGCGGCGGCGAGCACACGCTGCTGACAGGCGCCTCCGGCCTCGGCAAATCGACGCTGCTCCGCGCCGTCGCCGGGATCTGGAGCTTCGGTCACGGCACGGTGTCGGTGCCGCAGGGCGCCAGCCTGATGATGCTGCCGCAGCGGCCGTATTTCCCGATCGCGCCGCTGGCGGATGCGATCTGCTATCCCGCCGGGCGCGGCTCCTGCGACGAGGCGCGGCTGCGCGAGGTGCTGGCCGATGTCGGCCTGCCCGCGCTGGCCGAGCGGCTGGACGAGCAGGATCACTGGAACAGGACGCTGTCGCTCGGCGAGCAGCAGCGGCTCGGCATCGCCCGCGCGCTGCTGCATGCGCCACAATATCTGTTCCTCGACGAGGCCACCGCCTCGCTCGACGAGAGCTCGGAGGCCGCGCTCTATCGCCTGCTCGCGCGCAAGCTGCCCAATGCGGCGATCATCTCGATCGGCCATCGCTCGACGCTGACGGCGTTCCACCAGCGCCAGCTCGCGCTCGCCCGCGCGGACGGACCGGCGGCCCTCGTCGAACTCGACACAAGCCGCGCCGCGCAGTGATCGGCAAAAGAAAAAAGGCGGCGGATCGCTCCGCCGCCTCAGGCTGCTTGGAGAGAGGCTCTACTTCAGATTGGTCATCGCGGTCATGTCGACCGAGAGCCTGGCGATGCCGGTCGCGCCGCACCATTTCGAGCCGAAGCCGCCCGGATTGTTGGCGGTGACGAAGCCGGTCTGGCTCGCGGTGAAATCGCTGGTGAAGGCGTTGCAGTCGCCCTTGCTGAGGTTGGTGTCGGAGTAGCGCAGATCGAGCGTGAATACCTTGTAGGTGAAGCCGATGCCGACATTCCAGGTGTTGTAATCGGCGTAGTTGATGCCGTTCGGAAACGCCGGCACCGAGTAGAACGCATCCGAGGTGCCGAGGAACTGGCGGCCGAACTCGCCGGAGAGGTAGCTGCCGACGCCGTTCGGCAGCCAGCCGCCCGGCGCGGTGACCTTGGCGGTGACCGAGGCGTAGGTGCCCTCCGCGCCGGTGTTGAGGAAGTTCGGCGAGTAGAACACGTTGCCGCCGACGGCAAAGGAGTCGTTCACCGTGTAGGTCGCCTTGGCGTAGAACTCGTAGAAGCTGACGTCCTTCTTCATGACGTTGAAGGCCGGTCCCGCGAGATTGACGTTGGCATCCGGACACACGGTCGACACGCCGGGGATGCCGCCATTGTCGAAGCAGCGCCCGCCCGGATAGAGGTAGCCCCAGACGCCGAAATCGAGCGCCAGCGCGCCGAAGGTCGGCCGGATGCCGCCATAGATATCGACTTCCGCCGCGGCGCGGTTGGTGAAGGAGATGCTCTCGAACGACGAGCCGACATAAAGCTGGACGTCCTTGGTGAGGTTGTAGCGTGGCTCGAAATAGGCGGTGACCGACGGCTTGTGGTTCGACTGGCTGACGCCGCGGAAGACGTAATCGTTCATGATGCCGGCGCCGAAGGCGATGTCCCACGGATCGACCGCGACGACCGGCGGCGCCTTGGTGTAGACCTTGCCGAGATCGGCCGCGCCCGCTGCCCCGATCCCCATTCCCGCCGCCACCAGCACGGCGACCAAACCTGCTTTATTCATCACGATCCCCATCGTTTCAAGTCAGCTCTGCGCCGATGCGATGGCAGGCCCGGACAGCACACCGCAGCGGTGTGCCTGCATCGATCGGCGCATGACGTTTCGTGCGCATGATCCTGCGGGGGGTGCGTGATGACGGAAAGCAAAAAGCCTGGGCAAATGCTGCCTCTTTAGGCGTTTTGGACTGCCTCACCGAGGTTTTGTTTCGTTTCGGACGATTGTGGCATTTGAACAACGCTCGACGTGAGCCTGTCCGCACGGCGCTATTCGCGACCCGCGCAGCGGTCCTCAAGGATCACGGCCTTCGTTTCCGCCAAAAGCAAAGGCCGCAGCGTCGCCGCCACGGCCTTCATGTTGCAGTGATGCGCAGTGGTCAGGACTTGTCCTGATCGCCCTCGCTCGAACTCATGCCGGACAGCCAGCTCGACGGCGACAGCAGGGAGACCGGCTGCTCGTTCTCGTGCGCGGTGGTGTCCATGGCCGGGGCCGGCGATTCCTTGCGGGCAGCGCGCTTGCGCGGCGCGGCGCGCTTCTTGGCGGGAGCCTTCTTCGCCGCGGCCTTCTTGGCGCCGGCCTTCTTGGCAGCCTTCTTTGCCCCGGCCTTTTTAGCGGATGACTTGCGGGCGGATGACTTGGCGGCCTTCTTCTTGGAGGCCTTCTTCGCTGTCTTCTTGGCGGCCTTGCGCGCCGACTTCTTCACGGCCTTTTTGGCCGATTTCTTCGCCGACTTGCGCGCCGACTTCTTGGTGGCACGGGACGACCGCTTCGCCGCCGCCTTTTTCACCTTCTTGCTTTTACTCTTCTTCTTTTTCGCCTTAGCCATTGTGTCCTCCTGTTTCGCCAATTCAACGCCGATCAGCGTTCAAACGTCCCAACACGAGAGCCCTTCATGGTGTCGCCGAGATCAGGCCGCGGACCACCTGTCATCCAATCAAGCAGCTCGATGGTGTGAACCACTGGAATTGACGTTCCGTCGGCATGTTTGAGAGGGCCGATCTGAACCATGCATCCGATATTCCCGGCCGAAATAATGTCCGGCTTGACCGACGCGATGTTGGCGATCTTTCGCTCGCGCAATCTCCTCGCAATATCAGGCTGGAGAATGTTGTACGTGCCAGCCGAACCGCAACACAGATGACTCTCCGGCACATCTTTCACCACGAATCCACTCTTGGAAAGCAATTCTTTCGGAAGCTCCCTGATTTTCTGTCCGTGTTGCAACGAGCAGGCCGAATGATAGGCGACCACGACGTCGCTCTTGCGCTCCGGCCACGACACCTCGAGCGTCGCGATGTATTCGGTGACATCCTTGGCGAGCGCCGACACGCGGGCGGCCTTCTGCGCATAGGCCGGATCGGCGCGGAAGAGATAGCCGTAGTCCTTGATGGTGGTGCCGCAACCCGACGTCGTCACCAGAATGGCGTCGAGACCGTTGCGGTCGGCCTCGCGGGTCCAGACGTCGATATTGCCCCGCGCGCGGCGGAGCGCGTCGTGATCGTCGCCCATGTGATGCGTCAGCGAGCCGCAGCACTTTTCGTCCGCCACCAGCACGACCTCGATGCCCTGACGGGTCAGGAAGCGAATCGCCGCCTCGTTGATGCCGGGCGACAGCACCTGCTGGGCGCAGCCCTGCAGGATGGCAACGCGGCCGCGCCTGGCGCCCTGCGCCGGAAATACCGTGCCGCCGGCGGGCCCCGGCGAGGGCAGATGCGCGGGCGCCAGCGCCAGCATGGCGCGCAGCCGGTCGAACAATGTCGGGGTCACCGTGCCTTTCGGCGAGGCCGGCAGCAATGCCGCGAGCGGCTTGGCCAGACGCGCGCCGATCATGCTGAGCCGGAACAGGCCGGGGCGCGGCAGCACATAAGCCAGCAGCGCGCGAAGCGCCCGCTCGCCGGCCGGACGGGTGTATTTCTCCTCGACCACGACGCGGGCCTGATCGATCAGGTGCATGTAATGCACGCCGGACGGGCACGTGGTCATGCAGGCGAGGCACGACAGGCAGCGATCGACATGCTTGACCACCTCCGGCGTCGGGGTGCGCTCGTTCTCCAGCATGTCCTTGATCAGATAGATGCGGCCGCGCGGGCTGTCGAGCTCGTCGCCAAGCAGCACGTAGGTCGGGCAGGTCGCGGTGCAGAAGCCGCAATGCACGCAGGCGCGCAGGATCTTGTCGGCTTCCTGGATATCGGGGTCGGCGAGCTGGGCGGGTGAGAATTCGGTCTTCATGTCTGTTGGTCCCGCCGCATGCGGCCGCGATTGAGAATGTTGCCCGGATCGAAGCTGTGCTTGACGCGCTGGCTGAGCGCCGCGACGCCGGGGGCCTGCGGATGAAACACGTCGATGGCGCCGCGCACCGCCTCCGAGCCGCGCAGCAGCATGGCGTGGCCGCCGATCGCCTTGAGACGCTCGCGCAGCAACGCGGCATGGGCGTCGGCCGAAGGCGGCAGCGCCGCCCAGACCAGACCCCCGCCCCAGTCGTAGACCACCTCGCCGCCGGTCTCCTGCGCAAGGCGCTGGCCGAACGCCCCGCCCGCGGTCGGCGGGCAGACGATCCGCCACACCGGCCAGACGCCGAGTTCGCCCGTGGCGGCGAAAGGCTCGACATCGCGCACCGCCGCCCAGATCGCCCTGGAGGCGTCGTCCCCGACCTCGTCGGCCGCGCCGAACGCCTTGAGCAGGGTGGCGAGCGAGCGGGCGCGATCGGCCACCGACACGTCGATGCCCTCGACCCGCACCAGCGTCAGCGCCAGCCCCGGCGCGCCGAGCTGGCCCAGCGCGCCATTGCCGCCCCGCAGCGCCGACGCCGGGACATGCGCCGCCGCCGAGACGTCGAAGGACGAGCCCAGCGCCGCGGTCATCGCGCGATTGGCGGCAAGGTCGTCGAGCCCGCGCAGCACCAGCGTGATCTCGCTCTCCGGCTGCGGCATCACCTTCAGCGTGACCTCGGTCATCACCGACAGCGTGCCCCACGAGCCGGCCAGCAGCTTGCACAGGTCGTAGCCGGTGACGTTCTTCACCACGCGGCCGCCGGTGACGAAGATGTCGCCGAAGCCGGACACCGCGGTGGCGCCGAGCAGATGATCGCGCGGCCCGCCCGAGCGGATGCGGCGCGGACCGGCCAGACCCGCGGCGATCATGCCGCCGATGGTGCCGCGGCCCGCCGAAGCGCCGAGCAGGACCGAGGTGTCCATCGGCTCGAAGCCGAAATGCTGGTTCTTGGAATCCATCAGCGACAGCACATCGGCGAGCGGCGCGCCGGCCTGTACGGTGACGATCAGTTCGTTCGGCTCGTAGGAGGTCACCGCGTTGAGCGTGGACAGATCGAGCACCGCATTGGTCGCGGTGACCTGCCCGATCGCGCGCCTGGAGCCGTGGCCGACGATCTCGAGGGGCTGCTCGCCGGCGATGGCGTCGCGCACCACCTGCTCGACATCCTTGGCATCACGCACTTTCAACGTATCCACGACAACTCCTTTGACCGCTCTCGAGCGAAGCCGGGAGATATAGACTGCGTCATCGCGAGGGGCGTCGGCGACGAAGCCATCCAGCTCCCTCCCTTTTCCTCGTTCGCTTGCGAAGGCGTGTCGAGGCGGTGGCTCTTTCCGGATTGCTTCGCTGCGCTCGCAATGACGGCGATGGTTGTCCCGTCCTTTATCCCTGCAAAAGCCTCGCCGTCGGGAAGAGGCGACAAGCGTATGGCCATGCCCATCATGCCCACGCTCAGAATCTCGGAATGTCGGCGAACGGCAGCTGGCCGCCGCGCACATGCATACGGCCGAGTTCGGCGCAGCGATGCAGCACCGGGAACATCTTGCCGGGATTGAGCAGGCCCTTGTGGTCGAATGCGCATTTGACACGCTGCTGATGCGCCAGATCGATCTCGCTGAACATCTCCGGCATCAGGTCGCGCTTCTCGACGCCGACGCCGTGCTCGCCGGTCAGCACGCCGCCGAGCTTGACGCAAAGCCGCAGGATGTCGGCGCCGAACGCCTCCGCCTTGTCGATCTCGCCGGGCACGTTGGCGTCGTAGAGAATGAGCGGATGCAGGTTGCCGTCGCCGGCATGAAACACGTTGGCGCAGCGCAGCCCGTATTTCTGCGACAGGTCGCGGATGCCGGCGAGCGCCGCCGGCAACTGGCCACGCGGAATGGTGCCGTCCATGCACAGATAGTCCGGCGAGATCCGGCCGACCGCCGGGAACGCCGCCTTGCGGCCGGCCCAGAACAGCAGCCGCTCCTGCTCGGAATTGGAAATCTGCAGCGTGGTCTGCCCGCAGCCGCGCGCGATCGTCTCGACGCGGCGGATCAGTTCGTCGACCTCGATGGTCGGCCCGTCCAGCTCGATGATCAGCAGCGCCTCGACATCGAGCGGATAGCCGGCATGAACGAACGCCTCGGCGGCGTGGATGGCGTCGCGGTCCATCATCTCCATGCCGCCGGGAATGATGCCCGCGCCGATGATGTCGGCGACGCACTGCCCGGCCGCCTCGACCGAGGCGAAGCCGACCATCAGCGCGCGCGCGGTTTCCGGCTTCTTCAGGATGCGCACCGTGACTTCGGTGACAATTCCGAGCAAGCCTTCGGAGCCGGTGATGACGCCCATCAGATCGTAGCCGTCGTTCTCCGGCGCCTTGCCGCCGATCCGCAGCACCTCGCCGGTGATCAGCACGAATTCGCAGCCGAGCACGTTGTTGGTGGTGAGGCCGTATTTCAGGCTGTGCACGCCGCCGGAATTCTCGGCGATGTTGCCGCCGATCGAGCAGGCGATCTGCGAGGACGGGTCCGGCGCGTAATAGAACCCTTCATGCGCCACCGCCTGGCTGACCGCGAGATTGGTGACGCCGGGCTCGACCACGGCGACGCGGTTCTCGAAATCGATCTCGCGCACCCGCTTGAATTTGCCCAGCCCCAGCAGCACCGCGTCCTTCAGCGGCAGCGCGCCGCCCGACAGCGAGGTGCCGGAGCCGCGCGGCACCACCTTGATGCCATTGTCGTAGCAATATTTCAGAACCTGCGAGACCTGCGCGGTATTGTCCGGCAACACCGCCACCATCGGCAATTGCCGATAGGCGGTCACGCCGTCGGATTCGTAGGGGCGCAGTTCGGCTTCCTTGAAGATCACGCCCTCGCCCGGCACGATCTTCTGCAGCGCGGCAATGATCTCCTCACGCCGCGCCAGAATGGCATCGTCGGCCGCGGGCATCAGTATCGACATCGCTCAGTCTCCGGCTGCGCGCGCATGGCGCCTGGCGAGGGGTATGTGAGCTATCAAAAGCACTTTCAAGCGGACTTTGGTAGTCCGCAACGCTCATCGCGACATGACCTGTCGGTATATGAGCGGCGAGATATCGGGCGCAGCGGTTGATCAGGAGCAACCGATCAGGCGCCGACCACCATTTTCACCGGCAGCACGGCCTGCACCACAAGGCCGCGGGCGCGCGCGTCGAGTACGCCGACGGCGCGCAAGGCGAACAGCGCGATGGTCTGCACCGCGTCGCGCAGACGCACCGGATCGTCCACCGTCTGCGCCGCGAGCGGGCCGACCAGCGCCTCGTGCAGCGCGCCGATCAGCGCCGTGGCCGCCAGCGCGGTGTCCTGCGCCGGCAGATGCCCGGCGCGCATCGCCGCCTCGATCCGGCTCTCGATCTCGGCCGCGATCTCGCGGCGGCTGGCCAGACGCGATTCGGTGACGTCGACATCGACCGGCTCGGCCAGAATGCCCCAGGCCAGCTTGCGGTTCGACACCACATGCACCGCGATGGTGGTGACCGCCGCCGCAAGCGCCGAGGACGGCCCCGGCGCGGCCTCGGCGGCGCGGCGGATCGCGATCAGTTCGGCGCGCGAGACATCCGCGATCAATTCCGAGATCAGATCGGCCTTGGAGGGAAAGTAGCGATAGACGGTGCCGGCCGCGACATTGGCGCGGGCGGCGACCGGAGCGATCTGCACCGCCGCCATGCCGCCTTCCGCCGCCGCATCGCGCGCGGCCGCAAGAATGGATGCCCGGCGCGCCGCAAGACGTTTCACGACCTGATGTGTGCGGCGATAAACCATTGCAGAAACTGCTCTCCGAGAAAGAGTGAACACCAGTTCAAATATCGAGACAAGGATTTCCGCGCGACCGCCGCCAAATTCGCGGTGCAGCATTTTCAGCGTCGCACAGGCGGCAAGTCGCCGCGTCGGCAGGCAGAGCACGCAACGATGTCGCCGCAAGCCGGCGCATCGCCGATCGACATGTCCGAGCCTGCACGGACAGCAAGGCCGCCGGCACGACATCCCAGCGCCCGCAATCGTCATCACCGGGCTTGTCCCGGTGATCCACGTCTTCGCTTCAACGGTCCAAAGTTACAGGGTGGATGGCCGGCGATGCCCGGCCATGACGATGACCAACTCAATCTCTCGCGCTTCAAACAAGAAAAAGGCCGATCCAAAGACCGGCCTTTTCAACTCTTGACGGTGAATGCCTTACGCCTGCGGCTGCGGCTCCAGACCCGGATCGGGCCGCGGACGCGGCTTGCCGGCTGGCGGCACCGCCGAGGTGCGCGGACCCGACGGCTCCAGCACCGACTCGCGGTTCGGCTTCTTGCCGTTGAGCAGATCGGTGATCTCGTCGCCGCTCAGCGTCTCGAACTCGAGCAGGCCCTTGGCGAGGGTCTCGAGGTCGTCGTGCTTCTCGGTGAGAATCCGCGTCGCATCCTTGTAGCCCTGCTCGACCAGACGCTTGACCTCGGAGTCGATCTTCTGCGCGGTCGCCTCCGACACGTTCTGCTGGCGGTTGACCTGCATGCCGAGGAACACCTCGTCATTGTTCTCGCCATAGGACACGGTGCCGAGTTCTTCCGACAGACCCCAGCGCGTCACCATCATGCGGGCGAGGCGCGTGGCCTGATCGATGTCGGACGCCGCGCCCGAGGTCACCTTCTCGCGGCCGAAGATCAGCTCCTCGGCGACGCGGCCACCCATCATGATGGCGAGGCGCGAGGTCATCTGCTCCAGCGACATCGACAGCTTGTCGCGCTCCGGCAACTGCATGACCATGCCGAGCGCACGGCCGCGCGGAATAATGGTGGCCTTGTGGATCGGATCGGTGGCGACGACGTTGAGGCCGACGATGGCGTGGCCGCCCTCGTGATAGGCCGTCAGCAGCTTCTCTTCCTCGGTCATGACGAGCGACTTGCGCTCGGCGCCCATCATCACCTTGTCCTTGGCCTCTTCGAACTCGGCCTGCGTCACCATGCGCTTGTTACGGCGCGCGGCGGTGAGCGCCGCCTCGTTGACGAGGTTCATCAGGTCGGCGCCGGAGAAGCCCGGGGTGCCGCGCGCGATGGTCTTGAGGTTGATATCCGGCGCCAGCGGCACCTTGCGGACGTGAACCTTGAGGATCTGCTCGCGGCCGACCACGTCGGGGTTCGGCACCACGACCTGACGGTCGAAGCGGCCCGGACGCAGCAGCGCCGGATCCAGCACGTCGGGACGGTTGGTCGCGGCGATCAGGATCACGCCCTCATTGGCCTCGAAGCCGTCCATCTCGACCAGCAACTGGTTCAGCGTCTGCTCGCGCTCGTCATTGCCGCCGCCGAGACCGGCGCCGCGATGACGCCCGACCGCATCGATTTCGTCGATGAAGATGATGCAGGGCGCGTTCTTCTTGGCCTGCTCGAACATGTCGCGGACGCGCGACGCGCCGACGCCGACGAACATCTCGACGAAGTCCGAACCCGAAATGGTGAAGAACGGCACGTTGGCTTCACCCGCGACCGCGCGCGCGATCAGGGTTTTGCCGGTGCCGGGCGGGCCGACCAGCAGCACGCCGCGCGGAATCCGGCCGCCGAGCCGCTGGAACTTGCCCGGATCGCGCAGGAACTCGACGATCTCCTGCAGATCCTGCTTGGCCTCGTCGACGCCCGCGACATCCTCGAACGTCACGCGGCCATGCGCCTCGGTCAGCATCTTGGCGCGCGACTTGCCGAAGCCCATCGCCTTGCCGGCGCCGCCCTGCATCTGCCGCGACATGAATATCCACACGCCGATCAGCGCGATGAACGGCAGCCACGACACCAGGAGCGAGACGAACCACGGCACGTTGTCGCCCGGCGGCTTGGCGGTGATCGAGACCTTGCCGTCATACAGGCGCTTGACCAGCGTCGGGTCGCTCGGCGCGTAGGTGTGGAAGGTCGAGCCGTTGGTGAAGGTGCCGTTGATCTCCGGACCCTGGATCACGACATCGCGGACCCGGTTCTGGTCGACCTCGTTCAGGAGCTGCGAAAACGAGATGTCCTGGGACGCGGCACGCTGTCCCGGGTTCTGAAAGAGCGTGAATAACGCCAACAGCAACAGAACGATAATGACCCAGAGGGCGAAATTGCGCAGATTGGCGTTCATTCCGTGTCCTTCGTGGCCCGCAGGAACCGCGAGCCTCCATGTCCCCGTCAATACGGGGGTTTTGACTATGCCGGTTGGGTTACAATCTAGGTGTCGCCCGCCCGGATGCCAAGGGAACTGCTCAAGACTATTTAACGCATCTTAACCGGGTTCTGGGTGAAAACACGGCATTCACGCCGGTGGATATCCGAATTGGTTAAGAGCGGGCACGTTCCACCCGCGCGCCCGTTTTGCCATGGCGGCGCGGCGGCGCCGGGCGAATCGTGAGGCGGCCGCGCTCGATCGCCACCACCGCGCCCGCCAGACTCTGCCGAAACCGAACCGGCCTCGCCTGCCGGGCCGCATCGAGCGCCCGCAGCAGCGTCTCCACCTTGCCGAGCTCGGCCGGGCCCTCATGGCCGATCCGGTCGATGGCGCGCCATAACAGGCGAACCCGCAACTCCTCCGACAGACGGTCAAAGCCCGCCAGATCGAAACCGATGACGTCGCCGGCCGTCTTTTCGGCATCAAGGCGGCGCAGATAGCGCTCCGCGCCATCGGCCATCAATTCGAGCGCGGCGTTGGCGCGCGCCAGCCGCGCCGCGAGCCGCGCCAGATTGCGCGCGTCGGCGCCCTCCGCGGCCAGCGCCGGCATCAGCTCGCGCAGCCGCGGCCGCGTATAGGCGATGTCGTGATTGGTCGGATCGCTGGCGAAATCGATCTTCGCGCGGCGCAAGGTCGCAACCAGCCGGTCCTTGGGAATCTCGAGAAACGGCCGCAGCAGCGCCACGCCCTCGCGCCGCGAGGCCCGCACCATGCCGCCGAGCCCGCCGATGCCGGAGCCGCGCGACAGCCGCATCAGCACGGTCTCGGCCTGATCGTCGAGCGTGTGGGCGGTGACCACCGCGCTGGCCCCTGCCCGGCGCGCCGCCGCGGCGAGCAGCGCATAACGCGCGTCGCGCGCCGCCGCCGGAACGCCGGTCGCGGGCTTGTCGCCACGCCAGACCAGCGTGCGATGGGCGATGCCGAGCACGGTCGCGATCCGTCTGACCTCACGCGCCTCGCGGGCCGATTCGGCGCGCAGGCGGTGATCGACGGTGGCCGCGATGATCTGCGGACCGCTCTTGAGCGCACGGCGCCAGCGCGCGGCGAGCCAGAGCAGGGCCGTCGAATCCGGACCGCCCGACACCGCCAGCAGCAGCGCGGGCGCGGATTTCCACGCCGCGAAAAGTTGCTTCGCTTCCTGCGCCGACACCGCCTCGGCGGTGCGCGCGGCCCGGCGTCTGGTCTTTTTGTCCTCGTCGCCGCCCATGATCTGCAAACGCACCCATCATTCCTGAGACAGCCGCCCCGGACAGGCGGCGGCCCCGACGATATCACGCGCAGCCCCTGCTCCGCTCGCCTGATGTTCGGGAGATATTTCAGGAAGGATGGATCGCCGGGTCATAAGGGCGTTTACGCCCGTCTTCGACGGGCTATGCCCGACAATGACACCAGCTGAAAGAGGCCGCTCCCGCGCGATCGACGATCCTCGCGCAGGTGACAGTCGGCCGCAACCGCTCAGCAGCCGACCCGCTTCTGCTCGCGCGCGACGCCCTGCTTCACGCCGCTGGAGGCGCGCGGATATTTGCGCGTGATCTCGCCGAACGCGGCGCAGGCGGCTTCCTTTTCCTTCAGCGCCGCCAGCGACTGGCCGAGCCGCAACAGCGCGTCGGGCGCCTTGGCGGACTTGTCGTATTTGGTGGTCACCGACAGGAAGGATTCGGCGGCATCGCGATAGCGCTGGCGCTGATAGAGACTCTCGCCGAGCCAGTATTGCGCATCCGCGACCAGCCGGTCGCTCGGATATTTCGCGATGAAATTGCGCATGGTTTCTTCCGCCAGCCCGTAGTCCTTGCGCTGGATGTAGCCGAGGCCGAGATCGAACTCGTCCTTCGGCGTCGCCGACGGCGGCAGCGTGGTCAGCGGCGCGGCGCCGCCGGCGGGCGGCTGCGCGGGCGCGCCCTGCTGCTGATAACCCTGATCGGGATAGGCCTGCGGATTGTTCGACAAATTAAGCGGCTCGCCCGGCGCGCGGCCGCCTTGCGCATTGCCGCCCATCGGAAGCTGGCCGCCGCCGAGCGCACGCGGCACGCCCGGCGCATTGGGATTCCGGTTCGGATCGAATGCATCGCCGCGCTTGTTGCCGCCGCCCGGAGGCGTCGGCGCCATCGGCGCGGACTGGCCGGCGTTCGGCGGAGCGCTCTGATAAGGCTGGTTCTGATAAGGCTGATTCTGCGACGGCTGCTGATAGGGCGCGTTCTGCTGCGGCGGCGCTGTAGCCGGACCGGGACGCTGCCCGGCAGGCGCGCTACCCTGCAACTGGCGCAACTGCTCCTCGAGCTGGCGGTTGCGGTACTGCAATTCCTCGTTCTGGCCGGTGAGCTGGCGAAGCCGGTTCTCCAACTGCTCGACCCGCATTTCCGGGTCGACATCGTCGGCCTGCGCCCACGCAACGGAAGGAAGGCAGGCGAGCGCGAGGCTGGCCGCGACGGCGAAACGGATATGAAGGGGGGATGACATCTGACCGACTCTGGAAAAATCTCGTGTCGAAAGCGTGCAAGCTTGACGGATGGAGTACGCCAAAAATGTGACTTGCGACAGGGGGCACGATCACACGCCTGCTATCCGCCGCAATAAAAACGGCGCCCGAAGGCGCCGTGATTTTCATGACGTTGTCAGCCGCGAGCCTCAGGAGCTGGCGTTGAGCACCGTGACCGCACGGCGGTTCTGCGACCAGCAGGAGATGTCGTTGCACACCGCCACCGGACGCTCCTTGCCGTAGGAGATGGTGCGCATGCGGTTCGGGCTGATGCCGCGCGAGGCCAGGAAGCTGCGCACCGACTGGGCGCGCCGCGCGCCGAGCGCGATGTTGTATTCGCGCGTGCCGCGCTCGTCCGCATGGCCTTCGATGGTGAAGGTGTAGCGGTTGTACTGCTGCAGCCACTGCGCCTGCTTTTCCAGGGTCGCGATCGCCTGCGGCGACAGGTCGGTCTGGTCGCTCTCGAAGAACACGCGGTCGCCGACATTGACCACGAAATCCTGCTGGCTGCCCGGCGTCGCGGCACCCGCCATCGCTCCATCGGCGCCCATGCCGTTCTTGTTGGCGCAGGCGCCCATCGACAGCGCCACGGCCAGCACGGCGGCCACCTTCAATCCCTGGAGGATTCGCATCTGATATTTCATTCGGGAGCCTCCACGCTCGCGTATCCGTATTTAACAGCGTCCGGTCTAGCGCCGCTTGGTTAAGCGAACGTTCCGTCAACCTTGATGAGGTGTTGCGAAGACCGGTAAAATGCCCCTTAACCCCCAAAAGCGATTGCGGTGGTTAATAGGGTGTAAATGTGGCGCGACATTGAAGGCTTGGCGCCGCGCGCGGCGATTGCCGCACGAGTGCGACCGATCCGCCACGCATCGGGGTTCCGCATCATTCACGCGCGCAAAACAAAACCCATCGCGCAGCGCGCGACGGGTTCATGAAAAAGCGGCGCGCGAATTTTACGACAGCAGCGGCGACCACGCCGGATCCGACGCATAGCCCGGCGTCGGAACCTTGAGCTCGTTACGGCCGGAAATGTCGATGGTGTAGAGCGACGGCCCACCGCCCATGTCGCGGAAGAACATCAGCACGCGGCCGTTCGGCGCGAAGGTCGGCCCTTCATTATGATAGCCGGCGGTGAGGATGCGCTCGCCCGAGCCGTCCGGCTTCATGATGCCGATGGCGAACTGGCCGCCGCCCTGCTTGGTGAAGGCGATGTAGTCGCCGCGCGGCGACCAGACCGGCGTCGAGTAGCTGCCGTCGCCGAACGAGATGCGCTGCGCCGCGCCGCCGCCGGCCGACATCACGTAGATCTGCGGCTTGCCGCCGCGATCCGACTCGAAACAGATGCGCGAGCCGTCCGGCGCGTAGGACGGCGAGGTGTCGATCGCCGGGGTGTCGGTGACGCGGGTCGTGGTCTTGGAGCGCAGGTCCATCACGAACAGGTTGGAATTGCCGCCCTGCTGCAGGCTCATGATGATGCGCTGGCCGTCCGGCGAGAAGCGCGGCGAGAACGACATGCCGGGGAAATTGCCGACGATCTCGCGCTGGCCGGTCTCGACATTGAACAGATAGACCCGCGGATCGCCCTGCCCGTACTCCATGTAGGTGATTTCCTGCGTCGAGGGCGAGAAGCGCGGGGTGATGACGAGATCGGCGCCGCGCGTCAGATAGCGCACGTTGGCGCCGTCCTGATCCATCATCGCCAGACGCTTGACGCGGCGGTCCTTCGGGCCGGTCTCGTCGATGAACACGACGCGGCTGTCGAAATAGCCCTTCTCGCCGGTGAGGCGCTCGTAGATCTGGTCGGAGATGATATGCGCCACGCGCCGCCAGGATTCCGGCGAGGTGAAGTATTGCTGGCCGGTGAGTTGCTTGCTCGCCGGCACGTCCCACAGACGAAACTCGGCCTTGAGACGGCCATCGCCCTGCCGCGTGGCGCGGCCGGTGACCAGCGCCTGCGCGCTGATGGTGCGCCAGTTCTGGAACTGCGGCGGCACGTCGATATTGCTGATGCGCTCGATGAAGGCGGCCTGATCGATCGGCGCGAACAGACCGCTGCGGCGCAGATTGTTGGTGATGACCTGGGCGATGCCGTTGCTGACCTCGGTGTCCGCGCCGGTGCCGGGCACGAAATTCGGAATCGCGATCGGGATCGGCTGGAAATTGCCTTCGGTGATCTGCACCCGCGCCTGTGCCAGAGCGCGACGCACCGGGCTCGCCAGCAACAGGCCGGCGGAGGCGGTCGCGGTCATCATCTGGCGGCGGCTGAGGGTGAAATGCATCTTCGACACGTCGTCTCTTTCCATCATGTCATCTTTTCATGTACGTCGGCGCCGCCGCAACGCGGCCTTGCGCGCATCAGGAATATTTCTCGGTGAAGACCGGCTCGAAGAATTTCCATTCGTTGAAATAAGCCGGCGGCAAACGATAAGGCTGGCACTCGATGATCGCGCGCATCGCGCTCTCCTGATAGACGCGCGCGTAAGGCGTATTGCTGCCGGGCAGCGGCACCGGCATCGATTCCAGCGAGCCGTCCTGCTTCAGCTTGATGGTGAAGGAGGTCTCGATCTGCTGCGCCTCGATGCCGCCATAGGGCTTCTTCCAGCAGCGCTCGACCTGGCTCTTGAACATCGCGCCCCAGGTCGCCGAATTGTCGGCGGCGCGGCCCTTGGCGGTACCGAGCGAGGCTTGCGAATTGATGTCCGAGCCGGTGATCGACTGCCGCGTCGGATCACGCTTGTCGAGCAGCGCCGCGATCTTCGACTGGTCGAACACCCGCTCGCGCTTGGGCTCCGGCGGCTTGGGCGGCGCGGCCGCGGTGTGCGGCTTCGGCGGCGGCTTCTTGGCTTCCTTCTTCAGCGCCTCGGCGATCGGATCGACCTTGGCCGGCTCGGGCTTCTTCTCGGCCTGCTTGGGCTTGGCCTCTTCCTTCGGCTTCTCCTCGGCGACCGGCTTCGGCGGATCGGGCTTCTTCTCCACCGGCTTCTCGACAGGTTTCGGCGGCGGGGTCGGTGCGGCGTCGGTCACCACCGGCGGTTTCTTGTCGTCGATCTTGCCGACCGGATCGTCGGCCGGCGGCGTCGGATCGGCCACCTTCTCGACCAGCGGCTTGGGATTTTCCTTCTTGCCGGTCTTGATGCCCTGCGTCGCCTTGGCGAACTGCTCGGCGGAGATGATGTCGACCGGCAACGACTCTTCCGGCATCGTGTCGAAAGCCTTCGACGAGAACGAGACCAGCCCCCAGCCGATCACGAGGACGTGCAAGGCGACAGACGCTGCAAGGGTCTTGTCGATCTTCACGTCAGCTCCCCTGCTCGACCTCGGTCACCAGCGCGACGCGCTTGAAGCCGGCCGCCGACAGACGGCCCATCACCCGCATCACGGTGCCGTAATCGGCCTTGGTGTCGCCGCGGACGAAGATGCGTTCCTCCATGCCGCCGCGGGCCTCGGTGACCGCCTTCAGCTTCGCAATGAGATCCTGCACCGGCACTTCGGTATCGTTGAGGAACACCTTGCCGGAGACCTGCACCGACAACGTCAGCGGCTCCTTGTCCTGATCGAGGCTCTTGGCCGCGGTCTGCGGCAGATCGAGCGGCACGCCGACGGTGAGCAGCGGCGCCGACACCATGAAGATGATGAGCAGCACCAGCATCACGTCCACCATCGGGGTGACGTTGATCTCCGCCATCACGTTGGCGCGCTGATGGCGGCGTCGTCCGCCACCGCCCGCTCCGCCACCCATGCTCATGCCCATGATGCGAGGTCCGTTCTCAAGCTCGTTATCGTGACCGTTCCCCTCACGCCCGCTCGTCGATCTGACGCGACAGGATGGCGGAAAACTCGTCGGCAAAACCTTCCAGCCGCTGCGCCTGCCGGTTCACCTCCGAGGTGAACTTGTTGTAGAAAATCGTGGCAGGAATAGCGGCGATCAGGCCGATCGCGGTGGCGAACAGCGCCTCGGCGATGCCCGGCGCCACCACCGCGAGCGAGGTGTTCTTGGAGGCCGCGATCGACTGGAAGCTCGACATGATGCCCCAGACGGTGCCGAACAGGCCGACGAAGGGGCTGGCCGAGCCGACCGTCGCCAGCACCAGCAGGCGGCGGTCCAGCCGCTCGATCTCGCGCGCGATCGACACGCTCATCACTTTATCGATCCGCATCTGCAATCCGCCGAAGGAGCGCGAGTGGCTCTCGAACGAGCGTTTCCATTCGCGCATCGCCGCCACGAACAAGGCCGCCATCGAATGGGTCGGCTTGGCCGACAGCGCGCGGTAAAGCTCGTCGATCGACTGTCCGGACCAGAACGCCTGCTCGAAACGGTCCATCGCCCGGCGGGTGCGCGCGTAAAGGAAAACCTTGTCGATCGCGATCGCCCAGACCCAGACCGAACAGGCCAGCAGGCCAAGCATCACCAGCTTGACGACAATGTGCGCCTGCCAGAACAGCGAGATCAGCGATACGTCGGAGGACGCCAGCGGCAGGGCTGATTGGGCCACATCGGCTGGATTCATGTTCGGTATCCTCTCAACAACGCCAATCTCCATGAGTGCGCGCGAGGCGGTGGCGCGACCGCAATCATCGCGGATGCAGCCAAAACGCTGACGCTGCCGATCGTCGAAGCCGATGCCATGTCGCGTGAAACGGCCCTCGTCGGGGCCGTTCCCTCAATGTCCCGCCAACATGTCAAAACGAGGGCTGTATGCGCTGTTTTGGCCCCCTCACCAGACGCCCGGCGTGGTTAAAAAGGGGTTACCAAAACCGGCTTTTGGCTGCGAAACGCCAGCGCAATCAAGGCCGGACCAGCGCCGGTCACGACAAAGCCGCCCGCCTGAGATCAGGCGGGCGGCTTCATCGAACACTCAGAGGCTCAGGTCAGGCCTGCGGCTGCTCGCCGGCAGGACGCGGACGCTGCTGCGCCATGAAGGCGTCGAACTCCTCCTTGTCCTTGGCGTGGCGCAGGCGATCGAGGAACTCCTTGAACTCCTTCTGCTCCTCCTCAAGACGGCGCAGCGTCTCCATGCGGTACTCGTCGAAAGCGCGGTTGCCGCTCGATGGCGCCCAGAAACCGCGGCCCTCCATGCGGCCGCGCATCCGGTCCATCTTGCCCTGCATCCGCTCCATCTTGTCGGCGAAACGCTGATGATTCCAGCAACCCATTTTTCTGCTCCAGAATGTATAGGCCAGCGCCGCCAGACCCAGCGGCCACCAGACGATGAAACCTGCGATGACGATCAGGATCGAGGCCGGGTGGCAGCCCGGCGACCACTCCCGGTCGCGCCAGTGGAAGTCGTCGTGCCGGGAGCGGGCCCAGGCGGGACGTCCCGATCTGTCGAAGTCTGCGGTATTCGCCATGGGGTTCTCCCTCACGCTGCCGTGAATGTAAATAACATTCACATAATGGGTTTGACGGTCGCGGTTGTCAAGCTGCGCGCAATGCTGCGCGGGCGGATTATTTTTTGGCGGAGGATTGGGCCATTTGCTGGGCGGTCGGGAACCCGAGGCCCTTGAGATAGACCAGCACGCCGGCTTCCAGCAGGTCCTCCGGCGACATCGGCAGCTTGCGCGAGGTCGCATCGCCGCGCCCGAACAGCGAGGCGATGCCGTGCGACAGCGACCAGATATGCAGCGCCATCATCAAGGCCGGCGGACGCGGCTGATCCGGCGGCGCCATCGCCACCAGACGCTCGGCGGCGGCGCGGATGATCGCGAACGCGCGCTCGCTCGCGATCAGCAAAGCGGGATTGCCGTCGAGCGGCAGGCCGGATTCGAACATCGCCGAGTAATGCGCCGGATGCTCGCGGGCGAAAGCAAGATAGGCCTTGCCGACGCGCTGGAAGGCGGTGAGCGTATCGGGCCGGCCGTCATTCCAGGCGGCGTTCAATCGCGCCTCGAACTGCTCGAAGCCCTGCTGCGCGATGCTGGCCAGCAACTCGTCGCGATCGCGGAAATGCCGATACGGCGCGGCGGGGCTGACGCCGGCCGAGCGCGCGGCCTCGGCGAAGGTGAAGCCGGCCGGCCCCTTGCGCGCAATCAGATCGAGCGCGGCCTCGACCAGCGCTTCCTTCAGGTTGCCGTGATGATAGCCCTCGCGGCGGCCGCGGCCCTTGTCCCAGCTCATCGGTGTGTCTTGCGCCCAATCATGTAAACAATTTTTACATGACGGACGCGCGGCCGTCACGTCTTTTACGGCCCATGAAAAACGCTCAGACCGGCTCCGTGCTCGCCACGTCGACGAGCAGGCGGCCCTTGAGATCGGCCATGGCTCGGGAGAACACCTTCGGATCGTCGAGCGCGCGTGCGATCACCAGCGCGCCCTGGATCACCAGCATCGCGTCCTCGGCGCGGCGGCGCGCCGTCGCCGCAGGACACCCGCAGCGGCGCAGAGCGGACGCCAGCGCCTCGGCCCATCGCTTGAAATAGGCCCGCACCGGCTCCGCAAAGGCATCGCGCGCCGCGCCGAGCGCCACCACGCCGACCAGGCACACCCGCCGCCCGGATTTGAAATAGCGTTCCACCGCCGCGATCATGCCGGCGATCGCCGCTTCGGGATCATCGCCCTCAAGCAGCGGCCGGAAGATGTTGGCCGCGAACCAGCCGTCGATCTCCGCCAGCACCTCGGCGCACATCTGCTGCTTTCCGCCGGGAAAGAAGTGATAGAGGCTGCCCTTGCCGAGGCCGCTCGCCTCCGACAGCAGCGCCAGCGTCGCGCCTTCATAGCCATGGGCGCGGAACACCTCGGCCAAAACCGGCAGGATGTCCGCGCGCTCCGCAACAGCTTTGGCCAATGCTTCAGCTCCCGAATGGGTTCAGTTGAGATTTCCTCGTCATTGCAAGACGCCTGTGCGCCGAATCCATCCGATTCTTGTCTTGGACCTGGACTGCTTCGTCGCTTGCGCTCCTCGCAATGACGATGGACCATTCATACCTCGCCGGCCTCCCTACTTCGGAACAGGCGCCAGCTCCGGCACGTCCGCCGGACGCGGGCCCGGCGCCGGCCAATGGAAACGGCGCTCGCTCTCGTTGATCATCACGTCATTGATGCTGGCCTCGCGCCGGCGCATCAGGCCCTCGTCGTTGAACTCCCAGTTCTCGTTGCCGTAGGAGCGAAACCACTGCCCGGCATCGTCGTGCCACTCATACTGGAATTTCACCGCGATGAACTGGTTGTCGAACGCCCAGAGCTGCTTGATCAGCCGGTAGTCGTGCTCCTTGGCCCATTTGCGGGTGAGGAAGGCGACGATCTCGTCACGGCCCTGAATGAACTCGGAGCGATTCCGCCAGATGCTGTCCTCGGTATAGACCTGCGCCACCCGGACCGGATCGCGGGAATTCCAGCCATCCTCGGCGCCGCGCACCTTGCGGGCGGCGGTCTCGCGGGTGAATGGCGGCAATGGCGGACGCGACATCCCGATCTCTCCTGTATGTACCGATCGGTACATATTTTGTACTGATCGGTACAAATGTCAAGAGAGCCACGGCGGCGCCGATTCAAAATCGTCTTGCTTCAGGAATGGGTCTGATCGGCCTTCATGGCGATGCGCAGCGCCTTCGGGATCGGCCGTGCCCGTCCGCCGGAGACGAAGGCGACCTTGACCCGCGCCTCCATCAGCAATTCCTCGCCGAGCCGGATTTCCTGCGCCAGCATCATCGATGCGCCCCTGATCTCATCGGAGCGGGTGATGACGGTGAGGATGTCGTCCATCCGCGCCGGCTTGAGAAATTCGATCTGCATCGAGCGCACCACGAAGGCGAAACCCGATTTTTGATGGGTCGCGTTGTCTTCACGCGAACCGGTTGCCACTTCGCTCGCAGCTTCGGCGAACAGCGCGCTCTGCTCGGCGCCGAGCAGGCGCAGATAATTGGTGCGGCCGCGCTCCATGAAGCGCAGGAAGTTGGCGTGATAGACGATACCGGAAAAATCCGTGTCCTCGTAATAGACGCGGATCTGCATGACATGCCGGCCCTCGCGGATTTCGCCATCGAGATAAGGAAGGGGCGCGCCCGTCTCGCTCGATCCGCTCATGCCGTCCGCCGTGATTTCGCCGCCGCCGGCTTGCAGTAAATCGCGTAAAGCGTTTTCAGCACCGCGCGCACCTTGTCGGAGGCGATGCGGTAATACACCGTCTGCGCCTCGCGCCGCGTCGCCACGAAATCCAGCGCGCGCATCTTGCCAAGATGCTGCGACAGCGCGCCCTGGCTCAGCCCGACGATGGCGGCGAGATCGCCGACCGAACGCTCGCCTTCCAGCAGCTTGCACAGCACCAGCATGCGCTTGGGATTGGCCATCGCCTCGAGCAGCTTCGCCGCTTCCTGCGCCATCGTCGCGGGATCGGGCAGAGCGCCGGAGGCGGCGGCGCGGGCAGGTTTTCTTGACATATTCGAACTTTCGAATATACTTATTTACATAGTGTTCAGCATCACCGAGGGGCGTCATGACCAATATCGGATCCGCCGACCGCACGATTCGATTCATCGTCGGTCTCCTGCTTATCGTGCTTCCGCTCATTCCGCCAACTGCATCCTGGTTCGCCCCGCTCGGCAACTGGAGCTGGGCGGTGCTCGCCGTGGGCCTGGTCATGGTGGTGACCGCCGCGCTGCGCATCTGCCCGGCTTACGCGCTGCTCGGCATGACCACCTGCCCGCGCAAATAGCCCGCCCGATCAACGGAGACACCCCATGACCTCGATCACCGACATCCGCCCGGTGACGCGCGCCGCGCGCATCGACTGGACCCCCTATCTGGTCGGCGCCGGCATCGGCGTGCTCAGCTGGGCCGTCTTCGTCGTCGTCAACAACCCGCTCGGCATCACCACGGCGCTGTCGCAGGCCTCGGGCGGCGTCGCCTCGACGATCTGGGGCAGCGATTTCGTCACGCGCAACGCATATTGGGCCAAGAACGCCTTCAAGCTCGATTACGGCATGCTGTTCCTCGTCGGCACGCTGATCGGCGGCTTTCTGTCGGCGCTGACCGCCGGCGCCTGGAAGCTCGAGGCGGTGCCCTCGGTGTGGGCGGAGCGCTTCGGCCCCTCGGCCCTGCGGCGCTACGCCGTGGCCTTCCTCGGCGGCATCATCGCGATGTACGGCGCGCGCCTTGCCAATGGCTGCACCAGCGGCAACGGCATTTCCGGCGGGCTGCAGCTCGCGCTGAGCGGCTGGCTGTTTCTCGCCGTCATGTTCCCGGTCGGCATCGTCACCGCCTTCGCGCTGTTCGGCCGGCGCTGATTCCAAGGAGATACGTCATGCTTCCCGTCACCGGCACAAGCCTCCTCGTCCTCGCGGTCGTGTTCGGCGCCGCGTTCGGCTTCCTGCTGCATCGCGGCCGGGTCGCCGATTACAACACCATCATCGGCCAGTTCCTGCTCAAGGACTTCACCGTCCTCAAGATCATGCTGACCGCGATCATCGTCGGTGGCGTCGGCGTGTTCGTTCTGGTGCAGCTCGGCTATGCCAAGTTCCACATCAAGCCGGCGGACATGCTGGCGATCAGCCTCGGCGCCGCGCTGTTCGGCATCGGCATGGTGCTTTACGGCTATTGCCCCGGCACCGCACTCGCGGCGATCGGCGGCGGCAGCCTGCATGCGCTAATCGGCGCCGCCGGCATGCTGGTGGGCGGCATCGCCTACGCGCTGTCGTTCGACTGGGTAAAGGCCAACATCCTGCCGGTCGGCGCGATGGGCAAGATGCAACTGCCGGCGCTGCTCGGCGTCAGCGCGCCGGTGATCTTCGCAGGCCTCGCCGCGATAGCGGTCGGCTTCTTCGTGCTGCTGGAACGCGGCGCGGCGCGGCGGCCCTAGAGCATGATCCCGAAAAGTGGGAACCGGTTTTCGGAAAAGAGCATGCTCAAACAAAGATAACAGGCGAATCTGATTCAACGCAGTTGAACCAGATTCTAGGCCTCGTCGTCGCCGTTGCTGCCGAACATGCCGAACTGCGCCGGATCGCGCGAAGGCTCGGCGAGGCCGAGGTGCCTGAAGGCATGCGAGGTCAGGAGCCGCCCGCGCGGCGTGCGTTGCAGATAGCCGCACTGGATCAGAAACGGCTCGATGATGTCCTCGATGGCGTCGCGCGGCTCGGACAGCGCCGCCGCCATGGTCTCGACGCCGACCGGGCCGCCGCCGTAATTGAGCGCGATGGTGGAGAGATAACGGCGATCCATCGCGTCCAGACCGGCCTTGTCCACTTCCAGCGCGCCGAGCGCGTGATCGGCAATGTTGCGATCGATCGCGGCGGCATCGGCGGCGGAGGCGAAATCGCGCACCCGCCGCAGCAGCCGACCGGCGATGCGCGGCGTGCCGCGCGAGCGCCGCGCGATCTCGCCGGCGCCATCCGCCGTCATGCCGATGCCCAGCACCCGCGCGCCACGGGTGACAATCTTCTCAAGCTCGTCCTCGGTGTAGAAGTTCAGCCGCACCGGAATGCCGAAACGGTCGCGCAGTGGATTGGTCAGCAGGCCGGCGCGCGTGGTGGCGCCGACCAGCGTGAATTTGGCGAGATCGATCTTCACCGAGCGCGCCGCCGGCCCCTCGCCGATGATGAGATCGAGCTGGAAATCCTCCATCGCCGGATAGAGCACTTCTTCCACCTGCGGATTGAGGCGATGAATCTCGTCGATGAACAGCACGTCGCGCTCTTCGAGATTGGTCAGCAGCGCGGCAAGATCGCCGGCCTTGGCGATCACCGGACCCGAGGTGGCGCGGAAGCCGACGCCGAGCTCCTTGGCCACGATCTGCGCCAGCGTGGTCTTGCCGAGACCCGGGGGACCGACGAACAACACATGGTCGAGCGCCTCGCCGCGCTTACGCGCGGCCTCGATGAACACCGACAGATTGGCGCGCGCCTGCTGCTGGCCGACGAACTCCGACAAATTCTGCGGGCGCAGCGAAGTGTCGCCGATATCGTCGGTGCGGCGCTCGGGTGTGACGAGGCGAGGCGAGGTCATGGCCGATCCACACGGGCAATCTTCCCCTCTCCCGCTTGCGGGGGAGGTCGGCGAGCAGCGCTCGCCGGGAGGGGGCTGATGTCATTCATACACGCAATCCTGCCAGCCCCCACCCCAACCCTCCCCCGCAAGCGGGAGAGGGAGTCGCTCACCGCGGGCTGCGATTTTGCAAGCAACTGCGGTGACCGGTCCAGCATTTTCACTTCGCCAGCTCCTTCAGCCCGAGCCGGATGAGTTGCGCGGTCTCGGCACTGTCACCGGCGGTGCGCGCGGCGCTGGCGATGGCGGCGGCAGCCTGCGGCTGGCCGTAACCGAGATTGACCAGCGCGGAGATCGCATCGCTGACTGGACGCGGCGCGTTGTTGTCGTCCACCGCGCCGGACAGCTGCACCACCGCCGGATCGATGCTGGCGAAGGCCGGCGCCTTGTCCTTGAGTTCGGTGACGATGCGTTCGGCGACCTTCGGCCCGACGCCGGGCGTGCGCGCCACCGCGGCCTTGTCGCGCAGCGCGATCGCATTGGCCAGATCGGCCGGCGGCAGCGTCGAGAGCACCGCGAGCGCCACCTTGGCGCCGACGCCCTGCACCGTCTGCAACAGACGAAACCATTCGCGCTCGACATCGGTGCGGAAGCCGAACAGCCGGATCTGGTCCTCGCGCACATGAGTCTCGATCGACAACACCGCCGCCTCGCCGGGCGAGGGCAGCGCCTGCAACGTCCGCGCCGCGCAATGCACCTGATAGCCGACGCCCTGCACGTCGAGGATCACGTAATCCTCGCCGTAGGAATCGATCAGGCCCTTGAGCTTACCGATCATGGCACTGTCCCTTCACCTCTCCCGCTTGCGGGGGAGGTCGGCGAGCAAAGCTCGCCGGGTGGGGGAGACGCATCAATGGCCCGAGTAACACCCCCTCCCCATCCCTCCCCCGCAAGCGGGAGAGGGGGCTACTGTCATCGCTGCCATTCATCATTCGAACCACATGGCTCACCCAACGACCCTCTTCATCAGCATCACGCTCTGCCGGTGATGGGCGTGGGTGATCGCGATGGCGAGCGCGTCGGCGGCATCCGGCGTCGGCGGATCGGCCTTGGGCAACAGCACGCCCAGCATGACGCGAATCTGGTTCTTGTCGGCGTGCCCCGCGCCGACCACGGTCTTCTTGATCTGGTTCGGGGCGTATTCGGCAACCGAAATCCCGAACAGCGCCGGCGCCAGCATGGCGATGCCCCGCGCCTGCCCGAGCTTGAGCGTCGCCGCGCCGTCCTTGTTGACGAAGGTCTGTTCCACCGCCGCCTCAATCGGCCGGAAATCGCCCAGCACGCGGGCGAGCCCCTCATGCAGCGCGCGCAGCCGCTCCGCCAGCGGCGACGTATCGCGCGACTCCACCGAGCCGCAGCCGACATAGATCAGCCGGTTGCCGTCAACGTCGATCACGCCCCAGCCGGTACGGCGCAGGCCCGGATCGATCCCCAGAATACGAATCGGTGCGGATGTCATGGCCCATGTTACCGCAATAACCACCATGGTCATGGCCGGATTTATTCCGGTCATCCGCGTCTTGTCTGCGGAGCCCGCAAAAGACGTGGATGCCTGGGACAAGCCCGGGCATGACAGCGAGGCTATCACCCTACAGCAAGGTCCCGCGCAGGATCAGCAGCGCCGTGCTGAAATAGATCATCAGGCCGGTGACATCGACCAGCGTGGCGACGAAGGGCGCGGAGGCGCTGGCGGGGTCGAAGCCGACCCGTTGCAGCGCGAAGGGCAGCATCGAGCCGACCACCGACCCGAAAGTCACCACGCCGATCAGCGCCGCGGCGACGGTGAGGCCGACCAGCAGCCAGTGCTCGCCATAATCGTAGATGCCAAGCTTCTGCCACGCCACGATCCGGACGAGACCGATGACGCCGAGCCCGGCGCCAAGCAGCATCCCGGTCGGCAGTTCGCGCAGCATCACCCGCCACCAGTCCGAGAGCCTGACATCGTGCAGCGCCAGCGCGCGGATCAGCAGCGAGGTCGCCTGCGAGCCGGAATTGCCGCCCGAGCTCATGATCAGCGGAATGAACAGCGTCAGCACCAGCGCCTTTTCCAGTTCGCCCTCGAAATGCTGCATCACGCTCGCGGTCAGCATCTCGCTGACGAACAGCACCGCCAGCCAGACGCCGCGCTTGCGGATCATGTCGCCGAGGCCGATCTGCAGATACGGCTCCTCGATCGCCTCCATGCCGCCGAACTTCTGCACGTCCTCGGTATTCTCCTCGATGATCGCGTCGATCACGTCGTCGAAGGTGACGATGCCGAGCAGATGGCCGGTCTTGTCCACCACCGGCACGGCGAGAAGATCGTGCCGGGCGATCAGCCGCGCCACGTCCTCGCGGTCCGCCAGCGGCAGCGTGGTGATCGGCGCCACGGCGAGCGATCCGACGCTCGCGGACGGCTCGCCGAGGATCAGCCGGCGCAGCGAAAACGCCCCGACCAGACGGCGGGTGTAAGGATCGAGCAGATAGATCGCATAGACTGTCTCGCGGGTGCGCTCGACCTGGCGGATGTGCTGCAGGGTGCGCTCCACCGTCCAGTTGCTCGGCACGCTGACGAATTCGGTCGTCATCATCGCGCCGGCGGTGTTGTCCGGATAGGACAGCAGGCTGGTGATGGTGGTCCGCGAGGCCTCGTCGAGGCCCTGCATCAGTTCGCCGCGCAGCGGATCGCGCAACTGCTGGATCAGGTCCGCGGCCATGTCCGCCGACATGCCCGCGAGCAGCGTGGCGGCAAGATCGCGCGGCAACGCCTCGATGATCTCGGCGCCGAAATCGAGTTCGGGCTTGTCGAGAATCTCGATGGCGGTCTCGCGCGGCACCAGCCGCAACACCTCCGCCGATTCTTCGGGCGTCAGTTTGTTGAGGACGTCGACCGTATCGGCGGTGTGCTCGCCGATCACGCCCGCGGCGATGACAGCCGCGTTAAAACCACCCTCGGAGATCGTGTGGATATCCGTCATGACTCACCTTCGAGAACTGCCGACAACGGCAGGCGGTGAGCCTCAAGCGCTCAGACCGCACGGGCCGCTGTCGGCAAAGTACGTTGACTGTCGCTTGGCATGATTAGAGGTTTCCAGTGACATGACGCACGGCCGCAGAGCCGCGCGCCACTTGACGCTGACATGGGCTCTTGCCCTGCCCCCGTCAAGAAAAATCGCAATCCGCAACGAAAGCGTGAGACCGGCGTGACGGAGAACCGCGCTCAACCCGCCATTTTGGCGGCAAGGGCGTCGGAGATCTCGAAATTGGCGTAGACGTTCTGCACGTCGTCATGCTCGTTGAGCAGGTCAAGCAGCTTGATCAGCTTCTCGCCGACCTCGTCGCTGACCGCGATGTTGTTCTGCGGCTTCCAGGTCAGCGCCGCCTTGCGCGGCTCGCCGAATTTGGCTTCGAGCCCCTTGGCCACGTCACGGAAGGTGTCCTGCGAGGCGTAGACCTCGTGGCCGCTCTCGGACGACACCACGTCGTCCGCGCCGGCCTCGATCGCCGCTTCCAGCATGTCGTCGGCGGAAGCCTTGTCGGCGTCGTATTCGACAACCCCGAGATGATCGAACATGAACGAAACCGAGCCGGTTTCGCCGAGATTGCCGCCGGCCTTGGTGAAATAGGAGCGGATGTCGGAGGCGGCGCGGTTGCGGTTGTCGGTCAGCGCCTCGACGATCACCGCGACACCGCCGGGACCGTAGCCCTCGTAGCGGATCTCGTCATAGTTCTCGGCATCGCCGCCGATCGCCTTCTTGATGGCGCGCTCGATGTTGTCCTTGGGCATGTTCTCGGCGCGGGCCGCGACCACGGCGGCGCGCAGGCGCGGGTTCATCGCGGGATCGGGCGTGCCGAGCTTGGCGGCGACGGTGATTTCGCGCGCGAGCTTGGAGAACATCTTGGAGCGCATCGCGTCCTGCTTGCCCTTGCGGTGCATGATGTTCTTGAATTGGGAATGGCCGGCCATGCGGAAGGTCTCTCTCGAGCGCTATTCTGGATGTGAAAATAGGTGTCGGGCCTTATAGGCCCGGACCATGCAAAATTAAAGCGCCGAGCGGCCGCCGGTCAGGCCGGAATCCAGAATCCCGGCAGCGCCGGGTCCAGCCCCGGGCCGATGCGGACCGGCGCCGCGCGCATGGCGAGGCCGGTGGCGTCGTCGGTTTCCACCGCGAGCCCGCTCAGCGCCCCCCGCCCGTCGGCCGCCGTATAGCGCGCCGCCGGATAGCCGCGCAGGAAGCGCCCCAGCGGCTCCTCGCGGTCCATGCCGATGATCGATTCATAATCGCCGGTCATGCCCGCATCGCTCATATAGGCGGTGCCGTTCGGCAGGATGCGGTGATCGGCGGTCGGCACATGGGTATGGGTGCCGACGACCAGGCTGGCGCGGCCGTCGCAGAAATAGCCCATCGCCTGCTTCTCGCTGGTCGCCTCGCCATGGAAGTCGATCACGATGGCGTCGACCGCCTCCCCCAGCGGGCAGGCGCCGAGTTCGCGCTCGATCACGGCGAACGGGTCGTCGCAGGGCTGCATGAAGATGCGGCCGATGCCGTTGATCACCAGCGCACGCTTGCCGGTGCGGGTCTCGACCAGGGCGGAGCCGCGCCCCGGCGTGCCGGGCGCGAAATTCGCCGGCCGGATCAGCCGCGGCGCACGCTCGATGAACACCAGCGCCTCGCGCTGGTCCCAGGAATGATTGCCGAGAGTGACGACATCGGCGCCGGCGTCGATCAGCTCCTGATAGATCGTCTCGGTGATGCCGAAGCCGCCGGCGGCATTCTCGCCGTTGACCACGACGAGATCGAGCGTCCAGTCGCGGATCAGGCCGGGCAGCGTGTCGTTGAATACAGTGCGGCCGCTGCGCCCGACCACATCTCCGACGAACAGGATACGCACGCTACGAAGGCCTCCGCAAATCGATCACCTCTTTGTCCGTTAGCACAAGATCGAGCCGCGCGTCGTGCTCCGATGACGGCACGCGCTCGATTTCCTGCACGGCAAAGCCGACGCCGATCGCGACGATCGACTTCGAGGATCGCAACCGTTCAAGCGTGCGATCGTAATAGCCCGCGCCATAGCCGATGCGATGGCCTTCGCGATCGAACGCGGCGAACGGCACCAGGAGGATGTCCGGCTCGACCTGCGGCGCGGTCATCACCGGCTCGCGCGTCCCGTAAGATCCGCGCACCAGCGGCGCGTCGGGCGCCCATTGCCGGAATACCAGCGGCTGGCCGCGCCCGTTGACCACCGGCAGCGCCAGCGTCGCGCCCGCATCCGACAGCACATGCATCAGCGGCATCGGATCGATCTCGCCGCGGATCGGGAAATAGCCGGAGACGATGACGCCGCGCGCGACAGCGATCGGCAGGGTCAATTCCGACAGACGGCGCGCCGCGCCAAGACGCTCCGCCACGCCCAGCGCATCGCGCCGCGCCAGCGCGACCTGCCGCAAACTGTCCTTGTCGGAGGAGGAAATCCCGTCGCCGTCCAGCATCGTCGGTGCCGCCGTCTTCCCGATCAGCGCCAATCGCGAACGCAGAAGCAAGACCGCGCGTGCCGATGCGGCGCATGCCTTCTGCGATGTCCGGGATCAGCCCATGCCCCATCAAGTGCGAAGCCGCAGACGCCGTTGAAGCGCTCGATCCCGGAGACCTACCTAAGTAGGTGGGCACCATGTGACCGGATCCACGGACCCGGCCAGGGACAGTTCCCTTGAGATCGATAAGGCCCCGGGGAATTATGGCTCCTGACGCGCGCCACAGCCTCGCGGGGCCAATGTAGCGACGATCCCGCGCTGCCGCCAGCGGCGCTGGGGATGAAATTGCGCTCGGTCAACCGAGCGCCACGCCGTGACCGAGCGGGCGGTTGAGCTCGCGCGTCATCCGCTCGATGCGGTCGGAGGCGGCATTGAGCGCGTTGGCGACCGCGGTCTGGGTCGCGCGCGCCCGGTCGGTCGCCGCGACGCGGACCTCGCGCAACGCCTCGACCTCCTCCTGCAACCCGCGAATCCGCCGCTCGGCGTCGATCAGCTCGTCGGCGATCATCAGCGAAGCCATCACGGTGAGGCGCTGGTCGCCGATCTCGCCGAACTTGCCCCGCAGATTGGCGACGCGGGTCTCCAGCGTCTCGGCGAGCCGCAGCAGCCGGGTCTCCTGCCCCGCCTCGCAG
Organism: Afipia sp. 64-13; assembly: GCA_001897755.1. Lineage (GTDB taxonomy): Bacteria > Pseudomonadota > Alphaproteobacteria > Rhizobiales > Xanthobacteraceae > Afipia. Next base: position 267,147 of record MKUJ01000003.1, read on the forward strand.
GCCATGCGGTATTGCCGGCCGTTGATGGTGACGTTGATGTGGTTCATGGCTAGCATCCCGAATCCGAAGTTCGCCTCGTTTTGTACCGCGCCCTCAAGCGAACTTCGGATTCGAAAGGACGCTAGCTAATTATAAATTCCCGTGCGGTTTTGGTTTGCAAGTCCGCAACCGGACATGCCGGACCCGCGATGCGGGCTTGCAAACCACCGCACTAGTCTCCCGTTGCGATCACGGACCGGATGGTGTCGATGGCAACGTCGAGCCGCTGCGCGATCTCCCGGTTGGCCCGCTCCATTTCGCGGGAACGAACCAGCGACCCATCGAGTTCATGAGCCAGGCGCGAGCGATCCGCCCCCAGCGACTGGATGCGGGCGGCAAGCTCGTCTCCGGTGCGGTCGGATTCGCGGCGCCGCTCCACCGCGCTCTCCAGCGCGTCGAGCGCGGCGGCCAGACGCCGTGTCGCGAGCTCGATATCGCTGGGGCCGGACGACGCCGCGGCGTCGTGGGCCGTCTCGCGGGCTGCAAGGCCGTGGGAAGCACGTTCGGGCATGCGCGCACCATACTTTCTGTTCGATGGAACGCCGTGCGGCGTCCCAGGGAGAAACACGGCCCCGAATCAGACGGAAAATCTGCCGCTGACAGGCATTTAGCCGTGAAAATGCCGTGTCGAAAACAGCCAACGCGCCCCACTCGCCGAGCTATGCACCGTTAAGCGAAAGGGCCGCGCCGAACGGGACCCAACTTCCTTGGACTCGGCCGTTTCGGGGTGCTATCCAGCCCGCCGTGATGGCTTTTCATCCTTAATCCAGCGAGAATTCATGACGTCCCAGGCCGCAACTCCGCACGTCGATTCCTCCCGCATGGCCAATGCCATCCGCGCCCTGGCGATGGACGCCGTCGAAAAGGCCAAATCCGGCCATCCGGGCCTGCCGATGGGCGCCGCCGACGTCGCCACGGTGCTGTTCACCCAGTTCCTGAAATTCGACGCCGTCGACCCGACCTGGCCCGACCGCGACCGTTTCGTGCTGTCCGCCGGCCACGGCTCGATGCTGCTCTATGCGCTGCTCTATCTGACCGGCAATCCGGACATGACCATCGAGCAGATCAAGCGCTTCCGTCAGCTTGACTCGCTGACCCCGGGACATCCGGAGAACTTCCTCACCTCCGGCGTCGAAACCACCACCGGCCCGCTCGGCCAGGGCATCGCCACCGCGGTCGGCATGGCGCTCGCCGAGCGCCGCCTCGAGGCGGAATTCGGTGGCGACATCGTCGATCACCACACTTACGTGCTCGCCTCCGATGGCGATTTGATGGAAGGCATCAGCCAGGAAGCGATCGCCTTCGCCGGCCATCTCAAGCTCAACCGCCTGATCGTGCTCTACGACGACAACGGCATCTCGATCGACGGCTCGATCTCGCTGTCGGACTCGGTCGATCAGGTAAAGCGGTTCCAGTCCGCCGGCTGGGCCTCCGAACATGTCGACGGCCACAACCCGCAGGCCATCGCCGACGCCATCCGGCGCGCGCAGGCCTCCGACCGTCCGACCATGCTCGCCTGCAAGACCGTGATCGCGTTCGGCGCGCCGACCAAAGCGGGCTCGGAGAAGTCCCACGGCTCGCCGCTCGGCGCGGAAGAAATCGCCGGCGCGCGCAAGAAGCTCGGCTGGGACGCCCCGCCGTTCGAAATCCCGGCGGACATCCTCAATGCCTGGCGCGCGGCCGGCGCGCGCGGCAAGAACGCCCGCGACGAGTGGCACAAGCGGCTGGCGGGCAAGGCCGCCGGCGTGCGCAGCGAGTTCGAGCGCCGCACCAAGGGCGACCTGCCGGTCAAGGCGCTGGCCGACGCGGTCGCCGCCATGAAGGCGCAGCTTGCCGCCGCGCCGAAGGACATCGCCACCCGCACCGCCTCCGAGCACGCGCTCGATGTGCTGATCCCGGCAGTGCCGGAGATGATCGGCGGCTCGGCCGACCTCACCGGCTCCAACAACACCCGCGTCAAGGGCATGGTCGCGATCTCGCCGGGCAATTACGGCGGGCGCTACATCAATTACGGCATCCGCGAGCACGGCATGGCGGCGGCGATGAACGGCATCGCGCTGCATGGCGGCCTGATCCCGTATTCCGGAACCTTCCTGGTGTTCTCCGACTATCTGCGTCCGGCGCTGCGCCTTGCGGCGCTGATGGGCACGCGGGTGATCCACGTCCTGACCCATGACTCGATTGGTCTGGGCGAAGACGGCCCGACCCACCAGCCGGTCGAGCATCTGGCCGCGCTGCGCGCCATGCCCAATCTCAACGTATTCCGCCCGGCCGATACCGTGGAAACGCTCGAGTGCTGGCAGCTCGCGCTGGAATCGAAGCACCGTCCGAGCGTGCTGGCGCTGACCCGCCAGAACCTGCCGCAGCTTCGTCTCGTCAACGACGCCGCCAACAAATGCGCGGCCGGCGCCTATGAGATCGCCCCGGCCGAGGGCGAGGCCAAGGTCTCGATCTTCGCCTCCGGCTCCGAGGTCTCGCTGGCGGTCGAAGCGCAAAAGCAGCTCGCCGGGCGCGGCATCGCGACGCGGGTGGTGTCGGTGCCGTGCATGGACATCCTGCTCGAGAGCGACGCCGCCACGCGCGCCGCGATCATCGGCAACGCGCCGGTCAAGGTCGCAGTCGAAGCCGCGGTGCGCCAGGGCTGGGACGCGATCATCGGCGCCGACGGCATTTTCGTCGGCATGCACAGTTTCGGCGCCAGCGCGCCCTACAAGGAATTGTACAACCATTTCGGAATTACGGCGGAGGCGGTGGCGCAGGCCGCCGAGGCACGCCTCAAGGCCCGGTAAACCATTCCGGCCTTGGGCATTTCGGATGATTGCATCGTCGCGTCATTCGGGGCAAAACCGCCCTCGAAAATCGTCTTTGCGAAGTTGAGGAGAAGTTGAATGGCAGTCCGGGTCGCAATCAATGGATTTGGCCGCATCGGCCGCAACATCCTGCGCGCAATCCATGAGTCCAAGCGCACCGACATCCAGGTTGTCGCCATCAACGATCTCGGTCCGGTCGAGACCAACGCGCATCTGCTGCGCTACGACTCGGTGCACGGCCGCTTCCCCGGCGAAGTGAAGGTCGACGGCGACACCATCGACATCGGCAACGGCAAGATCAAGGTCACCGCGATCAAGGATCCGACCACGCTGCCGTGGAAGGAGCTCGACATCGACGTGGCGATGGAATGCACCGGCATCTTCACCTCGCGCGACAAGGCCGCGATGCATCTGACCGCCGGCGCCAAGCGCGTGCTGGTATCCGCGCCGGCCGACGGCGCCGACGCCACCATCGTCTACGGCGTCAACCACGACAAGCTGACCAAGGATCACACGGTGGTCTCGAACGGCTCCTGCACCACCAACTGCCTCGCGCCGGTGGCCAAGGTGCTGAACGACACCGTCGGCATCGAGACCGGCTTCATGACCACGGTGCACGCCTATACCGGCGACCAGCCGACCCTCGACACCATGCACAAGGATCTCTACCGCGCCCGCGCGGCGGGTCTGTCGATGATCCCGACCTCGACCGGCGCGGCCAAGGCGATCGGCCTCGTGCTGCCCGAACTGAACGGCAAGCTCGACGGCGTGTCGATCCGCGTGCCGACGCCGAACGTCTCGGTGATCGATCTCAAGATCGTCGCCAAGAGGCAGACCACCAAGGAAGAGATCAACGACGCCGTGCGCCGCGCCTCGCAGCAGCAGCTCAAGAACATCCTCGGCGTCACCGATCATCCGAACGTGTCGATCGACTTCAACGGCGACCAGCATTCGTCGATCTTCGCGATGGACCAGACCAAGGTGCAGGGCGGCACGCTGGTGCGCGTGCTGTCGTGGTACGACAACGAGTGGGGCTTCTCCAACCGCATGGCGGACACCGCCGTGGCCATGGGCAAGCTGATCTAGTTCGCATGCTCGTTCCTTGCGGCGCCGGCCACGGCCGGCACCCGGGAGCGAGGATCGTAGCTCTCCCCCATCTTGCGGCGGAGGCGAAGCGGCCGTCTCGAAGGATGAGGGCGACGGATATCCGACATGACCACATTCCGGACTCTCGACGACGTTGACGTCAACAACAAGCGCGTACTGGTGCGCGTCGATCTCAACGTGCCGATGGACAACGGCCGGGTCTCGGACGCGACCCGCCTCGAGCGCGTCGCCAAGACCATCATCGAAATTTCGGAGAAAGGCGGCAAGGTCATCCTGTTGTCGCACTTCGGTCGCCCCAAGGGCGTCGATCCGAAAGCCTCGCTGAAGCCGGTCGCCGTCACGCTTGGCTATGTGCTGCGGCGGCATGTGGGCTTTGCGGATGATTGTATCGGCAAGGCTGCGCAGGACGCGGTCGCGGCGATGAAGCCCGGCGACATCCTGTGCCTGGAGAACACCCGCTTCCATCCCGGCGAGGAGAAGAACGATCCGGCGTTCGTCGCGCAGCTCGCCAGTCTCGGCGATATCTGGGTCAACGACGCCTTCTCCTGCGCCCACCGCGCCCACGCCTCGACCGAAGGTCTCGGCCATGTGCTGCCGGCCTATGCCGGGCGCACCATGCAGGCCGAACTCGATGCGCTCGCCAAGGCGCTGGAAGCGCCGACCCATCCGGTGATCGCGATCATCGGCGGCGCCAAGGTCTCGACCAAGCTCGACCTTCTGGAAAACCTCGTCACCAAGGTCGACGCGCTGGTGATCGGCGGCGGCATGGCCAACACCTTCCTGCACGCGCAGGGCGTCAATGTCGGCAAGTCGCTGTGCGAGAAGGATCTCGCGCCGACCGCGCTGCGCATTCTCGACAGAGCGGAAGCGGCCAACTGCGCCATCATCCTGCCGGTGGACGCCGTGGTGGCGTTTCATTTCGAGGCCAACGCCCCCTCGCAGGCCTACGGACTCGACGCCATTCCCGGCGACGGCATGATCCTCGATGTCGGGCCGCGCTCGATCGACCGCATCCGCTCGGCGATCGACGACGCGGCGACGCTGGTCTGGAACGGCCCGGTCGGCGCCTTCGAGATCGCGCCGTTCGACCGCGGCACCGTGCAGGCGGCCAAACACGCCGCCGCGCGCACCAAGAGCGGCCATCTGATTTCGGTGGCGGGCGGCGGCGACACCGTCGCGGCGCTCAACCACGCCGGCGTCTCGTCGGATTTCACCTATGTCTCGACCGCCGGCGGCGCCTTCCTGGAATGGATGGAAGGAAAACCTTTGCCCGGCGTCGAGGTTCTACGCTCGACCCGAAACTGACAGTCGCAAGGCGCGCCGGCCGGATTCCGGCGGCGCCGCAACACGGAGAACAGGCAGACATGGCTCGCATCACGTTGCGTCAATTGCTCGATCATGCGGCGGAGAACGATTACGGCGTGCCGGCCTTCAACATCAACAACATGGAGCAGGCCCTCGCCATCATGGAGGCGGCCTCCGCGCTCGATGCGCCGGTGATCATCCAGGCCTCGCGCGGCGCGCGCTCCTACGCCAACGACGTCATGCTCAAGCACATGATGGATGCGGTCACTGAGATCCATCCGCAGATTCCGGTCTGCGTGCATCTCGATCACGGCAACGAGCCCGCGACCTGCATGACCGCCATTCAAGCCGGCTTCACCTCGGTGATGATGGACGGCTCGCTCAAGGCCGACGGCAAGACGCCGGGCGACTGGGCCTACAATGTCGGCGTCACCAAGACCGTGACCGACATGGCCCATCTCGGCGGCATCTCGGTCGAGGGCGAGCTCGGCGTGCTCGGCTCGCTGGAGACCGGCATGGGCGACAAGGAAGACGGCCACGGCGCCGAAGGCAAGCTGTCGCACGACCAGTTGCTCACCAATCCCGACGAAGCGGTGAAGTTCGTCAGCGAAACCAAGGTCGACGCGCTGGCGATCGCGATGGGCACCTCGCACGGCGCCTACAAATTCACCCGCAAGCCGGATGGCGCGATCCTCGCCATGAACGTGATCGAGGAAATCCACCGCAAGCTGCCGAACACGCATCTGGTGATGCACGGCTCCTCGTCGGTGCCGCAGGATCTGCAGGACATCATCAATCAGTTCGGCGGCAAGATGAAGCCGACCTGGGGCGTGCCGGTCGAGGAGATCCAGCGCGGCATCAAGCACGGCGTGCGCAAGATCAACATCGACACCGACAACCGCATGGCGATGACCGGCCAGATCCGCAAGGTGCTGACCGAGAACCCCGGCGAGTTCGATCCGCGCAAATATCTCAAGCCGGCCATGGAGGCGATGACCAGACTGTGCAAGGCGCGTCTGCAGGAGTTCAACACCGCGGGCCAGGCCAGCAAGATCAAGCGCATCCTCACCACCGCCGAGATGGCCAAGCGCTACGCATCCGGCGAGCTCGACCCGAAGATCGCGTAAGACAGAAACGCCCTGTCGGCACGGCATGGCCGGGCATCGCCCGTCGAAGACGGGCGTTAGCGCCTTTTGCCCGGCCCTGCGCGTCAATGCACGGGTGAAAGACGTGAATGCCCGCGAGACACGGGCGAGCGAAAGGCGACGCCGTTCGCCGAACGGCCATGCGCGGGGCACGAGGGCGAAAAAGCAACGTTTTTCATCCCGATTTGAATTACAAAGCGTCCCACACTCCTTTTTTGGCCGCAGTCCGGGGACATCAAGCAGCACCATGGCCACCAAACCGACATCCAAAGCCCCGGCACTCCCGCCCGTCCCTCGCCTTTATCTCGCGACGCCGCCGATCGCCGATCCCGCGCCGCTGCTGGTGCAGCTTCCCGCTTTGCTGGCGCAGGCCGATGTCGCCGCCGTGCTGCTGCGTCTCGCCCCGGCCGACGAGCGCGGCATGATCACCCGCGCCAAGGCGGTGGCCGGCCCGGTGCAGCAGGTCGGCGCGGCGCTGCTGATCGCGGATCATTTTTCGCTGGTGGCGCGCGCCGGCGCCGACGGTGCGCATCTGGCCGGCCTTGCGGCGATGGAAGAGGCGATGCCCACCCTGAAGCCGGACCGCATCGCCGGCACAGGCGGACTGCATACCCGCCACGACGCCATGGTGGCGGGCGAAGCCGGCGCCGACTATGTGCTGTTCGGCGAACCGGACCAGGGCGAGCGGCCCTCGGCGGACGCCATCTTCGAGCGCCTGCAATGGTGGGCGCAGGTGTTCGAGACGCCGTGCGTCGGCTATGCCGCTTCGCTGGACGAGGCGCGTTTGTTCGGCGGCAGCGGTGCCGAATTCATCATGCCGGGCTATGTCTGGGACGATCCGCGCGGCCCGGCCGTGGCGCTCGCCGAGGCGGCGCAGGCGATCGCGGCGGCCCATGCCGACGCATTCGCCGCGGCGGATGCAGGAAGGTAGCGGCGCATGACGACGCGGCCCGGATGGATGCTCGTTGCAGCCCTCGGCGGCGGCATCGCGCTCGCCGTGCCGGCGTTCGCCCAATTGTCGCTGACCCCGCCGGCCGAGCAGAAGCCGACGCCGCACGCGCCGGCCCCAAAACCGCCGCCGCCCAGACCGGCGCCGAAGGCCGAATCCAAAGCGGGCCCGAAAGCCGAGCCCAAGGCCGAAGCCAAATCCGCCAAACCGGCTGCGGCGAAAAAGGACGCGCCCGCGGCGCCGATCGACCCCAACGTCGATGCCGCCTATGGCGCCTATCAGCTCGGCTACTACCGCACCGCGCTCGATCTCGCCACCAAGCGCGCCACCGAGCAGAACGACCCCAAATCGATGACGCTGATCGGCGAGATCTACGCCAGCGGTCTCGGCATCAAGCGCAACGACGACAAGGCTGCCGAATGGTACGGCAAGGCCGCCGATCGCGGCGATCGCAACGCGATGTTCGCGCTCGGCATGATGAAGATCAGCGGACGCGGCGGACCGGCCAATCGCAACGAAGGCGCCAAGCTGCTCGCCTCCTCGGCCAAGCTCGGCAAGCCCGAGGCCGCCTACAATCTCGGCCTGCTCTATCTCGAGGGCCAGGTTTTTCCGCAGGATCTCAAGCGCGCCGCCGAACTGTTCAAGCAGGCCGCCGACGCCGGCAACGCCGAGGCGCAATATGCGCTCGCCACGTTCTATAAAGAGGGCCGCGGCGTCGAGAAGAACATCACCGAGGCAACGCGGCTGCTCGGCCTCGCCGCGCTCGCCGACAATGTCGATGCCGAGGTGGAATACGCCATCGCGCTGTTCAACGGCACCGGCGTGAAGAAGGACGTTCCGACCGCGATCGCCCTGCTCAACCGCGCCGCGCGGCAGAACAGCCCGATCGCGCAGAACCGCCTCGCCCATATCCTGATCGAGGGCAAGGGCGTGCCAGTGGACAAGATCGCCGGCTTCAAATGGCACCTGATCGCCAAGACCGCCGGCGCCGGCGACCCCGACCTCGACGCGCGAATGGCCGAATTATCCGCCGAGGACCGCAAAAAGGCCGAGGATGGGGCGCGCCACTGGTTCGGGGTCCGCTGAGCGCGGCCGCGGGCCTTGACGCCCCGGCGCTTTGAAGCCAATACCCTTCGCGCGCCACTCCGCGCCACCGCCCCGCCCGCAACCCCTGGAAGCTGCGCCGAGTTCATGATCCATTCCGCTCTCATCAACGTCATGGTCAAGGCCGCGCGCCGCGCCGGCCGCAGCCTCAAGCGCGATCTCGGCGAAATCGAGAACCTGCAGGTATCGCTGAAGGGCCCGGCCAACTTCGTCAGCGCGGCCGATCGCCGCGCCGAGGACATCCTCTACGAGGAGTTGAACAAGGCGCGGCCCGGCTACGGCTTCATCGGCGAGGAAGGCGGCACGCGCGAGGGCAGCGACAAGACCAACACCTGGATCGTCGATCCGCTCGACGGCACCACCAATTTCCTGCACGGCATTCCGCAATTCGCCATATCGATCGGCCTGCAGCGCGAAGGCACCATGATCGCCGGCGTGATCTACAACCCGGCCAATGACGAACTCTACATTGCCGAGCGCGGCAAGGGCGCGTTCCTCAACGACACGCGGCTGCGCGTCGCCGCCCGCAAGAAGCTCAACGACTGCGTGATCGCCTGCGGCCTGCCGCATATCGGTCGCGGCGACCACGAACTGGCGCGGCGCGAGATGGCGGAACTGCAGCCGCGCGTCGCCGGTCTGCGCCGTTTCGGCGCGGCCTCGCTCGACCTCGCTTTCGTCGCCGCCGGCCGGCTCGACGGCTATTGGGAGCGCAACCTCAAGCCGTGGGACATCGCCGCGGGCCTGATCATGGTGCGCGAGGCCGGTGGCACCGTGAGCGGCATCGAGGGCCACGACAACGCGCTGGAAAGCGGCAACGTGGTGTGCGGCAACGAAACGATCCAGACCGAACTGGTCAAGATCCTCAAGCCGCTGTAACGCCGCGCCTGTTTCACGTTTCACCGGACGGATACATCCGCACGCGGCCCGTGACGGCACGTGGCCCGACGGGCCATGGCTGGAACGAATTCATCAACTCGCGTCTTTTCTCCCGCCCTCGCTGTGCCATACTCCCGCGCGACCCGTTCACGTGCGAGGACTGACGATCCGACATGGCGAAACATCCCGCTCCCACCGCCGACGACATCGAAGTCACCAAACTGTCGTCACCCCGCATTTTTCTGGTGCGGATGCTGGTCTTCCTGATCCTGTGCAGCCTGATCGTCGTCGTTCTCTACAAGCAGATCTGGACCGCGTTCCTCGCCAATCCCGGCCTCAACGCCCTGATCGGCGCGGTGCTGCTGATCGGCATCATCCTGTCGTTCCGGCAGGTGATCCGGCTCTATCCGGAAGTGGCGTGGGTCAATCATTTCCGCATCTCCGATCCGGGCCTCGCGCTGGAACGGCGGCCGACGCTGCTGGCGCCGATGGCCGCGATCCTGTCCAATCGCTCGGGACGCATGAGCATCTCGCAGCAGACCATGCGGCATCTGCTCGATTCGATCGCGACCCGGCTCGACGAAGCGCGCGACATCTCGCGCTACATGACCGGCCTTCTGGTGTTTCTCGGCCTGCTCGGCACCTTCTGGGGCCTGATCGAAACGGTCGGCTCGGTCGGTCATGTGATCGACGGCCTCAAGGTCGGCGGCGAAGCCGGCGCGATGTTCGACACGCTGAAGGAAGGCCTCGCCGCACCGCTCGGCGGCATGGGCATTTCGTTCTCGTCCTCGCTGTTCGGCCTCGCCGGCTCGCTGATCCTCGGCTTCCTCGATCTGCAATCGAGCCAGGCGCAGAACCGCTTCTACACCGATCTGGAAGACTGGCTGGCGGAGACGGTGCGCGAATATCACGGCGAGACCGGCACCGGCACAGGGCCGTCCGGCGGCGCCGATCTCGGTCCGATGATAGAGCGCCTGCGTACCAGCATCGAGGGCATCGGCTCCAGCCGCGCCACCACCACCGCGATGGCCAATCTCGCCGAAGCGATCCAGGGTCTGGTGCAGCACATGCGCAGCGAGCAGCAGCTGATCCGCGAATGGGCGGACGGCCAGGGCGAGCAGAACACGGAAATCCGCAAATTGCTGGAGCGTCTCGCGCGTGAGCGCGAAGAGGCGGAGCGGAGCTGACGCATGGCGCTGACACGACGGCGACACGACAGCGGATTCAACTATTGGCCGGGCTTCGTCGACGCGCTGTCGACGCTGATCCTCGCCATCGTCTTCCTGCTGTCGGTGTTTCTGGTGACGCAGTTCTTCCTGTCGCAGGAGGTCAGCGGCAAGGACAAGGCGCTGGAGCGTCTCAACGCCCAGATCGCCCAGCTCTCCAGTCTGCTGTCGCTGGAGAAGACCGGAAAACTCACTCTGGAAGACCAGCTCTCGCAATTGCGCGCGGGCCTTGCCGGCGCCGAGGCCGAGCGCGACCGCGTCAAGGGGCTCTATGACGGCCTCGCCGGCGCGGCGGCGAGCGGCGCGGGCCGCGCCGCTGAACTCGGCAAGGCGCTCGATTCGGAAAAGCAGATTTCGGCGCGCGCGCTGGCGCAGGTCGAAGTGCTGAACCAGCAGATCAGCGCGCTGCGCCGCCAGCTCGCCGCGCTGGAAGACGCGCTCGACGCTTCCGAGAAACGCGACAAGGAATCACAAGGCAAGATCGCCGAACTCGGCCAGCGCCTCAACGTCGCGCTGGCGCAGCGGGTGCAGGAATTGTCGCGCTACCGCTCCGAATTCTTCGGGCGGCTGCGCGCCATTCTCGGCGACCGGCCGGATATCCGCGTGGTCGGCGACCGTTTCGTGTTCCAGTCCGAAGTGTTCTTCGACACCGGACAGGCCGCGCTCTTGCCCGAGGGCCGCACCGAGCTCGACAAGCTCGCCAGCGCGCTGGTCGATCTCGACAAGCAGATTCCGAGCGAGATCCCCTGGGTGCTGCGGGTCGACGGCCACACCGACGTGCGACCGATCAACAGCCCGCAGTTCAAATCCAACTGGGATCTGTCGACGGCGCGCGCCATCTCCGTCGTGCAATATCTGATTTCGCGAGGCGTGCCGCCGCAACGCC
>MKUJ01000003.1:278708-381183 GCA_001897755.1 Afipia sp. 64-13
TTCGTCATTGCGAGCGAAGCGAAGCAATCCGGTTCCTCATGGTGAGGAGAAGTCAACAGCGCGTTCACGCGCGTCTTCCGACGCGCTATGGCGACGTCTCGAACCATGAGGTGGCCTCATCCTTCGAGACGCATTGCTACGCAATGCTCCTCAGGATGAGGATAAGCTTGTGTCTGGATTGGTTCGGAGCTTGCGCTCCTCGCAATGACGGAAGATTACGCACGGTCATGAGCACACCCTTCGAGCTCCGGCCCTATCGAGACGACGACGAGGATGCCGCCATCGCGCTGTGGCATCGCACCTGGCAGATCGCCTACCCGCAAATCGATTTCACCGAGCGCCTCGACGGCTGGCGAACGCGCTGGCGCACCGAGCTTGCCCCGGCGGCGACCATTGTCGTCGCCGAGCAGGACGAAACGCTGGTCGGCTTCGTTACCATCGATGCGAACGGCTATCTCGATCAACTGGTGGTCGCTCCGCAGATGTGGGGCTCGCCGCTCGGCGATGCGCTGATCGATGCCGCGAAAACGCTTTCGCCGCACGGCATCACCCTGCTGGTCAATTCCGACAACGCACGCGCCATCCGCTTCTATGAGCGCAACGGCTTTTGCCACACCCACGACGCCGTCAATCCGGGCTCCGGCCGCGCCATTCAGGGCATGCGATGGCAGCCGCAGCGCGGCTGAATCACTTCAATCCGTGAGGCGGCCTCGCCGCGCCGGCGACGCCATCCTTCAAGACGACTACTCGTGCGTAGCCTTGGCGACCTCGTCAGGCGCGGCGTCCGGCGGAGGCCCCATGCCGATCTTCGCTTTCAGTTTCTCGCGGAGCGCCTGGAACATCACATAGAGCGCCGGGATCACGAAGATGCCGATCAACGAGGCCGCCAGCATGCCGCCGAACACCGGCGTGCTGACGTTGCGGAAGGCGAGCTTCGAGGCGCCGGTTGCGATCACCAGCGGCACCAGGCCGAGAATGAAGGCGAACGAGGTCATCATCACCGGCCTGAAGCGCAGGCGCGAGCCCTCGATCGCGGCTTCGAGCAGCGGCACGCCGTGCTCGCGCCGCTCCTTGGCGAACTCCACGATCAGGATGCCGTTCTTCGCCGCAAGGCCGATCAGCACCACCATGCCGATCTGGGCATAAAGATCGAGCGTGAGACCCGCGAGCACGATGGCGAGATAGGCGCCGGCGACGCCGACTGAGACCGACAACAGCACCGGCACCGGGATGGTCCAGCTCTCGTACAGGCCGACCAGGAACAGGTAGGCGAACAGCAGCGCGAAAGCGAGAATGACCGGCGTCTGGCCTTCGGCGCGCTTCTCCTGGAACGAGATGTCGGTCCACGATCCCTGATAGCCCTGCGGCAGCGTCTTGGCCGCCACCTGATCCATCGCCAACAGCGCCTGCCCCGACGAGATGCCCGGCGCGGGGCCGCCCTGAATGGTGGCGGCGCGGGTGTTGTTGTAGCGGATCAAGCCTTGCGGGCCGAGCACGAGACGCACCTCGACCAGGCTGCGCAGCGGCACCATCTGCCCGCCGCTGCTGCGCACGTTGATGCGGTAGATGTCGTCGACCGATGCGCGGTCCTGCGCCTCGGCCTGCACCTGAACCTGCCAGGTACGCCCGAACAGGTTGATGTCGTTGACATAGAAACCGCCGAGTGAGGTCTGCAGCGCCTGGAAGATCGAATTGATCTCGATGCCGAGAATCCGCGCCTTGTCGCGATCGATATCGAGATAGATCGACGGCGTGGTCGCCGAGAAGGTGGTGAACACCCGCGAGAGCTGCGGATCCTGATTGGCGGCAACGACGAGACCGCGCAGCACCTGCGCCATGTTTTCCGGCGAGCCGCCGCGCAGATCCTGCAGCACGTAGCTGAATCCGCCGCCGGTGCCGAGGCCGATGATCGGCGGCGGCGCCAGCGGAATGGCGATACCGCCCTGCACGGCGCGCAGCGCCGGCCCCAGCCGACCGATGATGGCGTCAGCGGTATTACGACTGCCTTCGCGATGCTCGAAGTCCTTGAGCGTCACGATCACGAAGCCGGCATTGGGCTGCGAATAGCTGTCGACGAAATTAAGCCCGATGATCGAGCTGACCTCGGCCACCGCCTCTTCCTTGCGGACGATGTTTTCGACCTGTTTCACCACATCCGAGGTGCGCCCGACCGACGCGCCGTCCGGAAGCTGCACCACCACGAAGAACGCACCCTGATCGTCCGACGGGATGAACCCGGTCGGCGTCGCCTTGGCGAGCAGCCCGACGCCGACGAACGCCATCACCACCACGATGATGCCGCTGACCGAGAACCGCACCAGCCGCGCCACCACATTGCCGTAACTGTCGCGCACGCGGTCGATGCCGCGGCTGAGCTTGCCCATCAGGCCACGCTTGGGACCATGATGCGGCCGCAGCAGGATCGCGCACAGCGCCGGCGACAATGTCAGCGCATTGACCGCCGAAAGGAACATCGACACCGCGACGGTGACGGCGAACTGCCGGAACAGCTCGCCGGAAATGCCGGAAATGAAGGCGATCGGCACGAACACCGCGAGCAGCACCAGCGTGATCGCGATGATCGGCGCGAAGATGGTGCTCATCGCCCGCTTGGTGGCCTCGCCCGGCGACAGTTCGGGATGCTCCTCCATGGTCTGCTCGACCGCCTCGACCACCACGATGGCATCGTCGACCACGATGCCGATGGCGAGAATCATCGCCAGCAGCGACACCGTATTGGCGGAATAGCCGATGGCGTTGAGCACGATGAAGGTGCCGATCAGGCTGACCGGCACCGCGATCATCGGAATCAGCGTGGCGCGCAGATTGCCGAGGAACAGGAACACCACCAGCAGCACCAGCACCGCCGCCTCGAGCAGCGTATGCTTGACCTTCTCGATCGTCGCCCGCACGAACACCGTGGGATCGTAGGTCACCTTCCATGCCAGCCCTTCCGGGAACGACTTGGCGCTCTCCGTCATCAGCTTGGTCAGGGCATCGACGGCCTTGAGCGCATTGGCGCCCGGCGACTGATAGATTCCGATCAGCGTGGCCGGCGCGCCATCGAGCCGCGTCGAGCGATCGAGGTTCGCCGCGCCGAGCTCCAGCCTTGCGATATCGCCAAGCCGCAGGATCGAGCCATCCGGATTGGTGCGGATGACGATCTTCTCGAATTCCTCCGGAGACGTCAGCCGGCCCTTGGTCTGGATGTTGAGCTGAAGCTGCTGATCGTCCGAGATCGGGCGCGCGCCGATGCGGCCGACGGCGGCCTGGGTGTTCTGCGACTGGATCGCCGAGATCACGTCGCCGGTGGTGAGATTGAGACCCGTCAGCTGGTCGGTCTTGATCCAGACCCGCATCGCGTAGTCCTGCGGGCCGAACAATTGCGCATCGCCGACGCCCAGCGTGCTCTTGATCCGGTCGAGCAGATTGATGGTGACGTAGTTCGACAGGAACAGTTCGTCATATTTCTGGTTCGGCGAATAGACCGCGATCACCCCGAGCAGCGCCGACGATTTCTTCTGCACGCGGACGCCGGATTTGCGCACCTCTTCCGGCATCTTCGACAACGCGATCTGCACGCGGTTGTTGACGTTGACGGTGTTGATGTCCGGATCGGTGCCGAGCTCGAACGACACCAGCAGCGAATAGCTGCCATCGTTTCCGGAGATGCTCTTCATGTAGATCATCTTGTCGACGCCGATCACCTGCGACTCGATGACCTGCGCGACAGTCGCTTCCACCACCTGCGACGATGCGCCGGGATAGCTCGCGGTGACCGACACCTGCGGCGGCACGATGTCGGGGAATTGCGCGATCGGAATGGCGAGCAGCGAAACCAGGCCCGCGATCGCGGTAACCAGCGCGATCACGATGGCAAGGCGGGGCCGCTCCACAAAAATGGAGGACAACATGGCTAGAACCCGCGAACCGAGGACTGGATCGGAGTGGCCGTCACCGGCAGGCCGGGCCGCAGGGTCTGGGCGCCCTGCACCACCACCATCTCGCCGCCGGACAGACCCTCAAGCACCACGACGGAGCCGCCTTTGGTCGGCCCGAGTTTCAGCCGCTTGATCGCCGCCTTGCCGTCCTCGACCACGAACACGTAGACGCCCTGCTGATCCGCGATCAGCGCGGCCTGCGGGATCACCACCCGCTCCTCCGGCTTGTCGCCTTCGACGCTGACCTGCACGAGCTGACCGTCCACCAGTTCGCCATCCGGATTCTGCAACGTGGCGCGGACCGTGATCGAATCGGTGGCGGGATCGACCTTGACGTCGACGAAATCGATCTTGCCGGTCTGCTTGTAGATCGTGCCGTTGGAGAACTGCACCACCACCTTGAAATGATCCGCGGAGGCCTGATGCTTGCCGCGCTCCTCGGCAAGGCGCAGGAATTCGCGCTGGCTCACCGGAAACACCACATACATCGGATCGACGCTGACGATGGTGGTCAGCACCCCGGAATTCGGCCCGACCACGTTGCCCCGCGTCACCGCGGTGCGGCCGATCCGCCCGTCGATCGGCGAGCGGATTTCGGTGTAGTCGAGATTGATCTCGGCGCTCTTCAGATCGGCCTGCGCGCCGTCGAGATTGCCCTGCGCGGTCTTCTGCGCGGTCAGCCTGTCGTCGCGCACGGCCACCGAGGTGGCGCTGGTTTTGAGCAATTCTTCGGCGCGCTGGGTCTGGGTGATCGCATTGTCGAGCTGCGCCTGCATGCGCAGCACTCCGGCCTGCGCCTGCTGCACCGCCGCCTGGAATGGCCCCTTCTCGATCTGATAGAGCGGGGTGCCGGCTTTGACGCGCTCGCCGTCCTTGAACAGGATGTTCTCGAGATAGCCGGTGACGCGCGCCCGCACGTCCACCCGCTGGGTGGCTTCGATGCGCCCGACAAAATGAACCGATTCGGTGACCGGACGCTTGTCGGCCTTGACCACGCCGACCGTCGGCGCCGCCGGTTGCTGGGCTGTTGCGTGCGGCATCCCGATCAGCATCAGCGCAAGACCGATGGCGGCATAGCCGCCGATCCGCAAGCGATGACAGGGTCTGCCACTATGGGGGCTGAAGCGTTGCAGCTTGCCGGGGGGCGGCGCCGCCAGAGGCGGATGCAAGGAAACCGTCGCACCGGATATTTCCGGCCTCACACCCTCGATCAAGCCCTGCTTCATGTCGCGCCCCCTGATCTTCGATTCCGATGATGGGCCGACAACGATCGCGAAACAACTCCTGATTGCTATCTTGCAAGCCGGACCAAAAGGCGGATGCTGCCCTCCGCAGGAGCACCCCGTGGAATCCCAGTAGAAATACTGACCGATCCCGGCTCCGGTTTCGAGACAGAAGCAGCACGGGGCGGCTTTGTTACTTTGCGCCGGGGGGACGCCTCACCGGCGCAAGACTGGACGGCTGCCTTGAGTTCCTCGCGATTCCTCACGGCTCGAAACGCGACACTCGCGCCAAAAAGGGACGCGCAATGGCGACAATTTGAATCGCATTGGCAACGTTAAGACTATTCAACAATTACCGTGTCGATAAAACCGGTTGTCCTTATCGGTGCTCCGATCCGGACTCTATCGTCCCGGGATGCGGAAGAACAGCACGAACCCCTCCCCCGACGATTCCATTCTCCCTCCACCGACATTCGGACGGCGGCGGGTCCGGCCGCGCGTCTGCGTTGCCGATCCCAAGCCGCATGCCCGGCTGTTTCTCGGCGAAATGCTCGAGGCCTCAGGCTTTATCGTCGAAAGCTGCGGCAGCGCCGACGAGATGTCACGCACGCTTCAGGCGACAATTCCGGACCTTGTGGTGCTCGGCTTTTCGGCCGGCGGCATCGAGGCGGCGCGGATGCTGGAAGCGCTGGCGGCGGACAACTTTACCGGCCAGGTGCTGCCGGTCGGCCCCGCGCACGCCCCGGCGGTGAGCGCGGTCTGCGATCTCGGCAGGCAGCTCGGCCTCGCGATGCTGCCATTGCTGACCACGCCGTTCAGCGACCCCAGTCTGCGCGCCAGCGTCGCGCCGCTGATTCCGGCCGACCCGGCTCCCGACAACGCGCCGGTCGATGTCGGCGAAGCGCTGACGGCCGGATGGCTCGAACTCTGGTATCAGCCGAAGATCGACATTCCGACCCTGACGCTCGCAGGCGCCGAAGCATTGGTGCGGATGCGCCATCCCGCATGGGGCGTGGTGCTGCCCTCGCGCCTCATTCCCGCGCGGAAAGATCCGCACTTCCGCGCTTTCTCCCGCTTCGTCATCCAACGCGCCATCGACGACTGGCAGGGATTCCTGAGCCGCGGCGGCGCGGTGCATCTCTCTGTCAACCTGCCGCCGGACTATTTCGAAGCGCCCGGCGCGGTCGAGGAGTTCTCACGCCAGTTGCCGGCGCATCCGGCGTTTCGTGGCTTCAAGGTGGAATTCGACGCCAGCGAGATCATCGACCGTCTCGATTTCGTCAACGACGTGGCGCGCCAGCTCCGTTTCCATAATGTCTCGTCCACCATCGACAATCTCGGCAGCACGCTGCCCGCGTTCATGGCGCTCGACACTCTCTATTTTGCCGAAATCAAGATTGCGCCGGCGTTCACCGCCGGCTGCGCCGACAACCCGCTCAAGCGCAGCGCGTGCCGGCAGATCGTCGAGTTCGCCGCCCGCCACGGTGCGCGCACCGTGGCGACAGGGCTGGAGGCGTGGCCCGATCTGATGGCGGCGCGCGACCTCGGCATCGATCAGGCGCAAGGATTTCTGTTCGCCAAACCGATGACGGCAGCGCGATTCGCCCGCGACATCCTGGGGCGTATCAGCTTCGCTCCGCAGCACGCAGATCAGACGACACGATAGCTCACAACATCCATCATCCGGCCTGATCCGGCGAGGCGGCGGGTTTGTCTCCTCTCAGCACGATGTAGATCGCCGGGATCACCAGCACGGTGAGCGCCGTCGACGAGGCGAGGCCGAACAGCAGCGAGATCGCAAGCCCCTGAAAGATCGGATCGGCGAGGATGACCGCCGCGCCGATCATCGCAGCGATCGCGGTCAGCAGGATCGGCTTGAAGCGGATGGCGCCGGCTTCCAGCAGCACATCGAGCAACGGCTGACCGGGCCGTCGCGCGTGGCGGATGAAATCGACCAGCAGGATCGAGTTGCGCACGATGATGCCGGCGAGCGCGATGAAGCCGATCATGGAGGTCGCGGTGAACGGCGCGTTGAACATCCAGTGGCCAAGCAGGATACCGATGAAGGTGAGCGGGATCGGCGTGAGGATGACCAGCGGCAGCTTGAACGAACCGAATTGCGCGACGACCAGAATGTAGATGCCGAGGATCGCCACCATGAAGGCTGCGCCCATGTCGCGGAACGTCACCCATGTCACCTCCCACTCGCCGTCCCACAACAGCGTCGGCCGGGTCTCGTCGTCGGGCTGGCCGTGGAGCGCGATGACGGGCTTGGGCAGATTGCCCCAGTCGATCTTGTCGATCGCCTCCTGCACCGCGAGCATGCCGTAGATCGGCGCCTCATAAGCGCCGGCAAGCTCCGCCATCACCATCTCGGCCGGGCGGCTGTTATGCCGGAAGATCGGATAGGAGGCCGGCTCGCGGGTGACGCTGACGACATCGCCGAGTTCGACCACGCCGCGCCCGCCGGGCAACGCATTGGCCGGCACCGGCGTCGTCAGCGCCCGCTGGTCCATTACCGCATCCGCCTTCGGCAGCGCGAGGCGGATCGCGATGGGCTGACGTCCGCCGCCGCGATGGGAATAGCCAACCGTGATGCCGCCATAGAGATAGCGCAGCGTGTCATACACGTCGGACTGCTCGACCTTGTAATATTCGAGGCTGTCCTGATTGATCGCGACGCGCAGCCGCTCCGGCTGGTTGCGATAGCTGTCCTCGATATCGACGATGAACGGAACGCTCTTGAACGCCTCGCGCACCTTGCCGGCCACCGCGCGCCGCGTCTGCGGGTCCGGACCGTAAATTTCGGCCAGCAGCGTGCCCAGCACCGGCGGACCGGGCGGTGGCTCGACCACCTTGACGATAGAACCGTCCGGCAGACCGAGATCGCTGAGACGCTGGCGGATGTCGAGCGCGATGGCATGACTGGCGCGCGCGCGATCGCCCTTCTCCAGCAGGTTGACCGCGACGTCGCCCTGTTCGGGGTTGGCGCGCAGATAATAATGTCGCACCAGGCCGTTGAAATCGAACGGCGCGGCCGCGCCGGCATAAGTCTGGAACGAAACGATTTCCGGCACGCCCGCCAGCCGATCGACGATCGCCTGCAAGGTTCGGTCGGTATCCTCGACCGAGGAGCCTTTCGGCAGATCGAGCACGACCTGCAGATTGGCCTTGTTGTCGAACGGCAGCAGCTTCACCGTGACGTGTTTGGTGTAGAAAAGCCCGAGCGACGCCACGGTGGCGAGACCCACGCCGATAAGGAATATCCACGCCCGCCGCCGCGTCGCCAGAACCGGCCTGGCGACCGCGACATAAAGACGGCCGAGCCGTCCGCCGCCGGCGCTTTCGTGGCCGCCGCTGCCATGGGCCGCGCCCAGTTTCATCATCAGCCATGGCGTCAGCATCACGGCGACGAAGAACGAGAACAGCATCGCGGCCGAGGCGTTGGCCGGGATCGGGCTCATATAGGGGCCCATCATGCCCGAGACGAACAGCATCGGCAGCAGCGCCGCGACCACGGTCAGGGTGGCGACGATGGTGGGGTTGCCGACCTCGGCGACGGCATCGATCGCCGCCTGCACGCGCGGGCGTCCGTCATGCATCGCCCAGTGGCGGGAGATGTTCTCGATCACCACGATGGCGTCATCCACCAGAATGCCGATCGAGAAGATCAGCGCGAACAGGCTGACGCGGTTGAGCGTGTAGCCCATGATCCAGGACGCAAACAGCGTCAGCAGAATGGTGGTCGGAATAACGACGGCCACCACGAGCGCCTCACGCCAGCCGATAGCGATGGCGACCAGCACGACGATCGACACCGTCGCGAGACCAAGATGAAACAGCAGTTCGTTGGCCTTCTCGTTGGCGGTCTCGCCGTAATTGCGCGTGACCGTCATCTCCACGTCCTCGGGGAAGATCTGGCCACGCACCTGCTCCAGACGTTTGACGACCTCCTCGGCGATGACCACCGCGTTGGTGCCGGGACGCTTGGCGATGGCGAGGGAGACGGTCGGCGTGCGTTCGAGTTTGTCCGACACCTTGCGAATGTCGGTCACCCGGCTTTCGGCCGGGGACGTCGCCAGCACGACATGAGCGACGTCGCGGACATAGACCGGACGACCGTCGCGGGCCGTGAGCAGGAGATTGCCGATCTCGGGCAGCGATTGCAGCGTCTGGCCGGCGACGATGGCGCGCTGCCGGGTGTCTTCCCGCACCGTTCCGATCCGGAACGAGCGGTTGGCGCCGTCGATCTTGGCGGCGAGCTGTTGCAGGGTGATGCCGTAGAGCGAGAGCTTCTCCGGATCCGGTTCGACGCGGAACTGCTCCGGCTGCTCGCCGACGATGTAGGTGAGCCCGATGTCCGGCAGCTTCGCCACTTCGACCTGCAATTCGCGGGCAAGCCGGGTCAGCCCGTTCGCGGTCCAGCGCGCGGCGGCGGCAGGGGTCGGACGCAGCGTCACCACGACGATCGCGACATCGTCGATGCCGCGGCCAACGATGAGCGGCTCCGGAATTCCGACCGGAATGCGGTTCATGTTGGCGCGGATTTTCTCATGCACGCGCAAAATGGCGGCGTCGGAATTGGTGCCGACCTTGAAGCGCGCCGTGACGACCGTGCCGTCGTCCTCGGTCTGCGAATAGACATGATCGACATCGTTGATGCTCTTGACGATGGTCTCGAGCGGCTCGGTGACGAGCTTGACGGCGTCTTCCGCCTTGAGCCCGTTGGCAGTGACGCGGATATCGACCATCGGCACCGAGATCTGGGGCTCCTCCTCGCGCGGCAGCGTGATCAGCGCGACAAGGCCGAGCGCCAGCGACGCCAACAGGAACAGCGGCGTCAGCGGCGACGCGATGAAGGCGCGGGTGAGGTGACCTGCAATTCCAAGCTTCATGGCAGCACGATCCGGTCGCCATCATGCAGGCCCGTGAGAATCTCCACGCGCCCCTGCCCGTTCTCCTCGAAGGCCT
This sequence comes from Afipia sp. 64-13, assembly GCA_001897755.1. Lineage (GTDB taxonomy): Bacteria > Pseudomonadota > Alphaproteobacteria > Rhizobiales > Xanthobacteraceae > Afipia. Next base: position 288,844 of record MKUJ01000003.1, read on the forward strand.
CGCCGAGGATGACCGCGACATCCATCTCGCCGTTGGCGGCCGCGACCCGCACATAATCGACGCCGTGTACGGTGCGGACCGCCGCCGGCGGCACCGCGAGCACCTTGCGCTTGCCGACCGGAATCGACACCAGCGTGCGCTCGTTGACGAAATAATCCCCGATGCCCTGCACCTCGACATCAGCGATCACACGCCCGTCGGCGATCTCGGGATAGACCTTGACGATCCGTCCGCGATGCGCGGTCGGCAGAAGATCCTGCGTCTGGGTCAGCCCGCGTTCGCCGACCAGCACGTCTGAGCCCTGCGCGATTTCCGCCGCATGACGCTCCGGCAGCGACAACCGCAGATAATACGGGCCCGGCGCGATGCGAGCGATCTGCTCGCCGGGCATGATGACCGAGCCGAGCGTGACCGGCACGGTCAGCACCCGTCCTGTCCCCGGCGCGAACACGGTGCCCTCGCGCGCGCTCTGCTCGATGACGGTTTTCTCCGCCTTGGCGGCCGCCACCTGATTCATCGTCACCTCGAACTGCGACTTGGCCTGATCGAGGCGCGCCTGGGTGCCGGTACCCGTCGCCCTGAGCTGCTGCGCCCGCTCGAATTCGAGGCGCGTATTCTCGAGCTGCGAGTTGAGCGCCTCGATCTTGGCGTCGGCGGCGTTGAGCTGAAGCGGCAGCTTGTCGTCGACGACGACGGCGATCGCCTGCCCCTCGGTGACATGGTCGCCTTGGGTCACGCGAAGCTCGCGGATGGCGCCGCCGATACGGGCGCGCGCCGGCACCACGATGCGGCTTTCGACCTGACCGAAGACCGCCTTCATCTCGGGAATGGTGGTCGCCTTGACGACGAACTCGGCCGCACCGGCGCCGGTGCTGCCGAGAATCGCCGTCATGGCGCAGAGTGCCGCCGGCAAGGGCAGCCTTGATCGAAATTTGAGACCAAAAACTTTCAAAGCAACCTCACGCCTTCACGGGATAATCGGTGACGAACGTCCCGTCATCACTTGAACGCCACGCCCGCCGGGCATCCGAGCTTCCTGAACACCATCGCCGCCGGACAAAAGCCGGTGATCGACGCCTGGATCAGATTGAGCCCGACAAAGACCGTGAGCAGATAAAACCATGGCGAGACGTAATGGCTGAGCGCAAGCGACAGCAGAACCATGAGGCCCGCGAACATCAGCACGGCACGATCGATTGTCATTGTCGTTTCCTTTGTGTTCGAGAGACCGCCTAATCGGCGGTCTCCAGGTGGATTTCCTTCAGCTTCTTGATGCCGAGCATGTCGAGAACGAGGTTTTCATAAAACGTCTCGGGCTTGCCCTGCCTGATCTTGCGCAAGAAATATTTTTCGAAACCGATCTTGGCGGCATGCACCCACAGCCCCTGCGACGACCAGTTGACGTTGCGCGGCGGAATCTGCGGCTGGGCGACGAAGGCGATGCCGTCGTCGCCGAAATCGGCGAGACAGACCGCGTTCCAGCTTGCGACGGCTTTCGGCTCCTCGCCCCGGAGCAGCGCGGCGATATTCTGCGCCGTCGCCGTCACCATCGATTCAATCATGAAGCCGGTCTTGGGCACGCCCACCGCGAGCGGCGTCTTGCCGACCGGCGGGATGGCCACGCACACGCCGATCGCGAAGATGCGCGGGAACGCCGGGTTACGCTGATGCTTGTCGATGGTGATGAAGCCGCGCGGATTGGTCAGTCCCTCGATGCCATGAACCGCCGGCACGCCGCGGAAGGCCGGCAGCAGCATGGAGAAGGCTTGCGGCAACTCATGCACTGCCTTGAGCGAGCCGTCGTCATTGACCTCCTCGACGACCATCTTGTCGGGCTCGACCTTCGTCGTCCGGGCGTTGGTGATCCACTTGATATGGCGATTGCGCATCGCGCTTTCGATCAGCCCCTTGGTGTCGCCGACACCATCGAGTCCGAGATGGCCGATATAGGGCTCCGGCGTGACGAAGGTCATCGGCACCCGGTCGCGAACGCGCGCGTTGCGCAAGGCGGTGTCGAGAATGAAAGCGAACTCGTAGGCCGGGCCGTAGCACGACGCACCCTGCACCGCGCCGATCACAACCGGCCCCGGCTTTTTCACCAGCGCTTCGAAGGCGACCTTGGCTTGAAGAGCATGATTGGTATCGCAGACGGACTGGGTATGGGCGTCGGGACCAAGTCCCGGAATTTCGTCAAAGGCGAGGTCCGGTCCGGTGGCGATGATCAGATAGTCGTAATCGACCGAAGAACTGTCATTCAGCTCGACGCGATTCTCCTGAGGATGGACCCGCTTTGCCCCTTCCGGCCGCAATTCGATGCCCTGCTGCTTCAAGACCGGCGCGAAATCGACGGTAATGTCGGCCGGCTGCCGCCAGCCGACCGCAACCCAGGGATTGGATGGCACGAACGAATAACTTGAACCGAGATTGATCACGGTCAGACGATCTTCGCGCCGAAGCTTGGCCTTCATTTCATACGCCATAATGAGACCGCCGAGACCCGCGCCAAGAACCACAATATGAGACATGGCATTCCCTCCGTTTGAGACCTCATGCCAGCATCGGCTGGCAACCGTCCTGCTTTGAACCGGGGGCTCCATCGCGTGGGCTGCTTGCCGCGGCGATGGGCTTTCTCTTCTTGCTTTCGGCTTGACACTAACATTCAAGAATTATAAATTCAAGAAGATGAATGTAAAAGACATGATCCCGGCCTCGGAATCGGCCGCGGTGCTGATGCGCAGCCTGTCGCATCCGCAGCGCCTTTTGGTGCTATGCGCCTTGGTGGACGGGGAAAAGTCGGTCGCCGAACTGCGCCAGCAACTCGTAATCGATCAGGTGCCGATGTCCCAGCAACTGATGCGGCTCAGATCGGATGGACTGGTCGAGGCCCGGCGCGATGGCACCACCGTCTACTATTCCATCGTCCGGCCCGAAGTTCTGACAGTCGTCAGCGCTCTGCACGATGCCTTCTGCGTGCCGGCCGCAGCCAAGCGCAAGCAAACGCGACGGAATGGACGCGCCAAGACATAGACTGGATGCGCGGACGCATCAGAGCGGCATGACGAAACGGACGTGCGGCATCGGCCCTGTTCCGGGCAGAAGTTGAGCGACAACATCGATACTGTCGGAAGCGATGCCGCCGGCCATCATGCCTTGATGGATGATCGGCCAAACCGGGATCGCCAGCAAACCCATGCCCTTCGCGGCTTTCTGAATAGCGAGGTCCGGAACCTGCGCTTTTTCCAGTGCGTTTGATCCCTGACGGACAAACCAGCATGGACGGTCGCCGCAAGCGACCGGCCGAAGCAAGCAGGGTATCCATGGAACAGCCCCTTCCGGTTCGCGAACCCCTTTCACTCGCTCCGATCAACCGCGACGAATTACGGACCTGCGAGGCGTGGCAGACAGCTTTCGCGGGCCGGCGCAAGGATCATCGCTACTACGAGATTATCGCGGACACGATCAACGATCGCTTCGACTACGGCTATTTCGCGATCCGCGACGCATCAGACCGGGTCTTGGCCGTGCAACCCTATTTTCTGCTCGACCAGGATGTGCTCGAAGGCATCAAGCTCGAGCATTCGTCGCTCGTTGCCCGCATCCGCCGCCGCTATCCGCGTTTCCTGAAACTGCGCACGCTGATGCTCGGCTGCACGGCCGGCGAAGGGCATCTGGCGGCGAGCGCGCATCTTTCGCCCGCGGCCATCGCCGGGACACTGGCTCACGGTATCGTGGCCCAGGCACACGCTTTGGGCGCGCAGATGATCGTGCTCAAGGAATTTCCACGCGACGATCGCCACGATCTTGCGTGTTTCGAACACCAGGGGTTCGGCCGCGCGCCGAGCATGCCGATGACCACGCTCGACATCGCTTACGACAATTTCGGCGACTACATGCAAAAGGCATTAACCGCGAGCACGCGCCGCGATCTACGCAAGAAATTCCGCGCGGCCGACGGCGCCCGCCTTGAAATGACGGTGACCGACAATGCGGCGAGCTTCATCGACGAGCTCTATCCGCTCTATCTGCAAATCTACGAGCGCTCCAATTTTCATTTCGAGAAACTGACCAAGGACTATTTCCGTCGTCTCGGCGGCGAGATGAGCGACAAGACCCGCTTCTTCATCTGGTATCGCGGCAATACCCTGATGGCGTTCGCGCTGTGCATGGTCGAGGGCGACGAGATCTTCGGCGAATATATCGGCCTCGATTACGACTTCGCGCTCGATCTGCATCTCTATCACTACATTTCACGCGAAGTGATCAGCTGGGCCATGGCCCATGGCTACAAGCACTTTCGCAGCAGCGGGCTGAATTACGATCCCAAGCTGCATCTGCGACATCGGCTCGATCCGGTCGATCTGTATGTCCGGCACGTCTCGCCGCTGGCCAATGGGATCATGCGGATGGTGCTGCCCTGGATCGTCCCGGCGCGCTACGATACCACGCTAAGGAAGTTCGCCGACTATCGTCGGATGTGGTGACGCACGACGCCATATGCGCCTCCGGGCCCGCCCCCGATGGACGGCTGTGCCGAAGCGGCGGCCAAAGGCTGTGCGAGCCTTATCAATTTCTCGTGGCGTGCCGAACCGGTCGGCAGCGCCGCATATCGTTATAATGTATCTCTTGCGAAAGATCGGGGGCTATTCCACCCTCGCCATCGGCTCGTCCGAATCAACTACGGATAATCTGCGGGATATTTGCGGTGCTCGATCAGGCCGGACCAGCGCAGGCACCCGACATCCGGCGCGATGACGCATTCTGGCGACGGCCGCTTGCCACGTTGTATCAGCAGACCGAAAGCGGCCCGGCCGGGTTCACCGGCCCCGAGGCCGCGCGTCGTCTCGCCGTGTTCGGGACCAATGCCATCGCGGCCGCTCCACCCCAAAGGCTGCTCTGGTCCATCGCACGGCGGTTCGCCGAACCTCTGGTGGCGATCCTGCTCGCGGCTGCGGCAATCTCCGCCGCGACCGGCGACATGGCGAGCTTCGCCATCATCTTTATCGTCATCACGATATCGATCGTGCTCGATGTCGTGCAGCAGCATCGCGCCGAACTCGCGGCCGATGCGCTCAAGCGCTCGGTCGCGATCCGCTCCGACACCCGCCGCGACGGGCAATTCGTCTCCATCCCGGTCGAACAGATCGTGCCGGGCGACATTATCGACCTCCGCGCCGGCGATCTGGTGCCGGCCGATGGCGTCGTTATCGAAAGCCGCAGCGCTCACGTCAATGAAGCGCTGATGACCGGCGAGCCTTTTCCGACAGAGAAGCGCGCAGGGGCTTGCCAGACCGACACCCCGGCCGACGCCTTCAACGCGCTGTTCGCGGGAACCTCGGTCGTCAGCGGCGAAGCCATGATGCTGGTGGTCGCAACCGGAAACGCGACACGCTTCGGCGGCATCTCCGCCGCGCTGGCCGCCAGTGAAGCGCCGAGCGCTCTGGAGCGCGGCATCCACCGGCTGGGTCTGCTGATCCTGCGGCTGACCGTCTTCCTGGTACTGTTCGTCCTGCTCGTGAATCTCGCCTTCGGCCATCCGGCGCTGGAATCGTTTCTGTTCGCCGTTGCCCTCGCCGTCGGACTGACGCCGGAACTGCTGCCGATGATCATGACCGTCACCCTGTCGCGCGGCGCCGTGCGGATGTCGCAGAAATCGGTGATCGTCAAACGTCTTGCGGCGATCCACGATCTCGGCGCCATGGACGTGCTGTGCACCGACAAGACCGGCACGCTGACGCAGGCGCGCATCACGCTGATCGACCACACCGGAGCAAATGGCGACACCGACGACCGCACCCTCGTTCTCGCCGCGGTGAACAGCCGTTTCAGCACCGGCATCCGCAGTCCGCTGGATCAGGCGGTGCTCGACCGCGCGCCGGACGATCTCACGACGGCATGGACCAAGCTCGACGAAATTCCGTTCGATTTCGAACGACGCTCCATCGCCGTGCTCGCCACCAACGGCCACGAGCGCATTCTGGTGGTCAAGGGCGTGCCCGAACGCATTCTGGCGCTCTCCACATCGATCGATCTTGGCGACGGTACGACCGGGGCGCTCGATGAGCGGCGTCGCGCGGTTCTCGAAAACGAGCAGGAACGCCAGGCCGAGCGCGGCTGTCGTCTGCTCGCCGTCGCATGGAAACCGATTCCCGCCGGGCAGGCCGAGCTTCGTCCGGAGGATGAATGCGACCTCGTCTTCGCCGGTCACTGCGTGTTCGTCGATCCGCCAAAATCAAGCTCCGCGACCGCCATCGGGCGGCTGACGGCGGCCGGCGTCCGCGTCAAGGTGATCTCTGGCGATCACGACGCCGTGGTCCGGCATGTCGTCACCGAACTCGGCATGTCGGCGGAGAACCTGCTGACCGGCGCGGAGATCACAAGGCTCAGCGATGCTGCGCTGGCGGCACGCGTCGAGGAGACCGACCTGTTTGCCCGCGTTTCGCCCGACCAGAAGACCCGGATCATCCGGGCTCTGCAGTCGCGCGGGCACACCGTCGGTTTCCTTGGCGACGGGGTCAACGACGCGCCGGCGATCCGCGCGGCCGAAATCGGCATCTCCGTCGAAGGCGCGACCGATGTCGCGCGCAGCGCCGCCGATATCATTCTGCTCGCGCAAAATCTCGAAGTCGTGGCCGACGGCGTCGAGGAAGGCCGGCGGACCTTCGCCAACATTCTCAAGTACGTGCGCATGGGCACCAGCTCGAATTTCGGCAACATGCTGTCGATGGCGCTGGCATCCCTGGCGCTGCCGTTTCTGCCGCTGCTGCCGATCCAGATCCTGCTCAACAACCTGCTCTACGACCTGTCCGAAGTCGGCATTCCGTTCGACAGCGTCGACCGGCAGGAGATCACGACGCCCCAGGCGTGGAACATCGCGGGAATCCTCCGGTTCACGCTGATCATGGGCGCGCTGTCATCGGCGTTCGACATCGCCACATTCGCTGTTCTCATCAAACTGTTTCACGCCGCGCCGGACGAATTTCGCACCGCCTGGTTCGTGGAATCGATGGCCACGCAGATTCTGGTGATCTTCTTCATCCGGACCAGCGGCCGCTTCTATGCGAGCACCGCGAGCCGGATGCTGATTGTCACGTCGCTCGGAGCGCTGGTTCTGGCGATGGCCATCGCCCTCACCCCGCTCGGAGCGTTTTTCGGCTTCGTCGGCCTTCCCCTGGCGCTGATCGCCGTGGTTGTTTTCATCACGGCGGCGTATCTGCTGGCCGCCGAAATGACCAAGAATGTCGCGGCCCGCTTCGCTCGCTCGGGGCCCGCAAGAATTCGCTGACGACCTTGAAGATCGCAGCCACGCCTTAAGAGATAAGAAGCGGCGTTATGCGCGGCTCATGCGCCTAAGCGGATGCGGTCGCCCGGAATCGCAGCAGCGAGAGCGCCAAAAACAGCGCGCCGATTCCCGTCACCGCCAGAAATTGCGGCCAGACCACGTCGAGACCGGCGCCGCGAAACAGAATGGCCTGCGCGAACGAGACGAAATGGGTCGACGGCGAAGCCTGCATGGTGATGGCGAGCCATCGGGGCATGCTCTCCAGCGGCGTCGCCGCGCCGGAAAGAATGTTCATCGGCGTCGCGACCAGCACATAGAGCAGACCCAGTTGCGGCATGGTTCGCGCGATAGTGCCCAGGAACAGGCCGAGCCCGGTCGCGAAGAACAAATAGATGAGCGTGCCAAACAGGAAGAGCGGGATCGAGCCGGCCAGCGGCACTTTCAAAAGCATGCGAACGACAACGTAAAGCGATATGCCGACTGCGACCGTGATCACCAGACTGTTGGCCCAGATCTTCGCCATGGCGATCTCGAACGGCGTGAGCGGCATCACTATGAGATGATCCATCGTGCCGTGCTCGTGCTCCCTAACGAGGGCCGCACCGGCGAGAATGATCGCCAGCATGTTCACGCTGCCGATGATGCTCATGACGCTGGTGAACCAGGATGTGGTTACGTTCGGATTGAACGCCACCCTTGTCACAAGATCGACGGCAGGGGTGGGAACCGATTCGTCGCGCGACAGAAATTGCGCGATGGTGGTGCCGATGATCTGTTGCGCGTAGCCCGATCCCAATCCGGCCTGCACCATCGCGGTCGCATCCACATTGAGCTGCAATTTCGGCTGGCGCCGGGCCAGCACATCGCGCTCGAAATTCGGAGGAATATCGAGCACGAAGGTATGCTTTCCGGCATCCATCAGGGCCTGACTGTCCGATTCCGCGATCAGGACGGGCGGCTTGAAATACGGCATGAGAAAAGCATTCGTGATCCGCCGGGAAAGCGCCGAATGATCTTCATCCACGATGGCGATCGAGGCGTGATAAAGCTCCTGGGAATTGCTCTGCGCGTGGCTGATGACCGCCAGCGAGAAGGAGTAGATCACCAGAAACAGCAGAACCCAGTCGCTGAAGAAGCTGCGCAGTTCCTTGGTGCCAAGCCAGAAGATGTTCGATGCGAAGCGCATGCGGGCTACCTCTCCTGCTTCCTGAGCAGCAGCAGGCTCGCAAGGATGAAAATCGGGATGAACGCAAGCAAGGCCAGAATGCTTGGCCAGAGGTCAGGGAAGCCAAGCCCTTTGGTGAAGGTGCCGACGCTGATCGGCCGATAGTAGCTCATGGGAAAGCAGCGCCCGATGATCTGCGCCGTGCCGGACAGCGAAGCAACGGGCGTCATCATCCCGGAGAACTGCTGGGCGGGAATGATGGTCAGGATCGCCGTGCCGAACAGAGCCGCGATCTGCGTTCTGCAAAAGGACGAAATCAGCATCCCGTAACCCGTGCTGGTCAGCACATAGATCAGCGTACCTGTGAGAAGCGCGATGAAGCTGCCTTTGAGAGGCACCTGAAAGATCAGGGTCGCCATCGCGAACATCACCATGAAGTTGATCAGCGCCACCGTGACATAAGGCAGTTGCTTGCCGATCAGAAACTCCAGCCGCGTCACCGGCGTGACATAGAGATTGACGATCGAGCCAAGCTCCTTTTCCCGGACCACCGCAAGCGCCATGAGGATCGCGGGAAACAGCGCCAGCAGCATCGCGATGGTGGAAGGCACCATGGCATAGACGCTGTCGAAGTCCTGATTGTATTTGAACCGGATTTCGAGGTCGGAGGCCGGGGTGCCCTGTTGGCTCGTGCCCGTCGCCCGATTGGCGAGATAGAGCTGATGCATGCCCTGCAGATAGCCGCGGATGGTTTCGGCACGAAATGGCATGGCGCCGTCGATCCACGCCGAGATTTCGACCGGCCGGCCATGCTTGACGTCGGCGCCGAAAGACGGCGGAATCTCAATGCTGGCATCGATGCTCCCGTCTTTCAGGCGACGGTCGAGGTCGGCATGGTCGGCAAGCGGCGGCTTTTCGACGAAGTAGGTCGAGCCTCTGATCTCGGACAGATAGGCGCGGCTTTCCGGCGTGCGGTCATGGTCCAGCACGGCAATCGTCAGATTGTTGACATCGGTCGAAATGCCGAGGCCGAACACGACCATCAGAAGGGCCGTTCCGAACAAAGCGAACATCATCCTGATCGGATCCCGAACCAGTTCGAGACCCTCGCGAATCGTATAGGCGAACAGGCGCTGGAAACTGAACAAGGCACCGGCCCGGCCTTGCTGCTGCGACCGATCGAGGCCGAGCTCAATGGCCGACGCCTGGTCCGGGACTGCCGTCGACCCCTTGTCCCGCGTGTCCGCTTCGAGAAAGCCGACAAAAGCCTCCTCCAGATTTCCTGCACCGCGCGTCTTGATGAGACCCGGCGGCGTATCGATCGCCAGAACGCGGCCTTCATGCATCAAAGCGAGACGGTCGCAGCGCGACGCTTCGTCCATGAAGTGGGTCGAGACGAAGATAGTCATGCCCTGATTGCGCGACAGATCGAGCAACAAGTCCCAGAACTGATCGCGCGCCAGTGGATCGACGCCCGCCGTGGGCTCGTCCAGAATGAGCAGATCCGGCTTGTGGACGATGGCGACCGCAAGCGAAAGGCGCTGCTTGATGCCGAGCGGCAGCGCGGAGGCCAGCCGGTCGAGATCATCCGCGAGATCGCAGGCTTGTGCGAGGTCGGCAATCCGCTTTTCGGCAAACGCCGATGGCAGATGAAAGAGACGAGCGTGCAGCTCCAGATTCTGGCGCACCGTCAGTTCGCTATAGAGAGAGAATGCCTGCGACATGTAACCGACACGGCGGCGTGAATCGCGGTCGGTCGCATCGAGCCGTTTGCCGAACACCGTGACCTCGCCTTCGGTCGGCGGCAGAAGTCCGGTCAGCATCTTCATGGTCGTGGTCTTGCCCGAGCCGTTCGAGCCGACAAATCCGAATATCTCGCCTTCCCGAATGGCGAAACTGACGCGGTCCACCGCAGTGAAGTCGCCGAACCGGCAGGTCAGATTCTCCGCGGCAATCACGATCTGATGATCGCGGCCATGGAACGGCCGGATCTTTTCCGCCGGGCGGCGGATGCCTTGATGATCCGGCAGGAGAGCGACGAATGCATCCTCGATCGAGCCGGCGCCGGTCTGGCGCTTGAGATCGGAAGGCGAGCCGCTGGCGAGCACCTTTGCGTCATTCATGGCGATCAGCCAGTCAAAGCGTTCCGCTTCCTCCATGTAAGCGGTGGCGACCAGCACGCTCATGTCGGGATTCTGGACGTGCAGATCGTCGATCAATTCCCAGAATTGACGGCGCGCCAGAGGATCGACACCGGTTGTCGGCTCATCGAGGATCAGAAGGTCCGGGTTGTGAATCAGCGAGCAGCACAGGCCGAGCTTCTGTCGCATGCCGCCGGAAAGCTTCTTTGCCGGCCGATCGGCGAATGGAGCAAGACCCATGCGCTGCAAAAGGAACTCTGTCCGACGCTCACGCTCTGCGCGCGAATGGCCGAACAATCGTGAAAAGAATTCGATATTTTCAACCACGCTGAGATCGGCGTAAAGATTCTTTCCCAGTCCCTGCGGCATGTAGGCGATGCGGGGGCATATCATGGCGCGCGCCGCAGCGCTGGAGATATCCTGACCGAAGACCGAGACGCTTCCCTGCTGGATTTGACGCGCGCCGGCCAGGATCGCGAGCAGCGAGGATTTCCCGACCCCGTCCGGCCCGATCAATCCAACAATGCGATGAGCGGGAATTTCGAGCGAGACATTGTCCAGTGCGACATCCCGACGATAGCGATGGGAAAGACCTGTAACCGACGCAACGACGTCGTCCCTTTCGCTCACGGCGCCGCTTCCAGATTCTTCGGCCATGCGATGGAGGGATCCCAGCGGATGAACGTCACGCCGGGCAAGCCGCTTCTGATCGAATCGCTGTGAGTCAGCAGCCGCTGCTGATCGATCCGCACGCGGACGCGAAACATCAGCTTGTCACGCTCGCTCTTGGTCTCGACGGTCTTCGGGGTGAATTGCGATTTGCTGGCGACAAAGGAGACGTTGGCCGGGATCGGATGAGTGGGGTAGGCATCGAGCACGATGCGGGCCTCGTGTCCCACTTTGACTTTTCCGGCGATCTCCGTGGGAAGATAGATGTCCATATAGACGTAAGAGAAGTCCAGCAAGGTGAACACCTTGCCGCCGGCGGGCAGAACCTCGCCGATATTCGCCAGCCGATATTGAATGCGTCCCCGCTTCGGGGCGACCAGAGTGTTGTCGGCGATCTGGACCCTGTAGAAGCCCGTATCGTGCCGGGCGGCGTCCAGCGCGCGCTGCGCGCGCGAGACCTGGGCCTGAGCGACGACGACCCCTGCATTGGCTGCGTCGAGCTGCTGCTGCCTCTGGTCCAGCAGTTCGCGCGTTGCCCAGCCGTTCTTGACCAGCTCACGGGTGCGCTCGATCTCCTGCGCCGCCAGCGTCTGTTGCGCTTTCTGCTGGGTCAGCACGGCCTCCGCCTGCTCGATCGCATGCTGGGCTTCGCGTCCCTGTGCCTCGGATTTGGAAAGCGATTGTTCGATATCTCTCGTGTCCATCCGCGCGACGACCTGGGCGGGGGAGACCATATCGCCGATATCGACAAACAGGTCGGCAATGCGGCCGGCGTATTTCGTCGCGATGTCGACCTCGTCGGCCTCGATGCGACCGTTGCCGTAGCTGATCCCGGCGGGAAGCGATGGGTGCAGCTGCTTCCACCAATAGCCGCCTCCGCCCGCGAGCAGCAGCACCGCCGCCAGCGACGCCACGATCAACCCGACGCGCAGACGGCGCGGGGCTCCGGCCGCAGGAACCGGCAAGTGCGCGCCATCGGCAGCAAGCGTTTCGTTTGCAGCAAGCGTTTCGTTTAAAGGCTCCGGATGACCGTCCTTCTCCGGACGTTCGCTTTGCTGCAGATCCATGGCGCGCCTTGAACATGAACCTCGCCTTGCGGATGGGCGAGCAATCATCAATCATGCCTATTGCATCGCGCGCCGATCTTGATCGAAATCAAGCGGATGGGATGGAACGCGATCTAGGAATAGCGGATGTCAGAGGGATAAGGTCATGAACGATCCCTTCGCCTCGAAAATTGTTCCCCTGAAGAGCGGAGCCGCCCTCGCCCCGCGTCAGACGGCATCCGCATTAAAGCCGCTTTCGATCGACCGCGTGATCCATGCCGCCGGAGCGCGACTGACCGGATCGCTCTCGCCGATCTCCCTTGCGCTCGCTTATCTGGACTTCGCCTGGCATCTCGCAAACTCGCCGGGTCGCCAGATTCAGCTTGCCGGCCGCGCGCTCGAACTGCCCGGAAGATTGGCCGATCCGCAACAATGGATCAGCCCGTCGCCGCGCGACCGCCGCTTCGATGATGCGGCATGGAAAAGCTTCCCGTTCAACGTGATCGCGCAGAGTTTTCTGCTCACGGAAGACTGGTGGCGTGAGGCGACCAAGGGACCCGCCGGCGTCGCGAAGTCGCATGCCGATGTCGTTGCCTTCGCCGCGCGGCAGATTCTCGACATGTATTCACCCTCCAACTATCCCTGGCTCAATCCGGAAGTTCTGAGGGCTACGGCCGAGCAAGGCGGCTCCAACCTCGTCAAGGGGATCCGCAATTTCGCCGAAGACATCGCCAGCGCCGCGACCGGCGGCAAGTCCGACGACGGTCATTTCGTCGTCGGCGAGAACGTGGCGATCACGCCCGGCAAGATCGTCTTCCGCAACGAGTTGTTCGAGCTCATTCAGTACGAGCCGGCCACCGCGACCGTTCATCCCGAGCCGGTGCTGATCGTGCCGGCCTGGATCATGAAATATTATATTCTTGATCTTTCTCCCGAGAATTCACTGATCCGTTATCTCGTCTCGCAGGGTTTCACCGCGTTCTGCATATCCTGGCGGAATCCGGACGCCAGGATGCGCGACGTCGCCTTCGACGATTACCGTCGCAACGGCGTGATGGCCGCGCTGGATGCGATCCGCGCGATTTGCGGCACCGCCAGGGTGCACGCCTGCGGCTATTGTCTGGGAGGCACGATTCTCGCCATCGCGGCCGCCGCCATGGCGCGCGATCGCGACAATCATTTGGCGACGGTGACGCTGCTCGCGGCCCAGACCGATTTCAGCGAGCCCGGAGAGCTCCAGCTTTTCACCGACGAAAGTCAGCTGGCGTTGCTCGACGATGTGATGTGGCGTCAGGGCTATCTCGACAGCACGCAGATGGCGGGCGCGTTCCAGCTTCTCAGATCGAACGATCTGATCTGGTCGCGCGTCGTCAAGTCCTACCTTCTTGGCGAGCGCGAGCGCCCGAGCGATCTGATGGCGTGGAACACGGACGCGACGCGCATGCCGTATCGGATGCATTCGGAATATCTGCATCAGATGTTCCTTCACAACGATCTGGCGGAAGGACGCTATATCGCCGGCGACGAGCCTGTCACGCTGCGGGATATTCATGTTCCGATCTTCGGCGTCAGCACCGAAACCGATCATGTCGCGCCGTGGCGCTCGGTCTACAAGATTCATCTTCTGAACAGCGGCGACATCACTTTCGTTCTCACCTCCGGCGGACACAACGCGGGGATCGTCAGCGAGCCGGGCCATCCGGGCCGTTATTTCCGTACCGCGCGCCGCTATTGCGAAGGCGGCTATCTTTCACCCGACGAATGGACCGCCAGAGCCGACAAGCAGGACGGCTCATGGTGGCCGGCATGGACCAACTGGCTCAAAGGCCATTCCGGCGCAGACATTTCGCCGCCGCCGCTCGGCGCACCGGAACTGGGTTATCCGGTTTTGGAGAATGCGCCCGGCACGTATGTGCGCGAGCACTAACACAAGAAAGCCGCATAAGACGCGCGATATTTTTTGTCACGCGATCGCTCATCATCGAGCGGGGAACCGATGCCCTGCACTCGAACAAAGTCCGTGGAACCCGTGACGCGTTGAGCCACCTCAAAGTGAGATGCTCTCAATTTTATTAGGTTAAAATTTCAACCGGAGGATTGCGTCATGTGTAGTGCCCAAACTCCTTTGGAAATGCCTGCTATCTGGAACAACGACTCGACCCGGGCTTTCGCCTGCAAGTTCTGGGAAGGCCAGACCCGACTGCTCGACAACATGCAGCAGTTCGCAAGCGGCTGGTTTGAGCGGCGTCACGTCGGCACGCGAGCCGCGCTCGAGGCTGCTCAGAAAGCCTGCGAGGCCAGGAACCCCGCCGATACCTTCGCGTGCTATCAGGAATGGGCCGCGGGTGCAGCGTCGCGGATTCTCGACGACCAGTTGGCGTATCAGCAGCTTGTTCACGCCGCGGTTTCGTCGATGGCTTCGGCTCAGCCGGAACTGGCGGACGTGAACATGCCGGCGCCCCTGCGCGCGCCAAGAGCCGCATAAATCGCGATCACGGTCCGGAGCCGATCTGCTTTGGCCGGACGTTGACTTGCCTGTCCTGGACAGCGGGTAGCCGTTCCGTCATCATGACGCACGGCTACCGAGGCTTGCCGAGCGGACCGCGATGAAATTGAAATCGATTGTCGCCATGACCATCCTTGCCGGCATCCATGCCGCAACTCCCGGTCATGCGCAGATCGCGGGCAGCGAGCAGGAATTTCGGCAATTGTCGGCCGCTCTGAAGGCCGATGACGCGGAAAGACGATCGGCCATCGCGACCTGTATCAGACAAGGCATCGGCGAGAACCCCACCGGGGCAGCCGAGTTCATGGGCGTGCCGGTGGACAAAGCAGCCGAGGCATGGTGCACCCGCATGACCAACGGGATCGCCGACGGCAAACTCACGCTGGTCGATGTCACGGCGCTCGACAAGGGGACGGTCACACCCGCCGCGCGGGGCGTGCTGACGACGATGTCGGAAGGCAAATAGAAGCAGCCGACGCCCAACGCGGCAGGCTCACGATCATTCGCGGCGCGGCAAATCAAGCGCTTCCGAACGAGCCCAGCGATTTTCCGCCGCACACATAAAGCACCTGACCGTTCATATAGAACGCTTCATCGGCCGCGAACACATGGACCGCGTAAGCGACTTCGTCCGCCGAGCCGATCCGGGCGATCGGCTGCGCTTTCACCATCCGGTCCCAGACTTCGGGCTTCAGACCGCGCGTCAGCGGCGTATCGATAAATCCGGGCGCAACGCAATTCGACGTCACGTCGAACTTTCCGAGTTCGATGGCCATGGACCGCGTCAAGCCGACAACACCGGCCTTGGCCGCCGAATAATTCGCCTGGCCCGGATTTCCGAGCCACGCCCGCGACGAGACATTGACGATACGTCCGCGCTTCTGCTCCATCATGATGCGAGCGGCCGCCTTGCTGAACAGGAAATAGGATTTCAGATTGACGGCCAGAACCGAATCCCAGTCGGCCTCCGGCATCCGGGTCAGATAGTTGTCTTTGACGATCCCGACATTGTTGACCAGAATATCCAGCGTCTGGAACCGCTCGACGGTCTGGGCCACCGCCCGGTCGACGTCGGCGGAATTGGTCGCATCCGCGACGATCGCGATGGCTTCGCCTCCCTTCTCGACGATCTTTCCGACGGCCCGGTCTGCTGCCGCTTCATCACGATCGACCACGACCACCTTCGCGCCATGGGCGGCGAGGCGATTGGAAATCGCCTCGCCGATCCCAGATGCCGCGCCGGTGACGAGAGCAACTCTGTCTTGAACACGCATTCTTTCATAGCCTCTTCACGGCGCCGGACGCTCAGCTTCCCTTGAGATGGTGGACGTTCTCGAACCACATGTCCTTCCAGCTCGCCGGCGCGGCCTTGATGCGTCCGACCTTCTTCATGAACAACACCGACTTCATGGTGTTCTCCGGCGTTTCCACGAATGCGATCTGCGGATCGCTGATGATCTTGACCACGTCGTCTTCGGTAAGCGATTTGTCCTTCGACAGGGTCAGATAGATCTTGGCGGCTCTAGGCTTTTCGTTGTGAATGATATCGAGCGCCTTTTTATAAGCCGCTAGAAACGCCGCATAAGTTTTCGGGTTTTTCTCTTTGAAATCGGTGGTCGTCCAGGCCATCGTCAGCGTCGCCGGACCGCCAAGGGTATCGAAGGAATTCAGGATGGTGTGGATGTCCGGCCGCTTGAGCTGAACATAGGTGAACGGCTGAGACGTAAAGCTGCAGGTGATTTCATTATTCCCCGACAGCAGAGCGACCGAACCATCCGCTTGCGACATCGCAACCGTGAGAGGATCGAGCCGCTCATATTGAGCATCCCCCCATATTCTTGCCGCCTCCATCTGGAGAAAGACAGCCTGGGTCGAGACCTTGATGGCCGGAACCACGATTTTTTCCGTCCCCTTGAAATCGCGCACCGATTTCAATCCGGGATCGCGGCAGTTCAGGTACTCCGGCTGGGAGCTCGTCGCGACGACGCCTTTGACCTTTCCGTTGCTCTTCGACCATAAAGTGATGAACGGCGTGATGCCTGAAAACGCAAACTGCAATTCGCCGGCGAGCATGGCGTCGGTTGCGGAATTTCCGCCGGCGAAGGTGTGCCAGGATACGGGAACGTCTCCCAAGCCTGCCTTCTTGACCTCTGCCTCAAGAAGCTTTTCGTGCTTCATCACCATGGTCGGCAGAAATGCCAGGCTTTGCTGATCCGCCAAGGCAATCTTGGAGACCTCCGCCTTGGCGGGAATAACCAGACCAGCAACAAGAGAGCCAATTACGAGTGACGCGATTTTTATCTTTGTCATTCTATCTTATCCTCCCTGCTTCGCTTGCGCGAATGTGCTCAGTTCATAGAGTGGCCTCAGTTCCAAAAAGAGCCGTCACCTGGCTCGACAACGTGCCACCATTGCCGTGGCACAATGCGATTTCCGCGTTCTTGATTTGCCGTTCGCCGGCGGTGCCGCGCAGTTGTTCGGCGGCTTCGATCATCGTGAAAATGCCGTACATACCGGGATGAACGCAGGATAGGCCGCCGCCATTGGTATTGACCGGTAACTTCCCGCCCGGCGCGATCGCACCGTCCGCAACGAAACGCCCGCCCTCGCCTTTGGCGCAAAAGCCCAGATCCTCGAGAAACAGGAGCACGTTGATTGTGAACGCGTCGTAGAGCTGAACGACGTCCACATCCGACGGCTTCAATCCGGCCATCGCGAATGCGCGAGAGCCGGATTCCGCGGCAGCCGTCACCGTCAGGTCGGGCATCGCGGAAATCTGACGATGCCACTGCGCTGCGGCACCGCCGAGAAAATAGACCGGCTTCCGCTTCAAATCGCGCGCCCGCTCCGCGGAGACCATGATGACGGCGCCGGCCCCGTCCGTCACAAGACAGCAATCACGCACGGTAAGCGGGTCGCACATCATGCGAGCGGACAGAACTTCCTCGACACTCGTCGGCTCGCGGCGATAGGCGAACGGCGTCAATTGCGCCCATTGCCGTGCCGCCACCGCGACCCGCGCGAGATCTTCCCGCGTGGTGCCGTATTGGTGCATATGGCGCGCCGCGGCCAACGCATAGGCGGCAACCGGAAAGCGCGGTTTGTAAGCGCCCTCATGAATTGGCATTTCGGCGCTTGTCGTATGCTTGCCCGCGCCGGTGCGGGAATTGCTGCCGTAACAGATCAGCGCGACCTCGCACAGGCCGGCACGGATCGCCATCGCGGCCTTCAATGCGTAGTCGATGAAAGACGCTCCGCCCAGGTTGGTGCTCTCCGCGATCTTCGGCTTCAGACCGAGATATTCGCCGACCGTGAGCGTGGGAAAGAAATTGACCAGATTCGCCGTGAACAGCCCGTCGACGTCGGTCAGCTTCAGACCTGCATCATCCAGCGCCTTTGCCGTGGCTTCGGCGAGCAATTCCAGATGCGTTCGCCCCGGCGCCTCACCGATACCGGCCATTCCCGTCCCGACGATTGCGGCGCTACCTCGAAGTGGATGCTTTTGCATGTTGACGCGACCTCACGCGGGCTCAAAAAAAACGGCGAGCTGTTCGCCTGCCTTGCGAATGACTCCGGCGACTTTCATGCCGATCCTGACCTCGCCGGGATCGATGCCGGTGATTTGCGTCATCAGGCGCGGCCCTTCGGCCAGCGTCACCATCGCAAGATTGTAGTCGCCTCCTTTGTCGGGCGCCTGTCGGATGGTCGTCGTCGAGTAGACCTCCGCCTTGCCGCTGGCTTCGACGCATTGCAGATCGCTGGATCCGCAAACAGGACAAAGCGCGCGCGGATAGAAGATATGCGAGGAGCAGGAGGCGCAGGACTGGATCAGGATCTTTCCCGCCTCGAGTCCCGACCGAAAGACCTTTTCAGGACCATCGCCAGAAAAGCGATTGACGTCATAAACGCTCATCGGTGCCGTTCCCTCTCGGTTCGCGACTCAACAGGCCGCTTCTTTCATCATGTTCTTGGCGATAATGATCTGCTGAATCTGGCTCGTTCCCTCGTAGAGGCGGAACAGCCGGACATCGCGATAGAAACGCTCGACTTTGAAATCGGCGATATAACCCGACCCTCCATGAATCTGGACGGCCCGATCGGCGACGCGCCCCAGCATTTCGGTCGAGAACAGCTTCGAGCATGACGCCAGCGTCGTGACGTTCTCACCGGCGTCGCGGCGTCTCGCCGCATCGAGGACCATGCAGCGCGCCGCATATGCCTCCATCCGGCTGTCGGCCAGCATCGCCTGCACCAACTGGAATTCCGCAATCGCCTTGCTGAATTGCTTGCGGCTCATCGCATAATTCAGGCTGTCCGCGATCAGCCGCTCGGCGGTCCCGACACAGGCGGCCGCAATATGCAACCGGCCGCGATCCAGCACCTTCATCGCCGTCTTGAAACCTTTATTTTCCTCGCCCCCAAGCAATGCATCCTTGGGCACGCGGCAATCATCGAAGATCACATCGCAGGTGTGGCTTCCCTTCTGGCCCATCTTTTTGTCGATTTTTCCCAGGCTCAAGCCCGGCGTGGACGCATCGACAAGAAAGGCCGAGATTCCCGCCGCGCCTTCTCCACCGGTTCGGGCAAATACGGTGAAGACGCCAGCCTCCGGCGCATTGGTGATAAAGCGCTTGGTGCCGTTGATGACGTAGCTGTCACCATCGCGAACCGCGCGCGTGCGCACGGAGGCGGAATCGGAGCCGACATTCGGCTCCGTCAGACAGAATGATCCGATGATTTCGCCACTGGCCAGACGCGGCAGATAACGGCGGCGCTGTTCTTCGGTCCCGTCCATGACGAGACCTTGCGATCCGATCCCGATGGTCGTGGCGAACGCCGAGCGGAACGCGCAGGACGCCTTCCCCACCTCCATCAGAACGAGGGCCTCCTCCTCCATCCCGAGACCGAGGCCGCCATACTCTTCGGGGATGGTGAGAGCAAACAGCCCAATCTCTTTCATTTCGGCGAGCACGTCGGGCGGAACGCGATCTTCCGCTTCCATCCGGTCTTCGTTCGGAATCAGTCTCTCGGTGACAAACCGGCTGACGGTATCGAGGAGCTGCTGGAATGTATCTTGATCGAGAGCCATGACATTCCTTTCAGGATTTCAACGATCCGCCACCAGCGCGTTCGAGCCGGAGAGATGAACCATCTGCACTCCCGCCGCGAGTTGCCGTAACCTGTCGCCAAGATCCGGGATCATGCCGGGTTGAATGCGACTGGAAGGACCACCGCAGGTGAATGCAAGAACCTGACCATTGGGAAGGCGCAGCGGCACGCCGACCGCATTGATGTTCGGCTCCCAATCGCCGATCGTCGAGCAATAGCCGAATTTGGTGTATTCCTCGCACGCCGCTTCGATCCCCCGCTTGAGGCGCGGCCAATTCTGCGGATACGCAGCCTTGATGTCCGACAAAAGCTGCGCACGCTCGCTTTCGGAAATCGCCGCGATATAGGCCCGCCCCGACGAGGTGGTGGCGATCGGAATACAGGAGCCGACGTCCAGCGGCAGCGTGACAACAGAGCGATTTCGCACCCGTTCGACAAAGATGATGTGGAGCATGTCGCGGGCGCCGAGCGAAACGGTGCCGCCGCTGTAGTCCGCAAGCTCCTGCATTGCCGGCCGGGCCATCTGCCTGATGCCGAGATTGGCCAGAACCGGATAGCCGAGACTCAAGACGTGCGGATGCAATCGAAACCGCCCGGTTTCGCTGCAACTGCTCAAATAGCCCAGATAACGCAGCGTGTGGGTGAGGCGCGTCACCGTGGCTTTCGCCAATCCGGTTCGCCGCGCCAATTCGAGATTCGTCAGACTATCGTCGCCGGGCTTGAAAGCACTCAGAACGCTAAGCCCTCTCGCAAGGGCCGTAATCAGATAGCGATCTTCGCCGGCAGCTTTCTTTGTCGTCGCTTTTTGCGGCGTGCGCGTGTCTTCGGCACGCGCCTTTGCCTTGCGAGATGCGGCCGGCGCACGGCCTTTCATCTCAACGGGTGTTCGCTGCAAATCTTCGCGCTGTTTCCTCACCCTCGACCACGCAAGCTGGTTCTTCTTGCCAGGAACTATGACAGCCCCTAGATTTGCGGTCAACAACAATAAAACTAAGTTTCATCTAGTGAAACTACGAGGGAGGACGCCGGTCATGCAACCCGTCTTGGTCGAGAAACCCGCGCCGGGAATTACGCTTCTGCGCATCAATCGCCCGCAGGCCCGCAACGCGCTCAATCTCGAAGTCCGGCGTTTGATGGCGTCACAGATCGCGACATTCAATGCCGATGCCGACATGCGATGTCTGGTCCTCACGGGCAGCGAGCAGGTTTTCGCCGCCGGCGCGGACATTGCCGAAATGGCCGATGCCGGGCCGATCGACATGATGGAGCGCGCGCCGCATCTTCTCTGGCAGGCGCTCGCCGCGTGTCCGAAACCCATCATTGCCGCCGTCAACGGATTTGCGCTCGGCGGCGGATGCGAGCTCGCGATGCACGCCGATATCATTATCGCAGGCGAAAGCGCCCGCTTCGGACAACCCGAGGTCAAAATCGGCATCATTCCCGGCGGCGGCGGAACGCAACGCCTGATCCGGGCCATCGGCAAGTACAAGGCGATGCGCCTGATGCTGACGGGCGAATTCATCAGCGCCGGCGAAGCCGACGTCATGGGCATGGTGAGCCTTGTCGTTCCCGACAAGGAAACCGAGCCGCGCGCGATCGAGATGGCGAGCCGCATCGCCTCGATGCCGCAACTGGCTGTTCGGATGATCAAGGAGGTCACGCTGGCGGGCGCGGACGTCGCGCTCGATGCCGGGCTTCAACTCGAACGCCGAGCCCTGCATGTCCTTTTCGCTTCGCAGGACAAGAGCGAAGGCATGCGCGCCTTCCTCGAAAAACGCGCGCCTCACTTCACAGGAAGGTAATGACCATGACATCGCTCGTTGAAAAACCGGATCTCGTCGTCGGCGTGGTCGGCACCGGCACGATGGGACGCGGCATCATCCAGGTGACCGCCGCCGGCGGCATTCCCGTGATGATTTACGATTCCAAGACCGGCGCCGCGGAAGACGCCCGGACATTTGTCTCCACGATGCTGCAACGCCTTGCCGAAAAGCAGAAAATGACGCCGGACGACGCGAAGGCGGCCACGGACCGCATCACCATTGCGAAGGAATTGAAAGACCTTGCCGCGTGCGACATCATCGTCGAAGTCATCGTCGAAAAACTCGACGCCAAGCAGGCCCTGTTTGGCGAGCTGGAAAAGATCGTGCGACCGGACGCCATTCTGGCAAGCAACACGTCCTCGCTGTCGATCACATCGATCGCGTCGCGTTGCCAGCATCCGGAACGAATCGGCGGGCTGCACTTCTTCAATCCCGTGCCGCTGATGAAACTGGTCGAAGTGATCGGCGGCGCACGCACCGCGCCGTGGGTTATCGAAAACCTGACAAATCTCGGAAAGCGCATGACGCGGCAGCCGGTCGTCGTCGCCGACAGTCCCGGATTCCTCGTCAATCACATCGGCCGGGCGTTCGTACCGGAATCGCTGCGCATCCTTGACGAAGGCATCGCGTCGCCGTCGCAGATCGACGACATCATGAGAGACGCCGCGGGATTCCGCATGGGGCCGTTCCAGTTGTTCGACATGGTCGGCGCCGACGTGGCGCATCCGGTGATGGAGTCGCTTTACGACCAGTTCTACCAGGAGCCGATGTATCGCCCGTCGCCGACCGCACGGCGGCTGGTCGAGGCCGGAATGCTCGGACGAAAGACCGGCGCCGGATTCTATCGCTACCAGGACGGGAATGCCGACGTTCCTGCAGAGCCGGCAAGACCGGCGCCCGGCGAGAAGGTTGCGGTCTGGCTCGGCGGCATGGATCAGAATTCCGCCTCGACGCTGCGAACACTGCTGACCAACGCCACGATCGAGAGCGGGGAAAAGCCCAGCGACACGGCGCTGTGCGTGATCGCGCCGATCGGCAAGGATCTGGCGAGCGCCATCGCATCGGAGCAACTCGATCCGTCCCGCACCATCGCCATCGATCCCTTGTTCGGGCTCGACAAGCGATGCACGATCATGACAAGCCCCGCGACGACGCCTCGCTATCGCGAGGCGGCGTTGGCCATGTTCGATGCCGGTCATCCCGTCACCGTGATCAACGACAGCCCCGGTTTTGTGGCGCAGCGCATCGCGGCGATGATCGTCAATGTCGGCTGCACCATCGCCCAGCTTGGCATCTCTCCGCCGGCCGATATCGATCTCGGCGCCAGGCTGGGTCTGGGTTATGCGCTTGGCCCGCTGGAACTGGGCGACAGACTCGGCCCGGGCCGCGTGCTCACGATTCTCGATGCACTTTATGCATTTTATCATGAGCCCCGCTATCGGGCGAGCCCGTGGCTGCGGCGCCGTGCCAACCTCGGTCTGTCCCTTCGCGCTCCGGAGCAAATGGCATGAGCGAAGAGGCCATCGTCGTCACCGGGGCCAGCCGCGGGATCGGCCTTGCTCTCGTCGAACAGCTAGCCGCTCACCGCCACAAGATCATCGCCATCTCGAGAAGCGCGCCCGAACAGCCGCTGCCCGCCGAGTTCGTTTCGATCGACCTCGCCGACGCGGCATCCGCCCGCGACAAATTAGGCGAGATCGCCTCGCACTATAAGGTGACGCGCCTCGTCAACAACGCCGGCGCGCCGTATCCCGAGCTTCTGGACGACGTCACGCTTGAGAATTATCAGGCCGCGATGGACATCAATCTTCGGGCCGCGCTGTTGTGCACGCAGGCATTCCTTCCGACGATGCGCGAGTCCGGCTTCGGCCGCATCGTCAACATTTCCAGCCGCGCGGCGCTGGGAAAAGAAAGACGCGCCTCTTACGGCGCGGCAAAAGCCGGCCTCATCGGTTTCACCCGCACCTGCGCTCTCGAGCTGGCATCCGCGGGCATCACGGTGAATGCCGTCGCGCCCGGCCCCATCGCGACCGAGCTTTATCTGCGCAACAACCCGAGCGATGAAAAATCCATGAAGGCCGTTGCGTCGCGCATTCCCATGCAACGCCTCGGACGACCCGACGAGGTCGCCGCGGCGATATCGTTTTTCCTGAGCGATGCCGCTTCCTACGTCACCGGCCAGGTGCTGTACGTCTGCGGCGGCACCAGCGTCGGGGTCGCGCCTCTATGAGCGAACATTCCGAGAGATTTGACGCGCTCTTCCAGCCGCGCGGCATCGCGGTGATCGGCGCATCGGCGGATTTGACCCGCATCGGAGGTCAGCCGATCCAGGCCCTGCTGGCCGCGGGATATGCAGGGCGCGTCTATCCGGTCAATCCGAAATACGAGGCGATCGCCGGCATTCCCTGCGTCGCCGATATCGCGAACATCGACGGGCCCTGCGATCTCGCCATCGTAGCGGTTCGCGCCGACCTGGCGGCAGACGCCATTATCAAATGCGGAGCCAAGGGAATCAAATTCGCGATCGTCCTCAGCGGCGGCTTCAGGGAAATCGGCGGCAACGGCAAGGCTCTGGAGGAAACGCTCATAGCCGCGGGCCGCAAGGCCGGTGTCCGGATCATCGGCCCGAACTGCCAGGGGATGCTCGCCGTCCACGACAGGGTCTTCGCCGTCTTCGGCTCCATCGCGGGCGAGATCGGCCTGCGCGCCGGCAATGTGTCGCTGTGTTTTCAAAGCGGCGGCGTGGGTTTTGCCATCGCAACGCTGTGCGATTCTCTCGGCATCGGCATTCGCCATTGCGTTTCCACCGGCAACGAGGCCGATGTCAAAGCACCTGAGCTGATTGAGGCGCTTCTCGAAGATCCCAAGACAGCGATGGTCGGGACCTATCTCGAAGGCGTGGCGGACGGCCGCGCGCTGATGGCCGCCGGCGACAAGGCCATGCGACTCGGCAAGCCTCTTTTGCTCTGGAAAGGCGGCAAAAGCGAAACCGGCGCAAAAGCCGCCGCGTCGCACACGGCTCAATTGACCGGAAGCTACGACATCTTCCGGGCTGCATGCCGGCAGGCAGGCATTATCGAGGTCGAGGATTCCGAGGAAATGGCCGATCTCATTCGCGCCTTCTCCGCCGGACGCCTGCCGGACGGCCGCAGCGTGGGCGTGATCGGCATTTCGGGGGGCATGGGAATTGTCTTCGCCGACGCCGCCATCGCGCACGGGCTCGAACTTCCCGCCTTCAGCGACACGACCGTCGAAACGTTGACGCGCATCATCCCGAGCTTCGGCTCCTCGGCCAATCCGGCGGACGTCACCGCTTCCGTCTTCAACGACACCGCCATTCTGACGCAGGCCATTCAGGCTATTCTGGACGATCCGGGCATTCACCAGCTTTGCCTGCTGCTGGCTTCCGTGCCAGATCCTATCGCCACCCAGAACGCCGAGGTCGTGATCGCGGCGGCGACCCGCAGCTCCAAGCCTATCCTGATCGGCTGGTCGCTCAAACGTCAGCGCGCGGAAAACGCCTATGCCCTGTTCGAGGCAGCAGGCATCCCGATCTTTCACACGCCCGGCCGCACCGCGCGCGCCGCCGCAGGTCTTGCACGATATGCCGGTATGAAGGCCTCGCACCGGCCAACGCCGACAGCAATTCAAAGCCGGACGCCGGTTCAGCAATTGAAAGCAGGGGTCGCACTCGACGAGGAATCGAGCAAACAGCTGCTCGCATCGTATGGCGTGCAGGCGCCGCGCGAGGTGCTGGTCCGACCCGATCAGAAATTGGCGGACCGCATCGCCGGTCTGGACTATCCGATGGTGGTGAAAATCGTCTCGGAAGACATTCCGCACAAGACCGAAGCGGGAGGCGTTATTCTCAATCTTCCCGATCTGCGAGCGGTCGAACTTGCGGCCGCACGTGTCGTAGCCAATGCCGAAAATTACAAGCCGCTGGCGAGGATCGGCGGCGTACTGATTTCTGAAATGATCGCCGACGCCATCGAAATGATTGTCGGGACCGTCAATGACGACGCCTTCGGACCGGTGATCGTTGTCGGATTCGGCGGAATATTCGCGGAGATTCTCAAGGACGTGGCTTACAGGGTCGCGCCATGCGATGCGGCCACTGCCCGGCAGATGCTGGAAGACCTGCAAGGATACGCCGTGCTCAACGGCGCGCGGGGAAGACCGATGGCTGACGTGGACGCACTGGTGTCTGCGATCGTCGCGGTTTCGAATCTTGCCTGGGACTTGCGAGACCAGATCAAGGAGATGGACATCAATCCCCTGCTCGTTCGGCCCAAGGGCAAGGGTGTGCTGGCCGCCGACGCACTGATCGTTCCTGTCGGATAGCCTGGAATTGCCGTATCGCCATCCCGGCGCCGACGCGCGGCCTTCGCATGAAGACAAGCGTCCCCGGACGCCGCGCGATCGCAATATCACGCTGGCGGCGCGCCGAGTCGCGAGCGAGCAGCTTTAGCCGGGACCGTCTCAAGCCCGGTATCGGGTCGTAAAGTCTTAGTGACCCAATGACCACCGCCGCTCGATCGGCGTCGGCGTCTTGCGACCCGCGCAGAGCGCACAACCGCAGCCGGCAAGATGCTTGCGGGAAACCACCCGCGGCTCCGACGCCGTCTTCTCCGAGCGGGAAAGCGCCCGGCGCAGTCCCGACGTCATCGTGCTGAGGTGCGGCGTCGCCATCATCCGTGCCGCCTCGGCCGCACAGCTCGGGCAGCACATCGCCTTCTCCGCGTCCGACATCTCGGCCCACTCATCGAAGGGGCCGCATTCCTCGCAGGCGTAGCTGTAAAGGGGCATTCGATCCTCCTAGATCTTTCCTTCGAGCATCAGCAGGCCGGGCAACCATCCGGTGAAAATGCCGACCAGCAGCGTCGCCACACCCGTTGCAGGCAGGATCGGACGCTTCAGCGCCAGCAGCAGGAAATACATGAACCAGAGCACCGCCCACGCGGTCCAGTTGAACGCCATCCAGAGGCCCGCGACATCCGCCGACACCTTGAACGCGCCGATCGCCACCGGCACGACCGTGATCGCCACGAACAGGCTGAACCAGCCAAGGCCGCGCCCATCCACGGTGACCACCCGGTTGTAGGCGACCCAGAGATAGGTCGTCGTAAACAGCAGCGTCAGCGCCGCGCCGCGCACCGAGCCTGCATCCGCTCCTGGCCCGAACGCGGAGTAGAGCGCAACACACAGCGTGATGAAGCCCGACACCACGTTGATGAAAGTAATCTCGCGGTCCTCGATCTTCCCGAGCAGCCACAGGCCGTTCAGGGTCAGAACCGCGCCGACATAAAGTAACGCCAATCCGAGAAGCATCGCCCGTCCTCCGCCAGCACCGGCCGGCCCGGCCGCGTGACCGGGCCTTCCGCATGCATCCGTTGATCGACAGAGCGTTTCCCGCGAAGCATGTCCTCGGGCTTGACCGAGGACAGAAGCCGGTTCGCATCAGGAAAACGCGCCAAAGTGAAAGTCAGGAGTCCTTCACCGTGATCCGGAGAAGGACTCCGGGCGATCAGCTCGCTCTTGCGACATCCACCCCGCTCACCTGCTTGGTCGGGCCGGTGGAGGACGGGTTGATGTCGAACTCGAAGATCTTGGTCGGGATCGCCACGGTGGCGCAGACGTTCGGGATATCGACGATGCCGGCGATGCGCCCTTCCACCGGCGCGGTGCCGAGGATCGAGTAGGCCTGCTCGCCCGAGTAGCCGAACTTCTTCAGATACTCGATGGCATTGAGACAGGCGCGGCGATAGGCGACATGAGCGTCGAGGTAGTACTGCTCGCCGGTATGCTCGTCGACCGAGATGCCCTCGAAGATCAGATAGTCGTCAAAATGCGGATCGATCGGGCTCGGCTTGAAGATCGGGTTGATGACGCCGTACTTCGCCATACCGCCCTTGATCAGGCCGACGCCGATGTCGATCCAGCCCGCCATCTCGATGGCGCCGCAGAAGGTGATCTCGCCGTCGCCCTGCGAGAAGTGGATGTCGCCCATCGAAAGGCCGCCACCCTTCACATAGACCGGGAAGTAGCAGCGCGAGCCGCGCGACAGGTTCTTAATGTCGCAGTTGCCGCCATGCTCGCGCGGCGGCACCGTGCGCCAGCCTTCCTTGGCCGCCTTGTCGCGCGCGCCACCGGACATCTGACCCATCAGCGCGGTATCGGCATAAGGCAATGCCGCAAGCGGCGGCACGCGGTTGGGATCGGTCGCGACCAGCGCGGCCTCGCGGCGGTTGGCTTCGGCGAGCAACTTATGGTCCGGCAGACAGCCGATCAGGCCGGGATGGACGAGGCCGGGGAAACGCACCTTCGGGATGTGCCGCGAGGTGGTGTAGACACCGTGGAAATCCCAGCACGTCTTGACCGCATGAGGATAGTGCTCCGTCAGGAATCCGCCGCCGTTTTTCTTGTCGAACAGGCCGTTGAAACCCCATTCCGAGCCCTCGATCGGGCCGATGTCGAGGATGTCCACGACCATCAGATCGCCCGGCTCGGCTCCTTCCACGCCGAAGGGGCCGCTGAGATAGTGCACCTTGGTCAGGTCAACATCGCGAACATCGTTGGCGCTGTCATTGTTTTTGATCTGGCCGCCGGTCCAGTCGTAGCATTCCACCCGAAATTCCGAACCCGGCTTGAAGGTCTCCACCATCGGAATATCGGGATGCCAGCGGTTGTGGGTCTTGACGGACTGATTTTCCGGAGCGCCGTTGATGTCGATCTTGAATACAGTCTTGGCCATGTGCGTCCTCCTGTGCCGAGCTCGGCGTTATTGTTTCGCTGACAGCGCGCCCGCAAATCCTGCGAGGACGCATGTGCGCTTGATGGGAGGCTAGGACGCGGATGTAAGCGGCTTGTGATCGGAACAATGCGGCTATGTAATTTTTTGTAATGGGAACCTGTGCCACAGCCCCAAGGACAGGAAAATCCGGCTATGATCCCTGCGATGGATGGATCGGTGGCGTGAAACCCCGCGAGCGAGGGGAGTGCCGTGCAAAATCAGCGTATTCTGATGGTGGATGACGATCCGCGGCTATGCGGGTTCGTCACCAAATTCCTCGCCCGGGAGGGTTACGCCGCCGAATTCGTATTCGACGGCCATGCCATGCAGCAGGCATTGGCGAATGTTCCGTTCGATCTCATCATCCTCGACCTGACATTTCCGAACGGCGAGGACGGCATCACCCTCGCGCGCACCATCCGCAACCGCTATGACACGCCGCTGGTCATGCTGTCGGGGCGGCACGACACCCTGGACAAGGTGATCTGCCTCGAGATCGGCGCCGACGATTATCTCACCAAGCCGTTCGAGCCGCGCGAATTGCTGGCGCGCATCCGTACCGTACTGCGCCGTACCAAATCCGCGCCGCCGGGCAAACCGTCCGCCGCTCGTTCCGACAGCGAGGTCATTCTGTTCGCAGGCTGGCGCTTCGATCTGTCCCGCCGCGAGTTGTGGTCGCCGGACGCGCGCAGCGTGGTCCTGACCAGCCAGGAATTTCATCTCCTCGCCGCGCTGGTGCAGCGCGCCGGGCGGGTGCTGACGCGCGATCAGATTCTGGACCTGATCGCCAACCGGCAATGGACGCCCTTCGACCGCAGCATCGACGTGCTGATCGGCAAGCTCCGCCGCAAGCTTAATGACAGCAGTCGCGGCAGCCAGATGATCAAGACGGTTCGCGGGGCCGGTTACGTCTTCACGCTCTCTCCGGAATCGTCGCATTGAGTCCGCGCCTGCCGCAACGCGACCGACAGGACCTCCATCTCCACGGGCTTCTGCAGGATCGGCACGCTGACCTCGGCCTCCTCCTCGCATAGCGCCTTGAGCGCCGTTGCCGGCAGCGCCGTCGCCAGAAGCACGGCGGTGCCGGGCCAGCGTTGCCGCACCATCCGGCACAGCATGGCTCCGTTGATGGATCCCGGCAGCATCACATCGCTGAGCATCAGATCGAACGACGCTCCCGACTCCAGGATCCGCAAGGCCTCGTCGGCATTTTCCGCCGTCGCGATCTCATATCCGAGGCGTCGGAGCTGGCGAACGAACAAGGTTCGCACCGGCGCCTGATCCTCGACCAGAAGAATCCGCCTGCCGTCCGTGACGGGGTCCGAAACCGGCGCTTGAGCCTTGATGTCGTGGACGCATAACGGCAAATAGAGCGACACTTTCGTGCCGACGCCGGGGGAGCTTTCGATGGCGAGATTGCCGCCGGATTGCCGGACGAAGCTGTAAACGGTGCTCAGTCCGAGACCGCTGCCCTGCTCCGCCGTCTTGGTCGTGAAAAACGGCTGGAGCGCCTTCTCCCGCACATCCGCGGTCATACCGCAGCCATTGTCGGTGACGGCAATCCGGGCGTAGCGGCCCGGCTTCATGTCCGGCAACAGGAGCGACGATTGCCCGGACAATTCGACGTCGGCGACATCGAACGCGATGCGACCGCCGCCTGTCATGGCGTCCCTGGCATTGATGGCGAGGTTGAGCAGGCTGGCATCGAACTGATAACGGTCGACGAACACGGGACATTCCGCCTCGGGAACGGTGACGGCGAGCGCAATGTCCTGCCCCAATGTCCGCCCGGCGAGGCGCGACAGGTCGCCGACCAGCACACGCAAATCCATGATCTCGGGCGACAAGGGCTGGTTGCGCCCAACCGCCAGAAAACGCCGCGTCGTCTCGACACCGCCAAGCGCCGCATCGAGCGCGTCTTCAATCAGCTCGCGCACCACCCTTGTGTCGGCAATCGACGGAGCCCTTGCGTCCTCCTGCGCGAGGCGAAGATTGCCGATAATCACCGAGAGCAGATTATTGAAGTCATGCGCGATTCCCGCGGTCAGCCGGCCCAGCGCCTCCATGCGCCGACTGTGGCGAAGCTGTTCTTCCGCCTCGCGCCGGGAGCGAAGAAGTTCGAGACGTTCGAAGCAGCGATCGAGCGTCGCCAGCAGATCGTCGGGATCGAACGGCTTGCAGAGATAATCGTAGGTTCCGACGCGAAGCGCCTTGATCGCGGTCTGGACCGAAGCATAGGCAGTCATCATCACGACAAGGAGATCAGGATTGCGCTGGTGAAGCTCCGCCGCCAGTTGAACGCCGTCGGCATGTCCAAGCCTGATATCGACCAGCGCGACATCGACGGCGGAGCCGAGCGGACGCGCCTTGTCAGGCCCATAAGCAACCTCGACATGATAGCCTTCGAGCTGAAGCAGGGATGCCAGACTTCCAGCCACATCGATGTCGTCATCCACGATCAGGATGCGACGCGGGCGCCGGCTATTCTCCCTGTCAGGAAAAATCACGTCATTCATTGACCGAATCTTCCATGTCGGAAACGGGAAGTCTGATGTCGACGCGACTACCTTCCCCGGGCTGGGAAGTAATGGTGATCGTCCCGCTGTGACGCTCGATGATCCGCGCGACATGCGCCATGCCCAGACCCACGCCGAAGGTCTTGGTGCTGAACAACGGCTCAAATACCCGCGCGCAGATGTCCTGCGTCATACCAATCCCGTTGTCCGTGACCGACAGACATACCACGTCTCCGACATTCTCGGTCGACAGCACGATCTTTCCCTCGCGCGAAGGACGCTCGTCGATGGCCTGCATGGAATTCTGCACGAGATTGACGAGAGCCTGCCGCAATCGCTCTCCGTCCGCCTGAATGAAGCGACCGGACCGCAGATCGAATTCGATCGGAACAGACGACAGCTCTTTAAGCTCCGCGGAGTTCAGCTCGACCCAGCTATCGATAGCAAGCGGCGCCATGTTGGGATGAGGCCGCCGCGAGAATTGCAGCAGATCTTCGATGATGCGGGCGCAGCGCTCCACATTGCGCTGAATGCGATCGACCTCCCGTCGCCAGCCAGACCCGCCGCCCATCCCCTGCGACCGCTTCAAGATCGCGACCGAGGTCGTCAGCGCTCCCAGCGGATTGCGCAATTCATGGCTGACGGTCGCCGTGATCTGTCCGATGGTTGCAAGGCGCTCGGCCTTGGCGAGCTCGCCCTGAGCATCGTTCAGTTTTTCCAGCGAGGCGACGAGATTGCGCTGGGCAAGCTCGCGGCTTTCGTTGGAAAGAACGATCCACCATGCGCTGATCGCCAGCAGCGGCAGCAACGCGAGAAAAACCCGCAACAGCAATGCGTCGTTCGAAAGATGCGGCACATCCGCGCCCGGCTCCACCAGGCGATAGGTGAGAAGAAACAGCGCGGCGGCGACCACCGACAGAGCGAGCAGAAGGCCCCCGACCTTGAGCAAGCGTTGCGGCATGTGGGGCGCAAGCCGGCGCGAGAAACCCGGACCGAAATATCGCGATCGCGAGGATTCGAGCGCGACACTCGATTTCTTGCAGGAATCGTGGCAATGCGCCTCAAGGCTGCAGCATAACGAACAGATCGGCCGCTCGTAGAAGCTGCAATAGGCCATATCCTCGCGCTCATAGGAATGATCGCAAATCTCGCAACGCAGGACCGTGCCTTCCAGAGCGGCCAACGCAAGCGGCGGCTGGCGCGCGATATAATATCGACCGCGCGTCACGATCCCGATCAGGATGGCAACGGCGAAGGAGACGACAAACGACAACGGCGCCGAGTAGGCCTGCGCCGTCGCCCCGAAGAAGCCGTTAAAGGCCGCGATCGCAACCAGCGATCCGACCGCCATGCCGCCGCATCCCACCGGATTGAAATTGGGCAGATGGGCCCGTTTGAATTCGACAAAAGCCGGACTGACCTTAAGCGGTTTCAGCACCCACAGATCGGCGACGATCGCGCCGATCCATGCGGTCGCGATATTCGAATAGACCGCGAGCACGAGCTCGAGCGTCTGGAAGATGCCGAGCAGCATCAAAAGCAGGGAAATGAGGATGTTGAAAACGAGCCAGACCACCCGACCGGGATGATAGTGCGTCACCCGCGAGAAGAAATTCGACCAGGCGAGCGAGCCTGCATAGGCGTTGGTGACGTTGATCTTGACCTGCGAAAGCAGAACGAAGAACGTCGCCGCGAACAACACAGTCGAGGTATCGTTGAAGACGTAGTGATAGGCGCCGATATACATGCGGATCGGCTCAAGGGCGACGGCCGGCAGCACTCCACCGTTCAAGGCAAGGACCGCAAGGAGGCTTCCCCCGAGCACCTTGAGGCCGCCGATCAGGATCCAGCCGGGGCCTGCGAACACCACGGCCGCCCACCATCGCAGACGGTTCTCCGGGGTCTTTTTCGGCAGAAACCGCAAATAGTCCGCCTGCTCGCCGACCTGCACCACGAGCGAGCACATCACGCTCAGGGCCGCGCCGAACGCAAGGGGGCTGAATCCTCCCTTGCTGCCGTCGATGCCGGCGAAATCGATCCAGACCTGAATATCCTCCGGCTTCTTCCAGACGATCATCACAAAGGGCGCGATCATCATCAGCAGCCACAGCGGCTGCGTCACCAGTTGCAGACGGCTGATCATGGTGATGCCCATCATCGTCACCGGAATGATGATGACGGACGACACGATATAACCGACCACCAGCGGCACATCGGCATAAAGCTTCAGGGCCTGCGCCATGATGGCGCCTTCGAGCGCAAAGAAAATGAAGGTGAAGCTCGCGTAGATCAGCGACGTGATGGTTGATCCGATATAGCCGAACCCCGCGCCGCGGGTCAGAAGATCGAGATCGATGTTGTATCTGCTGGAATAATAGGAGATCGGAAGATTGGTGATGAAAATGAAAATCGATCCGACCAGGATCGCCAGAGCGGCATTGCTGAAGCCGTAGCTGAACGTGATCGCGCCGCCGATCGCCTCCAGCGCGAGAAACGAAATGCCCCCCAGCGCGGTATTGCTGATGACGAATGGCGACCATCGTCGAAATGACTGCGCGGCGTAGCGGAGGGAATAGTCTTCGAGCGTCTCGTTCGCGATCCAGGAATGATAAGATCGCAATGCTGGCAGCCGCGGCGTCTCCACTGGGCATTTCCCCTCTGTGCCGTGGGCGATCCTATCTCCTCTCCTCTTCCTTTGCCAGCCGGGCCGGTCGTTCCTGGTGCTGCGGCCCGCGCAAGGTCGAAGTCTGGATTTAGATCAAAGTCATCGGGCCCTGCCAGCGGAGGAATGAGGCTTGCAGGACTCAAACCAATCCGCCGGGCCGAGAGTATGCGGCGCGCTCGCCGCCCACCTCCTCCGGCCGGGATGGCATGAATGTCTGCGACATCGACCGCGAGACATCCCGGATCGGATCGCTCAGCAGCCGCAACCCGTTGAGAACGACAAGGACCGTTCCTCCCTCGTGTCCCACGACCGCAAGTGGAAGAGGCAGTTCGAACATGGCGGCGCCGATCACAAGAACGAGCATCGCGCCGATCGCAAAGGTCAGGTTCTGACGAATGATCCGGGCGGTCCGTTTCGACAGGCGATGCGCGGCCGCCAGCCGCTCCATGTCCTCCGAAAGCAACGCCACATCGGCGGCCTGAAGCGCCACTTCGGAGCCCGCCACGCCCATGGCGATGCCGACATCGGCGCGCGCCAGCGCCGCGGCGTCGTTCACGCCATCGCCGACAAACGCAATCTTCCTTCCCTGCGCCGCCTTTGCGACCATGACAACCTTGTCCTGCGGCAGCATCTCCGCGTGAATCTCGTCAGTCCGCAAACCCAGTTCCTGCCCGATCCGCAGAGCGACCGGACGCCTGTCGCCCGTCATCATCAGGATCGTCGCAACGCCGCTGGCTCTCAGCGCCGCGAGCGCGGCGGCCGAGGTCTCGCGCGGTCTGTCTGCCACGCTGACGGCACCGAGCAGATTGTCCCCGCGCCCCATGTAAATCACGGTCTCGGCGCTGTTCTGCAGATCACGCAACGCATCGTGATCGGCTGACGCGCCCATGGCCTCGACCATCCGGCGGTTTCCCGCCCAGATCGGTCCGAGATCGTCTTCGCCCATGATGCCGGCGCTGGGCAGCGACTTCACATTTCGGACGTCATGAAGAGCCACGTCGCACTGGGCCGCCTCGCGCCGCAAGGCATCCGCGATAGGGTGTTCGGAATGGGCCTCAAGACTGGTCAGCGTCGACAGGAAGCCGCTCTGGTTTCCGTCCAACGCGACAATGCCCGTCACGGTGGCGCGTCCCGCCGTCAGCGTACCCGTTTTATCGAACGCAAAAACCTTCACCGATGCCAGGGTTTCAAGCGCAGCCCCGCCCTTGAACAGAACGCCTCCTCGCGCCGCCGCCGAAAGAGCCGACAGGATCGCGGCCGGCACGGAAATCACGATGGCGCACGGGCTTGCCGCCACCAGCATGGTCGCCGCCCGGTAGAGCGCCGTCTCCCAGTTGTTTCCAAGCCAGAGGAAGACACCGAGCGCAACAGCGGACCCCAACAGGACCGCAATCGTATAACGCTGCCCGAACCAGGCGCTGAACCGCTCGGACGGCGCCTTCGCCGCTTGCGCCTCCGTGACGAGCGCAATCATCCGGGCGACCGTGCTCTGCTCCAGAGTCTTTGCGACCCGCACCTCGAGCACGCCGTCGAGGTTGACCGTTGCTTCAAAGACCTGCGAACCGGGCTCCCTGCGCACCGGCATCGATTCACCGGTGATGGTGGATTCGTCCAGCGATCCGCGGCCCGCGACGATCACGCCGTCGGCCGGAACCCGGGAGCCGGGGCGAAGAATCACCAGATCACCCACCCCAAGGTCGGCAGCCGGTATCTCCTCGACCGCGCCGTCCTGTGTTTTGCGGAAGGCCGTCTCCGGCCGCAGCGACATCAACGCCTCGATGGCGCGCCGGGCCCGGCCCATGGCCCGCTCCTCGAGCGTGGTGGACAGGCTGAAGAGCGTGAGCAGAACCGCGCCCTCGACGGTGGCGCCGACGATCGCCGCCGCGATCGCGGCAACGACCATCAAGAGGTCGATATCAAGGGTATGCTCGCGCCACAGCGCTTGCAGCGCGCGCCATCCGGCCGGCACACCCCCGGCGAGATAGACAAGCACCGTGCCGCTCAGGACGAGCTGAGATGCGAGCGGGCCATCAAGCAGCCAGGTTCCGGCCAAAGCCAGCGCCAGACCAATCACGGTCGCCGCGGTCAGAACCACGGAGATGCCCGATAGAAAACGCGGCAACACACCCTCCAATAATGCGTGATCGATCACGGGCGGACCTTCGCCGCCACCGTCAGATATCCAACGACATCTGATAGTTTAGAATCATTCTAATCTTATTGGAAGTCTCGCCGCAATGCAATATCGCCGAGGCGTCAGGGAAAATCGCCGGCACGCTCGCGGAGCAGCCATGAAAAGGCCCGTCGCAAAAAGGAGGCGCCACCTGTCCTGGCAATCTCGCCATGCGCCACGACGACATGCTCGGGATGCTTTCCGATCAACGCACGAATCTTGGGGCGCGCGCTTGCGCGGTTGCGGAAACTGATCCGGTAGTCGATCGGCGGATAACCCCACCCCTCGACCATTTTCGAAAGCCGTGCGATCGGCCGCATCCACAAGGGCCAATGAGTTTTCAGGAATGTCTCGCTGAAAGTCTGCGACAGGTCGGCGATGATGACGGTGCGGGAGGCGCGGTGAAAGAAGATCAGTTCGTCCACGAAAGGCGAATTGGTGAAATAGAACTGGTCGATCTGACCTCTCCATTCGGCCGGCGGGTCGTCGTCCAGTATCCCGGCAAAACGGAGGTCTCTGCATTTGGCGATCGTCGCCGCCGTCGCCCACACACCGGCGTCCGGGAATGCGGCCTGCCACTCGCCGAGAAACAGATAGTGCAGGCTGTTGGGGCTGACGATATGCCGGACTGGCCCCAGCGCGCGAATCTCGTGCTCAATCGCCGCCGTCCTTTCGACCGGCGACCAGAGCCACAATCCTCCATCGGCAAGACGGACGATGACCATACGTGTTGGATAGTCGAAGCCCTTGAACGAGACGACTCCGCCATCCGCAAACCACAGATTCAAACCCAGCGGCTCCAGCATGGTCGCGAAGTCTAGTCCCCCGGACGGGCGCCTTCCAGCCTTCCAAGGCATGCCCAGGACATGCCCGATTCCGTTCGCCGCTGTTCCCCGCGCGCCTGGATGCTTGCAGAGCTGGCCGTGAAGGCGATCGACAGTAGAGCGCCGCA
The DNA here is from genome assembly GCA_001897755.1 of Afipia sp. 64-13. Classification (GTDB taxonomy): domain Bacteria; phylum Pseudomonadota; class Alphaproteobacteria; order Rhizobiales; family Xanthobacteraceae; genus Afipia. The sequence goes on from MKUJ01000003.1 coordinate 325,681, forward strand.
GCTCGTCGTTGGCCGTCGGAAAAATACTTGAAATATTCGGCGCCCCTAAAAGGCTCCGGACACAGCGCTGGATCAGGTCACGGCCGAATCAACATGGCGTCCTTGAAAGGATTGCGAAGCGTATTGAGCACCGGATTGATGTTGTCCGGCTTCCAGCAAACGATATAGCCGACGCGCGTAGCGCCGTTGCCGTCGTGCGGCGACCGGAACACGACGCCGAGCCCGGTCAGGCCAGACGCAGATCCCGCATTGCAGACTTATGCCCTCGCCGCTCCCCACTTCGCTCAAGATATTATCGCGGTTGAGACGGAGTGTGATGATCTCGGGATGGTCCGACGGTGCCGCGAGATGCCGGAGCAGGATGTTACGATTCTGGGCCAGGATCGTTATGACTGATGAGGAAACGTTCGCTCTTCAGCTCGGGCCAATGGATGACGGGCTTGTCCGCGAGGGAGTGGCTGTTCGGCAGCGCCACCATGATGCGCTCTGACCAGAGCGCAAGAGAGTAGAAGACATCGCTTGCTGACGATCGGCTGCCTGACGCGAAACTCATGCGCAGCCGCGCTAAAACTGCCATTGCGGGCGCGGGCAACAATATAGCGAAGGTGGCGCAGGTCCATTCTCCTCCCTCACTTGGCGTACTGACATCGAGATGTGGCACGGTCATCATCCGAGCCTCAATATAATTGAAGTCGTATTTCAACTACGAGTTGGGTATCGCCATTCAAATTCCGCGTCATCCCATGCTGCCAAGGGCTGAAGATTTGGCACCCACGCCAAGCCACTTTTGCTATCCGAAGATTCTGCATCGGTCGTAATTACCACGTCAATCAATGCAGGCCGGTTAGCGAGGGCTCGAGCAAATGAGGCCGCCAGTTCCTCCACCCGAGTTACGCGTTGTGCGTACATTCCAAATGCGCGCGCCATCGCTGCATAATCTACATTCTGCAATTTGGTGCCGACTATCTTGCCATACGTCTTTCTCTGATCATCGACTTCGATCTGCCAAGCACTGTTGTTGGCAACCACGATAACCACCTTGGCGCCGTGACGAACCGCGGTATCGACTTCAATTGCGTTAAATCCAAACGATCCGTCTCCAGTCACGACGAATACCGTGGCATCAGGCCGCGCAAGGCTAGCCGCAACTCCATACGGAACCCCGACCCCTATGCAGCCGAAAGGACCCGGATCGAGTACCATCGACGCTGAAATTGCCACCCTCGCAAAGGACAGAAAATCACCACCGTCAATGGCGACAATTGAACGCTGGTCAATATGGTTCTGAAGTTCGCTCAAGAGCCTATTCGGGTGTATAGCCCCATCGGCACCGTTCGGAGCTGATGCAATTCTTTGCACAAAGGCGTCGGCTTTTTCGCGATGTTTGCTTTTGATAAAGCCAATCCATTCTTGATCGACCGAGGACTTCCGGTCTCCCGCGTGCCGAACGAGAGCACCCAAGCTTTCGCTGATTGTTCCAAACAATTCTACGTCTCCGCGTCGGTTATCGCGAATCTCCAGCGCGCAATCACTGATCCGCAGGAAACGAGCATCTTTAAATATCGCGGGAGATCCGAAGGCCAATTGGAAATCGAGCCGCCGCCCAACGGTTACAATAACGTCGGCCGAGCTCATAACGGCGCCACGCATTGACGCTACCGTTGAAGGGTGATCATCAGGAACGACGCCGCGGCTCTCCCCGGTGTCAAGATGAACCGCGTCAAGACGCTCAAGCAGCGCCAGAAGCTCCTTTGCAGCCGCGCGAGCGCCACGACCGCTGATAAATACAGGACGTTTCGCCTCCCAGAGCATATCCACAGCGGATGCGACATCGCATCGGCTTGGCTGGAACACCCGCCTTGATCGGGGCTTGAAATACTCTTGCATCTGCATGGCCGACGGAACTCGAGCGCGGAGCACGTCCGTGGGAAAGTCGAGGTACGCCGGTCCAGGCTCACTTCCATCGCCGAGTGCTGATGATATCGCATCGTCCAAAAATTTGGGGATCATTGCCGGATCGAATACCGTTCTTGCGTACCGCGTTATCGGACGGACGAGTTGGACGTGATCCAGATCCTGTAGCGCCCCACGTCCCATCTGGGGGATGGGCGGCGTTCCGGAAAGAATAAGAACTGAAGCTCGAGAAACGTCCGCATTAGCGATTCCCGTAATCGCGTTCGTCAAACCTGGTCCCGCCGTAACCAGCGCGACACCAATTTCTCCAGTAACTTCGGCGTGCGCCTGCGCCATATGTACGGCCGCGCGCTCATCTCGCACGTCGATGATTTCGATTTTTTCTCGGTCCACGCTCATCCAAATGGGCATGATGTGACCGCCGCAAAGCGAGAAAATTCGCTTGATCCCGCGCTCCTTCAGAAACCGTGCAATAATTTCGGCACCACAATTGTCGGTCAACTGCATCGAAGATCTTTCCGACATTCTCACCTCTCTTCTGATTTGGAGAAGATTGACAAAATCGTCTCGGCAAACATTACGCTGGTAAATAGAAAGGAATATCGTTCTTCTTTCCGCTGACGACTTCGACGCGATAAGCTTCCCGAATATTTCGAGGCGACAAGACTTTGTCGCTCCGTCCCTGCGCAATTATAGTTCCGCCGGAAATCAGAATGAGCTTCTGACAGAATCGGGCAGCCATGGACAAATCATGGAGAACAACAGCAACAGCATTCTGTTGACTGGCGTATCTTCGAAGCAAGCTCATCACCATCAACTGGTGCCGTGGATCAAGTGCCGCTATTGGTTCGTCCGCCAATAACAGCGGAGCTTCGGCACAGATCGCCCGAGCCAGCATGATCCGCATGCGCTCACCCCCTGAAAGCTGCGCAACTGTTTTAGATGCGAAGACAGTTGTGTCTGTGAGTTTCATTGCACGAGCGACCGCCGTTTCGTCGTCTTCGCTCAGCCAATGGAACATCCTGCGATGCGGCAAGCGGCCGAGCTCCACAAGCGTTCTCGTATTGAGCGGCCAATGTGACGTTCCATCTTGTTCAAGGTACGACACCAACTTTGAAAGCGTGCGGGCACCGAGATCAGCCGCGGCTTTCCCATCATACGTGATTTCACCCGCGCTCGGCGCCCGTAGATTTGCAAGCATACGGAACAGGGTCGATTTACCCGAACCATTGGGTCCGACCAGACCAACGAGTTCTCCGCGATCGACCCTAAATGTAATTCCGCTGAGGAGCGTCTTCCCACCCAAGTCAACAGCAACATCTTTCACGTGCAACATCGTTAAGACCTCGGTCTGGCCTTGCTGATGAGGCTGAGAAAGAAGGGTGCCCCTATAAGCGCCGTAACGACGCCAAGTTTCAGTTCAGGAACGATCGGCAGAAGCCGAACGAGAATATCCGCCAAAAGCGTGAAGCACGCTCCACCCAAACCACTTATCAGGAGAAGGCGACTCGGCTGATGTCCCACCAACGGTCGCAATAGATGAGGCACCACCAAACCGATAAATCCGACCGACCCACTCGCCGCTACAGAACTGCCTACCGCAAGGGCGGTCCCGAGAATGACCAGCATGCGCAATTGACCAACATCGAAGCCGAGGCTTCTCGCGGTATCCTCACCGAGGGAGAGGCCATCGAGTCCCTTTCCGGAAGCCAGCAGTAACGCCCAGCCCAGAGCCATCAGCGGTGCAACGAGCCAAACATATTGCAAGCTCCGATCTGCAAGCGAGCCCAATAGCCAAAACACGATCTCAGTCGCCGCATATGGATTAGGCGATAAGTTGAGCGCTAAGGCTGTGAGCGCGCCAGGAAAGCTGCTCACCGCCACTCCAGCAAGTACGATGGTCGTGTTGTCTGCTCCGCGACCACTCGCAACTTTCAGCAAGACAGTCGCAATAATCGCACCGATCACCCCACCTAACGGGAGGGCAAGCGGGATGAGTTCGGAGAGGCCGAAATAGAATACGACGACTACGCCAAACGCCGCTGCACCGGTAACACCGGTTATACCTGGTTCAGCCAATGGATTTTGCAGCATGCCCTGCATAGCAGCTCCCGCAATTCCCAAGCTAAATCCAACCAACGCCCCCAAGAGGGCGCGAGGGATTCTTAGCTCTAGAAGAACGATAGCCGCGAGACTCCCCTTCCCGGTAATGACGTCGTTTAGCGCGACTCCAAAATCGAGTGGGGCATACCCTATTCCCATTGAAACGGCACAGAGGATGATTACGCCAGCGGCCAGCGCTGCTGCAAAATTGCGTTGCTGCGTGCCGTAAATTTGCCTGTCAAGCAGCAACTCCTTATTCATGCTGACGGCTTCTCCTAAGTTCGTTGGCCGTAGCGTCCAATATCGTGGCAGCCTCCGCCAGACCGAAACCAGGACAACTCCAAAGCCGAGATGGGATAATTACGACACGTATTCTCTCCGACAATCGCAAGAGCGCTCGGTGGCCTAGAATCTGCGAGGCGAGAGACGGCTTGGACTCTTCAGCCGATTCAATGATGAGCACATCTGGTGGCTCACTGAGCAGAACCTCCAGCGGCACATGATGATAGGCTCCAAACGATCTCCCTGCTGCCAAATTGGCAAAACCTGATCTTTGTATAACATCGTCCACGAGCGTTCCCGGCCCAGCCGTGAAGCCATTTGGGCTAAAGACGATCGCTGTTGGACGGCTGCGCTCCGGCAAAACCGATATATCTGCGAGGCGCCGGTCAAGTCGCCCTATGAGTTCATTTCCGCGCTCAACTTCCCCAACGGCCCCGGCAATCTCTCTTATCTGACGACGCGCGTCCTCAATGCTGCTGATCGGCGGCAGTTCCAAGATGGGAATGCCAGCCCTTTTGATCATTGAGGTGGCGATCGGCGTCGTGACTGTCCCCGCCACGACCAGATCGGGCGCAAGCGGTATAACTTCAGCCGCAAGACCATGATTGGATGGAATACTTCTGGCAAGCGCGACGACATCGGATTCCGACGGCTCTTTCGCCAGCCAGGTTACAGATAGAACGCGCTTCGGATCCGCGATCTGTAGAACTAGCTGATCGGTACAAATGTTGAGCGAGACAATTCGCTGCGGTCTCTGATCGATACGCGATAACGTGTCTGACTGCGCGTGTCCCGAAGCGATCAATAGCAGAAACGTCAAGATCGAAATGTCACGATGCCACATCATCGCCAATCGCCGACTGCTAATCAGTTCGAAAAAGACCCTCGCTGCACCGGAGCGTAGCGAGATAACGCGGGAGAAAACGGGTGCTTGGAATGGATTCTTGCATGCGGACAAACCGATCTAGTTCTATGCTGTACGAAGCTTGGTAAGAAATTTTCGAGGTTTAAACGTATCGCCGCAGCAAGTGCTCCAACATCCTCTGCGGAGGCGCGCACGAGGCCCGCCAGCCGCTTGCTTCTCGTGATAAGTGACAATTGAGATCGCCGTCGCGACCTGGTTACGAAGGGCGACACTACGTTCGTTGTTTAGCGTGCCGCGGAGAGCGACGAGATGAACAACGAACGCAGCACCGGCGATCAGGACAGTGATGGCGACCAAGATTCCCAAGCGCTGAGGGATCGTAAGCGCGGGAATCTTGCTACTCTCCTCAGCGATTTACGACGCGAGACGGGTTCGCGAAGACCAGCGCCGCACCGACAATCAATGCGCCAGCGAGCACTATGACGCCGATATTCGTACTCCCGGTGAAATCCTTAATCCAACCCAAGAGATAAGGACTGATGAAGCCGGCGACACTGCCAACGGAGTTTGCCAGCGCCAATCCCATTGCGGCCGCAGGACCACTTAGAATGGCTGGCGGCAGCGTATAGAATTGCGGAATGCACGTTAGAACGCCGGCGGCTGCGACCGTAAGAGCGGCAAGCGCGAGTGTTGTGTTCTGCGCATATAGAACACTGAGCACAAGCCCGGCGGCACCAACAACTGCCGGAAGCGCAAGATGCCAGCGCCGCTCTTGGAAATGGTCTGAGCTGCGCCCAATCAGATACATGGCGATCAGTGCGCCGGCGTAGGGAATGGCAGTTAGCAGACCGACATCGAGCGGATCCTTTACACCCGTCGCCTTGATAATGCTCGGCAGCCAGAAGCTCAGGCCGTACAGACCCATTGTAAAGAAGAAGTATGTAAAGCTGAGCAACCAAACCCGGCCATTTGTCCATCCGTCACGCATGGAGTGCAACGGCTTGTCCTTTGCTTCGCGCGCTACATCCGATTTGATCTGCTCTTTCTCCGCTGCGCTCAGCCACCTCGCCTCATCGATGGTATTATTCAGAAAGAGTAAGCACACGATGCCAAGAATAACCGCGGGGATTGCCTCAAGAAGAAACATCCATTGCCAACCAGCATGTCCCCACAAGCCATCCATGGCACTCATGATATAGCCGGAGAGCGGGCCACCGATCATGCCCGACAACGGAATGCCGGCCAGAAACAAAGCGGACGCCTTGCCGCGATGCGAGGAGGGAAACCAGATCGTCAAATAGTAGAGAATGGCGGGAATGAAACCGGCTTCTGCCGCTCCCAACAAGAACCGCAATATATAGAATGTTGCGGGAGATGTGACATACATCGTGAGGGCGGAAATGATGCCCCATGTAATCATGATGCGAGCGATCCAGAGCCGGGGACCAACCCGAACGAGAATCAAATTACTCGGGATCTCAAAGATGACGTATCCTACGAAGAAGATACCCGCTCCCAAGCCGTAGATCGTCTCTGAGAACTTCAGATCGTTAAGCATCTGCAACTTTGCAAAGCCGACGTTCACGCGATCCAGATACGCGACGACGTAGCAAAGGAGCAGAAACGGAATTAAACGCCGGATGAGCTTCGCGTAGACAATTGTCCGACTTTCCTCTTTTGTCGCTTGATCGATAGCCACATTAGTCAATTCAGCCTCCCCTTATTTTAGCGCAGCGGCACGGGTGCACCGCTGGCGTAATCGTAGAATCCCCTCCCTGTTTTCACGCCGAGCCAGCCGGCTTCCACATGCTTCACGAGCAGTGGGCACGGTCTATATTTTGAATCGGCAAGTCCTTCATGAAGCACCTGCATGATCGAAAGGCAGGTATCGAGTCCGATAAAATCAGCCAATTGAAGCGGGCCCATTGGATGGTTGGCGCCCAGGCGCAACGAATCGTCGATGGATTGAATGGAGCCAACGCCCTCGTAAAGGGCGTATACAGCCTCATTGATCATCGGGATCAGCACCCGATTCACAATGAATCCTGGGTAATCCTCCGACGTGGTGATAAGTTTGCCGAGCGCAGCAACAAATTTCGCGGTCGCGTCATACGTTGTTTGGTCTGTTGCAAGGCCCCGAATAACCTCAACCAACTTCATGGTTGGCACGGGGTTCATGAAATGAATGCCGATGAAACGTTGCGGGCGGTCCGTCGCCGTCGCAAGACGGGTGATTGAAATTGACGATGTATTGGTAGCCAACACTGTTGTCGGATTCAGAAACGGATAAACCCCACCGAATATCTTTCTCTTTGTCGCTTCGTCCTCGGTAGCAGCCTCAATCACCAGATCACATTGTTCGAATGCACGAAGTTTCGGCGTGGAAACTATTGCCGACAACAGCTTGTCAACTTGTTCGTCGGTTATTTTTCCCGCATCGCGACGCTTCTGTAAGGACTTCGTGATGCGACCGATTCCGCTGTTGATCTTTTCATCCGAAACATCGTTGAGGTAGACCCTCAACCCAGCGGCAGCACAGACTTGCGCAATGCCCGATCCCATTTGGCCCGCGCCAATGATTCCGATAGACTGAAATCCGCTAGCTATCTCTGCGCCCATGGTCATTTCTGCTGATTAGAGCTGCCGAGGCTCTTTCCTCGCTCCCACATCACGTCGGGCACTCCGTTCGTGCGGTTCTCGATGCGTGAAACGACAAAGAGCAGATCTGAAAGGCGGTTGAGATAGCTAAGGCCGCATTCGAACGAGTTGCCATGCACCTGTTGAAGTCCCTCGCCCCCGCGGTCCAATTCACTCAGTGTGAACAAGCCGCGCTCCGCTCGACGACAAACAGTCCGCGCGACATGAGCGAAAGCCGCGGAAGGTGAACCGCCAGGCAAGATGAACTCTTTGAGCATACTCAAGTCAGCGTTCAGTTTCTGGATCGTCTCATCAAGTCGCGAGACGTGAGACTCAGAAAGAAGCGGCGTGCCGGGTACGCTGAGCTGTGCGCCCAAGTCAAACAGGTCGTGCTGCACATGAATGAATGCGCCTTTGACTTCCGGCGATTGCGCGAAGGACAGAACCGCACCGATCCAGCTATTCAATTCATCAATCGAACCGAGATTCTCGATGGTAGGGTTATTCTTTTCGACCCTGACCCCATTGCCGAGACTTGTTTGTCCCTTGTCGCCCGTACGAGTGACGATACGTGAGAGCCGGTGACCCATGTCTAAACCCTCTCCTGTTGCAAGGACCGATACTCGCGCGCATAAGCACAGTATGTTGTGACGATCGATTGCATCATTGCTCGTCGCTGGTCATCAAGCTTCGAGATTGGCTTCGCGGGGCGGCCGGCATACAGCCACCCGGCATCCAGGCGCTGCCCGGCGAATGTCGTCGAACCCGCAGCGAGTAACACATCATCATCAATATGGACGTTCGCGCTAATTAGACTGCCAATTCCAATGAGACATCGACTTCCGATACGGGAGTCCTCAATGGTCACATTGTGCCCAATAGTTGTGTCCTGCCCGATGATGACGCCATCACGACGTGCGACAATCGTCGTGTTGTCCTGAATATTTGTATTGTTGCGGACGACGATCGATCCATGGCCGGCATTAAGCTCACAAGAAAAGAAAACGCTTGCTTGATCGCGTAGATCGACATGCCCTGTTATAGAAGCGGTAGATGCAACAAAGTTGGACGCACTGCGGCCAGCTCGGTTTGGGATAGCGCTAAATAGTGCCGCAACGATATCGCGTTCAATTTTTGCCGCGCGCTCATTGGCTTCCGCTTGGGACTGCTGTCGAATAATAACGGCCGGATTTCCACCATAGACATAACCGGAAAGCAGTTTCGAACGCGGATAAACTGTTGAGCCTGCCTCGATCAGGACGTTATTCTCAACCTCAGAGCCATCCAAAATAGTGACGTTATCTTCAATTATACAGTCATCCCCGACCGTGCAGGCGTGAACGACAGCGTTCCTTCCCACGCGAACGCGATTACCGATCCGCGTCGGATAAACCTCGTGCGCGATATGAACAGTCGCCCGCTCCCCGAGAAAGAAATCATCTCCAATATCGACAAAATGACCGTCAGCTCGGATGACTGATAGCGGCGCAAGCGTCGCATGCGATCCCAGCGTCACCTTCCCGAGCACACTTGAACCGGGTCCAGCGTAACGTGGGTTCGTCCTAAGAGCCGGGGAAATACCCTCATAAGGGAGAATGTAAGGAGGCAACGACCCTTTTTCTTGGAGCATATCGGTGGGCTTTCTGTCTAAGAGAGCGCGGCAAGTCGCCTCACTAGCAATGCGAAAGACTTCTGACGGATGCAGATGTCGCGCAACCTGCAACGCGGCGCGACTAAGCGGCTCAAGACCTTCAACGCCCAACGCTCGTGCCGTAAAATAGCGACATAAGCCGAGGCGCCTATGGCCGACTGACAGGCTATGAGCCAGCAAAGATTTCAACGCCTCGGTATCGCCGTCCCGCACTGCGCGCCTGAGTCCCTTCACGTCTTTGCGCGATCGCTGCATGATCAATCAGAAAACAGGTGTCTCTCGATACGTCCCCCAAACCTTCTTCAGTTCCTCAACAATGTCCCCCATCGTCGCCCCCGATCGCACCAGTTCGATCGTGATCGGCATAATGTTCTGGGAGGGATCGCGCGCGACGTCGACAAGTTGTTTCATGAGCAATTCGAACCGGACCGGATCACGGTTTCGTCGCACGCTCTGCGTGCGCTTGACTTGGCGGTCGGCGGTCGTCTGATCATAGGGGTGAGTGTGAATTGCAGGATCAGGCGTACCGTCGACAAAGCAGTTAACGCCAATAACCGGCTTTTCACCCGACTGTTTCCGCAAAGCAGTTTCGTACGCAAAGTCGGCGATATGCCGCTGGAACCAACCATCCGCAATCAGCTTAAGCGTACCTCCGCGGCTCTCGACATCCTCGAGGATCTCGAAAATTCGCCGCTCGTATTCTGTCGTCAGCGATTCAACGTAGTAGGAGCCGCCGAGTGGGTCAGTGACCTGAGTAACATTTGTTTCCTCGGCGATTACCTGCTGCGTACGGAGCGCCATACGCATAGCGTCTTCGGTCGGAATCGCGAACGCTTCGTCGTATCCATTCGTATGAAGCGATTGACACCCACCGAGCACGGCAGCCAACGCCTGCATCGAGGTTCGAATGACGTTGACCATGTACTGCGGCTTGGTCAGCGACGCAGCCGCAGTCTGGCAGTGGAATCGAAGGCGCATTGACTCAGGATTTTTCGCGCCAAATCGCTCCTTCATGATCTTCGCGTAACAGCGCCGAAGGGCACGAAACTTGGCAACCTCTTCGAAGAAATCAGCCTGGCAAACGAAGAAGAACGCCAAGCGAGGCGCAAAGTCATCAATCTTCATTCCCGTTTTGAGAACCTCTTCGACATAAACGATAAGGTTCGCAAGGGTAAAGGCCGCTTCATGAAGGGGCGACGAGCCTGCTTCTGAGATATGGTACCCCGATATATTAATCGGGTTATACCGCTTCATGTTCTTGGCACTGTAAGTGATAATGTCGCGAACGATGCGAACCGACGGCTCAACTGGAAAAATGTATTCTTTCTGTGCCATATATTCTTTGAGAATATCGGCTTGAACCGTACCCGAAAGTTTGTTGAGGTCGTAACCTCGTTTCTCCGCCAGTACGATGTACATCGCCAGGAGAATCCAGGCGGACGGATTAATTGTCATCGAAACCGAAATCTTTTCGAGGTCGATGTCGGCAAACAGCGCCTCCATATCGGCAAGCGTATCGATGGCAACGCCCTCGCGGCCAACCTCACCCTCGCTCATGGGATGGTCAGAATCGTACCCCATCAACGTCGGCATATCGAAGTCAGTTGAAATGCCGGTCTGGCCCTGTGCGATCAGGTACTTGAAGCGGACGTTGGTATCCTCGCCCGTGCCAAAACCGGCGATCTGACGCATCGTCCAGTTCCGCGATCGATACATCGTTGGATAAGGACCACGGGTGAACGGATAACGCCCAGGCAATCCGATATCCTCGATCGGCGTCCTCTCAAGGTCCGCAGCCGTATAAGTGCGCTTGACCGGGAAATCACCAAGCGTAAAAAATTCGCTTTTGCGTTCTTTCTGCTTGCCAAGGAAGGTCGCAACCTCGTTTTCTTCCCATGATTTCTCTTCTGCGCGAAGTTGATCAATCGCCTTCTGAGACAGTGGTTGATAGCCAGACGACTTGGTCATATTTGATTCCTATCTAATCGAAACGGCGACGAGTTCGGTCGCAGAAGTGTATGGGTCGGATTCACGACGCTGCAGGCGATCGGCGATGGACGGCCTGAACTGCGCTGACTCGCGCGCAAAGCGCTCCATCAGGATCGTCTCAGCCGTCTTTTGAAGGCGGAAGTTGGCGATCGACGCGCGACGACGAACACCGCCTTCGCCGTCAAAAGCGACGCGGCGATGGTCTTGCAGTGCCTTAATGAGGTCACCAAAGCCTTCGCCGGTGTACGAACTGACGCCGACGACGCGGGTCTTCCAATCCGATGCGGCCGCCAATCCGACGCCCAAGGTCAACATCTGCTTGATGTCAACTAACGTCTTGTTTGCGTCACTTCGATCGCACTTTGACACGACATGAATATCGGCGATTTCCAGCATGCCGGCCTTGATCGCCTGGATCTCATCACCAAGTCCCGGCGCCGATACGACAACGGTCGTATTTGACGCCTTAACGATCTCGACCTCATCCTGCCCGACGCCGACAGTCTCGATAATGATTGTATCGAAGCCCGCTACATCGAGGATATCGACCGTATCGAGTGTCGCGCGAGCCATGCCGCCGACAGCGCCGCGCGTCGCCATACTCCGGATATATATACCGTCGTCATTCGCCAGGTCGGACATCCTCACCCGATCACCGAGGATGGAGCCCCCGGAGTATGGGCTGGACGGATCGATCGCGACGATGCCAACAGTTAAACCACTCTCTCGGAGCCGCGCCGTTAACGCTGCGACAAGCGTGGACTTTCCGCTACCCGGAACTCCAGTGATACCGATCACATGCGAGCGGCCTGCCCTTTTATAGATCTGAGACAGAGCCTCACGTGCTTCGGTCGAGCCAGACTCCGCGCGCGACATAAGTCGCCCAATTGCGGCGATTTCGCCGGCCGCAATTCGGTCGACCAACTCTATCGAAGGCACATAACGCGTCATGACGCGCCTCCGATCTTGAGCTGATTGTTCATATCCCGGAACACAGCACGATCGTCGATAACTCGACGAGCTTTAAAATCGGTGCGTGGCAAGGTGCCCTTTGGAACGATCTCCGCTTTTGTGCGCAGCCCCAAAAGTTTTTGTATGCGACGGCTCACCTCATCTCTGAACTGATCAGCACCACCGTTAAGCGCTGAGCTCTCATTGCATTCGACGCGCAGGAGCAACTCGTCCATCGCAGCGTCTCTCGTAATGATGATTTGATGCTCGCCGCCATAGCTGGGCATCTCGTTGAGCGCAGCGTCTATCTCACTAGGATAGACGTTCTCTCCGCGGATCGTGAACATGTCATCAATCCGACCGAAAATTCCTTGCGGCAGTCGTGGATATGTTCGACCACACGGATTAGGATCGTCGGTCCAGAGAGTCAGATCTCCGGACGCGAGTCGGATCATGGGCTGCGATGTACGCTCGAGGTGCGTATATACGGGCGTACCGCGTTTCCCGTAAGGGACGCGACGCATCGTGTTTGGATCACAAACTTCCGTATAAACGACGTCCTGCCAGCACAACATTCCTTCCGTTTCGGCAGATCCCGCCACGTTCATCCACGGCGACATTTCAGCCATGGAGCCCGAGTCAAACACCTTTGCACCGTAAAGATCAGCGATACGATCGCGCACGCCCGGGATCGACGCGCCCGGCTCACCTGAAAAGAACATGTATTTCAGGCCAAAGTCTCTGGGATTGAGACCCTCGTCAGTCGCGGTCTGCGCGAGATGAAGCGCGTAAGTTGGCGTGCCATAGAACCCGGCAGGCTTCATGGAATCGAGCCATTGAGCGCAACGCGCCGTCATACCGGGCGCTCCGGCACCAAACGGAAATGCCTTCGCGCCGAGACGTTCAGCTCCCGCCAATGCACCCCAGCTTCCCATATAGAGGCTAAGGATTGCGGCGATGCAGATCATATCTCCCGGACGCATTCCCATCGCCCACATAATCCGAGCGTGAGCATTTGCGATTGTCGACCAGTCGTTGCGACCGATTGCGAATGCTGTCGGCCGCCCCGTCGTTCCACTGGTCCCATGGATATGGAAGATCTCGCTATCAGGTACGCAGAGGTAGTCACCGAAAGGCGGTGCGAGTGCCTGCGAATCACGAAGGTCTTTTTTGGAGACGACTGGGACTTTATCTTCAAAGTCCTCAAGGGAGCGCAGATGCTCAGGATGGAATCCTGCCTCATCCCATTTGCGACGATAGAATGCTGAATTCGCGTAGGCGTAACGGCAAACCAATTGAATCCGCTCAAGGATCGCCTTCTCGCGCTCCGCTGCCGGCATCGTTTCCCGTTTTGGAAACCAGTAGCGGCTATCTGAAGGCGGTAGATACGATGCATCGTACGCCGCGGGGAATGACCAATACTCCATGTCCGTAGCTCCAGTCAGCGCTCGCCGCGTTCGGAAACGAGGCGATTGAGCGTAGCGACAATGGCTTCCGGGGGGGTATCCTGGAGAAGAACCTCAGCGACACCCATCTTTTTGAGCTCGACAACGTCTTCGTCGGGCATCACACCACCCGCGACGACAATCATGTCTGTCGCGCCCTTGCTGCTCAGAAGCGCAAAAATTTTCGGGAAGACGGTGAGCTGCACGCCGGAAAGCAAGCTAACGCCCAAGACATCAACGTCTTCCTGAATGGCGGCGTTGACGACCTCCTCGGGCGTACGATGCAACCCCGAGTAAATGACATCCATTCCAGCGTCGCGAAGCGTACGAGCTACGACCTTCACACCGCGGTCGTGACCATCAAGGCCGACCTTCGCCAAAAGCACACGAATAGGTTGCGACACAGTTTCCCCCTCATTATCAATCCGTTTTGGGTTTGAGTTCTGGGTTTTGTACTCCGCATATCGTGTTCAGAACTCTGAATTCAGAACTCTGAATGACTCAGGCTTGCGCTGGTGTCAAGCGCGATACATATTGCAGTGCGGAATCAGAAGAGGATGGCGTGGAGTCTTTAGAAACACCGCGGAGCTTGGTCGACCAAGCCTATGAAGTCATTCTGGATGCCTTGTGCGATGGCACCTTCAAGGCTGGCGAACGATTGACCCAGGAGGACATTGCCGCACGATTGAACGTTTCGCGTCAGCCGGTGACGCATGCCCTTGCCGTCTTAAAGGCGCAGGGCTTCGTAGCTCAGGGACGTCGTGGCGTGGTCGTAACGTCGGTTGAGCCCGATTTTTTTAGAGCAATCTATCAATTTAGATCTGCGGTCGAACCTCTCGCAGTACGACTTGCAACGCCCCACATAACGAAACAAGCAATCGTCCGCGGTCGGTCTTTAGTGGAGCACGGGCGCAATTTAGTTGTCGCTGGAGATAGCAGAGCGACCCTTCAAGCTGACATCGATTTCCATTCTTTTATTTACGAGCTATCCGGCAATCCGCTTATTTCTGAAACAATGCGATTGCATTGGCGCCATTTGCGGCGCGCTATGGGCGAAGTCCTTCGTCATCCGGGAATGTCAATAAGCGTCTGGCAGGAACACGGAAGAATTCTTGAGAGCATGATCCGCGGTGACGCCGACGCTGCGTCGGAACTAATGCGTCGACACATAATTGATGCGGTTGAGCGAGTTGAGAGGACCGAAGAGCCATAGATGCCGAGAAAGTCACATCGTATCGACGTCTAAATCACAGCGATGACTACCGCGCAGGCTCCCGCTGCTCTACCTAAAAGCCCTTGAAGCGAGCGATCAGCATATCACCGAGACGATCGGTCCGGCCGGATAAGGCTTGCGCTGGAGGTCTTGTTCTTTCGGCGAAACTTGCCTCCAGCAAATCGCGTCTGCAATATCGATCTTGCGCTTTGTCACGGATTCGCCATCCGCAAATGTGATTCATTCCCACGAGGTCAAATCGGACGCGGCTTGACCGGGACTGACGCTGGCAATTTTTCCGCAATTAGGTAGCAAACGCCACCAGACTGCGATCTCATCGCCTGACATAATAACCCCATCTATATTTGGGGTTTTTGATGGACGTTGTTCGCGAACTACGCCGCAAGCAGGATGATTTGAGAGCTGACCGCCAGGCACTGGCCGATCAAATGGCCGAAATCGACGATCAGATCGCGGCGTTCGACACTGTTATTCAGACTTACGAGCCGGATCATCTGCCGGCGAAGAAAAAACCTCGTCAGAACGGGAAACGCGGCAACTTTCTCGACGGATTGTTCGTAGGCGACAATCTCAACGCGCGCATTCTCAACACGCTGCGACTGGCGCAAACGCCGATTTCATCGCATGAATGTGCAACCCGCGTCGCTTTGCAAAAAGGTGTCGCGGAGGACGACCCGCGCATCTCCGATATCTCTGGCCGGGTTTCGATCCAATTGTCCAATCTCGCGAGAAACAACCGGGTCGAGCAGATCAAGGGAGATGGACGAGCCTCTCTTTGGCGGATTGCCGCCTAACCCCGCCAGACGAAATCGAAATCTTTCGGCTTGTTGCCTTGGAAGTAGCCGCAGAGATTCCGGGACGTCGGGTGCATTAGAGAGCGCACGAGCATCTCCATCGTAAGTCGCCGATTGCCTTTGCGACGAAGGTCTTCGCGCCACGCAAGCTCTGCTGCGTACCAGTCGAGATACTTGACCGAAAATCGGTGATGGATTCCGCGGTACGATCGCCGGACACGCGAGAAGAAGCTCTCGATGATGTTGGTCGATACGCCTTCACCATGCGAGAACGCCTTGGAGTGGTTCACACGCGTGAGCGGATTCAGGCCGCAAAGTTCGTCATAGGCCAGATGTTCGTCGGCATAGACGTGAGCTTCGCGGCTCACATGAGACTTAACCAGATCCCAGGCGCAGTTGGCGTTCTCGGACTGTGTTACGCGCGTCACCGTTTGCCCGCGCCATCCGCGCTCACGCACGGCCATAACGACGACGCGTTGCGGTGTCTCGATCGTACGTCGATCCACACGATCTTCCTTGCGGTTTTCCTGACGAACAAATCCTAACAAATACATGCCGTCGATCTCGACTTCACCGTCGAGCAGCATGTTTCCGCGACGGGCTGCCAGAGCCTCTCGCAACTTCATCAGGTTCAACCAAGCCGTTTTATTTTGGACTCCCAGCTCGCGTGCGACCTGCAGTGCAGCCTTGCCCTTCGCGCCGTTTGCCGACATGGCGATGATCGCAAGAATCTGCCTGAACATGAGCTTCCGGCTGGCGAAGAGCGTTCCGCTCGTGACCGTGAACTCCTTCTTGCATTCCTTGAAGGAACACTTGAAGCGACGGCCGCGTGCCAACTCATAGCACCGTACGTTGCCGCACTCGGGACAAACCGGTTCGCCGTTGGTCAGGGGCCAACGCGCACGCTTGAACAAGCGATACGCGCCGGGTTCGGTCATTCGCATGACCTTCTGGAGCGGCAGATCGCGCGCGTCCTTGGAAAGGAGGAAATGCTGTCCCATCAGCACCTCCCCCGAGGGGAAGCCAGATGGTCAGCGTATGGACCAGCCCCCGACCGAAGTCGTCAGAGCAGCACCTTGATAATGATGATGGGAAACCATTGAATACCTCGTTCTTGCACACACCGCAGTAATTTGCGTGGCGAACGAGCGTTTCCGGATCAGACGGCCCCAAGCATAGCCGGGACGCGTGCATGAAAACGGCGGTCTGTCCGCTCGCCACGCAAATCTATGGCTATGTGAGAACGATAGGTCATGGCGGCCTCTTATCCGGGATGCCCGGTCAGATCCAGACTGCGAAGGATTCAACGTAAGCGTGATGCTTACGAAGCTTCGTCAATTTTAGTCGCAGTTTCAGCAATCAGGCGGAGTCTGGGCTGACGAAGAAGGATTTCCCGAACCTCGTCTCCGGAGAGCGGCCGCTCCATCAATTGCTCGGCAAGGTATTCAACCGCCTCGTGCTGCGATCCGATGATCCGCCGCGCGACGTCGAGTTGTTTGGCGAGAATGGCCTCGACGCGCATCCGCAAATCACCGTTGGTCCGAAGGCTGGCCAGCAAGTCCGCATCACTACGCGACGACAGGTAGGTTAATCTCCCGCCAAGACCGACGCTGGCCTCCATGAGGACGGCCTTGATCGTCGCCAGATAGAGATCGGTCCCGGGACCACCCCCGGCGCCGTCGGAACGACACCCCAGAAAGATTTCTTCGGCGGCAATGCCTCCAAGGAGGACGGCAATGTCGGCCAGGTAGGTTTCGTGGGTGCAGTCGTAGGTCGTGATCGGCATTGCGCGGACACCGCCTGCGATGCTGGTTTTACCCCGCTCAATTTGGGTCGCGATGGCCGCAACCAGAACCATGTCGAAGCCGATTTCCGTGATAACGGCGGCATGGCCAGCCTCGTGGATGGCCGCCCGCCAGCGCGAGTCCTCGGGAATGTCGATCATTTCTGGAAGCGATGCCAAGACATCCTCAATGACCATCTCCCGGCGTTCCTGCCGGGCGCGTCGGCGGGCCTCGCGGGCAAGACGTTCCAGATCGGCGCCGCTGGTGCCGTTGGTCCGCTCGATGACCTCGGACACTCCGACATCGGCCAGTGCCCCGCGCAGATGCCATCGCAAGATGCCCTCACGGGCCGACGCATCCGGCAATGGAATCTCGATGGTGCGGTCGAGCCGTCCGGATCGGGTCAGCGCCTTGTCGAGGCGACCGGGGTGGTTGCAGGCACCGATGACCACGACGCCTTCCCGAGACTCGGCGCCATCGATGCATTCCAGCAGCGCGGCGACGACCTCGGTCGAGTATTGAGCATAATCGCCATCGAAACGTTCGCGATCACCGACCGCGTCGATTTCGTCCAGAAACAGGATACTCGGCGCTTTGCTTTTCGCTTCATCGAAGGCGGAGCGCATGGCTTTGAGCATGTCCCCGAGATGTCCTCGAGCTTGCCACCGCGCGATGCTGCCGAGGACCAACGGTACGCCGCAGGTCTTCGCCAAAGCCTTCGCGTAGGTGGTCTTGCCCGTTCCGGGAACGCCATGAAGCAGTACTCCGCGATCGACGTCGCTCCATGGCAACGTGCCATTGGCCCACGCTTTCAGGTCCACGGCCAGGTCCTGTCCCCAACTGCCAGCTTCGCCAAGACCGTGCATGTCATCCAGCAACGGCACGGTGTCGTCGCCTCTGGATGTGTCGGATTTGGGTTGCGCGGCCTTCAGGCGTTCCAACCGCTCCAGCACCTGACGAAGGGATCGTCCCCGACGAATGGCCGCACCGATCATCGAGGCCGGAGCCTGCATCAGCAAATCGAGCGATGCGGAATCCGGCACCTGGCCCAGCGTCAGGCGGCAAGATGCTTCGACATGACGTCGTGTCGGTCCTTCCATCGTGACGACGGCGTCGGCGGCGGCGATCAATGCGTCCGGCGTGGCGTCAATGCTGGAAACGATGATCAGCAAGCGCGACTTTCGAAGAACCGAAATTACGTCAGCTTCTCCGAGGATCGGTTGCGAACCCGGACGGCGCTTGCCCGCGAGGTTCAAAACTTCATAGGTGTTCCCGCGCGAGACCCGTTCCGCGGCATCACCGATGTCAGATGGCGCCATGCCGTCCGCAATGACGACCACGACGATCGCAGGCAGGCCCAGACGCACATAAGGCTCATGGCGAAGCGCGCGTGCCAAACAGCAATGCGCGAGGAACTTCGTGGCGTTCGCCTTGAAGATTTTCAGCAGACTGGAACGGGCGTCCGGGGAATGGAAAGACAAACTTGGCATTGAAAATACCGATGCTTGGAAAGCGCACCGCAACGGGTGCAGACATCGGGCAGGACGACGGCGTGCGCAGCCGTAGAGCGTCAAAACGCTCTCAACACGGCTCGAATTGGCAATGGATGGTTGGAATATCTTCACCGCATGCTGAATCATCCCGCCCGGATTAGGCGGTTCTTGGGGATCAGTGTATGCAGCGGTGGAATTTCATGGCGAGAACGTATAGGGAACGATTGAGCGTCCGTCAATCCCTTCGTGTCTATCAGGAAGCAGACGCTCCTCCGATAAACTTCCCAGATGGTAAGGTATTCGTGCGTCATCGCGTCTACCAAGCGTAAGTACTGTTGGCACCTGACGCGATTCCAGAGACACCGCTGGTCAGACCAACGACCTGAACAGGCGTTGATCTGTTCGTCGTCGTAGTGTCGCCGAGTTGGCCGCTGTTGTTGCTTCCCCAGCACTTCGCTCCACCGGAGACAATAGCGCAGGTATGGTTGTCGCCTGCTGCGATAGCGGTAACTCCACTGGTCAGCCCAGCAGAAACCGGAGATGTCGTCCACGTCACGGCCGTGTTGCCGAGTTGGCCGCTGTTGTTGCTTCCCCAGCACTTCGCTCCACCGGAGACAATAGCGCAGGTGTGATAGGTACCGGCGGTAATTGAGGTGACACCGCTGGTTAGCCCGGAGACCTGAACCGGTGCTGTCCTATTCGTCGTGCTACCATCACCGAGTTGACCACCGCTGTTGCTTCCCCAGCACTTCACGGCTCCGCCGGAGACGATGGCGCAGGTGTGGCTGTCGCCTGTCGCGATCTTGGTGACACCACTGGTTAGCCCAGAGACCTGGACCGGAGACGTCCTGTTCGTCGTGCTACCGTCCCCGAGTTGGCCGTTGCCATTGTATCCCCAACACTTCGCCCCACCGGAGACAATAGCGCAGGTGTGATAGGAACCTGCCGCGATCGAGGTAACTCCACTCAGCCCCTGCACTTTAACCGGAAGCAATTTATTTTCAGTGGTCCCAATGCCGAGTTGGCCGTAGCCGTTAAATCCCCAGCAATCGACGGTCCCGTCAATTGCAAGACCGCAGGCATGATAAATCCCTGCGGCAACCTGCTTGTAGGTCTTTCCGCCGAGAACAGGGGCAGATGTACTTCTGTCGATCTTGGTTCCATCGCCAAGTTGGCCGCTGCTGTTGTATCCCCACGCCATCACGTTCGAAGGCGGCAACGTGTTTTTCAGAGAAAACACGCCGCTTGTCGCTTCGGTTTCGTCGAAGTCATCCTTGACCTTGACGGTGAGGTTCTCGAGCGAACACACATCGGTCGGCGTTCCGGAGATCTTGCCGTCCGTTGCCGAGAACGACAGGCCCGGGCATTGCGTGCCGAAGTCCGTCATCGGTGCCGACGATTGCATCAGCGTATAAGTAGCCGTGTCGACAAGCCCCTTTAAAACGTAAGCTGGCTGCGCATCCAGCGCCGTGTTGACCGTTCCCTTGATCTCTCCGGCAGGACCGCCAGTGATCGCAAGGATGGGGTGAACCGTAACGGACGCAGATCCGGCCGTCACCGTTTTGACCCCCTCGCTCGCCGTGGCGGTCACCTGAAAGGTGATCGGGTCTTCCACGGTTGGCGCGGTCGCGGTGACGCCGCCTTCGACGGTCGCGAACCCGATAGATGGCTCTGCGGGCGTCTGCGTGAACGACCACGAGGGAGTTGTCAGCGTCGAATCCAGCGTTCCAGAGATCGTCGTTCCTGCACGGTATTTGTCGGCCACGAAACCGAAGGATGCGGACGCCGGAGTCTCGGGCGATGTGTCTTCGCCGCCGTTGTCGGGATTCCCGGAAACATCCGAAACAGGGCTGCCCTTGCTGCGGAAATAATAGCTGTCAGCCAGGGCCGATGCCGACAGGGCGATGGAGAAAACGGCCGTCGCCAGCAAGATCGCCTTCGAGTTCATATGCGCACCCTTTTCCTATAAGGGTGCGACGATCGGGCCGCCGGCGCAACTTCGCCGGCGCAATCGTGCAACGCGGTTTCACCTCGGCAATGACGAGATGAAACCGCTATTTGGCCGCGACCAACATGGGTACTGAACCTCCAAGCAGATCCACCAGCTTC
Organism: Afipia sp. 64-13; assembly: GCA_001897755.1. Lineage (GTDB taxonomy): Bacteria > Pseudomonadota > Alphaproteobacteria > Rhizobiales > Xanthobacteraceae > Afipia. The sequence goes on from MKUJ01000003.1 coordinate 346,932, forward strand.
TTCCGGAGTCGATCTCGCCGAGCGGCATAGAAGGCTTCGAACCCCTCAAGATCAGCAGGCAGGTCGCCCAGTTCATGCTTGGTGCGATAATGGACCTGAGATGTTGCATCAGGCAAATGCGTCGATAGCCAAGCTGTCGGTAGCGCTGCCTTTTTCTCGTTGTTAATGGCACCTTCAAGCAATTGAAGGTTCGGCAACGTGTTTGCGTGCTGGGCCATGACTTCGGCCTCCGCAGCGCTGAATCCCTGCTTCTGTAGGCGCGCTGGAGTGAACCTTGAAATCGGGTAGACATGATCGACGTGAAACTGGTTACGGAGGTCAACAAACGGGAAAAGGAGAGACAGCAGCGGAAATGTTCTCTTGTCGCCGTACTCGAGATGCAAAAGATCTTCGATCTCGGCAGGTTCGAACGTCAGAGACTTGCCACGCTGGCTCATGGCTTGCCGCAACTGTTCGACAGGAAATGCTTCTCCCGGGGCCGCCTGCAATACCTCGCGAAGCGCCGTTAAGAGCGTATCGAGACCACTTCCCCAAATGCCAGAAGCCTTGACGATGGACTTGACCAACCAATCCTTGATCGCCTCGCGATCATTCGCGAATTGGCTGTGAGTCACGTAGTTGGCGGGCGCGTTGCGCTTGTAGAGATAATAAGCAATCGGCAATAGCGCGCTGTCCGCCTTCAAGGTCTGCCCGTTTAAACCGAAGCTGGAGGCGAGTTCGACGGTTCGGACCAGAGCCGACCGAATGGAAGGCCAGTTCGATTCCAAAGCCAGCATGTTGGCGGTTGTGAAATTCTCGACCTTGAATCCGACGGACGCAATATCAGCCAGCATGAGGCCAGCCTTCAAAACGAAATCCTGACTGAGTACGAACCCTGTTCCGATACGGTTCAGATCATCGACCAGCTTATGGATTTCGGCACGCGCATCGACATGCGTCCATTGTGCGACGGCGATACTCAGAAGCAGGTCCGAATAGGACAGGATCGTTCCACCCGAATTCAACCGAATGAAAATATTGAGTACTCGCTCGAGATCCTGTGCTTCTTCCTCATAGTAATTGATGAGGTTGTGGGAGTGTACCACGCGGTGAAGACGGTCGAGTATTGCGTAAGCTCCCTGCAGAGCGTCACCCTGAAGCCCTCGCTCCATCAGTGTCGCCAGCATCGCAGGACCATCTTTCATGCCAAGGATATTAGGCACCTTGAACCAGTGGGCTTTTTCGTCTCGCTCGACCTGTCCATCGTCCAAAAACTTGAAACGATACCTCACCCCGTCTTCGTCGGGCGTGGGCGAAGCCAGCAAATCCAGATGTAGCGTCCGGATGGGAAAAGCGTCGGGGTTCGTCCACCATTTATTTGGCTGCTTGATCGCCATCGCGCCTCTGAGACCGATGTTCAAGGCAGTCAGGCGCTGCTGCCCGTCCAAGACGGCAGTTACGCTCTGGTGTTGAAGTATCCCGATTTCCGGACAGTGGGCGGCATCACGTTGATGGTAGTTCAGGACAAAATCATAGAATTTGAATTTTCCACCGGTCGGGGCCTCGACCTTCCAGAATAAGAAGGTCCCGAACGGATAGCCCTGCATAAGGCTGTCAAACAGTCGTTCGATCTGTTCTGGCTTCCAGACAAACTCCCGTTGAATCGCTGGGAGTACGTAGCTCTTTGTTTGTATACGCCCCAGCGCCTCGGCGATGGTGCCGCCCGGTTTATACATTGGCCCCCGCAGAATCTCTTTGATGAAAGCTCTATTTTAACGCGTCGCGTTCCGCTGACCAGCCCGAAAAGATGGCTTCCTGCGGACGTCAACGCGCCCGCAAAACGGTTCGAATTGGCAATGTGACGTCGTGGATACGTTTCTCCGCGCGCTGAATCGTCCCACCCGGCTTTGGGGAGGTCCCTGGGGATCAGGGTATGTATCGGTGGAATTTCATGGTGAGAACGTGAACATTCTCGCGCTTGTCACCCCTTTGTGTCGAAAGGGAATCGGACGATTCTCCAATGGAATCCAGAACAGCAGAGCGACCGTGACCCAGCACGTACCTCCCAGATACTCGTCCAAGGATGCCAATCTCGTCTACGGCGTCGATACCCTTGGCGTGATGCGACATATCTCCGAGGTCGAACGGGGAGACGCGTGTGGATGCACTTGTCCTGCCTGCAACGCGCCTCTGACCGCAAGAAAAGGCCAAGATAACGTCCATCACTTTGGACATCAGGCCTCCACTTCTTGTTCGAACGCTCCGGAAACAGCGTTGCATAGGCTTGGAAAGGAGATCGTAGCGACGAAGTTGCTCCTCGTTCTTCCGGAGGTCAGAGCAGAATTCAATGGCGAGGCCGACATCCTTCACAAGGCTGGGCCAGTCTCATTCGACAAAGCAATCCAAGAAGCGCGACATCTCCAGAACGTGGTGCCGGATCTTTATGTCGAACGTGACGGACACCGCCTGCTTGTCGAGATTTACGTCACCCACGCGTGCGACGAATTGAAACGCGCGGAACTAAAGAATCGAGGCATTGCCACGGTCGAGATCGACTTGTCACGCCTTCCCAGGAATGCATCGCGCTCCGAGGTTGAAGAAGCCGTCTTCGAGAAAGCTAGGCGCTATTGGGTTTTCCACCCCAAGATTGATGCCGCAATCACGGCAATGCACACGCGGCATCAATCCAAGCTGGACGCGCAACGCCTTAAATTCGAGAAGGAAGTTGCAGACTGTCTACGTCGGTACGATGTCGGCTTGAAGGAATTGGCAAACCGCAAGGTGGAGCCACCCGATGAGGATGGAGAATTCTTCCGCATTGGGTTGGGGACTCATATCGGATGCTCCGTAGGTGGCGCGGGCGGATTTCTTGTAACCGAGCGGGAATGGCAATTTGCGATCCTTCGGACCTTCCTGCCGGAAGACGCGCAACCCTTACCCTATCGGCTGAAGGCCTTTTTCGACTGGCTCAAGAAGCAGCAGTGGATTCGAGCGGGATTCCAATACATCCGTCCCGAACTCGAAGACGCCGTGCGTGGTCAGAATGACCAGTTCCGAAGTCCGTACCGTGCCGTCGAAGCCTATCTCGACCATCTTGTTGAGAGAGGAATTCTCCAGAAGCATCGATCGTATTCACTTTCCACCAATCTGCTCGATGAGCTTCTTGATCTCCGCGCCATCGATCAACGCAAGACGTCCCGCAGAAAAAGCCTATCTGAACGCATCGAAAAGATACTGGGATGTATTCCGGATCGTGAGCGTGGTGATCTGACCGCCAAATCGTGGATGACGTTGCCGCAGAATGGAGGAAAATCATTCGACGCCGTCATCGAAGACGACGATGAGGTTTTCGACGACATGATCGTTCCCTTGCGAAAGATTGAGGCGATGATGTTCCGGAACGGCCCATCGGTCTTTCAGACACTTGGTTTGCCGATAGAGCATGAACAAGAACGCCAGATGGAGGCACGAAGGCTGGAAGCCGAGGCCAAGGAACTGGAGAAGGCCGAAGCATTGAGGAAAGCCGCAGAGGAGCGCGGAAAAACTCTTGCATCCATCGCTTCAGAGCATGGTCCCGAATGGACATCTTTAATCGAAACGCCGCACCCGGCTTTCAATGGGAAGACGCCGCTGGCGACCGCGATTGAAGGAGTAGATGGCCTGAACCAAGCCCTGATATTCCTGCAAGGCGCACTCGATAAACGCGCTCGTGAACGGTCAGAAGCTGAAGAAGTACACCGATGGCTTATGGCGCTGGAGCATCAAGCGATCACAATATTGAGCGACATGGCACGACCATTCCTGAAGTCGCCTTATCCGTTGGGGCCGCTTGGAAAGAAATTCAGGCCTTGGGACTACTGCGTATCGGAAGCGACTTTCAAGGAATGCGTCGAACTTGCCAAGGGCTTGCTGAAGAAGCGGCGATAGATAATCAAAATTATCTATTCTGAAATCGAAAAGGATGCCTCTGCGAGCCACTGAGCAAGGTCCATGCCGAGATGCAGGCCTGACAGGGCGAGCAATTCCTTGATTTCATTGAGCGCCTTCCGCCCGAAATTTGGCGTTCTGAGCATCTCGGCTTCGGATTTCTGCACCAGTTCGCCGACATAGTTGATCCCATCGTTCTTTAGGCAGTTTGCCGATCTGACAGACAACTCCAATTCGTCGGTGCGTTCGAGAAGTTTGCCTGCCTGAAGCGACAGAAGCTCGATGTTCGGTGGGGGCCAGCCCGTGACGGATAAGCCGAGATGTAGCCCGACCTGTGCCAAAATCTCTTTCAATTCATTCAGTGACTTGCGTCCGAAGTTCGAGGTTCGGAGCAGTTCGGCTTCTCCCTTTTGCGCGAACTCGCCGACGTAGCGGATGCCTTCATTATTCAGGCAATTGTAGGTGCGTACCGAAAGTTCGAGTTGGTCGATATCTCGAAGAAGATGGATTGATGGCGGGATTCCGACGGGAGGAACGTAGGGCAACGGATCAGGCGGAGGTGGCGTCCAGCCGAATTCGTAATCACTCGACCGCCAGGATGTTGTGGCGCTCGCGCGTTGCGCATCATCTAGAAACTCAGTCAGCGCCTCCACAGCAATACCAAATCGACAATTGACGATCTCACGACCTTTTTGCCGATGGCCTTCTTTATTGTACATGCGCAATTGACGATATCGCTTTAGGCGACGGCGGGCATCGTGTTCGACCCGTCCGCCCTCATCGACCCAGACATAATAGAGCAGAACCCAGTCGTCGATGCTGCCGTAGGCAGTTCTGCGGAGCCGTCTTTCTTGCTGTCGGATGTTCACGGTCGTGCCGATTTTGAGGACACGATGAGACAGCGACCCTGCTATGTAGACATAACCGGAACCGTAATATCTATCGCGGAAAGTATCCGACCAGTCATCCATCTGGTGTTCTCAGCAATAAGATTGTGGCGTCTGTCACGGTCGAAGCTGACCTGAAACACTCGATTGCAATTTCTGACTGATCAATTTCGCCAATTCAGCAATCGTATTGAGCATTAATTCCCGCATCTTCAGATCATCGGAATATGTCAGTCGCAGTTTCAGACAGTGCGACCCAAGCATCGCAATCCCGGCGATAGACATGTCTTCTCCGATAAGGAAGTGCTGCAATACAAACGGCTCGGCGACGTGAACAGGCCATGGTGTCTTTGCATCGGGATGTGCGGCTAGGACTTGATTGCAAACCAATTGCAGTTCTCGTTCTCTGATCTCGCTGGAAGAGGCTCCCTCCATTCGTCCGTCCGCTGCGCCATAGATATAGATTGCGGCCTTTGCACCCAGCGCGGAGTACAACAGTGAGGTGTCAAGAATGGCATCGCCCTGGCTGTTGTCGATTGTACCATCAAAATGAAGCCACCCGATTTGCGAGGGGGCGCAGAATGCGATTCGTGGGTCGGACCATTCAATCAGAGGCGCGGAGGCGTCTGGCGTCCCGTCAACGTGACTTACATCGAAATATAGAGAGCGAACCTCTGAAACGATCTGATCTTGTGTGAACGCGACCGTTTCAATTCGAAGCTTCTGTATCGTTGACACAACTTCCGGAACAGCTTCAGATTCCAATAGCCGCCACAGTTCCTGTCTTCCCCGCCCAAGGCCACGAAGGAGATTTAACTGCGTTCGGGTTGCATACCTCGAAGAACACGGCTCGATAACGAATGGATCTGCAATCCGGCCGCTGCCCCCTCGTATGAGAACATCGATCCCAAAATCAGCCTTGAGGGCTTCGCGGATAGTCATTGCTCTGGTCATCCCGGCAGGTCTTCGGGATGCCAGTGTACAGATGATTTGGTGTTGGGGAGATGCGTCGTCGATCTAACGAGGGATTCAAACTTCGAAAGAGAAAATATGTAATTGAATCAGTTATTTATGCGCGATTTTGTGGCGTTTGCTACCTAATATCGAATTTTTCTGCAGACGTCCCGTGGACCACCCTTCCCCGCTAGCCATGGGCAATGCACGGTCTCAAGCTGATCTGCCTTTAAACTCGGCATTTGAAGAACTTTGAGCGACTAGGTAGTGCACGGAAGCGTTATCCGGATTTGGTCTGCGCAAGGCAATGAATCTTTCAATGTCTCCCTACATCTCGTTCTGCACGATTGAGCCGCGAACCGGTTTGTGTCTTGGGTGCGCGCGCACCTTAACCGAGATTACTGATTGGCAATTTATGAGCTCGGACAAACAAGCGGAAATCAACAAAACATTGATCCAACGGTTTACCGAAGCTGGAATCGAGGTTCCGCAGGCGTTCTTGAACGATTGAGTTGTACGCTTGGTATCGTGCCCAAAGTCTCTTCACGGTCTGTCCCGGCGACCGCCTGATGTCGTCGGCGGTGATGACACTGGTCGAGGCCCCTATAACATTTATCGTGTTGCTAGCTTCCACGAGACGACTGGCTTCGTTGTTGATGGCGGCAAGAGTCGCAACTACCGGCTCGAATGCTCGCGCAGGGCTCCGGCAGGCGCCGCCACCATGGCCTCGTTTTCTGAAGAACTGCCGTGGTATGAAGGGCGTTTTCCGCGCATGGCGCAAAGCTGCCATCAAAACCTTGATAGCCGAAATACATGCTATTTCATGAGCTTAGATGGCGCGCCGCCTCAGGTGATGATGCGAACTATGTCTACTCCATAGCCCTCTAAGGCCCTCCTTTTGCGAGAAACGAGGCCTGCCGCTCCGCGGGGCTTGGTGGGCAGCTTGCTGTTCATCGTCTTCAAGTCGATCACAAGCCTGCTCATATGCATGCGGTGGGTGATGGCCATACCAAGATCGATCTGATCAGTCCGCGATTGCGGTCCCGAGCGCCGGGCGATGGAGGTCGTGCCCCGGCACCGGGCTACGCGTCTGGCACGATAATCGCCCGGCTTGTTGGCAGGAATACCGACCTTTGCGTGCGGGTGGCGATTTGTCCGGGGATTACGCGATCCCGACGGCCGCCTTTTGCAGAATAGTGGTAGGCGCGCCTCGCGGCAGGCGGCGCAGTGTTGATGCCCGCCCGCATCCAATTTCTTTCATCAAACGAAAAGGACGTCCAGTTGACGACCGATACCTCCGTGCGTTCCGATCTTCCTTCCTCCTCTCCGGCGGTGACCCGTGTTGTCTCCTACCTTCGCGTCTCGACCGGCCGGCAGGCTGAGAGCGACCTGTCGATTCCCGACCAGCGTCGTCAGATCGAGCGCTATTGCGCCGCTCGCGGCTGGACGATCGTGGAAGACTATGTCGAGCCTGGCAGCAGCGCGACGGACGATCGGCGCCCGGCCTTTCAGCAAATGATCGATGCGGCCTTGGTCAGGCCGCCGGCATTCAGCACGATCCTCGTTCACAGCTTCTCGCGTTTTTTCCGCGATCAGTTCCAGTTTGAGCGCTATGTCCGCAAACTCGCGAAGAACGGCATGCAGGTCATCTCGATCACCCAGGACCTAGGCGACAATCCGATGGGCATGATGATGCGCCAGATCGTGACCCTTTTCGACGAATATCAGTCGAAGGAAAACGCCAAGCACACGCTACGCGCCATGTGCGAGAATGCCCGGCAGGGCTACTGGAACGGCGCCCGGCCGCCTGTCGGCTATCGCACGGTGGCGGTCGAAAAGCGGGGTTCGAAAATCAAGAAGACGCTGGAGATCGATCCGCTCCACGTCGGGACGGTACGGCTGATCTTCCGACTTGCGCTTGAAGGCGCCGATGGCAGCGGCCCGATGGGCGTGAAGGCGATCACGCGCCTTCTCAATGAACGCGGCATTCGTACGCCGAATGGCGGGCGCTGGGGCCTGTCGCAGATCCACACCATCCTGACCCGCCCCACCTACATCGGCGAACATCGCTTCAACCGTCTTGAGGCCCGTACCAAACAACGCAAAGCAAAGATGGAACACGCCATCATGTCCGTGCCGCCGCTGATCGCCGAGCATGACTTCAACGAAGTCCAACGCCTGCTCCAATCACGCAATTTCAAAATGATGCACCCACAGGCTGTCGGCGGACCGATATTGCTCACCGGAATTTGCTTCTGTGCCTCGTGCGGCGGCGCGATGACCCTTCGCACCGGCAGGGGCAGCACAGGACGATCGTATCGCTACTACACCTGCTCGACCCGAGCGCGGCGGGTCGAACAGGATGCCAGGGACCGGCGGTCCCGATGGACCGGCTGGACGACGCCGTGATCGACTTCCTCCGCTCGACGCTGCTCGCTCCCAAACGGATCGAGACGTTGATGACCCCGCTTATGACACATCGTGAAGACTGGGCGGATCGTCGGCGCCAGCATGTTGTTGAGTTAAGAGCGCAGGTGGATGAGGCAGAGCGCAAGCTCCGAAATCTGTATGAAGCCGTCGAAAACGACATGCTTGCCAGTACAGATCGGATGTTCAAGGAGCGCATCGCCCAACTCTCCACCCGCCGGGAGCAGGCAGAGACCGAAGCTGATCGCGTCGAGGCAATGGTGATCCGGACAGGCCCTATGCTGTCTATGCAGGACGTGATCCGTATGGCGAAGGATGCGCGGATGAGATTTCAGACGGCCGGTAAACCGCCTCGTCAAATCATCCGGACACTGCTCCAGCGGGTGGAGGTTGTTGGCAAGGATGAAGCTCGCGTGGAAGGATCGCGAGACGGACTACTGAAGGCGATCGCCTCTACAACCGGTAACAGGGCGATCATGACGGCAGGCGCTGGTGGGTTGAGCTGGCATCTGGCTGCCCGGGAGGGCATGGAAGATGCCTATGTTTTCTGTGTAGCGATGTAGGGCAAACAGGCCGGAGTGCAGGGGGATACCATCGCACTCTTCGGCCTAACTGACGGCTTAAGGAGCCAAGAGCGAACCGTCCGATTCTGAGCGTACAGGATCGAACATCCGCCACTAACGGCATGGTGATCACCGAGCCTAGCTAGCGGCAACACTCGCTTTAGCAAGTCTATGCAAACGGCGCGGCGGCGAGGATGTTCTGGCCCTGGACGATGATGTTGCACCAACGCCTGGCCCGCGTCGCTGCGTTGTAAAGCAGCCGGCGCTTGTGCTCGATATCGCCACCAACCTGATACGGCCATATGACCACGACGCCGTCGAACTCACGGTTCTTGGCCTGTTGCACTGTCATCGCAGTGAAGAGATGCGGTGCGCCACCGCCATACTGCCTGCGCAACGCCACGTTTCGCGCGATCACCGCCTCGATCTCCACACGCGTAAATTCCGTCCGCCCGACAGCATGGATTTGATTTTCCACCCACAGCATTGCAGCTCGCACGGGCCCCGACGGCGGCAGCGAGCGTAGCGCAGCGCATGTCCCCGCAGCGGTCGCGTTGGCAGCGAGCACAAGCCCTCCGAGGATGACCTGCGTCTCGTCCCGATCAGTGCCCTCCCACTGGATCGAGTACGGTCCATTTTGCTGCTGTCCACAGGGGCCTTGCCCCACGCGCGTTATTACGGACTGGACGAATCCACCTTGCAGCGCCGGTGTTATCACCGCGACGTTGCCTCCTTGGCGCCACGCAATGGCGTTTGCGAGCAAGGTCGCGGCCAGAGGAACGCTAACGCCGGGCTGCAAAATGCGGAAGCCCGGTCCATTCACTGGCGCTTGGCCGTTCCGGATCGCCGTCGCGGCCGCCAGAAGGCCTCCAATACTCGTCCGGCGCACTTGGACTAGGGTTTCGAGCTCTGCCGCGCCCTGCAACCAAGTCACCAGGGGATTTGGCCGCAGCGCCTGGTCGAGGCATTGAAACTCGTCTGCCGCGATCAATGTGTGGGTGGCGCCCGACAGCGCGGCCAGCATCCGTAGTCGCTGCGGTCTCAGATCCTGTCCCTCATCCACCAGCACGATTGGAAAGCTAGCGGCCGTCCAGGCCCGGACCTGTTGCTGCTCAAGAAGCAGTCCGGCAGTATCGCAGACCGCATCGAACTCGCCTTCCGCGATAGGCGCGACGCCGAGAGCCGCTGCAAGGCCGCGCCAGCGCCGGTAGATGCGCCATGCGAAGGCGTCAACCGTACAGCATTCCACCCGACCCATGAGGCCGGCAACGGTCCGAAGCCGGTCCGACAAGCGGCGCCTCGCACCGTGCATGAAGGTCAGCGCAAGCACGCGCTGCCCGTCGATCAAAGGATGGGCCGCAAGCGTCTCCGAGAGCATCTCCATGAGACGATGCGTTTTTCCGCATCCAGCAGCTCCCTCGACCGCCCGAACCGTCACGGTTGGAATACCCTGACCGCCGGATTAGCAGCATCTGCGGAAAACAGCGGGTTGTTCTCTCCCTTCACTACGTCGGTGATCGCGTTGAGCAGCGACCGCGCTCGCGCGCAACAGGCTTCCGTGGCGCCGATCGCGCCCGCGATGATCTCGTAGCTTGACGTGTCCTTCTTCAGTCCCCCAGCAGCGCGATTGTCGCTCTTCAGGCGCAAGACCAGCTCGGCCACAGTTGCTGCCGGTTGGTCGATCTGGATCGCCGGAAGACAGGCGTTTGCATCGGCATTGATGATCCAGCCAATGGTATCCTCAAGCATCTGGCCATCCGCCCACCGAAGGATCACGCCCGAGTTTGGAGATCCGGCCGCCACAAGAGTTGCGGCGTATCCGACGCCCTCCACGTCCCCGTCGACCATCGCCGCAACGCGGGGGTGCAAGGGCGCCATAGCCTCGGCCGTTCTGACGACCGCGCCATCATGCGTCGGAATCACGCCGACATATGCGTCGAACCGACACTCGTCCGCCGCCGCCCAGCTTTGATGCAGATCGACCGCGCGAACCAGCAGCCCGAGCCATTCGTAGTCGGTACGGCCTTCGGGAACCAAGACGAACTCGTGCATTACGGCCGCGATCGTTTCGACACGGTTGACCTGGAATAGCTTCCGCACGCTGTTCGGCATGTCGGCAGGCAGCGTGGACGTCAGCAAAGGAACCGCGGTCAGCCTCCCTCCGTCATTCCGGAGAACCGCCACGCCTTTCGGGTCCGCGAGTGCAGCCACCACCGGCGAATGAGTCGAGACGAACGTCTGTCGGGAAAGAGCCTGGATTCTATGAACCAGTCGGCGCTGTAGGGCCGGTGGTACATGCAGTTCCGGTTCCTCAAGCGCCATCCAAAAACCTTCGCTGGCTTCGGCACGCATACGGCCAAACTGCAAAAGCAGAAGCAAATGCTGGAGCGAGAGAAGGCCGCTACCATGCCGCCTTGCCGGCAAGGGGAGATCAGCTCCCTCATGGGCATAGTGCGAAACGACGGATTCAAGTAGGCCATCGCTGTCAGTAGCCGTCACGCGCAAATGGAGCGTGGGGGAAGTGCGGAAAAAGCCGCGTAGCTCCTGATTCAGGCGATTGACGATCGGAGCCAGGCGCTCATCCTGCTCAAGCCGCGCATTCGGCGCGCGCAATCTGTCCCGCTCGCTAAGGACAGACTCGGACGGCTGGCCTTCGCCGGCAGCGACAACCCTGCGAAACAACTCCGATCCGAACGATACAGTCCGATCCCATGTCCGGGTGGCCGGCACGAAAAAGAACCCGATGTCTCGGATCAAACGCGCGGAGAAAGCAGTGGCGCTCTCGTCGGCAAAGACATCGCCTACCGCATCGTCGTCATGGAAGTACCGAAGCGTCTCCACTTCGAGCGACGGCCTATGGAATCGCGCGGCGAAGGCGACCTGGCAAGCTAGCTTCCATGATGGGTCGTTGCGGGTGGGCATCACGGTGCCATCGACGGGATTCCACCACTTTACGATTCCGCGATCGTCCCGAAACCATTCCATGTGCTGAGCCGCGTCATCACCATCAAAATCGATGACCGTGGCGACAAGGCGAATTCGGTCCGCGGGCTGAGGGTTACTGCCGTAGAAATCATGCTCGGTCAGTTGACGCACCATTCGATCCCGGCCGAACAAGAGCGCCAATGCTTCGATGACTGTCGTCTTCCCACAATTATTTGAACCAACCAGTACGGTATGAGGTGAAAAGCGAACGACCCCTTCACGGATGCCGCGGAAATTCTCGATCTCTAGTTTTGCGATTTGCACGATTACCCCCCCCACACACACTTAATAAAATACTTCCTAGCTGCGTAAAAGGTTTAGACGTGCGATATCAGGCCTTCGACGCATGCAACTGCCCCAAATATGAGACACCGCAACCCGCAGAACAGTTCGAGTCGGCATGCCGATCTCTAGGTCTGTTCTTCGAGCAAGCTTCTCAGGTTGCATGTGATCTTGGCCGAAATATCGGGCTGCGACATTCCGTGCAATCGCGCTATGCCCTCCACGGCGATCCACACATCGCTCGGCGTTGTGGGGCGGCCATCGGTTTGGGTGAACGGTCCGTCCGTCTCCGTCAAAATGCGATCTATAGGCAAAGCCTTGGTTGCTGCCGCGCGTTTCTCGTTGACGAGCATTTCGGCGTTCACTGAAAAATAGCAGCCGAGATCGACGGCTCTCCTGGCCTCTGCTGTGGTGCCGGTGAACCAATGAAGCACCACCCGCCCGCGCGAGGGCGGCATGTATTGCTCGATCATATCGAGCACGGCCTTGGTCGCACGGACACTATGTGTCGACACGATCTTGTTCCCCGCCGCCGCACAGAGCGATAGCACGCGAGCGAAGACCTCCTTTTGGGCGTTGAAAGACTTGTAGAACCGCGGGCCGGCATCCAATCCGACCTCCCCAACATAGCGAGTTCGCGGCAGTAGCTCCTCCCATAGCCCGATCTCACGAGCGCGGTCGGCGACCAACTGAGGGTGCAGGCCGAGAGCCGCGCGAACGTGACGGGTGGCGGATGCAAGTTCGTGGTTCCGCGGCCAAGCCTTGGGCGTGGTGGTCACAGCGAGAGTGAACACGCCATCGCGCTCGCAACGCTCCACCGCGGCCGCATGGTCGGGGTAGAGATCGAGGTGGCAATGAAAATCGACGAGACCTGATCGCATGAGGCCTCTTACGACGGTGCGGCGCGAACGCCAGTCAGTAGGCGTCCGACTTCCTCCAGTCCACGGCGGTATACATCGGCCAAGTCATCGTGGCGGGAGGGGTCATCATAGAGTGGCCCCGGCTTGTGGATGAGAGCCTTGGCGAGTTCCGGGCGCTTCGATAGTCGTTCGATCGCGATCTGGAAGGATCGGACTTGCTGACCTTTGGCCTGTCGGGTGTCCAATGTGGCAGCTTTCAGGTCGGGTACGCCGTAAACGGTCGAATCTTTGCCTCGCAGAGAGGCCCGCCGAATGAGGCATGGCAGGCAGTATCCACAATGCCCCTGCGGCTTCTTGGTCCAACGCCCCTTCGTCGGTGACGAACAAGATAGTGACAGCGGGGCGAGCTGCTTCAACACGGCCGGACTGGCGCATTGGGCGACCATCTCCCCCTTGGTCTTGTCCCAATAGGGATTCTCAACCTTTCCTCCGACGCCGAGCGCGTGGAGCAAATCGTTCCACCGGGTCATATAGAACGGATGCGTCGTCCGAGTGCTGAGCGCGCCGAGCCGAAGCCGATCGAGTGGCACATTGAGCGCGATCAGACCATTCTCCGGAACCTTCAGCACGAAGTCACGGCCTAGCGCGGTGCCGGCGGCGACACCTAGGGAGAAGAACAGGAACGAGCGGCCGCGCGTCGTGTCCTCCGATGCGACATCCTCGACGAGCCCGCTATCGAAGCTCATCCACACTCGCAGCCGATCGAAGGCGGATGATTTGTAAGCGGCTTTCAAACCGTCGAAACACTGCTCCTGCGACTTGCTCACCAACCCTTCGCCCGCATGGCTGACCAGAAGCGGTGTCTCGCCAGCATTCAAACTATCGATCGCGCCGATCAGGCTGTCCAAACCACCGGAGAACAGACTCACGCCATCGAACGGGGCAGGAATAAGGGTGGGTACCGCGACAGGAACCAGCTTCGCATAGTCCTTGGCACGTTTGCGGAAGCCCACGTCCCATCTATCGCCGGTCAGGAAGTTGAGGGCGCGGACCAAGATGGGTGCCGCAGCCGTCCATCGCACCGGATCGCTCACGGGGATGACTAGCCGAATTTCACGCGTCCAGGCGTCCTGCGATTCCGTGGAGCGGGAGAGGCGGGTGTCCGCTGCGTGGACATGGGCGGCAACGACGAGCATGTCCGCGCCGATTTCGCTCGGGGTCAGATGCAGCGCCTTGAGGTCGGCTAAAGCGCGGCCGATCCCGTGATCGAGACGCTTGCCTGCCACCAACTGCAAGGTCGATGCGACCTCGTCGCGCGCCTTCGGGACGCGGGTCTTATCGTCTGGACCGAAACGGCCGATGATGACATGGCGCCTCATTTTTCTGCCTCCCCATCACCCATCGTCTGCAACACGTCGAAGGTGGATTGATAGACGCTGGTCACAAAGCCCATCACCGCATCAGGGGTCAGCGACTGAATATTGACGCCCGCGGCGTTGATGGCGTCGCTGACACCGCGCTGGATGAAATCACGTAGTTGCGCCTCCACTCTCTCGGCCGCTTGCGGGTCGGTCGGCAAGGTCACGACCTTGGTGCCTATGTCGTTGCAGATACGAGCCTCGATCGCGTGCGTGGCATATAGTTCGAATACGGTTTGGATCTGGCCGGGTGTCAGCGCATCGATGTCGGTAATGCCGGCCCCAGCGAGATCGGCGATGGTCTCGACGAAGGCGTCTCGCGCGATGCCTTCGTCGATCGACCCGCCTTCGGGGCAGATGTAATCCGCGAGCCCCGCGAACACTTCCTCGATCGGCCGTCCGGCGAGGCTTTCTAGGTTGAGTGTTCGCAGCGCTTCGCGAACGCCATTGGCGCTGGCGTCGTTGAGGAATCGGACGAGCCCGGCACCCGCTCCTCGGGAAGAGCCCATGCGCTGCGCGGCCTGGCTCGAGCCGCCCGCCGATTTGGACACATACTGCGAGACAGCGCGGCCGAGGCTTTTGCGATCACTGCCGCCCGAGCTTGCGAAGCGCGTGAAATTGTTTCGGGCTGATGTGAAGCGATCCGATGCCCCTGCCGGCGCGGTTGGTCTAGACGCCGGCGCGGGAGGAACTGCTGGCGGTGATCCATCAGGCGACGTCGGTTGTGTTCCGTCGCCATCAGCCGCGCCCGTGCCGGTGCCGCCGCCGCCCTGCAGCCAACTCGGTATGAGCGGCGTGCTACCGCCCGCGCCACCATAGGCGCTCGACGTGCCCATCAGCGGCCGCCTTTCCGTGTACGAAGCGCGGCGCTGGCCGTCGTCTTCAAAAAGGCCGATTGTGACGTCGACCATTTTTGGAGGAGCTTTTCGAACCGGGCTACGGCGTCAGCATCTTTGATGATGCTTTCCCAGCCGGACGCTGGCCACGGCCCGCACCGATCAGCCGGCAAGGCTTCGAGCAGATCGAGAAGGTTGGCTTGGAGCGTCGGGTGCGCGCGAACCAACACGGCGAGCCCGTCAATGCCGGGCGGCGCCGTATTGAAGGCATCGCCGCCCATAACGCGCCCGCGCAGTTCCTCGAAGACCTGCGCGGCTTCGGCCGGAACGAGTTGCTTGAGTTCACCTTCGAACGCCTGGACGGCGAGTTTAGGGCCGAGCAACTTTTCGACCACCGCAGCAAGACGCCCGAGCACTGAGGCTGCGCCGAAATAGTCCTTCCGATCCTTGGTCACGAACAGATAGGGGCGCAGATCGACTTCGGCTAAGGCCGGTGACAGCCGCGCCCAAGCCCGTATCGCGTCGGCCGCCTTCCATTCGGTCAGGGTGGCGCTGTCCTTGGAGTCCGGCACGGCGGTCGGCTTTGCGTCATCGAAGGAACTGACCTTCGGCCCGGCCCGCTTGGTTTTGGGGGCTGGCTTCTCCTCCGATGCGGCGGCTTCAAGCGCCGCCAAATCTGTGCAGTGGCCGTCTGGATCGCGAGCGGCGGCGCTGGCGATTTGGTCGAACAATCTGGAGAGGAACCGTTCAGCCAGCATGAGTTTCGCCAATACGGGGAGCTTCACCTCCTCTCCAAAGCCGCGAGCGAGCGCGGTTTGATGGCGCAGCAGCAGGGTGTTGAGAAAGCGCTTGATCTGCCGCGGATTGCCCTGAGTGCCGCTGGCCAGGATCGGACCGATTTGATCGCTTAGGGTGAGCGCGTTCTGGACCTTGCCGGCTTTATCGCCCAAGGCGGTTTTGACCGTCTGCGCGTCGAGCCCAGCCGTCTTCCAGGGCCGTTTGAACAGCTCGCGCGCGACGTTGATCAGCGCTGAGTAAGCGGGGTCGTCCTCGCCTAGCTCGGCACCGATGAGCAACAAGGTGACATAGATGCGGGTTTCGGTCTCGCCCAAAGCTGGAATCCGGAACGGTATTTGGATCAGCTTTTCGAGATAGTTGCGCGCATAGTCGCGGGGGCCAGTCGTGTCAGGCAGCTTCGGGAAATGCTTTCGCACCGAATATTCGATCATCGCTTCGTCGGCCGCGACGATGAATGCGGTGCGATCAGTGAATACGAACAGGCGAACGGCTTCTAGAGTTTCAATCGCCGTATCCGGCAGGCAGCGGTCAAGATCGTCGATGAGAACGATCAGTTGCTCGACGCCCGCCTGCTTGAGCAGATCGTCAAAAGCCTTTCGGAACGCCTGAATCTCTTCTGGCACATTCTTCGACTCACCGGGTTTCAGCAGACCTTGCACACCGTCGATGGCTTTGTCGTAATTCTCCTGCGTGGCGAGTTGAGAGGGATCGGAGAAGATGCTTTTCAAGGTGCCGACCACAGCGCCGATCTGATCGGCTGTGGGGATGCCAGTGAATGCGGTGAAAGCAAGACCGCCGCCACGCCGAGCGATCTTGAGCCAGTCGATCCGCCGGAAAATGTCTTTGACGGCCATGCCGGCCTGAGTAAGCAACGGACGTTTTTCGATCAGCCCGGTGACGATGCCCTCGATCAGCGCGATCTTGGCGTCCTCGAATCCTTGAAAGCGCCATCCGTTGAATTTGATGCAGAGCACGTCCCCATCCGAACTGAGGCCATTCTCGATCATCTCCAAGATGCTGGATTTGCCAGCGCCCCAGTCACCATGAACACCGACGGTTACCGCGCGCTCGGGCTTCTCGCGCAGTAGTTCGATTATAGTCTTGGCGATCGCCTCATTGTTGAGGAGATCCACCTTTGTCTCATTATCCGTTAGAATCATCGCCCCCCAATGTGCTCTCAATGAGTCTTAGCCGACCTTACATAATTGCCCCCGCTTTGCGGCCTCAATCAAAAGGCAGCACTTGCTTGACCTCCGCCGAGCCTGTGAGAGTATTGAAAATAGGGGAGGCGTTCAAATGCGGTTTGTTGCCATCGATGTAGAAACGGCAAATGCTCGCATGCGCAGTATCTGTCAGATTGGTGTTGTTATCTTTGAACACGGGAAAGAGCTCGCGTCGGACGTAGTTCTCGTCGATCCTAGGGAAGAGTTCGACGGCATGAACATTTCAATTCACGGCATCGACGAGACGCACGTTGCCGGAGCAAAGACATTTCCGCAGATTTTCCCTTGGCTTGCGGAATATGCGCGAGACCAAGTCGTCGTCTGCCACACCCATTTTGACCGCGTAGCTATTGCTCAGGCGCATGACCATCATCGCTTGACGGCAGCGCCTTGCCGGTGGCTCGACACAGCCAAGGTTGCTAGGCGAGCGTGGCCCCAGGTCGCTCAGAGCGGGTACGGCATCCGAAATCTTGCTGACCGCTTCGGCATCCCGTTTCGGCATCATAGCGCTGTGGAGGATGCACGAACGGCGGGACTGATTCTGCTTCGCGCCATAGAACAGTCAGGCCAAGACCTCGACCAATGGCTGTCTCGCGTGAAGCTTGGCCTTTCCGGGCATCCGAACGGTCGAGAGAGGCGTGAAGGCGGCGGCGACGGTCCGTTGCTCGGCGAGACGGTCGTGTTCACTGGAAGCTTATCGATACCCCGCCGCGACGCTGCTGACCTCGCTCACATGGCGGGCGGTGCCGTCGATCCAAGCGTCACCAAAGCAACTACCGTCCTAGTGGTCGGAGATCAGGATCTTCTTAGCACGGGCGGCATGCCAAAGAGCTCGAAGCACCTGAAGGCAGAGGGCTTGGCAGCTAAAGGGCAGCCGATACGATTCCTTGCTGAAACGGATTTCATGGCCCTTATTGCCGAGTAATTTCGCTATGTCTTCCGATGCCGGACACTAGCAGCGCCGCCATTCTCCGGTATGACTTCGACCGCTCCGGCCTCCGGCAGCCGGCAGCGCGCCGATGGCGCCAACGTCGAAAGCGATGCCATCGCCAGGCTGTCGCTGCCTTCCGGGACGATGTGTCCGATCCGCTGCCCCATGACTGGCATTGCCACACAAATGAATGGCGGGTTTTGGTTATGGCGTAAGCAACGGTGTAGACCGAAATGGGGGCGAAGTAACCGTCTAGAGATGGCTCTGGCCTTTGCCAAAGCGCGTCGATCGACCGGAAGCGATTCGAACTTTTTCACCGCCAAACACCGCCGTTTGTACGCTTTTTCGCGCAAGGACCGTCTCACGCTCTCTGCGCGGGCGTAGTTTCGGCGGTTATCGGTGGCAATAGAGGGCAATCGGCGGAATTTGGCGCGCCCGAAAGGATTCGAACCTCTGACCCCCAGATTCGTAGTCTGACCGCCTAAAAAAATGTTTAATATCAATAATTTACAAAGGTGATAGAAACGACGATCCGTTGAAAGTCTGAGGGTATAAATTGGCTTTCGCCCGACAGGCTTCGATCATGTGTCCGGACATTGGATCAGACGGGAACGGGTTGAGACGAATTACAATTCGTCCAGATGTAGACTATATCTAAATCTGGATAAGGAGCAATACATGGCATCCCGCCCCAGACGGAAGACGTCGGACGCAGAGTTCGGACACCAGCAGCTCGACAAGGCTCGCTTTGTGCCTGCCAATCGGCGGCGCCTCAGCCCACCTGCGCTGCGAACATTTCTGGCGATTGCGGACCTGTGGGGTTTGACAGAAGAGCAACGCCTCCTGGTGCTCGGCTATCCATCCAGATCAACCTATCACAATTGGTGCAAACAAGCGCGCGAACACAGCAGCTTCACGCTCGACGTCGATGTGCTGACGCGCATCTCAGTGGTGTTCGGCATTCATCAAGCGCTCGGAATTCTGTTTCCGACCGAGCATCTTGGTGTGGAATGGCTGCGGACTCCGCACAATGCAATCGTCTTTGGTGGCCGGCCCCCGCTCGATCTTGTAGCCAGCGGTTCTCAAGACGGTTTGCTGACCGTCCGGCGCTTCCTGGATGGCGCGCGCGGTGGCATCTACATGCAGCCCAACGAGATCGATCGGGCATTCGTGCCTTACAGCGATTCAGAACTGGTCTTCCGGTAACGCTCTGTGGCCCCCTCACCACGCCCGGCCTACCGTCTCATTCCCTCGCAATTTCCACCGATCGGGCTGTTCGATACTGTTGCAACTGCCGCTGATCTGGCGGCCGTGATGGACCTGGTCGGGTGGACCAATGACCGGCTTGTGGCGGAGCGCGTGGCGCGGTTGCCGCAAAGCGAATGGGTCTATGGGACGCCGAACGCCAGCATCGTGATGGCCGCCTTCCTCCACGTCGCATCTGGCGGGATGCGGTTCAATCGTCCCGAACTTGGCGCCTGGTACGCATCTGATGACATCCGCACCGCTGCCGCAGAGGTCGGACATCATCTTCGACGTGAAGCCAGCGCACGCAGCGTCCCCACAATGAGCCGCACCTACCGCACCTACACGGCGACACTGCTAGGCGACTATCTCGACATCCGTGGCCAGCAGACGAAATACCCTGATATCTATGCCAGCGACCGTTATGATGCGTCACAACAATTCGGGGAGGACGTCCGTGCATCCAGCGATGCTGGTATTCTCTATATAAGTCTTCGTCATCAATCCGGAAGCAATGTTGTCGCGTTCCGCACGCGCAATATCACTGACATCGTACAAGAGGATCATTTTGAGATAACCGTTTCCGCAACGGATCGAACTATCGATATTCGCAAGCTATCGTGATAGTCGATATTTTCCGAGCTATTATCGGCATCATCGACTACAGGGTTCGCAGCACGAAAATCTGCGTTGCTCGAAAACAAGTCGAAGTTCTGATTGCGCCGGATAAGTTGCCGTCTGCTCATCCAGCAAGCACTTAATCCGTCTGGAGCAGAGATAGTCAAAATGAGCGTCTGGCAAGCCTTTGATGCTCCGTCGGCGGGTTATGCCAATCTGCTAAGCAGTGCCATAGAAATCACCCAACGCAAATTTAATGATCTATTGTGGCCTGTCGATGAGGGCCTGCAAGTTATCGTAAGCGACTATTCTGGCCAGCAC
This sequence comes from Afipia sp. 64-13, assembly GCA_001897755.1. Taxonomy (GTDB): domain Bacteria; phylum Pseudomonadota; class Alphaproteobacteria; order Rhizobiales; family Xanthobacteraceae; genus Afipia. Next base: position 367,186 of record MKUJ01000003.1, read on the forward strand.
CGGCAGGCGACCTACGAGGTTTACTCGTTCCTGATCACGACCTGGGGAGCGCTGCAAGACTGGCTGCCTTTGCGCGAGGCGTTTCGCACCCAATGGCTTCCAGACAAACGTCGAATCTCTTTCAAGCAATTGCGCGAGCCTGTACGTCGGCGCGCCTACCCGCATTTCTTAGAACTTGCCGGCGCGCTTCCAGCTAACCTCCTTACAGTCATGATCGACAATCGGGTCGGCAGCTTCATCGACGGCGGACCTCAGGCGCTTGCGGCGGCGCTTGACGACTGCTTTGTCCCAGGCGCCTCGCCAAACGGCATTGAGAAGATCTATCGGCTCGCTTTGCTCGTCGCGATGCTTCAGGCGGGCCTACGCCGTGAGAAGCAGCGCTCGCTGTGGGTCAGCGATCACGACAAAACTCTGGATACTTTTGATAAGCGAGAGCGCTTTAGCCGTCTTGCGACCTATCTGACCCTTGGGCTTACCGGACGCCACAAATCCGCCGAGCAGAGCTTCATAACCACGGAGACCAAGAACTTACCCGATTGGATCGAGGATTTGGCCGCCGTTCCCGACATCGCTGCTGGAGCGTGCGCACGTCTCGACAACACGTTACCGCTCTTCATGGAACAAAATACATGGACGGTCGGCATGGTTCATGGCGACAACATGGATTGGCGAGCCAAAATGTTCGGCGACTGGTTGTCGTTGCCCCATGGCGTACTCCGACATGTGTTAGTAAGACTTGCACCGGACGCCCGGGGAGAGATACGCGCCTCAGCTCAGAAATTCATGCGGCGAACTTTGGCTCAAGATCATTATCAACGTCCATTTGGGTTCAATAACCAAAAAGATGATCCCGCTTAGGAAGTGATGCCTGGGGAATTACACCAAGAGTGGCCGCGCACTAGGTGCTTAGTCCGCGCCCCTACTGGATCACCCGTTGCCGAAGCGACCCCCGTTCATCACCAGCCCAAGCGGCTAAACAGCGACCGCTCTGACGGCAAAACTAAGCGATCGTCCCAGTTGATTGTCTTAGCTCTCGGCTTCTTTGAGCCATCTGGCGTAACAATCGCAAGTTCGCCTTCATCGCGAAGGAATGCGATCTGGCGGCCCAAAATGTCAGACGTAACGGGTGTGTCATTGCAGTTATCTGCAAAGAGCTCCTCGACAACGAGACCTGTACCGTTACGGTTCGCTACATGGATCATACGGGGAAGCTGATCGAGGATGGCCGCTTCCGAGCGTTTCATCGCGTCGTCGTCGAACATAAAATTCAGAAGCTCCTGGCGTAAATCTTTCGACGGGTCGAAACCAAGCGCATGGAACCCAGCGCCACCGTGATGTTGAAAATGATTATTTAATCGCCAGTGCAATTTTCCCATCTCATCACGTGCCTGACGATGGTTTGATAGATGCAGCAACCAGTATGACCGATGCGCCTCAACGGAATAAATGAAGAACGGCGTGTAGAACCGAGATCCGGTTCGATTTTGGATATGGCGATATAGCCCATTCTGAATCAGGTAGCGCCACCCCTCTCCTGAGCGGAGATCGATCAACGACCGAACGTCTTCCCGATCAAGATCGATATTCAGGAGCGCTTGCGTTTCCGCAGTCTTCATCGACAAGAAGTCTATCAGGGCATCAACGGCGAACGTCAGCAAGATTTCAGGATTCTTCAAGGTGCCGAGGATCGTACGGATTGTCTGGAGACGAACATCACTCCAGCCGTATTGGTCTAGGAAGAACAACGAACGATGCGCGGATCCCTTCTTCTGAATGTGGGCGAGTACGTCCGGGCACGCCTCCTCGAAAGGGGCTTCACGAACGAAGATGTCTTGACCAAGACGCGAGCCGTAGCCACGCTTTTGAAGCACATCTCTCAGGAAGGCCACATGGTGAGGATTGGCATCGATAAAAAAGAAATCGGCCCTGACATCGAACCCTTTCGCGCGTGCTCCATTCAGCGCCTTTTCTGCGGTCTCGACAGTGGCCAACAAACGGAGCGGCGAGCCAGCAACCTCGGCAGAGCCCTGCCGATAGAGTCCACCTCCACTGAAGCCATCTACGATGGTCAAGTTGAGCATCGTTTGGCTAGGTGTGTGTGTCAGGCGCTCAATATAGATCGCGAGGTATTGTTCGAAAATGTCGTGTTTCGCGACGCTGTGTGCCCCGAGAACAGGAAGCGGCTGACCGAGCTTCCACTCATACTGTCCGCTCATCGCGTAACGTGCTCCGTTGATCGTAGCTAATCACGCAGAACCCAATCACCAAAGACGCTCTGATGCGGCTGGCGACTGCCTCGCGTTCTTGCCCAAAACAGGGCAGGGACAGGCATTGCTCATGCAGCACAATATTGTCGCGTCGGTATACGCACCGCTCTCCGAATTCACTGTCAAGGCGACAGCGAAGCCTTCGGCATTTCGTCCCAAACCTTATCGCGATATACGCGCCCGTTGGCTTTTTTGGAACGACGCTTGTTGTCTTTCCCCCACGTCCCCCACTGTTTGAAGAAAAATGCCGTATTGTGCGCTGCACAGTGATCGAAAATTTCATCGATCCATTCCTCGCGGATCGGGCGGGCCGACCTCCCACTCTCTCCACCGACAATTGCCCAATGGATGTCGCGAAGATCGACAGCTCCTACCGAACCGATCAGCGGCTCAAATGAGATGAAACGGATCGCTGCCGGCACGCTGCGCAGATGATCGATGCGGCCGATAACGGCGGCGTTCTCGACGCTCGTGCCCAACCACACGTTCGGCAGAACCTCACCGATCTTGGAGCGAACGAGCGCGCCCATTCGTTCCGGACGTTTGGTGAGGATTTGATAGTGATGGCGCGGCGTAGCGCGCATGACGGCCCACACCTTCAGGATAAAGGCGTCCGTCACCCGATCGTGAAACAGATCGGACATTGAGTTGACGAATATCTTTCTCGGCTTCTTCCAGCTCAGCGGAATATTCAACGCAGCTTCGTCTTCGCGAACAACACCATTCCAAATTGTTCGTCTTCCGCTGCGGCGCGTGAGGCCCTTGTATTTTGGTACGTTCATCGCTTGAAGACGTCTCGCCATTTCCATGGCGTAGCAATTCGTGCAACCGGCGCTGACGATGGAACAGCCCGCAACCGGATTCCAAGTGGCGTCGGTCCACTCAATCTGTGTCTCGGCCATGACCATTCCCACATCGCGCTGTCGATGATGCCGCTCCTCGAGCGCAGTCAATAGCAGCTTAACTATTAATGCCGAGTTGGAAGGCGCCGATTTCAGTGAGTGTTGGCCTGCAGAGGTCGTTCATCCTCCCTTTTGCTCCACTCGCCGATAAGTCACATTGGCTCGGGCGCTCTCTAAGTTACGTTGCTCCAAAGAGGCCAGAGCAGAAATTGAAACAGCTGTCTAATGGACGCTTGAATATCCGCAATCGCCGACCTAGCCGGTGAGCCCACGCGCAGCACCTAGATACTGAAGTGTCACTAGAGAGAACAAAATAGGAACATTCGGCTATGCAGTCAAGACGAGATTGATCCAAGAGGGAGCAAGCTACGCTGGCGCACACCGATCTTGCTCTCGGTGGCCATCGGAGTGCGATCAATGAGGTCTGGACGCTCGGCCAATTTACCGGCCTCGGAAATTGTTCGGTTTATCAATCAAAGAAACTCGATCGATGACCCGCCATGGTTTGAACCAAGAGGCTTCTGTCGAGGAACAGGTTCCGCATCTCGCAGCTCGTTTCCGCGATGAGCAGGCACCCGTGGCAAGCTGCCCCGTGGGTCGCCCGGTCGCCGCTTCGACCGTCGGGCTCATGGTCCGCACACACGGGGTCGTTCGAGCAGATCAGCTGCCGGTCGAGCGCATTCCGCAGAATCCTGGAGAAACGCGATGCGGCAGCGACAAGCCCGCCCAAGGTCCCTTGGGCACCTGGGGTCGCCGTGTAGATCAGGATTCCGCATCTCACGGGAACTCCGCCGTTGCGGGCGTCGCTGAGCGCGTAGATGCGTTCCTTCAAAGAACTCGCAGGATATCCGCTGTCGAGGGCAATCTCGGCCATCAAGGCATGCGAGAGCGAGTGCAACAGCGTATAGGCCGTCCCGGGATAGTTGGGAGCCCCTCCTGAAAACCTGGCCCTCCAGTGGCCGTACCCGCGAAGCAGGCTTGCCTGGCGGTTGACAACATCGGGGTCTTGAAGCCAGCGGTTTACCGCCTGCTCGTCAATGTGGATGAAGAGTCCTTCGCCGAACTGTTCGATGGCCGGCAGCCAGTCGGCTCCGCGTGAGATGGGCGCTCCGCGAACAGCCAGTTGGATGTCCTCGATGTCGCCGTCTGAACTCGTGGGCGCGGCTTCAAAACGCGTGAAGCCGTACAGGCTCGACACCTCCCGCAGGCGATGGACGGCGACGAGGTTCTTTATGGCCGAAGTGTCGACATCGACGCTTGGGTCGACCCATGCAGTCCGGGAAAGCGTTTCCGCATAGAGCTTGGCCGTCGGGTGATTGTGCCCGATCTGTTGGCGGCCACTCGCGAACACGTCGAATTCGGACATCTTTGGAGACCGGGCCACATCGGCCCTTGCTCCCTCTCTGACCCGTTTCAGACGCTCGAATATCTCGGCATCTGGATAAGCACCCAGCGAGACGGAGACCTTCGGGTTGAAGCGTTTGGCCTGAGCGACATCCTCGACCGTCTGGACGTTCGCCAGGTCTCCCGACAATTCGTCGACCAGGCGGGTCAGGTCGTCCTCCTCGCTCGGCAGCGAGATGACTGTGTAGACCTGTGGGAAGTAGGTGTTCGTGGCCGTTCGGGTGAGAAGCTTCAGATTGTCTCCGCATCCGTCGGGATCGCGATCAAGTAACCATGGCCGTTCGCCACGGCACTTGCCCAGACGCCCGGGTTGGAAGGCGTCTTGGAGCGAGAGGCTTCGACCGCAACCGCACACGATGCTGGTGTCGGCAGGATCGGCGCTAGTGCCCTTCTCCTCGACCCAAAGCGGCTCCTGGCACTGAACCGTCCCATGGACGACCCATCGCCAGTCGATGTCCTGCAAATGTCCTTTTTCGCAGGCGCAGACGAAGCGGATCGGCGTCACTTCCGATTTTCGCCCGTCATCAAAAACGAACCTGCGCCGTCCCCTGGTGTCGAGGTCCTGCCAGCGCACGAGGCGCCGTCTCCGAAGCGTTCCGGCCGCCGCGGCCGTTGCCTCGACCTGCTCGCAGACAAACCACGTTGGGAAGATCGGCGCTGTAACTCCGGCCGGCATTCCCGTCATGTTGTCGGTGGAGACTGGCGGGGTGCGGAGCGACAGGCTGATATTCGGGTCCAGCCGACCCTGATCCTTCAAGAGCTGTTCCAGCCGCGCTGTCAGGCGTGGCTCGGGGATTGTCGTGAAGGAGTTGGCTCGCATCTCCCAGAATTCGAGACCTGCCACCACCACGGACCTTGTCGGCAGGTCAATCATGGCACCGGGACCAAATGTGGATACCAGTTGGCTCAGCCGTTGCGCGTTCTTGGTCATGCGAGATCGTCCGCATTTGCAATCTGGTTGCCCCAGGGATCCCGGACCTTGAGCGCGACGCTGGGCTCCACATCCCGCATGGACCGGCCGGCGACAAAGCGCCGATGGTCTTCCGCGAGGTTGGCCAGATCGGGCTCGAGCGGCATGTGCAGCAGGCGATGTGGGCTCTTCTTTCGCGCGTAAGCGAAGGTGTTGCCCCCGGCGGCCTGATCGTCGGCGGTCGAAATCCACGCATCGGCGATAGCGTCTATCGCCGCCACCAGAGCAGCATGACCGCCGGCGATCATGTGCGTCGGGGCTCGGGTGACAATCGCATTGCGAACGGCGGTGCGCACCGCCGGATTATCCTTGAAGGCGGTCACAGCCATCTCCGGCGTTAGCGCTGGATCGACATGCCGTGCAACCGCAACGACGACAGCCGCAAGGGCGCGGTCCAGCGCCCGGGCGGCCCAAGGCGTCACACTTGTAGCCTCGACAGATCGGTAGAAGGTTCGGTGAAACTGACCGAATTGCTCGAAGTGCATTCGGTCGCGGGGCTTATGCAGATTTAGGACCGGGACGACCAATCCCGGACGCGACGGATCACGACCCACGCGGCTGGTGGCCTGGATGTATTCCGCCGCCGTCTTCGGTTGTCCCTGGACGATCATGAGGCCAAGGCGCGCGATGTCGAGGCCGACGGAGATCATGTTCGTGGCCAAAGCAACATCCACGGGTTCTGCGCCGTTCGCGAACCGTGTTTCGAGCCGCTGCTTGGCCTTGGCGACCTCGTCCGTCGACACGCGAGAGGTCAGCTCGAGCGGCTCCTTGATGGCTCGATCCGCAAACGGGTTTCCGGGCGGATCGACCCGATGCCGTTGCGCCCCGTAGCGGGCCGTTCGATCCCGAACCTCGTCTTCGACGATCCTCCGCGCTCCGCCCAGCTCCCGCAGCGCATTGAAGTAGCAGACCGCCGTCATGTACGGATCAGCGGGATTGGCGCTCCCGCTGACGGCAGGGCCGTTGGCGTCGAACGCAGACTGCGCTGCTGCGAGCAGGGTCGTGAGGGACCGCAGGAAGACGAGCTTCGGTCCCCGACCCTGGGCCGCGATGCCCATGTACATTCGGGCCGGGTCCTTGGTTGCCGGCACAGTGCGAGCGAAAAAGCTGTCGGTGCGATCTACGCCGGGCGGCGGGAAGATACTTGTGGTCTGGCGATCGAACAGGGCCTCGATCTGGTCCGTGGCCCGGCGAACCGTTGCGGTCGAAGCGACAATCTTCGGCCGGATCACCCGCTCGCCGATTCGACGGGACGCCAACTGGTCGATTGCCGCTTCGTAGAGTCCTGCAACCGTTCCGAGTGGACCGGAGATGAGGTGAAGCTCGTCCTGGATGATCAGGTCTGGCGGGTCGAGCGACCAGCCATTGCCCAAGGGCCGCCCCTCGCCTGGTTCAGCCGCACCGTAGAAGCCAACGCCGTCCTCGAAGCGATCGACATAACCGAAGAAGGCACCAGTCTCGCCGACCCAGGGCAAGGCTGCGAACTTGTCCACCGTCGCGATCAGGAACGCCGGAAGGCGCCGATAGATCGGCTCGTCGACCGTGAGGACTGGCAGCGGCCGGCTCCGACTGAAGTCGCAATTCGCGTTGGCGCACCGGATCTCGAGGTTGATCGGCGCGTGCTCGTTGGGCATGCAGGCGAAGGACGAAGGCGTGAACTCCGTGCCACACCATGGGCATGCCTTCAACGGCGCCGGCGCGCGCTTGTGGCGACCGTTCCGGAAGCGCCGCACGCGACCAACGGCCGTGGTTTCGTCCGACTTGCCACGTCCCCCGAGCTTGTTGGGCGACGCATCGGAACCTACCCACAAGCCGATTTCGATCGGCCAATCGCCAAGCAAGCGGCGGCCTTGCTCGTCGATGTTGGCAGGATCGGTCCGCATCAATTCGAGGGCGCACACCACGCCGGCGGCACGGGTCAACTGATCGAGCGTGAGCAGCCGCAGCGTATAGCGCATGATGACGGCCACACCAGCTCCAAGCACGCCCCCACTCGTCAATCGCCGGTAAGCGATGACAAAGGCAGCGAGGCCGAGATAGGCTTCCGTCTTGCCGCCGCCCGTCGGGAAGAAGAGGAGATCGGCGATTTCCCGGTCGGGGTGAGCCCGATCAGCCAGCCCCGAGATGTTGAGCAGGATAAAGGCAAGCTGGAAAGGCCGCCACTCTGGCGCAGACACAGACAGAGGGTCTCCGGAAGCGCCCGCCGTTCGCCGACGCGCAGCCAAGGCGACGGCCAGATTCATGAAGCGGAACGCCGTCCTCGCCTTCGCATTCTGCGCCAGGACCTGAATGCCATCGGCGATGCGGTTCTTCGCTGTCTCCATCTCGGAAATCAGGCGTTCGCCCGTTTCCCGCCGACGCTGAGGTAAAGACGCCAGCTTATGGCGTTCAGCATCGATCCAGAGCCCATAAAGCGTCGGAAGCTCGGCGAGCGCCTGTACCAATGCCGCGCCGCCGGCATCGGCAGCTTGCGCCAACGCTTCCATGCCAAACGTCACGCGCGCTTTCAGCTCTGCGTCCTCGTTGGGCGCAACGCGCTCAACTTCGGCCGTCGGCAGCGGATCGGTCCAAACTCGCGTGACTGGACCATTCGCGTCCTCGTGGGTCTCCCAGCCCGCGGCCGCGTTGCGCCCCACCGCCCACTCGAAGACGTCACGGTAGTGAAGGTCCGCGATCCGCAGATCCCAATCTTGCGCGCGGTATCCCGACAAGTCGCGACGCGGCCGGAAGCCTTGCTCGCAATGGAGTTCGAGCCGTGCCTGAAAGGCGTAGCTGACGTCGGAGTAGAACCGATGCACCGTCGCGCGGCGGTTCACCAAGAACACGGTCAGCGCCCGAACCTGCTCGGTATGGCCTTCCGGCGTCTCGTAGCTGAACAGTCGAGAATGCGTTTCCAACGTCAGCCCGCCGCCGCGACGTTGCTCGGCAGCGCTTTCGGGGACGAGCACGGACTCGCCTCGACCATCCCGAATTTGCAGACGGACGGTCCGTTCCTTGGCGGTGCGAACCCAATCCACCATCGGCCGTGTTCCCCGCTTCGGCTTCCCGTCCTCACCGATTTCCTCGGGAAGCGGCTCCGGCAGCAGGACAGTCTCTGGTAGCGGAGGTTCCGTCCGGTAGTCTCCCCAGGAGACGCGAGCCTCGATTTCCTTGACGTCGGGCGAGAGCAACACCGTCAGTCCGACGGACGACGGAAGAAACCGGCGCCTCGTATTGGGCGTCTCCGGCGCCTCGTTATCGCCCGCAGCGCCTCCGGCGCCGTCGGCATCGGACTCCTCGACATCAATCTCCATCTCCTCCTGGGCCGATGGATCGTGGTCCTCCTCTTCGCCTTCGAGGCCGAGCGAGTCTTCAGCCGGCGCGAGAAAGCCGGTCAGATACCAGCGGGAAGGGCTCTCGTTCAGCCGCTCGGTCGCAAGATCGGCATCCTGCGGGCCGGGACCAATGAGATCGCGACGGAACAGCTCGACGAGATGGGCGCGAATATCGACGGAGCTTGTCATGTCCGGCCCGCTCCTTCCGAGAGAACGAACTCGCCGAGAGTCTTCTCGAGCCACTTGCTCGTGTACGCCAGCTTCAGCGGTTCCTTGGGCCGGTAGCCCGCTTCTTGGAGAAGCCGCTCGAGCGCGACGAGTCGGTCGCGATGACCGAGCCGAACGCCAAAGCGCAGGCTGGCCTTGTCCGGCCCGCACAGTATCCAGCCGTCGGTCCGGGTCAGAGCGTGCGCCCAGAGCGAGCGCTCGCCGATGTCCAGCGCGATGTCGGGCGCTCTCACGACCGTCGCCGCGATCTCGCGGTCTCCTTGCGCGTGAACCGCCGCCAGCGACGCACGCAAGACCTTCGCATCAATCTGCTGCTCCGGCCGCCGCCGCTGGAAGCCTGTCTGGGTCTCGGTCACGCAGTCCTCCACCGTCTCGACCGCATAACCACCCGCGAGCGCCGCCCACGCCCCGATCCGCCAGGATTCGAGAATGACGTTCGTGTCGACCAGAACCGGGCCGCGGTGCCGCGCCATGGCCGCCTCATAGCTCGGCCGGGGGCTCGACCCCGTGTGCAACGAAAAGGCCCGTCAGGTCCTCGACGGTGAGATCGAGCAGACCCGCGGCGCGGCGCGTTGAAACCCGTCCCTCGTCAATCGCGAGACCGATGACCTCCATGAATGGCTTCGAGAAAAGAAGCGGCGGGACGACCTTGGGCGCTTCGCGTCCATTGTGTCCGTTGTTTCGCAGCGCCGCGTCGGGAATCGCACGTGCGCGCGCCAGCTTCAGCCAGTCGAGCGCGACCAATCGCCATTTCAGCGCGGAAGCCGTGACCAGCAATTCATCGGCGGCAGCGTTGAGCCTCGCGATGAGGTCGTCATCTCCAAACTCCGCCCATTCGCCGTAGCGGGCGAGCACGGCCTTCGGCATCAGCACCGTCGACGCGAAATTGTTGGCGAGCTGCTCGACGCGGTTGCCGCCGGTTTCCTGGGCTTCTTCCGAGTGCTCCGGCGGCATTGCATCCCAGGTGAGGATGTGGAACAGCTCGTGCGCCAAGTCGAAGTGGCGTCGGCCCGCCACCTCGTGACGGTTGATCAGCACCACGTCCAGCTCCGGCAGGCGGCAGGCGGCGCCCGAGATTCCCTCGAACGCGTCGACCATGAGCACGAGAATTCCCAGCTCGCGCTCCATCACCTCGGCCAGGCGCCGTGCCGGCACGTCACCGAGACCAAACTCGGCGGCGAAGCGCTCGCCTGCGTCCATCGCATCCTCGAAACGCGAATGACGAGTCAGCCCGAGGGCGCGGCGCAGCAATGGGCTCGCGCGCCCGACCTGGGGGGCGATTGCCCGGAAAGCCGCAATCCAACGGCCCGCATTGCGCTCATAGGCGCCGAGAACGCCCGAGCCGACATTCGTCTGCCGCCAGGAAAAGCGCCCCTCGCCGACTAGCAAGAAGGGATCGGTAAAGTAGTCGAGCGGCGCCCCGAGCTTCTCGACGGCAAGCAGCAACTCGTCCGCCGTGACGCGGCGCTCCCCGGTCTCGATGGCGGAGACCGTCTGCCTGTCCTTGAAGCCGAAGATGCGCGCGAGGTCGTCCTGAGAGAGTTTGCGTTCCTCCCGCAGGGCCTTAATCCGCGCTCCAATGAGATTGGTCATGCTGCTGTCTCCCGGCCACCTAGATAATCTTGCGAAAGACATATTGCAAGATTATATTGCGCATAGACTGCCGAGTCGAGCGGCGAATCCAATCGGAGTTTCCCCTATGACTGACAAGAGGATGTTCATCGAGCGCCGCCCCGAGACGGGCGACTACGCCGTTCGCAAGCCGGATTCGGAGCGGGCGAGCGCCGTGCTGCCGACGCAGGGCGAGGCGATCGACTGGGCGAAGGAGCGGGGCGGCGACGTTTTCGTCGAGCGCGTCCGCAACACGGACCGGGGCCATCCCGACAAGTGGCGTCGGCCTTGACGGTTCAGGCCCGCGGATTTTCCCGACGTGACGTTCCACGTCTGGAACCGAGAGAAGCAACCTCGTGCATCACAGGTGATGCACGTCGAGCGCGCCGTCCCATTTCTCGTTGAGGTATTCGCAAACGAGACGCCGGTGACAGTGGTGCGGCTTGTCCTCTGAGCAGAGGAGGCACGCGCCTTCGAACATCGCCGGTTTGAAGCGCTCCTCGATATGGCGTTCCGCCATCAGCCCGAGGAAGCGTTGCTCGTAGGCGCGCCAATCGCCCTTCTCTTTCTTGTAGGCCTTGAGCATCGGGTCGGTCGGCGCCAGCAGCGGCTGGTGGACATAGTCGATGCCGCCAATTGTCCTGAGGAAGTAGGCAAGATCGTCGGCCTTGGCGAAGCCGGCCAACTGCGACGTGTTGTGCAGGCGCACGTCAATGAGCTTCTTGACGCCAGCTTTCTTCAGCCGCTCGAAGAAATGCTCGGCATTGGATTTGGTGAAGCCGATGGTGGCGACGTTAACCTGCGCCATCTCTACTCCGCCGCCGTCTGGGGCGCAGAACTCTCGGACTGCTCGGCATAAGCGACCTTGCGCCCACGCTTCCTGTAGGCCTCGGCCAGTTGCTCGTCGCGCGAGAGGAACATGTCCGTGTTCTCCTGCTTCGCAAATACTAGTAGCCGTTCCTCGATATCGTGCTGATCCGCGATGGTGCCGTCCGAAAGGATATGTTTGACCGCCACACCCCGCTCGGCCAGCGCACGCCCGACGAGCAGGCAGCGGTGGCAATCGAGCGGATCGTGTTCGGAGCACATGAGCGCGATTCGATACTTGCGAGCGCCTTCTAGCACCCTCCCCAGGCCGCGCTCGAAATCAGCGGACTGCGCCATACGCTCATAGTCGGCGACACCGTCGCAATAGAACTGGCGGCCTGTCGGCCGGCCACCGAGTTCCTTTCCAAGGAACGAATAGGCAATGCCGTCCATTCGCAGTTCGTCTTTCAATGTGTCCTTGTTGAACTGCGGGAAATGACGCGAGAACGGCGATGTCCGCACATCGGCGATCGCCGTCACGCCGGCCTTCCGGACGAGTTCCAGGAAGCGCTCATATGGCAGCGTCGAATGCCCGATGGTCAGAACTTCAGCCGTTTCCACACTCCACACTCCGCCGACGGTTCCCTCACGGCTTAACAAATACCCCGGCAATCAGCTTATAGGCAAAGCCTTGATATGGTTCCCCCAGACTGACGCACAATATCGCATGTCCAACCGCGAACTTACCGTCCTTGCCTGCGAGGTACTGCCGCTCCACAACCGGGTCGGTCACAGACAAATAGTACTGAGCGCCATTAAGACTGAAACGACCCCGAACCCTGCGCTTTCCATTGCCGAACTCTGCACCCTCGATGGCAACGACCACCTTCAAGTCGTTCACTTCGATCAGCCGAAGGGAACTGCCCAACTGGTTGGCTGCTCCCTCCTCAACGCGATCGTGTGTCCCATTGTAGCTGGATGACGAATTGTCCCACAGCGCGCCCGATACCTTGTCGAGAGCGGCTTGCAATTCGTCCCAGTTCGCCTGGCGTTCCTTGGCCCAATAATATCCATCATCAATGAGATGGTTTTCGGTTTGAAAGCCATGAGGCCGAGCCTCGATCATCGGAATCCTGACAACGTCAAACAGCTTGGGGTCCTGCCCATTCTCGAATCGGCGATCCTCCTCCGACAACTCGCCTGTCGGCCTTCCGCTGATCGGCCTTATCCATTGGCCGACCTTGCCACCGCCAATCTCCTTGCCGGCCACGCAACGCCCCGTGATCTTGCGAGAATTCGCAAGGCAAATGATGGTCTTGGTATAGTTGGGCGCCATGACAGGTCCGTTGGGTTCGGCCTCACTTGGAATAGGTCATCTTAGCCGAGTTGAAGGATGTGCCGCTAATCGCCATCTTCTTCTTCGACACCCCCGTCATCCTCCTCCACCTTGCCCTTCATGCCCGGCGCTACGCCGAGGCGGACTTCCTCGGCGTGGCGCTCGGCGTTGAGGGCGAGGAGGCGGGCGAGGACTTCGTCGCGGAAGTCGGAGGGCCAGAACAGGCGGCCCTGATAGGGATGGTCGTCCTCATTGGTCTCGTCGAGGAAGACCGGCGCGGCACGTTCGGCGAGATCATTCCAGCCATAGGCACGGAGCACGGCGCGATCCATCTCGGCGTGAAGCTCGCGCAGACGGATGATGTTCTGGCAGCGCTCTTGCGCGTCGTGGAAGCGATTGTAGGTCTTGGTCATGCCCTCGTTGCGGGCGACCATTAGCGCGGCGCGGTGGTCGTAATAAGCTTTTCCGGCAGCTTCGAGAGTTGGCGAAGCCTCGAAGCCGTCAGGGAAAGGGAAGGTCTCGAAGCAATCTTCTGGAATGTATCTCGGGTCGTCTTTGAATGCTGACCCAATGAATTTGGCCCACAATTCGTGCGATGATGATTGGACGACAGAAAAAAATGAACAAGTTTCACTGAGAAAAACGGACAGAGCATCAGAAAATTTTACCCCTGAAGACTGAAAAGCAAACGTATGATGGGTCGCAAGCCGACCCATTGCCAGAACCTCGCGAAAGCGCCCTATGCGAGAATAGAGCTTCGAAGCCGGACGCGAAAATCTCCACCACTCTTCTCTAAGCCGCTTCTCAGAGCTTTTTCTTCGCTCCACGCGGACAGATGCAAACAAGCGGTTATATAGCTGTGGATGTTGTTGCAGCTCTGTCTCGTCAAGGCCACCGACATCGATAATGCTCCGCGTCGGAGCAGATCTTGGATCACCGTTTAAATCAACGCTGCTCAAATAAGGAAATATGAACGCGCTGTCGTTCGGTGACATAAGGTGTATTTCGTCCGCTTCCCCGCTGGAAAGAACGAATCCCTCTCCATTCGGGTTAATCCCACTGAAAACAATTCCCTTATTCGCCGTTAAAGTTGGTGGCCTCCGGTTTGGACCAAATGGCAATAAGAACGAAGTTGACCTGCACCCCTGATTGCCCTCGT
>MKUJ01000004.1 GCA_001897755.1 Afipia sp. 64-13
TCCGAGGCGCCGGCGGCGCGCGACGCCATGGACTTCGATGTGGTGATTGTCGGGGCGGGTCCGGCCGGGCTCGGCGCGGCGATCCGTCTGAAGCAGCTCGATCCCGATCTGTCCGTGGTGGTGGTGGAGAAGGGCTCCGAAGTCGGAGCCCATATCCTGTCCGGCGCGGTGATCGATCCGGTGGCGCTCGATCGCCTGCTGCCGGACTGGCGTGCGGACGAGGCCTGCCCGCTGAAGACGAAGGTGACGCGCGACCGCTTCTACTGGATGACGGCGAACGGCGCGATCCGGCTGCCGAACATGCTGATGCCGCCGCTGATGAACAATCATCGCTGCTATGTCGGTTCGCTCGGCGATCTGTGCCGCTGGCTGGCGCCGCAGGCCGAGGCGCTCGGCGTCGAGATCTATCCGGGCTTCGCCGCCACCGAAGTGATCTATGGCGAGAGCGGCGAGGTGCGCGGCATCGCCACCGGCGACATGGGCGTGGCGCGCGACGGCACGCCCAAGGCCTCGTTCACGCGCGGCATGGAGCTGCGCGGCAAATACACGCTGTTCGCCGAAGGCGCGCGCGGCAGCCTGAGCAAGCAGTTGATCGCGCGCTTTCGCCTCGACCAGGACAGCGAGCCGGCGAAGTTCGGCATCGGGCTGAAGGAAGTCTGGCAGATCGATCCGGACAAGCACCGGCCCGGCCTGATCCGGCATTCGTTCGGCTGGCCGCTGGGCAACGCGACCGGCGGCGGCTCGTTCGTCTATCACTACGGCGACAATCTGGTCGCGGTCGGCTTTGTCGTGCATCTGAACTACAGCGATCCGTATCTGTCGCCGTTCGAGGAGTTCCAGCGCTTCAAGACCCATCCGGACATGCGCGATCTGCTCGAGGGCGGCAAACGGCTGTCCTATGGCGCGCGCGCGATCACCGAAGGCGGCTACCAGTCGGTGCCGCGCCTGACGTTTGCCGGCGGCGCGCTGATCGGCTGCGCCGCGGGCTTTGTCAACGTGCCGCGCATCAAGGGCGTCCATAACGCGCTCGGCAGCGCCATGCTCGCCGCCGAACATGTCGCGGGTGCGCTCGCGCAGGGCCGCGCCAATGACGAGCTGGCCGGTTACGAGAGCGGATGGCGCGGATCGGCGGTGGGCAAGGATCTGTTTCGGGTCCGCAACGTCAAGCCGCTGTGGTCGCGGTTTGGCACCGTGCTCGGGGTCGCGCTCGGCGGCATCGACATGTGGATGCAGACGCTGTTCGGCGCCTCGCTGTTCGGCACCCGGCCGCACGGCAAGCCCGATTGCGCGACGCTCGATCCGGCGAAGGAGCACACGCCGCGCACGGCGCTGAAGCCGGACGGCGTGCTGACCTTCGACCGGCTGTCGTCGGTGTTTCTGTCCAACACCAATCACGAGGAGGATCAGCCGGTCCATCTCAAGGTGGCGGACATGGCGCTGCAGAAATCCTCGGAGCACGACGTGTTCGCTGGCCCATCCGGCCGCTACTGCCCGGCCGGCGTCTATGAATGGATCGGGCAGGGCGAGGACGCGCGTTTCCAGATCAACGCCCAGAACTGCGTTCACTGCAAAACCTGCGACGTGAAGGACCCCAACGGCAACATCACCTGGGTGCCGCCGGAAGGCGGCGGCGGGCCGAACTATCAGGGGATGTAAGGGCTCATGACACGCGAATGCGCGATGCGCAGAGCCGGCGCAGCCTGACATGGCCGACTTCCCGTTCGCCGCCTTCGGCATCAC
>MKUJ01000005.1:0-20375 GCA_001897755.1 Afipia sp. 64-13
CGTCAGCATCTGACGCATCATGCGTCAGCATCTGACGCATCATGATCTTGCCCACGACAGGACCGTTGCCGTGGGTGATGATCAGTTCGTTGTCGTCTTCGGTCAGCGGCAGCAACGCTTCAGCCGTTTGCCGAGCGACGGCACGCTGCTCGTCCGAGGTTCCACTGATGTCCTCGGGATGAACAGCGTTGCCGCCGATCGCAATGACAAGACGGCGGGGAAGCGCGCTTGCCGACCTCATGGCGGCGCCTTAGCCGCCGACGATCGCGAGAGCGAGCTCGCAGGCGTCCGCGTTCGACGGAGCGACGATGATGCCCGCCTCACGCAGCTTGGCAGCCTGAGCCGACCGGACCTGCGGGTCCTGCTCGGTACCGCAGACCGAACCGATGATCAGCGGCGCATTCGGACCACGCTTGGATACCACGTCGACGAAGTGGGCGGCAGGGTCGGCATGCGCGCCGTAACCGATCACGAGATCGACCAGGATCACGGCAATGCTCGGGTCCTTCAGTGCGGCACGCAGAGCGTCGTCACGCACCGACGGATCGATCATCGGATGCGGGCGGCCCTTGGTGTATTCGTCGGCGCCGAGGTCGATCACGCGCTCGCGGCCCTTGGCCTCGGCGGAGTCGAGATAGGGCACACCCGGGATGGCGGCGTTGGACGCAACGCTGCGACCACCGCGCTTGAGGATGACCTGAGCTTCCGCACAGAGCGTACCGCCGGCATACAGACCCTCGATACGGGTCGCACCCTTCGGCGCCTTGTGCTTGGCGGCTTCCGCCTTGGCATCAAACGCACCACCGGCGATCTTGCCCTGCAGTGCAGCTTCCGCCGCACCCTTCAGCGTCGGCGCGAACTTGGCGTTGGCCGGCAGATCGGCGGAATCGGCGCCGATGAAACACACCGTGTACGGCTTCTTGCTTTTGGCAATCCGCGCGATCACGGCCTTGGCCACATCCGGATGCGGAGGCTTGGAGATCAGCACCACGCGTTCGGTGGCGGGGTCCTGATCCAGCGCATCGATCGCCATCAACGTGGTGATGCCGCCGATTTCCTTCTTGAGATCACGGCCGCCGACGCCGATGGCGTGGGTGATGCCCTGACCTGCCTCGGAAATCAGGCAGGAGACTTCCTGCGTACCGGTGCCCGACGCACCGACGATGCCGATATTGCCCTGCTTGAGCTTGTTGGCGAAAGCCAGCGGCACGCCGCCAAGGATCGCGGTACCGCAATCCGGACCCATCATCAGCAGACCACGCTCGCGGGCCTCATCTTTCAGCGCGCGCTCGTCCTCGATCGAGACGTTGTCGCTGAACATCATGACGTGAAGGTTGCGGCGAAGCGCCTTGTGAGCTTCGGCGGCGGCGAAATCGCCCGGCACCGAAATCAGAGCCACGTTGAGGCCATCGAACTCCTTCACCGCGGCGGAGATGCTCTTCGGCCGATAGGCCTCGGCACCGTCACCCTTGCTCTTCGGCTTGTCGAGCGCCTTGGCCGCGTCGTCCAGCGCCGCACGCGCCGCGCCCTCGTTCTCGGCACGAACAGCCAGAATGAGGTCGTTGCCCTGCGCGTTGGCGGACTGCTCGTTGAGCAGACCGGCGTTTCGCATGATCGCGACGTTGGAGGGCGTGCCCATCATCAGGGCCGCCTCGAGAATGCCCGGCGCACTCGCGATCTCGCGCGAGATCCGCATCAAGGCGACGGAATCGAGATAAAAGCCCTTGCGAACTTCGTTGAGAGTAAACTCGCTCATGACACCCCCAGATCCTTAGCAATTGCCCGCACCGCCTGCGTGAAGCAGGCCATCGGCGCCTTGACGACACCGGCGCCGACCTGGCCGACGCCAGGCTCGCGATGGGCGATACCGGTATTGATGGTCGGCGCCATGCCGGTCTCGACCACGAGGCGGACATCGATGCCGGTCGGAACGCCGGCGAAGTCCATCGCCGCAATGGTCCATTCCGAATTCTGGCCGACGGTGATCTCGCCCATCGCCCGCGTGAAGTTCGCGGCCGAGGACGGCGAACCGGCGCCGACGAAGCCCGCCACCGCAGGCGAAGCCGCCATCGCAAAGCCGCCCAGACCCACGGTCTCGACAATCGCCGAATCGCCCATATCCGGGTTGGCGTCCTTCTCCGAGTAACCCGGGAAGTACAGACCTTCCGGCATCTCCACCGGAGCGGTGAACCACTGGTCGCCGGTGCCGCTGACACGAATGCCGAACTCGGTGCCGTTGCGGCACATCGCGGTGACCACCGTCGAGCCGCGGATGCCCTTGGCAGGATCGGTCATGGTCTTGGCCATCGGCATCGCGATGTTCAGGAAGAACTGATCGTTCCGCGCGATGAAGTCGAGGACGTCCGCCGTCACCTTCTTGTCGGTGGAGACGTTCGCCACGGCTGCGACAATCTCACGCAGGAAGACGCTGGAGCATGCCACGTTGCGCTGATGCAGCTCGTCGCCCATCGCCAGGCCGCGCGCCACAATCGACTTCAGCTCGAGAGGGCCGGTGTGCTTGAGCGCCTTGGCCATTTCGGGGCCGAACACGTCACGCAGCCAGCGCAGGCGGTTGAGCACGCTCTCGTCGTTGCCGCCGAAGCGCATCACCTTGCCGAGGCCTTCGTTCATCGCGCAGTAGGCGCGGTTCTTGAAGCGCTTGTTCTCGACCACGAACACAGGCATCGACACCGTGGTCATGCCGGTCATTGGACCGACGGCATTGAAGTGATGGTTGGGGTGAAACTCGATCTCGCCTCCTGCCGCCATCTTCTCGGCGGTCGCAAGATCCTTCGCCCAGCCCTCGAACACGATCGCACCCGCGACCGCACCACGCATCGGACCGCACATCTTGTCCCACTTGATCGGCGGGCCGGCGTGCAAAATCATCCGCTCCTTGAGACCCTTGATCGCCTCATGGGCCGGCACCACGTCGAGAAGCATTGGCTCTGCTTCGAGGATACGGCTCAGCGCTTCCTTGTTTGCGTCTTCGATCAGCTTCATCGCACCCTTCCCTTACACGCCGAGTTTCGCCAGCAAGGCCGCCATCTCCGGATCACCACCCGCGGGCGGCGACCACTCGACATGGACAACCTGCACGTTGCAGTCTTGAAGATCCTTGACGAAGCCCTCCAGCCCGACGTTCACGACTTTCACTTCGGAGCTGAGCAGTTTCTGGATAGGCGAGTTCTCTTGACCGGACATACGCACCTCTCTC
Organism: Afipia sp. 64-13; assembly: GCA_001897755.1. Taxonomy (GTDB): domain Bacteria; phylum Pseudomonadota; class Alphaproteobacteria; order Rhizobiales; family Xanthobacteraceae; genus Afipia. The sequence continues at coordinate 3,218 of MKUJ01000005.1, forward strand.
AATCCTGAGACCATATCTCTCACCTTTGCAGTAGTAATAAATTTATTACTTGTCAATTGCACATCCGTTCTGGCGGCGCACATGCTGCACCGCCACAACAATTTCGCTGAGAGTTGTAAATCGATGTTTTTCGGATTGATGGGCGCGTCCGTTGCCGAGGTCAACCGACGCCATGCATTTCAGCATGAGGGGCATCGCAGATCGGCGATACTCCAAAGGCACCCGCCGGCCCCGCAACCGTTTTCCTCTCCACGAATACCGCCCGACTCAGGTATCTTAGCCAGCTGGTGACGATGGACGGGTTTCGGCTGTCTCGGTGCGAGTGCCGCCGCGATCCGTTGAGTGAGGATAAGCTTCTGGCGGCATTGACCGCGCGATTTTCATCGCTTCTATTGCAAAGCGGTGTTTCTCGAGAATAGAGCGCCAACAGGCCGACAATGGAACACGGCTTCTTTGCGAATTCCCACCCGCCGGCAAAGCCGTTTCCTTCCGCTCCATGTTTATGTAATAATATTATTACTTGTTCAGCCCCGACCGCGGCTTCCGCCGCGCCTATGCCAGACCAACCAGAGCCGAGCGTAGCCGCATGAAACAAGCCGTCCAGCGCGTTGCCAAAAAAGCCGTGACGACCGCCAAGCCAAAGCAGACCCGCGACCCGGTACGCTCCAAGCAGGCCATCCTGGAGGCTGCCAACGAAGAATTTTATCAGCATGGCTTCAGCGGCGGGCGGGTCGAGAGCATCGCCAAGAACAGCAAGTCCAATATGCGGATGATCTATCACTATTTCGGCGACAAGGAGGGGCTCTACCTCGCCGTACTCGAAGCCGCCTATCTGAGACTGCGCAGCCAGGAATCCAAGCTGGACCTGTCCCTGGTGACGCCGCCCGAGGCCATGCGCCAGCTCATCAGATTCACTTATGACTTCTTCTCGTCAAACAAAGACGTTCTCACACTCATCAACAACGAGAACACCATGAAGGGGCGCTTCCTCAAGCAGTTGCCCAACGTGAAGAACATCACCCAGCCGCTGATCAATGCGATCACCAGCATTCTCAAGCGCGGTCATCGCGATGGCAGTTTCCGCAGCGGCGTCGACCCGTTGCAGTTCTATGTCTCGCTGGTGGCGCTGAGCCAGTTGCACATCCTCAATCGTTTCACGCTGTCGATCGTGTTCGACAAGGACCTCACCGATTCCGCCTGGCTCAAGCAACGCCGGATTTGTGTCGAGGATACGCTGATGGCCTATCTGCAGGACCCCGCTCCCTCGTCGGCTACGCCAAAGGCCTCCTGACAGCTCAGTTGACAGACCGCAACCTCGCCGGCCGTGGCTGGCGTCGCGCGTTACGCCGAAAAAACTTTCAAGATCGCCGGTCTGCGGAGACATCCGGGCCGGTATCGCGGGGTTTCTGATTCAGCGGCCCCTCATCCTCATCGAACAGAATCCGCTCGGCTGCGCCGTCGAGATCCTCATACTGGCCGTTGTTCAGCGCCCACAGAAAAGCGACCAGCCCGACCAGACCGAGCCCGAGCGCAATAGGGACAAGATAAAGAAAGTCATCGATCACGAATGACGGTCCGTCAGAGCGGGAACAGAGCCCGCCGGTCCACGCAGCCGCAAGGCGTTGGCAATCACGATAATTGACGACGACGACATCGCGATCGCCGCAACAAGCGGCGTCAGATAGCCCATGATGGCGATCGGAACGGCGATGATATTGTAGACAATCGCCAGCACGAGATTTTGTTTCACCAGCCGCGCCGCGTCCTGCGCGATCCGGATCGCTTGCGGGACCGCACGCAGGCTTTCATGCAGGAACACCAGATCCGCAGCATTGCGCCCGATGTCAGCCGCGGTGGCCGGCGCCATCGAAGCCGTCGCAGATGCAAGAGCCGGCGCATCGTTCAGGCCATCGCCGACCATCAGCACCTTGCGGCCGGATTGCTCGATGGCGGAGACGCGGCTGACTTTGTCCGCCGGCGAGGCCCCCGCACCATAACGCACGCCCACCGCTTCGGCGATGCGGCGAACGGCCTTGTCGTGATCGCCGGACAGGATCTCGACCGCATAGCCATCGCGGCTCAAATCGGCGATGGCGACCTCCGCGTCTTCACGCAAGCCATCCTCGAACCGAAACCGCGCCAGCGACTGTCCGTCCTGCGCAAGCACCACACCTTCCTCGTCCTGCACGGTGGCGTCCGACGCCAACGCCCAGCCGGGGCGGCCCAAACGGTAGGCATGAGAGCCGTACCGCGCCTCCAGACCTGCCCCCGGATGCTCGGACACGTCGCCCGCGCCGATGGTGATCGTGCTTGACGGAGAGGCTGCCACCAGTGCGCGCGAATAGGGATGACGGGAATGCACCGCCATCGCGGTCGCGATCTGCAACGCGGCGGGATCGGCGTTGTCGATCTCGACCAGACGCGGCGTGCCGAGTGTCAACGTGCCGGTTTTATCGAACACGATCGCGGATATTCCGGCGAGCCGCTCCAGGGCCCCGCCATCCTTGAGAAGAATACCGTTTTCAAACAGGCGGCGGGCGGCCATGACCTGCACCATCGGAACGGCGAGTCCAAGCGCGCACGGACAGGTCACGATCAAGACCGCGATGGCAATCGTCATGGCGCGATGCAGATCGCCGGTCGCAATCATCCATCCGACGAACGTCACGAACGCCGCGCTATGCACCGCGGGCGCATAGAGCTGCGAGGCTCGGTCGGCGATCCGCCGATAGGCCGAGCGACCGGCTTCCGCGGTCTCCATCAGACGCATCATCTCGGCGAGGAACGAATCCTTGGCGACAGCCGTCGCCACGATGGTCAGCGGTCCGGTGAGATTGAGCGTGCCAGCCAGCAGCGTGGTGCCCTCCATCGCCGGCACCGGCTCGCTTTCGCCCGTGAGCAGCGCGCGATCGATCTCCGACCGGCCGCTGACAACGCGCGCATCGACCGGAACCCGCTCTCCCGCCGCAAGCAGGATCGACATGCCCGGCTCGATCTCGTTGACCGGAAGATAGACGTGTGCGCCATCGGGCCGCACCACCAGCGCCCCGCGTGCGGCAAGACGCGCGAGTCCCTTGACCGCGGTGCGTGCCCGCTCGCGCATCATGTAATCGAGCGTGCGGCCGATCAGGAGGAAGAACAGCAAGGTGATGGACGCATCGAAATAGGCGTGCTCGCCGTGATGAACGGTCTCGTACAAGCTCATGCCGAAGGCAAGCAGCACGCCGATCGAGATCGGCACGTCCATATTGGTGCGACCATGGCGCAGTGCGCGCCAGGCCGAGCGGAAGAACACCCTTCCCGAGTAAGCCAATGCCGGCAGCGCGATCAGCCCCGAGAGAGCATGAAACAGATCGCGGGTCGCGGCATCGGCGCCGGACCACACCGACACCGACAGCAGCATGATGTTGCTTGCGGCAAAACCCGCGACCGCGAGAGCCCGGACCAGCTCGGACAACGTATTGTCCTTGGTATCGGCGGCGGCATCGTAAAGATGGGCCTCATATCCGATCCCGCGCAGCGTCGCGATGAATGGCGGGGGCGTGGCCGCGCGCCAGCGGATCGTCACCCGCTTGGTCGATAAATTCACCCGCGCCGCTTCGACGCCCGGCAGCGCCGCCAGCGCGGCCTCGACGGATCGAATGCAACCGCCACAGTGCACGCCCGGCACCGACAGGTCGCTCTGCCGGACACCGTCGCCGAGCACGCGGCTTGCCAGCAGCACTTCCTGGGCATCGCTCTGCGGGTCCGCCATGACCAACGCAAGATTTCCGGCGGGAGCAGCGCAGCAACTCATCGGACTCTCCAAACCAGCGCCTGCGACGGATCGATCCGCCGCAAACAGCCTGTTTAAGCAGCGGCCTGAACGATCCTCATGACATGGATCAAACCGGACCGGGGATCAATCCAGCTTGGCCGCCTGATAGGCATGCCACGTGCCGTGGCCGATCAGCGGGAACACGATGATCAGACCCAGCAGGCCGGTGGCAAGACTGGCCAGAAACAGCGCCAGCACGATCATCCCCCACGGCAGCAGAGCACGCAGGTTGTACCAGACCAGGGCGGTGCTGGTTCCCATCGCGGTCAGGGCATCGACCCGCTTGTCGAGCAGCATCGGGATCGAGAACATGCTGATCGCAAACGAGAACGACGCAAACAGCGCCCCGATCGCACCGCCGACGACCAGCATCGCCCAACCGGTCGGCGTGGTAAACAGCATCTGGCCGACATGATCGAGACCGGGGAACGGCGTCAGCCCGAAGAACAGCGCGTAGACGATCACCGCCGCCCGCATCCACACCAGCATCAACAGGCACAGCAGCACGCCGGTGAAAAGAATCTGCGGGCCCGATGCGGGACGCACGAAAATCATTCCCATCAGGCTGACAGGCTCGCCCGCTGCAAGGCGCCGGCTCTTCTCATAGAGCCCCACCGCCAGAATGGGACCGACCACCATGAAACCGGCCAGCGCGGGAAACAGGATATAGTCCCAGCCGAACCGGAACAGGCAGCCGATGATGATCGCCGAAAGAGCGAAGATCAGCACGCCATAGGCGATGCTCGGTCCCGGCGCCGTCCAGAAGTCCTTCCAGCCCGCGCCGAGCCACTGCAAGGCCGCAGAGGACGGCAGATTGCGCTTCCAGCGCAATTCCGGCGCCAGCGGCGGCATCACCGTCGGAATGATAATATCGTCTTGGTGGCTCATGCGGACCTCACCGTATTCTCAGCGCGGCGTACAGGATGACTTGGCCGCGCTGAACGCGCCCGGATTGGCAGGACTGCTCTCCCCGGGCCGCAGATGCGCGATGCATTCGGGCTGCGACATCACGGCGACATAGACCAGATGCCAGTTGGCGGCGGCGACCAGCAGCAGGCCGGCGGCCACCAGCACCCAGACCGACAGGCGGCCGCGTTTTGTCATCGCGGCGCTCATGACTTGCCTCGCCGGTCGAGCAGATAGAGAACCAGAATCCGCCGGTCGAGATCCGACAACCGGCTTTGCCATGTCGGCATATGCCCCTGCCGGCCGCCCCACACCGTGGTCATGATCGAATTGGCGTCGCCGCCATAAATCCAGAACTGATCTGTCAAATCCGGCGCGCCCATCTCGGGATTACCCTTGGCGTTCTCGCCGTGGCACGAACTGCAATTGGCCTCGAAGATCGTCTTGCCGGCCGCTACCTTGTCCGCCGGCAGATCCTTGGCGCCCGGATGCGAAAGGCTGCGCACGTAAGCGACGACTTTCTCGATGTCCGCGCGCGGCAGCATGCCGTCGCGACCAAAAGCAGGCATCTGCGAGGTGCGGGTGTCGGGATGGGCCGAGTTGATGCCGACTCGGATGGTTTCGGCCAGCGCCTCGGGCGTACCGCCCCACAGCCACGACTGCGTGGTGAGATTGGGATAGCCGGGACCGCCGGTCGCATGGGTGCCGTGACAGGCAGCGCAATTGTCGCCGAACAGCGTGCGGCCGGTCTCGCGCACGACCTTCATCAGCGCCGCATCCTTCCGGATATCGGCGAAGCTTTCCTTCTCGATGCGGTTGCTCCAGGTCGCGCGATCCAGCGCCGCCTGTTTCACCGACTCGGTGACGATCGTGCGCTGATCGATTCCGAGCAGCCCCTTGGTGTAGGTCGTTCCGATCGGCCACGCCGGCATCAGGATCCAGTAACCGAGAGCAAACAGCGCGGTTGCGATCAGAAAGAAAAAGATGATGCGCGGCACCGGGGTATTGAGCTCGGTGATGCCGTTCCATTCGTGACCGGTGGTCAGATATCCGGTGTGCGGATCGCGGTCCTTTATCTCCATGGCCGGTCTCCGTACGGCTTGTCCTCGTCGTGAATGATCGCCTGCGCGGCCTCGTCGAACACCTTCTTGTTCGACGGCCAATAAGCGTAGACAACAACGATCAACGACAGCCCGAGCAGATAAAACAGGCCGAAGGATTTCGAGAACCAGACCAGGACATCATGCTCGAAAGTCATGACTACTTCTCCGCCGATGCGATGGGTTTATGCGCGGCATCGGTCAGGCGTCCGAGAATCTGAAGATAGGCGACCATCGCATCCATCTCCGTCAGCACGCCGGCCCGGCCATCAAACGCGCGCACCGCGGTGTCCTTGCCATAGCGCTTGGCGACGCCCTCGGCCTGCGGCGAGTCCGGCGCGGCCTGACCATAAGCATCGGCCGCCGCGTTGGCGATCATGTCATCGGTGTAGGGCACGCCGACCGTGCGCTGCGCCTTCAGATGTTGGGTGAGATCGTCGGTCCGCAGTTCGTTGCGCGCCAGCCACGCATAGGCCGGCATCACCGATTCCGGCACCACGTCGCGCGGATTGATCAGATGCGCGACATGCCACTCGTCGGAATACTTACTGCCGAGGCGGGCAAGATCGGGGCCGGTGCGCTTGGAGCCCCACAGCATCGGGTGATCGTATTTCGATTCGACCGCCAGCGAATACGGCCCATAGCGCTCCACCTCATCGCGCAGCGTGCGGACCATCTGCGAATGGCAGGCATAGCAGCCCTCGCGGATGTAGATGTTGCGCCCCGCAAGTTCGAGCGGCGTGTAGACGCGCATGTCCGGCGCATTCTCGACCGTCTGGTGAATGGTGAACAACGGCGCGATCTCGACGATGCCGCCGATGCTGGCGACGCCGATAATGCCGAGGACGAGTCCGATCGCCTTGCGTTCGAGCCGGTAATGAAATCCGAACATCGTGCTTACTCTCCCGGCTGAAGAACAGGCGCGCCGGCCGCAGCAGGATGATCGGCCGCGATTTCAGGCGCCGTCTGCGGCGCGGTGCGGATCGTCATCCAGATGTTGTAGCAGCCCACCACGGCGCCGATCAGGAAGAACAGGCCGCCAACCGCGCGCGCGATGTAATAGGGATGCATCGCCACCAGAGAGTCGACAAACGAATACGCCAGCGTGCCGCTCTCGTTGTAGGTCCGCCACATCAGCCCCTGGATGATGCCGGAATTCCACATCGCGAAGACGTAGATGATGGTTCCGGACAGCGCGAGCCAGAAGTGAACTTCGACCAATCGCGCCGAATACATCGCCTCGCGTTTCCACAGCCACGGCACCGAGGCGTAGATCGCGCCGAATGTGATCATCGCGACCCAGCCGAGCGCGCCGGCGTGAACGTGACCGACGGTCCAGTCCGTATAGTGCGACAGCGAATTGACCGAGCGGATCGCCATGAACGATCCCTCGAAGGTGGACAGGCCGTAGAACACCGCCGCCACCATCATGAAGCGCAGCACGGCATCATCGCGCACCTTGTGCCAGGCGCCGTTCAGCGTCATCAGCGCATTGCCCGCGGACACCCATGACGGGATCAGCAGCATCACCGAGAAGGTCATGCCGAGCGTCTGCACCCACTGCGGCAGCGCCGTGTAGTGCAGATGGTGCGAGCCGGCCCACATATAGAAGAAAGTGATGCCCCAGAAGCTGATGATCGACATCCGATAGGAATAGATCGGGCGGCCGGCGCGCTTGGGCATGTAATAGTACATCATGCCGAGAAAGCCGGAGGTCAGGAAGAAGGCCACCGCATTGTGCCCGTACCACCATTCCGTCATCGCGTCCTGCACGCCGGAGAACAGCGAGTAGCTCTTGGCGCTGCCCCAGGCGATCGGCACGGCGAGGTTGTTGACGATGTGCAGCATCGCCACCACCAGAATAAACGCCAGGTAGTACCAGTTGGAGACGTAGATATGCGGTTCCTTGCGCCGCGACAGCGTGCGCAGATAAAGGATGAAATAGGTGACCCAGACGACCACCAGCCAGATGTCGGCGTACCATTCCGGCTCGGCATATTCCTTGGACTGGGTCACGCCCATCAGGTAGCCGGTGGCGGCGAGAACGCAGAACAGATTGTAACCGAACAGCACGAACCACGGGCTGAGCTGGTCCGGCAGCCGCGCCCGCGAGGTGCGCTGCATCACGTAGAAGGACGTCGCGATCAGCGCATTACCGCCGAAGCCGAAGATCACTCCGGAGGTGTGGACCGGCCGCAATCGGCCGAAGCTCGCCCATGCCGCATCGAACGTCAGATCGGGATTGACCAGAAGCCACGCCACCCAGTCGCCGACGAACATGCCGACCACTGCCCAGACCATCGCAATCAGGATGCCCCACTTGCTCGGCTCGTCATAATACTGGCCGAGCCGCTCCGGGGACGGCTCGGGCGCGTAGTAGCCGGAGATGACACCGAAGATGCCGGCAACGGCCACCACCATCACCAGCGCGCCATGCACGCCGAGCGGATCGTGACGGCCGGCGACCGCCATGATCAGTCCGACCACGGTGAGCGCGAGCAGGATGATCAGCGCGGATCGTCGTTCGTCACCAGTCAACTGTCCGATCATCTGTGGTTCACTCTGTTGCGATCACAACAACGCGCAACCGCATGCACAGAAAACCGTGCCGCTGATCGATTGTTGATGTGCTCTGAAAAAGATACCGGGGACATACCTCAAGGCTTTCACAAGCACGATTCCTTCAAACTCGATCCGGAATCGTAAGGCCCGCGCATCTTACCGAAGGCGCGCGACAATCTCCAGTCGGACAATCGATATATCGGCATACGATATGATCGGCTCACAGCCGCACGCGAGCGCAGCCGATCCGATTACATCGATGTCGTGGTGTCCTTTTTTCGATAGAATTCGACAAAGATCCGGCCGGGAACGGTGAAGCTGACGTGATGGGCAACGCCGGCTTCGATCACGATGGTCTCCCCCGCCGCCGCCACGCGCTCGCCCTGATGCGGCGGCTCAAGCTGATAGCGCACCTCGCCCTCCAGAACGTGAAGCAGAGCCCAGGTTCCAGCCTTGGTGGTGTGGGCGGACTGCAGCCGCACCGGCAGCGTCTCCGGCGTGAAGTCCGGCGACCGGGCATAGGCCTCGAAGCCCGCTGGCAGCTCTCTGGGTATCGTCATCGCTCTGTCTGTTCGTCATTACCTCAATTTGATCTATATCAAAAGTCTCACCGTCCAAGCTCCTGATCAAACTTGTCATCGGCAACCATCGGACTGAGCCGATGCAGCAGGGCATTGAACTTGCGCCATTGCCTCGGATCTCCCTCGCGCAAGGCGGCGCAGGCCCGGCCGGCAAGCCGGCAGGCCATCTCGGGTTGTCCCGCGGCGGCCAGCGCCTGGAGACTTTCAATCAGCAAAGCGTCCAGCACCGGCGGCGGCGGCAGGCATTCCACGTCAAACCCGGAATGATCGACGATCATCTTCATTGTTAGCCTCCATCGGTCACGCCGAGATGTCTCTTGGCCTCGGCACTCATCAGATGCGGGCCCCAGGCCGGGTCGTAGGTCAGCATCACGTCCACCGACGCGACGCCCGGCACCGACAGCGCCGCATCGCGCGCGCCATTCTGCAGATAGCTGGTCGCCGGGCACCCGCGCGTGGTCGTGGTCATGACAATGTTGACCACTCCGCCCTCCTCGACGGCGACGGCATAGATCAGCCCCAGATCGACAATGTTGTGGCCGAGCTCGGGGTCGATCACGAGCCGCAGGGCATCCTTGATCTGCTCGTCGCGAACCGGCGACGCCGCAACGCTCATTTTCCTGCCTCCGCTGCAGTTCCGATCCGGATCAGGACCTTGTAGGTCGTGCCGTCGGCTTCAAAGCCGCCACGCCAGGCATGGCCGCGTTTGGCCAGTTCGGGAAACAGGAACATCGGTTCACGGCAGAGCAAGGCCGAAAGCACCTCGCCCGGCGCCATCGTTTCGGTGGCCGTCAGGATTCGCACCATCGGCTCAGGCGGATCGAGATCGCGATTGTCGAGATGCTGGCTCGCCTCCGGCCATGGCTGATCGTCGGTCGCCGCCGGCTTCGCCGGCTCGACTTTGTCGGCCGGTGCGCCACTCGGCGAGAACAGAACCTCCCAATCGCCGCCACCGACCTCTTTTGCCTGATGGTCGAAACCGCGGGAGCCCAGCACCCGGAACAGCGGCGTCGGCTTGAAGGTCGCGAGCAGGCGCAGCCCCTCGCCCGGCCCCAAGGCATCCACCGCCTGCATGATCTTCTCGAAAGGCTCGCCGCCAGCCCGCAGGATGGGCCGAACGTCCACCTCCACAAACGTCGTCGTCATGACAATCTCCCTTCAGGCATGTTGAACCGAACAATGAAGCAGGCGCGGCAGACGCACGCCGGGCGGCAACCGCAAGGCGGTCTTGACATCGACAAGCCGCCGGATCCGCACCAGCTCCGCGATAATGCCGATGCTCGCGAGTGCCATCACGCCGGCGCAGATGCGAAACGCCAGCGGCGCATCGACAAAGAGCGCGGCGGTCGCGCACCACACCGCGAGAAAATAGAGCGCGAACCATTTGACGGCGCGGGTCTGGACCGCGAGATCCTGCACGCGCGGCGTCGGCGTCTTGCCGAGCACCGGCCCGTAGCATTCCAGCCAGGTCAGGAACGCGACGATCTTGTAGAGCTTGGCAAGACCAAGTCCCGACAGCCATCCGAAACCGATCAGAAAAACAACAGCCGGAACATATCGGGTGAACACGCCCGCACCCAGCAACACAATGATGGCCGCCACCGCGACGGCGAGACTGGCAAGCGCCCAACTCGCCATCCGGCTGTTGAGCTCGATCGCTCGCCGCATCCGCGCGCGATAGAGATGAACGATATCGGCGCCGTAAAGACCGCAGCACCCCAGTCCGAGCAGTCCCGCGACGCTCAGGATCAACGTCAGGCTTCCTTCCAGGCAGATCGCGGCAACGCCGCCTGCGATCGCGACCGCCAGCGCAGCCGCGCCACTATAGAGCGCCGCGCGGGTACGCGGTCCGCCCAGTTCGGGCGCCAGCATGAACATCGCCAGCAGACGATAGCTCACGCCCATCGCGCTGAAGGTCAGCCAGCCACCGAGACCGGCGATGACATGCAGCGGCAAGCCGCTCGCAGTCAGTTCGATCAGATGCGCATGGCCGGTCACACCGCCCAGCACCAGAGCGAAGATCACGCCAAGCGCGACCGTCGCGCCGAGGCTGCACAACCCGACCACGACGAAACGCGCGGCCAGCGACAACGGGCGCGCCGCCCACAATGTGCGGCCGAGATTCCAGAGCGCGAGGCCAAATCCGAGACTGAGCAACACGGCCGCGGCCGGAAATGCCGGCCACGCGCTCGCCAGCCGACCGCCCATTTGCAGAAAGCCGACAATGAGCAGGACAAGGCCGCTTACCAGACTCACCAGCACCGGCAAGGGCAGCGTGTCGCTGTAGAGTTTGTGGGTGACCAGCACGGGCACGAATTGAAACAGCGCGCCGCACAGCAGCAGGCTGAGCCAGCCAATCGCGACGACATGAACAAGAACCAGGGTTTCAGCCGCTTCCGCAGGAACAGCCGGATAACCGAAGCCGAACGCCATCAGCAGTTCGGCCAGAACCAGAGCGACAAGCGCAAGCCCGAAATAGGCCATGGTCCAGCGGGTCAGCGTAACGCCGGGCACTCTCTTGCTCCTTCTTCCGGATCTGGCGTGGGCGGCAGACAGCCCACGCCAGCTTTCGTCGCTCAGGCCGCCTTTTGCAGACGCCCGATCTCGACCCGCCATACCGACGGGCCCTTCTCGAGATAGGTCCAGGAAAACGCGTTCGGATACTCAGCCTCAAGCTGATAGTAGAGCGGCTTGGGATCGTGATCATTGACGAGGATGAACGACGCACCCGGCGCAAGTTCGTCGACGAGCTGGAAAATCTTCTGATGCCGCTGGGCCGGAACGAGACTGCGAACGTCGATCTGATTCACGGTTGGCGCGTCTTGGGCCTGTGCCATGGAGTTATTTCCTTGGTCGCGGATTTGCCTGACCGGCGGGGCGGTCGCGACCAGATCCGCGCCTCATGCCGATTGCCGGCAGCGCCTCGGTGCCCTGCCATGGCTTCAACTCTCCGCCCTAAAACATTCATTGTCAATATATCTTTTAGAGCGGCTGCCCCGCGGCGCGTTGATCGCAATCAATAGCGATCTCGAAAAGATTCAGCGGGTTTTGCGGCTGCTCATGCGTGGCATGAGAAAGATGCCAACACGCCGGGAAATGCGCATCCGGTTAAAGGCGGGCTAGATGCCCTCGAACTGCAGGCGCGCAAGGCGAGCATAGAGCCCATTTTCCGCGACCAGCGACGCATGCGTCCCCTGCTCGACGATCCGGCCATGATCCATCACCAGAATACGATCGCAGGACAGCACCGTCGCCAGCCGATGGGCGATCACCAGCGTGGTGCGCTGCTGCATTAGATCTTCCAGCGCGGTCTGCACCAGCGTTTCGCTTTCGGCATCGAGCGCGGAAGTCGCCTCGTCCAGCAGCAGCAGCGGCGCATCGCGCAGGATCGCGCGCGCGATGGCGATGCGCTGGCGCTGGCCGCCGGACAGCGTGACGCCGCGTTCGCCGAGCTGGGTCTCGAAACCGCCTGGCATGCGGGTGATGAATTCGGTGGCGTGAGCCTGCTCCGCCGCGCGCTCGACCTCGGCATCGGACGCATCCGGCCGGCCAAACCGGATATTGTCGCGCGCGCTGGCCGCGAACACCGTGGCGTCCTGCGGCACCAGCGCGATACGGCTGCGCACGTCGCGCGGATCGGCGTCCCTGATCGGAACGCCGTCGAAGGTGATCGATCCGCTCGCCGGATCGTAGAAGCGCAGCAGCAGATGGAACAGCGTGCTCTTGCCGGCGCCGGACGGACCGACGATCGCGATCTTCTCACCGGCCCGGACCGAGAGTGAAACATCGTCAAGCACCGGCGCATTGGGCCGGGTCGGATAGGCAAAACGGATATTCTCGAAAGTGACATCGCCGCGCGCCGGCGAAGGCAACGCGCGCGGATGCGTCGGTGCGGCAATGTCGGACTTCACATTCAGGATCTCGAACAGCCGTTCCGCGGCACCCGAGGCCTGCGAAATCTCGCCCCAGACCTGGCTGAGCTCGCCGAGCCCGCCGGCGGCGAAAGCGGCATAGAGCACGAACTGGCCAAGGCGACCGGCGCTGATCTCGCCGATCAGCACGTCATGCGAACCGACCCAGAGGATCGCGACCACGCTGGCGAACACCAGGAAGATGACGACGGCGGTGAGATAGGCCCGCGCCCGCGTCGATGCCTTGGCGGCATCGAAAGCGCGCACTACCTCGACGCCGAACCGCGTCCGCGCCAACGGCTCGTTGGTGAAGGCCTGCAGCGTACGGATCGCGCCGATCAGTTCGGAGGCGTAAGAGGAAGCATCGGCCAGCGTATCCTGCGCGCCGCGCGACAGCACCCGCACCCGGCGGCCGAACGCCACCAGCGGCAACACGATCAGCGGAATCACGGCCAGCACGAAACCGGAGAGTTTCGGGCTGGTCACCACCATCATCGCGGAGGCGCCGAGAAACAGCACCAGGTTGCGCAATGCGACCGAGACCGACGCGCCGACCGCCGACTTGATCTGCGTGGTGTCGGCGGTGAGACGCGACACCAGTTCGCCGCTATGCGCGGTGTCGAAGAAGGACGGCGACAGCGAGATCAGATGATTGAACACATCGCGCCGCAGATCGGCGACGATGCGCTCGCCGAGCGTGATCACGAGATAGTAGCGCGAGGCGCTGGCCAGCGCGAGCACGGCGACCACGCCGATCATCACGCCGAAGTAGTTGTTGATCAGCGCCACGCCTTCGGGGCTGAAACCGAAATCGATCATCCGCCGCACGGCGAGCGGCACCGCAAGCGTCGCCAGCGACGCCACGATCAGCGCGATCAGCGCGCCGAAAGCCTGACCGCGATAACGCGCCACATAGGGCGCAAGCGCCAGCAGCGGCTTCAGCCGCAGGCCGCGCCGCCGGGCGCCGTCGGGAGTTCCAGAGGGCGAAGACCCGGAGGACGCCGCATGGCCCGCATCCGGCCCAGCCGCGGACGCCGTGGCGGCCTCACCCGCCTGGTTCCTGACCCGTTCCACCACGCTCATGAAATCCGATCCTCGATTGTGCCCTCCAGATAGGCCCCGCCGGCCCCTCTGGCAAATCCGGCGGCAACGCTTGTCTCTGGTGCCGCCGTGCGATATAGACCGGCCAAATTCGTCCCGAAATCATCGACCAGCAGGGCGCCCGGCGCCGAAGGATTTGCCATGAAACCCGAAATTCACCCGGATTATCATACGATTAAGGTCGTTATGACGGACGGGACCGAGTACATGACCCGCTCGACCTATGGCAAGGACGGCGACACGCTGAACCTCGACATCGACTCGAAGTCGCACCCGGCCTGGACCGGCGGCACCCAGCAGATCCTCGATCGCGGCGGCCGCGTCTCGCGCTTCCAGAAGAAGTTCTCGGGCTTCCTCAAGAAGTGATCGCCCGAACCCTCCGCTGACGAAAAAGCCCCGGCCATGCCGGGGCTTTTTGTTTGGAGGGATGTCTTGTTTGGAAAGACGTCTTGTTCGGACGGATGTCTGATCGTTCGAGCCGGTGTCCGCTCCCGTGCGCGGCAATACCGCCGCCGACAGGCCTCACCCGCGACGGCGATCAACGCTCGAACGCGGCTTTGAGCATATCGAGTTGCGGCATCAGCGGATTGCCTGCCGGCATTCCCTCGCCCGGCGCCGTATGAATCGTGACATCGAGCCGCCGCACCTTGTCCTGCAGCGCCACCGAGCGCGCGATCAGATCCTGCAAGGTCGGCGGCAGCTTTTCGAGCAGGTCCGGCGCGCCGGGCTCGGCCGCGGTCAGCTTGACCTTGGTCTTCTCGCGATTGGCCTGACCGAGGGTCATCTCGCCTTCCTTCACCGCGCGATGCAGCAACAGCCACGAGGCAAGCTGCATCAGGCGCGTAGTCAGGCGCATGCTTTCGGTAGCGTAGGCCAGGCTGGCCGGCCGATCGAGCGCCTTGGCCTCGGCGCGACCATCGCCATCGAGATAGGCGGCGGTCTCCTCGACCATGTCCATGCCTTCACGAAACAGTGCGCTGAAAGCGGGAGAACTCGTCAAGCGCTCGCCCAGCAGAACAAGACTTTTTTCTGCCAATGACTGATCCGACATGGTTAACGCCTCACGCCCACTGTTACGCTGGATTTCTTATGATGAACAAATCATTGCGCGGGCGGGGCGCAGAGTCCAGCGGTCTTGGCACGGATGTGGCGATATGGTTTCCGCGTTCTGCACCATGACAACAAAAAAAGAGCCGCCGAAAACGGCGGCTTTTGAAAGTTGATAACAGGGAGGCGTCAAACAGAGTGGACAGGAGCCACTCGGTGTCCAGAACAAGGACAGTCGAGTCATAAACGCGAAAGCTTAATACCGTGTAAATGAAGCGTTTTCTTTAACGTTTGTTTGCCAAACCGCGTCTCGCCCCGCATCACGTTTTGAACACATTGTTGGCCGCTTCGCGCGAGGCGCGCTTCTTCGCCATCTCGGTTTTCAAACGCTCGACCTCGGCGGTAAGCAGCACGATCCGCTCGTTCAGATCCTCGACCGAGAGCAACGACAGATCCTGTCCGATCTCATGACCGATCTTGCGCCGCGGTTTATCCTCATCGTCGATCGCCATCCCATCCTCCGAACCGTTTGCACCACGATCAGCGTAGCAAATTCGGAACAGCGCCAACAAACAAGCGGTTGCCAGCGCCAGCCGGTCTGATTAAGCCAACCTGCAACAGACCCGCCGCGCCCGGCCTCCGCTTAATCATCGCAGGGACCCCATCATGACCAAGCTGCCCTCCCACATGACCGTCATTGCCATCAGCCAGCCCGGCGGTCCCGACGTGCTGGTGCCCGAGCAGCGCGCGGTGCCGGTCCCCGCTCCCGATGAAATCCTGGTCAAGGTCGAGGCCGCCGGCGTCAATCGCCCCGACGTCCTGCAGCGCATGGGGAAATATCCGGTGCCTCCGGGCGCGAGCGATCTGCCGGGTCTCGAGATCGCGGGCGAAGTGGTGGCGGTCGGCGCCAAGGCCACCAAGCACAAGATCGGCGACAAGGTGATGTCGTTGACCTCCGGCGGCGGCTATGCTGAATATTGCGTGGCACCCGATCTTCACGCCATGACCATTCCGCCGAACCTGTCGATGAGCGAGGCGGCAACGCTTCCCGAAACCGTGATGACGGTCTGGCACAACGTGTTCGAGCGCTGCGCCCTCAAGCCCGGCGAAACGCTGCTGGTCCATGGCGGCTCCTCCGGCATCGGCACCACCGCGATCCAGATGGCGAAGGCGTTTGGCGCCAAGGTGATCGTCACCGTCGGCTCGCAGGATAAATGCGACGCCTGCCTCAAGCTCGGGGCCGATGTCGCGATCAACTACAAGACGCAGGATTTCGTCGCCGAGGCAAAGGCCGCGACGGGCGGCGAAGGCGCCAACGTGATCCTCGACATGGTCGGCGGCGACTATGTCGATCGCAACTATGACGCGGCCGCCACCGAAGGCCGCATCGTGCAGATCGCATTTCTCGGCGGCCCCAAGGCCACGGCCAATTTCGGCAAGCTGATGATGAAGCGTCTCACCCACACCGGCTCGACGCTGCGGCCCCGCTCGGCCGCCGACAAGGCGGCGATGGTGAAGGCCATCGAGACGACCGTTCTGCCGTGGATCGCGGCAGGCAAGGTCAAGCCGCTGATCGACAGCTCCTTTGCGCTGCAAGATGCCGGCAAGGCCCATGCCCGGATGGAGACCAGCCAACATATTGGCAAAATTGTGCTCACGGTCGGCTCCGCGAACAAGGTTTAACCGTCCCGGACAGGCTTAAACTCTTTGATTCATCTGCCATTCGTGGCATTTATCGCGTTCCCGCCGAGGTGATCCTCGCCTAGCGAACGCGGAGACTGACATTGCGATCGATCAGATGCTTCGCGCTGTTGGCGTTGAGCTTCCTGGCGTTTGCCGCGACGCCGGCGCGCGCGCTTGACGCGGTGAGCGTGCGCACCGACGCGCCCGCGATCGATCTCACCGGCATTCTCGAATTCCAGCGCAGCGACACCGACCGCATCCAGGTCTCCACCGCGCCGGGCACAGACGGCATCGTGCGCCGCATCGAGGTGCGCGCCCGCGAGGGCGGTCACAATTGGGTGGTGTTCGCGCTCACCAACAACACCGACGATCAGCTCGACCGCCTGATCGTGGTTCCGCATTATCGCATCGTCTCCTCCGGGCTGCTGTGGCCCGATCTCGGCCTGTCGC
>MKUJ01000005.1:20386-29769 GCA_001897755.1 Afipia sp. 64-13
GCAGGACAGCGCCACCGCCGATATCTTCCGCCTCACCCTCGATCCCGGCGCCGTGGTGACCTACGTCGTCGAACTGCGCACCGACAAGGTGCCGCAATTCTATCTGTGGGAACCGGAAGCCTATAAGGACAAGGTCAACTCCTTCACCCTGTATCAGGGCATCGTGATCGGCATCTCCGGTCTGCTGGCGCTGGTGCTGACCATCCTGTTCGTGGTCAAGGGCAGCATCATGTTCCCGGCGGCCGCCGCACTCGCCTGGGCGGTGCTGGTCTATATCGGCGTCGACTTCGGCTTCTGGGGCAAGGTGTTCGATATGTCGATCGACGCCGAGCGGGTCTGGCGCGCCTCGGGCGAAGCCATGCTGGCGGCGACGCTGCTGGTGTTCGTGTTCGCCTATCTCAATCTGTCGCGCTGGCACGTACGATATTCGCACATCACCATCGGCTGGCTGGCCTTCCTCGGCGCGCTGGTGGCGCTCGCTCTGTTCGATCCCGCCGTCGCCTCCGGCATCGCGCGCATCTCGCTGTTCCTGATCGCCGGCTTCGGCTTCGCCCTGATCGTCTATCTGTCGACCCAGGGCTTCGACCGCGCGGTGCTGCTGATCCCGACCTGGTTCCTGTTCCTGGTCTGGGTGATCGCCGCCGGCATGACCGTGACCGGCGCCGTCACCAACGACATCGTCGGCCCGGCGCTGCTCGGCGGCCTCGTGCTGATCGTGATGCTGATCGGCTTCACGGTGATGCAGCACGCTTTCGCCGGCGGCGGCGCCACCAACGGCGTGGTCTCCGATGTCGAGCGCCGCGCGCTGGCGCTGACCGGCTCGGGCGACCTGATCTGGGATTGGGACGTCTCGGCCGACAAGGTGTTCACCAGCCCGGAAACCGAGAGCCTGCTCGGCCTCAAGCGCGGCGCGCTGGAAGGCCCGGCGGCGAAGTGGCTGGAGGTGCTGCATCCGCTCGATCAGGATCGCTTCCGCGCCGCGCTCGACAGCGTACTCGACCAGCGCCGCGGCCGCCTGATGCAGGATTTCCGGCTGCGCACACCGGACGGGCATTTCGTCTGGTTCGCGCTGAAGGCGCGCCCCGTGGTCGGCTCCGACGGCGAAGTCGCGCGCGTGGTCGGCACCCTCTCCGACGTCACAGAGCTGAAGAACTCCGAGGAACGCCTGCTGCACGATTCGGTGCACGACAACCTCACCGGCCTGCCGAACCGCCAGCTCTTCATCGACCGTCTCAACGCGGTCGCCGCCTTCGTCAAATCGACACCGGCGCTGCGCCCCACCGTAATGGTGATCGACCTCGACCGCTTCAAGCAGGTCAACGACTCGGTCGGCATCGTGGTCGGCGATTCCATTCTGCTGACGCTGGCCCGGCGGCTGGGCCGCATTCTCAAGCCGCAGGACACGCTGGCGCGCCTTGCCGGCGATCAGTTCGGCTTGCTGCTGACCTCCGAGCACGAGCCCGCCAAGATCACCGCTCTGGCCGAAACCATCCGCAAGGCCATCCGCGCGCCGATTGCCTTCAACGAGCGGGAGATTTTCCTCACCGCCTCGATCGGTCTGGCACTCAGCGATCCGCAGGCGCCGCTGACCGATGAGCTCATCAAGGATGCCGAGCTTGCGATGTACTATTCTAAGCGCATCGGCGGCGATCGCATCGATGTCTACAAACCGGCGATGCGCGCCCGCAAGACCGACCGCCTGACGCTGGAGTCGGAATTGCGCCGCGCGATCGAGCGCCAGGAGATCACTATCCTGTATCAGCCGATCGTGCGGCTGGAGGACCGCTCCGTCGCCGGCTTCGAGGCGCTGGCGCGCTGGGATCATCCCAAACTCGGGCGCATGTCGCCGAGCGAGTTCATTTCCATCGCCGAGGAAATCGGCCTGATTATCGATCTTGGCCTGTTTGTCATGGACACCACGGCCAAGCAGCTCAGCCAGTGGCAGCGCGCGGCGCGCGCACGCGCCCCCGTCTTCGCCAGCGTCAATGTCTCCTCGCGCCAGTTGCTGCGGCACGATCTGATCCACGACATTCGCGGCGTGCTGTCACGCTCGGCGGTGATGCGCGGCTCGCTCAAGCTGGAGCTGACCGAATCCCTGGTGATGGAGAACCCCGAACACGCCGCCCAGATGCTGCAGCGGGTTCGCGAACTCGGCGTCGGCCTATCGCTGGACGATTTCGGCACCGGCCATTCCTCGCTGGCCTATCTGCAACGTTTCCCGTTCGACACTATCAAGATCGACCAGTCGTTCGTCCGCGCGACGCGCAATGGTGGCCGGCCCGTGCTGCTGAAATCGATCGTGGCGATGGCGCACGATCTCGGCATGGAAGTCGTGGCCGAAGGGGCCGAGACCGATTCGGACGCGGTCGAGCTCTATCAACTGGGATGCGAGTTCGCGCAGGGCTTTGCTTTCGGCGAGCCGATGGACGCCGAAGCCGCGACCCGGCTGCTGACCGGCGACCGGGCGGAGCCCACCAAGATCCGCCGCACCCTGGGGTTGAAGCGGCCCGGTGCGGTCGCCACCCAGGAATAATGGCCGCATAACGGCGTGAACAGGACCGACGTCACAAACGCCGGCTCGCGTAAGCGCACCGTTTTTGCGTTGCCGCCGCGATCAGGCGTGGCCTGCGGCGCCCGACAGCATTCCGATATCGATGCCGATCTTGCTCAGCGCGCGCTGGTATTTGTCTTCGGTGTCGCTTCCGAACACCAGATCCGCATCGGCAGGACAGTGCAGCCAGCCATTATGCTGGATTTCGTTCTCGAGCTGTCCAGGCGCCCATCCGGCATAGCCCAGCGCCAGGATGGCGTGCTTGGGTCCGGTGCCGGTGGCGATCGCCTTGAGAATGTCGAGCGTCGCCGTAAGGCTGATCTTCTCGTCGATCGGCAGCGTCGCATCCTCGATCGAAAAATCGCTCGAATGCAGCACAAAGCCACGCCCGGTATCGACCGGCCCGCCGCGCAGCACCTTCATGTGCTCGGCATGCTCGGGCAGCTTGATCTCGCCTTCCCTGTCGATGATCTCGAGCTGGACCAAAAGTTGCGGGAAGTCGACGGTGCCCGCAGGACGATTGACGATGATGCCCATCGCGCCGTCCGCGGAATGCGCGCAGATATAGATGACCGAACGCGCGAAACGCTCGTCATCCATCACCGGCATCGCCACCAGAAGCTGGCCGTCGAGATAAGTCGCAGCCGTCTCTGCATCCGCCGGTTGGTGCATGTCGCCGTGAGGTGATTTCATCTTCGGCGCCCGATTTTTGACCATCAACTGAGTCTCTTATCTTGCCCCAGACTGATATTGGGTGCCAACTCCATCAATCAAGCTGCTTCGATCTGTCTCGCCTGCAATCACAGCCAATTCAATGGCCTGGCGCCGTCCCAGACTGTAAAGACGCTCACATGGATCACATTGTTCCCCGTTCTTTTCTTCATCTTTTGGCGGCTGCGGCGCTCATCTCTTTCGCTCCCGCGACATCGCAGGCGCAGGATGCCTCGCCCTGGGTGACGGAAGGGCATGCTTCCGTGCGCCTGCTCGCCGGCTCGCGCAACGGCGGCGTGTTGCTGGGCGGGATCGGCTTCAAGCTCGATCCGGGCTGGAAGACCTATTGGCGCACGCCGGGGGATTCCGGCGTGCCGCCACGTTTCGATTTCTCCAAATCCGACAATGTCGAAGCGGTGAACGTGCTGTGGCCCGCACCGAAAAAATTTCCCGATGGCTCCGGCGGTTTCTCGCTCGGCTATCGGGAGCAGGTGGTGGTGCCGCTACGCATCGTGGTGAAGAATCCCGACAAGCCGATGACGCTGCGCGCGCATGTCAGCTACGCGATCTGCGAGAAGCTCTGCGTTCCGATGGAAGCAGATCTCGAACTGCCGTTCGTCAGCGTCGCCAGCACCGAGGACAGCGCGCTCGCAGCCGCGCTCGACACCGTGCCCAAGCCCGCCAATATCGGCGATCCCACGCCGCTCACCATCCGCGACGTCAAGCGCAGCGGCGCCAAGACCGTGCATGTCGACGTCACCGCGCCGGATGCCAAGGACGTCGGCCTGTTCGTCGAAGGTCCGACGCCGGACTGGGCGCTTCCGGTACCCAAATTGCTCAAGCACGAACCGCACAACGTGCAGCGCTTCGCTTTCGATCTCGACGGCGTGCCGGCAGGCACCGATCCGGCCGGAGCGGCGCTGAAATTCACGCTGGTGGGCGGCAACGGCCGCGCCTACGAATTCAACGTCAATCTGGATTGACGCGACAAAGCCCCGTCCGGCCTGCCCGCGAAACGACGAGGTAGGTTATCGTTTCATCACGTCCCAAAAGCCTCTAGAACACCTGCATTGATCCAAGGAGATAGAAATGACCATTAAAGTTGGCGACCGCCTGCCTGAAGCCAAGTTCACGGTGATGACCGACGAGGGTCCGAAGACCCGCACCACCGACGAGATCTTCAAAGGCAAGAAGGTCGCGCTGTTTGCCGTCCCCGGCGCCTATACCGGCACCTGCCACAAGATGCATATGCCGAGCGTTTTCCAGAACGCGGCGGCCATCAAGGCCAAGGGCATCGACACCATCGCCGTCGTCGCGGTGAACGACGTGTTCGTGATGAAGGCCTGGAAACGCGACACCGACATGAAGGATGAAGCGGTGTATCTCGCCGACGGCAATGCCGAGTTCACCAAGGCGCTGGGTCTTGAATTCGACGGCTCCGGCCACGGTCTCGGCATCCGCTCGAAGCGTTATTCGATGCTGGTCGACGACGGCGTGGTGAAGACATTCAACCTCGAGGCCAACCCCGGCAAGGTCGAGGTCTCCGGCGGCGACACCTTGCTGTCACAGCTCTGATCGTCAGTTCATTCTGCCATGACAGATCATGCCCGGCTTCGCGCCGGGCATTTTGTTTGCATCGTTGCCGAGAACTCAGCCGCGGTTTTCCGCCAGCCCGTCTCGCGCCAGTTGATCGGCCCGCTCGTTCTCCGCGTGGCCGGCGTGGCCCTTGATCCAGTGCCAGCGCACCTCGTGCGGCTTGAGCGCGGCCTCGAGCCGCTGCCACAGATCGGCATTCTTCACCGGTTTTTTATCGGCGGTGCGCCAGCCGTTTCTTTTCCAGTTGTGGATCCAGCCGGTGATGCCCTGGCGCACATACTGGCTGTCGGTGGTGAGATCGACCACGGCAGGCCGCTTCAGCGCCTCCAGTGCGGAAATCGCCGCAAGCAGTTCCATGCGGTTGTTGGTGGTGGGGTTCTCTCCGCCCCTCAGTTCTTTCTCGAGATCGCCGAAGCGAAGGATCGCGCCCCACCCGCCGGGCCCCGGATTTCCCGAACAGGCACCATCGGTGAAGATCGTGACATGAGGCCGCGCCGCTTCGCTCACGCCACATGTCCCGACATTGCAAGACCGTAATCGCCGACACCCTTGACGCCCTGGTGAAACCGCAGCTTGCGGACATATTCGAGCGGGTCCTTCGGCTTGACCAGCGCGCCCGGCGGCACGTTCAGCCAGTCGACCAGGCGCGTCAGCAGAAAGCGCATCGCCGCGCCGCGCGCCAGCAGCGGCAAGGCCTGACGCTCGCCTTCGGACAGCTTGCGCACCCTCTCATAGGCACCAAGGAAAGCACGTGCCTTGGTGACGTTGAAGGCGTGATCGATCTCGAAGCACCAGGCGTTGAGGCAGATCGCGACGTCATAGGCCAGCAGATCGTTGCAGGCGAAATAGAAGTCGATCAGCCCGGACAGTTTCTCGCCGAGAAAAAGCGCATTGTCCGGGAACAGATCGGCATGGATGATGCCGCGCGGCAGATCCTGCGGCCAGCCGGCCTCCAGATGATCAAGCTCTGCGCCGAGGAATTCGCGCAGCCCCGGCTGCACCTGATCGGCGCGCGAAGCCGCAACATCGAACAACGGCCGCCAGCCTGCCACCGACAGCGCGTTAGGACGTGTCATCGCAAAATCGCCGCCGGCCAGATGCAACCGCGCCAGCGCCTCGCCGATCGCGGCGCAATGCGCGACGTTCGGCCGCCGCGGCCACATGCCTTCAAGAAAATCGATGATCGCGGCCGGGCGGCCGGCCAGCGTGCCGAGGACGTCGCCCGCTCTGGTCGCAACCGGCTGCGGGCAGCGGATGCCATGCGCGGCAAGGTGCGCCATCAGGCCGAGAAAAAACGGCAGGTCGCCTTTCGCCACCCGCTTTTCATACAGCGTGAGGAAGAAGTGCCCCTTGCCGGTATGCAGCAGAAAATTGGAGTTCTCGACTCCTTCGGCGATGCCCTTGTAGGAGAGCAATTCGCCGATGTCGTAGCGTGACAGGAACTCCGCAAGCTCTTCGGCGGCGACGTCGGTGTAAACCGCCATCGCGGCTTACTCCGCCGCGGTTTCGTGCCGCAACGGCCGGGGCAGCGGGAAGAATTCGTTTTCCTCCGCGGCGGACACCGTCTCCACGCTCAGCTTATAGTGTTCGGCGAAGGCATCCATGATCTCCTCGACGATCACCTCCGGCGCCGAGGCGCCCGCAGTGATGCCAAGCCGCCTGACACCTTCGAATTTCGACCAGTCGAGTTCGGACGCGCGCTGCACCAGCACCGATACGCTGCAGCCCTCACGCTCGGCCACTTCGCGCAGGCGCTGCGAGTTGGACGAGTTCGGCGAGCCGACCACGATCATGGCATCGACATTCGGCGCCACCTTCTTCACCGCAAGCTGGCGATTGGTGGTTGCGTAGCAGATATCTTCCTTGTGCGGACCGTCGATATTGGGGAAGCGCTCCTTGAGCACCGCGACGATTTCCTTGGTGTCGTCGATCGACAGCGTGGTCTGGGTGACGAAAGCGAGCTTGGAGGCGTCCCTCGGCTGGAAGGTGCGCGCGGCTTCCATGGTCTCGATCAGCACCACAGCGCCCTTCGGCAACTGGCCGAGGGTTCCCACCACCTCCGGATGGCCGGCATGGCCGATCAGGATGATCTCGCGGCCGCGCTTGAAGTGGATCGCCGCCTCGCGGTGGACCTTGGTGACCAGCGGACAGGTGGCGTCCAGCGTGAAGAAATTACGCTTGTCGGCTTCGCTCGGAATCGCTTTCGGCACGCCATGGGCGGAAAACACCACCGGCGCGTCGGTCTGCGGGATCTCGTTGAGTTCCGAGACGAAAATCGCGCCTTTTTCCCGCAGGCTTTCCACCACATAGCGGTTATGCACGATTTCGTGACGGACGTAGACCGGCGCGCCGTACAGCTTGAGGGCGCGTTCAACGGTATCGATAGCCCGCACCACCCCGGCGCAGAAGCCGCGGGGGGAACAAAGCACGATGGAAAGCGAGGGTTTTTGCGTTTCTTGGGTCATTTTGAACCGGAATCTCGCCGGATAGGACGAATCTGGGCGATCTGGCAGCGAATTGACAGGGTCGAAGCTTGAAAGGACTTGGGACTGCCCTCCCCATCCTGTCAAGGGCGAACCCATTGCACGGCCGACCCCCGCCGGATTATATAGGGTCAATTCCCGTCATCGCCGATGACCAGACGGCTTCGCCCCTCAAAAGGCGGGCGAAGCGCAAAGGAGATTTGCCATGAGCAACGCACCGCTGATGCCGAAAGCGACGGCCGTCTGGCTGGTCGACAATACCGCTCTGTCGTTCGACCAGGTTGCTGAATTCACCAAGATGCATCCGCTGGAAATCCGGGCCATCGCCGACGGCGACGCGGCCCAGGGCATCAAGGGCATGGATCCGATCTCCACCGGCCAGCTCACCCGCGAAGAGATCGAGCGCGGCGAGAACGACCCGAACTATCGTCTCAAGCTCGCCGAATCCAAGGTGGTGCTGCCGACCGCGGCCAAGAAGAAGGGCCCGCGCTACACCCCGGTATCGCGCCGCCACGAACGCCCGAGCGCGATCCTCTGGCTGGTGCGTAACCATCCCGAGCTCAAGGACAGCCAGATCATGCGGCTTGTCGGCACCACCAAGACGACGATCGCCAGCGTGCGCGAGCGCACCCACTGGAACGCCTCGACCCTGACGCCGATGGATCCGGTGACGCTGGGCCTATGCTCGCAGATCGAGCTCGACTTCGAGGTGCAGCGCGCGGCCAAGGAAAAGCCTGCCGCGCAGCAATATGGCGGCGCAACGCTGCTGCCGGCGTCCGAGACCACCGCACGCCGCGAGGCGGAACAGCAGACCGGCACGACTGACCGCGATCGCGACGACATGGATGTCGATGCGGTGTTCGCCAAGCTGAAGACGATTGGCGGCAAAAAGCACGACGACGAGGATTAATCGCTCGCGGACGACAGGACGCGCGCCGATGGCGCGCGCCTGGTCCGCCAAAGCTCAGGAAAAATCAGCGAACGATTATTGGCCGGCGTTGCTGCCGGCCTTATTTTTTTGCCTTGTCCGCCTTGGCTCTGGCGCGGGCATCGGCAATCGCGAGCTTGAACTGCTCCGCCGTCAGCGTGGTGGGAATCCGGAACGTCCCGACAATGAATGACGGCGTGCCCTGAAAGCCGAAGGCCTCGGCCTGCGCATTGTTGCGCCCGAGCAGCGCCTCGATCTCGGTCTTGTGATTTTCGAGGTCGCTCTTGGCCTTGGCGACATCGATACCGGCGCCTGCCAGCGTCTCCTCGATCACGCTTTCGGTGAGGCGGCCAATCTTGCCGATCAGCGCATAATGCGCCGCTTCGTATTTACCCTGATATTTGGTCGCGAGCACCAGCCGCGCCGCATAAGGCGACGGACTGCCGAGAATCGGCCAGTCCTTGAGGATCAGGCGAATGCGGCCATCCTCTTTCACCACCTTGTCGAGATCGGACGAGACCTTTTTGCAGTACGGGCACTGGTAGTCGTAATATTCGACGATAGTGATATCGCCGTTCGGGTTGCCCAGCACCGGCATATGCGGATCGCGCAGCACGCTTTCGCGGGAGGTCGGATCGACGGCCTGCGCCGAAGCCAGCGAAGCCGGCAACATGATGGCCGCACCGATCAAGCCGGCCAGCACGATCCGGCCCATACGATTCCCGCTGAAAATCATGATCTCCTGCTTCCGCTGCGGCACGCCGTCTTGCGGCCATTCCGCAGGGTCCGTGCAGTCATTGCCTATACGCAAAAACGGCCGGTTTGTTACATCACGTTTTGCAGAACAGGCGTGAGCGGCGCGGCCTGTCGCTCGTATCCGCCACAGGGTCAGCGCCGGTTGAGCATGTCCTCGGCGAGATTCCTGTGCGCGCGTTCAAGCCTTGCATCCGAACTGCCGCGCACCGCCGCGACATCGCGATTCTTGCGGCACGCGACATAAGCGGACGAGCCGGGCACGCCGGCATTGGCGCGGCAATAGGCATCGTCGTCGACCGCAGGAGCCGGCTGCGCGCTCGCCGATGTCTCCTGACTGAGCTGCGCGCACCCGGCCAGA
>MKUJ01000005.1:29821-47475 GCA_001897755.1 Afipia sp. 64-13
ACCGCGAAGGTCAGATCCACCCCGCCGATGGTCAGAACCATCTTGGCCGGGAGCTTCTCGTCGCCCTTCAGACGGCCGTTCGCGAGGCCGGCGCGGATGGCCTTTTCGATCTCCTGCTGGCTGGTGACTCCGACTTTTTTGAGGAATTTCCTCATGCTGATGTTGAAGGTCTCTTCATCCATGACGATTCTCCTCTGTCACAAGCGACCCTCCAATGCGCTCTTGATCTCGTCGAGCGCCTTGGGGTCCTCGATGGTAGCAGGCATCGTCCACGAATCGCCATCGGCAATCTTCTTGATGGTTCCGCGCAGGATCTTGCCCGAGCGGGTCTTGGGCAGCCGGCCGACCGTGACCGCCAGCTTGAACGCCGCCACCGGGCCGAGTTTTTCGCGCACCAGCGCCACCACATCGCGCTCGATCTCGCTCGGGGATTTGCTGACCCCCGCCTTGAGCACGATGAGACCGCAGGGGATTTCGCCCTTCACCGCATCCTTGATGCCGAGCACGGCGCATTCGGCGACATCGGGATGCGAGGCGAGAATTTCCTCCATGCCGCCGGTGGAGAGCCGATGGCCCGCGACATTGATGATGTCGTCGGTGCGGCCCATCACGAAAATATAACCGTCGTCATCCTTATAACCGGCATCCGAGGTTTTGTAGTAACCGGGGAATTCGGTGAAATAGGCCTCCTTGCAGCGCTCGTCCTGCTGCCACAGCGTCGGCAGACAGCCGGGCGGCAAAGGCAGCTTGATCACGATCGAACCCATTTTGTTGGCGGGGACCGGCTTCGAGGCTTCATCGACGATATCGACCTGATAGCCGGGCATCGCCACCGTGGGCGAGCCGTGCTTGACCGGAAGCGCGCCGAGGCCGACCGGATTGCCGGCGATGCACCAGCCGGTCTCGGTCTGCCACCAGTGATCGATCACCGGCCGCTGCAGGTGCTTCTCCGCCCATTCCACGGTCGGCGGATCGGCGCGCTCGCCCGCCAGGAACAAGGTGCGGAAACTCGACAGATCATATTTGCGGATAAAGCTGCCGTCCGGATCTTCCTTCTTGATCGCACGAAACGCGGTCGGCGCGGTGAAGAACGCCACCGCCTTGTGCTGCGAAATCACGCGCCAGAACGCGCCCGCATCCGGCGTGCCGATCGGCTTGCCCTCGTACATGATCGAAGTGGCGCCATGGAACAGCGGGCCGTAGATGATGTAGCTGTGGCCAACCACCCAGCCGATATCCGAGCCGCACCACCACACCTCGCCCGGCTTCACGCCATAGAGGTTGAACATCGACCATTTGATCGCGACCAGATGCCCGCCATTGTCGCGCACCACGCCTTTCGGAACGCCGGTGGTGCCGGAGGTGTAGAGAATGTAGAGCGGATCGGTCGCCAGCACCGGCACGCAGTCAGCGAACTTCTTCGCGGCCATCGCCTTGGCGCACAATTCGCTCCAGTCATGGTCGCGGCCCTTGACCAGATCGCAACCCTGCTGCGGCCGCTGCAGAATGATGCAGGATTGCGGCTTGAAGCTCGCGATCTTGATCGCCTCGTCGAGCAGCGGCTTGTATTGCACGATGCGGCCGGGCTCGAGACCGCAGCTCGCCGACAGCACCAGCTTGGGCTGGGCATCGTCGATGCGGGTCGCGAGCTCCTTGGCGGCGAAGCCGCCGAACACGACCGAATGGATCGCGCCGATGCGGGCACAGGCCAGCATCGCGATCATCGCTTCCGGCACCAGCGGCATGTAAATGACGACACGGTCGCCCTTGGCGACACCGAAATCCTGCATCACCGCGGCGAAGGCCTTCACTTCGTCCAGCAGCTCGGCATAGGTGAATTTGGTGACGGTGTTGGTCAGCGGCGAATCGTGAATCAGCGCCGTCTGATTGGCGCGGCCGCCGAGCACATGGCGATCGAGCGCATTGTAGCAGGTGTTGACCACGCCGCCCGCGAACCAGCGGCCGTAAAGGCCCATGGAAGGATCGAACACCTTCTTCGCCGGCTCGATCCAGTCGATCTCCCGCGCCGCCTCCCCCCAGAACCCTTCCGGATCGCGCAACGAACGCGCATGCAGTTCGGCATAACGGCTGGCGGCATTGTCGGTCATCGCTCGATCTCCTGAAGGCGGATTTCCTCGACGTTTCTTATTGTTGCGACAGCACGGCGCAATCTTACCACCGCTTGCCGGCAAATTCAGGCGACTTGCAGACGGGCCCTATCCCAAAGCCCGATGCTTGGCTTCGGACAAATCGATGCACGAGACCTGATCCACAACAGGTGGCCGGATACGATATCTGCGTAAATAGTTACTTCGTCGCACTCTTCTGCGAGCGCGGCATCCGCGCCCCGAGTTGCTCTATCTCAAGGGCCAGCGCCTTACGCTGCGCCAGCGCAATCTCGAGCGCAGGATCGAGACGCACCGCATGCGTGAAATCGGCCAATGCGCGCGGCCGGTCGCCCTTGGCCCGGTACGCCATGCCGCGATCGAGATAGAAATGCGCGGCGAGAGGCTGCAGCCGGATTGCCTCGTTGTAGTCCGCGATCGCTTCGTCATAGGCTTTGGCCAGAGCATGCTCACGTCCGCGGCGATCATAAAAATCGGCGTCGCGCGCGGCCCGTTCGTTCGACGTGGTCTCGCCAGTCCGAAGCCGCTCGGTCGCGGGCAGATCGCACGCCCGCATCACCGTGACGTTAGTGCCGACTGGATGACCGAGAAGATCGGACAATGTGCGGCACGCGCCGTCCGCGCAAATCCGCCATTCGCCCGCCAGCCCGGAATTGCCGAGCGCGACCTGCGGCAACGGCGCCAGTTTTGGCTGCCAGTGGAACCAGCCATCGCTGAGACGCGCTTCGGGCGGCGGCTCCATGCCCGCGCCCGATCCCTTGACGCGGGCCTCGACGATCTCAAGCCCCTGCGACGTGACGCGCCAGTCCTCCTGCCACTCGATTTTCTCGATCGAGTGGGTCCAGGCCAGCATGAAGGCCGCCACCGAGAGCGACTTGACCACACCGGCGGATGCGAGACACAGGCTCACGCATCACCCCTCGGCCTGCTTACACCGCGGCGACGACCGGCGCCGGCCGCTTGCGCCACTGCCAAAGCACGCAGACGATCCCGAGCACCAAACCGACCTCGTCGCTGTAGGGAAATTCGCCGAGCAGGAACAGCGCGGCGATGAAAGCCACGATCCGCTCCAGCAGCGACATCCGCGTGAACAGGAAACCGATCGCCACCATGCCGAACAGGCCGATCGCGATCAGCGCCTTGATCGTGGCATAGATCACCGCGCCGTAGAAACCGATCTTGGCTTCCATCGGATCGCCGGTCTGCAGCATCAGGGCCGGCGAATACACCGCGATGAACGGAATGACATAGCCCGCAAGCGCGATGCGCATCGCCTCCCAACCGATCTTGTCCGGGTTCTCCTTGGCGATCGGCGCGGCCGCGAACGCCGCCAGCGCCACCGGCGGCGACAGGTCCGCCATGATGCCGTAGTAGAACGCGAACATGTGGCTGACGATCAGCGGCACATCGAGCTTCGACAGCGCCGGCGCGGCAAGCGCGGCGACGATGATGTAGGTCGGGATCGTCGGAATGCCGGTGCCGAGCAGAATCGACAGGATCATGGTCAGGATCAGCGCGAGGAACAAGCTGTGCTCGCCGAGGCCGATCACCCAGCTTCCGAACACCGTGCCGACGCCGGTCTGCGTCATCATGCCGATGATCACGCCGACAATGGCGCAGGCCATGCCGACCGTGAGCGAGGACTTGGCGCTGTCGGCAAGCGAATCGCGGCAGGCGACGAGCGTCGCGCGGCCGCCGCGGGTGATCGCGCAGATCGCAACCAGCACACCGACGATTGCCGCGACATAACGGATGTCGACATTGCTGCCGTTGCGGAACAGCGATCCGACGACGAGCGCAAGGCCGATCCAGAAGATGTAGCGCAGCGCCTTATGCGGAAAGCCGGCAACGATGCTGGCGCCGAGGATCAGCGCCACGGTCAGCGCGAGACCCATGCTGCCGGCGTAAAGCGGCGTGAAGCCCTCGAACAGCATGAAAATCAGCGCGATCAGCGGCAGCACCAGGAACCAGCCGTTCACCAGCGCCTTCATCGCGCTCGGAATCTCTTCCTTCTTCATGCCGACGAGGCCGTGCTTGCCGGCCTCCAGATGCACCATCCAGAACGCGGAGGCGAAATAGAGGATCGCCGGAATCACCGCCGCCTTGACGATCACGGCGTAGTCGACGCCGAGCGTCTCGGCCATGATGAAGGCGACCGCGCCCATCACCGGCGGCATGATCTGCCCGCCCATCGAGGCGGTGGCCTCGACGCCGGCCGCGAAAGCGCGGCGGTAACCGAACTTGATCATCAGCGGAATGGTGAACTGGCCGACGGTGACGACGTTGGCGACGCCGGAGCCGGAGATCGTGCCCATCATGCCCGAAGCGACCACCGCGACCTTGGCCGGGCCGCCGCGGGTGCGACCGAACGCACCGAGCGAGACGTCGGTGAACAGCTTGATCATGCCGGCGCGCTCAAGGAAGGAGCCGAACAGAATGAAAAGGAAAATGTAGGTCGCCGACACATAGATCGGCACGCCGTAGAAGCCTTCGGTGCCGTAGGACAGATGCGTGATAATCTGATCGTAGCCATAGCCGCGATGATTGAAGGGCGAGGGCAGATACTGGCCGAAGAACCAGTAGAGCAGGCACGCGCCGCACATGATCGGCAGCGCCGCGCCCATCAGCCGCCGCGTTCCGTCGAAGATCAGAATCCCGAGAATGGTGCCGATGACGAGGTCGAGATTGGTCGGATCGCCGTCGCGCGCCACGAGGTCGGCGTAATAGAGCCACTGATAGAGGCCGCAATAGAAACCAACGCCGCCGATCGCCCAGCCGATCGCCCGCTGCCAGTCATTCTTCGCGGTAAAGTTGGTGACGAGACCATAGGACAACAGAATGATGAAGCCGACATGGATGCCACGCACCGCCTGACTCGGCAGGAAGTTCCAGGCAGCGATGATGATCTGGAAGGTCGCGAACGCGATGCCGATGGCATAAGCGAGATAGCCCCACCAGCCGGGGCCGAAGCCATCCGGAAAGCCGTGCTCGAAATTATCAAGCTCGACGTTGATATGCTCCTGCGTTCCGTATTCCTGCAGCATCGCTCTCCCCGCTTCTGTCGATGCAGCGCCACTCGAACCGTGGCGCAGTTTCTCCAGCCCGCGGCGTGAACCCGCCTGTTTTTCCGGGCCAAGATGGGGATGGCCGGGACAAAGCCCGGCCATCCTTCAGATGAATTGTCGCAAGACGCTTACTTCAGGACTCCCTTTTCCTTGTAGTAGCGGATCGCACCCGGATGCAGCGGCGCCGGACTTCCCGCCGCGGCGGTCTCCAGCTTGATGCTCTTGCCGGCGACATGCGCATTCACGAGTTCGGGCAGATTCTCGAAGATCTGCTTGGTCATCTGATAGGCAAGATCGTCCGACACCGCCGAGCTGGTGACGAGATAGTTGATCACCGCCGCCGTTTCCACATCGGCCGTCTGGCCGGTGTAGGTGTTGGCCGGAATGATCACCGACACGAACGGAGGGCCGATCTTCTCCACGGTGGCCTTCGGCACCGCCACAACATTGATCGGCGAGGAACTCGACAGATCCTTCAGCGACGCGACGCCAAGGCCCGCCGACTGCAGCGTGGCATTGAGTTGGCGGTTCTTCATCAGATCGACGGATTCGGCGAACGGCAGATACTCGACCTTGCCGAGATCGCTGTAGCTCATGCCGGCCGCCTTGAGGATGGCGCGCGAATTGAGCTCGGTGCCCGATTTCGGCGCACCGACCGACAGCGTCTTGCCCTTGAGATCGGCCAGAGTCTTGATGCCGCTATCGGCAGTGGCGACGATCTGGATGTAGTTCGGATAGATCGCGCCCAGCGTGCGCAGCTTGGTCAGCTTCTTCTTGAAACCGGCTTCCTCGTCGCCCTCGACCGCGGCTTTCAGAGAATCGCCAAGCGTGAATGCGAGTTCGCCGCGGCCCTGTTCGATCAAATTGAGGTTCTCGACCGACGCCTTGGTGGCCTGCACCTGCGTCTTCACGCTCGGAATCTTCTCGCCGTAGATCTTTCCGATCGCAACGCCGAGCGGGTAGTAGACGCCCGACGTGCCGCCGGTCAGCACGTTGATGAATTGCTGTGCCTGGGCAGACGGCGTGGCCAGCAACATGGCGGTCGCCGCGAAGGTCGCTATCAATCCGGTCTTCATCAATGTTCTCTCCCTGCAGTTTCTTCTCGAATTGGGCGAGGAAGGTGAACGCCCAAAGCCGCGCGGTCAACCCATTGCATGGCGGGCCATGCGAGTCCTGCGGCGCAAGGCATTCGCGTCTTAAGCGAGTTCGGGATTTTGTCGCGAAAAACACCGATGAAAAGCAAAAGCGGTGCCCAGTTTCGCCGCGCCACGCTAGACATTGGTATGAGCCGATTCGCACAAAGCACCGGATCAACCATGCGCCCTTTGCTGCATTGCGATGAAAGGCACCGCGCTTTGACGACCGTGCCCCGGCGCTCCGCCAGATCTTGGTCCGCTTCCCGGAACCGCTATCGCCTGCTGGCTGTCCTGACTCTCACAGCTCTCGGGTCCTTTGCCGATCGTGCTTTCGCGCAACCACCGGCAGTTCCGGCCACCAGCGCGGCACCGGCGCGGCCCGTTACCGCCCAGCAGATGGCCGACTATCGACGGCGGCTCACCGAGTACACCGCAGCGCGGGAAAGCTTCGAGCACGAAGCCGGCGCTTACTGGAGCGCGATCAGCGAGAAACGGCGGACACGCAACACGCGCCGGCGCAACAACGAGCCGGTGAACGCCGATCATTATGTCATGATCCAACCGCCGCTTTATCGCGGACCGTCGAAGCCGGCAGATCCATCGGCGCCGACGCCCGAGAAGCGTCCGTCCCGTCCCATTCCGGTGATCCGCGATTTTCTCCAGCATGCATCCGAACAGTTTCAGTTCACGCCGCAGCGGCCGAAAAGCGAAATCGAATTCAAGCGCGCCTATGCGGCCGTGGCGAAGTCAGCCGGCCTGACGAAAGACCAGGCCGTCCGCGTCTACGGATTCGAATCCGGCGGCAACGGTGCCTATGATATTCAGGCCGGACTCGAGCAAGCACGCCCCAATGCGCGCGCTATCTCCACCGCGCTCGGCTACAATCAGCTTCTGGTGGCCAATACGGTCGAGCTGCTCGCCGAACAGGGCACGCACATTATCGAACAACTGAAGCGGCGCGCCGACACGCTGCCGGAATCGCAACGCGCGCGCCTCATGCACAAGATCGCGACGGTGCACAGGATGGTGACGTTCTGCAAATCCGTGCCGGACACCTGGAGCGCGCATGTGAAGCTTGCGCAAACGCCCAAGGGAATGGGCGTTCATGCCCTCAATCTCGATGTCGATGTCGGCCCCTGGCTGCAGACCCACAAGCTGCTCACCTCGGTCGTATTCGCTAGGCGCAAGGGCTACACCGCACCGCTGACCGCGGCTGAGCTCGAGATGATGAATCTCACCGGCGACGGCACCGGTTTCGACATGGTGTCGATGCCGCACGCCCTGCGCGCGCAGGTGCCGACCGCGAATTTCTTCCAGCGTGAAGGCTACGAACGCAACCCGGTCGCGATCAGAAACAACGTGGTGGCCAAACTTCTCGCGGCGACCGACGCCCGCATGGACCGCGAAAGCACGCTGCCGGGCGCGCGGGACCTCGCCGCCGCGTTTTGAGCGCCCGGTGATGCCCCCGGGGTTGAGCGGCGGGTGAACGTCCCTAAATGGAGACATGGCGCCAAGGTCGGGTCGACCCAGCGACACGTCATCGACCCGGCGCGTCGCAACCGGCGGCATTCGCCGCGCGCCACACCCCAAATGTGCAGACGCCTTCATATACCAAGCCCCCCTGGATCGTGGTATACTAGAGGAAATTCAAATAACTCCGGGAGATAAGCCATGGGCAGACAAGGAAAGCAGAACTACACTCGCCTGACCGAGCCGCTCGTCCGCGACAACGGTGTGCTGCGGCCTGCCTCTTGGGATGAGGCCCTGGACCGCGCAGCCGAGGGCTTCCGCCGCAACCTGGAGGCCCATGGCCCCGACGCGTTCGGCATGTTCTCCTGCTCCCGCTCGACCAACGAGATGAACTTCATCGCCCAGAAGTTCACCCGGGCAGTGATCGGCACCAACAATATCGACTCCTGTAACAGAACTTGACACGCTCCTAGTGTCGCCGGTCTGGTGACAGTATTTGGTGCAGGCGGTGGTACCTCGTCCTATCGTGAGGTCGAGGATGCCGATCTTATCGTCTTCTGGGGCTCCAATGCCCGAGAAGCACATCCGATTTTCTTCCATCACGCCCTGAAGGGAATTCACAAGGGCGCGAAGGTCTATTCTGTCGACCCTCGCCGGGCCAAGACGGCCGAGTGGGCGGACAACTGGCTCGGTCTCGACGTCGGCACCGACGTCGCGCTGGCCTATGGTGTCGGCCGCGAGATCATCCACGCCGGGCTGGTCAATGAGGAGTTCGTCAAGAACGCCACGACCGGATTCGAGGAATATGTCGCGGCATGCGAGCCGTGGACGCTGGAAGTCACTTCCCGTGAGACCGGAGTGCCCGCGGAGCTGATCCGCGAGCTTGCGCACGACTTTGGCAAGGCGGAACGCGCCCAGCTGTGCTGGACGCTCGGCATCACCGAGCATCACAACGGCACCGACAACGTGCGGGCCCTGTGCAACCTCGCGCTGCTCACGGGCCAGGTCGGGCGGTGGGGCGCGGGCCTGGTTCCGCTACGCGGTCAGAACAACGTCCAGGGCGGCGGCGACATGGGGGCGATCCCCAAGAACCTGCCGGGATTCCAGGACGTCGGAAACCCCGAGCATCGGGCGAAGTTCGAGCGCATCTGGGGCGTCACCCTGCCTCCGAAATACGGCATGACGCTTTCGGAAATGATGCACGCGATGGATGAGGGCCATCTCACCAACCTCTACATCATTGGCGAGAACCCGGTGCAGTCCGATGCCGACTCCTCGGCGGTCGGCAAACGGCTGGAAAACCTCGATCATATCGTCGTGCAGGACATCTTCCTCACCAAGACGGCGGAGTATGCCGACGTGGTGCTCCCCTCCGCCGCGGCGTGGTGCGAGAGCGACGGCACTTTCACCAACAGCGAACGGCGGGTTCAGCGCGTGCGAAAGGCACTGGAACCACCGGGCAACGCCAAGGACGACATCGAGATCATCCGTCTGGTCGCGGAGCGTATGGGGCATGTCTGGCCGGTACAGACCGGAGAGCAGGTCTGGGACGAGCTGCGCGCGGTCTCGCCGGCGCACCATGGCATGAGCTACCGCTTGCTCGAGGAACGGGGCGGGTTGCAGTGGCCTTTCCCCGATGAGAACGGGCCCGAGACATCGTTCCTGCACGCCCGGCTCTGGGAGAAGGATCCCGAGAAGCGCGGACGGCCGGCGCCCTTCGGCATCCTCGAACACAGGCTGCCGGTGGATAAGCTCAATAACGAGTTCCCGCTGCGTCTCACAACCGGCCGGCGACTGACCGACTACAATACCGGCGTGCAGTCCGGAGGCTTCAACTCGCCGATCCGCTTGGGCGGCTGTGTCGACATGTCTCCTGAGGATATGGCTCGGCTCGGCATCGTTGAGTGGGAGGTGGTTCGGGTGACCTCGCGCCGCGGGTCCGTGCTGGCGCCGGCGCGTCAGGATCCGGGACTGCGTCCCGGGCTGCTCTTCATGGCCTGCAACTTCCCTGACGAAGTGGACGTCAACGCGCTCACCATCGAGGCGAACGATCCGATCGCCGGAACCGCGGAGTTCAAGGCGACGGCGGTCAGGGTGGAGAAGACCAACGACGATCTGCCCAACGAGAGAGCCGTTGCCGAGACCCCCGATCACGCGCGCCAAGACAAAGAGCTCGCGACCGCGAACTAGGAAGGATGAGTTGTGGACCTGAAGTTCTCCAACGCCGAGCCGTTCGCTGAGGAACGGGATGCGGTTGATCGGCTGCTTGGGCCCGGCGAGAGCGGCTGGGACGGCGGTGAGCGCGACGAGAAGGATCATCGGCGCGCGCATGCCGGCCACGCGGCGCGGAGCCGGCGGCACCTCGTCATGGAGGCGCTGCACGCGGTGAACGACCGCGTCGGCTGGATCAGCCCCGGCGCGCTGAACTACATCGGAAAACGGCTCAGCGTAGCGGCGGCCGACGTCTACAGCGTCGCGACGTTCTATGCGCTGTTCTCCACCAACCCGCGGCCGCAACGCGTCGTGCACGTCTGCACCGACATCGCCTGTATGGCGCGCGGATCCAAGGAGGTCTGTGCCGACCTCGAAAAGCGGCTGGGTCCGGCTTCGGCCATGAACGGCTGGAAGCACAGTCCCTGTCTCGGCGTGTGCGAGCGCGCGCCGGCCGCATTGGCGGTGGAGGCGGGCAATCCGCCTCACGAGCACCTGATCGGGCCCGTCACCGTCGAGGAAGTTGCCCTTGCGCTGAAATCCGGTCCCGCGGCGCTCGCAGCCGAGGCGCCGCCGATGATGGCCGTGCCGCAGGCGGGCCAGGAAGGCCTGATGCTGCTCAAGCGCGTCGGCCGGGTCGACCCGGAGAGCATCGACGACTACCTCGCGACCGACGGCTATGCCGGACTGCGGCGTGCGTTCGAGATCGGACCCCAGCAGGTCATCACCGAGGTCAAGGACTCCCGGCTGATGGGCCGTGGCGGTGCGGCGTTCCCGACCGGCATCAAGTGGGAGAGCACCGCCAAACAGCCCGCCACGCCTCGCTATCTCGTCTGCAACGCCGACGAGAGCGAGCCGGGCACGTTCAAGGATCGCGCCATTCTCGAGGGCGACCCGTTCTCGTTGATCGAGTCGATGACCATCTCCGGTTACGCCTTCGGCGCCGAGCGAGGCTACCTCTATTTGCGCGGTGAGTACCCCCGCGCCTATCGGTTGCTGCGCAACGCCATCGAAAAGGCCTACGAACGCGGCTTCCTGGGGACTGACATCCTGGGCTCCGGCTGGAGCTTCGATCTCGAGATTCGGCGCGGGGCCGGCGCCTATATCTGCGGCGAAGAGACCGCGATCTTCAACTCGATCGAGGGCTATCGCGGCGAGCCGCGCACCAAGCCGCCCTTCCCGTTCGAGTCCGGACTGTTCGGCAAACCGACGGTGGTCAACAACGTCGAGACATTGTGCAACGTGCCGCTGATCGTCCAGATGGGCGGCGCCGAGTACGCCAAGATCGGGACCGAAGGCTCCACCGGGCCCAAGCTGTTCTGCGTTTCGGGCAACCTCGTGCGTCCCGGCGTCTACGAAGTGCCGTTCGGCGCGACACTTGGCGATGTTCTCGAACTGGCCGGCGGCGTTCCGCAAGGCCGAAAGCTGCAGGCGGTGCTGCTCGGCGGTGCGGCAGGCGGCTTCGTGCGCGCTGACGAGCTCCACATCCCGCTCACCTTCGAGGGCGCCCGCGCCAACAAGACCACTTTGGGCTCGGGCGTGGTGCTGGCCTTCGACGACACCGTCGATCTGTCCGGCATTCTGCTGCGCATTGCGAGCTTCTTCCGCGACGAATCCTGCGGCCAGTGCGTTCCCTGCCGGGTGGGCACGGTGCGTCAGGAGGAGGCGCTGCTGCGCATCATGCACAACGGCCACGACGCGAAAGCCAAGGACAACGACATCCACATCCTGCGCGATGTCGGCCTCGTGATGAAAGATGCCTCGATCTGTGGCCTCGGCCAGGCCGCCTGGAACGCTGTCGAGTCGGCGATCGATCGTCTCGGCGTACTGGAGGGGAGCAAGAGCAGATGAACGTGCACTATACGGGTGCCACGGATGTACCCGTCCGGCAGATCACGATCACGATCGACGGCAAAGAGGTGAGCGTCCCGGAGGGAAGCACCATCCTGACCGCCTGTAACGTGGCGGGGAAAGACACGCCGACGCTCTGTTACGGCGATACTCTCACGCCCAAGAATGCCTGCCGCGTCTGCATGGTCGAACTCGAAGGCTCGCGCGTGCTGGTGCCTTCCTGCTCCCGCAAGGTTCAGCCCGGCATGGTGGTCAAGACCGACAGCGAACGGGTGCAGCACAGCCGCCGCCTCGTGCTGGAGTTGCTCGATTCCTCGGTCGACCTGTCCACCACGCCGAACATTCCCGAGTGGAAGGAGCGCTACAAAGTCGATTCCGACCGCTACGGCCCGAGGGCCGGCGTGAGCCTCAGGCGCGACGTTCATGAGCCGGGCGAGCACCACCTTGGGAACGGCAGCACCGCGGCCACGATGGCCCAGCCGGACAAGGTCGACAACGACCTCTACGTGCGCGAGTACGACAAGTGCATCCTCTGCTACAAATGCGTGGATGCCTGCGGCAGCCAGTGGCAGAACAGCTTCGCGATCCAGATCGCGGGGCGCGGCTTCGACTCTCAGATCTCCACCGAGTTCGCAGCAGAACTGCCGGATTCGGCGTGCGTCTTCTGCGGCAATTGTGTGGAGGTGTGTCCGACAGGAGCGCTGTCGTTCAAGTCCGAATACGACATGCGCGCCGCAGGCACCTGGGACCAGTCGCAGCAGACCCAGACCACCACGGTGTGCACCTATTGCGGCGTCGGCTGCAACCTGACCCTGCACGTTCAGAACAACGAGATCGTCAAGGTGACCGCGCCCCACGAACATTCGGTCGGTCACGGCAATCTGTGCATCAAGGGCCGGTTCGGCTTCGTGCATGTCCAGAACCGCAAGGAAGACGGCAGCGACTAGAGCGGGTTTCGCTCACACGGAATCGTCCACTCGTCATGCCCGGCCTTGTGCCGGGCATTCGCGTTTTGAAATAAATCTTAGAGCGATTTCGCTTTTAATAGAAACGAGACCGGTCATTGCCGGGCTTGACCCGGCAATCCATCTTCCTCAAGAGACGCGTCTTTTTAGATGGATGCGCGGGTCAAGCCCGCGCATGACGATTCCGAGTAAAGTTGAACCACTCTCTCCGCCCGCGATCCGCCGCCCTGTCTCGTAGCTATCCTTCGATCCGGCTTTACTTCACCACCTCGCGGTGCTCGTCGTCGATTCGGCGCGTCAAGCCGCGCCCGTCCAGATGCTCCAGCAGCGGGATCGCCACCCGGCGACTGGTCCCCAGGGCCTGCCGCGCCTGACTGGTGGTGAACGGTTGCGGCAATTGCGCCAGAGCCCGCACCGCAAGCTCCGGTGCGGACGGCAGCAGCACCACGCCGCCCTGAAGGCGTAACACCCGCCGGGCGCGCTCGGCAGCGGCCAGTTCGCGAACCCCAAGGCCGAGGGCGGTCAGATCCCCAGCCAGCGGCGCGAGGAAAGGATTGGCGAGCAGCCGCGCCTCCAGCTTGGCCACCCCAGCCTCGGCGCGGCCAAGATCGGCGCGGGGCCGCGGCAGCCGGACATGACCGCTATGCTGCTCAAGGCCGGCATCCGCGACGAGCCTATCGATGAAATGCGCTGCGGGAGTCCCAAGGGCGTCGCGCACGGCCCCCTGGGAGACGCCGGGCGTCAGCTGGTCCCGCTGCGCGTCGGTCTCCACCAGAGAACGCAGCTTGTCTCGCCATGCGTCATAGGCAGGCGCGTGCACCCACCAGCCGCCGCTGAACTCACGGACATCGGGTGGCGGCGCGGCATCGGGCCCGACCAGGCCGATCCGGCGCAGGTCATCGACCTCCACGGCGCCACGGTCCGCCACCTTGGCCAGCACGTCCCCCTCGGGCGGCATGGCGGCCAGCACCGCCCTTCGCCGGCCCCCCTCCCCGCGGCGCAGCAGCGGGGGCGGATCGGGGTCCAGCACTGCGACGCCGCCGAGCACGAGGCGACGTGCCGGATCGCGCAGCAGCAGCCGGTCGCCCACGATCAGCGGCAGCGGCCAGTCGAGAGTCATGCGGGCATGTTCGGCATCGAAGCTGCGCAGCCGAGCCGGCACGGCCGTGGTCCCGACATGTACGGTGAGTTGCGTGGGCGCCTCGTCAAGCGCGGTCCCCCCGATGCGGCGGACATCGACCTCCGTGGCCATGACCCAGGCGCCCGGCGCGATCAGGGCCTGGCCGCGACCGACCTCCTCCGGAGGCACGCCGCGCAGGTTGACCGCGGCCCGGTTCATGGGACGAACGGCGTCGGCCGGCGCGTCCCGCGATTCCAGCGCTCGGACCACAACCTCACGCGGCTCCCGCCCATCGCCGACCACCGCGAGCCGGTCGCCCTTGGCCAGCGTCCCGGCGACGAGGGTGCCGGTGACCACCGTGCCCGCGCCCGAGACGCTGAACGAGCGGTCGATCCAGAGCCGGAGCCGACCGCCGGCGTCGGGCGCGGGCGCTGCGGCCAGGACGTCGTCGAGGACCTGTCTGAACTCGTCCAGTCCGGTGCCCTGCACGGCCGATACGGCAACCGCCGGCGCATCGCGCAGGCCGGTGTGCGCGAACTCGCGGCGAGCACGCGCGATGGTCGCCGCCACGAGGTCGGGCGCACGATCGGCCTTGGTCACCACGATCAACCCGTGGCTGATGCCGAGCGCCGCGATGGCGTCGCGATGGTCGCTGGATTGCGCCGACCAGCCCTCGTCGGCCGCCACCACGAAGCACACCACCGGCACCGTCGCGAGACCGGCCAGCGCGTTGCGGATGAACCGCCCGTGGCCGGGCACATCCACGAAGGCGACCTCGCGCCCGGAAGGCAGGGTGGTCCAGGCAAATCCGAGGTCGATCGTGAGCCCGCGCCGGCGCTCCTCCTCCCAGCGGTCAGGCTCCATCCCGGTCAGCGCACGGATCAGCGTGCTCTTGCCGTGGTCGACGTGACCGGCCGTGGCGACGACATGCGTCGTCATAGCGCCTCGCGCGCGCCGTCGATCAGCCCGGCGGTGGAGTTGCGGCGATTGGCGAAGCCGGACAGGACTCGCGCCTGCCAGCAACCCAAACGCCTTCGAGCGCTCTCACATCGAACACTCATCTCGCCGAGCGATCTCCTTTGAGGGGCGATACCCGAAAAAACATCATCGAAATACTCCGTGGCGACATGAAGCGTCAGGTCGCCTCCGTAGCATATGCACTTCTCGTTCACGAAAAATACGATCGCCGCAGGAGGCCCAAAGAAGCCGGGCATTGTACGCGCATGAGGCTCAACAAAAGCGGCTGCCGGCGCTGCGATGAAGACGCTCGCTTCGGCTGCAGAACGGTCCACTTTGCTTGGCGCACGAAATGTGGGGCGATCTACGAGTCTAACGCGTTGAATTTATTAGGCGCTAGGAGCGATGGTGCCCAGGGGCGGGATCGAACCACCGACACTGCGATTTTCAGTCGCATGCTCTACCAACTGAGCTACCTGGGCGCCGTCCCTGGAAACGACGTCCGAGGGAGAGCGCCGGTTTATAGTAACACCCGGCCGGGATGTCCAGCCGCGATCGGCGGCCCCAATCATGCTCCGGGCGGTGCCCGGATCGGCCGGCAAACCTCTGATTTGGCTGCGAGTCAGCGTTTTGTCGAACCCTGCTCCGGGGGCGCGGCGAAGCCCTCGGCGTTTTCCTCTTCCTCGTCGCTTTCCGCGGCCGGAATGGCGTAGCTGCCCGACAGCCAGCGGTTGAGATCGACATCGCGGCACCGTTCCGAACAGAACGGCCGCGACGCCTCGCTCGCCGGCTTTCCGCAGATCGGGCACGGTTTCATGCGCGGCATTTTTCCTGATCGTCCGTGATGGAGCGGGGCTGAAGCACGTCTTGTCCAATCGAGGCTCGGT
This sequence comes from Afipia sp. 64-13, assembly GCA_001897755.1. GTDB lineage: Bacteria > Pseudomonadota > Alphaproteobacteria > Rhizobiales > Xanthobacteraceae > Afipia. Next base: position 45,610 of record MKUJ01000005.1, read on the forward strand.
CAAACCTCAATGCTGGTGCTGACCAAAAGGTTCAACCGACGTTCAGCCAGCCCGCGCGGGTCGGAAAACCCTCGCCACCCAGCAGCGCCATCGATTCATAGAGCGGCAGGCCGACAACATTGGAGTAGGAGCCGACCAGCTTGACCACGAAGGATCCGGCGATGCCCTGCACCGCATAGCCACCAGCCTTGCCGCGCCATTCGCCGGAATCGATGTAGCCCTGGATATCCTCCTCGGTCAGCCGCTTGAACCGGACCCGGGTTTCGATCAGGCGCTGGCGGAAGGTCTCCTTCGGCGTCACGACGCAGATCGCGGTATAGACGCGGTGGTTGCGTCCCGACAGCAGCCGCAGGCATTGCGCGGCCTCGTCCACCAGCTCGGCCTTGGGCAAAATGCGGCGGCCGACCGCGACAACCGTATCCGCCGCCAGGATGAACGATCCGCGCAGATCATCGTCGAGCTGCACCGATTTCAGCGCCGCATCGGCCTTGGCCCGAGCAAGACGGTTGGCGCAGACGCGCGGCAGCTCGCCACGCTTCGGCGTCTCGTCGACATCGGCCGGGCGCAGCGCATCGGGCTCCAGCCCTACCTGATTGAGCAAAGCGAGGCGACGCGGCGAACCGGACGCGAGAACGAGCTTCGGACGGGCTGACATGCGGCTGATCTGTTGAGAATGAGCAAGAAGGCGCCGGAAACTATCCGATGCGCCGGGCGATCACAACCGGCCGCCCTCTCCACACGGCTATTCGTTCCCGACAGACGGCCCGCCGAAACGGGTGCGGACCCTTTGCAGCAGCGTATCGCGCATCGCCCGGTAAGCATCGAGCTGCAATTCGCGGCGGCCCTCGACGCCGACGGGATCCGGGGTCTGCCAGTATTCGACGTCGGTGGCGAGTGTCGCCGTCATTTCCAGCGCCTTATGATGCGCTTCCGGCGCGAGCGTCACGATCAGATCGAAATTGAAACCTTCCCAGTCGATCAGATCCTCGACCGACCACGGCTTGTGCCGCGAGATGTCGAGACCGATCTCGTCCATCACCGCGATCGCGAACGGGTCCATTCCCTCTCCCGGCGAGACGCCGGCCGACTGCACATAGAGCCGTGGCGCGGTCTGCCGCAGCAGGGCCGCCGCCGTCGGCGAGCGCACACTGTTCCGTCCGCACATGAAAAGGACGGCCTGCGGCGCGCGAACCCGCGGAGCGTCCGCCATGCGCCTACGCCTTCTTCCGCGGACACCGCACCGCTGCCGGGGCCCGGGTCGAAAGCCGGTGTTCACTTTTCGAATTCATGCGGCTAGCCCTTCCAGTGCAGGACCGAGACAAGGGTGAAGAGCCGCCGCGCGGTTTCAAAATCGATCCGCACCTTGCCATCCAGCCTCTCCATCAGGGTGCGCGAACCTTCGTCGTGAATCCCGCGGCGACCCATGTCGATGGCCTCGATCTTGTCCGGTGTGGCCGTTCGGATGGCCTGATGGTAACTGTCGCAGATCAGAAAATAGTCCTTCACGATCCTGCGGAACGGTGTCAGCGACATCAGATGCACCACGACCGGATCGCCATTCTGACGGCGGATATCGAACATCAGGCGATTGCCGTTGATGCCAATGTGGAGCGAGAACGGTCCCCCGGCATCACCTTCCGGCGCGAACAGATTCTGCTCGATCAGATCGTAGATCGCGATGGCGCGTTCGTGCTCGATGTCGGGCCCGGAACGGCCGATCGACTCCTCATCGAGCGTCACCGCGACGATGCGATTGTTGGTGTCGTCCTGGGACGATTGTCCGCTCATCGCAAATTCAGACGCAATGCGACCGAGCGCGCATGCGCATCGAGCCCCTCCGCCTTGCCCAAGGCGATCGCGGCGGGA
>MKUJ01000005.1:47525-147371 GCA_001897755.1 Afipia sp. 64-13
ATCGAGCACGCCGAGGCCGGAGGAGAACCGCGCCGAGCGCGCCGTCGGCAACACGTGGTTGGAGCCGCCGACATAGTCGCCGATCGCTTCGGGCGTGTGACCGCCGATGAAGATCGCACCGGCATTGCGCACGCGGTCGGCCAGGCGCTCGGGATCGGCGGTCATAATCTCAAGATGCTCGGCGGCAATGGCGTCCGCCAGCGGCAGCGCCTCCTCCATCGACTTCACCAGAATGATGGCGCCAAACTCATCCCATGACGCGCGGGCAATCTTCGCGCGCGACAAGGTGGCGAGCTGCGAGGTCACCGCGCGCTCGACCTCGGCGGCAAGCGCCGCATCGTCGGTGATCAGGATCGACTGCGCGTTGGCGTCATGCTCGGCCTGCGCCAAGAGATCGGCGGCAATCCAGTCGGCATTGGCGGTGCGGTCGGCCAGCACCAGCACTTCGGACGGGCCGGCGATCATGTCGATGCCGACCTTGCCGAACACGATGCGCTTGGCCGCAGCCACATAGGCGTTGCCCGGGCCGACGATCTTGGCCACCGGCTTGATGGTTTCGGTGCCGTAGGCCAGCGCCGCGACAGCTTGTGCGCCTCCGACCCGGTAGATTTCGCTCACCCCGGCAAGCTTCGCCGCGGCCAGCACCAGCGGATTGAGCTTGCCATCCGGCGAGGGCACCACCATCACCACGCGCGCGACACCCGCAACGCGCGCCGGCACCGCATTCATCAGCACGGACGACGGATAGGCGGCCGAGCCGCCCGGCACGTAAAGGCCGGCCGCCTCGATCGCGGTCCAGCGCGAGCCGAGTTCGACACCAAGCGTGTCGGTGAAGCGATCGTCCTTCGGCAACTGGCGGCGGTGAAAGCTCTCGATCCGTTCGCGGGCCAGCTCCAGCGCCGCGATGGTTTCGCCGTCGCAGGCGGCGACCGCGGCATCGATCTCGGCCTCGCTCACCCGCAGACGGCTGCTGTCCAGCGACAGGCGGTCGAATTTCGCCGTTGCCTCGATCAGCGCCGCATCGCCCCGCGCCGCCACGTCGCCGACGATGGCGCGCACGGCGACATCGATATCGGCGGCGACCTCGCGCTTCGTCGCCAGAAAAACGTGAAAACGCTCGCGGAAATCGGCGCTGCTGTTATCGAGACGGATCGGCATGGGTATCTTCCGGCGGACTGATCAGGAATGTGTCTACCGCGTCTCGATGGTGCGGCGCCAGACCATCGTCAAGGCCGCCCGGCCGAAAACGGGTTTGGCGTCCTTTGGGAGCGCTGTCAGGAGCCGGAATCGGCGGCCACATCGCCGGTATCGAGGCCCGCCACGCCGAGCGTATCTTCGCCGAGGTCGGCCAGCTCGCATTCGATGCATTCGACATCCAGCCGCAGCGCCTCGCCGCCTGCGAACATCAACAGAACGCTGCCGCCCGGCTGCCGCCCCGGATGGAATTCGAGCCCAAGAAGTTCGAGCATGAGATCGCGCTGGTCCAGATCGAGATTGCGCGCCTTGCAGGCCAGCACCCGATCAAACCGCAGCGCCGAGACCAGCCGGTGGCTGCACGGCTTGCCCGACACCAGTTCGTCGCAGTCCGGCCGCCGCATGCCGATCACCAGACGCTTCTCGCCTTGCCGCCAGATGATGTCGGCGACGTGCACCGAAGCGTCCTGCACGTGAGCGGAAATCACCGCCAGATCGTCTTCATCAAGGGCTATCAGCTTGCGCATCGTCATGGGACCGATCCCCGATCAAGAGCCTTCCGGTCGCCGGAAGCTTTTGCCGCACCGCTCAACTCTACCCGCTGATGCGTTCGATCTGGGCGCCGCAGGCCGACAGCTTTTCCTCGAGCCGCTCGAAACCGCGATCGAGGTGGTAGATGCGATTGACCATGGTCTCGCCTTCGGCGGCGAGAGCGGCGATCACCAGCGACACCGAAGCGCGCAGATCCGTCGCCATCACCGGCGCCCCGCGCAGAGCGGGAATGCCCTCGATGGTCGCGGTCTCGCCATCGAGCGCGATCCGCGCCCCGAACCGCGCCAGTTCCTGCACATGCATGAACCGGTTCTCGAAGATCGTCTCGGTGATGTGCGAGGAGCCCTTGGCGCGGGTCATCAACGCCATCAACTGGGCCTGCAGATCGGTCGGAAAGCCCGGGAACGGCGCGGTCGTCACCGTCACCGGACTGATGCCGGCGCCGTTGCGGGCGATGCGAATGCCTTCGTTGTTAGGAGTCACGGTGACACCGGCCTCGACCAGCACGTCGAGCGCCGCCTGCAACAGCTCGGGTCGCGCGCCGGCAAGCTGCACCTCGCCGCCGGTCATCGCCACCGCCATCGCATAGGTGCCCGCCTCGATCCGGTCGGGCAGCACGGTGTGACGCGCGCCATGCAGTTTCACAACGCCCTCGATGACGATCCGCGTGGTGCCGGCGCCGGAAATCCGCGCGCCCATTTTGTTGAGGCAATCGGCGACGTCGGCGATTTCCGGCTCGCAAGCCGCGCCGGTGATGACCGTGGTGCCTTTCGCCAGCGTCGCCGCCATCAGCGCGACATGGGTGCCGCTGACGGTGACCTTGGGAAAGTCGATGGCGGCCCCGGTGAGACCATCGGGCGCACGGGCGATGACATAGCCGCCGTCGATCACGATCTCGGCGCCGAGTTTTTCCAGCGCCATGATCAAGAGATCGACCGGCCTTGTGCCGATGGCGCAGCCGCCGGGCAGCGACACCCGCGCTTCCTTCATCCGCGCCACCAGCGGCGCGATCACCCAGAAGCTCGCGCGCATCTTGGAGACAAGCTCGTAGGGCGCGGTGGTGTCGATGATGTTCGCGGCCGAGATATGCAGGGTCTGGCCCTGATATTCATGATCGCCCGTCCGCTTGCCCGCGGCCATGATGTCGACGCCATGATTGCCAAGGATGCGCTGCAGCTGCGCGACGTCGGCAAGACGCGGCACGTTGTCGAGGATCAGGGTTTCCTCGGTCAGCAGTGCGGCGATCATCAGCGGCAGGGCCGCATTCTTCGCACCGGAAATCGGAATTGTGCCGTTGAGCTTATTGCCACCGACAATGCGAATGCGATCCATGCCAAATCCGTGTTTGATGCGAGTGAGAGCAGTCTTAACTTTTTTCCGGCCCGAGGGAAACCATGCGCCGGAACGTCGACATCGACATTTAGTCAAATGAAATCAGAGCGATGAAGGTAAAGGGGAACTTCGACCTTCTCAGGAGGCATCCGATTCGGGATCGTGGTCGCCTGCGAGCCTGTGCGTCTCGAGAGCCGCATCGTCCTCCGGCGTGACGATGGCGCGCCCGGCGCGGCCCCGCGCCTGGGATTTCCGGCGCTTGATATTCTCGCGCAAGGCCGCGCGCAGCCGTTCCTGACGGGCACGCTCGTGATCGTTCGGTTGATGACTCATTCGTGTTGCGACTGTTGCGCCTGTTGGTGATCGCCTTCGATATCGCCATCGGCCGCGGCCGTAAACCCGCACCAGACCCTGCAGTTTAGGGATTTATCCTGCAACTGCCTGATATTCCTGAAATACGGCCATATCCGGGGTGCATTTTTTCTCTGCCGCGCTTGCGCGACGGGGAGCGTTATGGCAAGGATCGCGCGCCTTTCGGGGCTTTTGGGCCGATTCCATCCAGGCGGCCGAAGTCTGCTATAGACTGGCGTTTCAAATCTGGCGTTCGCTGCCGTAGCTCAGTGGTAGAGCACTCCATTGGTAATGGAGAGGTCGACAGTTCAATCCTGTCTGGCAGCACCAGCCAAATTTCGGTCGAATGCAGGAACTCTCATGACGATTTCCACCAAGCCCGCGGACCTCCACGTCGCAACGCCGCGTCATGACTGGACCCGCGACGAGGCGCAGGCGCTCTACGATCTGCCGTTCGCCGATCTGATGTTCTGGGCGCAGACCATCCACCGCGCCAATTTCGATCCCAATCACGTCGAGACCGCGAGCCTGCTCAGCATCAAGACCGGCGGCTGCCCGGAGGATTGCGGCTACTGCTCGCAGAGCGCGCATTACAAGACCGACGTCAAGGCAACCAAGTTGATGGACCACGACACCGTGGTCGAAGCCGCCCGCCGCGCCAAGCAATCCGGCGCCGGGCGCTTCTGCATGGCGGCGGCCTGGCGCAATCCGAAGGACAAGGATCTCGACCGGGTGTGCGACATGGTCAGCGCCGTCAAGGAGCTCGGCCTTGAGACCTGCGCGACGCTCGGCATGCTGACCGAAGAGCAGGCGACGCGGCTGCGCGAAGCCGGTCTCGATTTCTACAACCACAACGTCGACACCTCGCCGGAATTCTACGGCCACATCATCACCACGCGCACGATGCAGGATCGCATCGAGACGCTGGCGCATGCCCGCAAGTCCGGGCTGAAAGTGTGCTGCGGCGGCATCGTCGGCATGGGCGAGCAGGTCGAGGACCGCCTCGGCATGCTGATGCTGCTGGCGAATCTCGAACAGCATCCTGAGAGCGTGCCGATCAATCTGTGGAACGAGGTCAAGGGCGTGCCGGTCAACGCCACCGCCGACCAGCCGGATCCGATCGAGCTGGTACGCATGATCGCGGTCGCGCGCATCATGATGCCGAAAAGCGTGGTGCGGCTGTCGGCCGGCCGGCAATACATGACCGATGAAATGCAGGCTCTGTGTTTTCTCGCCGGGGCCAATTCGATCTTCATCGGCGACGTCCTGCTCACCACCAAAAACCCGCAAACCCGCAAGGATGCGGACCTGCTCGATCGCCTCGGCATGACCTCCAAGCTCGACGGCACACGCGAGAACGAACTTCCCGCCGCTTGATCTGGATCAAGACCAATAAGCAACTTCCCTGTGCAGATGACCCCTGCGTTTCACGCCGGAACGAGGATCATTTGCTCCTCGACAGCCATGCTGGAAACGCTCTAAAAAGGCTTCGTTGGGGAAAAGCAGTGCTGATCGTCAGCCCTGTTTCGGGCTCCCGCCCAGGGTTTTGTGATGGATTACAATAACTTCTACGACACGGCGTTGAACCGCCTGCACGACGAGCGGCGCTATCGCGTGTTTGCCGATCTGGAACGGATCGCCGGCCGGTTCCCTTATGCGCTTTGGCATACGCCGAAGGGACAGCGCCAGGTCGTGATGTGGTGCTCCAACGATTATCTCGGCATGGGCCAGCACCCGAAGGTGATCGGCGCCATGGTGGAAGCCGCAACCCGCGTCGGCACCGGCGCCGGCGGCACCCGCAACATCGCGGGCAACAACCACGCGCTGATCCAGCTCGAGCATGAACTCGCCGATCTGCACGGCAAGGAAGCCGCCCTGGTCTTCACCTCCGGCTATGTCTCGAACCAGACCGGTATTTCGACCCTCGCCAAGCTGATCCCGAACTGCCTGATCCTGTCCGACGCGCTCAACCACAATTCGATGATCGAAGGCATCCGGCAATCGGGCTGCGAGCGCATCGTGTTCCGGCACAATGACGTCGCGCATCTCGAGGAGTTGCTGCGCGCGCATACCGGCCGTCCGATCCTCATCGTTTGCGAGAGCCTGTATTCGATGGACGGCGATATCGCGCCGCTGGCGAAGTTCTGCGATCTCGCCGAGCGCTATGGCGCGATGACCTATGTCGATGAAGTCCATGCGGTCGGCATGTATGGCGCACGCGGCGCGGGCATTGCCGAGCGCGATGGCGTCATGCATCGCATCGATATTCTGGAAGGCACGCTCGGCAAGGCGTTCGGCTGCCTCGGTGGCTACATCACCGGCAAGACCAACGTGATCGACGCCGTGCGCTCGCACGCGCCGGGCTTCATTTTCACCACCGCTCTGCCGCCGGCGGTCTGTTCCGCGGCAACAGCCGCGATCCGCCACCTCAAGACCTCAAGCTGGGAGCGCGATCGCCAGCAGGATCGCGCCGCGCGGGTCAAATCGATCCTGATCGCCGCCGGCGTGCCGGTGATGTCGAGCGACACCCATATCGTGCCGGTGTTCGTCGGCAATCCCGAACTGTGCAAGCAGGCATCGGACATGCTGCTCGAAGAGCACGGCATCTACATCCAGCCGATCAACTATCCGACGGTGCCGAAAGGCACCGAGCGCCTGCGCATCACGCCTTCGCCGTATCACGACGACGCCCTGATCGACGAACTCGCCGACGCCATGCTGCAGGTCTGGGATCGACTCGGCCTGCCGCTGCACGAAAAATCGCTCGCGGCCGAATAACGCGAGCGATTTTCAAACGGGGCCGACGAACCTTAGACCGCGCGCATGCGCGTCCGCGTCCCGTTCTGCGCCAACACGATACGCATCAGGTCCGCGGCATTCCGGGCGCCGAGCTTGTCCATGATCCGCGCCCGATGCACCTCGATGGTGCGCGGACTGATGCCAAGCCGCCGGCCGGCCTCCTTGTTCGACGCACCGCCCGCCACCTGCCCCAACACTTCGCGCTCCCGGCTGGTCAGAAGATGGCATCCGGGGAAGTCGGACAGCCCGTAAAGGCTGGCCGCACTGGCCCGGCGATAGGCCGCCACCGCTTCATGCACCCGTTCCAGGATGGCGGAGGCGGCAAACGGTTTTTCCAGGAAATCCAGCGCGCCACGCTTCATCGCCGCCACCGCCGTCGCGATATCCGATTGACCCGACATCACGATAATCGGCGCGGTGAATTTCAGGTCGGACAGATCCTTCAACACGTCCAGCCCGGAGCGGCCGGGCAGATGCAGGTCGAGGATCACGCAAGCGGGGCTGAAAACCCGCACTGCCGTCAGGAAAGCGCCGTCTTCACTGAAGCTTTGGGTTGAAAATCCCTCGATCCGGAGCAGCAAGCTCAGGGTCTCGCGGACCGCCTGATCATCGTCCACGATGAAAACCAGGGCATCCTGGGGGAAGGCAAGCGTTTGGCCCAACTGATCCTCCTAAGAGATGCAGATTGAGTACAACACAACTAATGCGTGTATAAGCTGATTCGCAGAGGTTGACAAATATCAAGCCAAACCGGCGATTTCCTCCGCTTTGAAAAAGCCTTTAGATAAAGCCGCGCGAGACCAGAACGCGACGACGGAACGGCGCCGGACCGCGCCAGGAGCGAAAGGCGATGCTGCAAAACGGAAGCGTGATCGCCGCCGCATTCGGCTACATCGGACTGCTTTTCGTCATCGCGTTTTACGGAGACCGCCTGACGCCGACACAACGCGCGCGCGTCGGCATCATGATCTATCCGCTGTCGCTCGCGATCTATTGCACCTCATGGACGTTTTTCGGCTCGGTCGGCTTCGCCACCCGCACCGGCATCGAGTTTCTCGCGATCTATCTCGGCCCCATTCTGTTGATCGCGTTCTGCAAACCGCTGACCATGCGCGTCATCGGTCTGGCGAAATCGCAGAACATCACCTCGATCGCGGACTTTGTCGCCTCGCGCTACGGCAAGAGTCAGGCGGTGGCGGCCACCGCCGCGATCATCGCCATCATCGGCTCGGTGCCCTACATCGCCTTGCAGCTCAAGGCGGTCGCCTCATCGCTGGAAACCATCCTCAATACCGATCAGGACATCTCACGACTTCCCTTCGTCGGCGACATCGCCCTGCTCGTCACCATCGCGCTCGCCGTGTTTGCGGTGCTGTTCGGCACCCGCCACACCGACGCCACCGAGCACCAGCACGGCCTGATGCTCGCAGTCGCCACCGAATCCATCGTCAAGCTGGTCGCCTTCATCGTCGCAGGCGTGTTCGTCACCTTCGTGATGTTCGGACCGAGCGATCTGCTCTCCCGCGCCATGAAGACTCCCGAGGCGATGCGCGCGCTCGATTCCACATTCTCGACCGGCAATTTCATGGCGATGACGCTGCTGTCGTTCTTCGCGACATTGCTGTTGCCGCGCCAATTCCACGTCAGCGTGGTGGAGAACTCCAACGAAGCGGAGGTGTCGCGCGCGCGCTGGCTATTTCCGCTCTATCTCATCGCGATCAACCTGTTCGTCATCCCGATCGCCCTCGCCGGCCTCGTCACCTTTCCGTTCGGCGTCGTCGACAGCGACATGTACGTGCTGGCGCTGCCGCTCGAAGCCGGCTCGCCGCTGGTCGGCATGATCGTTTTCATCGGCGGACTGTCGGCGGCCACCGCGATGGTGATCGTCGAATGCGTGGCGCTCGCCATCATGGTCTCCAACGACATCGTGGTGCCGCTGGTGCTACAGCGCGGCTCGCCCCAGACCGCGCGCAAGGATTTCGGCCGTTTCCTGCTCAAGGTGCGGCGGTTCGCGATCCTCAGCATCATGGTGATGGCGTATCTGTACTATCACGCGCTGGGAAAGACCCACCTCGTCGCCATCGGCCTGCTCTCCTTCGCTGCCATCGCCCAGCTTGCGCCGTCGTTCTTCGGCGGCCTGATATGGCGCCGCGCCACAGCGCGCGGCGCGATGGGCGGCATGCTGGTCGGCTTCGCGGTGTGGGCCTACACCCTGTTCCTGCCGAGCTTTGCCGATATCGATCCGCTCGGCACCGCCTGGCTGCAGAACGGCCTGTTCGGCATTGCCGCGCTGCGGCCGCAGAACCTGTTCGGCAGTCAGGTCGCGCCGCTGATCCATGGCGTGGTCTGGAGCCTGTCGCTCAATCTGCTGACCTACGTCGCACTCTCGCTGTGGCGCCAGCCGACCTCGATCGAACGGCTGCAAGCCGACGTCTTCGTGCCAAGCGAATTCGCGCCGATCGCGCCCGGCTTCCGGCGCTGGCGCACCACGGTCACCGTGCAGGACCTGCTCAGCACCGTCGCACAATATCTCGGGCCGGAGCGCGCCACGCAGGCCTTCGAGGAATTTGCGCAAGCCAACCGCATCAGGCTCGACCGCAACGCATCGGCGGACTTCCAGTTGCTCAGCCATGGCGAGCACCTGATCGCCTCCTCGATCGGCGCCGCATCGTCGCGCCTGGTGATGTCGCTCCTGCTGCGCAAGCGCGCGGTGTCGGCAAAAGCGGCGCTGAAACTGCTCGACGACGCCCACGCCGCGCTGCATTTCAACCGCGAGATTCTGCAAAGCGCGCTCGACCACGTGCGGCAGGGCATCGCCGTGTTCAATCCCGAACTGCAACTGATCTGCTCGAACCGGCAGTTCGGCGAGATGCTCGACCTGCCCGCGCATGTGGTTCAGATCGGCATTCCTCTGATCGAGATTCTCGAATTCATCGGCAACGAATCCGACCCGCCCAACCAGCGGCGCCTGCAGCAGCGGCTCGCCGCCTACACCACCGAGGGCGAGCCGTTCCTCGAACGGCTGACCGCGCGCAACATGGTGGTCGAGGTCAGGCCCAACGCCATGCCGGGCGGCGGCCTCGTCATCACCTTCTCCGACATCACGCCGAGCTTCGAGGCGGCCGAAGCGCTGGAGCGCGCCAACGCCACGCTGGAAAAGCGCGTGCGCGAACGCACCGAGGAATTGACACGCCTCAACAGCGAACTGGCGCAAGCCAAGATGACGGCGGAAGACGCCAACATTTCCAAGACGCGCTTCCTCGCCGCCGCGAGCCACGACATCCTGCAGCCGCTCAACGCGGCGCGGCTCTATGTCACCAGTCTGGTGGAGCGGCAGGCCGGCGGCGAAACCGCGCGCCTCGTCGACAACATCGACGACTCGCTCGAGGCGATCGAGGAAATCCTGGGCGCTCTGCTCGATATTTCCCGTCTCGATGCCGGCGCGATGACACCCTCGATTTCAAGCTTCCGCATGAACGACCTGATGCGCTCGCTGCAGGTCGAATTTGCCCCGATCGCGCGCGAGAAAAAGCTCGAACTCACCTTCGTGCCGTGCGGCGGCGCGGTGAAGTCCGACCGCGTGCTGCTGCGGCGGCTGCTGCAGAACCTGATTTCCAACGCCATCAAATACACCCCGCAAGGCAAGGTGCTGGTCGGCTGCCGGCAGCGCGGCGATGCATTGCAGATCAGCATTCTCGATACCGGCCTTGGCATCCCGCTGCACAAGCGCGGCGAGATCTTCAAGGAATTCCACCGGCTCGATCAGGGCGCCAGGATCGCGCGCGGCCTTGGTCTCGGGCTGTCGATCGTCGAACGCATCGCGCGGGTCCTCGATCATCGCATCGCCATCGACGCCAATCGCAGCGGCGGCTCGCATTTCTCGCTGCTCGTGCCGATGTCCAAAAACATCACGTCTCCCGCCGTGGTGGCGGCGAGTCCCGGCGTGTCCGCGCAAATGCCGATGAGCGGCACCACCATCGTCTGCATCGAGAACGATCCGGCCATTCTCGACGGCATGAAGACGCTGCTGATCGGATGGGACGCTCATGTGATCGCGGCGCTGGAGCCCGCGGTGGCGGTCGAGGCGATCTCAGCCTCGAACGAGCGCATCACGGGCCTTCTGGTCGACTATCATCTCGACCGCGGCAACGGCATCGGCGCCATCCGCGACATCCGCCAGCGGTTCGGACCGAATATTCCGGCGATCCTGATCACCGCGGACCGCAGCCCCCATGTCCGGGAGGCGGCGCGCGCCTACGGCATCATCGTCCTGAACAAGCCGGTGAAACCGGCGACCCTGCGCGCGCTGCTCAGCCAATGGCGCGCCCAGCAGGAAGCCTTGGAGCGGCGCGAACAGGCTCCGGCCTGAAGAACTTCGGGCCTCAAGAATCCGAAACCGACACCCTCAGGCCGACGGCTCGCGCTGGCGCCATTGTCCGCCGGAAATCTTGGCCGCGACAATCACCGCCTGGGTGCGGCTTTCAACGCCGAGCTTCTGCAGGATCGCCGAGACATGCGCCTTGATGGTGGCCTCGGAAACGCTGAGTTCGTAGGCGATCTGCTTGTTGAGCAGCCCCTCGGACAGCATCATCAGCACCCGCACCTGCTGCGGCGTCAGCGTGACGAGGCGGTCGCGCAGCTTGGTCAGGTCGGGGTCCGCATTGGCGGACAGATCGATGTCGGACGGGATCCAGACGTCGCCGTTCATCACCTTGCCGATCGCCTCGCGCAGCGTTTCGACACCAAAGCGTTTGGGAATGAAGCCGGATGCTCCGAACTCCAGCGAGCGGCGAATGGTTTCGCCATCGTCGCTGGCGGAAACGATCACCACCGGAATCGCCGGATATTGCGCCCGCAGATAGATCAGCCCGGAGAACCCGCTGATACCCGGCATCGACAGATCGAGCAGGATCAGATCGAGCTCGGGGTCGCGTTCCAGAAGCGCGGTCAGATCGCCGAATGAGCCGGCTTCCTCGATGCGGGCCGACGGCACGACGCTGGCGACCGCTTCGCGCAAGGCGCCGCGAAACAGCGGGTGATCATCGGCAATAACCAGATGCGTATTGGAGAGTGGCATTTCGTTTCTTGGGTGTTCGAGAGCGTTTCAAGAAAGAACGGTAAACTATTCGACCGGAACAGGCGACCGAATAGGACAAATTCCGCCAGAGGCCCGAGACCGAGAACTCCGAAATAACAGGACCCCCCGCGATGTTGCAGCGCGAAGTCTACGTCCTATAGACCATCACATAAGTCCAAAAGTCTTATTTAGGGCAGTTTCACGCCGATGTTACCTTTTCTTGAACTCGTCGCACCGGGAATCCGGGCGGGAGAGGGGCACTACGAGACAAATTTCAAAAACCGATTCCGGGAGCATCAAAATGTCCACCACCACGGCAGGCTCGGTCAGAGCCGGAGGGATGACGAAGGACGAACGCTTCGTCATCCTGGCATCCTCGCTCGGTACCGTTTTCGAATGGTATGATTTCTACCTCTACGGATCGCTGGCGGCGATCATCGGCGCGCAATTCTTCAGCGCTTATCCCCCGGCAACCCGAGACATCTTCGCCCTGCTGGCTTTCGCGGCCGGCTTTCTGGTGCGCCCGTTCGGCGCCATCGTCTTCGGCCGCATCGGCGACATCGTCGGCCGTAAATACACCTTCCTCGTCACCATCCTCATCATGGGTCTTTCGACCTTCATCGTCGGCCTGCTGCCGAACGCGGCCACCATCGGCATTGCCGCGCCGATCATCCTGATCGGCCTGCGCCTGCTGCAGGGCCTCGCGCTGGGCGGTGAATACGGTGGCGCCGCCACTTACGTCGCCGAGCACGCCCCTCACGGCAAGCGCGGATACTACACCTCGTTCATCCAGACCACGGCGACGCTGGGTCTGTTCCTGTCACTGCTGGTGATCCTGTTCACCCGAACCATTCTGGGCGAAGCCGAATTCACCGCCTGGGGCTGGCGTATCCCGTTCCTGATCTCGGTGGTGCTGCTTGGCGTCTCGGTGATCATCCGCCTGCGGCTGAATGAATCGCCCGTGTTCCAGCGCATGAAGGAAGAAGGCAAGGGCTCCAAGGCTCCGCTGACCGAGGCCTTCGCCAACTGGAGCAACGCCAAGCTGGTGCTGATCGCCCTGCTCGGCGGCGTGATGGGCCAGGGCGTGGTCTGGTACACCGGCCAGTTCTACGCGCTGTTCTTCCTGCAATCGATTCTGCAGGTCGACGGCTACACCGCGAACCTCCTGATCGCCTGGTCGCTGCTGTTCGGCACCGGCTTCTTCATCGTGTTCGGCGCGCTGTCGGACAAGATCGGCCGCAAGCCGATCATCCTGGCCGGCTGCCTGATCGCGGCTCTCAGCTTCTTCCCGATCTTCCGCATGATCTCCACTTACGCCAACCCGGCGCTGGAGACCGCGATCGAGAGCGTGAAGGTTCAGGTGGTGGCCGACCCGAAGGGTTGCGGCGATCTGTTCAACCCGGTCGGCACCCGCGTGTTCTCCGCGCCGTGCGACCTTGCCCGTGACTTCCTCGCGAAGTCGTCGGTCAAGTACGACACCGTCTATACGCCCGGTTCGAGCGTCAAGATCGTGGTCAATGGCAAGGAGGTGCCCTACACCAAGCCGGCGGACTCCAATGCCGGCGTGACGGCGGCACTGCAAGCGGCCGGTTATCCGAAGCGCGGCGCCAATCCGACGCTGGTGAAGATGGCCCATCCGCTCGACATCTTCCGTCCGCAGGTCGCTGCCATCATCGGGTTGCTGTTCATTCTCGTGATCTTCGTCACGATGGTGTACGGCCCGATCGCGGCGATGCTGGTCGAACTGTTCCCGACCAAGATCCGCTACACCTCGATGTCGCTGCCCTATCACATCGGCAACGGTTGGTTCGGAGGCCTTCTGCCTGCGACCTCCTTCGCGATCGTGGCGTCGACCGGCGATATTTATTCGGGCCTCTGGTATCCGGTGATCTTCGCCGGCCTGACGGTGATCATCGGCATGCTGTTCCTGCCGGAGACCAAGGACGTCGATATCAGCAAGTAAATCGGACGGGTCTGCGCCCGTCCCTTCTGAGACCACAGCCGGCCGCGGATCACTCCGCGGCCGGTTTGTTATGAGGCGCCTGATTTCGCGTGGCGTCAGATCCTGTCCGACAGCTTCTTCTGAACGCGCGCGGCCATATCGAGAAGCTGCTGCCAGACCCGTTCGACCATCGCCATCAGCTTGTCATGATCGGCGGGAAGCTGCAGCGTGATCGTGCCGTCGCGCCTGTCGGCCTGCGCGCTCTTCTTCTGCGCATCTTCCTTCGCCAGCGGCGCGTCGATCTTGCCGGTCACGGTGCCGTCACGCGCGGCAAGCTCGTCCTGAAGCTTCTTGTTTTCGGTTTGCAGCCGCCCGATCTCGAGATCGAGCGCGGCACGCTCGTCCGGCACCACGCGGCACGTCCAGCCGCCTTTGCTGCGGCAGATCGAGACCGCTCCTGTTCTCGTATCAAGCCGGAGCAATCCATCCGGGACCGGAGACATCGTGTAGCGACCGTTTTCGGTCTGCGGTTCTGATTGCGCTTGCGCCACCGCGACCGAGGCCAAACCCGTCGCACATGCAACGACCGCCGCGCCGCAGATACGCATCGCGGTGGTGGGCTGAAACGTCATTTCCGCTCTCCAGCAACGTGACAGATATCGGCCTTAAACGATCTTCCGAAGATATAAGGTCCTTCCTGCCAGGCAAAAATGTCCAACGCCGGCGAGCTTCATATTGGGGCTCGGGAGGCGCCCGGGACCCCGGCACGGAGACCTCGCGGGAGGCGCAAGACCGCTCATCATGGCTTAAATCGGGCGACGACTTACCGCACCGCCGCATCGCATTTCGCGCGCCTTTGTTTTTTATCAATTAAATCAATGATTTCAAATACATATGCACTCTTCGTCCAATCTTGACTTGACCCGAGGCCGACAGTATGGTCCGCGCGGTTTCTGGGGTGTTGGACGGTTTTTCCGAGCTCTCGCAACGCGATCATGGGTGTCGACAGCAATGGCGGACGGCACACAGGGCAGCGGACGCGACAAAGATGGAAGAACTAACGATCCATCTGCCGAGGAAGCTGCGCTCTCCGCAAGACTTGGCCGTCTGGACGACCGGCTTTCCGAAACCCGGAAGGACCGTCAGAACCGGGCGGATCAATCGGACGGCAGGGCCGGAAATGCGTCCGCCAGCGCATCCGCGATGGCGCGCGGCTTCCGTCTCTCATCCGAATTGATTGCAGGTGTTCTTGTCGGAGCGGTCATCGGCTGGGGATTCGATCGCTTGTTGTCGACATCTCCTTGGGGACTCATCGTGTTTTTCCTGCTCGGCTTCACGGCCGGAGTGATCAACGTGATGCGGTCCGCAGGCGTCGCATCCCGCGACCAGCCCGATCGCTCCTGACCGGACCGGGGCCGCGCCAACCAACGGTTTTCAGCCGGCCCGTCCGGCATTTGATGAAAGACGCTTCGGAATGGCCGATCCGATCCATCAGTTCGAGATCCACAAGATCTTCTCCCTCGGGCACATCGGCGGTCAGGAGATCGCTTTCACCAACTCCTCCGCCTACATGTTCGGGACCGTGGCGGCTATCGCCCTTCTGATGATCGGCGGCAGCGCCGGGCGCCATCTCATCCCCACCCGCATCCAGTCGCTGGCGGAACTCTCCTACGAATTTGTCGCCAACACGCTACGAGAAAGCGTCGGCGAAGAAGGCATGAAGTTCTTCCCCTTCGTGTTTTCGATCTTCATGTTCGTCCTGATGGCGAACCTGATCGGCGTCATTCCCTACACCTTCAGCGTCACCAGCCATCTGATCGTCACCGTCGCGCTGGCGTTGATCGTCTTCCTGACCGTGCTGCTCTACGGCCTCTACAAGAACGGCTTCAAATTCTTCAAGCTGTTCGTGCCGAGCGGCATTCCGATCTACATCCTGCCGCTGATCATGGTGATCGAGGTGATCTCGTTCCTGTCGCGGCCGGTGTCCCACTCGGTGCGTTTGTTCGCGAACATGCTGGCGGGTCACATCACGCTGAAAGTGTTCGCGGGCTTCGTCGTCTCGCTGGGCACGATCAGCACGCTCGGCATTTTCGGCGCCGTGCTGCCGCTGGCGATGACAACGGCGCTCACCGCGCTCGAAATCCTGGTGGCGTTCCTGCAGGCTTACGTGTTCGCCATCCTGACCTGCATCTACCTCAACGACGCGCTTCATCCCGGGCACTGACCGGACTTTCCAACATCCACCGACACCAACATCCCAGAAGGAGTTTCACCATGGATCCTATCGCAGCAAAGTACATCGGCGCCGGCATTGCGTGCCTCGGCATGGGCGGCGCCGGCGTCGGCGTCGGCATGATTTTCAGCCAGTTCCTCAACGGCGCGCTGCGCAATCCGTCGGCCTCGCAGGGTCAGTTCGCGAACCTGATTTTCGGCTTCGCCGTGACCGAAGCGCTCGGCATCTTCTCGCTGCTGATCGCGCTGCTGCTGCTGTTCGCTGTCTAAGTCCGGATGATGCGGCGACCGCGGATGGCTTGATCCGCGGTTGACCCAACAGGAGGCTCTTATGGCCACCGGTCAAAGCAACGCCAAGGGAACGACTGCCCATACCGAAACCAGCGGTCATGGCGGCAAGGCAAGTTTCCCGCCTTTCGAGAAAGACACCTTCGCTTCACAGCTGGTGTCGTTCGCGATCGCCTTCGCGCTGCTCTATGTCATCGTCTCCAAGTTCGCGCTGCCGCGTGTCGGCGGCCTGATCGCCGCCCGCGAGGGCACGATCGAGGGCGATCTCGCCGAAGCCCAGAAGCTGAAGGACGAGTCGGACGCGGCGCTCAAGGCTTATGAGACCGAGCTCGCCGCGGCGCGGGCACGGGCTCAGGCCATCGGCAGCGAGACCCGCGAGCGCCTGAGCGCGCAGTCGGAAACCGAGCGCAAGACGCTGGAAGCCAGCCTGGCGACCAAGCTTGCGGACGCGGAAAAGACCATCGCCGGCATGCGCGAGAAGGCGATGGGCAACGTGAAGTCGATCGCCGTCGATGCGACTTCTGCGATCGTCGAGCGTCTGAGCGGCGTCGCGCCCGACAGCAAGACAGTCGACAACGCCGTCGACGCATCCCTGAAAGGTTGACGCTCATGTTGCTGCAAGCCGAAACCTGGGTTGCCGTCGCCTTCCTCCTCCTGATGGGTGTATTCGGTTATTTCGGCGTTCATCGCGCGCTGCTCAAGGCGCTCGATAACCGCCGCGACCGGATCCGGAAGGAACTCGACGACGCACGCCGCCTCAAGGAAGAGGCGGTCGCGTTGGTCGCCGAGTATCGCGCCCGCCGCGACAGCGCCGAGCGCGAAGCGCAGGAGATCGTCGCCAGCGCCACCGCCGAGGCCGAGCGCATCGCGGTCGAGGCCAAGGCGAAGATGGAGGATTTTGTCGCGCGCCGCACCAAGTCGGCCGAGAGCAAGATCGCCCAGGCCGAAATGCAGGCGCTTGCCGACGTTCGTGCCGCAGCCGCCGAAGCCGCCGTCACGGCCGCCTCGTCCGTGCTGTCGCAGACCGTCAAAGGCAACGTCGCCGACGGTCTGCTCGACAAGAGCATCAAGGATGTCCGCGAGAAGTTGAACTGATCGCAGCATCCAGACACTCATCAAAAAGCCGGCCTCATATCGAGGCCGGCTTTTTTGTTGGCTGTCCGTCTTCCGGGTTTTAGCCCCGCGGGCGCCGCCCACGCGCCTGCGGCGCCGGCTTGGCGGCCGCCGGATCGAAGCCGACATAAAAGATATAGGCATCACCGGCATCGCCCGGCGGCACCGGATAGACGATATCTTCCGCCACCAGGCTGAAATCGGCGTTGCTGCCGTCCGACGGCACCGCGACAGTGGTCGAATAACCCTTGGTGAAGATCACCTTCGGCGTGATGCCTTCCTGCACCAGCGCGATGCGCATCGGCACCACAACATTCGGCGGCGCGCCCGCGGGTCCGACGATGATGCGGCCTTGGATGCCGACGCGGGCATGGATCTGGCCGCCGCTCAGCGTGCAATCGCGCGCGGTACGCACGATGGTCGCCTGATAGCGCAGGTCGTTACCGCTCGCCGGCTTGCCAGGCAGACCGACCGGCAAGGTCGAGGCGCCAAAGCGGATGCCGACGGTGGGACAGGTCGGCTCGTCCGGCTCTGCCGGCGGAGGCGCCTCGCCGACCGCCTGTGATTTCGCGCCGAAGATCTGTCCGAACCTGTCGCCGAATGACGGGCTGCCCGACGACGACGAGGTCGCCGAGGAGCCGAACATACTGCCGCCGCCACACCCGGCCAGCGCCGTGCTGAGCAGCAAGGCGAACAAGATCTTCGCCCGCGGCCTGCGGAATTCATGGGTGCAAAGGCTGTCACGCATCATCGGGAGCTACCGGATCAATCTGGCGATGTCTGGAAAGGAACCTGGATGCCGCCTTATAGCAGCCCAAAGACGGCAAACCCAAGGCTCAAAACCAAGGCTCAAAACCAAGGCTCAAAACCAAGGCTCAAAACCAAGGCTCAAAACCGGGACTGGGGCGGCCATGGCCCCTAGCCGCGCAGATCCTCATTGAGCAGACCGTAAAGATAGTGGTCCTGCCAGACCCCGTTGATGCACAGATAGCGCCGCGCCACACCCTCGCGCGCAAAACCGCATTTCTCCAGCACCCGCATCGAGGGGATATTGGTGAGGATACAGGCGGCCTCGACCCGGTGCAGACGCAATTCGCCGAACAGCGTCGGCAGCAGCACCCGCAGCGCCTGCGTCATATAGCCTTGACCGGCGAAAGGCTCGCCGACCCAATAGCCGATGGTGCCGCTCTGCACGATGCCGCGCCGGACATTGGCCAGGGTAATCGCGCCGACCAGCACATGATCCTGCTCGCGGAAGATCAGGAACGGATAGGCCCGGTCGTCGAGAATATCCTCGGCATAGCGCCGCAGCCGCCGCCGGAATCCAGCGCGTGTCAGATCGTCGGCGGGCCAGATCGGCTCCCATGGCGTCAGGAAGGCACGGCTCAGTCCGCGAAGCCGCGACCACTGCTCGTAGTCGGCGGTTTGCGGAGCGCGTAGCAGGAGTCCATGGCCGCGAGGTTCAAGGGACGGCGGCGCGGACGCCGGCAACCGAAACAGGGCCATGGCGACCCCTCCTTCAAACGCGACATCGAGGATGGACGATGCGGCTCAGTGCAGCAGCGCCTTGGCCCTCGGCATGGCCAATCCTTCCGCGTAACTGACCGCTTTGTCCAGCCCCCTGCCGTTGCCGAGCGCGACGACCGCCGGCCGGCTGCGGCTGAGCAGGCCACGCGCGGCGTCGCGCGTCGAGACGACGCTCACCGCATCGATCCGCGCCACCAGCTCGTCGACCGTGAGCGGGCGGCCATAGGCCAGAATATGCCGGGCCATCTGCTCGGCGCGCGCACTGCAGCTTTCCAGCGCCATCAGGAGACCCGCCTTCATCTGGGCCTTGGCGCGGGCAATCTCGGCCTCGGTCAGCGTCTCGACCGCCTCGTTCATCTGATCGACGATCACTTCCATCATTTCAGGCGCATCGTTCGGATCGGTGCCGGTGTAAAGGCCGAAGAATCCGGTATCGGCATAGGGCGCATGGAAGGTGTAGATCGAATAACACAGTCCGCGCTTTTCACGCACTTCCTGGAACAGACGGGAAGACATCCCGCCACCCAGAATATTGGTGAACACCTGCAGGCTGAACAGCGCCGGGTCTGCCTGCGGCAATCCATCGAGCGCCAGCGTCAGATGCGCCTGCTCGAGATCGCGGCGCACCACGCGCGAGCCGCCCTTACCGAACGACGCGGCCGCCGGTTTCGGCGCCGGCGACGAGTTGAAGCCGGCGAACCGCTGCGCAACTTCATCGACAACGCGCTCATGATCGACCGCGCCGGCGGCGGCCACCACCATGTCGGGACCGTGATAATGCGTCTGCAGATAGCCGTGCAGCTTGTCGCGATCGAACCCGCTCAGGGTCTGCGGCGTGCCGAGCAGCGAGCGGCCGAGCGCCTGATCGGGATAGGCGATCTCGCTGAGATGCTCGAACACCAGATCGTCCGGCGTGTCCATCGCCGCGCCGATCTCCTGCACGATCACGTTCTTCTCGCGCTCGAGCTCCTCCGCATCGAACGCGGGATTGGCAAGAATGTCCGACAGCACATCGATGGCGAGCGGCACGTCGTTCTTCATCACGCGGGCATAATAGGCCGTGCTCTCCGAACTGGTCGCGGCGTTGAGATCACCGCCGACCGCCTCGATCTCCTCGACAATTTCCCGCGCGCTGCGCTTCGTCGTGCCCTTGAACGCCATGTGCTCGAGCAGGTGCGAGATGCCGTGCTCGTCGAGCTTCTCGTCACGCCCGCCGACACCGGCCCACACGCCCAGCGCCGCAGTCTGCAGATGCGGCATGGTATCGGTGATCACGGTGAGGCCGGACGGCAGTTTGGTGATGTTGACGGTCATCCATGAATCCCCTGTTTGGCGGCACGGCTTGCCGAGCGCACGAATTGTTCGATCGCGGTCTGGTCGTTGGCGACGACCTTGATGTGCTCGGGTCTCGTCATCAGGCCATCGAGCCAGGCCGGCAGCGACGGCCGCATCCCGCTCGCGGCCTCGACCGCATCGGGAAACTTCGCCGCATGCGCGGTGGAGAGCACCACATCCGGGACCTTTGAATCGGCGTTATCGCGTTCGGCGACGGCCAGCGCCACCGCGGTGTGTGGATCGATCAGGCTGCCCGCTTCGCGCCATGCCGCGCGGATCGCCGCGCTGCATTCGGTCTCGTCGGCACGGCCGGCATCGAAATCGTTGCGGATCGCGGCCAGCAACGCATCGGGCAACACGAAGCGGCCGGACTGCGCCAGCGAGGCCATCAGGTTGCGGACCAGCGCGCTGTCGCGTCCCGAGGCCTCGAACAGCAGCCGCTCGAAATTCGACGACACCTGAATGTCCATCGACGGCGACTGCGTGGCATGGACCTCGCGCACCTCGTAGATGCCGGTCTTCAGCGTGCGGGCGAGAATATCGTTGATGTTGGCTGCCACGCGCAGACGGCGCACCGGCAAGCCCATCCGCTTGGCAACGTAGCCCGCGAAGATATCGCCGAAATTTCCGGTCGGCACGGTGAAGTCGATCGGCCGCGCCGGCGCGCCGAGCGCGACTGCCGCCGTGAAATAATAAACCGTCTGCGCGACGATGCGCGCCCAATTGATCGAGTTCACGCCCGACAGCGAGACCTGATCGCGAAACGCATGATGATTGAACATGCCCTTCACCAGCGCCTGGCAGTCGTCGAAGGTGCCTTCGACCGCGAGCGCATGGACATTGGCGGCGCCGGTGGTCGTCATCATCCGGCGCTGCACGTCGGAAATCCGACCGTTGGGAAACAGCACGATCAGATCGACATTGTCGCGGCCAGCGAAGGCATCGACGGCGGCGCCGCCGGTGTCGCCGGAGGTGGCGACCACGATGGTGGTGCGCTCGCCGCGCTTGGCCAGCACATGGTCCATCAGCCGCGCCAGCAACTGCATCGCGACGTCCTTGAACGCCAGCGTCGGGCCGTGAAACAGCTCCAGCACGAACTGGTTGGTGTTGCTCTGACGCAGCGGCACCACGGCGGGATGACGGAAGGTGGCGTAGGCCTCGTTCGCCATGCGGCCGAGATCGGCATCGGAAATTTCGCCAGCCACGAACGGGCGGATCACCTCGACCGCGACTTCCCAATAAGGCCGGCCGGACAGATCGGCGATCGCTGCCGCACTCATGGTCGGCCAAACCTCGGGCACGTAGAGGCCGCCGTCCCGGGCCAGCCCGGTCAGCATCACGTCGCAAAATCGCAGTCTGGGGGCCTCGCCCCGAGTCGAAAGATAGGTCGTCAACACACCCTCCAAAGGCTCGCCGGATCAGCTAAGCCTTTGATAATTTAAGAATATCTATTTGCTGATGGCACGAATGCGGGGCACTTTACCGGCTGCGCCGACGCTTCACAAGGAAGGCTCCGCAGCATGAGCCGCTCAATGCGGCCGGATTCAGGCGCGACGCTGGCCCGCCAGCCAGAAGCCGAAGGCAATCAGGACCGCCACCGCCAGACCGAACCAGGTGATGGCGTATTGCATGTGGTCGTCCTTGAGATGGACCTGCAAAGGACCGGGTTTCGGCACGCCTGAAGCCGGCGCCGGCGATTCGAGATCGATATAGAACGGCGCGACCTCGCCCCAGCCATAGGCGGCCGCCATTGCGCGATGGTCGCGCACGAACCACAGCCGCTTGGCGGACTCCTCATGCGGCGTCAGCATGCCCGCGGTTTCGGGAAACCGCAGATAGCCGGTCAACGTGACGGGCTGATCGGGCGATGTCTGCGCCGCGCGATCCTGCTGGCCGTCCGGCACAAAGCCACGATCGATCGCGACAACCGCTCCGTTCGCCAGCCGCGCCGGCGCGAAAACGAATGCGCCGGTGCCGGCAAGATCGGTGCGTAGCGCCGAGCCGGACGAAAACACCCGCGCGTCGGGCTTTGCTTCGTAGACAGCCGTGACGGTCACGCGCCGAAACTCATCGCGCGCCGGCGAAAGGCTCGCCCATTCATCCCGCGGCGGCAACGGCGCGGGAACAGCGGCCAGCCGCTCGGTCAGCGCCGCGATCAGCGCGTGTTTCTCGTCGCGGCGCTGAAGCTGCCACAGGCCGAGCCCGACCAGCACCGCCACCATGACCGCTGCAATCACGGTCATGCCGAACCAGCCTCTCGACGGTCTGGCGGCCTCAGTCATGCCGGTCTTTCTTCACCAGGCGTCCTTCCGCCGCCCGGTGATGATATTGCAGGGCGATCAGCAGCGACTTCGCCGGACGCAGCGGCAGCAGCGTGGTGGCAAAGATCAACGGTCCCCACAAAGCGGCGTGCACCCAGAATGGCGGCTGATACTTGACCTCGACGATCAGCGCACAGGCAACGACGGCAAACCCGGCGAACAGGATGATGAAGACCGCCGGGCCATCTCCGGCGTCGGTAAAGGCATAGTCCAGCCCGCATGTCTCGCAGCGCGGCGCCAGCGACAGCATGCTCGCGAACAATTTGCCCTTGCCGCAGCGCGGACAGCGGCAGGTCAGACCCGCCACAAAAGGCGAAACGCCGGACGGCGCGTCAGGAGCAATCGGATCGGGCGATGTCGGGTTCATATGAGCCGTGTTATTTCAAAGAAAGCGGGCGATGTCTTGTTCAAAGGCACGTCTCGGAGAAGTGCTTGTCCGGGCGGGCTGGCAGATCGGAATCCGACAACAAAATCCGACAATAAAAAAGGCGGCCCGCAGGCCGCCTTTTGAGATCATCGCGGTCGTCAGTGCGCCGCATGCGCCATGGTCTCGGCGCCGTGGCCCCAGACGTAGATGCAGATGAACAGGAACAGCCATACCACGTCGACGAAGTGCCAGTACCAGGCCGCGAACTCGAAGCCGAGATGCTGCTTCGGGGTGAAGTGACCGGCATAGACGCGGAACAGGCAGACCAGCAGGAAGATGGTGCCGACCAGCACGTGGAAACCGTGGAAACCGGTCGCCATGAAGAAGGTCGAACCATAGATATGGCCGGCGAAGCTGAACGCCGCGTGGCTGTATTCGTAAGCCTGCACGCAGGTGAAGGTGGCGCCGAGCAGCACCGTGAGGATCAGGCCCCATTTGACGCCCTGACGGTCGTTTTCGAGCAGTGCGTGATGCGCCCAGGTCACCGTGGTGCCCGAGGTGAGCAGGATCAGCGTGTTGAGCAGCGGCAAGTGCCACGGATCGAAGGTCGCGATGCCCTTCGGCGGCCACACGCCGCCAAAGAGAGCCTCGCGCGCGGCGTGAACCGGGTCGGCCGGAAACAGCGCGGCGTTGAAATAGGCCCAGAACCAGGCAACGAAGAACATCACCTCGGAGGCAATGAACAGAATCATGCCGTAGCGGTGATGGAGCTGCACCACGCGGGTGTGATCGCCCTTGTGCTCGGCCTCGCGGATGACGTCCGCCCACCAGCCCGCCATGGTGTAGAGCACACCGATGGTGCCGACGCCGAACACGATCGGCGCCGCCGCATACAGATGATGCATCCAGGAGATGGCGCCAATCGCCATGATGAAGGCGGACAGCGAACCGACAAACGGCCATGGGCTCGGATCGACGAGATGGTAATCGTGATGTTTAACTTGGCCGGTCGCCATTTATGTTCTCCGTTTGCGGTGCCGGTTGCCCGGCGCGTATCGCGAATTCCAATCAGAGGTTACAGATTACCCTTGCGCTTGTCCGGCTCCGTCGCCGCGAGCGGCTTCGGCGCAGGATCTTTCGCGGGGTAGAACGTATAGGACAGCGTGATGGTGTTCAGCCCATCGTACTCGCTGTCTTCCATGATCTTCGGGTCGACATAGAACACCACCGCCAGTTCGCGCTTCTCGCCGGGCGCGAAGGACTGCTCGTTGAAGCAGAAGCAGTTGATCTTCTGGAAGAAGGCTCCCGCGGTCAGCGGCGCGACGTTATAGGCGGCGACACCATAGGTTGGCCGCGCGGCCTGGTTGGTGACGGTGTAATAGGCCGTGACCACCTCGCCGATTCTGACGTTGATCTCATTCTTCTCCGGCTCGAACTTCCACGGCAGGCCGCCGCTGACGTTCGAATCGAAGCGCACCGCGATGGTCCGCTCCGTGGCGTGGCTCGGCGTCGAGGTCGCGACCTGTGTGGTGCCGTTGAAGCCGGTGGTGCGGCAGAACCAGTTGTAGAACGGCACGGCCGCATAGGACGCGCCCACCATCAAAGCGACGACGAATCCGCAGATCGAGGCGACCTTGACGTCGCGGCTGACGCGCGGCACCGGCCGGGACTCGGCGGAAGCCGCCCCGGTCGTCGTTCTGGTTGTCTCGTCCGTCACTTTCGTCACGTCACATCCCGCATCAGATCGGCCGGACCAGCACGCCGGGACCCTTGACCAGGGTCACCGCGAAGAACAGCAGAACAAGCACGCCGAGCGCCAGCGCGATCGCGATCGAGCGTTCGCGCCGACGGCGCTTCTGCTCCTCGGTGAGGACAATTCCGTTCGGCCGGTTGTCATCCATCGCACTCACACCTCGCATCCTACCAGACCGCCCGCAGCAATGCGGAGACTGCGACCTCAAGAAGCAGTACGGCGAACAGCATGAAAAGATACAGCAGGGAAAATTTGAACAGCGCACGCGTCGCATGACCGGCGAGGCGGCCGGTGCGATGCCGATAGACCTGGATCGCGAACCACAGCATGCCGGCGCCGAGCACGACCGAGGTCACGCCGTAAACCGCGCTGAAATAACCGAGCGGCCAAGGCGAAATCGCAACCGCGACCAGCACCACGGTGTAGAGCAGAATCTGCAGCCGCGTGGCGTCGGGTCCGGCGACCACCGGCAGCATCGGCACGTTGGCGCGGGCATAATCGTCGGAGCGGAACAGCGCCAGCGCCCAGAAGTGCGGCGGCGTCCACAGGAAGATGATCAAAAACAGCAGGATCGGCTCCGGCGACAGCGAGCCCGTCGCCGCCGCCCAAGCCACCACCGGCGGCAGCGCGCCGGCAGCGCCGCCGATCACGATGTTCTGCGCGGTCGAGCGCTTCAGCCACATCGTATAGACCACGGCATAGAAGAAGATCGTGAAGGCGAGCAGCGCGCCGGCCAGCCAGTTGACCAGGGTGCCGAGCGTCATCACCGAGAAGAAAGCGAGCGTCAGCGCGAAGGCCAGCGCCTCGGGCCGCGTCACCCGGCCGCGCGGGATCGGGCGGTTGGCAGTGCGCGTCATCAGCGCGTCGATATCACCCTCGTACCACATGTTGAGCGCGCCGGCCGCGCCGCCGCCCACCGCGATGCAGAGGATCGAGGTGATCGCCAGCACCGGATGCAACGGAACCGGCGCAATCACAAGACCGACCAGCGCGGTGAACACCACGAGCGACATCACCCGCGGCTTCAGCAGCGCGACATAATCGGCAACGCTTGCCTCCGAAATCCGGGGCAACTCGACGGCATGGTTCTCGACGATCGACAAGGCTGAACTCAACTCCCTGACAAACGGTCCGTGCGCAACGGCGCCGCGGATGACAGAACCGGCCGCGGCGCGAACGCCGCGACCGTGATCGCATTACTGCACGCGCGGCAGCGTCTCGAACTGATGGAACGGCGGCGGCGACGACAGCGTCCACTCCAGCGTGGTCGCGCTCGGACCCCACGGATTGTCACCGGCCGGCACCTTGCGGGCAAACGCCTGCATCACGCCGTAGAGGAAGATCAGGATGCTGAACGCCGAGATGTAGGCGCCGATCGAGGAGATCAGGTTCCAGCCGGCGAAGGCATCCGGATAGTCGATATAGCGGCGCGGCATGCCCGAGAGGCCGAGGAAGTGCTGCGGGAAGAACAGAATGTTCACGCCCACGAACATCACCCAGAAGTGCAGCTTGGCGATGCCCTCGGAGTACATGTAGCCGGACATCTTCGGGAACCAGTAGTACCAGCCGGCGAAGATGGCGAACACGGCCGCGACGCCCATCACGTAATGGAAGTGCGCGATGACGTAGTAGGTCTCCTGCAGCACGCGGTCGACGCCCGCATTGGCGAGCACCACGCCGGTGACGCCGCCGACGGTGAACACGAAGATGAAGCCGATCGCCCAGATCATCGGCGCGCGGAACTCGATCGAGCCGCCCCACATCGTCGCGATCCAGGAGAAGATCTTCACGCCGGTCGGCACCGCGATCACCATGGTTGCCGCCACGAAGTAGGCCTGCGCCGACGACGACATGCCGACGGTGTACATGTGGTGCGCCCACACCACGAAGCCGATGCCGCCGATCGCGACCATCGCATAGGCCATGCCGAGATAGCCGAACACCGGCTTCTTGGAGAAGGTCGAGACGATCTGGCTGATCATGCCGAAGCCCGGCAGAATCAGGATGTAGACCTCGGGGTGACCGAAGAACCAGAACAGATGCTGGAACAGCACCGGATCGCCACCGCCTTCCGCCGAGAAGAAGGTGGTGCCGAAGTTACGGTCGGTCAGCAGCATGGTGATGGCGCCGGCCAGAACGGGCAGCGACAGCAGCAGCAGGAACACGGTCACGAGGATCGACCACACGAACAGCGGCATCTTGTGCAGGGTCATGCCCGGCGCGCGCATGTTGAAGATCGTGGTGATGAAGTGATCGAGCCGAGGATCGAGGACGCGCCGGCCAGATGCATCGACAGGATCACGAAGTCCACCGCCGGGCCCGGATGACCCGAGGTCGACAGGGGCGCGTACATCGTCCAGCCCGTGCCGGCGCCAAGGCCGCCCGGTTCGCCCTCAACGAACGACGACAGCAGCAGCAGCGTCAGCGAAGCCGGCAGCAGCCAGAACGAGATATTGTTCATGCGCGGGAACGCCATGTCCGGCGCGCCGATCATCAGCGGCACGAACCAGTTGCCGAAGCCGCCGATCATCGCCGGCATCACCATGAAGAAAATCATGATGAGACCGTGGTTGGACACGAACACGTTGTAGGTGTGCGCCTCATGGAAGAACTGCACGCCCGGATGCATCAGCTCCATGCGGATGGCGACCGACATCAAGCCGCCGATAATGCCCGAGACCAGCGCGAAGATAAGGTACATCGTGCCGATGTCCTTATGGTTCGTCGAATACAGATAACGGCGCCAGCCTGTCGGGTGATCATGCGCATGATCGTCATGGGCATGATCGGCTGGGGAGTGAGTTGCAGCGTTGGTAGCCATTTTCTAAATCCTCTGAACTTCGCAGTCCGAACCTTTTGGCGCTCGCGCGATGCGCGTCGGCCGCTCGCTTAGCGGGCGGCCGTCTCAAGTGATGCGAAAGAGTTCGCCGGCGCGGATGCGAACTTCTTCTTGGCGCCTTCAACCCAGGTGGCGAATTCCTGATCGCTGACGACGCGGACCGCGATCGGCATGAAGGCGTGATCCTTGCCGCACAGTTCGGAACACTGGCCGTAGAACATGCCTTCCTTGGTGGCCTTGAACCAGGTCTCGTTCAGACGGCCGGGAATCGCGTCGATCTTGATGCCGAAAGACGGCACCGCGAAAGAGTGGATGACATCGGCGCCGGTGACCTGGACACGCACCACCTTGTTCACCGGAACAACGATCTCGTTGTCCACCGCAAGCAGGCGCGGCTGTTTGTCGGTCGCCATCAGAGAATCGAATTCGAACTTGCCGTGATCCGGATAGGAATAGGTCCAGTACCACTGCTTGCCGGTCACCTTGATGGTGAGGTCCGATTTCGGAATATCGAGCTGCTCGAACAGCAGACGGAACGACGGCACCGCGATCGCGACCAGGATCAGGACCGGTACGATGGTCCAGATCACCTCGATCAAAGTATTATGGGTGGTCTTGGAGGGAACCGGGTTGGCCTTGGCGTTGAATTTGACCATGACCACGACCAGCAGGATCATCACGAAAATGGTGATCGAGCTGATGATCCAGAGCAGAAAATTGTGAACCCAGTTGACGCTGTCCATCACCGGCGATGCGGAATGTTGCAGCGTATATTCCCAGGGCGTCGGCTGCCCCATTCCGGCAAAAGCGGCCCCTGCCGCGATCATCATGCCTGCGCCGACCGCAAATCCCAACATCCGGCGGCTCAATCGGCCCTTCGACATCTTCATGCCGCTCACGCTCCCTGTATGTCCCCCAGCGATCCGCCCTCGGCGGATCCCGGCCTTCATCCCCGCCGCCACTCAAATCCGGCCCTTGAGACCAGTTAGAACGCGTCGAATTGCTATTTCTCAAATCATAATTCCACGCGTCCCGCAATGTATGTAATGAAAGGTCATGTTTGCGGGAAATCCTGACCGGAACAGCGAAAAAACCGCCGTCCTATCGGGTGGACAAATGCTTGACATGAGGATTGCCGGATGTACCCACAGGCAGGAACGCCAGCGGCAGGGCCGATTCGCAGAGCCTTCCGATGACGGTCCGCCAAAAGGCCGCCTTCAAGAGGCCGCCATTGCCGTTCAGTGCGCTTCGCGGCTGATATGATCGAGGGATCAATGACGCATTGTGAGGATCTGAACCGCAATATGGCCAGGGCACCCGCGGCGCTCTTGCGCGCCATATCGGTGTTTTCTGGCAAATCGGTCGCATTTTGGAGGATTTTTGCCGCGATTGCCGCGCTTTTGGCCGCACCGGCGGTGCCTGCGCATGCGCAGGGCGCGGTCAAGGCGGTCTACGGCGACTGGCAGATCCGTTGCGACACCCCGGCCGGCGCCCAGAACGAACAATGCGCCCTGATCCAGAGTGTGGTGGCGGAGGACCGTTCCAACGCCGGCCTCACCGTCATTATCCTCAAGACCGCCGACCAGAAAAGCAAGCTGATGCGCGTGGTTGCGCCGCTCGGCGTGCTGCTGCCCTCCGGCCTCGGGCTCAAGCTGGACGACAAGGATGTCGGCCGCGCCGGCTTCGTGCGCTGCCTGCCCAACGGCTGCGTCGCGGAAATCGTGATGGACGATGCGCTGCTCGGCCAGCTCCGCAGCGCCAAGACCGCGACCTTCATCATCTTCGAGA
The DNA here is from genome assembly GCA_001897755.1 of Afipia sp. 64-13. GTDB lineage: Bacteria > Pseudomonadota > Alphaproteobacteria > Rhizobiales > Xanthobacteraceae > Afipia. The sequence goes on from MKUJ01000005.1 coordinate 76,336, forward strand.
CCCCCGAGGAAGGCATCGGCTTCCCGCTCAGCCTCAAGGGGCTCGGCGACGGCTACGACAAATTGCCTTAAGCGGCGCGGCGCAGGACGGTTTCACCTTCCCGCGCCCTCGCCCTTCGGCACAATCGTGCCTATGTTCCGGATCAGGATGGGCACCGCCCGCATGTTTCCGGAGTTTCCATGAGCAATCCGTCACCCGAGCAGTCCGCGCCCACCTCCCTGATCGATCGGGCGGGCCTCGACCGCGACGATGTCCGCAAACAGATCATCCGCGGGCTCGACGGCGCCGATGACGGCGAACTGTTCCTCGAATATCGCCAGTCCGAAGGGCTGATGTTCGACAACGGCCGGCTCAAGCAGGCGACCTACGACACCGCCCAGGGCTTCGGCTTGCGCGCGGTGAAGAACGACGCGGTCGGCTACGCACACTCTTCCGATGTCTCGCTGCCGGCGCTGATTCGCGCCGCCGACGCGGTGCATGCGGTACGCGGCGGCTATGCCGGCAGTTTCGCCGCGGCGCCGGCTCACACCAATGTGCGGCTCTATGGCGACGAGAATCCGCTCGACGGTCCGGCGTTCGAGACCAAGGTCAAGCTGCTCGCCGAAATCGATGCCTATGTGCGCGCGAAAGACCCGCGCGTGCGGCAGGTCTCGGTCAGTCTCGGCGCCTCCTGGCAGGTGGTCGAAATCCTGCGTCCGGACGGCGAGAGCTATCGCGACATCCGCCCGCTGGTGCGCATCAACGTCTCCGTGGTCGCCGGCTCAGGCGAGCGGCAGGAGACCGGCAGCCATGGCTATGGCGGCCGCGAAGGCTACGCGCGTTTCATCGAAACCAAGGCGTGGCGCTCAGCGGCGGACGGCGCGATCCGTCAGGCGATGGTCAATCTGGAATCGGTGCCGGCGCCGGCCGGCGAGATGGACGTGGTGCTCGGACCCGGCTGGCCCGGCGTGATGCTGCATGAAGCGGTCGGCCACGGCCTCGAAGGCGACTTCAACCGCAAGCAGACCTCGGCGTTTGCCGGATTGATGGGCCGGCAGGTCGCGGCGAAAGGCGTCACCGTGGTCGATGACGGCACCATCGCCGCGCGGCGCGGCTCGCTGTCGATCGACGACGAAGGCACGCCGACCAACAAGACCGTGCTGATCGAGGACGGCATTCTCGTCGGCTACATGCAGGATCGCCAGAACGCGCGGCTGATGAACATGAAGCCGACCGGCAACGGACGGCGCGAAAGCTACGCGCATGTGCCGATGCCGCGCATGACCAACACTTACATGCTGGCGGGCGAGCGCGATCCGGCGGAGATTCTGGCGTCGGTGAAGAACGGCATCTACGCCGCCAATTTCGGCGGCGGTCAGGTCGACATCACCTCGGGCAAATACGTCTTCCAGTGCACCGAGGCCTATCGCATCGAGAACGGCAAGCTCGGCGCGCCGCTGAAAGGCGCGATGCTGATCGGCAACGGGCCGACCGACCTGCATCGCATCACCATGATCGGCAACGATCTCGAACTCGATGCCGGCATCGGCACCTGCGGCAAGAACGGACAGGGCGTGCCGGTCGGCGTCGGCCAGCCGACGCTGCGCATGGATCGCATCACGGTCGGAGGCACCGGCGCATGAGCGAACAACGTCCGGTCAGCAAAGCCGCGCCACGATCATGGTCGCGCGCGATCGCCGAGGTGATCGCGGCCTTCGCCATCGTGATGGCGGCGAAAGGCGCGCTGGCCGAGCCGTTCTACGTGCCGTCGGGCTCGATGGAGCCGACGCTTCTGATCGGCGATGCGCTGCTCGCGACGAAATATCCCTATGGCTACGGCACCGCATCGCTGCCGATCAATATCGCGCTGCCGGAGAGCGGCCGCATCTTCGGCAAGCTGCCGGCGCGCGGCGACGTCGTGGTGTTCCGCTGGCCCGGCGATACCTCGCAGGCGTGGGTGAAGCGCGTGGTCGGACTGCCCGGCGACCATGTGCAGATGCGTCACGGCCATCTTTTCATCAATGGCGAAGCGGTCGGCCTGCGCCCTGACGGTTATGGCGACGCCGAGGATGGCGAAGGCCATCTCACCCCGGCCGCGCGTTTTATCGAGACGCTGCCGGGCGGACGCACCCACACCATCTTCAAGCTGCGCACCCATGGCGTGCTCGACAACACGCCGGATGTACTCGTGCCCGATGGAAAACTGTTCGTGCTCGGCGACAATCGCGACAATTCCGCCGACAGCCGCGTGCCGGTGGCGGACGGCGGCGTCGGTCTCTTGCCGGTCGACGATCTGGTCGGCCGGGTCGACACCATCGTCGGCTCATGGGACATCGCGGTGAAACGAAAGCCGGTCTGGACATGGCTGTCGGGGCTGCGGCTGGCACGCACGTTCAGCACGGTGCAGTGATTTCGCACCACATGAAATCACAATGAACCGCGTATTAAATCGACATGACATGTAATGTTGCCGCGCGCCTGCGCCGTCAGCGCACCACGCCGGAGATGAAGCCCGGCTTGCGGCGCGGCGGCTTGATGTGGTCCTTGAGGAAACAGCGCGCCTCGCGTCCGGCATAACCCGGACGCGCATAGGTCCACGCCCGGCACCGGTTGTCGCCCTCGCACACCGCCTTGCAATGGTCGCCCTGCCCGTCCGCCGGCACCGTGACGCTGCGATAGTCGCCGCCATAGCGATCGGTCGCGATCTCGACCCGCCGGTTGCGCGTTTCGAGAACGCCGGCGCCGCGCACGCCGGAGACGCAGCAATTGTTCGCCTCGCGCGGCGGCACCGCGTTCTTCAGCCAGCACAACGCGCCTTCGCTATTCGGCACCGGATAGCTGAAACTCCACGCCCGGCATTTCTTGTCGCGCTCGCAGGTCAGCGCGCAGATCGCCGGATCGCCGGACGGCACCTTCGAATGAGCATAGTCGCCGCCGGGCCGATCGAAATTCGCCTGCGCGAAAGCAGGCGACGGCAGCGCGGCGCCGATCAGCATCAGCGCCAGCAGCACGCCGATCGAGGCCCGCACCGCAAACAAAAAACGTCGGCCCGGCGCCGCACGGCCGGCCCACGCCGAGTCGCATGGGACCTGACCAAATAAAAATGGCGGGATGCGATCTCCGGTCATGCAAAATGTCCAGTGATTCCAATGCAAATGCAAAACGGCCGGACGCCGTCCGACATTCAAGCGGCGGCTTCCTGTATGGCAGATGAACGGCGCGTGAATGCGGAACAAGTTTGCTTGATAGTCGCGCGTTGCGACCGGATCGGCGCCGCGAACGATGCGCGCCGATCTCTACATCGCGTAGTCGGTATAGACCGGCGCGACGGACCCGGCCCATTCGCCATTGAATCTGGCGAGCATCACCTCGGCCTGGGTGCGGCCGTCGTCGGCGAGACGGTCGAGCGGATCGAGGAAATGCGTCTCGTCGCGGCCGAAATGATCGAAGCGCGCGCGGCGCTGCAATCCGGCGCGCGCCAGCACGAGACACTCGCGCGCGACTTCGAGCACGGAGCGGTTGCCGATCATCGCCTTGAAGCCGAGACGCGGCACGGCATCGCGCATCGCCTGGCGTTCGGCCGCAGTCCAATGCCGGACGATCTCCCACGCCGCATCGAGGCTGACATCGTCATAGAGCAGTCCGGCCCAGAACGCGGGCAGTGCCGGCAACAGACCCAGCGGCACGCCGTCGGCGCCGCGCATCTCCAAATAGCGCTTGAGCCGCACCTCGGGGAAGATCGTCGACAGATGATTGGCCCAGTCCGACAGCGTCGGACGCTCGCCCTTCAAGTGATCGTTGCGGCCTTCGAAGAAATCGCGGAACGAGGAGCCTGCGACATCGATATAGGTCTCGCCGCGCTTGACGAAATACATCGGCACGTCGAGCGCGTAATCGACCCAGCGCTCGAAGCCCATGCCGTCCTCGAACGCCCACGGAATCATGCCGGCGCGCGCATTGTCGGTGTCGCGCCAGATCTCGGAGCGGAACGACACAAAGCCGTTCGGCGCACCTTCGGTGAACGGCGAATTGGCGAACAGAGCGGTCGCGACCGGCTGCAACGCCACCGAGACCCGCAGCTTCTTGACCATGTCGGCTTCGGACGAGAAATCGAGATTGGCCTGCACGGTGCAGGTCCGGTACATCATGTCGAGGCCGTAGCTGCCGACCTTCGGCATGTACTGCGTCATGATGCGGTAGCGGCCCTTCGGCATCACCGGGATCTGCGCGCGCGACCATGACGGCGTCATGCCGAGGCCGAGAAAGCCGATGCCGAGCGGCGCTGCGATCTCGCGCACCTGCGCCAGATGCGCCATCAGTTCGGAGGCGGTCTGATGGATGGTCTCGAGCGGCGCGCCGGACAGTTCGAACTGCCCGCCCGGCTCCAGCGAAATCGCGCCGCCGCCGGTGACATCATAAAGACCGATGATGTTGCCCTTCTCCATGATCGGCTCCCAGCCGAGCAGGAGTTTCATGCCTTCGAGCAGCGCACCGATGCCGCGCGGGCCTTCGTAGGGCACCGGATCGTGACCTTTGAGCGTGAACGGCGTCTTCTCGTGCTCGGTGCCGATGCGGAAATCCGCTTTCGGCTTCACGCCCGCTTCGAGCCAGGCGACGAGTTCGTCGCGCGACTGCAGCGGCGTCATATCGATCTGGTCACGCGCCATGAGATGTCCGGATAAAGCAAGCAACGATCCGCGGCGCCAGCGCGGCGCAACGGGCGGATGAACCCGTAAATGGAAGGAATGAAGAAAATCTCATCGCAGCGAACCCGGGTCCCGGCACACGGTGTCGGCGGCGTCCTTCGCCATGCCGGGGCCTCCGCAGCAGCCGAGCCGTTCGAGCAGCGCGGAGAGCTGCGCCGCGTCGGCGTCCGACAGCTTCGAGCCGATATGACGCTCGATCGCGGACGAATAAGAGTACCACATCTTCTTTTGCAGCTCGCGCCCCTCTTCGGTGACGGCGACGAACAGGCCGCGCTTGTCCTTCTCGCATTCGCGGCGCACCGCCAGCCCCTCATCGACCAGCCGGTCGATCAGGCGCGAGGTCGAATATTGCGGCAGCAGCATCTGCTTTTCGAGCTCGACCGGACGCAGCTCGCCGCCCGGCGCGCGCGACAGCTCAAGCAGCGCGTCGTACCAGGCGAGCGGCGGAAAGCCCGCCCGCTTCAGATCCTGCTCCACGGCGTCGAGCACGCGGCTTTGCACCCGCATCAGGCGGATCCAAGCCTCGGTCGCTTCCGTTGAGGGCCTGCGCTTCATGCCGATATCCCGGACGCTCACAATCGAGTTACATGCAACTGCATTTACATTGACGGCTTCATGCAACTGCATTTAAAGAGCATTGTCCCACTTGCCAAGATGCCGTCTCTCTAAAGCACAGGAAGGAATTGCCATGAAACTTTATTATTCGACCGGCGCGTGTTCGCTTTCGCCCCATATCGCACTGCACGAGGCGGGCCTCGCGCATGACCTCGTCAAGGTCGATCTGCGCGCCAAGACGCTGGCCGACGGCAGCGACTTCACCAAGGTCAATCCGAAAGGCCAGGTGCCGGCGCTGGTCCTCGACAATGGCGAGGTGCTGACCGAGGGACCGGCGGTGGTGCAGTGGATCGCCGACCAGGCGCCCGCAAAGGGTCTTGCACCCGCCAACGGCACGCCGGAGCGCTACCGGCTGCAGGAATGGCTCAATTTCGTTTCCACCGACCTGCACAAGAGCTTCGGCCCGCTGTTCAACCCGGCGATGCCCGAAGAGGCCAAGACCATTTTCCGCAACATGATCATGGCCAAGCTGAAGCTGGTCGAGCAGGCGCTGGCCGGGAAGGATTACCTGATGGGCAACAGCTTCACCGTGGTCGACGGCTATCTGTTCACCCTCCTGACCTGGGCCGAGAAGATGAAGTTCGACCTCTCCGGCCTGCCCAATGTCACCGCTTTCAAGGCCCGCGTCGCGGCACGCCCGGCGGTGCAGGCCGCGTTGCAGGCCGAGGCCGCCAAGGCTTAAGCCTCAACCCACCGAAAACCAACAAAACAAAATGGCCTGCCGAGACGGCAGGCCATTCCCGAACCTAGGCCACCTCCAGCATTAATTGATACTTTCTCGCGATCTTTTTCTTGAACTCTTCCCAAGGTTGCGGTTTTGTTTTCAAATTCACTAGTGAGCGAGCACATTGAATATGCCTAAGTTCGTCTTAGCTGCAATTATCGCGACAATGTTTAGTGGCATTGCATACGCTCAGTTCGATGCTCTTACTTATTCTCTTTGTCGCAAAGTCACATCAGATACTGCTCGATTGAAATGTTATGATGAGATTGGGACGTCAAGAACGGATCGTTCGCCTGACAACAATGCTCCGCCAGCTAAAGCAGAATGGCAATATACTGTCGACAAATCACCCCTAGACGACTCAGTTCAAGTCACTGCCATACTGCAAACAAAGGACGGCGGCGGACTCGTACTCCGATGTAAGGAAAGAAAGACAGAAGCCATATTTATGCCGGCAGGATTTTTCGTGTCCGGCACGGGTGATACAATTCCAATAATTATTCGTATCAATGACGATCCTCCGACGACCTTTAGTTGGCATAAATCCACAAACGGCAACGCCGCGTTTGCTCCAAACGCAATTGCATTCATCCGGCTTCTTCCGGACAACGGGAAGCTGTTCATTCGCGCAACCGGCTTTCAAGGTCGTCAAGCAGATGGCCTGTTCGATCTGAGCGACGTTTCGACAGCCCGCACCAAAATCGAAGAAGCCTGCAATTGGTCCACTCCGAAGTCCAACAAAGCCACCGCTTCACCGTTAAATTCAGATTATTCAAAAACAACACGAGATAATCTGAAAAAGATGATAGATAAAAAATCTACTGCTCATTAAAATTGGCCTTTCCGAAAATTGGCCCTTCCGCCACCGGGCAACCTTGCGTCAGTCCCCCCAATGCGCCGGAGGGCCTACCTCTGCTCCTCACGGCAAGGAGCGAGGCGCGCGCGTCTCGAACCATGAGGCCATCATGGCTGTGCCCCGGACGCGGTGCGGCACCACTAGCGCGCTCACACGCGTCTTTAGCTCCTCGGGTGCCGCTTCGCTGATCCGGGGCCGGTCCAGACGCCGTGCCCAGAACGATTCCGGATCAGCAGTGCACCGCTAACGCGCTGCGCAGCATCCGGGACACGGGCCTCATCCCTCGAAATTCACCGCCGCGCGATGCTTCTCAGAGTCTCGCCGAGGAAAGGGTCGTCCCGGCGCAGGCCGGGGGACGACCGGGATGAAAAATTTCGTCGATGACGAAACCATCCTGAAAACGCAACCTGCATTTCCGGTCAGGCCCTGAGGACGAGGATTCGGATTCCAGATCTCTTCTTCGCCTCTCCCCACCGGGGAGAAGTGGGCGCATGACGGGTCGCAAATGATGCTTCGATGCAAATCGCGCCGGCCCCGCATTTTCCGCGCTGCACAGCGGCTTCCTTAACCCATTGTTTACCCTAACGCGAAAAAGTCACGCCTGAAGAAAACCGCCTGCGTCGCGAATTTGTTTGTTCGTTCAATGCGACGCGGGAGGGGCAGGTGCTGGGCGAGAGCCCAGGCGCCGGACACCGGACCAGGGCATGACATCGCGCGGATCGTCGAGCGTTGAAGGGATCGAACTCTCCGTCAGGGAGCGGGCGGACGCCGCCGCGCGTCATGCCGGCCTGTCGCCCAACGACTGGATGCACGCCGCCGGAATGGCGATGCCCGGACAGCAAGTCCCCGGCAACGCCGCGCAGGACATCGCCGAGATTCACCACCGCCTCGACGCCATCACCCGCCAGATCGAGCAGATGACGGCGCCGCCCTTGCGCGGCGACAATGGCGTTGCCCGCCAGCTCAACGACGCGATTTCGCGGCTCGACGCCCGGCTCTCGCAGATGTCGCGCCCGCCCGAGCCGCGGCCGGCGATGCCGGCCACGACGCCGCTGCCGCCGGTGGATTTCTCGATCGCCGAAATCGTCGCGCGGCAGGGCCAGTTGAACGGCCATCGCAACGCGACCCCGAACAACGCCGTGCCCCATGGCGGCGCCTTCAATCCCGCGCCATATCTGCCGCCGCAGATGGCCGCGCCGCTGGCCTCGGCGCAGCCGGACCTGACCCAGTTCGAACGGCAATTGTCGACCATTACCAGCCAGATCGAGGCGCTGCATCGCCGCCCCGATCCGGCCGAACAGGTGATCGCCGCCTTCCGCGCCGAACTCTCCACGATCCGCGCCGCGATCACCGAGGCGCTGCCGCGCCGCGCCATCGAATCGCTGGAGAACGAGATCCGCTCGCTCGGACGACGCATCGACGAGACCCATCAGCACGGCGTCGACGGTAGCGCGCTGGCCAGCATCGAACGCGCGCTGTCCGAGCTGCGCAACGAACTGCGCTCGCTGACGCCGGCCGAGCAACTCGCCGGCTTCGACGAGGCGATCCGCAATCTCGGCGGCAAGGTCGACGCCATCGTGCGCGCCAGCGACGATCCGCGCACGATGCAGCAGCTCAACGATGCGATCGCGGCGCTGAAAGCCATCGTCGCCAACGTCGCCTCGAACGAGGCGCTGGCGCAGCTCTCCGACAATCTGCGCACGCTGTCGGCGAAGGTCGATCAGATCACCCAGCATGCCGGCAACGACAATATCCTCGCCGCGCTGGAGCAGCGCATCGCGCTCCTGACCTCGACGCTGGAGCAGCGCGAGCGCCCGGCCGCCGATTCCAGCTATTTCGACAACGCCGTGCGCACCATCTCCGACCGGCTCGACAATCTGCAGGTCGGCCATGACGGCTCCGCCGCGCTCGGCCATGTCGAACAGCGCATCGCGCATCTGATCGAACGCATCGAGGCCACGCAAAGCGCCCCGGCCCCGCTCGGCGTTGTCGAGGACGGGCTGTCGCAGATCCTGCGCCTGTTGCAGGAGCAGCGCGCGGCAGCCGAGGTGCGGCCGCTGGCTGCCGCGCCGATGGACCCTGGTTTCATCGACGCGCTGCGGCGCGAACTCTCCGACATGCGTCAGGGCCAGACCGAGATCGAGCGGCGCACGCAAGACTCGCTCGAAGCGGTGCATTCGACGCTCGGACATGTGGTCGATCGCCTCGCCCAGATCGAAGGCGATCTGCGCCAGCGCGCCAGCGCGGCGCCACCGCCGTCGTCTCCCATGCAGCCGCCGCGCCCCGCGCCGCAGGCCGCCATGCCCGCGATGCCAGCGCAGCCGCGTCCGGAATTGCCCAATCCGGCGTTGGCACAGATCTTCACGCCGACCCGTCAGCCGCCGCAGGCCGCGCCGATCCCCGCACCCGCATCGTCCAGCGCCGACGCCGAACCGGCCGCGCCGCCCCGCGCCGCCGCGCGTACGCCGATCGCGCCGGATCTGCCGCCGGATCAGCCGCTCGAACCCGGCAGCCGCATGCCGCTCGGCCGCGCTTCGTCCTCGGAGCGGATCGCCGCCTCCGAAAGCGCGCTGCAGGACATCGCCGCGAGCAGCCGCGAGCCGGTGTCGTCGTCGAACTTCATCCAGGCCGCGCGCCGCGCCGCGCAGGCGGCGCAATCCGCGCAAGCCGCCAGCAAACCCAAAGCCGGCAACAAGCCGAACCGCGTCACCACGCTGAACGATGCGGCGCGCGCCGCCGCCAAGCCGGCCGACGCCGCGCCGTCAACGGTCTCCTCGAAGATCCGCACGGTGCTGGTCGGCGCCAGCGTCATGGTGATCGTGTTCGCCACCGCCAAGCTGGCGATCAACCTGCTTGCCAGCGGCGATCCGGCCATGCCGGCACCGACCGCCGAAACGCGGGCCGCGCCGCCGCTGGCGCCTCGGGACATGCCGGCGGTCCAGCCCGACAGCTTCGTGCCCGCGCCATCGATGACCTCGCCGACGCCGCTCGAAAAGCAGTCGCAGACGCCTGCCGCGCCCGCGCCGAGCGTCGCGCCACTGCCCGACGTGACCGGCACGATTCCCGCGCCGCAATCGGCGGTGAAGACCGCGCCGGGCAAATGGATCCCGGTGAACGACAAACTGCCCGACGCCATCGGGTCGGCGACGCTGCGCAGCGCCGCACTGAAGGGCGATCCGGCGGCGGCCTATGAAGTGGGCCTGCGCTATGCGGAAGGCCGCGGCGTGCCGGCGAATTTCGACGAAGCGGCGAAGTGGTACGGCCGCGCCGCGCAGGGCAATGTGGTGCCGGCGATGTTCCGGCTCGGCACGCTCTATGAAAAGGGCCTCGGCGAGAAGAAGGATCTCGACGCCGCGGCGCGCTACTACCAGCAGGCCGCCGAGCGCGGCAACGCCAAGGCGATGCATAATCTGGCGGTGCTGAACGCCGACGGCGGTGGCAGGGGCCCGAACTATCAGGCCGCGTCCGACTGGTTCCGCAAGGCGGCGGAGCGCGGCGTCGCCGACAGCCAGTTCAATCTCGGCATTCTCTATGCCCGCGGCATCGGCGTGGAGCAGAACCTCGCCGAATCCTACAAATGGTTCAGCCTCGCCGCCGCGCAGGGCGACACCGACGCCGGCCGCAAGCGCGACGACGTCGCCAAGCGGCTCGACGCCCAGTCGCTCGCCGCCGCCAGACTCGCGGTCCAGACCTTCGCGCCGGAGCAGCAGCCGGCCGACGCGGTCAACGTCGCCACCCCCGCCGGCGGCTGGGACGCCGCGCCGAAGGCAGCACCCAAGTCCGCGGCCAAGAGTTCGGCCAAAGCCTCGAAGAGCGCCGCGAAGCCTTCCGCGCCCGGCGCTTCCAAGCCGCTGCACCTCAGCGACGCCGCGCGCTGAACTTCTTTTTCCGATCCTGCATCTTGGCGACCCTTGCGCGGGCCGGTCGATATCGGCCCGTCATTGCGAGGCGCGGTGCGCCGAAGCAATCCGGCTCCTGAACTCAACCTTCATCCTGAGGAGCGGCGATTTCGCCGCGTCTCGAAGGATGGGGCTCGACTATCCGCCGGCGATGGGGCCTCGTGGTTCGAGACGTCGCTTCGCTCCTCCTCACCATGAGGAACTGATGGCGTCGCGCGGGCCCGTTGGCTCGCAATGACGGTCGGGCGTGGATGCCCGGGACAAGCCCCCGGGCCTGACGAATGCGATGGTGGCTGGCGTGAGCGGCGGAGCCTCGTCCTGAGGAGAAAGAAACAAGCACAGGGTCGTCCCGGCGCAGGCTGGGACCCAATCATCGCCAGCGTCACGATGGAAACGCTGAACTTGTCGTTTTCAAAAGCAATCACCGGGGCTATGGGTCCCGGCCTGCCCGGGACGACAGAAAAAATTCCGGCCATGACGACGCTCTTGCCCTCGCCGGCCCCTGGGCAAGACGCGTGAGAAGCGCCAGCCGCAGAGTCTTTGTCCCCTCGCCGATTTTCGGTTAAGCAGAATGACGGCGCAGGCCCGCGCAAGGCAGGCATCGCCGCATGGTCCGACTGCGGGCGGCGGCGCGAGCCGCGACGCAAACCGAAGCGAACGCGGCGTGCAACTCTACCTTCCGATCGCCGATCTGCCGGTCAACGTCTTCCTCATCCTGGCGATGGGCGCGGCGGTCGGCTTCGTGTCCGGCATGTTCGGCATCGGCGGCGGCTTCCTGATGACGCCGCTTCTGATCTTCGTCGGCATCGCGCCGGCCGTCGCGGTCGCCTCGGTCTCCACCCATATCGCCGCCTCCTCGTTCTCCGGCGCGCTGTCGTACTGGCGACGGCGCGCGATCGACCCTTTGATGGCCGCGATCCTGACCGGCGGCGGCATCGCCGGCACCGCGCTCGGCGTCGCGCTGTTCACGCTGCTGCGCCGTGTCGGCCAGCTCGATCTCATCATCTCGCTGTCCTATCTGATCCTGCTCACCGCGGTCGGCGGGCTGATGGTGTGGGAAGGCATCCGCACCCTGCTGCGCATCCACCGCAGCGGCCCGCCGCCGCTGGCGCGCCGCGCCCGCGCGCAAGGCTGGATCCTCGGCCTGCCGCTGAAGGTGCGCTTCAAGCGCTCGAAAATGTATCTGTCGGTGATTCCGATCGCCGGCATCGGCCTGTTCATCGGCTTTCTCGGCGCCATCATGGGCGTCGGCGGCGGCTTCCTGCTGGTGCCGATCATGATCTACGTGCTGCGGATTCCGACCGCGACCGTGATCGGCACCTCGATGGTGCTGACGCTGTTCACCATGCTGATCGCAACCGTGCTGCATGCAGCGACCAACCACCAGGTCGACGCCGTGCTGTCACTGGTCTTGATGGTCGGCGGCGTGATCGGCGCGCAGTTCGGCGCGCAGGCGGGCCTGCGGATTCGCGGCGAGCATCTGCGGCTGCTGCTCGGCCTCCTGATCCTGTCGGTCGGCATCCGCTTCGCCGCCGAGCTCGCGATCCGGCCGCAGGACCTCTATTCGATCCGCGAACTGGGGATGAGTCCATGAGCCGCTCCCGGATCATGAACCATCGTCCCGCCTTGCTCCTGATGGTGCTGGGGCTGCTCATCGCCGCGCCGGCGCGCGCCGAGGAGCTGATCGTGTCGGTGTCGAACTATCGCGTCACCGTGACCTCGAACTATTCCGGCGAGGAGCTTGTGCTGTTCGGCTCGGTGGAGCGCGAGGGCAAGGCGCTGCCGCGCGACAGCGGCTACGACATGGTGGTGACGGTGAGCGGGCCGCGCGGCGACATGGTGACCCGGCGCAAGGAGCCGGTGCTCGGCATCTGGGTCAACCGCGACTCGCGCGAATTCATCAAGGTGCCGTCCTATCTCGGCGTGTTCGCGAACCGCCCGATCGCCGAGATGGCGACACCGGACGTGCAGCGCCGCCTGCAGATCGGCCTCGCCAACGTGCCGCTGATCCAGCGCATCGGCCCGGACTATGCCGACGTGGTGGCGAGCGACGCCTTCCGCACCGCCTTCATCCGCCTGCGCGCGCAGCGCGGGCTCTACCGCGAGACCGACGACGCGGTGACGTTCCTCACCCCGACGCTGTTCCGCACCAGCATCCCGCTGCCTGCCGAAGTGCCGATCGGCACTTACATGGTGGACATCAAGCTGCTCGCCGGCGGCCAGCTCGCCGCGCGGACGCAGACCTCGTTCGAGGTGGTGAAGATTGGCTTCGAACAGTTCATCGCCACCTCGGCGCGCGAATACGGCCTGCTCTACGGCCTTGCCACCGCGCTGATGGCGCTCGCCGTCGGCTGGCTCGGCTCGGTGGTGTTCCGGCGGGACTAGTCTGGGCTCTTCAGTCTCGTCATGCCCGGCCATAGCCGTTCGAAGAACGGCGTCGCTTCGCTCGCCTATTTGCCGGGCATCCACGTCTGGAATCACCGCGGCATGAAAGACGTGGATGGCCGGGTCAAGCCCGGCCATGACGACAGAGTGTCTCTACGAAACTAATAACACCGCGCGGCGGCGATGGCATGCATGCGGTTGTCGCCGAGCACATGGGCGGTGAAGGCAAGCGAGCGGAACACCGCCGCGAAGGCGTCGTCGCGAATGCTGAGCCCGCCGGTATAGGCGCCGAACGACGGCATGATGGCGCGATCGCCGTCGCTGGCGAAGCATCGCCGCTCGACCGAGCGGCCGCGGCGACTGACCCGCGCTTTCGGATGCAGATGGCCGGCGATCTCGCCCTGCGCGCCGGTCGGCTCGTGACGGAAGGTCAGCGGCCCCATCCGCACTTCATCGGCGACGGTGCCGCCGATCTCGCGCGGCAGCGCCGGGTCGTGATTGCCCGCAATCCAGATCCAGTCGCGCCGCGCCTGCAATTCGGCGAGCGTCGCACGGTCGGCGGCTTCCAGACGCCGATGCGCGTCGCGGTCGTGGAAGCTGTCGCCGAGCGCGATCACGGTGCGCGGAGCGTGCCGCCCGATCACCGCGCGCAGCTTTGCCAGCGTCGCCGCGGTGTCGTAAGGCGGCAGCAGCACGCGGCGCGCGGCGAAGCTCGAGCCTTTCTCCAGATGCAGGTCCGAAATCACCAGCAGGCGCTCGTCCTGCCAGAACAGCGCGCCGGCGAGATCGGCGACGAAGGTGATGCCGGAGACGGTGACGTGCTCGGACGATGAATAGCGAACTGCACTTTCGTTCGTCATGCCCGGCCTCGTGCCGGGCATCCACGTCTTTCTTGCAGCCAACGACAAGACGTGGACGGCCGGGTCAAGCCCGGCCATGACGGCATAGGGATTGCCGCAGAAAACATCGTCATCAATCCCGCGCCATCGCTTCTTTCACGAGTTCCTCGGCGGCTTCCGCCAGCAACTCGTCGGAGGCCTCGCCATAGACCGCCTCGCGGCCAATTTCCAGCATCACCGGCACCGCCAGCGGCGAAACCTGACCCAGTTCCCGATGGGTGATTCGCCGCCGGATGCGCGCCAGCATATCGCCGAGACGTCTTATATCCAAAAGCCCGGTGGCGGCATCGGCGCGCGCGGCACGCAGCAGAACGTGATCCGGCTGGTGCTTGCGCAGCACGTCATAAACGAGGTCGGTGGAGAACAGCACCTGCCGGCGCGACTTCTCCTCGCCGACGAAACGGCGCGGGATCAGGCCGGAGATCACCGCGCAGGTGCGGAAGGTGCGCTTCATCAACGCGGATTCGGCGAGCCAGGCTTCGAGATCGTCGCCCAGCATGTCGGGATCGAACAGCGCATCGAGATCGAGCCTGCCGTCACGGATCATCGCCGAGGCATCGCCCAGCATCCACACCGCCAGCGCATATTCGTTGGCGACGAATCCGAGAGGGCGCATTCGCGCGCGCTCCAACCGCCGCGTCAGCAGCATGCCGAGCGTCTGATGCGCCAGCCGCCCCTCGAACGGATAGCAGACGAGGTAATGCTTGTCGGCGCGCGGGAAGGTTTCGACCACCAGTTCGCGCGGGCCGGGAATCTGCGAGAACGCCGCCTGCAGCGACAGCCAATCGCGCACCTGCTCCGGCAGGTACCGCCACGCCTTGCGGTCCGCGAGCAGAAGGCGCACGCGCTCGGCGAGATAAGTCGAGAGCGGAAACTTGCCCCCCATGTAGGACGGCACTTTGGCGTCGGCGTCGTTGGCGCGCGAGACGTAGACCTGATCTTCCACCAGCGCCTCGTAGCGCACGATCTCGCCGCCGAACACGAAGGTGTCGCCGCCGACGAGGCCCTCGATGAAATATTCCTCGATCTCGCCGAGCAGCCGGCCGCCGCGCGCGATCGGTCCGGTCGAACCGCTGCCGCCGCGCCGCGCACGCACCAGGCGCACCTTCAGCATCGGCTCCTCAACGATGGTGCCGACATTGAGCCGGTAGCTTTGCCGCACTTTCGGATTGGCGACGCGCCAGCGCCCGGTCTTGTCCTGCTTGATGCGCGCGAACCGCTCGTAGCTTTTCAGCGCGTAGCCGCCGGTCGCGACGAAATCGATCACGTCGTCGAAGTCGGCGCGCGCAAGCTCAGCGTAAGGCGCGGCGCTGCGCACTTCGTCGTAGAGCTCGTCGGCCAGAAACGGCTCGCCGCAGGCGCGGCCGAGCACATGCTGCGCCAAAACATCAAGCGCCCCGGAGCGCAAAGGCGGAGTGTCCTGCGCGTTCTCGGCCACCGCGTCGATGGCGGCGCGGCATTCCAGCACCTCGAAACGATTGGCCGGCACCATCACCGCGCGCGAGGGCTCATCTAACCTGTGATTGGCGCGGCCGATCCGTTGCATCAGGCGCGAGGCGCCCTTCGGCGCGCCGACATTGACGACCAGATCGATGTCGCCCCAGTCGATACCGAGATCGAGCGAAGAGGTGCAGACCACGCCGCGCAAGCGCCCCGCCGCCATCGCGTCCTCGACCTTGCGGCGTTGCGCGACATCGAGCGAGCCGTGATGCAAAGCGATGGCGAGATTGTCGTCGTTGATGCGCCACAGTTCCTGAAACAGCATCTCCGCCTGCGAGCGGGTGTTGACGAACATCAGCGTGGTCTTGTTGGCCTTCACGAGATCATAGATCTCGTGCAGCGCATGGCGCGCCGAATGCCCGGCCCAGGGCAGCCGCTCGCGCGTATCCAGCATCTCGACGATCGGCGCGGCGCCGGCATCGGCGATGACGAGATCGGCGGCGCGCGGCTCATCCGGTTTCTGCGGCACCAGGAAGCGACACAGCGACTGCGGATCGGCGACGGTCGCCGACAGGCCGATCGCGGTGGCCTGCGGCGCGAGGTGCCACAGCCGCGCGAGGCCGAGGGAGAGCAGGTCGCCGCGCTTGGAGGTGACCAGCGCATGCAGTTCGTCGAGCACGATGCGCTTCAGCGACGAGAACATGTAGGGCGCGTCGTCCGACGACAGCAGCAGCGCAAGCTGTTCCGGCGTGGTCAGCATGATGTCGGGCGGATAGCGCCGCTGCCGCTGGCGCCGCGAGGCGGGCGTGTCGCCGGTGCGGGTCTCGACCCGGATCGGCAGTTGCATGTCGGCGATCGGGCGTTCGAGATTGCGCGCGATGTCGACCGCCAGCGCCTTCAGCGGCGAGATGTAGAGAGTGTGGAGGCCAGGTGGTCTTCCCTCTCCCCTTGCGGGAGAGGGTGATCCGAAGCGAAGCGAAGGATCGGGAGAGGGGGAGCGCGTGCGCGCGCCACGAGAAGCTTTACCGCTCACCCGTCTCGCCGCTTGCAGCGGCGCGCCACCCTCTCCCACAAGGGGAGAGGGGAAAGAAAGACCTGAGGCAGAAGAGGGTGAAGCGCGAGTCGTACGCGGAGCGGGGTCAGACAACTCCACCAGCGTCGGCAGAAAGCCCGCCAGCGTCTTGCCGGCGCCGGTCGGCGCGATCAGCAAGGTCGAGCGGCCTTCAAACGCCTTTTCCAGCAGCGCGAGCTGATGCGCACGAGGCGCCCAGCCCCGCGCGGCGAACCAGTGCGCGAAGCGATTCGGCAACAGCGGATGCAAAGGGGTCGAGGGTTCGGTGAGCGCCACGCGCCCAAGGTAAGGTGCCGACGGATCAAGGTCGAGAGCGCGGCGTTACAGCTTTTTCGATTTTGATGAATCAAGCACTCCGTCATGGCCAAGCATAGCCCGTCGAAGACGGGCGTAAACGCCCTTATGTCCCGGCCATCCACGTCTTCGTGATTGAAGTTCCCAAGACGTGGATGCCCGGCCTAAAGCCGGGCATGACGAGTTGCTAATTCCGTCTCAGCCAAATCCGCTTCATATCCGGCAAATCGGAAGTGCTCGATCAAGGCGTGAAACGCTCCAGATTCCGTGTCGCTTCAACCTTTCTTGCGCGCGACGACAACGAGGCCGGGCACCGGCTCGCCCCTTTCCTCGCGGGTCGAGGCCGCCGACAGGCTGGCGAGTTCGAGCCCCGCCGCCGCGATCGCCGCGTGGACATGATCCGCGCCATGGCAATAGCGCAGGCCCGCGCCGAGGATGACGCCGGGACCGTCATGGGTTTCGGTGGTGAAGGCGAGAATGCCGCCGCTCCGCAGCACCCGCGCCATTTCTTGCGCCAGCGGCGCAAGATCGGACAGATAGATCACCGCGTCGGCGGCGAGCACAAGATCGAGGCTGTTGTCCGGCTCGGCGCGCAGGCCCTGCACCATGTCGGCAACCTCGAGCCGGGCATAAAGGCCGGTCGGGCGCGCCTGTTCGATCATTTTCGGCGACAGATCGACGCCGATGAACTCGCCGACATCGCCGGCGAATTCGCGGGCCGCGAGGCCCGTTCCACATCCAAGGTCAGCCGCCCGCTGGAAAAAAGCCGGGCGGCCGGTGCCATGGAAGATGGTGAGCACCGCCTTTCGCAAAATCTGCGGGCCGCGATAGTTGAGATCGCCGACCAGCGCCTTCTCGAAGCGCGGCGCGTACTGATCGAACAGCGTGCGCACATAGTCCGGCGGCATCTCGGCAAGCTCCGCCGCCCCGAGCCGCATCAGCCGCAGCCGTGCGCCGTGGCGATCCGCGGGATCGGTCTCGCAGGCCTTGCGGTATGCCCGGATCGCGGCGCCGTGCTGGTTGAGCTGCTGGCTCAGTTCCCCGAGCGCGAACCAGGCCGAGGTGAAGCCGGGCGCCAGTTCCGCCGCCTGCCCCATCAGATCCGCCGCCGCGACCAGATCGCCGCGCGCTTCCAGATCGCGCGCGAAATCATAGCGCCGGTCCGCGATCAAATCGCCTGAGGACAGGAACAGCGGCGCGGGCATGCAGGGACGTGCGACTCCAATATGGCGGACGGCGCCCTATATCACGGGAATGCGTCCGCAAAACATCCTGATCCCGACATCCGCCGGATTATGTTGCAAGCCGGGGGGCTTCCATATCGACCCGGTGCGGCCGGTGGAGCGGGCGCTGATTACCCACGGCCATTCCGACCACGCCCGCCCCGGCCATGGCGCGGTGCTGGCGACCCGGGAAACCCTCGACATCATGCGGCTGCGCTATGGCGACAATTTCGCCGGCTCAACCCAGGCGGTCAGCTATGGCGAGCGGCTGCGGATCGGCAAGACCGAGGTCGCCTTCCACCCGGCCGGTCATGTGCTCGGCTCGGCGCAGATCGCGGTCGAGCATGGCGGCCTGCGCATCGTCGTCTCCGGCGACTACAAGGACGTGTCCGATCCGACCTGCGCGCCGTTCGAGACCGTGCCGTGCGACGTGTTCATCACCGAGGCGACCTTCGGCCTGCCGGTGTTCCGCCATGGCGATGCCGATGGCGAGATCCGCAAGCTGCTGGAGTCCGTCGCGCTGTTTCCCGAGCGCGCGCATCTGGTCGGCGCCTATGCGCTCGGCAAGGCGCAGCGGGTGATCGCGCTGCTGCGCAAGGCCGGCTATGACGCGCCGGTCTATCTGCACGGCGCGATGGAAAGCCTCACGCGCTATTATCAAAGCCGCGGCATCGATCTTGGCGAATTGCGCCTCGCGCGCGACGCGAAGAAGGCCGAACTCGCCGGCACCATCACGCTGGCGCCGCCCTCCGCCATCACCGACATCTGGACAAGACGATTCCCCGATCCGGTCGCCGCTTTCGCCTCGGGCTGGATGCGCACCCGCGCCCGCGCGCGGCAGAAGGGCATCGAACTGCCGCTGGTGATCTCCGATCACGCCGACTGGGACGGCCTCACCGCCACCATCGCCGCGACCGGCGCGAGCGAGATCTGGGTTACGCACGGCCAGGAGGACGCGCTGGTGCACTGGTGCGGGACCAAAGGCCTGAAAGCGCGGCCGCTCGATCTGGTCGGCTATGGCGATGAGGACGAGGCGCCGACGCCGGCGAGCGAAGGCGACGGCGCATGAACCGCTTCGCGCATCTGCTCGATCGCCTCGCCTACGAGCCCGGCCGCAACAACAAGCTGCGGCTGATCACCGCCTATTTCCGCGAGACGCCAGATCCCGACCGCGGCTGGGCGCTGGCGGCGCTGACCGGCGCGCTGTCGTTCCGCCACGCCAAGCCCGGCCTGATCCGCGACCTGATCGCGGCCCGCACCGACCCCGTGCTGTTCGCGCTGTCCTACGACTATGTCGGCGACCTGTCGGAAACCGTGGCACTGATGTGGCCGTCTCCCCGGGAGCGATCAGTCCCCTCTCCCGCTTGCGGTGGAGGGTTAGGGAGGGGGAATGCAGCGAGGGGGAATGGTCTTCAAGGCGAAGCGCCCCCACCCGGCGCACTGCGCGCGCCGACCTCCCCCGCAAGCGGGAGAGGTGGGAAGTCCGCTGAAAACGCGAGGGATGAAAACTCCGCTGAAACACACTCACCCACCCTCACCGAAATCGTCACCACGCTGCACACCCTCGGCAAGACCGAAATTCCCGCGCAGCTTGCAAGCTGGCTCGACGACCTCGACGAGACCGGACGCTGGGCGCTGCTCAAGCTGGTCACCGGAGCGTTGCGCATCGGCGTCTCGGCGCGGCTCGCCAAGACCGCCGCCGCCGCGCTCGGCGGCAAGGATCCGCACGAGATCGAACTGATCTGGCCGGGCCTCGCCCCGCCTTATCTCGATCTGTTCGCCTGGCTGGAGGGTCGCGCCGACAAACCGGTCAACCGCGATCCCGCGCCGTTCCGCCCGGTAATGCTGGCGCATGCCATCGAGGACAGCGACTTCGCCGCGCTCGATCCCGCCGATTTCATCGCCGAATGGAAATGGGACGGCATCCGCGTGCAGGCGGTCAGCAGCCGCACCGGCGAGGACGGCATGCTCGCGCGGCTGTATTCGCGCAGCGGCGAGGACATCACCGCGAGCTTTCCCGATCTCGTCCCATCATTGCGCCTGCAGGGGACGATCGACGGCGAGCTGCTGGTGCTGCGCGAGGGGCGGGTGCAAAGCTTCAACGTGCTGCAGCAGCGCCTCAACCGCAAAACCGTGACGCCGAAGCTGATGAAGGATTATCCGATCCATCTGCGCGCCTACGACCTGCTCGCCGAGGGCGAGGACGATCTGCGCGAACTGCCGTTCGCCGCGCGGCGTGCACGACTGGAGGCATTCGTCGCGAAGCTCGGCGATCCGCGCATCGATCTGTCGCCAATGGTGCCGTTCGCGACGTGGGACACGCTGACCGCCGCGCGCGCCGATCCCGCCAGCGCCGGCGCAAGCGAGGATGCCGACGCGGTGGAAGGCGTGATGCTGAAGCGCCGCGACGCACTCTATTTGCCGGGACGGCCGAAAGGCCAGTGGTGGAAATGGAAGCGCGATCCGCATGTGATCGACGCGGTGCTGATGTATGCGCAGCGCGGCCACGGCAAGCGCTCGTCGTTCTATTCCGACTACACCTTCGGCGTCTGGACAACGACCGACGAAGGCGACCTGCTGGTGCCAGTCGGCAAGGCCTATTTCGGTTTCACCGACAAGGAGCTTTTGCAGATCGACCGCTTCATCCGCCGCAACACCATCGAGAAGTTCGGCCCGGTGCGCCATGTGGTGCACGAGCCCGATCAGGGTCTGGTGTTCGAGGTGGCGTTCGAAGGCCTCGCGCGCTCGCCACGTCACAAATCGGGTCTGGCGATGCGCTTTCCACGCATCAGCCGGCTGCGCTGGGACAAGCCGCCGGGCGAGGCCGACCGGCTGGAGACGCTGGAGCGGATGCTGAAGGAGGAGACGCGCGCGCCCGGCGAGACGGTGCTGCGCAAGACCGCGCCGTGATGCCGCGCCGCGCATCCGCGCCATGTCGATGAACATTTCGTCAGGAAAAAGCCTGCTCCCCTTCCAAGGTGAGTGCTTGACGGCGGCGCTTTCCGCCACCAATTGCGCCAAAGCGTGCTATCATGGCGACGCGATGAATCAGGAGACAACGATGCAGGACGAGGTCAGGGACTTGCCGGCGCGGGGCGATCAGTGGTCGCGCTTTCTCGGCGGCTCGCCGCTCGGCGTGCTGCTGCGGCTGGTGCTGATGTCGGTGCTGGTCGGCGTGGTGCTCGCGGCGCTCGGCCTCGATCCGTGGAACATCATCGCCTCGATCCAGCGGCTGGCCGACTGGATCTGGTCGCTCGGCTTCGACGCCATCACCGGCCTGTGGCGCTACTTCCTGCTCGGCGCCGTGATCGTGATCCCGATCTGGCTGCTGTCGCGCCTGTTCAGCGCCGGCGGCACGCGGCGGTGAGGGACCGTACGCAGTCTGACGTGACAGATGATGCCAAGCGAATTTCTTAGGACCCGTCATGCCCGGCCTTGTGCCGGGCATCCACGTCCTTACGAAATATCCGCAAGAAAGACGTGGATGGCCGGACTAAATCCGGCCATGACGAAATAGAAGCCAATCGCCCCTCATTGACTCCTCTCAGTTTCCCGCATCCGACCTCATGACCTCTCCCCCGCTCACGCACGGCCGCGTGTTCGCGATCGCCGGCCCGGCGATGCTGGCGAACCTGACCACGCCGCTGCTCGGCATCGTCGCCACCGCGGTGATCGGCCGGCTCGGCGAGGCGCATCTGCTCGGCGGCGTGGCGATGGCCTCGGTGGTGTTCGACTGCCTGTTCTGGCTGTTCGGTTTCCTGCGCATGAGCACGGTGGCGCTGACCGCGCAGGCACTCGGCGCGAACGATGCGCTGGAGATGCGCGCCACGCTCGGACGCGGCCTCCTGCTCGCGCTGCTCTGCGGCGCGGCGTTGCTGCTCGCGCAGGCACCGCTCACGCGCATCACCTTCGAACTGATGGGCGCGAGCGGCCCGGTGACCGAGGCGGCTTCGCTCTATTTTCAGATCCGGCTGTGGTCTTCGCCGCTGCTGCTCGCCAATTACGCCGTGCTCGGCTGGCTGATCGGGCAGGCCCGCACCGGCTGGGCGCTGGCGATCCAGATCACCATCAATGTCATCAACATCGCCGCCACCATGCTGTTCGTGCTGGTTCTGGCGCAGGGCATCGCCGGCGCCGCCTATGCGGCGATCCTCGCCGAGGGCTGCGGTCTCGTGTTCGGTCTCACGCTGGCGCGGCGCATGCTCGCGGGCCACGGCTTCCGTGTGCCGCGCGCCGTGCTGTTCGACCGCGCGCGCCTGACGCGGATGATGGCCATCAACCGCGACATCATGATCCGCACCATGGCGCTGATCGGCGCGTTTTTGTTCTTCACGGCGCAAGGCGCGCGCGCCGGCGACGTGGTGCTGGCGGCCAATGCGATCCTGAATAATTTCGCGCTGATCGGCTCGTTTTTCCTCGACGGCCTCGCCACCGCCGCCGAACAGCTCTGCGGCCGCAGCGTCGGCGCGCGCGATCGCGGCGGCTTTCTGCGCGCAACGCGCCTCGTGCTCGGCTGGAGCCTCGGCTTCGCGCTGGCGGTGACGCTGGCGCTCATGCTCGGCGGCGGCGCGCTGATCGATCTGATGACCACCAGCGACGAGGTGCGGATCGCGGCGCGCGAATTCATGTGGCTGGCGGCGCTGGCGCCGGTGTGCGGCGTGATGGCCTATGCCTATGACGGCATCTATATCGGCGCGACCTGGGCGCGCGACATGCGCAATCTGATGGTGGCCGCGTTCGCGATCTATCTCGCCGCCTGGGCGGCGCTGCAACCGTTCGGCAATGCCGGACTGTGGCTGGCGCTGCTGATTTTCCTGCTGACGCGCGGCGCGTTGCAGGCGCTGCGCTATCGCGGCCTGCTCGATGCGTCCTTCACCGCGCCGCTCAGTCCGGCCAGTCTTCCGCGGTGATCATCGCGGCATCCGCGCCGACGATCTCCGACAGCGAGTCGCGGCCGGTGCGGCGCAGAGTCGAAAGCAGGTCGGCCTTGATGCTCTCGACAAGACCGATGCCGCGATAGATCAGCGCCGAATAAAGCTGCACCAGGCTAGCGCCGGCGCGAATCTTCATCAGCGCCGCGCCGCCGGAATCGACGCCGCCGACCCCGATCAGTGGAAACGCACCCTCGGCGCGCACATAGGTCTCCGCCAGCATGCGGGTGGACAGCCGCAGCAGCGGCCGACCCGACAGACCGCCCTGCTCCTGCGCCGTCGTTTTGTCGCGCAGGCTCGCCGGGCGCGACAGCGTGGTGTTGGAGACGATCATGCCGTCGACGCCGCGCGCGCGCGCGACATGCACCACATCGTCGAGTTCGGACAGCGTGAGATCCGGTGCGATCTTGAGCAGCAGCGGCGTCGGCCCGGCGCTCTGCTGCACGCGGTCGCGCGCCTCGATGGCGCGGGCGAGCAGATCGCCCAGCGCGTCGGCCTGCTGCAGGTTGCGCAGGCCCGGCGTGTTCGGCGAGGAGACGTTGACGGTGAAATAGCTCGCCACCGGCGCGAACATCTCGATCAGCGCGACATAATCCTGGGTGCGGTCGGCGGAATCCTTGTTGGCGCCGAGATTGACGCCGACGATGCCGCCGCGCTGCGCGCGCTGCGCCAGACGCCGCAGCACGGCCTCGCCGCCGTCATTGTTGAAGCCCATGCGGTTGATCACCGCCGAATCCTCTTCGAGCCGGAACAACCGCGGCAGCGGGTTGCCGCTCTGCGGCCGCGGCGTCACCGAGCCGATCTCGACAAAGCCGAAACCGAGCCGGAGCAGCGCGTCCGGCACCTCGGCATTCTTGTCGAAGCCCGCCGCCATGCCGATCGGATTGGGGAAGTCGAGGCCGAAGGCACGCACCGCGAGCTTGTCGTCGTCCGCCGCACGGCGCGGCAGCGGCACCATGCGCAGGCCGGCGATGGCGAGGCGATGGGCCTGCTCCGGATCGAGCCGTCGCAGCAGCGGCAATGTCATGACGTCAAAGGCACGGATCAACTCTTCAGCTCCGGAACGATATGCGAGCCGTCGGCGCGCAGGGTCAGCGCCGTCACGTTGTCCGCCGCGGCGGGATCGAGCTCGGCATAGAGATGGGGAAACGGCTCGCCGCCGCGCGAGCGCTCCCAGCGCAGCGCATCGCCGAGCGCGTCGGCCTCGATCGCGATCAGGAACAGGTCGGCCTGCCCGGCGAAATGCTTTTGCAGGGTGCCGGGAACCTGGGCGGCAGTGGAAAAATGGATGAAGCCGTCACGGCGGTCGTCGGCGCTGCCCTGATAGCAGCCCTGCCGCTCGGCTTCCCGCCAGGCCGGCGCCGGACAGATTTTATAGATCAGCGTCACGGCGGGGGTCTCGCGAGTGATTGGATTCGTTACGGTTTTTGTCAAAGCCGCAGTCCGACCGTAAAGGCCGCGCAGGCCCAGTTCAAGTCTCGCTTTCGCGCCTCCGCCGCGCGGCCGCGGAATTGGGCTTGCAAGGTAATAATTCCTAAAATAGACCTGCCCCAGAACAGCGTGTTGTCCGTTTTGGCAAGCGGATTCGCCATTTTCGACCAGCGCTCCTGATCCTGCGGGCTGCGAGCCCGCCTCGGTGCTCACATGCTGACACATGCGCAAATCTGGAATGCTCTCGACCGGCTCGCCGAGCGCGCCGGGCTGTCGCCCTCCGCGCTCGCCAAGCGCGCCGGGCTCGATCCCACCACCTTCAACAAATCGAAACGCGTCACCAGCGACGGCCGCGAGCGCTGGCCCTCCACCGAGTCGGTGGCGAAGGCGCTGGCGGCGACCGGCGTCAGCATCGACTCCTTCGTGCAGTTCATCGAAAGCTCCGCCCATGCGGTACAGTCGGTGCCGGTGATCGGTTTCGCCGAAGCCGGCAGCGGCGGCTATTTCGACGATGGCGGTTTTCCGGTCGGCAAGGGCTGGGACGAGGTCGGGCTGCCCTCGGTGAATGACGAGCATGCCTATGCGCTGGAGATTTCCGGCGACTCGATGAAGCCGACCTATCGCGACGGCGACGTCATCGTGGTCTCGCCCGGCGCGCCGATCCGGCGCGGCGACCGCGTGGTGGTGAAGACCCGCGACGGCGAGGTGATGGTGAAGGAATTGCGCCGCCGCACCCAGAAGGTGATCGAGCTGCAATCGCTCAATCCGGCGCATGCCGACCGCACGCTCTCCACCGCCGAGGTGGAGTGGATCGCGCGCATCGTCTGGGCGAGCCAGTAAGACTTTCAACAATAAAAGGGGGACCGATGATGGAGCTTCACGGCTGCGCCTGCTGCGCGGATCTGCTTGAGCGGCGTTTCGACCGCCGCCGCTTTCTGATGACCGGCGCGGCCGCCGGGATTTCCGCGATGCTGCCGACGCTGGCGCTGGCAAAAAGCGGCAAGAAGACCTACGAGGCGATGGTGCTGTCGTGCATCGATCCGCGTTTGCAGGAGCCGGTGCGGCACTATACCCGCCGCCGTCATCTCACCGGCAAGGTCAGCCAGTTCGTGATCGCCGGCGCCGCGGTCGGGGTGGTCGCCGAACCGTTCAAGGACTGGCACAAGGCGTGGTGGGACAACGTCACCACCTCGGTGCAGCTTCACAACATCAAGCGCGTGATCGCGATCGACCATCGCGACTGCGGCGCGGCGAAGATCGCCTATGGCGAGGCCAGCGTGGCGAACTGGAAGGCCGAGACCGCAACCCACAAGGCCGCGCTCGCCGCCTTCCGCGCGCAGATGAAGGAGCGCCTGCCGCAGCTTAGCGTCGAGACCGGGCTGATGGCGCTGAACGGCCGGATCGAGATGTTTTCGTGAGATAACAAGAGGTGCGCAGGTCATGTCCGCGCATGCCATCGGTCCATCGAAGTATGTTCCTCATGGTGAGGAGCGAGGCGGGGCCTCGCGTCTCGAACCATGAGGCCGGCTCTCCCAAGGGCTGTTGGCCTCATCCTTCGAGACGCGCGCAAAAGCGCGCTCCTCAGGATGAGGAGCGTATTGTTGCTCCCGCGTCGCGATTCAACACGCCTCACGCCACCAGCGGCGCGACGATGGCGTGCAAGACTTTCGCCGCATCGTGCGGCGACAGCCGCACCTGCAGGCCGCGTTGCCCGCCATTGATATAGACGAGGTCCTGCGCCATTGCCTGCTGCTCGATGGCGGCGCGCGGGGCGCGCATCTGGCCGAACGGACTGATGCCGCCGACCTTGTAACCCGACAACCGCTCGGCATCCGCCGGCTTCATCATCTGCGCGGACTTGCCGCCGAACGCGGATGCGAGCTTCTTCATCGACACTTCGCAGTCCGACGGCACGATAACGCAGACCGGCTTGCCGTCGACCAGCGCCATCAGCGATTTCAGCACGCGCGAGGGCTGTTCGCCAATCGCCGCCGCCGCCTGCAGGCCGATGCGGTCGGCATTGGCGTCGTAGTCATAGGTATGCACCGAGAACGCGACGCCGGCCTGCTCCAGCATTTTCGTCGCGCGCGTGGATTTCGACATGGATGACTCCAGACAGCCCAAGGCCAAGGCATCATGTACCTAACCGTCATTGCGAGCGAAGCAAAGCAATCCAGTTCCTCATGGTGAGGGGGAGCGAAGCGACGTCTCGAACCATGAGGCCAAGATAGATCATGGCATCGTGGCCTCATCCTTCGAGACGCATTGCTACGCAATGCTCCTCAGGATGAGGGTTGAGTTCAGGTCTAGATTGCTTCGTCGCTTTCGCTCCTCGCAATGACGACGATCTATTTCATCAGGCGCTGCGCGTCAGCGCGGCGTCGATCATCGCGATGGCGTTGGTCACGCCGTAGACCGCGACGAACGAGCCGAAGCGCGGACCTTTCTCCTGTCCGAGCAGCACCTGATAGAGCATGTTGAACCAGTCGAGCGCAACGCCGGGCCGGCCATCCTTGCCGGCCTTCTTGTGATCGAGGAACGGCTCGCGCCGGCCGATCTCGTAGACCACGTTCTGGATGTCCTCGGCGGACGCCTCCGGCGGCAGTTGCGCCAGCGCGTTGCGCAGGTCGGTCAGCGCCGCGCGCTCGCTGTCGGTCGGGGCGCGGAACTGCTTGGTCGGCGCCACGAAGTCGCGATAGTAATTGATCGCATAACCAACCAGCGCGTCGAGCCGCGGATGAGACTGCGGCGTCACGCCGGGGCGATAGCGCTGGATGAAACCCCACAGCGTCTCGGCGTTCTCGGCATTGGACGACGACACCAGCGTCAGCAACAACTGGAACGTCACCGGCATCTCGGAGGCCTGCGGGTTGCCGGCATGGATGTGCCACACCGGATTGCCGAGCCGCTGCTTGATGTCCTGGCGCGCATAGCCGTCGAGGAACTGCTGATACTCATCGACATTGCGCGGGATCACGTCGAAATACAGCCGCTTGGCGGATTTCGGTTCGCGATACATGAACAGCGACAGCGATTCCGGCGAGGCGTAGCGCAGCCACTCGTCGATGGTGAGACCGTTGCCCTTCGACTTGGAAATCTTCTGGCCCTTGTCGTCGAGGAACAGTTCGTAGTTGAAGCCTTCCGGCGGCGTGCCGCCGAGCGCACGGCAGATCTTGCCCGACAGCTTCACCGAATCGATCAGATCCTTGCCGGCCATTTCGTAATCGACGCCGAGCGCGACCCAGCGCATCGCCCAGTCCGGCTTCCATTGCAGCTTGCAGTGGCCGCCGGTGACAGGAACGGTGACGCGCTCCTTCGTCTCCGGATCGTCGTACGACACGGTGCCGGCCTTCTTGTCGTGCTCGACGATCGGCACCTGCAGCACCACGCCGGTGCGCGGACAGACCGGCAGAAACGGCGAATAGCTCGCGGCGCGCTCCTCGCGCAGCGAGGGCAGCATGATCGCCATCACCTCCTCGATCTTCTCCAGCACCTTGAGCAGCGTCGCGTCGAACCGGCCCGAGGTGTAGTAGTCGGTCGAGGATGCGAATTCGTAATCGAAACCGAAGGTGTCGAGGAAGGCGCGCAGCCGCGCGTTGTTGTGCGCGCCGAAGCTGTCATGGGTGCCGAACGGATCGCGCACGCGGGTCAGCGGCTTGCCGAGATCCTGCGCCAGCAGCTCCTTGTTGGGCACGTTGTCCGGCACCTTGCGCAGGCCGTCCATGTCGTCGGAGAAGGCGAGCAGCCGGGTCCTGACCTTGTCCTCGGTCAGCACCCGGAAGGCATGGCGCACCATGGTGGTGCGCGCGACCTCGCCGAAAGTGCCGATATGCGGCAGACCTGAGGGGCCGTAGCCGGTTTCGAACAGCACCTCGTCCTTCGGCCTGGTCTTCAGCCGCGCCACGATCTGCTTCGCCTGTTCGAACGGCCAGGCGTTGGATTGTTCGGCGACCGCGCGCAGATCGCTCGCGCTGACGGGAAGTTCGTTTGGCATTGTCTCTCCGGTCGGCATTTCTCGTCATGCCCGGCCTTGTGCCGGGCATCCCCGCCTTACAGCCGCGCGTGGAAACGCAAAGACGTGGATGGCCGGGACAAAAGGGCGTTCACGCCCGTCTTCGACGAGCTATGCCCGGCCCTGACGGAACGTTGTCGAATGTCGCAAATGGTCTAGCAGAAGGAACCGCGACCTTGAAGCCCACCCGGCAGGCTTCATGCCGGCATCACAGGCCCTGTCGATCCGCCTAAAACGGGCTGACGGAAAAATAGCGTAGCCACAGGTCGGTGTAGCGGCCTTTTTCCCAGAGCCGGAACATCGCCCAGTTCAGCGCCTGGCGCAGCACGTCGTTGCCCTTCTTGACGCCGATGCCGACACCCTCGCCGAAATAGCGGCTCTCGACGAACGGCCCGCCCGAGAAGGCGCAGCAATCGCCGGAATCGGTGCCGTTGATCCAGAAGGCCAGCGCAATCGCGTCGCCGAAGATCATGTCGACCTCGTTCCGGCGCAGCGCCAGCCGCAGCGCCTCGTCATTGGCGAAGCCGACCACCAGCGCGTCGGTGAACAGCGATTTCAGATAGGCCTCGTGCGCGGAGCCCGAAATCGCGCCGATCTTCTTGCCGGCGAGATATTCCGGCCGCACCTCGGCCATCACCTCGCCGCGGCGCGAGACGAAGCGCGCCGGCGCGCGATAATACGGATCGGAGAAATCGAGCTTGGCGCGCACCTGCGGCGTCACCGCGATCGAGGCGATGATGGCGTCGCCACGATTGGCGTTGACCGCGTCGATCAAGGTCTCGAACCGCCGCATCTGGATCGTGCACGGCACCTTGATCTCCTCGCAGATGGCGCGGGCGAGATCGACATTGAAGCCGGCGGGATTGCCGTCCGGCCCGGTGAAATCGAACGGCGGATAATCGGTCTCGGTCAGAAAGCGGATCACGGTGATGCGCGTCAGATCGGGACGGTCGGGACGCCGCCGCGGGTCCCAGAAGCCCGGTACCGCCTGCGGCGCCGCGGCCTGCGTGGCGGCGGGTGGCGGCGTCGCCGGCTGCGGCACCTGCATCGCCGGATCGGCGGGCTGCGCTCCTGCCGGCATCATGCCCAGCATCAGCGCCGCACAGCAGGCCGGAGCCAGCCGCCGCACACGGGATGATCTAGCGTTGATGATTGCCGTAACCTGTGATTGCATATCGATGGCTTCCGCGAGGGTCTTATAGACCATCCGGCGGCCGACGCGAGGGCGTTTAGGTGCTTGGAACGGGTTGGCGTATGGCCTCGAACCGTGCCCCTGCGGCATGGACATCGCAGCCCGGACGGCAGGAACGACGCACAACCGCGTTCCCGCGCCGTCTGACCGGGCTGATCGGCCGATTGTGGCACCGTCCCTCCCCGTCCTTGCCACCATCGCCCTCCGCCACCGTTTTCGATGCACCCGAACTCGACTGCCTGCGCGGCGTCCTTGCGCCCGAGGTGTTGCGGGCGGCGGTCCGGCGCAGCGCGGCCATCGGGGTCGGCGCCGATCAGGTGCTGATCCGGTGCGGCGCGATCGACGAGGACGCCTATCTGCACCACCTCGCCGCGCATTGCGGCATCCGGATCGAAACCTTTGCGACGCTGCGCCGCGCGGACTGTCCGCTCGGCGACGACCAGTTGCACTATGCCGGGCGCTACGGTCTCGTCCCGATCCTGCGCGACGGCGGACATGATTACGTGCAGATTCCGACCGGCCTCAGCGCGCGGCGGATCAGCGAGCTTGCGCTGAAATATCCCGACGCTTGCGCACAATTGCGGTTGGCGAGTCGGCGCGACTTCGACCGTTTCGTCGTCCGCCATGCCGGACCCGCGATCGCGCAGGACGCCGCGGAGGGTTTGCCCTCGCGCTGGCCGGAACTGTCCGCCGCGCCGGCCGCGGTGACGCGGCTGCGCCGGCCCTGGCGGCGCGCGGCATGGACGCTGGCGTGGGCGATGATCTTCACGCTGATGCCGCTGCTCGCGATCCAGCTCGCCGGCGCAACGCTGGCGATCTGGTTCCTGCTGTTCAACGGGCTGCGCCTTGCCGGCAGCTTCGCGCCGCGCATCAGGACGCCGCCGCGTCCGCGGCTTTCCGACGACCATCTGCCGGTCTACACCGTGATGGTCGCGCTCTATCACGAGGCGACATCGGTCGCGCCGCTGCTGCGCGCGCTGGAGGCGCTCGACTATCCGCGCGAGAAGCTCGACATCAAGCTGGTGATCGAGCCGGACGATCCCGAAACGCGCGAGGCCATCGCGGCGCTCGGGCCGCTGCCGCATGTCCATGTCATCACCGCGCCGGATATCGGTCCGCGCACCAAGCCGAAGGCGTTGAACTACGCGCTCGCTTTCGCGCGCGGCACGTTCCTGGCGGTGTTCGACGCCGAGGACCGGCCAGATCCCGGCCAGTTGCGCGATGCGCTCGCGGTGTTCGGCGCGGGCGAGGAGGAGATCGCCTGCGCGCAGGCCAGCCTGTGCATCGACAACAGCGCCGACGGCTGGCTGACGCGGATGTTCACCGCCGAATATGCCGGGCAGTTCGACGTGTTCCTGCAGGGCTTCTGCGCCTTCCGCATGCCGCTGCCGCTCGGCGGCTCGTCCAATCATTTCCGCACCGCGCTGCTGCGCGAGGTCGGCGGCTGGGACGCCTACAACGTCACCGAGGACGCCGATCTCGGCTTTCGTCTCGCCCGTTTCGGCTACCGCTCGGTGATGTTCGCCTCCACCACCTATGAGGAGGCGCCGGCAAGGTTCAAGGCGTGGCTGCGCCAGCGCTCGCGCTGGATGAAAGGCTGGATGCAGACCTGGCTGGTGCACATGCGCGCACCGCGCGAATTATGGCGCGACGCCGGCCCGAGCGGCTTCTTCACCCTCAACATCATCGTCGGCGGCAATGTGCTGACCGCCCTGGTGCACCCGATCATGCTGGCGGAAATCCTCGTTCCGATGACGCTGCGCGCCTTCGACAGCGACGCTGCGACCTTCCTCGCCAGCGAATTCGCCGGACTGCATGTCGCGACCATCGCCACCGGCTATCTCTCCACCGTGCTGATCGGGCTGATCGGCCTCAAGCGGCGCGGCCTGCTGCGCCACGCCTGGGTGCTGGCGCTGACGCCGCTCTACTGGGTGTTGCTGTCGCTGGCGGCCTGGCGGGCGCTGATCCAGCTCATGCGCGATCCCTATCGCTGGGAGAAGACCGAGCACGGCTTGGCGCGGCATTCGCGGCTGCGCCGCTCACGTCCGGCGCAAGCACCGCACGCGCGCGGCGCCATCGCACCGGCGATGGCGCGTCACAGATAGCGCTTGAGATCGGCCGCCGCTTCCTCGGGCGTGCGCTTCAGATTGAACGGAGCGACGAACCGGCCGTCGCGATCCATCAGATAGATCAGCGCGGTGTGATCCATGGTGTAGTCGCCATCCTTGAGCGGCACCTTCTTGGCGTAGACCCGATAGGCCGTGGTCATCTTCGCGATGTCCTTCGCATCGCCGGTGAGACCCTTGAGATGCGGATCGAAGCTCGACAGGTAATCCTTCATCGCCGCCGGCGTATCGCGCTCGGGGTCCACCGAAACGAAGAAGGCGTTGACGCGGTCGGCATCCTTGCCCATCGCGCGCAGCACCTCCGACATCTCGAACAGCGAGGTCGGGCAGACATCGGGGCAATGGGTGAAGCCGAAGAAGATGATGCTCGGCCGCCCCTGCAGGTTCTTCTCGGTGACGGTCTGCCCGCTCTGGTCGACAAGCTGGAACGGGCCGCCGATCGCCGCCGGCGGCGTCACGTTGCGCAGGCCGCCGAGCAGCCACAGCGTCGCCAGAAGACCGACCGCGAGGCTGGCGGTGAAGGCCGCGACGATCGTGAGGGGACGTTTGATCCGGTTTGCCATGACAGTTCCGGGTTACGGTTCCGGGGAATGAGCCGGCGCGAGGCCGGGCGGGACGAGCGCGGACGAAAAGCAGGCCGCACCGAAAGCACGGAACGGCGTCATCGGCATAGACGCAGACAGCCCGCTCGGCAAGGCGTTGCCGCCCTGCTCACGGCATCATGAATGCATGGGAAAAATTGCGCTGGATCAGCGCGTGGCCGAAGCCGAGGCCCGGGCGTCGAGATAACAGGGCCGGTACATCGACATCAGCTGCTGACCGCGCAGGAAGATCATATGCGGGGTGAGGCCGCCGCGCTTCCTGATCCAGCGCCGGATCGAGACCGGATACATCTCGTAGAGCATGTGGGTGGCTTCGGTATTGGTGACCGGCCGCCCGCCCGCGCCGGGATCCCACGCGGCATGGAAGCCAAGGCTGGCGCGCGACGTGACGCAGATCTTGTCGTGCGGCACCGCGCCGAGCACGATGGTGCAGGCCGAGGCGCACAGACCGTCGATCACCACGGTCTCGCCCGAGCTGCGCAGCGCCTGATATTTATCGACGTAGGTTCCGATCCGACCGCCGCGGTCGTCGGCGATCCGCATCACGGCGTGGCTTGACCCGATTCCCAGCCCGAGAAAAATCGCCGCCAGAACACCGGTCAAGACCCTCATCGCCAGCCCCATCCCCACCGGCGCCGAACGTCGTCACCGGATCGATGCAGCGTGTTGCGAGTCCGGTTTTTTGTCCAGCGGCGCGCGGGCCACACTCGGCAATTTCGCCGCAGTGTTGCAGCACGGATGCACTGGGCGCGCTGTGCGAGGGAACACGTTACGAAAAATCGCGAGGGAGAAGACTGGAGCGGGCGAAGGGAATCGAACCCTCGTATGCAGCTTGGGAAGCTGCCGTTCTGCCATTGAACTACGCCCGCGAAGCGCCGTGCACACACCGCCGCCGAAAACCGGCGGACGATGCGCGTGGCGGAACCGACCATCGCCCAGTCCGGCGCAATTTGCAACGAAAGCGCGCGCCTCCCGCCGGGTGCCGTTAACCAGACCCGCCGTTAACGGATGCCGCGCCGGAACCAACCTGCGACATTGCGCCTGTTCCGGCGACACCAAGCGCGGGCGATCCTGCGCGGCGGCGGCCGCCGGATGATCCGGCGAAGGAGCCCGACGATGACACGGACCGTACTTGCCCTGCTCGGCCTTGTGGCGCTGACCGCCGGCGCCGCCGCGCAATCCTTCTGGGTGGTCGGCAACCAGAGCACCCGCCGCTGCGACATCGTCACCAACAATCCGACCATCGGCGGCGGCAGTCCGTATTTTTTCGGCGACGGGCCGTACAAATCGAAGGACGACGCCAAGCTGGCGATGCGCACCATCAAGGTCTGCCCGCCCTATCAGGACCCCGACGAAAAAAAGAAGGCTCCCGCCAAGAAATCCGGCGGGAAATAACGCTCAGACGCGGAAGTGCTTCGAGAGCTTGAGGCCCTGGCCCTGATAGTTCGACGCGATCCGCGTGCCGTAGAGCGCGTCGGGCGAGGCCAGCATCTTCTCGTAGACCAGACGGCCGACGATCTGACCGTGCTCGAGAATGAACGGCACCTCGCGCGAGCGCACCTCGAGCACCGCGCGCGAACCCTGCCCGCCGGCGCCGGCATAGCCGAAACCCGGATCGAAGAAGCCGGCGTAATGCACCCGGAACTCGCCGACCAGAGGATCGAACGGCACCATCTCGGCGGCGTAATCCGGCGGCACCTGCACCGCCTCCTTCGAGGCCAGAATGTAGAACTCGCCGGGATCGAGGATCAGGCTGCGGTCGGCCCGGGCACGGATCGGCTCCCAGAATTCGCCGACCGTGTAGCCGGCGCGGCGATCGATATCAATCACGCCGGTGTGGCGCTTGGCGCGGTAGCCGACGAAACCGTCCGAACCCTCGCCGGACAGATCGACGCTGAGCGCGACGCCGCCGGCAAGATCCGGCGCATCGCTGTCGACCAGACGCTCGCGCGCATGCAATTCGTGCAACTGCTCCTCACCCAGCAGCGGATGACCGCAGCGAAACCGGATCTGCGACAGCCGCGAGCCTTCGCGCAGCAGGATCGGAAACGTCTTCGGGCTGATCTCGGCATAAAGCGGGCCGTGATAGCCGGCATCGATCATGTCGAAGCGGCGGGTGCCGTCGGCGATCACGCGGGTGAAGACATCGAGCCGGCCGGTCGAGCTTTTCGGATTGGCGGCGGCAAGGATGTGCGGCGGCAGCGCGAGAGATTCCAGGAGCGGCACGATGTAGACGCAGTTGGTCTCCAGCACCGCGCCGTCGGACAGATCGATCTCGTGCAGCTTCAGTTCGTCGATGCGCTCGGCCACCGTGGTGTCCGGCCCCGGCAGGAAGCTGGCGCGGACGCGGAACGCGGTCTCGCCGAGCCGCAGATCGAGGCTGGCGGGCTGGATCTGGCTTTCCACGAACGGATAGGCCGGCAGGATCAGGCCGGCATCGGCCATCGCCGCGATCATGCGGTCGGGCAGAATTCCCTGTGCGTCCGGGGCGATCGAGAAGGGCATTGTCCGATCCGATATCTTCCGATCTCATGATCCGCGCATGGCGGTCATGCTTACCCGTTATCCGATGGGTTGCTTGACGGAAAGAGCGGCCGGGACTAAGGGTGCGACTTATCCCGTGGTGATTTGAGCCGGCCGGCTTGCAGCCACGTAAAACAAGTCGCTAAACAGGCCGGGGACGAGAGCTCCCGGCTTTGTGATATCCGGCTTGTGGAATTTTCCCGGCCGGTTTTTTCATGCCGGTTTTTTTGCGGCCGTTTTGGCGGCCGCGATTGGAGGTTCGATGTCCGCGCAATCCCCCCGCAATTATCGCCCCGAAACCCGCCTGGTGCATTCCGGCGCGCTGCGCTCGCAATTCGCGGAAACCTCGGAATCGCTGTTCCTGACCCAGGGCTTCATTTACGACAGCGCCGAGCAGTGCGAGGCCCGCTTCAAGGGCGAGGACCCCGGCTTTCTCTATTCGCGCTTCTCCAATCCCACCGTGGCGATGTTCGAACGGCGGATGGCGGACCTCGAGGGCGCGCAGACCGCGCGCGCCACCGCGACCGGCATGGCCGCCGTCACCACCGCGATCCTCGCGCCGCTGAAGGCCGGCGATCATCTGGTCGCCTCCAAGCAGATGTTCGGCTCGTGCCGCTATGTGGTGGAAGATCTGCTGCCGCGTTACGGCATCGCCTCGACGCTGGTCGACGGCCTCGATCTCGAGCAATGGCGCAAGGCGATGCGGCCGAACACCAGGACCTGCTTTCTCGAAAGTCCGACCAACCCGACGCTCGACGTGCTCGACATCGGCGCGATCGCGCAGATCGCGCATGATGGCGGCGCGCGGCTGATCGTCGACAACGTGTTCGCGACCCCGATCTGGCAGAGCCCGCTCAACCTCGGCGCCGATGTCGTGGTCTATTCCGCGACCAAGCATATCGACGGTCAGGGCCGCTGCCTCGGCGGCGTCATCCTCTCCACCGACGAGTTCATCCAGGAGCACATCCATACGTTTCTGCGTCAGACCGGGCCGGCGATGTCGCCGTTCAACGCCTGGGTGCTGCTGAAAGCGCTGGAGACGCTCGGCGTCCGCGTCAAGGCGCAGACCACGAGCGCGGCGCAGATCGCCGACGCGCTGGCGCAGCACCCGAAAATCTCGCGGCTGATCTATCCGGGCCGCGCCGACCATCCGCAGGCCGCGGTGGTGAAGAAGCAGATGCGCGCTGGCTCGACGCTGATCGGCTTCGAGGTCAAGGGCGGCAAGGCGGCGGCGTTCCGCACCCTCAACGGCTGCAGGATCGCGCGCATCTCCAACAATCTCGGCGATTCCAAGAGCATCGTCACGCACCCGGCGACCACGACGCATCAGCGCCTCGCGCCCGAGGCGCGCGCCGAACTCGGCATCAGCGACGGCTTCATCCGCTATTCAGTGGGGTTAGAGCATCCCGACGATCTGATCGAGGATCTGATGGCGGCGCTGGAGACGGCGTGAGAGATCATCGAAAGCTCCGCTGGCTGTGCACTTCTCTCCCTCTCCCCGCTCGCGCGGAGAGGGTCGGGGTGAGGGGCATAGTGCGCGAGACCTCTGCGAAAATCGGCAGAGCATAGACTGCGTCATTGCGAGCGAAGCGAAGCAATCCAGTCCTGTTCCTGTCGCGTGAAAAAGACGTGGATGCCCGGCACAAGGCCGGGCACGACGACACTCCCGTGATGATGGGTCCCGGCCTTCGCCGGGACGACCCAGTGCTTGTTTCTTGCTCCTCAGGGTGAGGACAGCGATCTCACATCGGCCGGTAGCTCATCACATAGCCCGGCATGTCGGCGCCGGCCTTGAGCTGGCCGACCGAGCGGATGATGGTGTCGCCGAGCAATTGCGCGAAGCAGGCATAGCCCCAGTCGTTCATGTGCAGGCCGTCGGCGGTGACGAAGGTGTCGAACGGCATCTTCTCTTCTTCATGCCAATGGCGCATCACCTCGAAGCGCGGGAACACCGCGATCTTCTTCAGCTTGGCGATGTCGCCGATCAGCTTCACCATGCGGCTCGCGCCTTCCTTCTTCGCCGTCACCGCGGGCGCGTATTGCGGATCGATCAGCACCACATCGGCGCCCGCCGCCTGAATGCGCGAGACGCCGTCCTCCACCAGCGCGGCCGTGTTCGAATTGTCGTCGCCGCGCACCACGCTGTTGGTGCCGAGCTGCCAGATCACGAGGTCGGGATGGACGTCGAGCACGCTCGATTGCAGCCGCGCCACCATCTGCGGCACTTCCTGGCCGCCGATGCCGCGGTTGATCACATTGATCTCGGAATGCGGATATTTGCGGCGAAGCTGCGCGGCGAGCCGGTTCGGATAATTATAGGCCGGCGAGCTTGAACCGTAGCCCTGCGTCGAGGACGAGCCGAGCGCGACGATGGTGACCGGGGCGCGGGCGTTGAGCTTGCGCGCGACACGCGGCAGCGTCGCCGTCGTCGCCGCCGCGCCCTTGGCGGACAGACAGGGCACGCGGGTGAGAATGTCGCCGGCACGTCTTGCCGCGGTTTTGGCCGCATCGAGCGTCTTGCCGGCGATGCTCTTCTGCGGCGGCGGCGAGGTCGCGGAATCTGGGACGGCGGGCGACGTGGACGATGCCGGAGCGGAGGCGGGCGACGCGGCGCCCTGCGCGGCGGCCAGCGCCGGCACCAGCAAAAGCACCGCCGTCAGCACAAGACCGCGCGCGGCCTGCCCGCTCCATCGTCTCGATGTCATCGCTGAAGCCCGAGCTCGGCCGGATTGATGTGGGCGGCCTCGATCACCAGTTTCGAGAGCGCCCGGCCGATGCAGTCATGAACACGTTTCGCCATTCCCAGCCCGTGGGTCGCGCCGAACAGATCGAAATCGCCGGCTTCGCTCCAGTGCCGCATGATCGCGAACCGGTCGAACAGCGGCACGTTACGCTCCTGCGCGACCACACGCATGGTGTCGTTATAGGTGGCGACCGAGAGCATCGTCTCCATACGTGGACTATATTGCAGATTCATCAAGATCACGTCGGCATTAAGCTTTTGCAATGCAGCAACGCCGTCCTCGACCCCGGCGCGGAAATCGTCGGGATCGACCGAGCGCACGGCGTCGGTGGTTCCTGTCTGCCAGATCACCAGCGCCGGCTTGCCTTCAAGTTTGCCGAGTTCTTCGGCGACTTCGGCCGCTGTTCGTTTCGGCCGAAGCGCCAGCGCGACGTTGACCTCGATGCCCGGCAGCTTGTCGCGCAGCGCCGCCTCCAGCCGCGCCGGATAGGCCATACCCTTGCCGTCCGGACCCGCCAGCGACGACGAA
Organism: Afipia sp. 64-13; assembly: GCA_001897755.1. Lineage (GTDB taxonomy): Bacteria > Pseudomonadota > Alphaproteobacteria > Rhizobiales > Xanthobacteraceae > Afipia. The sequence continues at coordinate 114,517 of MKUJ01000005.1, forward strand.
CCGCTGCCGACCACGGTGATATCGAGCGGCTGGCGCGCCTTCACCGCCGCCGCGACATGGCTCAGCGTGCTCTCGCTGGTCAGCAGATAGGCCGGCACCGCGCAGGTCTCGGGATCGAGCGCCCGCGCCGGCGCGGACGCCAAAAGGCCGACCGCCACGACGGCGCCGAAGGCCATCCTGCCAAGCACCCTGCTGCGAAGAACCATCCTCATGGTTGTCCTCCGGCAAGGTCGGCATTGTCCTCGATGGTTTTGGCCTGCCGTCCGCCCTTGCCCGCCTCGCGCTTGTACCACGACAGCACCCAGGCCGCCGCCGACATCACGACGATCCCGGTCATACTAATGGCGAAATGAACCCAGGCGCCGCCGCCGACTTCCGCCATGACGAAATGCCCGGCGAAGGCAAGAAAGACGCCGAGGCAGAAAATCTCCAGCGAGTGCTGGCCGCACAGGATCACCGGCCGCAGCCAGCGCGAGGACAGACCCCGCCAGTCCTTCGGCAGGAACCAGACTGTCACCGCCGCCAGCGCCAGGAAATGGGCGAAGCGCAGCACGTCGAGGTCGGTCTTGTTGATCGGATACATCCAGCTTTCCAGCCAGCGCGGCATGTAGCCGGAGAGCTGCGGCACATGCCAGGTCAGCGTCACGCAAAAGGCGAAGATCAGATAGGCGATCGACAGGCCGAGCGTGACGCGCGAGGACAGGACGCGTGCCATGCGCCGCGCGCCGCCCAGCGCGCACCAGGCGCCGAACACGAACAGAAGCTGCCAGGCGAAAGGATTGAAGTACCACACCCCGTTCGGATAGGCCGGCAAATACAGATCAAACTGCCAGGTCAGCACGTAGAGCAGCACCGAGAGAAGCAAGGTGACATCGGCCTTGCGCAGCATCAGCCACAGGATCGGCGGCAGGAACAGCATCAGCACGATGTAGAGCGGCAGCACGTCCATATTGACCGGCCGGAACTTGAGCAGCAACGCCTGCACGATGGTGACGTCCGGCTGCTTGAGAAAATCGAGAATTCCCATTTCCTCGGCGTAAAGCGGGTTGTCGAAGCTGGTCGCAACGTAGGAAATCTCGGCGAGATAGATGGTGAACAGGAAGACGTGGGCGACATAGATCTGCCAGACCCGCTTGAGGATGCGCGCGCCCGCCACCACGACGCCGCGATCGAGCATGGCGCGGCCATAGACGAAAGCGGCGGTGTAGCCGGAGATGAAGATGAAGATCTCGGTGGCGTCGGAGAAGCCGTAATTGCGGATGGTGAACCAGGTCACGATGCTGGGCGGCAGATGGTCGATGAAGATCAGCCACAGCGCGAGACCGCGGAACAGATCGAGCCGCAATTCGCGCTCGCCGGCGGCGACCGGCAGCGCGACGGCGCGGCCCGCCGCCTTGTCCGCCGGGGTCTTCGTCGTTTTGGCGGCGGCGCGATCCGGCATCTCGGTGGTGATGGACGTCATGCAAATCCGGCTGTCAGGAAAACGCGCCCGCCCCACCGGGCGGAGCACCGCAGGGCGCGGACCATCATGGACGGCCGCGGCCGCGCCCCGATGTCACGCGCGCGATCATGCCCATCACAGTTACGGGAAATCCCGCAAGGCGGCAAATCGCACGCCTGCGCCGCGGCGCGATCAGAACGCGGATTCCCAGTAAAAATAAGGCGGCGGCCGCCCGGCCGTCATGCCCCGGCCGTTCGGCCGGCCGATGGGCAAGCGGGCCGGGTTTCGGCTATGATCGCGGCGATCCGTTCGTGAGTCGTCTCCATGTATCGCGCCGTCACCCGCCAGATCGAGGTCATCGTCGAGCCGCAGTTCCTGCCGGAGCGCTCCGCGCCCGAGCGCCAGCAGTTCTTCTGGACCTACACCATCGCCATCGTCAATCAGGGAACCGAGACGGTGCAGCTCAAGACGCGGCACTGGATCATCACCGATGCTTTCGGGCAGCGGCAGGAAGTGCGCGGCGAGGGCGTGGTCGGCGAACAGCCGGTGCTCGGCCCCGGCGAGCGGTTCGAATACACCTCCGGCGTGCCGCTGACGACGACCTCCGGTTTCATGACCGGCAGCTACCAGATGATCAACGACCGCGGCGAGCCGTTCGAGATCGACATCCCACTGTTCTCGCTCGACAGCCCGGACGTGAAGCGGACGCTGAACTAGGACGGAATGAGAACCTGAATCGTCATGACCGAGGGGATTTTACCTTTGGTCGTCCCGGCGCAGGCCGGGACCCATAATCCCTGTCGATATTTTGAAATGCGAGGCCGGCGTCTTCATCGAAAGGCCGGTGGTGATGGGTCCCGGCCTGCGCCGGGACGACCATGCTTGGACGCCGTGCTCATATGCCGCGCGCTATTCGACGCCGGCTTCCTGCGGGGTGAATTCGTAGGACGAGGAGCAGAACTCGCAGGTCACCACCACCTTGCCGTTCTCCACCATGTCGGCGCGATCCTTCGCCTCGAAGCTGGCCAGCATGCCGGCCACCGCCTCGCGCGAACAGGTGCACTGCGCCTTTACCGGCTGCACCGGATAGACCCGCACGCCGCGCTCGTGGAACAGACGGAACAGCAGCCGCTCGCCCGACAGATCGGGATCGAGCAGTTCGACATCTTCGATGGTGGCGAACAGCGACTGGCCTTCGGTCCAGGCGTCGTCCTCTTCCACAATGTGCGGCGTGCTGCCTTCCGGCGCGTCGCCGGGATGCAGATCGGCCTGCCGTGCCCGCTCCGGCGCTTTCGGCAGAAACTGCATCAGCATGCCGCCGCCACGCCAGCGATGTTTCGGCCCGTCCCCGCCGCGGAATTCCTCGCCGACCGCAAGCCGCACGCGGGTCGGAATCTGTTCGGAGCGCAGGAAGTATTCATGCGCGGCGTCTTCGAGATTGCCGCCCTCGAGCGCGACCAGACCTTGATAGCGGCTCATGTCGGGCCCCTGATCGATGGTCATGGCGAGATGACCACGCCCCAGCAGCGCCGCCGAATCCATTCCCGGCGCGATGCGCGAGGCATCGTGACGCGCATAGGCGCGCAGGCGATCGGGCGCGATGAAATCGACCACGATCAGCGACACCGGACCGTCGGTCTGGGTCTGCAAAATGAAGCGGCCGTCGAATTTCAGCGAGGAGCCGAGCAGCGTGGTGAGCACGATGGCCTCGCCGAGCAACTTGCCGACCGGCGCGGGATAATCGTGCTTGGTGAGGATCTCGTCGAGCGCCGCACCCATCCGCGTCAGGCGGCCGCGCACATCGAGCGCGCCGACCTCGAACGGCAGAATGATGTCATCGACAGCGACAGCCGAGGGCGCGCGCACGGAACCTTGATCCGTCATACCAGCACAATCTCCTTGCAGGAATGTCCCGGATGTAAGGACGCCGGCCGCGCAGTTCAAGCACGCGGACCGGCCCGCTCCGAATGGCGCCGTCTAGCCGACAGCTCCGAGACACCAGGCCAGAATACCCTTATGAGCATGCAGCCGGTTCTCCGCTTCGTCGAACACCACCGACTGCGGACCGTCGATCACCTCGTCGGTGACCTCCTCGCCGCGATGCGCCGGCAGGCAATGCTGGAAGATCGCGTCAGGCCCCGCCAGCGCCATCAACTGTGCGTTGACCTGATAGGGCTTGAGCAGATTGTGGCGCTGCTCGGCGTCCTTGTCGCCCATCGACATCCAGGTGTCGGTGACGACGCAATCGACGCCGCGCACCGCTTCCTGCGGATCGGTGCCGATCACGATCGGCGCGTTGTTGGCCTTGATCCAGTCCTTCAGCACCTTCTTCGGCGCCAGCTCCGGCGGGGTCGCGACCCGCAGATTGAATTCGAACTGCTGCGCGGCGTGCATCCACGAGGCCAGCACATTGTTGTCGTCGCCGACCCACGCCACCGTGCGGCCCTTGATCGGTCCGCGATGCTCCTCGAAGGTCATGACGTCCGCCATCACCTGGGTCGGGTGCGAGCGGCGGGTGAGACCGTTGATCACCGGCACGCTGGCGTGCTCGACCATCTCGGTCAGCGCGTCATGGCTGAGAATGCGGATCATGATGATGTCGACGAAGCGCGACAGCACCCGCGCGGTGTCGGCGAAGGTCTCGCCGCGGCCGAGCTGCATCTCCTGGCCGGTCAGCATGATCGCCTCGCCGCCGAGCTGGCGCATGCCGACCTCGAACGACACCCGCGTGCGCGTCGAGGGCCGCTCGAAGATCATCGCCAGCGTCTTGTCCTTGAGCGGACGGTCGGGCTTGCCGGCCTTGAGATTCTTCTTCATCGCCACCGAGGCGTCGAGGATGGCCCGCAGGTCGGCGACCGGCAGCGCCGAAATATCGAGGAAGTGCCGCAATTGGGTGTTCATCAGACGGCCTTCCGTTCAGCCTGCTTGGGAGACAAACGCAGGCAAGCCTGCTCGACGCGGTTGATGGCGTCGTCGATTTCCGCGTCGGTGACGATCAGAGGCGGCAGCAGCCGCACCACATTGTCGCCGGCGCCGACAGTCAAAAGCTTTTCCTCGCGCAGCGCGGCGACCAGATCGCCGGCCGGCACCACCGCCTTGAGGCCGATCAGCAGCCCCTCGCCGCGCACCTGCTCCAGCACGCCGGGATGGCGATCGACCACCGAGGCGAGCTTCTGCTTGAGCAGCACCGAGGCGCGCTGCACCCGTTTCATGAAGTCCGGCTTCAGCATCACGTCGAGCACCGCGCCGGCCGCCGCGATCGCCAGCGGATTGCCGCCGAAGGTCGAGCCGTGCGTGCCGGGCGTCATGCCGCTCGCCGCCTCGTGGGTGGCAAGACACGCACCGATCGGGAAACCGCCGCCGAGCGCCTTGGCCAGCGCCATCACATCCGGCGTCACGCCGATGCGCTGATAGGCGAACAGTTCGCCGGTGCGGCCCATGCCGGTCTGCACCTCATCGAACACCAGCAGCAGGCCGTGATCGTCGCAGAGCTGGCGCAGCGCCTTGAGGAAGGCGTGCGATGGCTCGCGCACCCCGCCCTCACCCTGCAGCGGTTCGATCAGGATACCGGCGGTCTGCGGTCCGATCGCCTTTTTGGTCGCTTCGAGATCGCCGAACGGCACCTGGTCGAAGCCATCGACCTTGGGGCCGAAGCCGTCGAGATACTTCTCCTGACCGCCGGCAGCCAGCGTCGCCAGCGTGCGGCCGTGGAAGGCGCCTTCGAAGGTGATGATGCGATAGCGCTCCGGATTGCCGCGCGCGGCGTGATACTTGCGCGTGATCTTGATCGCGCATTCCATCGCCTCGGCGCCGGAATTGGCGAAGAACACCGTATCGGCGAAGCTCGCCGCGCACAGCCGTGCGGCGACGCGCTCGCCGTCCGGGCTGCCGAACAGATTGGACATGTGCCAGAGCTTGGCCGCCTGTGCCTGCAGCGCGGCGACCAGATGCGGATGCGCATGGCCGAGCGCGTTGACCGCGACGCCGCTGGTAAAATCGAGATAGCGATCGCCATTGGTGGCGATCAGCCAGGCGCCTTCGCCGCGCTCAAAAGCAAGATCTGCCCGGGCGAAGACCGGGAGGAGATGGGACCCAACGGAGTTGTTCATCGCGACCTGATTGGATGTCCGGACCGCTCATTGTGAGAGCGCACTTGCGCACGCGAACCTGCGATGCCGTTCCGGAAACAAAACGTGCCGCGCGGGACTGGCGGCACGGCAGGATTATCCTATTGCCGGGCATTTACTGTCAACACGGCAGCGCCGCATTCGTGAACGTCGGTACGATCGCCGCCGCGTCCGCGCGCCGTCTCTGGTGCGCAAAAGCCGCACAAAAAGCGAATTTCCCTGCTTTTGAATGGGAACATGTGGACGCGCAAACGCGGACTCTTGCGGGCGAGTCACGCCATATTGTAGCGTTGCCTCCACTGGGTACGATATCTCGTTGCGGCGATTTTAAACTCGAAATCCCTCGGTACGGCGTTAACGCCTGGTCGCTTTCGGTGCGGCGGGCGAGGGTTAAGGGATTCTGCCGACAGGGCTTTTCGACCCGCGGACTGCGGCGCTCCCCTGGATGGGCCGGCGCCTTGGAAAAGGAAATACAGCGATGACGGCGATGAATTGGACCGACGATCGCGTCGAACAATTGAAGAAACTCTGGGAATCCGGCCTTTCGGCCAGCCAGATCGCTGCCGAGCTTGGCAACATCACCCGCAACGCCGTGATCGGCAAGGTCCACCGCCTCGGCCTGTCCGGACGCGCCAAGAGCCCGTCCTCCGCCGCGCCGCGCCAACGCAAGGTGCGCCCGGCGCAGAACATGATGCGGATCAGCCGGCCGATGTCGCGCGGCAATACCGCGCTGGCCCACGCCTTCGAGGTCGAAGCTGAGCCCGATCCGGTCGCGTTCGACAACGTGGTGCCGATGAGCCAGCGCCGCACGCTGCTCGAACTCACCGAGGAGACCTGCCACTGGCCGGTCGGCGATCCCTCCAGCCCGGAATTCTTCTTCTGCGGCGGCAAGTCGCTCGCCAGCCTGCCCTATTGCGCGCATCACTCGCGCATCGCCTATCAGCCGGCCAGCGACCGGCGCCGCAGCCAGCCGAAGCCGGGGCGGTAAGGCTCTTTACCAGCAAACTGCGATCACACAGCAAAATGCCCGGCTCACGCCGGGCATTTTGCTTTAGCAAGTAGCGACAAAAAGAACCGCTCGCGCTCGCGGCCACAACAAAGCAGGACTGGATTGCTTCGGAGCGCGCGCTCCTCGCAATGACGGAAACGGTGAGACCTTTCTCCGTCATTGCGAGCGAAGCGAAGCAATCCAGAAATGGCGTGGCAAAACAGAGGCCAATTGAGCATTGGCATCCCGCCGTGACGGCAACCGACCGGCCCGCTACAAAGGTCCGGTGAAGCAGCCGTGCGTTTACATCGTGACAAACCGGCGCAACGGGACGCTCTATACCGGCGTCACCGCCGATGTGCCACGACGCGCCTTCGAGCATCGCGAGGGATTGGTGCCGGGATTTTCAGCCCGCTATGGCTGCAAGATGCTGGTGTGGTACGAAGTGCACGAGCGCATGGCGGAAGCCATCTCGCGGGAGAAGCAGATCAAAAGCGGTAGCCGTAGAAGCAAGTTGACCCTGATCGAGAGTCTCAATCCCGATTGGACGGATCTCTATGACACTCTGGTGTGAGGCTTCGTCGGTTAACACTCGAGACAGCCAGAAGAACTGGATTGCTTCGCTTCGCTCGCAATGACGGGTGAATGAGTGTCTTACAGTTTCCGCCATTGCGAGGCACGCAGCGCACAAGCAATCCAGAGCGAATACACTGGGAGTACCAGTGAATTCGCCGCGAGTATCGATCGAGCTTGCGAGACCTACTCCGCCGCCTTCACGAAGCGGTCGTCGAGCGCGTAGCCGGCGCCGCGCACGGTGCGGATCGGATCGGGGCCTGCGTCCGGATTGAGCAGCTTGCGCAGCCGGCCGATATGCACATCGACCGTGCGCTCGTCGATATAGATGTCGCGGCCCCAGACGCCGTCGAGCAACTGCTCGCGGCTGAAGACCCGGCCGGGATGTTCGAGGAAGAATTCCAGGAGGCGATATTCGGTCGGGCCGAGATTGATCGGCCGCCCGGCGCGCGCGACGCGGCGCTTCTCGCGATCGAGTTCGATGTCCCCGTAATTGAGCACGGTGGCAACGCGCTCGGGGCTGGCGCGGCGCAGCAGCCCTTTCACCCGCGCCAGCAATTCCGGCACCGAGAACGGCTTGACGATGTAATCGTCGGCGCCGGTGGCAAGACCGCGCACCCGCTCGCTTTCCTCGCCGCGCGCGGTCAGCATGATGATCGGCAGATGCCGCGTCTCCGCCCGCGCCCGCAGCCGGCGGCACAGTTCGATGCCGGACAGACCCGGCAGCATCCAGTCCAGCACCACGAGATCGGGCAGCCGCTCCTTCAGCCTTGTGTCGGCGTCGTCGCCGCGCGCCACCGTTTCGACCTCGTAGCCTGCGGCTTCGAGATTGTAGCTCAGCAGCGTCACCAGAGCCTCCTCGTCCTCGACCACCAGAATGCGCGCGCTCATGACGTCGTCTCCATCAGCCGGCCGTGGGCGCGTTGGCGAAGGCCGCGATGGTGTCGCCCTTCGGCCGCGGGTCGCCGATCGGCTGGCCCTCGATCATGTAGAACACGGTCTCGGCGATGTTGGTTGCATGATCGCCGATGCGTTCGATGTTCTTGGCGCAGAACATCAGATGGATGCAGAAGCCGATATTGCGCGGGTCTTCCATCATGTAGGTGAGAAGCTCGCGGAACAGCGAGGTGCAGATCGCATCGACCTCCTCGTCGCCCTTCCACACCGCCATCGCGGCGGGCAGATCATGCGCGGCATAGGCGTCGAGCACCGACTTGACCTGCGATTGCACGAGGTCGGTCATGTGTTCGAGGCCGCGGATCAGTTGCAGCGGATGGAAATCGCTGTCGAGGGCGGCGACGCGCTTGGCGATGTTCTTCGACAGATCGCCGATCCGCTCCAGGTCGGTGGCGACCCGCAGCGCGCCGACGATCTCGCGCAGGTCGATCGCCATCGGCTGGCGCCGCGCGATGGTGAGCACGCCGCGCTCCTCGATCAGATGCTGCAGGCGGTCGAGCTCGATATCGGCAGCGACCACGCGCTTCGACAGTTCGACGTCGCGGCGGATCAGCGAGTCGACCGAGTCGACGATCTGCCGTTCGGCGAGGCCGCCCATTTCGGTGACCAGCCGGGTCAGCTCCTGCAGATCGTCGTCGAACGCCTTGGCGGTATGTTCGTTGGCCATGTGAATTCTCCCGCTTCGCGTCAGCCGAACCGGCCGGTGATGTAATCCTGGGTCCGCCGGTCGGCCGGCGAGGTGAACAGCCGCGTCGTCTCGCCGAACTCGATCAGTTCGCCGAGATACATGAACGCGGTGTAGTCCGAGACACGCGCCGCCTGCTGCATGTTATGCGTGACGATGGCGATGGTGTAGTCCTGCTTCAGTTCGGTGATCAGCTCCTCGATCTTGGCGGTCGAGATCGGATCGAGCGCCGAGCACGGCTCGTCGAACAGGATCACCTCCGGCCGCACCGCGACGGTGCGCGCGATGCACAGGCGCTGCTGCTGGCCGCCGGACAGGCTGAGACCCGAGGCGTTAAGCTTGTCCTTGACCTCGTTCCACAGCGCGCCGCCGCGCAGCGCCCGCTCCACCCGCTCGTCCATCTCCGCGCGCGACAGCTTCTCGTAGAGCCGCACGCCGAAGGCGATGTTCTCGTAGATGGTCATCGGGAACGGCGTCGGCTTCTGGAACACCATGCCGACCCGGGCGCGCAGCAGATTGAGATCGAGCCGCGGATCGAGAATGTTGACGCCGTCGAGCTCGACATCGCCCTCGGCGCGCTGGCCCGGATAGAGGTCATACATCCGGTTGAAGATCCGCAGCAAGGTCGACTTGCCGCAGCCCGACGGGCCGATGAAAGCGGTCACCCGGTTGGCGGCGAGCGACAGGTTGATGTCGCGCAGCGCATGATGCTCGCCATAATAGAAGTTGAGATGGCTTGCCGTGATCTTGGCCGGCTCCTCCGGCACGAAGATGCGCGGCGGCACCGGCGGACGCGCGGCGGCGGCGATGGAAGACGAAAGCTCGGTCATTTTGCTGTCCTTTCGGCGCCGAGAATGCGCGCGCCAATGTTCAGTGCCAGCACCGCGAGGGTGATCACCAGAGCGCCGGTCCACGCCAGTTCCTTCCAGTAGGCGTAGGGGCTCTGCACGAAATTGTTGATCGTCACCGGCAGGTTGGCCATCGCGCGGGTGAGATCGAGGCTGAAGAACTGGTTGCTCAGCACGGTGAAAAGCAGCGGCGCGGTCTCGCCGGTGACGCGCGCGGTGGCGAGCAGCACGCCGGTGATGAGGCCGGTGCGCGCGGCGCGATAGGCGACGCGGCGGATCACCAGCGAGCGCGGCAGGCCGAGCGCGGACGCCGCCTCGCGCAACGGATTGGGCACCAGGCCGAGCATGTCCTCGGTGGTGCGCACCACCACCGGAATGACGATCACCGCCAGCGCCAGCGCGCCGGCCAGCGCCGAGAAGCCGCCCATCGGGATCACCACCGCGCCGTAGATGAACAGGCCGATGATGATCGAGGGCGCGCTGAGCAGGATGTCGTTGATGAAACGGACCACCGGCGCGAGACGGTCGTATTTGCCGTATTCGGCGAGATACGTGCCGGCGAACAGGCCGAGCGGCGCGCCGATGCCGACGCCGATCGCGGTCATGATCAGCGAGCCGACGATGGCGTTGAGCAGGCCGCCTTCGCTGGAGCCGGGCGGCGGCGTGTTCTGGGTGAACACCTGCAAAGTGAGGCCGGCAAAACCGTTATAGAACAGCGTGAACAGGATCAGGCCGAGCCAGACCACGCCGAAGGCGGCGGCGACAAAGCACAGCGCCTTGACGATGCGGTCGGTGCGGCGGCGGGATGCATAAAGCGGGTTCATGATTATTTCCCTGCCTTCTTTTCCAGATGCAGCAGCATCAGCCGCGCCGCGGCGAGCACGAAGAAGGTCAGAATGAACAGCAGAAGGCCGAGCAGGATCAGACTCGACTGGTGCAGGCCGTCGCTTTCGGCGAACTCGCTGGCGATCGCCGCCGAGATCGTGGTGCCGGGCGCGAAGATCGAGGACGAGATGCGGAACGAGTTGCCGATGATGAAGGTCACCGCCATGGTCTCGCCGAGTGCGCGGCCGAGCGCGAGCATGATGCCGCCGATCACACCGACGCGGGTGTAGGGCAGCACCACGTTGCGCACCACTTCCCAGGTGGTGCAGCCGACGCCGTAAGCCGCCTCCTTCAGCACCGGCGGCACCGTCTGGAACACGTCGCGCGAGATCGCGGTGATGAAGGGCAGCACCATGATCGAGAGGATCAGCGCCGCGTTGAACAGGCTGAGATAGGACGGCGGACCGGCGAAGATCGCGCCCAGCACCGGCACGCCGTCGAACGCGGCGATCAAAGCCGGCTGCAGCGTGTTGGCAAGGAACGGGCCGAGCACGAAGAAACCCCACATACCGTAGATGATCGAGGGAATGCCGGCGAGCAACTCGATCGCCATGCCGATCGGACGGCGCAGCCATTGCGGGCAGAATTCGGTGAGGAAGATCGCGATGCCGATGCCGACCGGAATCGCGATCATCATGGCGATCACCGAGGTCAGCAGCGTGCCGTAGATCGGGCCGAGCGCGCCGAGCACCGGCGGGTCGGCGGACGGCGCCCAGCGCTGCGTCCACAGGAAGGCGAAGCCGTATTCCTGCATCGCCGGCCAGGCGCCGACGATCAGCGACAGGATGATACCGCCGAGGATCGCCAGCACCGACAGCGCGCAGATCCGGGTGGTCCAGTAGAACACCGCGTCGCCGAGCTTGAACGCGCCGAGCGCGCGGGCGCGGTCGTGCGGGCCGGCGGCAGCTTCCATCGACGAGCTTTCGGCTATCGCCATCTGCGTCACGCTGATCCCCTGTGTCCTGCGATTCTTAAAGCCGGAGGCCGGATTTTGAAAAGCTCTGCCGCTCTCTTGCGCACGAACAATTCCATCGGAAAGAACGGCGGAGGAGAGGCGACCCCTCCTCCGCCGAGAGCACGCATCAGCTCTTGATGTCGGCGGTCCAGGTCTTCTCGACCTGCTTCACGACCGAGTCCGGCATCGGGATGTAGTCGAGTTCTTCGGCCATCTTGCCGCCCTTCTCGAACGACCATTTGAAGAACTTGATGGCCTCGGCGGACGCCGCCTTGTCGACCGGCTCCTTGTGCATCAGGATGAAGGTCGCAGCGGTGATCGGCCAGGAGGCATCGCCCGGCTGGTCGGTCAGGATCACATAGTAGCCCGGCGCGCTGGCCCAGTCGGCATTGGCGGCCGCAGCCTGGAACGCGGCGATGGTCGGCTGCACGGTCTTGCCCGCCTTGTTGATCAACGCGGCATGGGTCAGCTTGTTCTGCTTGGCGTAGGCATACTCGACATAGCCGATTGCATTCCTGGTCTGGCCGATGTTGCCGGCGACACCTTCATTGCCCTTGGCGCCGACGCCGACCGGCCATTCGACCGCGGTGCCCGCGCCGACCTTGGTCTTCCACTCGGCGTTGGCCTTCGACAGATAGTCGGTGAAGTTGAACGAGGTGCCCGAGCCGTCGGAGCGGCGCACCACCGCGATGGCATCGGAGGGCAGCTTCAGGTTCGGGTTGAGCTTGACGATCGCCGGATCGTTCCACTTGGTGATCTTGCCGAGATAGATGTCGCCGAGCACCTCGCCCGACAGCACCAGTTCGCCCGGCTTGACGCCCTCGAGGTTCACCACCGGCACGATGGCGCCCATCACCATCGGCCATTGGACGAGGCCGAACTTGTCGAGCTGCTCGGCCTTGAGCGGCGCGTCGGTGGCGCCGAAGGTCACGGTCTTGGCCTGGATCTGCTTGATGCCGGCGCCGGAGCCGATCGACTGGTAATTCAGGCTGTTGCCGGTTTCCTTTTTGTAGGCATCGGCCCATTTCGAATAGACCGGGAACGGAAAGGTCGCGCCCGCGCCGGTGATGTCGGCCGCCATGGCGGAGGTCGATGCGGCGACCAGGCCGGCAGCGACGAGGGTTTTGATGAAATTCACTGGCTGTCTCCATCTCAGGTGAGCGAAGCGCTGGATGACGCCCGATCGCGCTCACGCCGCCGCTTTAAAAGCGGGACATTGCGCTTTTATGAGAGTTCGATGACAGCCCTGTGACAGCGACAAAGTCGCTGATTACACTGGAGTTTCAGCCCTCGGCCGAGGTCTTGAGCGGTGGAAAAGCCGCGGTGAAGGTCGCCCCCTCCCCGGCCACGCTCTCGATCATCAGCCGGCCGCCATGGCGGGTGGCGATGTGCTTGACCAGCGCGAGGCCGAGGCCGGTGCCGCCCTGCGCGCGGCTGCCGCCGACATCGGCGCGATAGAACCGCTCGGTGAGCCGCGGCAGATGCTCGGGCGCGATGCCGGGGCCGAAATCGCGGATCGCGACATGAATCTCCGGGGTCTCCTCGCTCGCCGGCGTCAGCGTCACCGTCACGCGGCCGCCGGAGGCGCCGTATTTGAGGCCGTTCTCGATCAGGTTCTCGAACAGCCGCAGCAATTCCTCGCGCTCGCCGGCGATCATCATGGGCTGGTCCGGCAGATCGGCCTCGATCCCGACCTGACGCTCGCGCGCCAGCGCTTCGAGGCCGTCGATCACCTGGCGCAGGATCGGCACCAGATCGACCGGCGCGGAGGGCCGCACATGCTGGCTGAGCTCGACCCGCGAGAGCGAGAGCAGGTCGTCGATCAAACGCGCCATGCGCGTGGCCTGCGCCTGCATGATGCCGAGGAAGCGCTCCCGCGCCGCCGGATCGTCGCGCGCCGGCCCCTGCAGCGTGTCGATGAATCCCGACAACGCCGCCAGCGGCGTTCGCAGCTCGTGGCTGGCGTTGGCGACGAAATCGACGCGCATCTCCTCGACGCGGCGCAGTTGCGTCTGGTCGTGCAGTGTCATCAGGAAACAATTGTCGGCACCGCCGAAATGGGTCGGCACCGCGACCGGCGTGATGACGAGATCCATCCAGCGTTCGACCGGACCGCGCGAGACGAAATTGGCGTGCTGGGGCTGCGAGGTGGCGATCGCCGCGCGCAACGCCGCGATGATGTCCGGCGAGCGCAGCGCGAACAGCGCCAGCTCTCCGCGCCGCAGCGCGGGCGCAAGCTGCGCCGCCTGCTCATTGAGATGCAGTACGCGGCCGACCCGGTCGAGCAGCACCGCCGGATCCGGCATGCCAGAAATCAGCGCCTGCACCGCCGCGCCCTCGGCCAGCGGCGTGTCGGCGGCTTCGTCCTGTTTGCGCGCGGCATCACGGATTTGCAGCGGCGCCAGCGCCGCGCCGGCGATGCAGATGAACACCAGCACCGCGCGCGGCAGCGCCAGATCGTGCATCGCCACCAGCGCGATCATCGCCACCGCCGTCACCAGCACCACCATGCCCGAGCGCCGCAGGCGGTCGGACCACGGCGATCTTGGCCGGAGAGGAGACGGAACAGGCGCGACCATGCTGCGATGACTTCTGCTGCGACGAGATTTCGGATCGACCCGGCGGGACCTGACGTGGCCGCCCAGATTCAAGTGGTGCCCGCCGCGCGCGCCGGGATCAAGAAAAATCCGATCAGGAGGATTCCGAGGCCGAGGCGTCCTTGAGCGCCTGCGCGCGGCTCGCCTCGCGCCGCGTTCGCGTGCCGATGATGATCTCGCGCCCGGTCAGCAGCACCACGGAAATCACGAACGGCGTGATATAATAAAGCAGCCGGAACAGCAGCATGCCGGCCAGCAATTCCTCGCGGTCGAACTGGAACAGGCCGACCAGCATGGCGGCGTCGAACACGCCGAGGCCGCCGGGCGAATGGCTGGCGAAGCCGAGCAGGGTGGCGGAGACGAAGATCACCGCCACCACGACAAAGCCGACGTCCGGCTCCTCCGGCACCAGGATGTACATCGCCAGCGCGCAGAAGCCGAGATCGACGATGCCGATCACGATCTGCAGCAGCGTCAGCGAGCCGCCCGGCAGGGTCACGGTCCAGTTGCCGCGGCCGACCAGGCGCGGCTTCGCCGACACCCAGACGACATAGAGGCACAACGCCATCAGGATGCAGATCGCGGCGATGCGGTTGAACCAGGGCGGTAACTGGTCGATCGAGGACGCCGCTTCCGGATGATAGGCGACGCTCATGCCGAGCACCGCGGCATTGCCGAGCCAGAAGGTCAGGCCGGCGAGAAAGCAGACCTTGGCGACGTCGATCGCCGTGAGACCCCAGGCGGAATAGACGCGGTAGCGCACCGCACCGCCGGTGAACACGCTGGCCCCGACATTGTGGCCGACCGAATAGGAGGTGAAGCCGGCGAAGGCGGCGACGCGGTAGGGCACGCCGGACTTGCCGATCGCCCGCAGCGCGAACAGGTCGTAAAAGGTCAGGGTGAAATAGCCGGCGGCGACGCACAGGGTCGCCAAGGCGACGGTGTGCCACTCGGTCTCGCCCAGCGCGGCGATCACCTTGTCGCCGTCGAGATTGCGCAGCATGTGATAGAGGATGTAACAGGCGGAGGCGATGATCGTGAGGCTGATCACGACGCCGAGCTTGTGAAGGATTTGCTTCTCCCGCAGGAACGCGGCGATCCTGCGTAACGGCTCAACCATCCAGTCCTCGAATCCACTCAGCGTCCGGACGCCCCGCGCGATGCCTGCGCGGCGATGGCCGGTCGCACGGGTTTCCTAGCAGACCCGTTTGACCACCGCGAGAAATATGCCGCGCGATCCGGCGCCCCATGCGCCGGTCGCGTCAATTTGCAGCGCCCGGGCGCGAGACCACCAGGTGCCGCAGCCAGGCGCCGACCACGCACCCGATCAGATAGGCACCGAACATGACCAGGCCAAGGTCGAGCCCATAGCCGAACCGGCCCGGCAGCAGATGCGTGAGCGAGAGGACGACGAGCGCCAGGATCACGGCAAGGCTGCGGCGGAACGCCACGGTGGAGAGCCCGCCGCGCTGAACCACCGAAATCCAGCCCATGCCGAGGCCGATCAGGGCCGCGCCGAGCAGCCAGCCCCAGTGGAAGGTCACCAGAAAGGCCATCGCCGTCACCTCACCACGAAATCAATGCGGCGGTTTTTCGCCTTGCCTTCTTCGCTGTCATTCGGCGCGACCGGCTGGTCGCTGCCATAGCCGACCGCGGTGACGCGGTCCCGCGGCAGGCCGGCCTTGACCAGATAATCGACCACCGCCTGGGCGCGCCGCGTCGACAATGCAAGGTTGCTGGCGGCGTCGCCGTCGCTGTCGGTATGGCCGGCGATCTCCAGATGCGCGGTCGGACAACGCAGCGCGGTCTCGATCAGGCGGTCGAGCAGCCCCATCGAATCCGCGTCGATGGTGGCGCGGCCGGATTCAAACCGGATCTTGCCCTTGCCGAGCAGATCGACAAACAATTGCTGGCACACCGTGGCATCGACCGCGCTCGCCACCGGCTTGACCGAAATCTCCGCGACGCGGGTCCAGCCCTGCGGCAGGCCGGCGGTCAGATCCGTCTTGATCTGTTCGGAGGCCACCGGATAGAGCGCATCGCCCGACAGCTTGGCCTCGCGGTCCGACAGCGTCAGCGAGCCGGTGGAGAGCCGCGACAGGCCGCCCAGCGCCGCCGTCACAGCGTTGGCGAAGCCCGGCGGCGCGCCGATGCTGGCCTTGAGCTTGTCGACGATCTTGGTGCCGCCGACAAACTTGCGCTGCGCCGTGGCCAGCACCGCGGCATGGACGTTATTGTCCGGCACATAGCCGCTCAGCGTCAGGGTCGCGGTCACCGGATCATGATTGGCCTGGAAGATATAAGGCGGTGCCTTGATGGCGTTTTCCGCGACGGTGTAGCCCTCGGGCAGGTTCTTCAAGGCGGCGATGATCGCCTCGCGGTTGCCGAGTTCGCGCGCCATGCCGGCAAGATTGACCGAAGTCCCGGACAGCGTGATCTTGCCTTCCTTCAGCTTGCCGACCTGATCGATCAGCAGCAGGGCGGCGGCGTCGAAGCGCGGCGGCGCGCCGCGGGCCAGCACCATCTGGTCGGCGGCTTCCGCGCCGCCGGAGACCGTCCGCGCCGCTTCCATCAGCCGCGCCCGGATCGCGGGCAACGGCGCATTGCCGGCCAGCGTGATCCGCACCACGTCGCGCTGCGCGCTCCAGACGAACGGATTGGCCTCCGGGACCAGCCGGGTCTGATCCTGCACCAGCCGCACGCCGGGCACGGCCTCGACCAGCGAGACCGCGCTGCGACGGCCTTCCTCGGAGAAGGCGTCCGCGGCGAAGCGGACATCGCGGCCCGAGACCTCGATCCGGGTCTTGTCCAGCACGCTGCCCTTCATCGCGTCAGTTGCGGCCGCCGTCAGGTTCTGCTCGACCGGAACCATGGCGTTCCAGACGGCGACGCCCCACAGGATCGCCAGCGGAATGAGGCCCGGCCACCACTTACGCACCCAGACGGAAAAATCGGTCATTCGGAACCTTCGCGTGAGACCTGAGAGAAATCAAACCCTTGGGGAGGTGTCAATTTAGAAATAGAGCCAAGGCGGGCTTGGTCGGGCTAACCCATTGTTCAACCGTTTCTGGCAGAACTCGCAGGACCTGACACCCTTGCCGGACCAGCCATGAAGCAGCTTCGCAACACCCTCATCCGTACCGGCTTTGACGCGATCTCGATCAGCGGCCTGCACCATGTGCTGCGCCCCGTGCTCGGGGGCGTCGGCATCATCTTCATGCTGCATCATGTGCGCCCCGCTCGCGGCGGCCCGTTCCAGCCCAACCGCCATCTCGAGGTGACGCCCGATTTCCTGCGCGAGACGCTGCTCCATCTGCGCCGCCTCGATATCGAGGTGGTGACGCTGGACGAGGCGCACCGCCGTCTGGCGCAGCGCGATTTCGCGCGGCGCTTCGCCTGCTTCACCGCCGACGACGGCTATCGCGACAATCGCGATCACGCATTGCCGGTGATGTGCGAATTCGGCGCGCCGCTCATGGTCTATGTCGCGGCCGACTTCGCGCAGGGCGCCGGCCGGATATGGTGGGTGGCGCTGGAGCGCACGATCGCCGCCGCCACGCGGATCGATGCCCGCATCGGCGGCGTGCACCTGCTTCTCGACGCCGCGACACCGCAGCAGAAACAGATCGCCTTCGCGCGGATTCACGACCTGCTGCGCAAGCTGCCGACTGATCACGACGTGCAGCACGAGGTCCATGACCTGGCGCGGATGCACGGCATCGACGACGAGGCGATCAGCCGCGAACTGTGCCTGTCATGGGACGAACTGCGCGATTTCGCGCGCGACCCCCTGGTGAGCATCGGCGCGCACACCGTGAGCCACTGCAATCTCGCCCATGAGAGCGCGCAGATGATGACGCAGCAGATGCAGATCAGCCGCGCCCGCATCGAGGCGATGCTGGAATGCAAGGTCCGGCATTTCGCCTATCCCTATGGCGACCGCGACGCCGCGGCGGCGCGCGAATTCGCCGCCGCCCGCGCGCTCGGCTTCGACACCGCCGTCACCACGCGCCCCGGCGTGCTGTTTGCCGAGCACGCCGAGCATCTGACCGCGCTGCCGCGCATTTCGCTGAACGGCAATTACCAGAGCACGCGCTTCCTGTCCGTGCTCACCTCCGGAACCGCGACCGCGGTGTGGAACGGCTTCCGCCGCGTCGATGCCGCCTGAAATCCGGCGCGCGGACGCAGGCCTGCGCCCGCGATTAAACATCCGCATCGCATGCTTCTTTGAGCGATTCTAAGATCCACCTTTCCGAAAGGCCGATTTCGGGGTGACGCTGCCGCCATTTTGGTCGATTGAATAGCGATCCGCGTGTTCATTTCCGGACCGACATCATGACCCGCCCCGCCCGTTCCACCATTTCGTTTCGCCGCCTCGCGGGAGCTTGCGCCGTAACGGCCGTTGCGCTGCTCACGGCCGGCAACGCGCTGGCCGAAACCGCGCCGAACGCCCTGTTGCCGCAGAACCTGTCGCCCTGGGGCATGTTCATGAGCGCCGACATCGTGGTGAAGGTGGTGATGGTCGGCCTCGTCTTCGCCTCGCTGCTGACCTGGACGGTCTGCGTCGCCAAGATGCTGGAGCTGCGCAGCGTCGCCAGACTGGCGCGGCAGCGCTTTTCCATTCTCGAAGGCCACACCACGCTGGCGCGCGCCGCGCAGAACTGCGGCGACGCGGACGACGCGGTGGCGCAACTGGTGCGTTCGGCGGCGCAGGAAGCCGAACTGTCCGACGTCACTTATGACAGCGGCTTCACCGATCGCGTCGCGCTGCGGCTGGAGCGGGTGCAGACCGCGGTCGCCCGGCGTGTCGCGCGCGGCACCGGCATTCTCGCCACCATCGGCGCCACCGCGCCGTTCGTCGGCCTGTTCGGCACGGTGTGGGGCATCATGAATTCCTTCATCGGCATTTCCGAAGCCCACACCACCAACCTCGCGGTGGTCGCGCCCGGCATCGCCGAGGCGCTGCTCGCCACCGCGCTCGGCCTCGTCGCGGCGATTCCCGCGGTGGTGATCTATAACCATCTGGTCCGCGTGATCACCGGCTATCGCGCGCTGCTCGCCGACGCTTCGGCGCAGGTGATGCTGCTGATCAGCCGCGAGCAAAGCGGCCGCACCCATCGCCTCGCGCGCGCCGCGGAATAGTCGGACAGATAACGTCGGAGGCAACCGATGGGCGCAAGGCTCGGCGGCAATCTTTCCACCACGCCGGACGATCTCGCGGTCACACACGAGATCAACGTCACGCCGTTCATCGATGTGATCCTGGTGCTGCTGATCATCTTCATGGTGGCGGCGCCGCTCGCCACCGTCGATATCGGCGTCGACCTGCCGGCCTCCACCGCGCAGCAGCAGCCGCGTCCCGACAAGCCGATCTTCGTCACCGTCAAGCCTGATCTGTCGCTCGCGGTCGGCGAGGACACCGTTGCCCGCGACGCGCTGAAAAGCACGCTCGACACCCTCACCGAGGGCAAGACCGATCAGCGCATTTTCGTGCGCGCCGACAAGACGATCAGCTATGGCGACCTGATGGAGACGATGAATCTCCTGCGCAACGCCGGCTATCTCAAGATCGCGCTGGTCGGGCTCGAGGCGCCGGGCGAGAGCAAATGACCACGCTCGCGCTGCACGGCGGGATCGATCAGGCCGAGGTCAGGCGCTGGAGCGCGTCGGCGACGCTGGTGGTGGCGGTGCATGCCGCGCTGATCGCCTGCTATCTGTTCTGGTCCACCACAACGCCGCCGCCGGGCCGCCCGCTCGACGCGATCGCGGTCGATCTCGCGCCGATGTCGGCCGCGCCGCAGCCGAAGGACCTCGACCTCGCGCCGGGCCCGACCATGCAGGCGGCGGAACCGCCCGCCCCCGAACCCGAGCAGCAGCAGAAGGTGGAAGAGACCATCGCGCCGACGCCGCTGCAGCAGAATCCCGAAGTGGTTGCGCCGCCCGAGCCGAAGAAGCAGGTCGAGGAGGTGCGCGAGAAACCCAAGCCCGTGGTGGCGAAGAAGAAGCCGAAGAAGCCGACGCCGGCTCCGGCACCGCGCACCACGGCCGCGCCACGCGCCGAGCATGACGCGCCGATGCAGCAGTCGCGCGCGGGCGCCGCGGCGGCCGCCGCGCTGCCCTCCTACCGCCAGCGGCTTGCCGCGCATCTGCAACGCTACAAGCAATATCCGAGCGAAGCCCGCGCTGCCGGCGCGCGCGGCACCGTGCTGGCGGTCTTCACCGTCCATCGCAGCGGCAGCGTCTCCGGCGTGCGCGTCATGCGCTCGTCCGGCAATGCCGCGCTCGACAACGCCGCGCTGTCGGCGATCCGCAACGCGCAACCACTGCCGGCGATTCCGTCCGAGATTCCGCAATCGGCGCTGACCTTCCCGGTGCCGTTCAGTTTCTCGGTGCGCTGAACGCGACCGACCAAACATTCACATCTGCTTGAACGATTGGTGCGAATTGGTTGATGCTGCGTTGCGACAAGCGCAATTGAACGCCTGCCTCATCGTGTTATACAGGTGACAGCGACGACGTCACTGTGAACTCCTTCTGATGGAAGGTGCGCGATGCTCGACGGAATCAGCGCCATCGATCTGGCCCGTGCGCAATTCGCGTTCACGATGTCGTTCCACATCATCTTTCCCGCTTTTTCCATCGGCCTCGCAAGCTACCTCGCCGTGCTGGAAGCACTCTGGCTGTGGACCGGGCGCGAGGTGTTCATCAACCTGTTCAATTACTGGCTGAAGATTTTCGCGGTGGCGTTCGGCATGGGCGTCGTCTCCGGCATCGTGATGTCGTACCAGTTCGGCACCAACTGGGCGGTGTTCGCCGACAAGACCGGGCCGGTGATCGGGCCTTTGATGGCCTATGAAGTGCTGACCGCCTTCTTCCTCGAGGCCGGCTTTCTCGGCGTCATGCTGTTCGGACTGAAGCGCGTCGGCCCGCGCCTGCATTTCGTCGCGACGCTGATGGTGGCGATCGGCACGCTGATCTCCGCGTTCTGGATCCTGTCGGCGAATTCCTGGATGCAGACGCCGGCCGGCTACGCGATGAATTCCGCCGGACAGTTCGTCGCCGCCGACTGGTGGAAGGTGATCTTCAACCCGTCCTTCCCCTATCGCCTCGTGCACATGGTGCTCGCCGCCTATCTCACCACCGCGTTCGTGGTTGGCGGCGTCGGCGCCTGGCACCTCTTGCGCGACTCCACCCGCGAAGGGCCGCGCGTGATGTTCTCGATGGCGATGTGGATGGCGGCGCTGGTCGCGCCGATCCAGATCTTCGCCGGCGACGCGCACGGCCTCAACACGCTGGAGCACCAGCCCGCCAAGGTGATGGCGATGGAAGGCCACTTCCAGAGCCATCCCGACGGCGCGCCGCTGATCCTGTTCGGCTGGCCCGACCAGAGCGCCGCCGAGGTCAAATACGCGATCCAGATTCCGAAAGCCTCCTCGCTGATCCTCAAGCACTCGCCCGATGCGCCGCTCGCCGGTCTCCAGACCGTGCCGCGCGACAACTGGCCGAACGTGCCGCTGGTGTTCTGGGCGTTCCGCATCATGGTCGGCATCGGCTTTCTGATGCTCGGCATCGGCCTCGTCAGCCTGCTGGCGCGCTGGCGCGGCACGCTCTATCGCTGGCGCTCGCTGCATCTCTACGCGCTCGCGATGTCGCCGGCCGGCTTCGTCGCCGTGCTCGCCGGCTGGACCACCACCGAGGCCGGCCGCCAGCCATTCACGGTGTGGGGCCTGCTGCGCACCGCCGACTCGGCCTCGCCGCTGGCGACGCCTGCGGTCGCCTCCTCGCTGCTCGCGTTCGTCATCGTCTATTTCATCGTCTTCTCGATGGGCGTGCTCTACATCCTGCGGCTGATGGCGCAGCCGCCGCATCACGGCGAGGAAGGGCCGCGCGTCGATATTCCCGCGCGTGCCGCCGGCATCACGCCGGCCGCCGCCACCGCATCGGGGCGACACTGACATGACCGGCACCATCGACATCGCCATGATCTGGGCCGTCATCATCGCCTTCGCGGTGTTCATGTATGTGGTGATGGACGGCTTCGACCTCGGCCTCGGCATGCTGTTCCCGCTGTTTCCGGACAAGGAAGACCGCGACCTGATGATGAATTCGGTCGCGCCGGTGTGGGACGGCAACGAGACCTGGCTGGTGCTCGGCGGCGGCGGACTGATGGCGGCGTTTCCGCTGGCCTATGCGATCCTGATGCCGGCGCTCTACACGCCGATGATCGCGATGCTGATCGGCCTGATCTTCCGCGGCGTCGCCTTCGAATTCCGCTGGCGCTCACCGCACGAACGCAGCCGCTGGGACATCGCCTTCGCCGGCGGCTCGCTGATCGCGGCGCTGGCGCAAGGCATCGCGCTCGGCGCCATCCTGCAGGGCGTGCATGTCGAGGGCCGGCATTATGCCGGCGGCTGGTGGGACTGGCTGACGCCATTCAGCGTCCTGACGGGACTGTCGGTGGTGGCGGGCTATAGCCTGCTCGGCGCGACCTGGCTGGTGATGAAGACGAAGGGCGCGCTGCGTGAGCGCGCCTATCATCTGAGCTGGCGGCTGCTGTTCGCGACGCTCGCCGCGATCGGCGCGGTCAGCCTCGCCACGCCGTTCCTGCAAAACGGCTATGCAGAGCGCTGGTTCGCCTGGCCGCGCGTGATGCTGACGGCGCAGGTGCCGCTCGCCGTCGCGATCGTCACCGCGCTGCTGATGGTGAACCTGAAGAACCGCCACGACCGCCGGCCGTTCTTCCTCACGCTGCTGTTGTTCGGATTGTGCTATGCCGGGCTCGGCGTCAGCATGTGGCCGCATATCGTACCGAACAGCGTGACGATCTGGCAGGCCGCCGCGCCCGACAACAGCCTGTATTTCATGATCTTCGGCGTCGCCGTGCTGGTGCCGCTGATCCTGGCCTATACCGGCTGGGCCTATTGGGTGTTCCGCGGCAAGGTCGAGCCCGGCAGCGGCTATCACTGATGGCGCCGCCCGATCCGGCGCCGCGCTCGCTCGCAACACGTCTCATCTGGTTCGTGGCGCTGTGGGCCGGCGGCGTCGGGACAGTTGTCATCATTTCCTATTTGCTGCGCTGGTGGATCGCCCCGCATTGAATACCCGCTCGGGCGCTCCGGACACCTTGTCAGCGGCGGACGGCTCGGCTTTGATGTGCGTCCGGACCAACGCAGGAATTCGACATGCTTCATGCCCGACTGACCGCTCTGGCGATCCTGATCGCGACCGCCGTGATCGGCATGGCGCCGCAGGCCCTCGCTCAGGGACGGGAGATGAACATCGCCGATCAGCCCGGCTACATTCCGCCCGACGAAGAACTGCCGCCGGAATTCAAGCGCACCGCGGTGCTGTACCGCACCACCGAGGCGCCGGGCACCATCATCGTGCACACTTCCGAGCGCTACCTCTATGTCGTGCAGGGAGGCGGCCGCGCGCTGCGCTACGGCATCGGGGTCGGCCGCGAGGGCTTTCAGTGGCAGGGCCTCCTGAAAATCTCGCGCAAGCAGGAATGGCCCGACTGGACCCCGCCGCCGGAGATGATCGCGCGCCAGCCTTATCTGCCGCGCTTCATGGCGGGCGGGCCGGGCAATCCGATGGGCGCGCGTGCGCTTTATCTCGGCGCCACCGTCTACCGCATTCACGGCACCAACCAGCCGCAGACCATCGGCAGCGCCGTGTCCTCCGGCTGTTTCCGCCTGGTCAATGCCGACATCATCGATCTCTACGAGCGCATTCCGGTCGGCACCAAGGTGATCGTGCGACAGAAGCCGGAAATCTGAGCGGCCGCTCCTCGCGGGATCATCCCACGCTTTCGTTTTTCCCTTTCATGGATTGATGGATATCGCTGATGGCACTCTTTTCGCGCACCTTCCGGAACGGACTCCTGCTGGGATCGGCGATCGCCATCGCCGTCGCGGCCGCCGCCATCACCTATGAGCGTTACGACACCCAGACGCTGAAACGCACCTTGCGGCGCGGCGCGGTGCTGTGCGGCGTCAACACCGGCCTGCCCGGCTTCTCCAACCACGACGCGAGCGGCAACTGGTCGGGTTTCGATGTCGATCTGTGCCGCGCGGTTGCCGCCGCGATCTTCAACGATCCGTCGAAGGTGCAGTTCGTGCCGCTCGACGCCAGCGAACGCTTCCGCGAATTGCAGAAGCGCAAGATCGATATCCTGGCCCGCAACTCGACCTGGAGCATGTCGCGCGAGACCGACTACCAGCTCAACTTCGCCGCGGTGTCCTATTATGACGGCCAGGGGTTCATGCTGCGCAAGGCGCGCAATATCGACTCCGCGCTCGAGCTCGAGGGCAGCCGGGTCTGCGTGCAGGCCGGCACCACGACGCAGCTCAACCTCGCCGACTATTTCCGCGCCAACAACGTCAAGTATCAGGAGGCCAATTTCGGCAAGCTCGACGAAGTGGTCGCCGCCTACGACTCGGAGAAATGCGACGTGCTGACCGCCGACGTCTCACAGCTTTATGCGCTGCGTCAGCGCCTCGCCAAGCCGGACGACCATGCGATCCTGCCGGACGTGATCTCCAAGGAGCCGCTCGCGCCGGTGGTGCGCCAGCGCGACGACGACTGGCTGCTGATCGTGAAATGGACGGTCTATGCCATGCTCAACGCAGAGGAGCTCGGCGTCAGCTCCAAGAACATCGACGAAGCGCTGAAATCCAAGAAGCCCGACGTGATGCGTCTGGTCGGGACCGAGGGCGCCTATGGCGAGGAACTTGGTCTCACCCGCGACTGGGCGGCGCGCATCATCCGCCATGTCGGCAATTACGGCGAGGTCTACGACCGCAATGTCGGCGCCGGCTCCAAGCTTGCGATCCCGCGCGGCCTCAACCAACTCTGGAACGCCGGCGGCATCCAGTACGCGCCGCCGATCCGGTAAGGACGTGCGAGCTTGAGCGATCACGCCTCATCGCCGCGTCCCGTGCCGCCCGGCACGCGGATCGGCCATGTTCATCTGAAAGTCGCCGATCTCGAACGCGCGCTCGGCTTTTACTGCGGCGTGCTCGGTTTCGAGATCATGCAGCGGATGGGCGATCAGGCGGCGTTCATCTCGGCCGGCGGCTATCATCACCATATCGGGCTCAACACCTGGCAGAGCAAAGGCGGCCATCCGCCCGCGCCGGGCACCACCGGGCTGTTTCACACCGCGATCCTCTATCCGACCCGCGCTGCGTTGGCCGACGCGTTGCGTCGGTTGATCGAGGCCGGCATCGCGCTCGATGGCGCGAGCGATCACGGTGTCAGCGAGGCGCTGTATCTGCGCGATCCCGACGACAACGGTGTCGAGCTTTATCGCGACCGGCCGCAGAGCGAGTGGCCACGCAACCCAGACGGCTCGCTGGCAATGACTACGCGGCGCCTCGATCTCGACGACTTGCTGGCGGCGCGCGTGTCGTAAGGATTTCCGTCATTGCGAGGAGCGTCAGCGACGAAGCAATCCAGCTTCTGTTCTGCTGCACCGATGTCCGGATTGCTTCGCTTCGCTCGCAATGACGGTTTGATGGCGGGCCGGACGTAAAGATGCCGTTCGATCTCGTCATGCCCGGCCTTGTGCCGGGCATCCACGTCTTCACATCACGGTCGTCATAAAAACGTGGATGGCCGGGTCAAGCCCGGCCATGACGACGGTGAGGTCTCGGACGGACGGCCTACCCCCAGCCCAGCGCCACGGCGATGTGGAAGGTGATGAAGGCCGCAAGGTAAGCCAGCGCCAGCATGTAGAAGAAGGTGATGAACATCCAGCGCCAGCCGCCGGTCTCGCGCCGGATCACCGCGAGCGTCGAGGCGCATTGCGGCGCGAAGATGAACCAGGCGAGAAACGCCAGCGCGGTGGCGAGACTCCAATTGCCGGCCAGCGCGCGGCCGATTTCCGCCGACGCCTCGTCGCCGCCGGCGATCGCGTACATGGTGCCCAATGATGCAACCGCGACCTCGCGCGCCGCCATGCCGGGGATCAGCGCGACGCTGATCTGCCAGTTGAACCCGATCGGCGCCAGCACCGGCTCGATCCAGCGACCGATGATGGCGGCGAGGCTGTAATTGATGCCGGGCTCAGCCGCCCCCGCCGGCGGACGCGGGAACGAGGCGAGGAACCAGATCACCACCATCATGGAAAAGATCGTGGTGCCGGCACGCTTGAGGAACGCCATCACCCGCGCATAGAGCGCGATCGCGACGCTGCGCAGTTGCGGCAGCTTGTAATCCGGCAGTTCCAGCATGAAGGGCGGCGTCGCGCTCTCGCGCCAGAAGAAATGATTGGCGACGAACGACACCGCGAGCGCGCTGGCGATGCCGATGGCGTAGAGCCCGAACATCACCAGGCCCTGCAAACCGATCGGCCCCCATACCTTCTCGTCGGGCACGAAGGCCGAGATGATCAGCGTGTAGACCGGAATCCGCGCCGAGCAGGTCATCAGCGGCGCCACCATGATGGTGGTCAGCCGGTCGCGGCGGTTATCGATCACCCGTGTCGCCATGATGCCGGGAATGGCGCAGGCGAAGCTCGACAGCAGCGGAATGAAAGCGCGGCCGTGCAATCCCGCGCCGCCCATGACGCGGTCCATCAGGAACGCGGCACGCGCCATGTAGCCGAGATCTTCCAAGAGCAGGATGAACAAAAACAGGATCATGATCTGCGGCAGGAAGACGATGACGCTGCCGACGCCGGCGATCACGCCCTTCTGCAGGAAGCTTTGCAGCAGCCCGTCCGGCAGCACCGCCTGCACGCCACTGCCGAGCAGGCCGAAACCGGCGGAGATCAATTCCATCAGCGGCTGCGCCCAAGCGAACACCGCCTGGAACATGACGAACAGCACCAGCAGCAGGATGGCGAGGCCGGCGACCGGATGCAGCAGAACCGCGTCGATGCGGCCGGTCAGCGTGTCGGGACGCGCCGGTTCGCTGACCGCGGCCTTGATGACGCGATCCGCCTCGCGCTGCGCGGCGCGCAGATCGGCGATGCTCGGCGTGCTCCAGTTGCTTTCGCCGGCCGAGCCGGCGGCGCTGGCGGCCAGTTCGTCGATCCGGCGCAAGAGATCCTCGGTGCCGCCCCGGCGCACCGCGGTCGATGTCACCACCGGAATGCCGAGTTCGGCGGACAGCCGCTCCAGATCGATCTCGATGCCGCGGCGGCGGGCGATGTCGATCATGTTGAGGATCAGCAACATCGGCCGGCCGGCACGCTTGAGCTCGGTGACGAGGCGCAGCGCCACCCGCAGATTGGTGGCGTCGGCGACGCAAAGCAGCAGATCGGGCGGCACTTCGCTGGCGACGCGGCCGAGCACCATGTCGCGCGTCACCTCCTCATCGGGGCTGCGCCCGCGCAGCGAATAGGTGCCCGGCAGATCGATCAGTTCGATGCGATGGCCCGACAGCGTCAGAAACGCGCCGGTCTTGCGCTCGACGGTGACGCCGGGATAGTTCGCGACCTTCTGCCGGCTGCCGGTCAGCGCGTTGAACAGAGCGGTCTTGCCGCTGTTGGGCGTTCCGACCAGAGCGAAGCGCCACGCCCGGCCTTCGGTGATGCTCGTCATGTCATCCCCGGTCAGACCACAAAGATCGCCATGGCTTCACGACGGCGCAGCGCGATGGTGGTGTTGTTGACCCGCACGGCGATCGGATCGCCGCCGACCGGCCCTTCATGCAGCACCTGCACCTGCGCGCCTTCGACAAAGCCGAACTCCAGCAGCCGCCGCTCTATCTCGGCGGCGGAGATGCCGTTGGAATAATCGCCGGTCACGGCGATGGCTTCGATCGTGCCGCGAAAGCCGCGCGGCGTCTCGCCCAGGCAGGTGCGGGCAGCGGAGTCCATCGGCTTGTGGTCGTCGCTCATGTCTCGATCCTTCAAGACATCAACTGACCCATGCACCGCCCGCGATCAAGTCAATGACGCTTGATCCGCCATCAGATTAGAACGTTTTTAATCTGAAAGGATTGGTTGGCCGCTTTCGAGCGCGGCGATTTACGACGCCAGCGCCTTCATCTCCCTGTAGAGATCGGATTTGCCCTCGAAGCCGATGCCCGGCAGATCCGGCATGGTGATGTGGCCGTTCTCGACCCGCACGCCGTCGGGGAAGCCGCCATAGGGCTGGAACAGATCGGGGTAACTCTCATTGCCGCCAAGGCCGAGACCGGCCGCGATGTTGAGCGACATCTGATGGCCGCCATGCGGAATGCAGCGCGCCGGCGACCAGCCATGGGTGCGCAGCACCTCAAGCGTACGCAGATATTCGACCAGCCCGTAGGACAGCGCACAGTCGAACTGCAAATAGTCGCGGTCAGGACGCATGCCGCCATAGCGGATCAGATTGCGCGCATCCTGATGGCTGAACAGGTTTTCGCCGGTCGCCATCGGGCCCGGATAGAATTCGGCCAGCGCCGCCTGCAACTGGAAATCCAGCGGATCGCCGACCTCCTCGTACCAGAACAGCGGATAATCACGCAGCATCTTGGCGTAGGCGATGCCGGTCTCCAGATCGAAGCGGCCATTGGCGTCGACCGCGAGCTGCGCCTGGCTGCCGATCTCCTTGAGCACCGCCTCGATGCGGATACGGTCCTCTTCCAGCGGCGCGCCGCCGATCTTCATCTTCACGACATTGTAGCCGCGGTCGAGATAGCCGCGCATCTCCGCGCGCAGCGCCGAATTGTCCTTGCCCGGATAATAATAGCCGCCCGCGGCATAGACGAACACGCGCGGATTGGCCTCGCGCTTGTGCCGCTCGGCGAGCAAACGAAACAGCGGCTTGCCGGCGATCTTCGCCACCGCGTCCCACACCGCCATGTCGATGGTACCGACCGCGACCGAGCGCTCGCCATGGCCGCCCGGCTTCTCGTTGGTCATCAGCGTCGCCCACACTCTGTGCGGATCGAGATTGTCGCCGCTCGCATCGAGCAGCGATGCCGGATCGGCCTCCAGCACGCGCCGGGCGAAACGCTCGCGGATCAGGCCGCCCTGCCCGTAACGGCCGTTGGAATTGAAGCCGTAGCCGACCACGGTCTTGCCGTCGCGCACCACATTGGTGACCACCGCGACGAGGCTGGAGGTCATCTTGGAGAAATCGATATAGGCATTGCGGATCGGCGAGGCGATCGGCTTGGTGACTTCGCGGATATCGACGATGCGGACGGTCATGACAGGATTCCGGTGGGGGCTCTGGACGGGGTGCAATCTAGCGATAGCTGATCGCGGCGCAATCCCGTAAAATGCAGAGCGCCCCACGGCCGCGACATCCCGCCTCATTCATGCGCGAGACCCGAAAATTTACCGATGCGTGAGACCGACGACACCCCGACATCCGTGGCCGACCGCATCGCCGGAGATTCCGCGTTGTTCGATCTGATCACCGGCAGCTTCCGCCGGCTGACCGGACGCGACCTCGCCGATCCGGCAGCCGGTCCCGGCTGGCTCTATCGGCAAGCGCCATTCGTGGTGCTGGCGCATGAGGGCGGTGCCGACCCGCGTTTCATCTATGCCAACGCGGCGGCGCAGCGCTGTTTCGAGTATTCGGCGGATGAACTGATCGGCCTGCCCTCGCGCCTCTCCGCCGAAGCGCCGGAACGCGCGGCGCGGCAGCTCCTGCTTGAGCGCGTCAGCCGCGACGGCTTCATCGTCGATTATTCCGGCATCCGCATCGCGAAGTCCGGCCGGCGCTTCCGCATCGAGAACGCCATCGTCTGGCAATTGATCGACGCAAGCGGCGCGCTGCACGGACAGGCGGCGACCTTCTCGACCTGGACCGACATCGCCGCGTGAACGGACGCGCGTGCCGTTCTAGAACGACCAGCCGTGGCTGCCGGCCACGGCGCCGAGCACGGTGATCCAGGCCAGACCGACCAGCAGCCAATGCGCGCGATGCAGCCACAGAAAGGCGAGGTCGGGATCGGTCTGCACCCAGCGATGAAAGTGGCGCTTGAGGATAAACGGCTCGCCGACGAACAGAACGAAGGCAAACAATAGCCAGACGCCGACCATCGCATGCATCCACCAGAACGACAGCGAATGAAAGCGCTCCCACAGATCGAAACGCCAGGTCATGTAGAGGCCGGTGACGCCCACCACCAGCACCGCGATGCGCGCCTGCCACATGAAGCGATGCTCGACCGCCTCGAACACCGCAAGACGGTTGTCGCCAAGATCGCCGCGCCGCAGCGCCTGCAGGATCACCGTGGTCGCCATTGAGGCGCCGCCGATCCAGATCACCACCCCGAGCACATGCAAAGCGCGGGCAAGCGCGACGTCATCCATGAGCGATCACCTTTCCTTCACTTTACTTTCGGCGCGGCCCCCTCCGAGACCTCTCCCGCAGGATAGAGCACGGTCCCGTCCGGCCCCGGCACCGCGCCGGGCGTGATGCGCGCCGGCTCGACGTGACCCTTGCCGAGAATGTGAAACACCTGTTCGCCCCTTGCCAGCAGATAGTCGGCGATGATCCGGCGATGACAGCGCCACCACACCGCTTCCGCGCACATGATGGCGCAGCGTGTTTGACTACCGATCTCGATCAGCCGCGTCAGACCGGCGTGGAAGTCATCACTGAGCGCGTAGTCGGCGTAGTTGTGAAAGCTCTTGTTCTGCCAGAAGCCGTTGACCTGCGGATCGACGCTCTTCTTGCTGCGCAGGCCGCCAAGCCCGGCGATGTGCTCGTAGCCGATCTGGAAGTCGGACAGACTTTCCGGCAGGGTGTCGCGATTATATTGCGGATTGGTGCGCGAGCGCGGAATGGTGCGGACATCGACCACCAGCCTCACCTCGGAGGCCTGCAACAGTTCGACGAACTCCGCGATGGTCCGCGTCGAATGTCCGATGGTGAAGAAAGGCTGGCTCATGCCGCTCTCTGCAATCCCCGCCGCCCGTGATTCGTCGGCCGTGTTTCATGCGAAACAGACACTTGAAACGGCAGGCTCCGGTTTGAAACGAATATACGCCGAAACCGGATACTTCAAAATTCGGCTCCTATAGAGTTCTCGAATTCATATCCTCGCGGATTTTCGCGCGAGAACCGATACTTTACTTTCTCACTCGACGAGCGGGCATGGCCTCTCTCATCGCGATCGGCGTTATGATCCGCACATTCTGGGTGCGGCTTCATTTGAGTACGGCTTAAGGAGGGCCTGTGAAATGAGCGTTATCCACTCGGTCGTGCTCGATCGCCGTACGGTGTTGCAATTTCTGGGCATTTCGGCGGCGACGGCAGCCATCAATCGCCCCCGCCCCGCGCTGTCCGCCAGCGCGATGAAAGAGAAAATGTACAGTGACGGCCACCTGGCCCTCACCACGGGGTTCGTCTTTCCCGACGCACCGCCGGATGTGCTGACCGCCGAGTTTAAAACCGCCGATCCCGCCGCGCCCTTGCATCTGCCGTGTACTGTCCCGCTGCTGCGTCATGACGATCGATTGATCCTGTTCGATGCCGGAGCAGGCCCTGCCTTCATGGACAGCGCTGGACGTCTCGTCGCCTCCCTGAAGAGCGCGGGGGTCGAAGCCGATCAGATCACGGACATCGTTTTCACCCACTGTCATCCGGACCATCTTTGGGGCGTGACCGACGAGTTCAACGAGCTCACCTTCCCGAATGCCCGCTATCATCTGGCGAGGAAGGAGTTCGATTTCTGGACCGGGAAGGATACGTTGCAATCCGCTCCCGAACATCTGAAGACATTCGTGGCGGGCGCGCAGACGCGACTTCCGCGCTTGGCCGAGCGGGCGAAGTTTTTCGAGAACGGCGCGGAGCCGCTTCCGGGAATCGAAGCGATCGAATCGCCCGGTCATACGCCGGGACATTGCAGTTACATGCTGCATATCGCAGGTGCTCCCATCCTGCTGACCGGCGACGTGTTCTCGCATCCGTTGACGGTGCGTCATCCTGACTGGCGCTGGGGCACGGATCAGAATTCGACCGTTGCCACGCAAACGCGGAGGCGAATGATCGACCGGATCGCCACGGATCGAACGCGGGTCGCCGTGTATCACATGCCGCCGCCGGGCCTGGGCCGGATCGAGAAAGGATCGGCCGGACCAACCTGGCTGCAAGAGACATAACAGACGGTGATCCCGCCGCTTGTGGGACCGACAGCGTTGAAGTGCTGAATAGCATATCGGGTTCTTCACCACCGATGCCGAACGCCACCCTTTCCGGCTTAGCTGGTGACATTGCCGGAGAACCCGCCCTCGAAGGTGGCGGCGAATGAGAAGCCATTGCGCCAGCCAATCTCCGCGCCAGCCGAGATCAGCGCCGCATCCGGCGCCACCGTCGCACCGTTAACGATGAAGCCTGTGCCCGGTAGCGCCGTGAACAACGCCGCGGCGTCGCGCGAGGTGTCGAAATTATGCGCCCAGGCGAGGCGTCCGCGCAGCGTCAGCAACGCATCGTCCGGCAGCAGCGCACGATCGAGCCGCACGCCCAGTTCGCTGCGCGTCGAAGTGACGCTGTACCCGGCATAGCCGAGCGCGAAGCTATCCACCGTGCCATTACCCTGCTCCCGGTCGTTCGGCATGCGATAACTGATCGCCTGCCCGGCGGCATAGGGCGTCACTCCTGCACCCCGTGCGTGCGGTTGTCGAGGACAACGGCCAGCACGGCGACAAGACGCAACAGGTCGACAACCGGGATCCGAGAATCCGTTCAAACGGTATCGTCCATGGAACGTCTTTTGAAATCGGGGGCCTGCTCCGTCACACGGCCGCCTTAACGGAATCGCTGAAACACTCCGCCTTCTCGCTTTTGACCCGCTCCGGGATGCTTAAAGTAGCGACACGGCCGCTCCTGCTGCGGCGCTGAACACA
>MKUJ01000005.1:147395-177182 GCA_001897755.1 Afipia sp. 64-13
CAAACGGTCAGCAGACCAAATCCAACGAGTGCGATGCCAAAGTCCAGCGGAGTGAGAACGGAGGATGTCCAGACCGGATCATAGAAAGCCGCTCCCAGCAATCCCACGACGGCGGCATTGACGCCACGCATCATCGCCTGTGCGTTTGATCGTTTTCGCAATGAATCCCAGAACGGCAGGACGCCGAGCAGGATCAGCATGCCCGGCAGGAATATGCCGATGAGGCCCAGACCTGCGCCAATGATCCCGTGCGGATTCGGAGTGACGACCGTTCCTAGATAGGCTGCGAAAGTAAAGAGCGGTCCTGGAACGGCCTGGGCGGCCCCGTAACCCGCAAGAAACGCACTACCGCTCAACCAGCCGGGCGTGACGAAGGCTTCGCGTAGCAAAGGCAGCACGACGTGGCCGCCGCCGAAAACGAGTGCACCGGATCGATAAAACGCACCAAACAGAGCCACCCCCGATGACGCGCTCAGTTCCCGCAACACGGGGAGTCCTAATAAAAGAAGGAAGAAGCTCGTAAGGGCAATGAGGCCCACGGTTCTTGAGACGGGCATCTCGACATGTCCGGACGGAACCAGCGTCCCGCCGCGGCACAACCACAGACCTGCAAACCCGCCCAAGGCGATCGCGCCGATTTGTGCCGCGGGCGAGGTACTGAACAGCAGAATGAGCGCGGCGACGACCGCGATCGAAGCGCGTTGCCGGTCCGGGCACAGATTGCGCGCCATCCCCCACACTGCCTGCGCAACGATCGCCACTGCGGTCAGCTTCAATCCATGAAGAAGGCCATCGCCGATCGGGCCGTTCAGCGCTCCTGCCCCGTAGGCGAACAGAACGAGAGCCGCCGCCGACGGCAAGGTAAATCCGACCCATGCAGCCAACGCGCCCAGATATCCGGCACGCATCAGGCCGATCGAGAGTCCGACCTGGCTACTGGCGGGCCCAGGCAGAAATTGGCACAAGCCGACGAGATCGGCATAGGCGTGCTCATCGATCCATTTCCGTCGCAGGACGAATTCGTCCCGGAAATAGCCGATATGGGCGATCGGTCCGCCGAAACAGGTGAGACCAAGTTTGAGAAAGACCCAGAGCACCTCGGCCGGCGAACCGCTGCGGTTGGACGTGGGGGGTTCATCCGTAGAAATGTTCATGGGTTATTCGAATCGAACAGCGCCAGGAATCAGAAATCCATGTGCGGTTGCGGATGGCAGCGGAAGGCCGTCATTCCGGGGTGTCAGCGATGAAGTCGAATTCGTTTTCCTGAAAGCCATCCAACATCACGACATCCTTGATAATGCCAGCGGTGAGCCTACCACTTACCCACGCCAGTTCGAAACTGTGTCGGTGAAGATGCCGTGGATGGATGTCATCGCCGGCGTTGCGGAATTTGAGACGACAGCGCCGACCCTCGCGCAGCTTATACATTGGCTTCATGGCCTACCGAACGCGCATCGCGCCGATTGTAATACTCGAAAAAATCGACGCCGGCTGGATCTACGCTGACAGCTTCCGTTCAGGTTGCCGTGTCATCAGGATGACTTTCGGGGCTTGTTCGGATGCCTAAACCACTATTGATAATCATTCGCATAATCGCGATCGTTCTGGTGTCACCGGCACAGGCGCAGCAGGCGACGACTTTGTCGATCGATGCCCTGGCCAAGACCGTGCTCGCCAATAATCCTGAGCGACGCTTCTATATGGAGCAGATCAATCTTGCCGGGATCGAACGCGACACTTCGAATCGATTGCCAGATCCCGAAATGTCAGTTGAGTTCGGCGAGCGCCGGACAGCCGACGCCGTGACCGGCGCACCGGCAGGTTCCGGCCCGGCCTATGGCGTATCGATTATGCAACCGATCGATTTTGCCGGCCGGGGAGCTCTTCGCCAAGCCATCGCGGAGCACCAAATCGCCTTGGCTAAAATCGGTCTGGCGCAATTTGACTCCACTCTGGCCAGCCGAGCGCGATCACTCGGTTATGCGCTGTTCGTAGCCGAACAGAAGTCCGCGGCAGCAAAAGACGTCGCCGCTCGGATGCGAGCGCTCGCGAAGATGATAGCGCAGCGGGAGACGGCCGGTCCGACGTCCGTACTGGACACGGCCATTCTGGAGGCCAGCGCCATCACGTCGGAGCGTAATGCTGCGGCCGCCGATGTGAGGGCAAGCGCGATCGTCTACGAATTGAACCAGCTTCGCAATTCGCATTTGGGTATGCGCATCCGCGTCAACCAGCCAGACATCTCGCTGCCCGGACTGCTGTCGGCTGATCGCATGGCGCAGGAGGTGGACGCTAATAATTTCGAACTTCAGTCGCTCCGCGCACAATCCCGGCAGCAAGGGCTACGCGTCGATCTGGCACAGAGATCGCGTGTCCCCACCGTGGCGGTCGGCCCTTATTACAACCAGGCCAAGTCGGATATTCGCGAAACCAATTTCGGCGTCCGGCTGTCGACAACCCTGCCGCTCTGGAACAGTCAGGCGGCAGGTGTAGCGCAGGAACAAGGCCGCCAATCCCAAGCCGATGCGGCTCTGCTGGCAGCAAGGCGGCGGATCGCGCGCCGGGTCTTTGAACAGGCCGCATTGTACGAGACTAGTCGCAAAACGTTGGCGGGCTGGGCTGCGTCGACGCCGGATGCACTCCGGGCAGCCGCCACGGCTGCCGACGACAATTTTCGTCACGGCGCTATTCCGATCGCGACCTATGTAGAAATGCAGCGCCAGTATCTGGATGCGTTATCGGCTTTTCTGGATACAAAGCTCGAAGCTTTTGAGGCGTTGCTGCAATTGCGCGTCCTCAACGGCGGTCGCAGCTTTGGTGGTAAGGTTCAATAATGCGCCGCTTGCTATGTTGGACAACCAGCCACCTGTTCGCAGTGGTCGCAATCGCACTGGTCATCGGCGGCTTTGGCCTCTGGTCGTTTCTGCGGCTGCAGGTCGACGCCATTCCCGACATCACGGGCGTACAGGTTCAGATCAATACCACGGTGCCGGCCTTCGCACCGGAGGAAATCGAGCGCCTTGTCACCCTGCCCATTGAGCGCGCAATGGCGGGCCAGCCGGGGCTTCGCGACATGCGATCGCTGACCAAGACCGGGTTGTCTCAGGTCACCCTGATTTATGAAGACGGAACGGATCAGCTTCGCGCGCGTCAACTCGTCACCGAGAGGCTGGCGACGGTGCGCGAGCTGCTGCCGTCCGGCTCGGCGCCACAACTCGCGCCCATCACCACCGGGCTTGGCGAGATTTGGTACTACACGCTCGACTGGACGCAACCACCGGCGGGCATGACCGATCAGCAGCAATTGATGGAGCTGTACGAGGCGCAGGAATACATCGTCAAGCCGATGTTGCGTGCGATTCAGGGCGTGGCGGAGGTGAATTCCAACGGTGGTCTCGAACGACAGTTCGTCGTCGAGCCCGATCTCCAGCGACTGACAGCGGCGGGCGTCACGCCGAGCGAGCTTGGCCAGGCCGTCGGCGCCAATGTCGAGAACGCGGGCGGCGGGACGATCACTCAAAACAATCAGCGCTTCACTATACGGACCGAAGCGCGCGTGACGACTGCGGAAATGATCCGCGCGCTTCCCGTTAAATTCG
Source organism: Afipia sp. 64-13 (assembly GCA_001897755.1). Lineage (GTDB taxonomy): Bacteria > Pseudomonadota > Alphaproteobacteria > Rhizobiales > Xanthobacteraceae > Afipia. Next base: position 150,995 of record MKUJ01000005.1, read on the forward strand.
CGGGCGGGGTGCGGCCGCTGACGGTTGGCGATCTCGCCGCCGTCACCATCGGCCATGCCCCGCGCAATGGCGCTGCGACGGCCAACGGAAAAGAAACCGTCCTTGGCACGGTGATGATGCTGGTCGGCCAGAACAGCAGGGAGGTCGCGCGGCGCGTCGACGCGCAACTGCCGGATCTGCGTGCGGCGCTGCCCAAGGGCATGAGCCTGCAAGTGCAATATGACCGTTCCGAGCTCGTGGAGCGCACGGTTGCAACGGTTGAGCGCAATCTGGGCGAAGGCGCGTTGCTCGTTGCCGTGGTGCTGCTGATAGTGGTCGGCAACTGGCGCGCCGCCCTGATCGTCACGCTGGTGATCCCGCTGGCCTTTCTGATGATGATCTCGGGCATGAATATGCTCGGCATTTCAGGTAATTTGATGAGCCTGGGAGCCCTTGATTTCGGCCTCATCGTCGATGGCGCTATCGTCGTCGTTGAAAATACTCTGCGTCTGATGAGTGAAGCCAGAGCTGCCAAAGGAGGCGAACTGACCGCGCGGGAACGCCGGGCTATCGTCATCGACGCCACCGGCGGCGTGGCGCGCCCCGTTTTCTTCGGCATCGCCATCATCGCGCTGGTCTACGTGCCGGTGCTGAGTCTTGGTGGCGTAGAAGGCAAGCTGTTCCAGCCTATGGCCGAGGCGGTGATGCTGGCGCTGGCGGCGGCGCTGATCGTCACCTTCACACTGGTGCCGGCGCTGTGCGCGTTGCTGCTACATGGTGAAACGCCGAGCGGGCAACGCGAGCGCATCGACGGGGAGAATGAGGCACGGTCCAGCGCTGACGATAGCATCCGACAAAGAGGATTTGCCGGACTGGTCGCACGCGGCTACGTTCCCGTGCTCAACGTTGCCCTACGTTACCCCATAGCACTGCTGTGCGCGGCGGCTGTTCTGCTTGGAGGGACGTTCGCGGTTTTTCAGACGCTCGGTGCACAATTCACCCCGCGTCTCGATGAAGGATCGATCACGGCCATGGTCTACAAGCCGGTCGGCATGTCGCTCGACCGCAGCCTTTCGATCGAACAGGACATCGAGCGGGAGATCCTGAACCGCTTTCCGCAGGTGACGCACACTTTTTCGCGTATCGGCACCAGCGCGGTCGCGACCGACCCTATGCCCCCAAACGAAAACGATCTCTACATCTTCTACAAGCCGTTGGATCAATGGCCAAGGGACCCCGGCATGCCGGCCAATAAGGCTGAACTGGTCGCGGCGATCGAAAAGATGGCAACTACGCTCGAGCCCGAACAATCCTTTCTATTCGCGCAACCGATCGAGATGCGCTTCAACGAAATGCTGGAGGGCACCCGCGCCGACCTGTCCGTCAAGATCTTTGGAAATGACTATGACGTGCTGGAGCGGCTCGCGGCGCGAGCCAAGGAAGAACTGCAAGATTTGCCCGGCACCGCCAATGTCGCCTTCGAGACCGCCGACCGCACACGCAGCGTCGTGATCGAGATCGATCACGACGCCATGGTCCGGCTGGGGCTAGGCGCTGCTGAAGTGAACCGCGCCATCCGCGCGGCTCTAGGCGGCGAGGAGGCCGGCTTCATCGCCCGTGGCGAGCGTCGTTACTCTATTGTCGTCCGCCTGCCCGAAGCTGTGCGTGCGGATCCCAAAGAGATCCTGTCGCTGCCGTTGCGGGTAGGTGCGACCGGCCTGGTGCCGCTTGAGCGCGTCGCCAGGCTGCGCGAGATGCGCACGGTCGAACCGATCTTGCACGACAATGCGAAGCGCCGAGCGGCTTTGATGGTCAATCTCAGTACCAGCGATATCGAAGGCTATGTCAGGGCGGCGCGCGCACGGCTGGACAGCAAGCTGGAATTGCCGGAGTCCTTTCGGATCGAGTTCGGCGGGCAATTCCGTCAGTTGGAGGCCGCCCGGGCTCGCTTGATGATCGTCGTGCCGGCAGCGCTGGCGATGATCTTCGCCCTGGTCTATTCGGCGGTGGGCAGTGTCCGCCAAGCCGCGATCGTCTATACCGGCATTCCTTTTGCAGTCACCGGGGGCGTGATGGCTCTCTGGCTTCAAGGCATGCCATTTTCGATCACTGCGGCGATCGGATTCATCGCGCTGTCTGGTATCGCGATGCTGAACGGCCTGGTGCTGGTCGATCATATCAACGCCCTGCGGCGGGCACTACCGCTCGTCGATGCCGTGCGCCAGGCGGCGACAGACCGCTTACGGCCGGTGCTTTCAACCGCGCTGGTCGCGGCCATAGGCTTTGCACCCATGGCCGTCGCGCAAGGTGCCGGAGCGGAAGTGCAACGACCGCTCGCGACCGTCGTGATCGGGGGCATCATATCGTCCACTGTGCTAACATTGCTGTTACTGCCGGCAATCTATTGCTGGGTGGAGCGTCACTCGTCAGGCGCTCTTGATCGACGACAGCAATCGTTGAAATTGGAGATTTCGGCATGACGGACTCTAGGTAGGCCCTTGGTTACATCGATTGCGGCCGCGATACCGTCGCCCGCTCCCGCGCCACCGAAATCGCGTCGACCCGCATCAAGGACGCCCGCAATCGACGTCTGCACACTCTTTGCAGCGGCGTCCGTCGCGACGGAACGGAACAGTCTTATCGACAGGCGTTCGCCGTTTCGTCCCACGCCTCAAACCTCTTTAGGAATAGGTCTATGCCTACCCTTCACAAAGAAAACCATCTGATCGAACGAATAGGCTGGCTTCGTGCCGCGGTGCTGGGAGCCAATGACGGCCTGATTTCGACATCGAGCCTGATCGTCGGTGTAGCCGCTGCAACAGCATCGCCCCATGAGATTCTCATTGCCGGCGTTGCCGGACTTGTGGCCGGAGCGATGTCGATGGCAGCGGGTGAATACGTATCGGTCAGTTCCCAGGCTGACACGGAAGAAGCCGATATGGCGCGCGAGCGTTACGAACTAGCCACGCAGCCTGAAGCAGAGCTGGAGGAACTAGCGAAGATCTATGAAGACCGTGGCGTGACGCCCGAGCTGGCCCGGCAGGTTGCCGAACAGATGATGGCGAAAGACGCGTTCGCGGCGCATGCGAGGGATGAACTCGGACTGTCGAGCCACCTGATGGCCAGGCCGGTTCAGGCAGCCTTCACGTCTGCGGCGACATTCGCATCCGGAGCCGCGTTGCCGTTGGTTATCGCCCTGCTTTCACCGGCAGGAACAACTGTTTGGACGGTATCGATTGCCTGTCTCATCGGGCTTGCCGCCCTTGGGGCCATTGGCGCGCAGGCGGGCGGCGCCAGCATATGGAAACCCACTCTTCGGGTCGTGTTCTGGGGCGCTGTTGCCATGGCATCGACCGCTGTGATCGGCTCTCTTATTGGTCGCGCCGTCTAGCTGCGAGCTTTTCACGGCGATTTTTTCATCGCCAGTCAGCGGCACGGTCCGCGCTTAATTGCGAACGCTGCGATGACGATCCAGACAACGAGGCGCAGTGACATAGCGCCCATGGTGCGCGCCTCATAGGCGCCACCATGCCAGACATGCCACAGAAAGGCGGCGAACACGACGGCGGTCGCCACCGCGATCACGACGGACAGCACCCACGCCCACCTCGTCATGCGCCATAGCCCGATACCCGCCAACACATAAGCGAAACCGACGACGAAATTGAACTTCAGGACGAAGGGTACAACAGCTCCCATGTCCACCCCGCCAAACAGCGCACGCCCGCCCGAGATGACGGTCAGGATACCGAAGATCACAGCAACGACAGCGGCGATCGTGATCGAGAACGACCTATTGGTCATGGCTCTGTTGACCCTGGCCAGAAAACCGCAGGCCCAACCCGGTGATGAGGCCCGCCGAGGGCCGCCAACAAAAGTCTATTTTTGATGCGGTGGCTATCGGTGTGATCCATGCGGCTGTTTTTCCGAGGCCGCCACTGTCGGCGAAATCGAAAACAAAGGCCCGGTCGCTTCGGATCATATACTGCTTTCGCCATTTCCTAAGAAAAACAACGCATCGAAGAACCGGTGTCACGCGAGTTCGGCCCCGGCCTTTCGGGCCGAAAAGCATCAATATGATTGTCCAGGCATCGGCACCGGCGCAGGCCCAAAGCTGTCAGCGCGGGCTCATACGTTGCAGCGTGCCGTCATGCAGGACAAATTGATGCCAGATGGCCATCAGGGCATGCATCCCGGCGAGGATGAGAATGAAGGTACCGGCATTCTCGTGAAATTCGGCGATCACGCCGGGACGTCCCTGAACCGGCGCGGTAATCGCGGGAAGATGCAGGCCGAAGAACGATATCGGCGCGCCCAAGCGCGACGCCGCATACCAGCCGGTTATCGGCACGGCGATCAGCAGCAGATAGAGCAGGCCGTGCCCGACCTTTGCTCCGGTCGCCAACCAACCGTGCGGCGCAGCCATAGCAGGCGCGCCTCCAGCGAGCGACAGGATCAACCGGGGAACGACCAGCGCCAGCACGGCAAGCCCCAGCGAGAAGTGCAGCAACGGCGGGTTTTGCACCACATGGCGCCCGCCCTCCGCGGTCAACCACGCGCCGACCACGGCAAGGGCTGTCAGCCAATGAATGACGATCATACTTTTCGAATAACGGATGGAGTTGCTAGGCATGGCCTGCTTCCTGCGTTCATAAGGAAATAGTGTTTCCGGGACGGAAAAGTCGAAACCCATTCATTGCAGGTCGATCTTCGGCGCCATGTTCGTCCTGAGCAGCTCATTGGAGCGCAAGGCGCCGGTGTCGCCAGTCTCGATCCGCGGCCGCTCGCGCCTGTCGCTGCTCCCCTCGGCTTGTCCCTTGTTCTTGATCTTGATGACTGCGAGGGTTGAGGGATCGATCTTGGCCTTGAACGTCCGGCCCTGCCCATCGACACCCCGGACCTCGTAGCAGCCGTCGTCAATCTTGATCCGGTCCACTGTCCAGCCGCGCGCTTCAGCCATCTTCTGCACGGCCCCGCGCGGTTGCCACTGATCCATGGAGACGTGGCAGCGGTGGCCGGCCATGGCGGTGCCAGCTCCGGCAAATCCGAAAAGCAGGATGGCTGCCAATGCGCGCTTCATCATGCTGTTTGTCCTTGCTCGACGTTCCGATGCAGCGACAATGGCAATCTTTCCTGACAGCAGTCTGAAGTCAGGACGACCTTTCCGTCAGCTTGCCGACAGGATTCGCTGGCAAACGGACCGGAAACGAACAGAATGATCATTCCATGAGAGTCCTTCTGGTAGAAGATGATGAGATTCTGGGTGCTGCGGTGCGCGATCATATCGTTGCCGATGGCCAGTCCGTCGATTGGGTGACCAGGCTCGACGCGGCAGCTGATCATCTCGACAGCGCCGCCTACGATCTTGTTCTGCTGGACATGATGCTGCCGGACGGACACGGTATCGGCTTCCTGCGCAGTCTGCGTCGCAAGGGTTGTGTCACGCCGGTCATCATCCTGACGGCACTCGACCAGATTTCCGATCGCATCCAGGGGCTCAACGCCGGGGCCGACGACTACATGATCAAACCATTCGACCTTTCGGAGCTTTCGGCGCGACTGAACGCCGTGGCGCGCCGCTACAGCGGCAATCCCAATCCCCTTGTTGAAATCGGCGATCTGAGGATCGATCTGGCAGCGCGGACGATCGCACGCGGCAACCGGCCGATCGATCTGACCGCGCGCGAATGGGCGCTTCTCGAAGCTTTCGTCCATCGTCCCGGACAGGTCATGTCGAAGGTACAGTTGGAAGAGCACCTCTATGCCTTCGATGTCGAAGTGGAAAGCAACACGATCGAGGTCTACGTCAGCCGCCTGCGCAAGAAATTGGGACGCCCCGTCATCGATACGGTGCGTGGCATCGGTTATCGGCTCGGAAACGCCAGATGAGGTTAATGCCGAAAAGCCTGCAATGGCGCCTTTCGCTCTGGCTGGGGCTGGGAGCGGCATTGCTGTGGGCTGTGGCGGCTATGGTGACGACGTACAAGCTGCGTCACGAAATGAACGAGGTCTTCGATAGCGCGCTTGAGGAAACGGCACAACGCATCCTACCACTGGCTGTTCTCGAAATTCTTGGTCGCGACAGCGATGACGCGGATCAGCGGGTAACGACGCTGCGCCAGCACCACGAATATTTCACCTATGTGGTGCGGAATGCCGATGGCAAAGTGCTGCTGCGTTCGCATAATGCTGACCTAGCCGTGTTCCCACCGTTCACCGGCATGGGCTTCGCCGACACGCCGACCCACCGCATCTATTTCGATGCCGCTATGCGCGGTGAGGTCACTATCGCAGCCGCTGAGCCGCTTGCGCATCGTCGCAAGGCGGCACGGGACGTACTGCTCAGGCTGGCGCTGCCGTTCGGCTTGATTATTCCGCTGAGTCTGATCGGGGTCTGGGGCGTCGTGCGGATATCGATGGCGTCGATCAGAAGCTTCCGCGCGGGAATCGAGGCGCGCGGCAGCGGTGACCTTACACCCGTCACGGCCGCCGGGCTGCCTTACGAAATCGGCCCCATCGCGCAGGCGGTAAACCGCCTGTTGGACCGACTCAAACGCGCGCTGGAAGCCGAGCGCAGTTTCACGGCCAATTCCGCACACGAGTTGCGCACCCCTGTGGCGGCGGCGCTGGCGCAAACGCAGCGGCTGATCGCAGAGGCACCGGACGACATCACCCGCGAGCGGGCGCGCCAGATCGAAACAGCACTACGGCGGCTCGCCAGGCTGTCGGAAAAGCTGATGCAATTGGCAAGGGCCGAAGGCGGGCGTCTCAAGGCGGCGGAGCCGATTGACGTGGCTGCGATCCTGCGACTGGTCGTGCGCGAAATGACGGCGAGCACCGACAACGCCGGGCGCATTGAGCTGATACTTCCCGACGCCGCGGTCCTTTCGGACATCGATCTCGACGCTTTCGCGATCCTGGCCCGAAACCTGATCGAGAATGCGCTGAAGCACGGTACGCGGCAAGAACCAGTGCGCGTTGCACTGTCGGGAGATGGGATGCTGCGCGTCTCGAATGCGGGGCCGGCCGTGCCGCCGGATTTACTTGTCCACCTGTCCGAACCGTTCGAGCGCGGCCGTGCACAGGCGGACGGCGCCGGACTCGGGCTCGCCATCGCAAAGACGATCGCCGCCGGCACCGGCGGCAGGATTGAACTGTTGTCTCCGCGGGAAGGTCGACAGGACGGCTTCGAAGTCAGATTCTTCCTCGGCGAATAACATTCGCCGCAGAGCTTTGATTACGGCGACATTCCACGGCCATCGAGGCGCTGGCGGACCTATGCGGGGGATAAGCCGAACCCCGACAAAAAACACAAGAGCCCTTGACCCTCCTTGCACGAGGCCCGCGCCGGTGATAGATAGTAATCAATTACTATCTATTGGAGATGCTATATGCGCTCTCGACCGGCCTATCTTTCCGCAGAGGAGCGACGTGAGGTGACGGTCGAAACCGTCATCAACCTTGCTGCCGAGCAAAACCCCGCGGACATCACCACCGGGGCCATCGCCAAGCGAATGGGGGTGACCCAGGGGGCCTTGTTCCGGCACTTCTCGTCGAAGGACGCCATTCTCCAAGCCGTGATGGAGTGGCTCTCGGAGCACTTGCTTGCACGGATCGACGAGGCAACTTCCTCAGCCACGTCTTCACTTGCCGCGCTGGAGGCTGCCTTCATGGCGCATATCGAGTTCATCACAAAGCACCCAGGCGTGCCCCGGATGCTGTTCGGAGAACTGCAGCGCACCGAGCAGACCGAGGCCAAGCGCATGACGCAAACCTTGATTCAGCGTTACAGCAAGCGCCTTGGACGGTTCATCGCGGAGGGCAAGGAGCGTGGCGAGCTGGTCGCCACGCTGGATGACAAGGCCGCCGTCACACTCTTCATCGGCATGATCCAGGGCCTTGTCATGCAGTCCCTCATCGCCGGCGACGTCAAACGCATCCGTGCCAGCGCGCCGGGAGTGTTCGTGCTGTATCGGCGCGCTGTCGAGGCGATGAAATGATCCATCCGCATTGCTCGGTCATCGCGTCTGCGGTGCGACCCCCCGAAGCCACGTTCATGGCGGATGTTGTCCTTACTGCAAACCATTCCAACCTCCGTGGTTGCGTTGAGGCAAACCAGTGAAATTGCCTTCAGTGTCCCGCCGCACGTTGATGCTCATCGGCGTTGGAGCCGTAGCTGCCGCCCTATTCGGCTACGTGGTGTTGCGCTCCGGACCGCTGGCGCCGGTCGCTGTCAGGATCGCCGCCGTCGAGGCTCGCTCGATCTCGCCTGCCCTCTTCGGCATCGGCACGGTCGAGGCTCGTTTCTCTTACAAGATCGGTCCCACTATCGCTGGCCGCGTCGCCAAAATTAATGTGGATGTGGGCAACAGAGTCCGCGCCGGTCAGGTTCTGGCGGAAATGGACCCGATCGATCTCGATGCTCGCATCGCAGCGCTCAATGCGGCGATCGGCCGGGCCGAAGCATCTATAAGGACCGCTGAAGCGCAGGTCGAAGATGCCTCAGCGCGCAGGGATTTCACTCTGGCACAGACAAAACGCTATGATGAGCTCTGGAAGACCCGCACCGTCAGCGAAGTCGCGGTGGAAACCAAGCGGCAGGATAACCAGGTGGCCGATGCTGCTCTTTCAGCGGCTCGGTCGAATCTTCTTGCGGCGCGACAAGATGTGCAACGCAACCGCGCCGACCGTGAAGGCCTGATCAAGCAGCGGGAAAATCTGATCCTGTTTGCGCCGGTCGACGGGGTGATTGCAGCACGCAAGGCCGAACTGGGAACAACAATAGTCGCCGGCCAGGCGGTCATCGAAATGATCGACCCGAAGAACCTCTGGATCAACGCCCGGTTCGATCAAGTCGCAGCAACAGGCCTCCAGCAGAACCTGCCTGCCTCGATTGCATTGCGTTCACGCGCCGGCAAAAGCGTCCCCGGCCGGGTGGCGCGCGTAGAAGTCCTCGCTGACGCGGTGACGGAAGAGAATCTGGCCAAGGTGGAGTTCGACACGCTTCCCGAGCCGCTTCCTCCGATCGGAGAGTTGGCCGAAGTGACCGTTGCGCTTCCGGAGCTTCCCGCCTCGCCAGTGATCCCGAACGCCGCAATTCAATCCCTCAATGGCAAACCCGTTGTCTGGAGAGTCGAAGACGGCAAAATCCATGTTGCGACCGTTCAATTCGGCTCGTCCGACCTGAACGGCGCCATACAGGTCACAAAGGGGCTGAAGGTCGGCGATCAGATCGTTGTTTACAGCGCATCCAGATTGGCCAGTACGAGCCGCATCCGCGTGACGGACAATTCCACTGAGCTTCTCAAATGATCAGTCTCGCCGGACGCGACATTCTGCATTCGTGGGGCAAGTTTGTCTTTACGGGAGTCGGGCTCGGTCTGCTCATCGGCGTTACCTTCACCATGGCTGGCGTCTATCGTGGAATGGTCGAGGACGGCAAGGTTTTGCTCGACAACAGTGGCGCCGATATGTGGGTCGTTCAGCAGAACACACTCGGCCCCTACGCGGAATCCTCAAGCATTAACGATGATATCTATCGTGTGATCCTCGCGATTCCCGGCGTCGAGCGGGTCGCGAACGTCACCTACCTCACGATGCAGGTTCGGAAAGGAAACTCTGACGTGCGGGCCATGGTGGTGGGCATCGCGCCGGGAGACATGGCGACGCCCGGCCGCCCGCCGTTTCTTGTCGCGGGGCGGCAGATCACGCGCAGTCATTACGAGGCGGTAGCCGATATCGCTACGGGGTTTTCCCTTGGAGACAGCATCGTTATCCGTCGAAACCGGTATACCGTCATTGGCCTCACTCGGCGGACGGTGTCGTCGGGTGGCGATCCGATGGTCTTCATTCCGCTGAAGGACGCGCAGGAAGCGCAATTCCTCAAGGACAATGACGCGATCGTTCGCCAGCGGCGGCGCACCAGCGAAAATCCGGAGTTCAACCGTCCCTGGGTGCCTGGCCTGCTGGATTCAGTGATCGCCCTGCAAAACAGCAACCCTTACGTCAACGCCGTTCTGGTCCGGGTCAAACCCGGCTATGACCCGGAGCGTATCGCGAACGATATAGCGAGGTGGAAGCGGCTGACGGTTTATACGCGACCCCAGATGGAAGAGATTCTGATCGGGAAACTTATCGCGACATCCGCCAAGCAGATCGGCATGTTCCTGGCCATTCTGGCCATCGTCAGTGCCGCCATCGTCGCCTTCATCATCTACACGCTGACCATGGACAAGATCCGCGAGATCGCGGTGCTGAAGCTGATCGGCACGCGCAATCACACCATCGCGTTCATGATCCTGCAGCAGGCCGTCGTGCTGGGGCTGATCGGCTTCGTCGTCGGCAAGATTACGGCGACCTTCGCAGCCCCCCTCTTTCCGAAGTTCGTCCTGCTACTTTCCGTCGACACGATTATCGGCCTGATCGCTGTCATCGCCATATGTGCGCTTGCCAGCGTCGTCGCCATCCGCATGGCGCTCAAGGTCGACCCCGCTGAGGCGATCGGAGGTTGAGGTGGGCAACGGCGGAATCTTCATCGAAAAGCTCAAAAAGCGGTATGGCAGCGGCGACACCGCCGTCGACGCCCTGAAAGACGTTAATATGCGGGTCGACCCCGGCGAAGTGGTCGGCCTGATCGGTCCGTCGGGATCGGGAAAGAGCACGTTGCTCAAAGCGCTGGGCGCCGTCATCGATCCAAGCGGCGGATGTATGACGCTCGGCGACGAGGTCATCTATGACGAGGGGTGGAAAATTTCCGATCTTCGCGCGTTGCGGCGCGACAAGATTGGCTTCGTTTTCCAGGCGCCTTACCTCATCCCCTTTCTGGATGTCACAGACAATGTCGCTTTGCTTCCGATGTTGGCCAGCGTCCCCAACAACCAATCGCGCCAGCGTGCGCGCGAGCTTCTGAAAGCGCTCGATGTCGAGCATCGCGCCGCCGCCATGCCATCGCAGCTATCCGGTGGAGAACAACAGCGTGTCGCGATTGCACGCGGACTTGTCAACCGTCCGCCGGTTATCCTTGCGGACGAGCCCACCGCTCCGCTCGACAGCGTGCGAGCCCTGACCGTGATTCGGATCCTCAACGAAATGGCTGCAAAATTCGGAACGGCCATCATCGTCGTCACGCATGACGAGAAGATTATCCCGACCTTCAAGCGCATCTATCACATCAGAGACGGCATAACGCACGAAGAAGCCGGAGAGGGGCGCGAGTTCAGATAAGTGCGACTAGCTGCCCGGCGATGCAACGGATGTCTTCACCCTCGAAACCAAATCGTGGCGCTGGCCATGCCGATCAAGGCACTGGTGCGCTGCGCGCCTGGAACAATCTGACCGGCTGGCAACGCGTCTCGGAAACCAACTACATGCTTCACACTGGTAGACGCAGACCACCGGTGCCAATCCCGAGCGAGTTAAAAATGATGGAGAGCCGCGCGCACGCTGATGTTTACCATCGCTTTCGCTCTTGCGGCTTCGTGCGATTCCGCATCGAAAATCGCACTTGACCTGGCATGCAGGAACCCGCGCTAGATGCGCGCACCAAGATCTGTAAAACGGTCAACGGCAACCGTGGGCGAACTCAACGTCTGCGTGACCAAAAGCCCATATACAAGTACAAGCGCCCGCCCGTGTATGGGACAAAGTAGGGGTACGGCAATCTACCGCAACCGCCGACCTTTGATTTAAAATGGATTTTTGCCAAGGCTGGCGGAGAGAGCGGGATTCGAACCCGCGATACGGTTTCCCGTATACACACTTTCCAGGCGTGCGCCTTCAACCACTCGGCCACCTCTCCGTGCGCCTCTCATGGCGGTGCCCGCGCCGTTTTGCAAGCCAGTCGGCGCAGCAATCGAAACTTTTCCCTAAAATATTGGAAATATTACGATTTATCTGGATCGCACGGCTCCCGTACGGCCCGTTTCAAGGGTCCCGGGGCGGACGGCGAGGCCCTAGCCGGCTGAATCGCGAGCGGCCCAGACCGGCCCGAAGTCATCCATCATGCGAGGAAATGATGCAGCGCGCGATCCGATCGAGTAAGGACACGTTCGCGGTTGCGCGGCCCGCATCTTTTCCGCTTCGATCCGCGTCGCTGCGTCGTGCTCGCTGGCTAGTGCAACGCGTTGCTCGCGGTGCGAAGCTGTATCACCGAGCCGCTGCTCGGCGGCACCCGCTTGCGCGCGGTCCAGTTCTCGCCGTCGGTTTCCGGCCCGTCCCGATGCGCCTGCTCGAGCGCACGGATGAAGGATGCGAACCAGTGCTGGATGTTGCCGGCGCGCAGCGTCGTCATCATCGCTTCCCAGCGCAGCCGGCGCTCCGGCGCGGGCATCGCCAGTGCCTGAGCGATGGTCCGCGCCATGCCTTCGATGTCGTGCGGATTGACGATCAGCGCGCTGGTCAGTTCATTCGCCGCGCCGGCGAATTTCGACAGCACCAGCACGCCGGGATCGGCCGGATTCTGCGCGGCGACATATTCCTTGGCCACCAGATTCATGCCGTCATGCATCGGCGTCACCACGCCGACCTGCGCCGAGCGATAGAAGCCCGACAGCACGGTTTGGCTGAAGCCCTTGTTGAGATAACGGATCGGCATCCAGTCGACCTCGCCGTGGCGGCCGTTGACGTCGGTCACCATCCTGGCAAGCTTGTCCTGCAGGTTGCAATAGGCCTCGATGTTGCCGCGCGACGGCGTTGCAATCTGCAACAGCGAGACCGAGCGTTTCAGCGACGGCTGCAACTCGTAAAGCCGGTCGAAAGCGGCGATACGGTTGGCGAGCCCCTTGGAATAATCCACGCGATCGACGCCGATGGCGAGCCGCTCGCCATGCAGGCTCTTGCGCAGGCGCGAGACATCCGGATGCAGCACCGCACGCGCTGCCTGCGCGGCAAATCCCTCGACATCGATGCCGATCGGAAACGCGGCCAGCTGCGACTTGCCATACGGCGAGGTGACGACGCCGCCCCGCACCTCATAACCGAGATCGGATTTGAGATAGCTCGCGAAATTCGCGCAGTCGTCCTTGGTCTGGAAGCCAATCAGATCATAGGCCAGCATCGCTTCGATCAGTTCGCGATGATGCGGTACGCTGCAGATGATGCTGCGGCTCGGCCACGGCGTATGCAGGAAGAAGCCGATCGGCCGGCGCACGCCGAGATCGCGCAGCTCCGCGCCAAGCGCGAGGAAATGATAGTCCTGCACCCAGAACGCGGTTTCCTTCTCGCAGAAGCGCAGCAGCGCGCGGGCCATGAAGGCGTTCACTTCGCGATAGGATTGATAATCGTCGTGAGAGACGCTGATCAGATCGGGCCGCGAATGCAGCGCGGGCCACAGCGCCGAATTGGCGAAGCCCTCGTAATATCCGCCGTAATGCGCCGCGGGCAGATCGAGCAACGCCAACGCGCCGGCGCCGAGCGGCTGAATCTCCGCGAACGGATCCTTGTGCGAGCCCTCGCGCACATGCCCGCTCGAACCGACCCAGACCGCACCGGATTTTTCCACGACAGGCAGCAGAGCCGCCGCGAGTCCTCCCGTCATCGGCTCGTTCGCCTTGGCGCGTGCCACACGATTTGAAACCACGACCAAATTCACGGGAACTCTCCGGGATTGAAATCGCCAGATAAACGGTTGTTCATCAATATGGTTCCGCGCCACCTTTCTTTCAGAATGCGGTCAAATTCGGATTCATGAAAAATGGAACCGGATTTTTCCAAGGTTCCATCTTGCGCTGTGGACGAATCAGTCGTTGAGCATCGCATTTGACGCGCATCAAGCGTCGTCATCATCGCTGGCAAGACGCGCAAGCCACGCACGCACCTCGCGCGGCGAAGCGAAATGACCGTCGACGCCCTGCGCCTGACGGCCAACAGAGAAAGCAAGACCCTGCATCCCTGGCATGATCGCGAATACCGATTCATCGGTGACATCGTCGCCGATGAAGATCGGACGGCGGCCGGCGAACGGCTCGTGCTTCATCAGTTCGATCACGCCGGTCGCCTTGGTAAATCCGGAATGCTTGATCTCGCACACCGCTTTGCCCGGCAGCACGTCGACCGGCGCTTCCGGCAGATCGGCGCGGATCGCCGACACCGCCTCATAGATCGTGCGCTCGAATGTCGGCGCGAGCCGATAATGCAGCGCCAGCGAATAGCCCTTGTCCTCCAGCAGAATGCCGGGGCTGAGATCGGCAATCGCCGCAAAGCGTCGCTTCAGATCCTTGTCCATCGGCGGCGCATGCACCGCCACCGCCTCGTTGTCGACAGACAGGCGCATTTCCGCGCCATGGCCGCCGACGATCGGCAGTCGCATCGGCGTGAAAATCTGATCGATATCCCCGAGCGAACGACCGCTGACCAGCGCCAGCGCGCCATCGGTGCGGTCGTGCAAGGTGCTCAGCACCCGGTCGAGTCCAGCCGGCACCTCGACTTCGCTCGGGGTCGGCGCAAGTTCCAGCAACGTGCCGTCGATATCGAGCAGAAACGCGCACTCTTCCAGGAGCGGCGCGAAAGCCGGTGGACCGGAATCCGGATCGGGCTCGGCGCTACGCGTGAGGATATCTTCAAAAACCTGTTTCATCTTTTACTCCGTCGCGGCCAGCGGCCGCGCCACCGTCTCGAGTGAGCGGCGCTCGGCATTGACGCCAAATTTCCAGGCGATCCATCCCGCACCGATCATCAGAACCGAACCGATCATGTAACCGGCAAACACGCTGGTGCGCGAGCCGGTATCGATCAGCGCGCCGAATAGCACCGGGCCCGCCACGCCACCGATCGCGGTGCCGATCGCATAGAACAACGCGATCGCCAGTGCCCTCACCTCCAGCGGGAATGTCTCGCTCACCGTGAGATAGGCGGCGCTCGCCGCCGGAGAGGCAAAGAAGAAGATAATCATCCAGGCGATGGTTTGCGAGCGGGCACTGAGCGCATCGATGGCGAACAGATAGCCGGAGATCACCAGCAGAATGCCGGAAACCGCATAGGTCAGCGCGATCATCTTGCGCCGCCCGACGGTGTCGAACAGACGGCCGAGCAGCAGCGGGCCGAGAAAATTGCCGGCCGCAAATGGCAGGATGTACCAGCCGATATGATCCGGCGCGATGCCGAAGAAATCGCCGAGCACCAGCGCGATGGTGAAGAAGATCGCGTTGTAGAAGAACGCCTGCGCCGCCATCAGCGCAAGGCCGACCAGCGCGCGGCGGCGATAGGTCATGAACAGAGTGTGCGCCACTTCGCGCAAAGGCGTATGCGTGCGCATGCGCAGCTTGATGGTCGGATGCGCCCGCATTTGCGCCGGCGCGACATCCGCCGCACGCTCGATTTCCGCGACGATCCTCTCCGCCTCCTCCGGCCGGCCATGGATCATCAACCAGCGCGGACTTTCCGGAATCCACAGCCGCATCACGAACACGATCAGCCCCAGCACCGCGCCGGTGAAAAACGCCAGCCGCCAGCCGATCTCCGGATCGATCAGCGCCGGATCGAGCAGCACGATGGCACAGGCCGCGCCGAGCGCCGCGCCGATCCAGAAGCTGCCATTGACGACCAGATCGGTCCAGCCGCGATAGCGCGCCGGGACCAGTTCCTGAATGGCGGAGTTGATCGCGGTGTATTCGCCGCCGATGCCCGCGCCGGTGAGAAAACGGAACAACGCATAACTCGTCAAGCTCCAGGAGAACGCCGTCGCGGCCGTCGCCAGCAGATAGAGCGACAGCGTGATGAAGAACAGTCTGCGGCGACCGATCCGGTCGGTCAGCCAGCCGAAGCCGATCGCACCGAGCACCGCGCCGGCAAGATAGGCGCTGTTGGCGAGGCCGACATCGACATTGGAAAATTGCAGCACCGGGCTCTGCTTCAATGCGCCCGCGAGCGCGCCGGCGAGCGTCACCTCAAGACCGTCGAGAACCCAGGTGATGCCGAGCGCCAGCACGACGCGGGTGTGAAAGCGACCCCATTTCAACGCATCGAGACGCGCGGGAATATCGGTCTCGACCAGACGGGCCGCATCGGAACGGGCTGCGAGCGATGGCGACATGGAGCCGGAGTGAAGCGCCAGCCCGGACATTCCCCCATCCTTTCCGTTACGTCGGCGCACGATCCCGCCACGCACGGAACACGCCAAGAACCTCGGGACTTACCGAAGCCTTCGGTTTCGGAAAAAACGTGGCAATTCAGAGCTGTACTAACGGTCGGACCGGCCAAAAGTTCCCGCAATGCAAAACAGGCGGCTGCGATGACCGCAGCCGCCTGTCTCTCTATATATAGAGTGTGGTCGAACCCGCCTGTCAGGCCTTGCCCTGGACGCCGAGGAACACGCCATCGCGCGCCACCACGCGACCGGCCTTGTAGACCTCGCGGCGCACCGGACGCGCCACCACCGCCATCTGCGCGTGGTCGGCGTCGAGCACGATCATATCCGCCGAAGCGCCGACGCGCACACCGTAGTCGGCAAGACCGAGCACCTTCGCCGGCGCGGCGGTGGCAAGATCGAACGCGCAGAGCAGTTCGTCGTCGGTGTAGAAGCCGGAGCGATAACCGACCATCATCGCCCGCTCGAGCATGTCGCCGTCGCCGTAGGGCCACCACGAATCGCGAATGTCGTCATTGCCGGCGAACACGGTGACGCCGGCCTCGCGCAGCGCCAGCACCGGCGGGAAGGGATGATCGCCCGGCGCGTTGGTCATGATCGCAACCCCCGCTTTGGCGAGTTTCTCCGCAGTCGGCAGCATCGCATCGAGCGGCACTTCGCCGAGCGCATAGGCATGGCTCGCCACCACGCGGCCCTGCATGCCGCTGGCGCGGGTGCGCTCGGCGATGCGACCGAGCGTATGCAGGCCGAGATGGCCGCCTTCATGCAGATGCAGGTCGATGCTCTTGCCGTGACGCTCGGCAAGACCGAACACCACGTCGAGATGCGCCTCGACATTGCCTTCGAAGATCGCAGGATCGAGGCCGCCGACCACGTCGGCGCCTTGCGACAGCGCCGCGTCGAGCAGCTCGCGCGTGCCGGGCCGCACCAGAAGGCCGCGACCGAGCCCGACGATCTGGATCGAGACCACGTCGCGATAACGCTCGCGCACCGCGAGGATGCCTTCAAGATGGGTGAGGCCGAAATCAGTGTCGATCTCGACATGGGTGCGCATATGCGTGGTGCCGCGGCTCACCGCGCGCTCGACCAGCGCACCGGCGCGCTCGGCCAGCGGCGCGCCGCGCGACAGCCAGTCCTTCTGAATTCCCAGACGCTCGCCGACATTGAAGCCCGCGACGCAGCGCTGATGCGGACGCCACACATCGCCGAAAAACGTGGTGTCGAGGTGGTTATGGCCATCGACCAGACCCGGCAGCACCAGCGCGCCGCCCAGATCATGACGCTGACGGGCCTCGCCGGCCTGTCCCTTTCCGAGGCTCGCGATGCGGCCACCGGAAATTCCGATCGAGCCGGACGAGCCGTCGGGCAAACGAACATTATCGAGAGCAAGATCAAGCGATGACATGGCGACTGGACCTCAAGACAGAGAATAAAAATATATCCCGAAAACGGCGAACGGACGCCGCCTTGCGGCGGCGCCCGTCAATGATGGTTAGGCGATCAGGTGCGCGGAAGCTGGCCCTGAATGCCTTCGACCAGCCAGTCCATGCCGCGCAGCTGATCGTCCGGCAGGTTGGCGCCAGCCGCAACGCGCACCTTGCCCGACTGATCCTTGATCTCGCCGGAGAACGGATGGAACTTGCCGTCGATGATGGCCTTTTCCTTGTCCGCCATCAGCTTGCGCACGTCTTCCGGCAGCTCCGGGCTCTGCGTGGTCATCTTGACGAAGCCGCTCGGGCCGAGGCCGCGCCACTTCGACTGCGCCTTCCAGGTGCCGTCCATCACGCCCTTTGCCGCTTCGGCGTAAGCCGCGGTCCAGTCGAGATCGAACGAGGTGAGCTGCTTCTTCTTGACGAAGCTCGAGAAGTCGCCGGACGAGCCGATCGACCACACGCCCTTCTCTTCCGCCGCAAGGCCCTGCACCGGCGTGTTCGGGCTGCCGGAAAGAACGTCGGCGCCCTGCGAGACCAGCGCGTTGACGGCGTCCTTTTCCTTGGCCGGATCGCTCCAGGCGTTCGCCCAGATCAGTTTGCAGACCACGTTCGGATTGACGCTGCGGGCGCCGAGCAGAAACGCGTTCATGCCGTAGATCACCTGCGGCACCGGGAACGCACCGACCCAGCCGAGCACGTTGCTCTTGGTCATCTTGCCGGCCGCGATGCCGGTGAGATAGGTGCCTTCGTAGGAGCGCGCTTCGTACACGCCCAGATTCTCCAGCGGAGCAATGCCCGCGCAGCACTCGAAGCGGGTCTTCGGCAGCGTCGGCGCCAGTTTACGCAGCGTGGCATACTGCGAGAACGTGGTGCCCATCACGAGCTGATGGCCCTGGGTCGCAAGCTGACGGAACACGCGCTCGGCGTCCTGCGCCTGCTGCACGTTGTCCAGCACCGTGACCTTGATCTTGCCGCCGGAATTGGCTTCGAGCGCGCGCCAGGCGCGGGCATGAAACGCTTCCCAGCCGAGATCGGCGATCGGACCCTGATGGACCACGCCGACCTTGAGAACCGGGTCCTGCGCAAAAGCCTTCAGAGTCGGACCAAAGCCGACAGTGGCGCCTGCGGCGGAACTAAGCAGGAAATTACGCCGTGTAATCGAAAACATCTTCATTTCCTCCTGGCGGTTCGGCGCAGACGAACCGGTTGTTTTAAGACTGCGCGAGAGAGGACGGTGGTGCAGCCGGACCGACGAGCACCGAAATCGAAATCAGGCTTCGCCGTGGAACAGCTTGCCGAGCGAGGCCGGCGCGTTGAGCTGCACCAGCGTCGGATTGCGCGAGATCAGGACCAGCACGACGATCGTCGCAAGATACGGCAGCGCCGACATCGCCTCCGGCGGCACCGGAATGCCGGCGCCCTGTGCGAAGAGCTGCGCGGTGGTGACGCCGCCGAACAGATAGGCGCCGAGCAGCACACGCTCCGGACGCCAGGTCGCGAACACCACCAGCGCCAGCGCGATCCAGCCACGGCCGGCCGTCATGCCCTCGGTCCACAGTGAGGTGTAGACCACCGCGAGATAGGCGCCGGCGATGCCGGACATCGCGCCGCCGAACAGCACCGCATAGAACCGCACCTTGTTGACCGGATAGCCGATCGAGTGCGCGGACGACGGCGACTCGCCGATCGCGCGCAACACCAGACCGCTATGCGTGCGATAGAGGAACCAGAGCACGCCGGCGAACAGCACCCAGGACAGGTAGACCAGCGGATGAAGCTGCACCAGCGCCGGGCCAATCAGCGGAATGCCGCTGATCCATGCCGCGAACTCCGAAGGCTCGTGCGACAGCGCGACGCCGACATAAGGCTTGCCGACGAAGGCGCTGGCGCCCGCGCCGAAGATGGCGAGCGCAAGACCGCTCGCAACCTGGTTGGCCTTCAGCGTCAGCGTCAACACGCCGAAAACCGCCGCAAGGCACGCCCCGGCGAAGGCGGCGAAGAATACGCCGAGCCACAGATTGTGCGTGGCGTGGGTGACCGCGAAAGCGGTGACCGCTCCGAACAGCATCATGCCTTCGACGCCGAGGTTGAGAACCCCGGACTTTTCGGTGACGAGCTCGCCGAGCGCGGCATAAACCAGCGGCGTTCCGGCCACCAGCGTTGCGATGATAATGGCGGACAACGTTTCCATCACGCAGCAACCTTCTTCAGGACAGGCGTTTCAGAGATGACACGGACGCGATAGGTGATCAGCACGTCGGCGCCGAGCAGGAAGAACAGCAGCACACCCTGGAACAGGCCGGTGATCGCGGACGGCAGGTTGAGCGACATCTGCGCGGCCTCGCCGGACAGATAGAGCAGCGAGATCAACAGACCGCCGAGCACGATGCCGACCGGCTGCAGACGGCCGAGAAAGGCGACGATGATCGCGGCGAAGCCGTAACCGGGCGACGCGGTCGGGAAAAGCTGGCCGAGCGGGCCCGCGATTTCACCGACGCCGGCGACACCGGCGGCGACGCCGCCCGCCAGCATGCCGATCCACACCGCGCGGCTGCTCTTGAATCCCGCATAACGGGCCGCGGCTTCCGACAGGCCGGAGACCTGAAGCTGGTAGCCGACGAAGCTGCGCTTGAGGATGAACCAGGTCAGCACCGCGGCCGCGAGCGTAATCAGGACACCGGCGTTGAGGCGCGTGCCGTCGATCAGGATCGGGAGCATCGCGTTCGGCGCCAGCGGCTCCGACTGCGGGAAGTTGAAGCCGGCCGGATCGCGCCACGGACCGTAGATCAGATAGCTGAGCCAGAGCTGCGCGACATAGGTCAGCATCAGGCTGGTCAGGATCTCGTTGGCGTTGAAGCGCGTGCGCAGGAACGCCGGGATCGCCGCCCAGACAATGCCGCCGAACGCGCCGGCGAGCAGCATCGCCGGCAGCACCCAATAACCGCCCTGCGGCCCGTAATGCAGCGCTACCGCGCCGGAGAAGATCACGCCGATGGTGAGCTGACCTTCCGCGCCGATATTCCAGACGTTGGCGCGGAAACCGATGGCAAGACCGAGCGCGATCAGAATCAACGGCGAGGCCTTGATCAGCAATTCGCCGACACCGTACAGATTCTCGATCGGCTGCACGGTAAAAACGTAGAACGCGCTGGCCGGATTCTTGCCCATGCCGATGAACAGGCACAGCCCCACCACACCGGTCAGGCCCACTGCGATCAGCGGCGACATATACTGCATTATGCGCGAGGGCTCGGCCCGGCGCTCAAGTTTGATTTTCATGAACGGTCTCCCCCGAGCTGCATGGTGCGGCCATCCTGTCGCTGCGACAGGCCGGTCATCATCAGGCCGATCTCGGTGAGATCGGTTTCAGCGGTCGGAATTGGTTGTGACAGGCGCCCCTTCGCCATCACCGCGATGCTGTCGCAGATCTCGAACAGCTCATCGAGCTCTTCGGAAATCACGAGGATCGCGGTACCGGCATTGCGCAGGTCGATCAGGGTCTGGCGGATGAATGCTGCCGCGCCGACGTCGACGCCCCAGGTCGGCTGCGAAACGATCAGCACCTTCGGCTTCTGCAGCACCTCGCGGCCGATGATGAATTTCTGCAGGTTGCCGCCGGACAGGCTGCGCGCCTCGGCATCCGGGCCGCCGCACTTGACCTGGAAACCTTCGATGCAACGGCGGGTAAACGCGGTGATCGCGCTGAAATTCAACAACCCGCCCTTCACCATGCGGCTGTCGTGAGCGGTGAGGATCGCGTTGTCCGCCAGCGACAGCGTCGGCACGGCACCGCGGCCGAGCCGCTCCTCCGGCACGAAGCACATGCCGAGACGGCGGCGCACCAGCGGATCGGCATTGCCGACCGGCGTGCCGAGCAATTCGACCCGCCCGTTCTCGGCAATCGGGGTCTCACCCGACAGCACGGTGAGCAATTCCTTCTGGCCGTTGCCGGACACGCCGGCAATGCCGACGATCTCGCCCGCACGCACCACGAGGTCGACTTGATCGAGCGCGGTGCCGAACGCCGAATCCGCCGGACGCGACACCTTGTCGACCACCAGGCAACGTTCGGTGCCGCTCGCCACCGACGAGGGGCGACACACCGGCAGATCGCTGCCCACCATCATCTTCGCCATGCTGTGCGGCGATTCCTGACGCGGATCGCACTCGCCGGTGACGCGGCCTGCGCGCATCACCGTCGCGCTGTGACACAGCGCCTTGATCTCATGCAGCTTGTGGCTGATGTAGAGAATGCTGCAGCCGTCATCCGACAACTGGCGCAGCGTCTCGAACAATTTCTCCACCGCCTGCGGTGTCAACACCGAAGTCGGCTCGTCCATGATCAGCAGCCGCGGATTGAGCAGCAGCGCGCGCACGATCTCGACGCGCTGACGCTCGCCCACCGACATCGTATGCACCAGACGGTTTGGATCGATCGGCAAACCGTAACGTTCCGACACCGACACGATCTGCGCGGAGAGCTGTGAAAGATCCGGCTTGCCGGTCATGCCGAGGGCGATGTTCTGCACCACGGTCAGCGTTTCAAACAACGAGAAATGCTGGAACACCATGCCGATGCCGAGCCGACGCGCATGCGCCGGGCTCGTGACCTGCACGGACTCGCCACCCCACAGGAATTCACCCGAGTCCGGCTTCACCAGACCATAGATGATTTTCATCAGGGTGCTTTTGCCGGCACCGTTTTCGCCGAGAACGGCGTGAATTTCACCAGGCGCAACCTTCAGGTTGATCTGGTCGTTCGCAAGCACCGCAGGATAGCGCTTGCTGATACCGCGTAATTCAAGACGCGGCGCACCGCTCGGAAAAGCAATTCCGACTGGACCCGTCATACGTTTTTTCTCCGCTGCCACCATGTCAGACAACCGGAAGCGAAAGCGTATGACGGCGCGCGAACGCACCAATCCGTAGACGGATTGCACCTAACAGATGAAGGCCCATGCCGCTCACTCCCTGCCGGCCTGCTTGCGCGCCCCTCAAGACACCGGGGGACATCGTGTGGCCGTTATCAGTTCGATCGCCGTCTCAATGCATCCGTGCCAGCTATGCATTGCGGTCGATCTGGTATTCGATAGTAAGAAGAAACTTACTTATGTCAAGCGCGCAGACGTCGGCTGCAAAAATTCATGCTTGGGGTGTTTTGCGCGTGCACGCGACCACTGAAATATCAGTGCGAAACGCACCTCACCGCAAAACCGCAACGCGAACCTGCGATTGCTGCCCCGGATGGAATGCGCCCGTTTCACTCAACCCCTTGTTCAAACTGTCTTTCGGCAAACAACAGAAACAAGGATATGTCTTCGCGTTTTATGCATTTCGATCGCGATCTGCACATTAACAATTGCGGCAGATCGACCCGACAGACGCGTTGTTCGCATTGCACAATCGCGTAAGCGTCAAATAGAAAACGGCGGCCGGAAAAATTCCGGCCGCCGCTTGATCATTCATTCAGCGCTCGCAGGTCGGATATTTTCCGCACACGCTGAAGTCTCGCAGGGACACGGGTTTCAACGTGCCGTTCATGCGTTTGACCGCATCCTGCAATTCGAGAAGATGCGCGCGGCCAAGCTCCAGCACATGTTCATCCGGTTGATAAACCGTATGAATCGCATACTCCTTGTAGGGTGTCCGGGAGTTCTCGACATGCGTTCCCAGGATGTGCGTGACGGGTTTGTCCTTGGTGAAATCCACCAGCCGTTCGATGCTGGCTGCAAATTCCGCCAGCGTATCGTTCACATAAATCCGGCCCGGATAAAGCGTGTCGCCCGTCAGCAGCAATCCGGTTTGCCGGTCGTAAATAGCGATGCTGTTATCGTCGTGTCCGGGTATCGGGATGATATCCAGGACGCGCCCGCCCAGATCGTACTGGACGATCTCCTTGGGCCACACCTTGAAACCGAAAAATGCCTTCACCGCATCCGCCTTTGGCGCGATCAGCGTGGTGTCCGGCGCGGAGGCAAATTGCGGATCGCCGCCCGTATGGTCATCGTGGCCATGTAAGTGGCCGACCACCAGCGGAATGGACGCCTTCTTGTTACGCTCGAGCCAGTGGTCGATCACAGTTTTGACCGTGCGGGCCACGCTGGTTTTTCCCGCGCCGGTATCCAGCAGTAGCGCCTTGTTCTGCCCGAACAGCAAATACAGGAACGGCTTTTCGTCGTTCGAACAACCAGACTGCCGAAGAATGTAGAGATCCGGGTTGTATTCGTGAATCTGGAATTCGGGCAGCTCGACGCAGTTCGGACCGCCCAGCAGCCACCGGTCCGGCAGCACGCCCGGCCTGATCCCGCTCTCCGCCGCCTGAGCAGCGATCGCGCCAGCCAGCGTCAGGGCGCCCGCCAACATCCAGGCAAGGCCTCCGCGGCTGGCACGCGGCTTGTGGGTTTCGGATGGCAGCAATTCATCGCAATGGATCGTCATGTTTCACTCTCCTACGTTGGACTCGTCACGGCACGTTCAAGAGAAAGCAACTTCGATCAGCGGCGGTTCACGACCTCACCATGAGGATCGCGTCGGTCTGCGAGACCGCTTCGCGCATAAAAAAGGCGCCGCGAATTCGCGGCGCCTTTCGATGTGGTGTGGATGGTCACGTCAGAACTTGACGGACACGCCGGAGGACAGCGACTGCTCGGTGCAGCTTCCCGAGTTGGCGCCGGTGCAGACCGGGCTGTTCTTGTGGTCGAGACCGAACTTGTTCTGCCAGTAACGGTACGCCACCCAGACGTCGAGGTGGTGCGAGTACTTCGGGCCCCACATCATCTTCGAGGCGTCGAGGGTCAGGCGGATCGGTTCGGAGTTGAACTCGGTCGCGGTGTTGAGGTTGCCCGGGATCGCGATGCTGGTGCCCTGGCCCTTCGGACCGTACCAGGCAGCGCGGCCCGAGATCGACAGCGGCAGGTAGTCAGGCAGGAAGCCGAGATCCATGTAGTAGTTGGTCTCGACCGCCCAGGTGCCGCGGAACTGGGTGTTGCCGTCCGGAATGCCGATACCGCCGTTGAAGGCCGGCATCAGGAACGAGTTGTGGTTGCTGAACTCGTTGTAATACACGGGCGACACGTTGAAGTAGCCCTTGTACGGCAGGTTGAAGGCGAACTGCAGACCGGCGACGACGGAGCGCTTGGCTGGGGCGACAGCGTTGTTTTCGGTGTTGAAGTCGGCGCCGAAATAGAACGACACGTTACGCAGCGGGCCGGCCGAGAACTGCTTGGTGTTGAAGAGTTCGTTGAAGCCGAGGGTGCTGCGGAACAGACCGTAGAACTCGGTGGCGCCGGCGCAGCCGGTCACGCCGGCAACGAGACCGCACGGCACGGCCGGATCGTTGTGGTCCGACTTCAGCATGTCGATGGTGAAGAAGTTGGTGCCGTAAGCCCACACGTCGAAGTGGGTGAACGAATAGACCTGCTTGGCAGTCTTGCCCGGCACGCCGGGATCGGTCGCGGTGAACTGATACGAGTAGGTGATGCGGTTGTCGTTGACCATGAAGAATGGCACATCGATGATGGGCTTCACGGCCTTGACAGGCATATCCGCTGCGACAGCGGCGGAGCCGGCGGGCAGCAGGGCACTAAAGGACAGCAATGCTGCCGCAAGCGTGCTAGAGCGTAGCGACATTCGGAATTCCCCCCAATTCAATAACTACAGAGCGACGCCCGTGCTCGGCACCCCAAATGGCCGGAACAGGCGGGTTCGGTCGTCGAAACGCCGCAGATAAAAATCACTACCCACAGCCTCGAAGATGATTTAGTAGTAAGTAAATTCTTATTTCTCGCAAGAATTAGATTCTTGCGTTGTCACAGGGACCTTCCGCCGATCGGCCTGGGGACTGTTGCAAGTTTGTTTCGTGGAGAAATCGGATGGCCAGGCGCTCATCTCAAGCATCGGTGGACCTTGATCGGTTCGACCTCGCTATCCTCAAGATTCTCCAGCAGAATAACTGCACACCGCAGCGCGCCATCGGTGAAGCCGTCAATCTGTCGGCCCCCGCCATTCAGCGCCGAATCAAGCGTATGCATGAAGCGGGCGTTATCATTGCGAACGTAGCTGTTGTAGATCCGACACAGATTGGCCGCGGGATCACGATTTTCGTCGAGGTCGAGATCGGCAGCGAGAATGTCGGAGCGATCGACGAGGCCAAACGCAGCTTCGCCGCCGCGCCGGAAGTCCAGCAATGTTACTATGTTGCGGGCGGCGCGGACTTCGTCCTGGTGGTTACCGTTGCCACCATGAGCGAGTACGAGGATCTGACCCGTCGCCTGTTTTTCGAGAACCGCAACGTCAGACGGTTTCGGACGCTGGTCGCGATGGATCGCGTCAAGACTGGACTGTCGGTGCCGATCACCGTGCCGGGCGCGACCAACGGCGCCTCGCACCCCTCGCCGTCGACCTGATCGAAGCCGGCGTTCATGCCTCGTGAACGCCCTGCCGACCGGCCAGCGAATCAGCCCCATAAAAAAACTGCCGCGGTTCGCACCGCGGCAGTTTCATTTTGGAATGGTGCCGGCGTTACTTCACGACGATATGCGTTCCGGTTTCGCCGCGCAAAGCGGGCATGGCGTGGTCGAGATGGGAGATGATGGCGCGCTTGCCGCCGCCCTCGAGGAAGCGGATCGCGGCATCGACCTTCGGCCCCATGCTGCCCGGCGGGAAATGGCCTTCCTTGTGATAGGCCTTGATCTCC
>MKUJ01000006.1:0-3443 GCA_001897755.1 Afipia sp. 64-13
GATCCGGTGTAGTCCTCGGGGGTCACCACCTCGACCTTCATGATCGGCTCAAGGAGGACGGACTTGCCCTTCTGCAGCGCGTCGCGGAACGCCGCGCGCGATGCGATTTCGAACGCCAGCGCCGAGGAGTCGACGTCGTGGAAGGCGCCGTCGATCAGCGTCACCTTGACGTCCACCACCGGGAAGCCGGCGACCACGCCCGAGGTCAGCACGCTGTTGAGGCCCTTTTCGACGCCGGGGATGTATTCCTTCGGCACCGCGCCGCCGACGATCTTCGATTCGAACTGGAAGCCGGCACCCGGCTCCGTCGGCTCGACCTGGAACTTGACGCGGGCGAACTGGCCCGTACCGCCGGTCTGCTTCTTGTGGGTGTAGTCGACTTCCGCCGGCTTGGTGATCTTCTCGCGGAACGCCACCTGCGGCGCGCCGATATTGGCGTCGACCTTGTAGGTCCGGCGCAGGATGTCGACCTTGATGTCGAGGTGAAGTTCGCCCATGCCCTTGAGAATGGTCTGACCGGACTCATGGTCGGTCGAGACGCGGAAGGACGGATCCTCCGCAGCCAGCTTCGCCAGCGCGACGCCGAGCTTCTCCTGATCGGCCTTCGACTTCGGCTCGATCGCGATCTCGATGACCGGATCGGGGAATTCCATCTTCTCGAGGATCACCGGCTGATCCGGGTCGCACAGCGTGTCGCCGGTGCGCGCTTCCTTGAGGCCGGCCAGCGCGACGATATCGCCGGCATAGGCTTCCTTGATGTCTTCGCGGTTGTTCGCATGCATCAACAGCATGCGGCCGATACGCTCTTTCTTCTCGCGGGTCGAGTTGACGACGCCGGTGCCGCTCTGCAGCACGCCCGAGTAGATACGGCAGAACGTGATGGTGCCGACGAACGGGTCGTCCATGATCTTGAACGCAAGGAGCGACATCGGCTCCTTGTCGTCCGCATGACGCAGGACTTCGTTGCCGTCCTCGTCGATGCCCTTGATCGCAGGCACGTCGAGCGGCGACGGCAGATAGGCCACCACGGCGTCGAGCAGCGGCTGCACGCCCTTGTTCTTGAACGCAGTGCCGCACAGCACCGGATAAAACGCGCCGTCGATCACGGCCTTGCGGATCAGACCCTTGAGGGTCGCCTCGTCCGGCTCCTTGCCGTCGAGATAGGCAGCCATCGCGTCGTCGTCGAGTTCAACGGCAGCCTCAACCAGCTTCTCGCGGTATTCCTTCGCCTTGTCGGCGAGGTCGGCCGGAATTTCTTCGACGTCGTACATCGCGCCGGCGGCTTCGTTATTCCACACCAGCGCCTTCATGGTAACGAGATCGATCATGCCCTTGAAGGCATTCTCGGCACCGATCGGCAGCTGAATCGCAACCGGCTTGGCGCCGAGGCGATCGACGATGTCCGACAGACACTTGTAGAAGTCGGCGCCGGTCTTATCCATCTTGTTGCAGAAGACGATACGCGGAACCTTGTACTTGTCGCCCTGACGCCAGACCGTCTCGGTCTGCGGCTCGACGCCCTGGTTGCTGTCGAGAACGCACACCGCACCGTCGAGCACGCGCAGCGAACGCTCGACCTCGATGGTGAAGTCGACGTGGCCGGGGGTGTCGATGATGTTCAGGCGCTTGCCGTTCCAGAACGCGGTCGTCGCGGCGGACGTGATCGTGATGCCACGCTCCTGCTCCTGCGCCATCCAGTCCATCGTCGCGGCGCCTTCATGCGTCTCGCCGATCTTATGGTTCTTGCCGGTGTAATAGAGGATGCGCTCGGTCGTCGTGGTCTTGCCAGCGTCGATGTGCGCCATGATACCGAAGTTACGGTAGTCCTCGATGGCATGTTGGCGGGGCATAGGGGTTGTCCTTAATTTCCGTTCGTGTCGCCGTTACCAGCGATAATGCGAGAAGGCGCGGTTGGCTTCCGCCATCTTGTGCACGTCTTCGCGCTTCTTGACGGCGTTGCCGCGGTTGTTCGACGCATCGAGCAACTCGGCCGACAGACGCTCCGTCATGGTCTTTTCGTTGCGGCCGCGCGCGGCAGCGATGATCCAGCGAATGCCGAGCGCCTGACGGCGGGTCGAGCGGACCTCGACCGGCACCTGATAGGTGGCGCCGCCGACGCGCCGCGAGCGCACTTCGATGGTCGGCATCACGTTGTCGAGCGCCTGCTCGAACACCGAGAGCGGGTTCTGCTTGGTCTTGGCTTCGATGGAGCTGAGCGCACCGTACACGATCTGCTCGGCGGCAGACTTCTTGCCGTCGTACATGACCGAGTTCATGAACTTGGTGAGGACGACATTCCCGAACTTCGGATCCGGGTTGACGACACGCTTCTCAGCAGAGTGGCGACGAGACATCGATCAGAACTCCGATTACTTCGGACGCTTCGCGCCGTACTTCGAGCGGCGCTGCTTGCGATTCTTGACGCCCTGCGTATCGAGGACGCCGCGGAGGATGTGGTAGCGAACGCCCGGCAAGTCCTTGACGCGGCCGCCGCGGATCATGACCACCGAGTGCTCCTGAAGGTTATGGCCTTCACCCGGGATGTAGCCGATCACCTCGAAACCGCTGGTCAAGCGCACCTTGGCGACCTTACGAAGCGCCGAGTTCGGCTTCTTCGGCGTGGTCGTGTAGACGCGCGTGCAAACGCCGCGCTTCTGCGGCGACTGCTGCAGCGCCGGAACCTTCTTGCGCGACTTCTGCGCAACACGCGGATTTGCGATCAGCTGGTTGATCGTCGGCATATTCGCCTTCACCCTTGTTCGCGCGAAACCGGAACGGCTTCGCAATTCACTTCGAATTCGTCGGGGCCACCGCCCCGCATGGTCGACTTCGCGCCTGCCCGGCAATCCGCATCGCGCTTTGAATTCGCGCAAAACGAAATCGCGCCAACCGGTCATCGCTGAACGGAAAGCGCTAAAGCCACAGAGGACCGCGGTTGACCTCAGACGTGCGCCCGAAGTTCTCCGAGGTCATGCATCCAAAACCAATCTCAAAAGCGTAAGGCCCGAGAGACTGAGTTCGTCCTGGCATTGCCTGGCTAGTGCCGACAGCGTTTGAGCGACATTCGTCGAGGTTGGTGCCCGTTTCAGTCCGGCTGAAGCCGGGAGAAAGGGTGGTCCGTTCCGACGCAGGGAAGCTCACCGCCTGTCGTGAAGTGGCCGGGTTTTATAAGTCATGCATGGCCAAGTCAAGGCTAAACACGATGTAAAAAGCCCCGATGTTGCAGCTACTTCTCGCATCCTTCCGACTCAGCGTCGATCCATTTCCGAAGCCTGCGCGGGAATCATGTTGCGAAGCAAAAATCGCTTCTGGCGGCCGCGGCCGGCACCCTTTTACCTGCTCCCAACCGCTTGTTCCGGGAATCGCGGCTAACGACGCACGTCTCCCAATCCCGCGAATCGAGTTCAGACCTTGATAATAAACATTGATATATCAATGGCTTG
>MKUJ01000006.1:3508-13415 GCA_001897755.1 Afipia sp. 64-13
GCCGCTCCCGCCCGCAGCCGGTTGCGCAGCAGCTTCAGCTCCCGATAGGCAATCTGGCGGCCGGCCTCCAGCAGAAAGGCAAGCGACCGCCCCGCCCCGACATCGACGACCAGATCCACCATCGCCCGCCGCCCAGCCCAGAGCTGATTCATGAAGCTCCCCTCCGCCGAGCAGGAATCGATCGCCTCGACCGGAGTGGAGGCGAACAGTTCCTCGGTCAGCTTGTCGATCAGCAGGATGCCGGGCGAATACTTCGCATAGCTCTCGTCGAACCCGATCTTCCAGGTGTAGGCCGTGGTTCCGCAATACAGCACCGTCTGGGCGGCGATGGCGCGGCCGTCGAGTCGCAGCAGCGCCACCGACGCATGGCCCTGCCCGGCCAGATCGCCGATCAGACGCCGGACGAACGAGGCATCCTCGGAATCGCAGAGCAACGCGGTGCCGTTCGCCCCCTTCCAGCTCGCCATTTCCAGTTGCAGGAAGATCTCGAACGCTTCGCGCACCGCCATCGGCGCACGATCGTTAACCATCTCCAGCACGCCGATGCCTGAGAGCCTGTTCCAGTCCTGCCGCAGCTTCTTGCGGGTCGAACCGGAGGATTTGACGCCGAACTGACGCGACACCACCGGACGGACATACTCGGCCAGCACGGCGCGTGCATGCCCGCCGGCCTTGAGCGTATCCTTCAGGGCAAGGCAGGCGTGCGCCTCGCTATCCATTTCCTTGATGGAGATGACGTTCGGCAGCGATGGTTCGTCGCGGATCGCCGCCAGCATCGCCGGCATCGCACGATCCACGTAAGCGGGATCAATCACCGGGCGGGACAGAAACGAGTAGGTATACGGCAGCGCCTCGAGCACCGCCGGCAGGAACGGCAGCGGCCGCCTCTCCTGCAACGCCCAGACCCCGGCCAGCCGTGCCGGCGTCACCGCATTGTCCCAAACCTGCACGACATGAATACGGGCAAAGCCCGTCCCGGCTGCCGCCTGCAACGCCACCGGATTCATGAACACGTTCGCCGGCGCGCGCAGGACGAGATCGTCCCATTGCGCCACGCTCTCCAACTGGGGCGAACGGATGGTGACGGTCAGCATGAAAGCGGGCCCTGGCTCGGCGATGGTACGATCCAGATTGCACACGCGGGCTTGCGGTTCGGTTAAGGCAACCGATACGGATTCATACGCATGGGAGCGGCGTTAACCCTCGCTGCCGTTCACCTTAATCCTTCAATGTTTATCAGTAAGTCCATCGCTGGTGATAGCCTCGCGCAAAGAGGCGCACATGCGACGGACGGACATTGCGATCATCGGCGGCGGGCTTGCCGGTTCGACGACTGCGGCGATGCTCGGCCGCGCCGGCGTCGCGACCATCCTGATCGATCCGCATCCCGTCTATCCGCCGGATTTCCGCTGTGAAAAGCTGGATTCCTCGCAGGTCGCCATCCTGACGAAAACCGGACTCGCCGACGCCATCCTTCCCGCGACGACGCACGATCACACCGTGTGGATCGCGCGCTTCGGCCGCCTCATCGACAGGCGCCCCGGAGACCAGCACGGCATCATGTACGACACGCTGGTCAACACCATGCGCGCCGCGATTCCGACAAGCGTCGAGACGCTGTACGAAAAGGCGGTGAAGATCCGCACCTCGGACAAGCAGCAGATCGTGACGCTGTCGAGTGGCGATGAAATCTCCGCGCGGTTGATCGTGCTCGCGAACGGGCTGAACATCGGACTGCGTCACCACATCGGCATCGAGCGCACCATCGTCAGCCCCTGCCATTCCATCACTCTGGGCTTCGATCTTGCACCTTCCGGCCGCGAGCACTTCGATTTCGGCGCGCTGACCTACTATCCGGAACGCGCCGCCGATCGCGCCGCCTATCTCACGCTGTTTCCGGTGCGGCACGCGATGCGCGCCAATCTGATGGTCTATCGCGACATGGACGATCCATGGCTGCGCGAATGCCGCCACGACATGCGTAACGCGCTGTTCGCGCTGATGCCGAAACTGCACCGACTCACCGGCGATGTGGACGTTATCGGTCCGGTGCGGATCCGTCCCGCCGATCTCTATGTCACGCAAGGCCATCGCCAGCCCGGCGTCGTGCTGGTGGGCGATGCATTCTGCACCTCGTGTCCCGCCGCCGGAACCGGAACCACCAAGGTGTTCACCGACGTCGAGCGGCTGTGCAACGTCCATATTCCGGCGTGGCTTGCGACGAACGGCATGAACGCCACCAAGATCGCGGCGTTCTACGACGATCCGGTGAAGCAGGCCTGCGATCAGATATGCGCCGAGAAAGCCTACAGCCTGAAATCGATGTCGATCGACACCGGCCTTGCCGGACACGCCAATCGCTGGCTGCGGTTCATCGTTCGCCGCGCCATTGGCGCGCTCCGCGAAGCACGTACGCCCCACGCCGTCACGCGCCACTAGCCCCGCGCGCCTCTCCGATTCTGCCGATTTCGATTTTTGCTGATTTCAGTGTGGAGCGGATGGCAGGAATCGAACCTACACCTCTGACTTGGAAAGCCAGTGCTCGACCGCCGAGCTGCACCCGCATGAATTTCACTTTAGCAGAACGGCTAAAAATTGAATTCAACTTTCCGTGGCGACCGGGCACGTCGCGGCTTCATGATTAACTCACAGTGAAATCATCATTAACTGTCATGCATCGTCATCGTCGTCATCCTCATCATCCTCCTCGCGAGCGGTATCATGAGGCTGATGAAGCTGATCGTCCCACAGGCGGCGATAGGCGCCGTTCATCGCCAGCAAATCCTTGTGCGAGCCGCGCTCGATCACACGCCCGCCGCTGACAACGATGATCTCGTCCATCTCGACCACCGAGGTCAGGCGATGAGTCGAGAAAATCATGGTGCGGCCCTTGGCGACCTTGAGCAACGTGCGGTTGATCGCGGCTTCCGTGGTCTGGTCGAGCGCCGATGTCGCCTCGTCGAGCAACAGCACCGCCGGGTTGCGCACGATCGCGCGCGCGATGGCGATGCGCTGACGCTGACCACCCGACAGCGTGTCGCCACGCTCGCCGACCAGCGTGTCGTATTTGTCCGGCAATGACATGATGTGGCGATGAATCTCGGCCTTCTTCGCCGCCTCCACCACTTCCGCGTCGCTCGCGCCTTCCTTGCCGAGCCGGATGTTCTCGCGGATCGACATGTTGAACAGCATGTTCTCCTGGAACACCACCGCCATGTTGCCGCGCAGCGAGTCGCGCGTCACCTTGCGGATATCGACGCCATCGATAGTGACGCGGCCGCCGGTCGGCGAATAGAGCCGCAGGATCAGATTGAGCAGCGTGCTCTTGCCCGAGCCGCTCGGCCCCACCACCGCGATGTTCTTGCCGACATCGAGCCGCAGGTTCAGATCGTCGAGCACGCGCGCGTCGCTGCCTTCATAACTGAAATCGACATGCTCGAAAGTGATGTTGTCGGCGATGCGCGGCAGGTCCGGCGCGCCGGGACGATCGCCGCCGCGCGTCGGCTCGTCCAGCAGTTCCTGCATGTGATGCGTGGCGGCGGCAGCCTGGATCGCGACCGGGATGAAATGCATCAGATGCGCGATGTTGTAGGAGATTTCCCAGAACGCGCTTTCGAAGGTGACGAAGGTGCCGATGGTGATCTGGCCGATGGTGGCAAGATAGGCGCCGATCGCCAGCACGATGAGATGCAGCAGCAGCACCGAGATGGTGACGGTGCGCTCCACCATCGAGGACAGGAAGGTCGCGTCCGCCATCGAGCGCCGCGCCGCCAGATTGCGGAAGGCGAACCAGCCGAACGCCTTGCGCTGCAGGGTGAACGCCTTCACCACCATCTGCGCGGCGATGTTCTCCTGCACCACGCCGAGGATCGCAGCCTCGTTGACCTTCTGCTCGTAATTGGCCTTCACCGCCTTGGGCGTGAGAATGCGCGGGCCGACCAGCGTCAGCGGAAAGATCAGCAGCGCCACCGCGGCAAGCTGCCAGTTCAGCCAGATCATCAGGCCGATGCCGGCGACCAGCTCGAACAGCGGCAGCAACGCGCCGTTGGCGGTGAACTTCACCGAGGATTCATAGCCGGCCATGTCGACCGAGAAGCGCGACAGAATTTCGCCGCGCTTGGTGCGCCCGAAATAGGACGCCGGCAGATTCTGGACATGATCGAACAGTTTGGCGCGCACGTCGGAGATCACGGCGGCGGAGAGCCGCGCGTCCCAGCGCTCATACCAGACCGCGACGATCGAGGTCAGGATGCCAGTCGCGGCGAGCACCGACAGGATGACATAGAGCGCGTGGAAGTCTTCCTCGCCGAGCGCATCGTCGATCAGGTACTTCAGACTGAGCGGCATGATGACGTTGAACAACGTCTCGACGAACAGACCGATGCCGACGAAGGCCAGCCAGGATTTGTAGTTGGTCAGATAGGGCCAGGTGAAACGCCAAAGCGTCGCCAGCGCGCCGGCGGCCTCGCTCGCGGTATAGGCGACGAGATCGTCGTCATCGTCCTCGTCGTCGAGATCGATGGCCGGCGGAATCGGCGTGGCCGGATCGGGCGTCGCGGGATCGCGTAAAAGATCGGCCGGCGCGGCTTTGCCCTCGCCCGCCTCGGCCTGTTGCGGCGTATCTTGGTCGGGCACGGGCCTGGATGGCATGAGGACAACTATCGCTCGACTGCGCGAAACCGCTGCAGGGGTGATCGGAAAACGGCTCGCCGGATATAGCGAATCCGGCGGATGCTACGCAATCGCCAAACAATCCGCAAAGACAGGTGCGGCCGGCCTTTACCATGTCTGTCGGCCGGCCGTCATATAAGGCGGTTCTCCGTCCGGGCGTTCGCGAAACGAAATCCCTGGGCGACCGGTTGGTCGTCCCGGCCAACGGATCGGCGCCAAAAGCGCATTCACGCGCATCATTCGACGCGCTATGGCGCCGTCCAATGACAAGCTCCGGCCGGGACCCATCATCCCGGTCACGGGATCCAGAATCGGAAGTTCGGCGTCTCGATCGAAAAAACGGTGGTTCGGGGTCCCGGCCTGCGCTCGCTCTGCGAGCTTGCCGGGACGACGATAACCTTCCCTTCAAAATCAAAGCTGCGCCCTGATCGTCATCCCGCCCGTCATCGCGAGCAGCGTCGGCGGCGAAGGTCAGTCGTCCTCGTCGTCCGCCTCGACCTTGTCGAAGAACGAATAGCGCAGGCTGTCGGCGTCGGCGTACCAGTCGCCCGGCCCCTTTTTGGCCGCGAGCGTCGCCGCCCAGACCTCGTCGGTGCAGTCGTGCCGGTGCATCGACAGATCGAAACCGTTGCTGAAGAACAGCTCCGACCACTCCCACCAGGTGCCGAGCTTCCTGACGCCGCGCAGCAGGTCATAACGGTCGATCAGCGCAGGAGCCATGTCGCTGGTCACCGAGCCGAACATGAAGCCGGTCTTGGCCACGCGATGCAGTTCGCGCACCGCGCGCACCGCCTGCCGGTCCGACAGATGGCACAGGCTGGTCTCGAACACGAAATCGAACGAATTGTCCTTGAACGGCAGCTTGGCGACCGAGCCGAGCTTGTTGTACTTGCGCAGCGCCTTCGGCGTCTTGCCGTGAATGTAGCGGTTGCTCTCGATGCCCCAGGCGTCGACGCCGAGATCGCGCAGCGCGCCGACCAGTTCGCCGCTCGCCGAGCCGGCGATCAAGAGCTTGTAGTCCTTCTTCCTGTTCCAGACGATCCGGATCAGCTCCATCAGATAGGCCGGATCGGTGAACTGGCTCCAGACCTCGGCGTAAGGACCGGCATTGCGGTAGTTGTCGAAATAGGCGCGGTCGATCTTGTCCGAGGGTACATTGCCGCTGTCGCCACGCTCGTAGCGCAGCCGCATCATCTGGGTGAGGATGATGTCGGTCGCCGCGTCCGAGGAATCGAGCAGGCCGTTGAGGGTCGAGTCGAACAGATAGTCGCCGACCACGACGATGCCGGGATGCTCCTTCGGCTCCGGATGATGATTGGTCATCACGTCACGCACCGGCAGGCCGCCCGGAATGGCGTTCACCGACGACAGCCAGCGATGGATCTTGCCTTCCATGAAATGCTTGCGGCCGTTGCCGAACGAGGCCGGCAGCGATTTCAGCGCGGCGTCGATCAGCTCCTGATCGCTGAGGTTGGCGAAGGCCAGCGCATCGGAGCCCGCAATCAGCCAGTTCAGCACGCCGTGGCGGCCGACATCGTGGCGCGCGCCCTCGACATAGACGCAGCAACCGCCGAACGCTTCCGACATCCACCACGCGCCGGGCACCTTGTCGCCCCAGAACGGCTCGTCGAACAGAATCGAGACCCGCAGATAATGCGCGGGCCGGTCGAAATAGGCGGTGTGCTTGACCATCGAATGGCGCAGCAATTCGCCGTCCCAGCGCATGGTGGCGAGCCAGGAATGCGGCAGACACACCAGCACGAGGTCGAATTCCTTGGTGACCGGCCCCTTGCCGTTCATCATGCTGACGGCGTAGCGGCCGGAATCCGCCTTGCCGACCTGCAGCACGCGATGATTGAGATGAATCTCGGCATCGATCTCGCTGCGCAGGCTGTGAATGAGCTGCTCGTTGCCGTTCTGGATCGAGTACAGGCCGATGTAATCGTCCAGATCCATCACGTAGTTCTTCAGCGCGTTGAGGCCGTTGGTGTTGTGGCTTTCCGTCGCGATGTCGGAGCGCGCCATCACCTTGAAGAAGCGCTTGGCGACCGGGTCCCTCACCTCGCGGTCGAGCACTTCCTCGGCGCTGACGAAGGCCCAGGGATGATCGTTGTCATGCGCGCCGACGCCCTCGTAATATTCGGCCGGCGAGACCATCGTGCTGCACAGCGCGCGGAAGTCCTCGATCGCCTTGGCGGTCTCCGCGCCGTATTTGCGGCGCATGCCCGGCACGTCGTCGAGCAGCTCGCCGTCGAGCTGCACCTGGGCGGCGTCCATCGGGATGGTCTGCAGACCGAAATGCTGGATCAGGTCGCGCAGCGGATCGGGGCCGGTCATCGAGTAGTCGTAGATTTCGGCGACCCCGGCCTCGTACATGGCCGGCGCGGTGTCGAAGGTGCGGCTCACGATCTTGCCGCCGAGCCGGTCGGAAGCCTCGTAAATCTTCACGCGGCACAGGGCCCCCAGCTTCTTCTTGAGGTACCAGGCGCTCATCAGGCCTCCCGGCCCGCCGCCGATGATGGCTAGATCGATCATTTTCGGAGTTTGCCCCGTAGTTGGCTGCCGGCGTGGCCACGCCGCGCTAAGTCGCCTGAAAGGAAAGCTTTTTTCCCCTGAAGGGAAGATGAACAAACCGCAGGCCGACGTCAAATACCATAATGGACATCAAAAAAGGCCGGCGGGAGCCGGCCTTTTTCTCGATCATTGGTCGTAACCCGCTTATTCGGCGGGCGGCAGGGCCAGCGGTTCCGCTTCCGGGGCGGCCGGAGGCGTGGCGATCGCCGCCTGCTTCTCGCGCTCGTCGAGGATCAGCTTGTCGCGCTTCATGGCGACCTCGCGGATCCGGGCCATCGAGGCGCCGGTGCCGGCCGGAATGAGACGGCCGACGATGACGTTCTCCTTGAGGCCCTCGAGCGGGTCCACCTTGCCGTTGACGGCGGCTTCGGTGAGCACGCGGGTGGTCTCCTGGAACGAGGCCGCCGAGAAGAACGAGCGGGTCTGCAGCGAGGCCTTGGTGATGCCGAGCAGCACCGGGTTGCCGGTCGCGGGCTTCTTGCCCTCGTCCTTGGCCTTGGCATTGAGCGCGTCGAACTCGATCTTGTCGATCTGCTCGCCCGAGATCATGTCGGTCTCGCCCTGATCGGTGATCTCCACCTTCTGCAGCATCTGACGGACAATCACTTCGATGTGCTTGTCGTTGATGAGCACGCCTTGGAGCCGGTAGACCTCCTGGATTTCGTTGACCAGATAGGCAGCGAGTTCCTCGATGCCCTTGATCGCCAGGATGTCGTGCGGCGCCGGATTGCCCTCGACGATGAAATCGCCCTTTTCGACGATGTCGCCGTCCTGCAGGTGGATGTGCTTGCCCTTCGGGATCAGGTACTCGCGGGTCTCCTCGGTCTTGTCCACCGGCTCGATCGAGATGCGGCGCTTGTTCTTGTAGTCGCGTCCGAAGCGGATGGTGCCGGCGATCTCCGCGATGATCGCGGCATCCTTCGGCTTGCGGGCTTCGAACAGTTCGGCCACGCGCGGCAGACCGCCGGTGATGTCGCGGGTCTTGGCGCTCTCCGTCGAGATACGGGCGAGAATGTCACCCGGCTTGACGGTGGCGCCGACGTCCACCGACAGAATGGCATCGACCGAGAGCATGTAGCGGGCGTCGCCGCCACGCGCCAACTTCAGCACCTTGCCGTCCTTGCCCTTGACCACGATGGCCGGACGCAGATCGGCGCCGCGGCCGGTGGTGCGCCAGTCGATGACCACGCGCTTGGCGATACCGGTCGATTCGTCGAGCGTTTCGGAGATCGACTGACCTTCGACAAGGTCCTCGAACCCGATGGTACCCTCGACCTCGGTGAGAATGGGCCGGGTATACGGATCCCACTCCGCGATGCGCTGGCCGCGCTTGATAGTGTCACCCTCGTCGACGCGCATGCGCGCGCCGTACTGGATGCGATGGGTCGCGCGCTCGGTGCCGTCGGCATCGACCACCGCGACCACCATGTTGCGGACCATCGCCACGTTGGCGCCTTCGCCGTTGGTCGCGATCGCGCGGTTGCGGATCACGATCTTGCCGTCGAAGTTCGACTCGATGAACGACTGCTCGTTGATCTGCGCCGCGCCGCCGATGTGGAAGGTGCGCATGGTGAGCTGCGTGCCCGGCTCGCCGATCGACTGCGCGGCGATGACGCCCACCGCCTCGCCGTGGTTGACCGGCGTGCCTCGGGCCAGATCGCGCCCGTAGCACTTGCCGCAGATGCCGTTGACCAGTTCACAGGTCAGCGCCGAGCGGATCTTCACTTCCTGGACGCCGGCCTGCTGGATGGCGTCGACATGCGACTCCTCCATCAGCGTGCCGCGCTTGACGATCACCTTGCCGGTCGCCGCGTCGCGGATATCCTCGCCGGCGGTGCGGCCGAGAATGCGCGAGCCGAGCGAAGCCACCACGGTGCCCGCGTCGACGATGGCACGCATCTTGATGCCAAGGTTGGTGCCGCAATCATCCGCGGTGATGATGCAGTCCTGCGCCACGTCCACGAGACGGCGGGTCAGATAACCCGAGTTCGCGGTCTTGAGCGCGGTGTCGGCCAGACCCTTGCGGGCGCCGTGGGTCGAGTTGAAGTACTCGAGAACCGACAGGCCTTCCTTGAAGTTCGAGATGATCGGCGTCTCGATGATCTCGCCCGACGGCTTGGCCATCAGGCCGCGCATGCCGGCCAGCTGACGCATCTGCGCCGGCGAGCCACGCGCACCGGAGTGGGCCATCATGTAGATCGAGTTGATCTGCGAGTCCTGGCCCTGGGAGTTCTTCTTGACCGAAGAAATCTCCTTCATCATCTGCTCGGCGATCTTCTCCGAGGCCTTCGCCCAGGCATCGACCACCTTGTTGTACTTCTCGCCCTGCGTGATCAGGCCGTCATTGTACTGCTGCTCGAAGTCCTTCGCGAGCACGCGGGTGTCATCGACGATCTTCCACTTGCCGTGCGGCACGACCATGTCGTCCTTGCCGAACGAGATGCCCGCCTTGAAGGCGTTGTGGAAGCCGAGCGCCATGATGCGGTCGCAGAAGATCACTGTCTCCTTCTGGCCGCAGTGGCGGTAGACCTGATCGATCACGCCCGAGATTTCGCGCTTGGTCATCAGCTTGTTGATGGCGTCGAACGGCATCTTGCCGTGCCGCGGCAGCACCTGGCCGAGCATGACGCGGCCGGCGGTGGTGTCGTACAGCTTGGAGATC
>MKUJ01000007.1:0-9486 GCA_001897755.1 Afipia sp. 64-13
GAACCTCCTGTTCCGCGCCATCGAAAACCACACCATCGGAAAATGGGGAATGCAGTCGTAAACAAGCTGGGGGCCGGCTGCGGCCTCCGGCCCGTCTTTGATCTCGATCAAAGAAACATTTAATATGAAACTTTAAATCCGGGTTTTGGAGGATTCCCATGTCGATCCTGGAACCCGTCACTTCGTGTGCCCACCGCCAGGCGGACCGTTGCAACGATTGCAGCGCACGCCTGACCAGCGTGTGTTCAGTGCTGACCCCGGCCGAGCTTCTGGAATTCGAGGAGATGAGCCGGTCCCGGCCGTTCCGCTCCGGCGACATTCTGGTGTCGGAGAACGAGCCGACCGACTATCTGTTCACCGTCACCGAAGGCATGGTGCGGCTCTACCGCACGCTGACCGACGGGCGACGGCAGATTTTCGGCTTCGCGATGCCGGGCGATTTCCTGGGACTGTCGCTGCTCAACATGGGCGACTTCACCGCCGAGGCGGTGACGGCGGGTGCCGCCTGCAAATTCCCGCGCGCGGACTTTATCGCCTTCGTCGACGCCAATCCGCGTTTCCTGCGCCGGTTGCATGAGATGGCGAGCGGCGAACTGCGCATGGCGCAGGACCAGATGGTGCTGCTTGGTCGCAAATCCGCCGAACAGCGCGTGGCGGCATTCATCGTGCTGCTGCGCCGGCGTCTGCGCCGCACCGGCGATACCTCGAAGATCCTGCCGCTGCCGATGAGCCGGCAGGATATCGCCGACTATCTCGGCCTCACCATCGAGACCGTCAGCCGTACCATCACCAAGCTGTGCCGCGACAAGCTGATCGCCGTGGTGCCGCACGGGCTCGATCTGCTGAAGCTCGAGCGTCTCGAGGCGCTGGCGGCGGATTGACCAAGTGACGGACATCCCGACGTGGATGATCCGGACACGACCTAACCGTCGTCCCGGCCGGCGCAGGGACGACCAGAGGTCTAGAAGGTGCTCTGACGCGCTTCCGATGTCTGCGCGATCAGCTTCGCAAGTTCGTTCGTGATCTCGCCGTCCGGCTTCGCCAGTTCGTCGAGGATCGAAAAATGATGATGGCCCGGCAGGATGCGCGCCGTCACATCCAGATTTTGCGCCTTCGCCGCTGCGGCATAATCGCGCGACTGCCGCTGCAATTCCGCAAGCTCGTTGCCACCGACCACGAGGCGCTGCGACGCCAGCCCCGCGCGCAGCCGGCGCTGCGGGCTCAGCGTCGCGATATCGTCTGTCGTCAGTTGCAGCGGTTCGTTGAGATAGTTCAGCGTCGCTGGCTCCAGATCGAAAATCCCGCTGATCGGCAATGCGCCGCGCACGGCGGGGTGATCGCAGGTGATCGCGGCCAGATGTCCGCCCGCCGACCAGCCGCCGACGAAAATCTGTTCGCGATCGAAGCCGAGATGATCGGCCTGCGCCGAAAGATGCGTCAGGCACTGGCGGATTTCACCTTCGATCTGGGCCAGCCGCGCCTGCGGCGCCAGCGTGTAGCCGACCGAGACAAAATCGATGCCGCGCGCGTTCGGCCCCGCCGCCAGAAACGAGAACATGTCGCGGGAATTGCGTACCCAGTAGCCGCCATGGATGAACACGAACAGCGGCGCCTTGGCGGGGCTCGCGGGGAGGTAATCGAACTTGGTGCGCTCGCCATTCGCGTAGGGAATGTCGAGGCGCACGCCGCGGCCCTGCCGGATCTGCGCGCTGCGGCCGCGCCATGCGTCCAGCCACGCCGCGCTGTCCTTGACCGCCGCGCTGTTGTCGTAGGCGGCGTCGAGCGCGGCGCGGCCCATGCCGCGATACAGGACGGGAGAGGACGGGATGGTCATGGCGGAGATCTGCTCTGCGACAGGGAAGCGGCGTCGGTAACGATTTGGCAAGCAAATCATTGTTACCAAATACTGAAGCTATTTGGGACAATTGCCATGACCGACCAGACCTCCGATCACGACGCCGAAGCCTCATCCGGGCGCCCGGCAGGTGAGCCCGCGCGCAGCGGCTCGTCCGATCTGGTCGCCTCCGGCGGTTTCAGCAACGAGTTCGGTGATGACTTCCGCCCCGAGGATTTCGGTGGTCCGAAGGACATCACGCTGCGCCGGCTGTCCACGCACAGTTCCTGGGACGGCACGTTCGGCGGTCGCCATCCGCTGAATGACGCGGCGGCTCCGGCGACGGCCGGCCCGCGCCGGCCGCTGTCGCTGGCGGCGATGATTGCGATCGCGGCGCTGGTCGGCGCAGTCAGCGGCGGCGCCGCGACCCTGAGCCTCACCCATTTCATGAAAGATGATCACGCCACCCTCGCGGCCGCGAGCGCTGCCGCCGCTGCTGCTGCGGCAGAGCGCGACAAGGCGATCGACGGTGCACTAGCCAAGGTCAATTCCGAGCTCGCGTCACTCAAGAACGGCGTCGAGACCTCCAACAAGGCCAGCAGCGCCAGGCTCGCCAAGCTCGGCGAGGCGCTCGACAAGCTGAAGACGCCGCCCGCGCCGGAAACCACCGGCTCGGTCACCCCGCCTGCGGCCGCACCGGCGGCGGCTCCGCAGATCAATCGCCTGCCGACGATCGACGGCTGGGCGCTGCGCGATGTGTCGGGCGGCGGCGCCACCGTGGTGGGGCGCGCCGGCGTCTATGAGGTGTATGTCGGAGATCCGTTGCCCGGCGTCGGCCGCGTCGATGCGATCCGCCGTCAGGACGGACGCTGGGTCGTCGTCACCAGCCGTGGCCTGATCGTCGCGCGCTGAGCGCGCGATGTTC
Source organism: Afipia sp. 64-13 (assembly GCA_001897755.1). Lineage (GTDB taxonomy): Bacteria > Pseudomonadota > Alphaproteobacteria > Rhizobiales > Xanthobacteraceae > Afipia. Next base: position 2,760 of record MKUJ01000007.1, read on the forward strand.
CGAAATCGCCGAAGTGCTTAATCGTTCGTTGCGGCAACGAACGAGCCAAAGCTGTTTTCAATCGTAAAATTTGACCGTTCGGTTGAATAATACGGCATGAACTTGGTGTCATGATGCGCCTCACAAAACAGAGGACCAGGCATGACCGGCAAACGAAACATCCCGAACAGCATCATGGTCAGGTTTTTCGCCGTCGAAATCGGCGAAGCCGGCGATGACTCGGCCGAGCACGCCAATGACAATTGCTGCCCGCATTGCGGCGGTCTGTTGTTGCCCGGCGACAAGGCATCGGACTGTTCGAGCTATCGCGCGCAGCCGCTGCTCTCGCGTTCGTGGGAGCGCGACGTCTGCTGAAACCGAAATCGGGGCGGATGCGTATCCGCCGCGTGCGCCGCGTCCGTCTGCGGTGACGGCACGGGCGATGCCGACGACGCTCCGTGCCGGCGGCGCGCGTCGGACAGCCGTCATGACCGATGCAGGGCATGGCCCGCGTCGGTGTTTTCGATAGCGTTCGAGAGTGCAAAAAAAATCGGCGCGGGGATGATCCGCGCCGAACCTTCAGGCGATCAAACCTTGAGGTCTTCCGCCGAGGTCTTGCCGCGATTGGCGACTTCTTCGTACTCGACCGTCTGTCCCTCGTTGAGTGTCGCAAGCCCCGCTTTTTGAACCGCCGAGATATGGACGAAGATATCCTTGCCGCCGTTGGTCGGCTGGATAAAGCCATATCCCTTGGTGGGGTTGAACCACTTCACAGTGCCTTTAGCCATACTTGTGGTCTCCGCAGAAATTTCAAAAACGATACGAACGGTCGGGTCCCGCGAAGGGGCATTTCCAACGGCGCGCACGTTACGCGCTAACGCGGCGTCTTGCATAGGGCGAAACGATCGATTTCTGCGCGATCGGAACACTTCGCCGCAGTCAGCCAAAAGTCTGATTCCTCGTTACGCAATTGCGAAATAACACGCGGAACCCCTGAATCCGCCGGCAAACGCGACGAGGACGCGCAACACCCCGGCCGCCATCGCTGCCGGGGTGTGTGCGGTATTTAAAACAAATCCAATCAGTAACAGACGTTGATGGTCCGCCAGCGCAGGCCATAGGGCGTGCGCACCCGGCGCTGCACGTAGCAGCCGTCGGCATAGCCGCCGCCCGCGACGATCATCGGGCCGAAGCCGTAACCGAAACCGTGGTGATGGCCCCAGTGGTGATGATGATGGCCCTTCCAGCCGGCGGACGCGCCGGTCGGCGCCAGAGCGGCGGCGGTGAGGGAAGCGGCGGCGATAAATCCGAGAGCGAGCTTGCGAAACATGGTGATCCTCCAGGGTAAGCATGAAGGCCGTGCCGGCCCATGCAGATGGGTCGCGCCGTCCCGGAAGAAGGTTCATGGCTCCGCGCCGGATTTTTTGGGACCCCTCATGGTGAGGAGGAGCGAAGCGACGTCTCGAACCATGAGGCCCATCCTTCGAGACGCGCGCAAGAGCGCGCTCCTCAGGATGAGGGCAGGCGCATATCAGCAAGGACAGTGAATCCTCATGGGGTCGTCCCGGCGCAGGCCGGGACCCATCACCCCAGCGAGCGCTTTGAAACGGGCTCAACATTTCTTTTGAAAGAGCGGTGGCTATGGGTCTCGGTCTGCGCCGGGACGACCGGGAAATAGGCGAATTGCTTCGGGGTCAGTTGGATGTTGGCGGCTCTGTCTGTTCGTCGCGTTCCGCCCGGCGCAGCAAATCGCGGGCGAGGTCGGACAGCACCGGGCGGGGCAGCGCCGTGAATGGCAGCGGCCGCGTTACATCGACCGCGGCAAGGCCGAGCCGCGCGGTCAGAAGGCCGTTGAGAATGCCCTCGCCGAGCCGCGCCGACAGCTTCGCGGCGAGCCCATGTCCCAGCACCTGCTGGATCAGGCTGTCGCTCGCCGCCATGCCGCCGGTCACCGCCAGATGGGCGATGACATGGCGCATCAGCCGCACCATGCCGAGCGTGCCGGGCCGCCCGCCATAGAGCCGCGCGAGTTGCCGCACCAGCCGCAGCGCCGCGGCGAACACGAACAGCACGTCGATCACCGCGCCGGGACTGACGGCGGTGACGATCGAGACGCGTTGGGCGGCGCTCGAGATCAGCCGCCGCGCCTCCTGATCGAGCGGCGTCATCAGTTCGCGTTCGGCCAGCCGCAACATGTCGGCGCCGTCGATGATGTCGCCGGCATGGCTCGTGATCACCGCGCGGGCGCGGGCGAGATGCGGATTGTCGTGCGCGATTTTCAGAAGGTCGCGCACCACGGCGTCGCTGTCCTTGCGATCGTCGCTGGCGAGCACCGCGCTTGCGCGCTCGTGCAGCTTCTCGATGGTTTCCAGCCGCGCCAGCGCCAGCGCCTCGCGCGCGATGATCACGATCAGCGCGAGCACGGCAAGCACGGCGAAGCCGAGCCCGACGACGCCGAGGCTCTGGCTGCGCGCGAACAGATCCGCCACGAGATTATAGACGCCGAGCCCGAGGCCGAGCAGCACGAGGCCGCCGAGCCCGGTCCAGAACAGCGTGCCCCATGACAGGCCGCGGCGCGGCGGCGCGACCGGCGGAATGGTCGCCGGCAGCAATGCCGTGTCCGGCTCCGGCGCGATCTCGATCCTGCCGCGTGCGGGGTGCGAACCGCCGTCCTCGTCGACCAGCACGACGCGCGGGTCGTCGAGCTTGAACGCGGCGGGCTTGCGGTGATGCGGCCGGTCGCTCATTGCAGGCGGTCTCCGATCAGGAATTGTAGCGCACGGTCGAGCCGGATGTGAGGCAGCGGCGCGTCGGGTCCGGCCTCGACCGGCGGCGGGCGGAATTTCAGGAAGCGGAAATCGGCCTGACCGGGAGCGGTGGCGGTGAGGCCGCGAAACGGCGCCGGGTCGCGGAACAGCGCGTCGGTCTCGGCCGGCAGATCGCCGGGAAAGGTCGCGACTTCGGTGTGGCCGTCGAAGGTTTCGTCGCCGGAGGTCTCGCCCGCGACCGGCACGCCGAGGATCGAGGGCAGGGTGTCGTGGCCGCGCCGCACCATTGCCTCGCGGGTGGCGCGCACGGCGGCGAGCGCCACCACGTCGGTCTGCGCCCCGGCGAATTCGGCGCGCGCGGCGGCACGCTCCACCATGCGCTTGAGAATGGCTTCGAGCCGGTCGTGGCTGGAGCGGTGCAGATGGTCGGCCTTGGTGGCGGCGAACAGAATGCGGTCGATGCGCGGGCGGAAGATCGTGCTCCACAGCGTCGAGCGGCCGATATTGAAGCAGTCGAGAATGCCGGCCAGCGCGCCTTCGAGATCGCGCAGCGCCTCCGGCCCGGCGTTGAAGGCGGCCAGCGCGTCGACCAGCACGATTTGGCGGTCCAGCCGGGTGAAATGATCGCGGAAGAACGGCCGCACCACGATGGCTTTGTAGGCCTCGTAGCGCCGCTGCATCATCGCCCACAGCGAGCCGTCCGGCGCCGCGCCGTCGGTCGGCAGATCGAGCGGTGCGAAGGTCAAAGCCGGCGAGCCGGCGAGACCGCCGGGCATCAGGAAACGCCCCGGCGGCAACAGGCTCATGGCGAAGCGCTCGTCACGGCAGGCGCGCAGATAGTCGGTGAACAGCCGCGCCGCGGTCAGCGTCGCCTGCTCGTCCTCGCGCTCCAGCGGGCGCAGCGTCGCCAGATGCGCGTGCCAGGGCGCGGCGAGGGCGGCGCGCGGCTGCTGTCGCGACAGCGCAAGACTCTCCGCCGACCACTGTGCGTAGCTTTTGGTGAGCAGCGGCAGGTCGAGCAGCCATTCGCCAGGATAATCGACGATATCGAGGGTCAGGGTGCGCGAGGCGCCGTTCTGGCGCTGATAGTCGATGGCGAGGCGCAGTTCGCTGATGTCGACGGTCGAATCCGGCCAGCGCCGTTCCTCCACCAGCGTGCGGACATGCTGCTCGTAGGCGAAGCGCGGCACGCCGTCGTCCGGCTGCGGCTCCAGCCGCGCCCCGGCGATCCGCCCGGTCGCCAGCGACTCGAACACCGGAAAGCGCCCGCCGCGGAGCAGGCCATGCACCAGCGCGGTGATGAACACCGTCTTGCCCGCGCGCGACAGGCCGGTGACGCCGAGCCGCAGCGTGGGATTGAAGATGTTTTCGCCATATTCGAGCAGCGAGCGGGCGGAGAGGCGAAATTCCTCGATGAGGTCGGATAATCCTGCGGCCATTATTCCATCAAATGGGAGATGTCGAAATCGGAGCCATCCGGCAAAGCTGGCGATGGCGCGGCGATAAATCAAGTTTCGGTGTCCCCCGAAAGGGGGAGGGTGGGAGCGTCATGACAGGCGCACATTCGGGAGTAAGATGGCGGCCGGTCCCCCGGTGTCAGGTCTTTGGTGAGTGTGTCCATGGCGGTATTTCGTCTCAAGCAGGTGCAGGCTGCTCCCGTCGCTTTGCGCGGCGACGTGATCCGCTGGGAATACGACCGCGCCGAGCTGATCGCGGACGGCGTGATCCATGTGCTCGGCATCGCCTTCAGCGTGATCGCGGCGAGCGTGCTGATCACGCTGGCGGCGATCTACGCCTCGCCCGCGCAGATTGTCTCGGTGTCGATCTACGCCGCCGGGCTGACGGCGATGCTCGGCATCTCGGCAACCTACAATCTGTGGCCGGTCTCGCCGGTGAAATGGCTGCTGCGGCGGTTCGACCATTCCGCGATCTATGTGCTGATCGCCGCGACCTATACGCCGTTCCTGGCGCAGATGCAGGATCGCGTGGTCGCCGTCGCGCTGCTGATCGGGGTGTGGTCGGTCGCCGCCATCGGCATCGCGCTGAAGGTGCTGCTGCCGGGGCGCTTCGACCGGCTGTCGATCGCGCTTTATCTCGCGCTCGGCTGGAGCGGCGTCGTCGCCTATGAGAGCGTGATGTCGTCGCTGCCCTCCACCACGCTGTGGCTGATCGCCGCGGGCGGCGTGCTCTATTCGGCGGGCGTGATCTTCCATGCCTGGCGGCGGCTGCGTTTCCAGAACGCGATCTGGCATTCCTTCGTGCTGCTCGCCGCCGCCTGCCATTATTCGGCGGTGGTCGATCTGGTGCTGATCTCGGCGTGAGGCCGCGTGGCAGGCGGCGAGCGTGCTGTCCACGCACATCTCTCTCCTCGTCGTCCCGGCGCAGGCCGGGACCCATCACCCCGATCGGTGCTTTTCAAACGGCAAGTTTGGCGTCTCTTTTGAGAGATCGGTGGCTATGGGTCCCGGCCTGCGCCGGGACGACCTCATTCAAAATGGATTTAATCTGAGGAGCATCGCACAGCGATGCATCTCGAAGGATGAGGCCGTGGCGTTGCCCCTTTATGCGCGTCTTCCCATCACAAACACGTTTCCTCGCGCCCTGCGCGGGAGCTTTTCGCGCCTTGGCGACTTAACTCTCTGGTGGCTGTTCTTGCCGCCGGATTGTCGTTGCCTTGAGGAATTGCGAGGAATCGTTTGTCATCCCTCATTGAAGATTATGCCCTGATCGGTGATTGCCTCACTGCCGCTCTGGTCAGCCGCACCGGATCGATCGATTGGCTGTGCTGGCCGTGCTTCGATTCGGACGCCTGCTTCGCCGCGCTGCTCGGCTCGCCCGACCATGGTCGCTGGCAGATCGGTCCGAAAGAAAAGCCCCGCGCCAGCAGCCGCCGCTATCGCGGCGAGACCCTGATCCTGGAAACGCAATTCGAATGCGAGACCGGCGTGGTGACGCTGATCGATTTCATGCCACCGCGCGGGCAGGCCTCCGACATCGTGCGCCTGGTGCGCGGCGAGGCCGGCACGGTGACGATGCGGATGGAGCTGGTGCTGCGCTTCGGCTCCGGCACCAACATTCCCTGGGTCCAGAAACTGCAGGACGGCACCATCCTCGCGGTGGCCGGTCCCGACATGGTGGTGCTGCGCACGCCGGTCAAAACCCACGGCCACAACATGACGACGGTCGCGGAGTTCGAGGTGAGGGCCGGCGAGACCGTACCGTTCGTGCTGACCTACGACGCCTCGCACCTGCCGGTGCCGCGCTCGATCAATGTGGAAGAGGCGCTGACCGACACCGAAACCTTCTGGACCGACTGGTCGAGCCGCAGCACCTTCAAGGGCAAGCACCGCGAATTGATCCAGCGTTCGCTGATCACGCTGAAGGCGCTGACCTACGCGCCGACCGGCGGCATCGTCGCCGCGCCGACCACCTCGCTGCCGGAAAAACTCGGCGGCGCGCGCAACTGGGACTATCGCTATTGCTGGCTGCGCGACGCCACCTTCACGCTGCTGGCGCTGATGGACAGCGGCTATCGCGACGAGGCCGTCGCCTGGCATCACTGGCTGCTGCGCGCGGTGGCCGGCGCGCCGTCCGACATGCAGATCATGTACGGCATCATGGGGCAGCGCCGCCTGCTGGAATGGGAGGCCGACTGGCTGCCCGGCTATGAAGGCGCGCGGCCGGTGCGCTTCGGCAACGCCGCGCACGCGCAATTGCAACTCGACGTCTATGGCGAGCTGATGGACGTCTTTCACCAGTCGCGCACCATGAAGATCGAGCTCGACGGCGAGACCTGGGCGGTCGAGCTGGAATTCCTCAAGCATCTGGCGAAGATCTGGGACCTGCCCGACAGCGGCCTGTGGGAGCGGCGCGGGCCGGGGCGGCACTACGTATTTTCCAAGGTGATGTGCTGGGTGGCGTTCGATCGCGGCATCAAGAGCGCCGAGCAGTTCGGCTACAGGGCGCCGCTCGCCGAATGG
>MKUJ01000007.1:9496-19518 GCA_001897755.1 Afipia sp. 64-13
TATCTGCACCAACGGGTTCGATTCGGTGCAGAACACCTTCGTCGAATCCTATGGCGCGCAGGTCCTCGATGCCAGCCTCTTGCTGCTGCCGGCGGTCGGCTTCCTGCCGTCGACCGATCCCAAGATCGTCGGCACCATCGCCGCGATCGAGCAATATCTGATGCGCAACGGTTTTGTGCTGCGGCACGATCCGCGCGAGATACGGCCCGACGAGACCGAGCCGATCGAAGGCGCGTTCCTCGCCTGCACGCTGTGGCTCGCCGACGCCTATGTGCTGGCCGGGCGGATCGACGAGGCGCGCGAATTGTTTCTGCGTGTCGCCGGCATCGCCAACGATGTCGGCCTGCTCGCGGAGGAATATGACAGCGTCGCGAAGCGCCAGACCGGCAATTTCCCGCAGGCGCTGACCCATATTGCACTGATCAACACCGCACAGAATCTCTACGCGGCCCTGCATCCGGCCAAGCCCGCGGTGCAGCGCGCGGCGAAATGAGGAGCGTGTCTCACCTGTCCGGAATTGAATAACCGCACCCTCGTCATGCCCGCCCGGCCATGACGGAAAGCGGATTGTCGGGAAAAACAGCGTTCATATCGTCTTCGACGGGTCATGCGCGGGCATGACGAGGGTGGGACTCTACTCCCGCAGCGCGAGGATTTGCGCGATGGCTTTGGCGAAGCCGTCCTCTTCGTTGGATGTGGTGACGCGCGCGGCGTGCCGCTTCACCTCGTCGGAGGCGTTGCCCATCGCATAGGACACGCCGCTCTGGCGGAACATCGGCACGTCGTTCGGCATGTCGCCGAGGGTGGCGATCTCGTCCGGTGGAATGCCGAGCCGCCGCGCCATCGCCGCGACGAAGGTGCCCTTGTCGCAATTGGGCGGCGTCACGTCGAGATAGTAGTTCTGCGAGCGCGCGGCATGCGCGGCCTTGCCGAGCGCCAGATGCAGCTCGCGTTCGCAGCGCTCCAGCAGCGCGAAATCGGCGCTGACGCCGACCACCTTGCAGATCTCGCCGAGATAGGGCGTCGCATCGCCGATCAATTCGGGCGCGGCCATGATCGCCTTGCATTCGCGCGGAACGTATTGGCCGTCGTCGCGCTGGATCAGCCATTGCCGGTTGGTGAACAGCCAGACATCGACGCCGTGCTCGGCGAAGAATTCGAGGCAGCGCGTCACCGCATCGCGCGGGATCAGGTGCTGCTCCTCGATGGTGAGGTCCGGATTGACGATGGCGGAGCCGTTGAACGGCCCCATCGGCAGATCGATCGCCAGCGGCTCGACCAGCATGCGCAGACCGAAGCCCGGCCGGCTGCTGGTGACGGTGAACCGGACGCCGTTCTCGCGCAGGCTGCGCACCGCCGCGATGCTGGAAGGCGTCAGCCGTTTGTCGCGGGTCAGCAGCGTGCCATCGACATCCGAAATCACGAGGCGCACCGGCGTCGTCACCTGCGCCAAAACCGCGCTGGCAAGGCCGAGCCGGTCGGTGACCTCGTTGACGATCGCTTCGACCGACGCCTCGGCATCGACCGTAATGGCGTGTTCGTCCTCGGCCGGTTCTTCCAGCGTGGCGAACTGGGACTCGAGCAGCGATTCCGGCATGAAATGACCGCTGCGGCGGCCGAGCCGGCTCGCCATCAACGTGCGCGAGCCTTTCAGATAGACGACGCGGACATCGTCGCGGCCGTGCACCAGCACGTCGCGATAGGCGCGCTTCAGCGCCGAGCAGGCGAGCACCAACGGCGTGCCGGCATCGGCATAGCGGTCGATCATGCCGGCGAGCGTGCGCAGCCACGGCGCGCGATCCTGATCGGTGAGGGGAACGCCGTCTTGCATCTTCCGCACGTTGGCGTCCGGGTGATAGGCGTCGCCGTCCTCATGCGCGAAACCGAGGTGGCGCGCTAAGGCCTCGCTGATCGTGCTCTTGCCCGAGCCGGATACGCCCATCACGATGATCGCGCGGATGCCAGTCGTCATCCTGTCTCCTTGAGGTTTGGCGGCGCGGCGGCCCGGTCGAGCAGCCACACCGTCTCGCCCTGCGCGGCGTGGGCGCGGGTGGCGGGCAGATCGTCGCCGGCGAACACGCGGCCGACGATCTCTCGCTTGCCTTCGCCGGACACCAGAAACAGCAACTCGCGCGCCGCGCAAAGCGCCGGCAGCGTCAGGCTGACGCGCGGCACCAACGGCGCGAGGCCGGCGTCCGCGATGCCGGCTGCCCAGCGCCGCGTCTCTGCCGCCCCCTCGGTGCCCGGAAACAGCGAGGCGACATGGCCATCGCTGCCGACGCCGAGCAGCACGAAATCGAACAGCGGGGCGCTCTCCAACGGCATCGGGTGAAAGGCATGCAACTCCAGCTCGTAAAGCCGTGCTGCTTCGTCCGGCGTTGCGACATCGGTGCGGATCGTGTGAGTATTCTGCGGCGGCGCGCAGGCATCGAGAAAGGCGCGCCGCGCCATGCCGGCGTTGCTGCGTTCATCGTCCTGCGGCACGAAACGGTCGTCGCTGAGGAACCAGTGCACCCGCGGCCAGGGAATCCGCGCGCGCCACGGCGGCGTCGCCAGCAAGTTATAAAGCGGCTTCGGCGTGGTGCCGCCGGTGAGGCAGATCATGGCGGGGTGCGGGGTCTGCTCGATCCGCGCGAACAGCCGCGCGGCGGCGGTCTCGGCGAGCGCCTGCGCGTCTTGCGCGATGATGATGCGCCGCTGCGCTTGCGCGCTCATTCGTCGATGTCGCGCCAGCGGCGGCCGTCGCGCGCCAGCAATTCCTGCGCCGCGTCGGGACCGTCGCTGCCGGCCTGATACATCGCAAGGCCGTTGCCGCCCGCCTTCTTCCAGGCATCAAGAAACGGTTGCACCGCCTGCCAGCCGGATTCGACGCTGTCGGCGCGCTGGAAAAGAATATTATCGCCGATCATGCAATCGTAGATCAGCGTCTCGTAGCCGGTGCTCGGCGCGACCTTGAAATAGTCCTTGTATTTGAACTTCATCTCGACGCCGTCGATGGTCACCGCCGGGCCGGGCACCTTGGTGTTGAACTGCAGGGTAATACCCTCGGTCGGCTCGATGCCGATGACGAGATAGTTCTGCGAGATGCGCTCCACCTCGGTGGCGCGGAACATCGAGAACGGCGCCTGCTTGAAGCGGATCGCGACTTCGGTGCGCTTGGCGGCCAGCGCCTTGCCGGTGCGCAGGTAGAACGGCACGCCGGCCCAGCGCCAGTTGTCGATGGTCAGCTTCAGCGCGGCGTAGGTCTCGACCACGCTGCCGGGCGCGACGTTCTGCGTCTTGCGATAGTCGATCACCTCGCGCTCGCCGATCTGGCCGGCGCGATATTGCCCGCGCACCGAATTCTGCAAGGCTTCCGCTTCGCTCTGGGTCTGGATCGCGGCCAGCGCCTCGCCTTTCTCCGAGCGCACCGAGTGCGCGTCGAAACGCGAGGGCGGCTCCATCGCCACCAGCGCCAGCAACTGGAACAGATGGTTCGGCACCATGTCGCGCAGCGCGCCGGTCGCCTCATAGAAGCTGCCGCGCCGGCCGACATCGAGCGTCTCCGACACGGTGATCTGGACGTGATCGATGTGGTTGCGATTCCAGATCGGCTCGAACATGCCGTTGGCGAAACGGAACACCAGGATGTTCTGCACCGTCTCCTTGCCGAGATAATGATCGATCCGGTAGATCTGGTGTTCGTTGAGCAGCGCCAGCAGATCGTGATTGAGCTGTTTCGCCGATTTCAGATCGGTGCCGAACGGCTTCTCCACCACGAGCCGCCGCCACGCGCCTTTCGCTTCCCTCAGAAGTCCGTGATGGCCGAGCGCCTCGCTGATCGGCTTGAACCCGGCCGGCGGCACCGCGAGATAGAACAGGAAATTGGTGATGCCGCGCTGCTCGGCGATCTTGTGCAGATGCTCCGCCAGCGCGGCGAACGAATCCGGCTCGCTTGGGTCGGCATGGATGCTGGTCATGCAGCCGAACAATTGCTGCGCCACTTGCGCATCGACCGGGCGGGTGGCGAATTTCTTCAGGCCCGCCATCAAATCGGCGGTGAGCGTCTTGCTTTGCGTTTCGGTGCGGGTGACGCCGACCACGCAGAATTTTTCCGGCAAGAGCTTCGCTTCGGCAAGATTGTAGAGCGCCGGGATCACCAGACGGTGCGCCAGATCGCCGGTCACGCCGAAGATGACGAAACAGCAGGAATCGGGAATGCGCGGCTTGGTCTCGCCGGGGGCTGGCGTCATTCAGTCGTCCTTCGGCTTGAGTTTCTCCGGGGCCTTGGCGCGCGGCGCGTCGGGGTGCTGCTGCGGCTCCTTGTGCCCGCCGAAACCGGCGCGCATCGCCGAGAGAATTTTTTCGGCGAAGGTATGTTCCTTGCGTGAACGGAAACGCGCATAGAGCGCGGCGGTGATCACTTCGGCCGGCACCGCCTCGTCGATCGCGGCATTGACGGTCCAGCGGCCCTCGCCGGAATCCTCGACAAAACCCGAATAGTTTTCCAGCGTGTCGTTGCCGGCCAGCGCGCTGGCGGTGAGGTCGAGCAGCCATGACGAGATCACGCTGCCGCGCCGCCACACCTCGGCGATATCGGCAAGATCGAGATCGAAGCGATGCGCCTGCGGCAGAGTGTCGAGATTGGCGTTCTTGAGAATGTCGAAGCCTTCGGCATAGGCCTGCATCAGGCCGTATTCGATGCCGTTATGGATCATCTTGACGAAGTGCCCGGCGCCGACCGGCCCGGCATGGATATAACCCTGCTCGGCGCGCGGATCGCGCTTCTTGCGACCGGGCGTGCGCGCAATCTCGCCGAGTCCGGGCGCGAGGGTCGCGAAGATCGGATCGAGTCGCGAGACGATCTCGGTCTCGCCGCCGATCATCATGCAATAGCCGCGCTCGAAGCCCCAGATGCCGCCGCTGGTGCCGACATCGACGTAATGCAGGCCGCGCTCGGCGAGCGCCTTGGCGCGGCGCACATCGTCCTGCCAGAAGGTGTTGCCGCCATCGATCACGGTGTCGCCGTGCAGCAGCGAATGGCTGAGCGTGGCGATGGTGTCTTCGGTGATCTTGCCGGCCGGCAGCATCACCCAGATCGTGCGCGGCGGCTTCAGCTTGACGATCATGTCGCCGAGCGAGGTGCTGGCGACCGCGCCATGCTTGGCCAGATCGGCGATCCGGTCGACGTTGGTGTCGTAGACCACGACATCGTGGCCGCCCTTGTCGATCAGGCGGCGGACGATGTTGCCGCCCATGCGGCCAAGACCGACAAGACCGATCTGCATTCCGTTTTCCTATGACAGCGCCTTGGTGATGGCGGCGTTGATGGTGGACAATCCCTTGGCGACGTCGCCCGTGATGTGCAGACGCAACGCGCGGCGGCCGCGTTCGGTCAGCACGTCGAAATCGCCGCGCGCCTGCGCCGCCTTGATTACGCCGAAGCTGGCCTTGTGGCCGGGAATTTTGAGATCCCTGGCGTCGTCGGCGGTGATCTGCAGGAACACGCCGCTGTTCGGTCCGCCTTTGTAAGCCTGTCCGGTGGAATGCAGGAAACGCGGGCCGAAGCCGACGCAGGTGGCGACATGCCTGGCGTCGCGGATCGCCATCCGCGCGGACTGCACAGCGGCGGTGTTTTTCTCGTCGCGGTCGAGATAGGCCAGCAGCGCGGCATAATCGCCATCGTGCGTACGGGCGAAATGCGCCTTCAGCCAGGAGACGAGATCGCCGTTGGCGCCGGCCTGCCGCAGCGCCGCCGCGTTGTCCGCGTCGGTGTAGAGCGCGATCGCTTCGTCCTCAGCCACCGGCGTCTCGGTGGGCAGCGCGCCGCTGCTCTCGAACGCGGCGGTGAGTTCGCGGGTCTTGATCTTGGCGGATTCGACATCCGGCTGGTCGAACGGGTTGATGCCCATCACCGCGCCGGCCACCGCGGTGGCGATCTCGAAGCGGAAAAATTCCTGACCGATATGTCCGATGTCGGTCACCTCGATGCGCACCACCGGATGACCGGCGGCTTGCAGTGCTTCAAGCGCGGCGTCGCGCGCGGTGTCGCCCGTCAGTCGCAGGTCGACGAAGATGCGGTCGTTGCCATAGACATCGGGTGCGCCGAGCGTCTCGCCGGCCAGCGGGATCAGCGCCTTGCCGTTCTTGCCGGTGGATTCGGCGATCAGCTGTTCGGCCCATGCGCCAAAATCGGCGATCTGTTCGGACGCGGTCAACGTCACCTTGTCGCGACCGGCCTTCGCCGCCGCGCCGAGCGCGAGGCCGAGCCGGATGCCGGGATTTTCCGCCGGCGGCACGTCGGCGCCGCAGGCGCGCACCATCGTTGCGGTGGAGGCGAGCAGTTTACCGAGATCGATCCCGGCGGCCGCCGCCGGCACCAGACCGAATGGCGAGAGCACCGAATAGCGCCCGCCGATGCTCGGCTCGCCATGGAAGACATGGATGAAGCCGCGCGCCTTCGCCGTCTTTTCCAGCGACGAGCCCGGATCGGTGATGGCGATGAAATGCACGCCGGGCTTCTGGCCGCTGACCTTCTCGACGCGCGCGAAGAAATAATCCATCAGCGCGTTCGGCTCGGTGGTGCCGCCGGATTTGCTGGAAACGATGAATAGTGTCCGCTGCAGCGAGATCGCCTTTTCAAGTCGCGCGACCTGCGCCGGATCGGTGGAATCGAGGATGTGCAGCTTCGGAAAACCCCTGGTGCGGCCGAAGGTCATCGCCAGCACTTCCGGCCCGAGACTCGAGCCGCCCATGCCGAGCACCACGGCGTCGGTGAAGTCCGCCTGCTTCACGCATTCGGCGAAGCGCCGGTACTGTTTCAGCGATTTCTCCTCGCGCGCCACGGCATCGAGCCAGCCGAGCCATTTGTTCTCGTCATGGCCGGTCCAGACCGACGCATCGCGATGCCAGAGCGCGCGACCCTTGCCGTCGCGGCTCCATTGCTGCGTCAGGGACGCGACGTCCTTGTCGAGAGCATCGCCGAGCGCGAGGCTTGCGCCGTCGATCTGCGTGCCGAGAATGGTCGCGCGCTTGTGCGCCACGGCGCCGAGCAGTTTGTCGGCGGCCTCCGCGAACAGTTGCACGCCCTCGTCCACCAGCTTTGCGGTGATGGCGTCGAGCGAGATGCCGGCGTCGGCGAGCGCGGCGAGCACATGCCCGGCCTCACTGACGTTGTCTTCCAGCGTGTCGCGCAGCTCGCCGTGGTCGCGGAAGGCATCGAGCGTCGCGGGCGGCACGGTGTTCACCGTATCCGGGCCGATCAATTCCTCGACATAGAGCACGTCGCGATAGGCCTTGTTCTTGGTGCCGGTGGAAGCCCAGAGCAGGCGTTGCACCCGCGCGCCTTTCGCTTCCAGCGCCTTCCAGCGCTCGGAGGCGATCACTTTCTTGTAATGCTGATAAGCGAGCTTGGCGTTGGCGATCGCCACCTTGCCCTTGAGCGCGGCAAGCCGCGCCTTCTGGTCTTCGTCATTGGCGGCGGCGATCCTGTCGTCGAGCTGTTTGTCCACCGCGCTGTCGATGCGGCTGACGAAGAAGCTGGCGACGCTGGCCACCTTGCGCGGGTCGCCGCCCTTGGCGACGAATGTCTCCAGCCCCGAAATGTAGGCGTCCAGCACCTGCGCGTAGACCGCCTGCGAAAACAGCAGCGTGATGTTGATGCTGAGGCCCTCGGCGGTCAGCTTCTCGATCGCCGGCAGGCCTTCCGCCGTGCCCGGCACCTTGACCATCAGATTGTCGCGCTTCACCGCGCGCCACAGATGCCGCGCCTCGGCGAGCGTGCCCTCGGTGTCGCGCGCCAGATAGGGCGAGACCTCGAGGCTGACATAACCGTCGTCGCCATGCAGCGCGTCGTACACCGGGCGCAGCACGTCGGCGGCGTTCTGGATGTCCTCCACCGCCAGCGCCTCGTAGAGATCGGCCACCGAACGGTCGTGTTTCTTCAGCAACGCCGACACCGCGCCGTCATATTCGTCGCCGGAGCCGATCGCCTTCTCGAAAATCGCGGGGTTGGAGGTGACGCCGCGCACGCCGTCGCGCTCCACCAGCGCCTTGAGGTCGCCCTTGGCGATAAAGCCGCGCGCGAGGAAGTCGAGCCAGACGGACTGGCCGTGCTTTTCGAGATCTTTGACGGGATTCATGATGCCTTGTTCTGTTCGGTCTGGCGCGATGGGATGCGCGAGTTTTGATCGGCGGTGAAGCCGAATTGGGGCGAAGGGATCGTCAGTGAAGTATGCATACCTGCAATCGCGCCGGAAGTCCCGTGAATGCAATGATCACGCGATGTCGCGGCGGGATTTGCCTTGCGCGACCTTGCGCCAATGTCATGGCTTCACCTCCGATACCGGCGTCGCGGATCAGCCCCTCGATGCGCGCATGGATGCGGGCTCGCGCGTGCCGAGCCCCGTTTGAGAAGAACCGGCATGCCGCCCGAATGTTCCGGCGTCATCGCAACGAAGCCGGCGGATCGCGCGGCCGGCCATGACAAATCGCAATCGATGTGGCAGGAACGGAGAATCGCGGGTGCATGCCGCCGCCGCATTGGCGGCCATCGCGCCGTCCCATGATCGTATTCGACCGAACCGACCGAGAGACCCATATGAGCGACGAATTGCCCGACCGCCTCTCCACCGATCCGCGCAGCCCGTATTACGACGCGAAGCTTCTGGAGCGCGATATCGGTATTCGTTTCAAGGGCGTCGAGAAAACCAATGTCGAGGAATATTGCGTCAGCGAGGGCTGGGTGCGGATGAGCGTCGGCTCGGCCAAGGACCGCCACGGCAATCCGGTCACCATGAAGTTTTCCGGGCCGGTCGAGCCCTATTTCAAGAGCTGACGACAAAGCGGCCGCGTCTGCCGGTCCGGCGCGGCGGATGCGTTCTTTGCCGGGTTCGCGGGAAAGTCTGAAACATGAAGTTTGCGACGTTTTCCTATCAAGGCTCCGACCATGTCGGCGTGGTCGATGCCAGCGCCGGGCGCGTGCGTCCGGTCAGCGGGGTCGCCGACATGGTCGATCTGATCGCGCGCTATGACGCGCTGAAATCCTCGCTCGGCTCCGGTGCCGACATCGCGCTCGGCGACGTCAAGCTATTGGCGCCGATCCCGGTGCCGAAGCGCAATGTCATCTGCGTCGGCAAGAACTACCTGGACCACGCACGCGAATTCGCCGGCAGCGGCTTCGAGGCCGGCGCGGTGAGGGGCGCGGAGATCGACGAGTATCCGGCGGTGTTCTCCAAGGGACCGAACGCGGTGATCGGCCCGACCGACGATGTCGACATGCACTCGGAGATCACCTCGAGCGTCGATTACGAGGTTGAACTCACCATCGTGATCGGCAAGAGCGGACGCAATATCGCCAAGGCGGACGCCTACAATCACGTGTTCGGATACACCATCGCCAACGACGTCACCGCGCGCGATCGCCAGAAGCGGCACAAGCAGTGGTTTCTCGGCAAGACGCTCGACACCTTCTGCCCGATGGGACCGTGGATCGCGACCGGCGACGAACTCGATCCGGAGAATCTTGCGGTCAAGGCGTGGGTCAATGGCGAATTGCGCCAGAACGCCAACACGCGCGATCTGATCTTCGACATCCCGACGCTGGTCTCGACCATCTCGCAGGGCATGACGCTGGTGCCGGGCGACCTGATCGCGACCGGCACGCCGGCCGGCGTCGGCATCGGCTTCAACCCGCCGAAATTCCTCAAATCCGGCGACGTGGTGACGATGGAGATTTCCGGCATCGGCCGGATCGAGAACAGGTTCGTGTGAGCGCGAATACGTGATCCTCATGATGAGGAGGCGCGAAGCGCCGTCTCGAACCATGAGGCCACGTCAGACGATCCACTATGGCCTCATCCTTCGAGACGCATCACTGCGTGATGCTCCTCAGGATGAGGATCAAACTAGACGTTTTCGGAGGTCGCGGTCTCCCGCGCCGCCATCGTCTCGCTGACATCGACCCATTGCGCATGCGTCAGCGCGGCAAGGCGTTCGGGCGCAATCCGTACCGCGCTGTTGGCCGATCCCGCCGCCGGCAGCAC
>MKUJ01000007.1:19540-30529 GCA_001897755.1 Afipia sp. 64-13
ACCGGCAGCGGCGACTTCAGCCCGAACGGGCAGATGCCGCCGACCGGATGGCCAGTCGCCTCCAGCGCTTCCTGCGCATTGAGCATGCGCGGCTTGCCGCCGAACGCGGCGCGGGCCTTCTTGTTGTCCAGCCGCGTGGTGCCGCCGGTGACCACCAGCAGCACGCGCTCGCCGACGCGCAGCGACAGCGTCTTGGCGATCTCGGCCGGCGTCACGCCGAACGCCGCGGCGGCCAGCGGCACCGTCGCGGAACTCTGCTCCGATTCCATCACCACGAGATCGGGAGCGTTTTCGGCGAAGAAGGCGCGAACCTGTTCGATGCTCATGCTTTGTCCTCTCTGACCGCCGCGTCACGCGAACCCGGCGGACATCGAGGAGGGACCTAGCATGGCCCGTACCGCCCGCAAATCGGCCTCCGGCCGCAAGCCTGCGCGCAAGGCCGCGTCGAAACACGGCGCCCGCAAAACATCGACGCGCAAAACGACCGCACGCAAATCATCGGCCCGCAAGACGACAACCGCCCGTAAACGCGCAGGGTCTGGCGCGCGCAAATCCACCCGCAAATGGTCCGGCCGTGTCACCGCCACCAGCGACGCGCTCGATCTGGAGCATGATGTGTTCAAGAAAGGCAGTCCGACGGCGATCGCCCGCTCGCTCAAGCGTTCGGCCGAGCACAGCCACCGCCGCAAGAGCGATCCTTACCGCTCGGCGATGTCGATGCTGGTGTTCTACATCAACCGCGCCGGCCGGAACCTCACCGCCGCCCGCAAGCGCAAGCTGGAAGCCGCCAAGGGCGAACTGCGCCGGGCTTTCGGCCGGGAGCCGGGGTGAAGGTGCTTCCCCCTCCCTTGAGGGGAGAGGGCCGGGGTGAGGGGGGGGCGTGTCCTCGCAAGATCGTACGCCCTCACCCGATACGCTTCGCGCATCGACCTCTCCCCACGGGAGAGGTTAAGAAAGCCGAGGACGCGCCGGGTTCGCGAGGGACGTGTCCGTCACCCGTCCGTTGTGACAGCGCCGGATGGAACGGTCCAAGGGGCTGTGGAACGGCCCAAGGGACTGTTTTTCCGGTCGAAAACCGGCTTTTGGGGTCGATTCTCCGTCCTTTGCATTGACATTCCGGCACCGGATAGCCTAGAAACCGGCCGTCCGGCGCGCCTTGCGCCCGGGCCCTAACCCTTTGATCCATCTGTTCGTAACGGCCTGCATTCGGCCTTCGAGAGAGCATTGTCCCATGAAGGTCCGTAATTCGCTGAAATCGCTGCGCGGCCGTCACCGCAACAACCGTCTGGTCCGCCGCAAGGGCCGGGTTTACGTGATCAACAAGGTGCAGCGCCGCTTCAAGGCGCGCCAGGGCTAAGCTTTCAGGCTGAGCTGTTGCGGCGGCCTGTGGCTGCCGCGCGCCGATCCCTGACATCGCCCGGTCCCATATCAACTGGCTGTGACGCCGCTCTGCTTTGCAGGCGGCGTTGTCGCGTTTAGACTTCGCCTCATGGCAAGGCGATCCCCGATCCCCATTGGACTGCTGACGGGACTTCTGGCGCTCACGTTCGCCGCAAGCGTGCCGGCGTCCGCACAGTCGCCGAAGCGCGAGCCGCCCGCCGCGCGCAACAAGACCATGCCCGCGCCGCCGGCCAAACTGCCGCGTGTCAAAGCCTCGCAGGCGAAGAATCTCGATTTTCTGTTCGGCGCGCTGAAGGCCGCGCCCGACGAGGAAAGCGCCAAGGAGGTCGAGGGCCGGATCTGGTCGGTGTGGATGTCGACCGCGAGCGACACCGCGGCGCTGTTGATGGCGCGGGCGCGCCTCGCCATGGAGCACAAGGAATATGACGTCGCGCTCAAGCTGCTCGACGCCATCATCAAGCTGCAGCCCGACTACATCGAAGCCTGGAACAAGCGCGCCACGCTGTACTA
This sequence comes from Afipia sp. 64-13, assembly GCA_001897755.1. GTDB lineage: Bacteria > Pseudomonadota > Alphaproteobacteria > Rhizobiales > Xanthobacteraceae > Afipia. The sequence goes on from MKUJ01000007.1 coordinate 21,452, forward strand.
TCTGCGCGACGATTACCTGCACTCGATGGAGGACATCCAGCAGGTGTTGAAACGCGAGCCGCGCCATTTCGGCGCGCTGGCCGGGCTCGGTTTGATCCTGCAGGAGACCGGCGACGACAAACACGCGCTCGACGCCTATCGCCGCGCGCTCGCCATCCATCCGTATCTCGACAAGATTCCCGGTCTGGTGAAGACGCTCTCCGAGAAGATCGAAGGCCGCGATATCTAGATCCGGCGGATCGCGGGTTCGGCCAGCACCGGAGCGGCCGCCCTGCCGTCGACGACGAGATGGGTGAGAAGGGCGCCGGCCCACATCGCGGCGAGCGCGATCCATGCCGTCAGGGCGAAGATGGCGCCTCCCGTCACGCCGGCGCCAACGGCGCAGCCGCCGGCCAACATGCCGCCGAAACCCATCAGCGGCGCGCCGATCAGATAGCGCCACATGCTCGGCCCGTCGTGAAAGCCCTGCACCTTCCATTCGCCGCGCAGCAGGGCCGCGAACATCGAGCCCAGGAACACGCCGGGCACCAGCCCGGTATCGAACACCAGCGGCAACGATGTCGAATTGATCAGGCCCATCAGCGTGTCCGCGGAGGGTCCGGTGAAGCTGATGCTCTTGATCTGGACGGGCGAGAATGACGATTGCGAGACCGCGTAGGTGAATATCCAGCCTGCGGCGACCGCCAGCCCGACGCCGACCGCGCTTGCGCCGACAACGCCGCCGATCCGGGCGCGCCTCGCCAGCCACAGTCCGCACGCCAGCCAGATGAGGCCAAGCCACAGCCCCAGCAGCGGACCGCCGTTGATCGACGACAGCAGGTTGCGCGCCTGACCGCCCGGGACGGTCCACAATTCCGAGAGCATTTCCCGCACCGGCGACAGCATGCCTCTCAGCGAGGTCTGCGCCACGATCGTCAGCACCAGTCCGGACACCAGCGCGCGCAGGTTTCCGGTCGCCGACAGAACCAGCAGGCGGCTTGCGCAACCGCGCGCCAGGATCATTCCGGCGCCGAACATCAGGCCGCCGATGATGCTGCCGGAAAGGCTGCCGCGCGCCGCGAGTTGCCGGGCTCCCGCCACATCGAGCAGACCGAGCGCGATGGCGGCCTGGGTCGCGGCGACGGCGGCGGCGAACGCCAGGAGCCAGATCGCCACTTTCGAGCCGAGCAGGCCCTGTGAAAACTCGATCACGGCCGAGCGCAAACAGAATTTGCTGGCCTGCGCGAATGCGCCGAAGGCGGCGCCGATCAGAAGGCCGCCCACCGAAAGGATCGCGCTTTCACCGGTCAGCTCGAACAATGATTCCAGATTCACGGCCGTCAGCCTCCGCAATCGATCTCGCGGAACACGCAAATCCGCGAACGGACGATCGGCGACTGTCGCCAGCCGATACTGTGCCACCACCAACCAGTATGACCGTTCGGGCGCGGGCGGCCTTTATCCAGATCAATGTTTGACGGCGGAAAGGCCTGGCCGCAGCCGCTTATTTGGGCGGGGCCACTTTCGGCGGCGGCAGGATTGCGCCCGGCTGTCCGTTCGGCGGCGCGTTGGGCAGGCCGGGCAGGCCGGAGCGCGGCACGTTCTGTTCGGCGGTCTCGGTGAGTTGCACGGTCCACGAGCGCTGCTCGCCGGTGTCGACCTCGAAATAGCCGGTGCGGTCGAAGCCGCGCGCGAGGCAATTGTCGGTGCCGCGGATGGTGAATTCCTTGTCGCGCGAGCACATGAAGGCCTGGCCCGACCATTCGCCGCCGCGGTCGTAGTCGAGCGCGTAGATGTAATAATAGCGGGCGATCAGCGTGCCCTTGAGCAGGGTCTCGCAGGCCTTGGACGAGACGTTCCACCAGCCTTCGGTGACCCAGCCTTCATTGTCCTTGTAGCCGAGCGCGATGCCGACCCGGCTCGATGTGTTGTTGCAGAGCCGGAAATCGGCGGCGGCGGGCGCGCTCGCGCTGCACAGAGCGGCGAAAGCGAGCAGTCCGGTGAGGACGAGCGGAATCAGGCGGGCCAGCCGAAACCGTGGCAGGGTCGGAAACCGCGGCAGGGTCGGGCGGCAGGGGAGGGCAAGGCGCAGGATCATTTAGTCAAGCTATATCAATCGCGTGTCGATTTCCATCAACCCGGTGGCGGCGCGGCGTTGCTCCGGCGGGGCCGTCGGGCGATGCGCCCTTGTGCCGAACCATATGGCAAAATAAATGGCAGGATAACCGGCACCCGCTCACTTTCGGGTGCAGCAGATACGGCCCAATCGCGGCGGTGCGAGGGCCCCAGGGGGTTCAGGAAAGGACAAGGCATGGCAATCGACAAGGCGACCAGGACCGAGCTCGAGGCGGCGGTGTTTCGGCGCCTCGTATCTCATTTGCAGCGGCGCACCGACGTGCAGAATATCGACATGATGAATCTCGCCGGTTTCTGCCGCAACTGCCTGTCCAACTGGATGAAGGACGCCGCCGACGCGGCCGGCGTCGCGATGAGCAAGGACGAGAGCCGCGAGGCGATCTACGGCATGCCCTACGAGGAGTGGAAGGCGAAGTACCAGGCCGAGGCCAGCCCCGAGCAGATCGCGGAAATGCGCAAGAACGTCGCGAGCCATTAAGGCGTTTCGTATTCGAACCGTCATTGCCAGGCGAATGAGCAATCCGGGCATGAGCTTGCCCCTCATCCTGAGGAGCATCGCGCGCGATGCGTCTCGAAGGATGAGGCCGCAATTGGACGTTGTGGCCTCATGGTTCGAGACGGCGCCATAGCGCGCCGAAAGACGCGCGTAAATGCGCTGATGGCGTCTCCTCACCATGAGGGGCCGGATTGCTTCGTCGGTCTCGCCTCCTCGCAATGACGGCGAATTGATCCCACTCGACCATCAGCGTTCCGACCTCGTCTGTGGACGGTGTGGATGACGCGCGCGGTTGCCTTGACGGAACAGGCCGCGGTCACGAGTGTGGCCGCGACGGTCACGGACGCGTCCCGGCCCTCGCTACCCGCCTTTCAAGTTCAGGAGTACCTCTCGATGGCCACCGCTGCCGCCCAGGAAAAAGACGAAGTCGCGCACCGTTTCGCGAAGGACCAGCTCAAGGCCATCATCGAGCGTATCGAGCGGCTCGAAGAAGAGAAGAAGGCGATCTCCGACGACATCAAGGACGTCTATGCCGAGGCCAAAGGCAACGGCTTCGACGTCAAGGCGCTGCGCACCATCGTGCGGTTGCGCAAGCAGGACGCCGACGAGCGCGCCGAGCAGGAGACCATCCTGGAGACCTACCTGCAGGCGCTCGGAATGCTGTGATCGTCTCAGGTCGAGACATCACGAGAACTCGTCATGCCCGGCCTGTGCCGGGCATCCACGTCTTTGAGTTGTCGCGGCGGGAAAGACGTGGATGGCCGGAACAAACCCGGCCATGACGGCGGAGAGGGCGGGTGGCCGATTCGTGAACCTGCTTTCAGAATGATTGTCAGCCACTTTTCGTTTCTCTCATGCGGAGAGGGTCGATGCGCGAAGCGCATCGGGTGAGGGGTGACAATCCATCGAGGAATCCTATTCCCCTGTTCCCGACGCGGAGACAGAGCACCAGTCGCCGTTTCTGCGAATGACGAACGTTCGGCCTAGCCCGCGCCGTCCGTCGCGACGGCCAGTCCGGCCGCCTTCCATTCCGGAAAACCGTCTTCCAGCCGCACGGCCTTGAAGCCCTTGGCGCGCAGTGCCGCGACCGCCTCATAGGCGAACACGCAATAGGGCCCGCGGCAGTAGGCCACGACCGCGACATTCTTCGGAATTTCCTTGAGGCGGCGATCGAGTTCGCCCAGCGGGATATTGCGCGCGCCGGGAATGTGGCCCTCGGCGAATTCGTCCTTCGGCCGGACATCCAGCACCGTGACGAGGCCATCGGCGATCCGGCCCGCGAGATCTTCGCGCGTGACGGCCTCCATCGAATCCCGTGCGTGGAAATAGCTGCTCAGCACGCGGTTGACTTCGGCCACGTTGCGCTCGCCGACCCGGCCAAGCGACTTGAGCAATCCGACCACTTCGGTGCCGCCGGCAAGGCTGTAGAGAACGTGCTTGCCGCTGCGCCGGGTCTCGACAAGACCCGCGCGGCGCAGGATCTGCAGATGGCGCGAGGTGTTGGCGAAGCTCAGGCCCGACAGCGCCGCCAGATCCTCCACCGACCGCGCGCGCTGGGCGAGATGCTCCAGCAGGTCGAGCCGGTTGGCGTGGCCGAGCGCCTGCGCCACCTCGGCAAGGCTGGCGAAGATCGCGTGCTTGGGCCCCGGACCTGACGGAGTCGGGCGGGACGGACCTGGACTTGACAAGGCTTGCTCCTTGCTCAATCAATCAACAAAATGATTGAATGAAAATATCATTCCGGCAAGGGGGGTGCAACCGATGATCCTGCGGCAGTTCCTTCATCATGAGCCTGTTGGAATCTCATACCTTTTCGGGTGTGGAGGCAAGCAGACCGCTGCGGTGGTCGATCCGGTCGCGGATCCGGAGAGTTATTTGCAGGCCGCGCGAGAGGCCGGGGTGAAGATCGATTATGTGATCGATACCCATGTCCATGCCGATCATGTCTCGACCGGGCCCGCACTCGCGGAGGCTGCCGGCGCGCAATACGTGCTGTCGGCCCATGCCGATGTCGCCATGCCCTTCACGGCCGTGCGTGACGGCGAGGAGATCGCGCTCGGCAATGTCGTCATCACCGTGCTGCATACGCCCGGTCATACGCCGGAGCACATTTGTCTGCTGGTGACCGACCGCACGCGCGCCGACGAGCCGTGGTTCGTCGCCACCGGGCACACGCTGATGATCGGCGATCTTGGCCGCACCGAACTTGCGGGGAGCGCCGAGGAGGGCGCGAAGGATTTGTTCCGCAGCATTCAGAAGCTCAAGGCGCTGCCGGATTATCTCGACGTGTTTCCCGGCGCCTATGCCGGATCGGTGTGCGGCCGCAGCCTCAGCGCCAATCCGGTCTCGACGCTCGGTTTCGAGAAGCGCCACAACAAGGCCTTCCGCATCGACAGCGAGGCCGAGTTCATCCGGCACATGCTGAGCGACATTCCGCCCGCGCCGCCGGAAGCCGCGCGGCTGCGCGCCGCCAATTCCGGCCGCGCTGTTTAAGGGCGTCCGTCGATGACCGCCACGACACCCGAGGCGATCACGGTCAGGCTCGGCCTGAAGGAGAACTGGCGGCAGTTTTCGCTGCTCGTGCTGATCAACGCTTTCGTCGGCGGCATGGTCGGGATCGAGCGCACCGTGGTGCCGCTGATCGGCGCGGAGGATTTCCATCTCGAATCCACCACGCTGATCACCTCCTTCATCATCTCGTTCGGCGTGGTGAAGGCGTTCGCCAATCTGGTCTCGGGGCAGCTCGCCGACAGTTGGGGCCGCAAGCGCGTGCTGGTGATGGGCTGGCTGTTCGGCCTGCCGGTGCCGTTCATGATCATCGCCGCGCCGGACTGGAGCTGGGTGATCGCCGCCAATGTTCTGCTCGGCGTCAGTCAGGGCTTCGCCTGGTCGATGACGGTGATCATGAAGGTGGATCTGGTCGGCCCGAAAAGTCGCGGGCTTGCGGTCGGTCTCAACGAGTTCGCCGGCTATTTCGCGGTGGGCGCGACCGCGTTTCTGACCGGCTATCTTGCCGGCCGCTACGGATTGCGGCCCGTGCCGATTTATCTCGGCGTCGGCTACGCCTGCCTGGGTCTCGTGCTCTCCATTCTCGTGGTGCGGGACACCCGCGAGCATGTCCGGCTCGAAGCGCGCGGCCACGCGAAACTTGAAACCACGCTGTCGTTCCGCGAGGTGTTCGCGCTGACCTCGTTCAGGGACCGCAATCTGTTTGCAGCCTCGCAGGCCGGGCTGGTCAACAACCTCAACGATGGCATGAGCTGGGGCATCTTCCCGCTGTTCTTCACCACGCTCGGGCTCGGCGTCGAGCGCATCGGCATCCTCAAGGCGGTCTATCCCATGGTGTGGGGCGTCGGGCAGACCATCACCGGCCCGCTCAGCGATCGCTGGGGCCGCAAGGGTCTCATCGTCGGCGGCATGTGGGTGCAGGCCGCCGGTCTCGTCATGACGGGATTGACCGGGCAGTTCGGCTGGTGGCTGACCGCGAGCGTGCTGCTCGGCGCCGGCACCGCCATGGTCTATCCCAGCCTGATCGCCGCAGTGTCCGACGCCTCGCATCCGAGCTGGCGCGCGCGCTCGCTCAGCGTCTATCGTTTCTGGCGCGATCTCGGTTATGCGATCGGCGCGCTCGCCGCCGGGCTGATCGCCGACCGCTTCGGCTTCGCCGCGGCGATCCTGTCGATCGGCGTATTGACTTTCATCTCGGGCGTCGTCGTGCTGGCGTGCATGACCGGGCGCTCGCCCGCGCTGACGACGTCACGCATTCAAGAGGAGCTACGATAATGGAATTGGCGCCGTTGCAGCTTGCTTTGTGGGGTGGCCTTGCTCTGGGCGTGATGTTCGGCGCCGTGGCGCAGGCGACGGCCTTCTGCAGCAGCGGCGCGATCACCGATTGGGTGCGCGACGGCGACAGCAATCGCCTGCGCGCCTGGGGACTGGCCGCCGCCGTCGCCATCTTCGCGAGCCAGCTCATGATCGGCTTCGGCATCCTCAGTCTGGACAAGTCGATGTATCTCGCTGCGCCGCTGGCGTTCGGCGGACTGGTGCTCGGCGGCGTGATGTTCGGCATCGGCATGATCCTGGCGCAGGGATGTCCGGCGCGAAACCTGGTGCGCCTCGGCGGCGGCAATCTGCGCGCGCTGGTCGTGGTGCTGGTGTTCGCGGCGAGCGCCTATGCCACCATGCGCGGCGTTCTCGCGCCGCTCCGCGCCAACCTCGAAGCCGCGACCCGCAGCAGCCTCGGCGCGTCGGGCATTCCCGAACTGATCGCGCGCTATGCGCAGGTCGATAGCGGCGCCGGCCGCTGGGTGATCGCGCTCGGCGCGGCGGCGATGCTGGCGATGGTCTGCCTCGCCAGCCGGTCGTTTCGCAACTCGCCGCGCGATCTCGTCGCCGGCCTCGTCGTCGGACTTTTGGTGGCGGGCGGATGGTATCTCACCGGCGTGATCGCCTATGACGAATTCAACGCCGCACCGCCGGCGAGCCTGACCTTCGTCGCGCCGCTCGGCGACAGTTTGCAGTATCTGTTGCTCTACACCGGCGCGAGCGCCAATTTCGGCATCGCGCTGATCGGCGGCGTGCTGCTCGGGGCCTGCGCGATGGCGCTCGCGCGCCGGCGGTTCCGCCTCGAAGGATTCGGCGACCAGAACGACTTCTTCCGCCAGATCGCGGGCGCGGCATTGATGGGCGTCGGCGGCGTGCTGGCGATGGGCTGCACGGTCGGGCAGGGTCTCACCGGGCTGTCGACGCTGTCGCTCGGCTCGCTGATCGCCGCATCGTCCATCGTGCTCGGCGGCTATATCGGCGCGCGGTGGAGCGCGGCCGGCAACACGGCGTGCGGCGCGGATGTCGCGCTGGAGCCCGCGCCCTCGACGGCGCGATCATAGGATCGATTGTTGGAAAGCGGCGTTACCGCAGCGAGGCGGTGCGCACGAAGGTGGTGGTGGAGAGCGTCGCCACCGCGGAGCCGGTGAAGCGCTCGCAGATCAGGCCGAGCTGCGGGTCGCTCGAGAAGGTCATGCTCACCGCGCGCGCCGGCTTGACGAAATACGCGCTCATCGCGGGCATGTCGGGATCGGCCAGCACCGAGGCGCGCAGCGAGGAATTGATGTTCGGCGCGAGGATCATGGCGCGCAGCCAGGTGTCGTTCATCTGCGCCGGCGCCGAGACCTTCGCCATGGTGGCGAGGGTGCTGCGCTGACCGGGCAGCGCCTTGGCGGCGATCGTCGTCACTTGCGCCGACATCGGATTGGCGGCGGCGGAGGGTGGGCGGACGTGGCCCGGCAACGGCGCGCTGGCCGCCACCACCTTGGTGCGGTCCAGCAGCGGCGCGTAAGCCATCGCCTGCGCGACGTTGGAGGGCAGGCTCGCGGTGGCCTGCGGATCGGCGGCGATCGCGGCGGCGCGGGCGCGCAGGCCGGCGACCTGCTGCGTGGAGGCTGCCTGCGGCTGCTCCTCGAAATGCTCGTCCCAGAAGCCGCGGGCGTTGATGATGTCGGCCGGCGTTTTCGGCCGGGCCTCGGCCTGCGCCACCTTCTGGCGCTGTGCGGCAGGCGGTGCTGCGACTTCCTGCGGCGCGGCGGAGGCGACCTGATAGCTTCCGGCGCGCGACGGCTTGGCGCGCGGCAGCGGCACCACTTCGGCGATCTTGTCTTTCACCTTGGCTGCGGCCATGGCGATCATGCCCGGCTTGGCGGCGGTGTCGGGCGTCGCAGCGGCGGTGCCACTTTCCTCGTCGTCGTCGGCCTGCTTGCCGCGGAACAGGCTGGCGAGCAGGCTGGGTTTCTTGAAGGACGACGCATCGTCACCCTTGCGCTGCTGGATGTCGGCGAGCGCAAGCTGATAGCCGGACAACGGATTGCCGTCGGTCGGCACATGCACGGTGCGGCCGTTCGGGAACACGCGGGCCAGCTGATCGCGCGTCATGCGCGGCCAGTGCCGGATGCTGCCGGTGTCGAGATGCACGAAAGGCGAGCCGGAGGTGGGGTAGAAGCCGACGCCGCCACGTTGCAGGCGCAGGCCGGCGAAGCGGATCTGCTCCAGCGGCACGCCCGGAATGAAGAAGTCCATCGCATGGCCGAGCATGTGCTGGCTATGGCGCGCCACTCCGGACGAGCGGCGGCGCAGCATGGCGTTGGTCTGGGGCGAGCGATAGGCGGAGATGATCTGGATCGGCTGCTTGGCGTCGACGTCGCGATAGACCTCCCACAGGATGTCGAACAGATGGCGGTCCATCGTGGTCGAGTCCTGGCTGCGCCAGTCGCGGAGGAAATGATTGAGTTTCTTCAGGCTGTCTTCGTCGTAGCGGCCGCTGCGCTTGAAAGTGACGGTGAGGTCTTCGCCGGAATGGGTGTGGTGGAAGGAGAGGGTGCGGGTATCGCCGACGGCGGAGGCGTCATGGACCGATCCGGCGCCGACCAGCAGCAGCAATGTCGCAAGGCCCCAGCGCACACTGGTTTGCGACACGC
>MKUJ01000007.1:30548-118002 GCA_001897755.1 Afipia sp. 64-13
GACCCGCCACTTACAATCCCGTCGGAGAACTTCGAGTTCAGGATGCGCCCCCCGCTACCCCACGCAGCGGAGAAGATAACCAGTTGTAAACATGCTCGGTTAACGGGAATTTACCCCCGTTTTCCGATCACGCAATTGCGAGCTAACGCGCCGAGTATGGCAAAAAAGCGCCCGGTGGAAGGTCGTCCGGGGTGACATGGTTAATGCGGCAGGGGCCGCACCCGCCTGCAAAAAGGGCCCCGCACGGTGCGGAGCCCTGATTTTGCAGCCGGAATCGAGATGGAGGCCGGGGGCCGGACGTCCGATCCGGCGCTTGGGCCGTCCCCTGTCTTTATTAGTGCTGGGCGCGGCGGCGGGTCCGGGCCGGCGGTTCCGGCGGGGCCGAGGGGCCGCCGCCGAACAGCAACTGGAAGAAGTTCGGGCCGCTGTCGGCGTAGCGCTCCTCGCCCGGAATGCTGACATTGGTCGGGCGCGAATAGCTCGGCTGCGAGTGCGCGATCACCGCCTCGAGGTTCTTGCCCTCGGCGCCCTTGAGCAGGGAGATGATGCGCGCGTCGCGGCCGTAGATGTCCTTGCGGAATTCCAGCACGCCGGCATTGTCCACGAACGCGGTCTGATAGGTGATGTTGACCGGGATCGGGGTCGGGAAGTTGATGTTGATCTCGCTGTGGCCGTACATGCCGCGGATCTTCTCCGGCGTGTAGTGATCCTTCGGCAGCGCGATGCTGAGCAGGTTCGCGGCATACTGATCGGGATTCTGCACCCGCATGCAGCCGTGGCTGAAGGCGCGCTCGTCCTTGGCGAACAGATGCTTGTCCGGCGTGTCGTGCTGATAGACCAGGAACTTGTTCGGGAAGTTGAAGCGGATGCGGCCGAGCGCGTTGCGTTCGCCCGGGGGCTGCGAGATGTGCACCGAGCCGTCGCGGTTGCGCTCGAGCTTGAGGCCCATGCGTTGCAGCACGGTCGGGTCCTGCTGCAGCGCCGGCAGGTACTCGTTGTAGATGATCGACGGCGGCACGTTCCAGGTCGGATTGACCGTGATGTACTTCATCGTCTCGGTCAGTTCGGGCGTCGCATGCTTGCCCGGCTTGCCGACCACGACGCGGGTCTTCCAGACCTGCTGGCCGTTATGCATCAGCTTCAGCGTGTAATCGGGGATGTTGAGCATCACATAGGCGTCGCCCAATTCCTTGGCGCCGAGCTGGCGCGGCAGCCACCGCCAGCGCTCCATGTTGGCGCGCACGATGTCGATCTTGCGCTCGCTCTTCTGTCCGTTGAGCGCCTGCACCGTGCGGGTATCGAGAATGCCGTTCGCCTTCAGGCCGCTCTCCGCCTGGAATTTGCGCACAGCGGCTGCAACGGCAGCGTCGTAATGGGTGTCGCTCGCATTCTCGGTGACATGGAGCCGGGCGCGCAGCGCCGGGACGCGCTCGTCCTCGGCGATCGTCGGGTTCGGATTCTTCTTGGTCGGCTTGACGAATTTCAGCGCCTCGCCTTCGGCGATCTTCTTGGGGCCTTCATCGGTCACGCCGCGCAGCTCGGCGAGCTTGGCGCGGAGCGCCTGATAGCCCTGGTGCGGCGGGTTGTAGCCGTCGAGCGCCGCGGAGGCGTCCTTGGCGGTGGAGAGGTTGATCAGCACCTCGGTCGGATCGGTCGGGTGCTCCGGATATTTGATGTCGGCGCTGACCTGCGACCAGTGCATGCGGCCGCTCTGGGCGTGGCGGGCGTAGTCGAGCAGGCTTTCGGTCAGTTTCAGTTCGGCGTCGGCCTGCGCTTCGGGCGTGGTGGCGGCGGCGAAATTCGGCACCGGATAGTCGGCGGGATCGAGACCCTCGGCGGCGGCATCCTTCAGGCGCGCGGCCACGCTCTTGCCCCGCTCGCTGGCGGCGGCGCCGTTGGTCCATAGCGGCGCGTAGCTGCGGTCCTTGTAGAACGACTCGACCGCGGCGCGCTCGTTCTTGCGGTCGAAATAGCGGGCCGCCTTGGTCGCGATGAGGTCGCGCAGCTTCTCGCCGAACGGATCGGCAATGGTGACCGTGCCGGTGGCTTGCGCGGGCTCGGCGGCCGGCGCGGAAGCGGTCGCGGGCGTCTCGGATGCAGCGGCGGGAGCGGCGGCAGCCTTCGCCGCATCCGGCGCGGGCGTTTCGCTCTTGGCCGTGTCGCTCTTGATCGTCTCGTTCTTGATCGTTTCGTTGTTGGCGCTGCCGGTCTTCGGAGTCTCGGGGGCGGTCTCGGCCTTGGCGGCTTCCGGCTTCGCAGCGTCAGGCTTCGCGGCTTCGGGCTTGGCCGCTTCAGCGGCCTTCGGCGCGTCAGTCTTGACGTCGGCGGCGGTGGGTGGCGGCACGAGGGCGGTGTTGGGCATCGGCACGGCGGCGTCGATCGCGGCATCGGCCTGCGTCTTTGCCGATTCGGCATGAACCGAGGTGGCGACGCCCGCGATCAGGAAAGTCGCCACGATGGCGGCGAGGGCGCGGTCGTAACCGGAACGGCCAGTCGAAGAGTTGTGCATTCTCAACCTCTTGGGGCGAGCCGTCCGTGCGAGGGCCGGCAGGTGTCAATCTTGTCGGAACCTGTTGCGGGAGAACCGGCAAAGCGCCGTCCGGCGTCTTCGCCACGCATCCACGTTCGGCCGATTCAGCGCCGAAACGATACACGCGTCGGAAGGCTGCGCCTAGCAACGCTGTTTCAAGTCACGTGAAACTGACCGCAATTCAGGGCGTGTTGCAATCATTCGCGCTGATCCGCCGCACGCTTTCTTGTGGTCTGTCACCAGCCCGCAACGGTTCAATGGCCGAGTGAGTTTTTTGAACGCACGCGCTGCGCATGAGTTCCGCCCGTCATCCTGGCCGACAGCGGAGGCGCCTCCGAAGCGTCGTGCAGGCGCAGGCCGGGGACTCATCACCCGGTCGATGCTTTGTGAAGTAGCGAACTTGGAGTCTTTCTTGAGAATTCGGTGGTGAGGGTTCCGGTTTGCGCCGGGGACGATTCAACCCGTCATGTGCCAGCGGTATCATCGGAGGGCACGGCGTCCTCCAGCTTGCGATACAGCGTCGAGCGGCCGATTTTCAGCCGCCGCGCCACTTCCGACATCTGGCCGCGATAATGCGCGATGGCGAAGCGGATCGCTTCGGCCTCCAGTTCTTCCAGCGGCCGCATCTCGCCGGCCTCATCGAGCATCCGCAGCGAGCCATGCGCCGGCTCGGCATGCATCGCGGGCACGATCGGCGTCTCGGTCTGCATCACGGCCTCGGTCGCGGCCATCGGCGGCGAGGCGATCAGCGTCAGCGGTTCGCCCGGCGCGGCGATGCTCGACGTCGCGGTGATCTGGGCGAAGTCCTGCGGCCGCAATTCGTCGCTCTCGCTCATCACCACGGCGCGATACACCGCGTTTTCGAGCTGGCGGACATTGCCCGGCCAGTCGGCATGGGTGAGATAGCTCACCGCCTCGCCGCTGATGCGGGTGATCGGGCGGTTCTCCTCGGCGCAGAAGCGGGCGAGGAAGTGGCGGAGCAGATGCGGGATGTCCTCGCGGCGCGCGCGCAGCGGCGGAATGGTCAGCGGCAGCACGTGCAGGCGATAGAACAGGTCTTCGCGGAAATGCCCGGCCTTCACATGGTTGAGTAGGTTGCGGTTGGTCGCCGAGATGATGCGGACATCGACCTTGACCGGTTTGCGGCCGCCGACGGCTTCCACTTCGCCCTGTTGCAGGGCGCGCAGCAGCTTGACCTGCGCGGCGAGCGGCAATTCGCTGATCTCGTCGAGGAACAGCGTGCCGCCATTGGCTTCGACGAACTTGCCGGCATGACGCTCGGTGGCGCCGGTGAACGCGCCCTTCTCGTGGCCGAACAGGATCGATTCCACCAGATTGTCCGGGATCGCGCCGCAATTGACGGTGACGAACGGCTTGGCGGCGCGCTCGGAGGTGCCGTGGATGGCGCGCGCGATCAGTTCCTTGCCGACGCCGGATTCGCCCTCGATCAGCACCGGGATCGCGGAACTCGCGGCCTTGCGGCCCATCGCGATCACGCTGCCCATCGTCTCGGAACGGGTGACGATGTCCTTGAAGGTCAGCTTGCCCTCGCGCGAGTGGCGGATGCGCTGCAATTCGCCTTTCAGCGCGCTGGCGTCGAGCGCGTTGCGCAAGGAGACCTGCAACCGCTCGATGCCGACCGGCTTGACCACGAAATCCTGCGCGCCGGCCCGCATCGCCGACACCACGTTGTCGATGCCGCCATGCGCGGTCTGCACGATCACCGGAGCGGTGAGATCGAGTTCGCGCATCCGGGCGAGCACGCCGAGGCCGTCGAGGCCGGGCATTACGAGGTCGAGCACCACGGCGTCGATCGCCGGACCCTCGTCGCCGGTCAGCGCGGCGATCGCGGCATCGCCGCTATCCACCACCACGGTCTTGTAGCCGCAGCGTTGCACCATATTCTCGACCAGACGCCGCTGGATTGCGTCGTCGTCAGCAATGAGAATGGTGGCGGGCATGGTATTCCTCGATCATCGCGGCTATCTGTCTCGAATCGGGGCACTCTCGCCGATGCTGATTAACGGCCTCTTAAGAGTTGACGCCGGGATGGCGTAAGCGTCCCGTCGCCGGATCAGAAGCGCATAACACTGGGTTGGAAAACATGGCTGCACGTTCGTCCTCCGCTCTCCGCAAACCGTCCGCGACATCGAAGGCTGCGAAGCGGGCCAAGTCCAAGCCCGCCGCCAAATCCAGATCGGCCGTCAAGTCGAGGCCCGCCGCGAAGGCGAAAGCGCCGAAGCTGCCGGAATGGAATCTGACCGATCTTTATGCCTCGATCGACGCGCCGGAGATCGCGCGCGACCTCGACAGGCTCGACGCCGACTGCGCGGCGTTCGAAAAAGAATATAGAGGCAGGCTTGCGGAAGAGACCGCCAAGCCCGAGGGCGGCGCCTGGCTTGCCGAAGCGGTGAGGGCCTATGAGGCGATCGACGATCTGATCGGCCGGCTGATTTCCTATGCCGGCCTCGTCCATGCCGGCGACACCGTCGATCCCAAGATCTCGAAATTTTACGGCGACGTCTCCGAGCGCATCACCAATGCCTCGACGCATCTGCTGTTCTTCGCCCTCGAACTCAACCGTATCGACGACGATGTGATCGAGCGCGCGATGCAGGCGCCGGCGCTCGGCCATTACCGGCCGTGGATCGAGGACAGCCGCAAGGACAAGCCCTATCAGCTCGAAGACCGCGTCGAGCAGCTCTTCCACGAGAAGTCCTCGACCAGCTACGGCGCCTGGAACCGGCAGTTCGACCAGACCATCGCCGGTCTGCGCTTCAAGGTCGGGGGCAAAGAGCTCGCCATCGAGCCGACGCTGAACCTGTTGCAGGACCGTGCGCCCGAGAAGCGCAAGGCGGCGGCGCAGGCACTGGCGAAAACCTTCAAGGACAACGAGCGCACCTTCGCGCTGATCACCAACACACTGGCGAAAGACAAGGAAATCTCCGACCGCTGGCGCGGCTTCCAGGATGTCGCGGACTCGCGTCATCTCGCCAACCGCGTCGAGCGCGAGGTGGTGGACGCGCTGGTGGCGTCGGTGCGCGCGGCCTATCCGCGGATTTCGCACCGCTATTATGCGCTGAAGGCCTCGTGGTTCAAAAAGAAGAGACTGGCGCATTGGGATCGCAACGCGCCGCTGCCCTTCGCCGCCACCGGCAGCATCGCATGGAACGACGCCAAGGCTACCATCCTCAAAGCCTATGGCGATTTCTCGCCGCAGATGGCCGACATCGCCAGGCGCTTCTTCGACGATCGCTGGATCGATGCGCCGGTGCGGCCGGGCAAGGCGCCCGGCGCGTTCTCGCATCCGACCACGCCCTCGGCGCATCCGTATGTCTTGATGAACTATCAGGGCAAGCCGCGCGACGTGATGACGCTCGCCCATGAACTCGGTCACGGCGTGCATCAGGTGCTGGCGGCCAAGCAGGGCGCGCTGATGGCGCCGACGCCGCTGACGCTGGCGGAGACCGCGAGCGTGTTCGGCGAGATGCTGACCTTCAAGCGCCTCCTCGCGCAGACCCAGAATGCGAAACAGCGTCAGGCGCTGCTCGCCGGCAAGGTCGAGGACATGATCAACACGGTGGTGCGCCAGATCGCGTTCTATTCGTTCGAGCGCGCGATCCACACCGAGCGGCGCGCGGGCGAACTCACCGCGCAGCGCATCGGCGAGATCTGGCTGTCGGTGCAGGGTGAGAGCCTTGGGCCGGCGATCGAGATCAAGCCCGGCTACGAGACGTTCTGGATGTACATCCCGCACTTCATCCATTCGCCGTTCTACGTCTACGCCTACGCCTTCGGCGATTGTCTGGTGAACTCGCTCTACGCGGTCTACGAGAACGCAAACGAGGGCTTCGCCGGGCGTTATCTCGACATGCTCTCGGCCGGCGGCACCAAGCATTATTCCGAACTGCTGGCGCCGTTCGGGCTCGACGCCAAGAACCCGACCTTCTGGGACGGCGGCCTCGGCGTGATCGAGAGCATGATCGGCGAGCTGGAGGCGATGGGCTAGGCGCCGACCGGTGGGGTAGGGCATCGACGGCCCGTAAAACATTTGTTGAACGGAACCGCTGTCTCCGTTATACATTCCGTATAACGGAGACAGGCCATGAATGAGCATTCCCGAGACCCCAAGGCCGGCGACCAGGCGCTCCAGATTCGGAAGATTGGCAATTCCGTTGGGCTGATCCTGCCCAAGGAGTTGCTCGCGCGCCTCAATCTCAAGGAAGGCGACAAGGTTTATCCGCTGGAGCAGCCGGACGGCAGCCTGCGGCTGTCCCCCTTCGACCCCAAGCACGCCAAGGCGATGGAAATCGCGCGTCAGGTGATGCACGAGTACCGCGACACGCTTGCCGCTCTGGCAAAATGAGCGAGCCTGTCTGGCTGGATAGCCGGGACGTGATCGACATTCATGCCGAGCAATTGGCGATGTTCGGCGGGCCGGAAGGTGTTCGCGATCACGGGCTATTGGAATCGGCCATCCTGCGTCCGGTCAACCAATGGCACTATGGACAGAGCGATCTGGCGGTTCTCGCGGCAGCCTATGCCTTCGGGCTTGCGCGCAATCATCCGTTCATCGACGGAAACAAACGCATGGCGTTTCAGGCGATGATGGTGTTCCTGCGGATCAATGACGTGCCCTTCGCGCCGAAGCCGGCGGATGCGACCGCCATCATCCTCGCGCTTGCCGCGGGCGAAGTCAGTGAGGAAAGCCTCGCCCGCTGGATCAGGGACAACTGGCCGCGAACGGATGCGTCATCCTGAGCGGCGGTCGCGACCGCCTCGCTCGCGCAACTTCTTCCGCTTCGTCCGCGTGGGCCGAGGCGACCATCCCTGTCGATGCTTTTGAAGCGCAAACGCCGGCGGTGCCCTGAAAAGCTTGCCGGAACAGCCTG
The DNA here is from genome assembly GCA_001897755.1 of Afipia sp. 64-13. Classification (GTDB taxonomy): domain Bacteria; phylum Pseudomonadota; class Alphaproteobacteria; order Rhizobiales; family Xanthobacteraceae; genus Afipia. The sequence goes on from MKUJ01000007.1 coordinate 37,971, forward strand.
CCGGCCACGGGTTCCGGTCTGCGCCGGAACGGCTTACCGGAAACAGGCCACCGGAGGCCTGCAAGAAAATTCGCGAAAATGCGGTGCAGGTGACCGTTTTATCCAAAAAACCGCGCTTTTGCCGATAGGAACGTGGCAATTGAGGCTCTCTACAACTTTTTGCCTAGTTGCGGGCCTTCCTGCCGTTGCTCTGCTGCCACAATTGCGGTATTGCGCCTCAAATACCAGCGCTGGAGGAACAGATGGCTCATCACGGGGAGGTCGCCTACACGACCGCGGACGGCAATGATTACGCTGCCCATGAACAGACCTATGAAGGTTTTCTGGCGCTTGTGAAATACGGCAGCATCGCCGTTATCGTGGTCCTCGTTCTGATGGCCTTTTTCCTTCTCTGAGCTTGCGATGCATGATCGTCCGCCCGTCGTTTCGGGCGTGGGTCTGCCATCTTGGGCTTTTCTGAACATCAATGGGCCATGTCGCCGCGAAGCGGTCTTTCCGTGCGGGATGGTCCAGTCATACGCGAGCGTGAGGTCGCGGGAGGCTTTATGAAAATTGCGATTGCCAAGGAAGTTGACGCGGCTGAACCGCGCGTCGCGGCGACGCCCGACACGGTGAAGAAATTCAAGTCGCTGGGGATCGACGTTGCGATCGAGCCGGGTGCGGGCATCAAGTCCGGCCTGCGGGATGCCGACTACGAGGCCATGGGCGCCGTGGTCAGCGCCGACGCGGTGAAGGACGCCGACATCGTCATCAAGGTGAAGCGTCCTGAAGCAAGCGAGCTTGCGGCCTACAAGAAAGGCGCAGCCGTCATCGCCATCATGGACCCTTACGGTAACGATGCCGCGCTCAAGGCGCTGGCGTCGGCGGGCGTGTCCGCGTTCGCGATGGAGCTGATGCCGCGCATCACCCGCGCGCAGGTCATGGACGTGCTGTCGTCGCAGGCCAACCTCGCTGGCTATCGCGCCGTGGTCGAGGCCGCCGAAGCGTTCGGCCGCGCCTTCCCGATGATGATGACCGCCGCCGGCACCGTGCCCGCCGCCAAGGTGTTCGTGATGGGCGTCGGCGTTGCCGGTCTGCAGGCGATCGCGACCGCGCGCCGTCTCGGCGCCGTGGTCACCGCGACCGACGTACGTCCGGCGACCAAGGAGCAGGTCGAGTCGCTCGGCGCCAAGTTCCTCGCCGTCGAGGACGAGGAATTCAAGAACGCGCAGACCGCCGGCGGCTACGCCAAGGAAATGTCCAAGGAATATCAGGCCAAGCAGGCGGCGCTCACCGCCGAGCACCTCAAGAAGCAGGACATCGTCATCACCACCGCGCTGATCCCGGGCCGTCCGGCGCCGAAGCTGATCAGCCTCGACATGGTGAAGTCGATGAAGCCGGGTTCGGTGCTGGTCGATCTCGCGGTCGAGCGTGGCGGCAACGTCGAAGGCGTGAAGGCGGGCGAGATCGCGGAAGTCGATGGCGTCAAGATCGTCGGTTTCCCGAACCTGGCCAGCAAGGTCGCCGCATCGGCCTCGAGCCTTTACGCCCGCAACCTGCAGGCCTTCATCGAAACGCTTTACGACAAGGAGAGCAAGTCGCTCGCCGTGAAGTGGGACGATGAACTCGTCAAAGCCACCGCGCTGACCAAGGACGGCGCGGTCATCCATCCGAACTTCCAGCCGAAAGCATAGGGAGCACAGCCATGCATGGTCTTGAGGCCGTCGATCCGTTTGTTTTCCGGTTATCGATTTTCGTTCTCGCCGTTTTCGTCGGCTATTTCGTGGTGTGGTCGGTGACGCCCGCGCTGCATACGCCGCTGATGTCGGTCACCAACGCGATTTCCTCCGTCATCGTGGTCGGCGCGCTGCTCGCCGTCGGCGTGGCGCTGGTCGGCAATGACGATGGCCCGCTGTGGGCGCGCGCGTTCGGTTTCATCGCGCTGGTCTTTGCCTGCGTGAATATTTTTGGCGGCTTCCTTGTGACCCAGCGCATGCTGGCGATGTACAAGAAGAAGCAGAAGTAAAGCGGGGCCGGGCCTATGAACGCGAATCTCTCGGCGCTGCTCTATCTGGTTGCAGCCGTCCTCTTCATTCTCTCGCTGCGCGGGCTTTCGAGCCCCGCGTCCTCCCGTCAGGGCAACTTCTTCGGCATGGTCGGTATGGCCATCGCCGTCGCCACCACGCTTGCCGCGCATCCGCCGGCCAGCGCGACCGGCTGGATCCTGGTGATCGCCGGCATCGCCATCGGCGGTGCGATCGGTGCGGTGATCGCGCGGCGCGTGCCGATGACGGCGATGCCCGAACTGGTCGCGGCCTTCCACTCGCTGGTCGGCATGGCGGCGGTGCTGGTCGCGGCCGGCGCGTTCTACGCGCCCGCGGCCTTCGACATCGGCACCCGCGGCGCCATCCACGCCTCCAGCCTTGTTGAAATGTCGCTCGGCGTCGCCATCGGCGCGCTGACCTTCACCGGCTCGGTGATCGCGTTCCTGAAGCTGTCGGGCCGCATGAGCGGCGCGCCGATCATTCTTCCGGCACGCCACATCATCAACATCGCGCTGGCGCTGGCGCTGGTGTTCTTCATCTACGGCCTCGTCACCTCGCAGAGCACGGTCGACTTCTGGCTCATCACCGTCATTGCGCTTGTGCTCGGCGTCCTGATCATCATCCCGATCGGCGGCGCGGACATGCCGGTCGTGATCTCGATGCTGAACTCCTATTCGGGTTGGGCCGCGGCCGGCATCGGCTTCACGCTGGGCAACTCGGCGCTGATCATCACCGGCGCGCTGGTCGGCTCCTCCGGTGCGATCCTGTCCTACATCATGTGCCACGCGATGAACCGGTCCTTCATCTCGGTCATCCTCGGCGGCTTCGGCGGCGAGACCGCGGTGGCCGGTGCCGGCGGCGGCGGCGAGGTCAAGCCGGTCAAGCTCGGCTCGGCCGACGACGCGGCCTTCATCATGAAGAACGCGCAGAAGGTCATCATCGTCCCCGGTTACGGCATGGCGGTGGCGCAGGCCCAGCACGCGCTGCGTGAAATGGCCGACACGCTGAAGAAGGAAGGCGTTGAGGTTAAGTACGCCATCCATCCGGTGGCGGGCCGCATGCCGGGTCACATGAACGTGCTGCTGGCGGAAGCCAACGTGCCTTACGACGAGGTGTTCGAGCTCGAGGACATCAACTCTGAATTCGCGCAGGCCGATATCGCCTTCGTGATCGGCGCCAACGACGTCACCAACCCGGCGGCGGAAGAAGATCCGACCTCGCCGATCTACGGCATGCCCGTGCTGCAGGTCTGGAAGGCCGGCACCGTGATGTTCATCAAGCGTTCGCTGGCCTCCGGCTATGCCGGCGTCGACAACCCGCTGTTCTATCGTGACAACACGATGATGCTGCTGGGCGACGCCAAGAAGATGACGGAGAACATCGTCAAGGCGATGTGATCCGGCTCTCCCGGTTTGCTTTGAATGAGCCCGGCTCGCTTCGCGCGGCCGGGCTTTTTCATGTCCGCGGGCCGGGGCAGGCGAATATTACAGGTAATATAGTGGTAATACTGAATTCATGAACGCCGATTGGCGTTTTACAGCGCCGCCCCGGCTGATCTAGTCTGATCCAATGGGTGCCCCCACGCATATGCCGCGATCGGCCTGGATCTTTCCGGCGCTCGCCAGTGCGTTTTTTGTTGTGACCGCCATTCCATCGCTCGGCATCGGCTTCACGCCGTCCATCGGCGGACTGGTGTTTGCGGCGATCCTGCTGGTGATCCTGTTCGGCACGGTGTTCGCCGCCGTCCATCACGCCGAGGTCATCGCCGAGCGTGTCGGCGAGCCCTACGGCACGCTGCTGCTGACGCTGGCGGTGACTGTCATCGAGGTCGCGCTGATCGCCACCATCATGCTCGGCGAGAAGTCGGCGCCGACCCTGGCGCGCGATACCGTGTTCGCCGTGGTGATGATCGTCTGCAACGGTCTTGTCGGCATCTGCATTCTGGTCGGCGGTTTGCGCTATCGCGAGCAGGATTTCCAGGTCACCGGCGCGAACCTCTATCTCAGCGTGCTGATCGTGTTCGCGACCATCACGCTGATCATGCCGAACTATACGCTGACGACGCCGGGGCCGGTCTATTCCGCAACCCAACTCGGGTTCGTCAGCGTCGTCACCATCATCCTGTATGGCGTTTTTCTCTATACCCAGACCGTTCGCCATCGTGATTATTTCATCTTCGGCGAGAGGGACGACGACGCTCACGCCGTGACCTCGCCCGGCGTGTTGATCGCGAGCGCGGTGTTGCTGCTGGTTTCGCTGGTCGCCGTGGTGTTGCTGGCCAAGGTGTTTTCGCAGGTGGTCGATGCCGGTGCGGCGGCGATCAACGCGCCGCCGGCCTTTGCCGGCATTGTCGTTGCCGCATTGGTGCTGTTGCCGGAGAGCATTGCTGCGCTGGGCGCGGCGCGCAAGAACGACCTGCAGAAGAGCATCAACCTCGCGCTCGGCTCCTCGCTCGCCACCATCGGCCTGACCATTCCGGCGGTCTCGGCGACGGCGTATGTTCTCGATAAACCACTGGTTCTCGGCCTCGGCCCGCAGGAAATGGTGCTGCTGGTCATCACCATCTTGCTCAGCCTGCTCACCTTCGGGACCGGCCGCAGCAACATCCTGTTCGGCATGGTTCACACGCTTGTGTTCGCGATGTTTCTCTTCCTGGTGTTCGCGCCTTAACCGTCCGAAAAGTTTTCAAACCTACACCGCCTCCGATTGCCACCGATCGGTCGCAGTTGATCCCTTAATCGGCCCCAAAGTTCCGGCATGCAGACGGCGCGCGGGGAAGTGGTTTGATGATGATCAGGAAATTGCTGTCGAAATATTTCATGGAAGTGATCCCTTCCATCGTCGCGACCGTGGTCGGCGCTTACATCGTCACGCATTACATCAACGCCAGGCCCGCCGCCGACAACAAGCCGCCCGCCGCGGCTGCCGCTCCCGCCGTGCCTGCCAAATCCGAGGCCGCCAAGTCCGAGCTATCCAAGCCTGAGCTCGCCCGGAGCGAGCCTGTGCGTTCGGAGGCTCGCAAGCCTGAGCCGGCGAAGTCGGAAACCGCGAAGGCCGACGAAACCGATACGCCGAACGAGAAGGCCGCGTCCCGCAATCCGCGCCATCACCCGCTCGCCGCGAAGGAGAAGGCCGCTGCCAAGTCCGCCGCGCCGGCGGAAGCCGCTTCCGCCGAGGATCGGCGTGACGCCAATGACATCGCGCGGGCCGCCATCGAGCGCCTGCGCGCCGAGCAGCCGCGCGCGGCGGAGGCAACCAGATCGCTTGATAGCAAGACCGCAGACAAGATGCCCGAGCGCGCCAGGGTCAATGCGGTCGTCTATACGCCTCCTCCGGCGGTGGTCGCGCCGGCGACTGTCGTGGCGCCCGTGCAGTCACTACCGCCCGCCGCCGCCACGGCGCAGCCTCCGGTGCGGGAGATCGCGATCCCGGCGGCTCCGATGCCGGTCGCGACGCCATCGCCGGTCCGGACGATGGATGATGAACGTGCGGGCCTCACGCCGCCCGCCGACATTCCCGAGCGTCCGCTGGATCTGCGCGCCAAGGATAATAAATCGGTCGCCGAAGACGTGGTGTCCGCCGCGCGCTCGGTGTTGCAGTCGGTGGTGCCGCACTAGGCTTTGGCAGCCGCCTTGCGAACGGTCTTCTTCGGCTTCTTCGCGGGCGGTTTTTTCGAGGGGGCGGGCTGCTGCTGCGGGACCGCGACCTGTTCGAGAAACTCCTTCACCGTGCTGACATGGCCGGCATTGCTTGCCAGATAGCCGGGAAGCGTGGCGACGGCGTCGTGAAATTCACTACCCTTCATGATCTCGATGATGCGTTGCATCGGTTCGGTCTCGAGGAATGAGCGGCGTCCGACGAAAAAATAATCCTCGGTCAGCAGGCGAATGAAATCGAGCCCGAACTGGCGTGCGGCGGCTTCCACGCCGAAACAGGCGTCGGCCATGTCGCTGGCGACATAGGCCGCAACCGCTGCGTGGGTGAATTCCATCTGCTGCGCGTCGTTGATCCTGGACGGTTTGATCTTGCTGAGGTCGAGCAACTGGTCGAACAGCAGGCGCGTTCCTGAATCGTGATCGCGGTTGACGAAACGGGCTTTCCGCTCGATGAGATCGTTCAGCGAGTTGATCTTCAGCGGATTGCCGCGCCGGACCATCAGTCCCATCTCGCGCGTCACGAAACTGATGACGCGGTCTTCCCGCGGGTCGAGCCATTCGGCGAGAGTTGCGATGTTGCGCGGACGCAGTTCGCCGCGCGGCAGATGCACGCCCGACAGATCGCATGCGCCCTGTGCCAGCGACACCAGCGAGTTCTGGTTGCTGACATAACGCAGGTCGACGCCGATGCCGGGTACGCGATCGAAAAGTTCGCGCAGCTTGGACACCGCAAAGCCGTGGCTGGCGTGTACGCGGATCACCGATGGCTGCTGATGCAGGAACGGCTTGATCTCGGTAGCGAGCTCCTGCGCGAGGTTTTCAAGCTGCAGGCCGAGGCGCGCCTCGAGCCGCTGGCCGGCCCACACCAGCCTTTCGCCGAACGGCGTCAGCGTGGTGCCTTTGCCCCGTTGCCGTTCCACCAGCGGCACGCCGAAGAAGTCGGACCATTGCTCGATCAGATTCCACACATGCCGATACGACAGGCGCGCATGTGCCGCCGCGCTGGTGAGTTTCCCGGTTTGCCGGATCTCATTGAGGATTCCGAGCATCACCACTGCGGTCTGCGGGCTACCCTCCTTGTGAAACCGCCAGATGGTTTCGATCTCGATGTTCAGCACGGTGCCTCTCTATATGAATTTTTGATCATATCAGCCAAGGACATCGGCGTGATTTATCATATTTACCAAAGGATATTTCCTTCCCATGCTGGATGCAACAACGGAGGAAATATGATGTCATTAGCATATAAGCTGGACCATGCCGAAACGCGCGCCGACGCACACATCCCGAGCAAGCTGCTCCTGATCGACGGTCGTCACGTCGCATCGGCATCCGGCCGGACCTTCAAGTCGATCAATCCGGCGACGGAAGAGGTGATCGCAACGGTCGCGGAGGCCGGCGAGGCCGACGTCAATCGCGCGGTCGCCGCCGCGCGCCGCGCCTTCGAGGGGCGGTGGCGCACCATGCGCGCGGCCGAGCGCGGTCACATCCTGCTGCGGCTTGCGGACCTGATGACGCGGCACGCCGACGAGATCGCCCGGCTGGAAAGCCTCGATGCCGGCAAGCCAATCGCCGGCGTTCTGCGTCAGGATCTTCCCGCCGCGATCGATACGCTGACCTACTATGCCGGTTGGGCCGACAAGATCCTGGGCGAAGTGGTGCCGACCCGCGACGACGCGCTGACCTACACGATGCGCGAGCCGGTCGGCGTGGTGGCGGCGATCGTGCCGTGGAATTTCCCGCTGATGATCGGCATGTGGAAGCTCGCGCCGGCGCTCGCATGCGGTTGCACCGTGGTGATGAAGCCGGCGGAGCTTACCTCGCTGTCGGCGCTTCGGATCGGCGAGCTTGCGCTCGAGGCCGGTCTGCCGACCGGCGTTCTCAACATCGTGCCGGGTCCGGGGCGCGTCGTGGGCGACGCGCTGGTCAATCATCCGGACGTCGACATGGTGACCTTCACCGGCTCGCCGGGTGTCGGACGCGGAATCATGCGCGGTGCCGCCGGCAGCTTCAAGCGCGTGTCGCTGGAGCTTGGCGGCAAGTCGGCCAATGTCATTTTCGACGATGCCGACCTCGTGGCCGCGACCCGCGCGGCGGCGTCCGGAATCTTCTTCAACGCCGGTCAGGTCTGCTCGGCGGGCTCGCGCGTGCTGGTGCAGGAGAAGGTCTATGACGAAGTCGTCGAGCGCCTGACACAACGCGCCAGGTCGTTGCGGATGGGCGATCTGTCCGATCGCGCCACCTCGCTTGGGCCGGTGATTTCCGAGAAGCAGATGAACAGCATTCTCGATTACGTCGATATCGGCCAGAAGGAGGGCGCTACGCTGGTCACCGGCGGTCAGCGGGTCGGTGAGCGGGGTTATTTCATCAGCCCGGCGGTGTTCGCGAACGTCGAGCACGAGATGCGGATTTCGCAGGAGGAGATCTTCGGGCCGGTGGTCAGCGTCATCAAGTTCAAGGATGAGGACGACGCGATCCGCATTGCCAACGGCACCGCGTTCAGTCTCGCCGCCGGCGCGTGGAGCAAGGATATCGGCCGCCTGCAGCGGTTCGCCAAGCGCGCCAAGGCGGGCACGGTGTGGCTCAACACCTACGGCTACACCAATGTGCGTCTGCCGTGGGGCGGGTCGGGCGATTCCGGCCTGGGCCGCGAGCATGGCACCGCCGCGCTCGAACATTTCACCGAACCGAAGGCGGTGTGGCTCAATCTGAACGGCTAGAGTCTGTTTCAACTGCGTTGAAACAGACTCGTCGCTTATCTTTTTGTTTGATCGAGCATGATCTTTTTCGAAAACCGGTTTCCGCTTTTCGGGGGCATGCTCTAGCGGCTAGTCGCCGGGCAGGCCTGTCCGGCTTGCGGGCGTCCACCTCTTCAAAGCAAAAACGCGGGCTTGTGGCCCGCGTTTTTGTTTTTGAAAATTGTCGGACGGCTTAGCGCGGAGCGCGCGGCCCGGCGCTGCGGCCGGCAGCACCACGATCGCCGCCGGGGCCGGCACCGAACACCGGCTTCGGCTTCATCGGCAGCAGGCCTTCGCGCTGCAGCTTCTTGCGCGCCAGCTTGCGGGCGCGGCGAACGGCTTCCGCCTTCTCGCGGGCCTTCTTTTCCGACGGCTTTTCGTAATGACCGCGAAGCTTCATTTCGCGGAAAATGCCCTCGCGCTGCATCTTCTTCTTCAGCGCCTTGAGAGCCTGGTCGACATTGTTATCGCGAACGAGAACCTGCACGCGGCATCCTTTACGGTTCAAAAGCTTGAAAATGGGGACGTAAGAAAGGGTCGCCAAAGGCAAAGCCCTTCACGTCGAAGCCCGGTTTCTACCAGATCAGGGGGCGGGTGTCCACGTCTGTGGACAGGGTTTTTGGGGGATACGAATGTCGCAAATCCGGGGCAAATTGGGGCGATCAGGATCTGATTCTCCGGATTTTAGAGAGTTCAAATCCCGGAATCAGGGCTCTGTTCCACAGATCGGTCACCGTTCCGGGAGACGAGAGATGAACGCGAAAAAATATGCCGCCGAGCTGATCGGCACCTTCTGGCTTACCTTCGCGGGCTGCGGCAGCGCGGTCCTGGCGGCGGCCTTTCCGCAGGTCGGCATCGGACTGCTGGGCGTGGCGTTCACCTTCGGCCTCAGCGTCGTCACTATGGCTTTCGCCATCGGCCATATTTCCGGCTGCCATCTCAACCCCGCTGTGACGGTCGGGCTGGCGGCGGGTGGCCGCTTCCCGAGCAGCCAGATCGTTCCCTACATCATCGCGCAGGTGCTTGGCGCGATCCTCGGTGCGGCGGTGCTTTATGTCATCGCCAGCGGCAAAGCGGGCTTCGATCTCGCCGGCGGTTTCGCCTCCAACGGCTATGGCGATCACTCGCCCGGTAAATACGGACTGATGGCCGGTTTCGTCTGCGAGGTGGTCATGACCGCGATGTTCCTGTTCGTCATCATGGGCGCGACCCATGGCAAGGCCCCGGCAGGCTTCGCGCCGCTCGCCATCGGTTTCGCGCTTGTCATGATTCATCTCGTCAGCATTCCGGTCACCAATACCTCGGTGAATCCGGCGCGCAGCACCGCTCCCGCTTTGTTCGTCGGCGGCTGGGCGGTGCAGCAGCTCTGGCTGTTCTGGGTCGCGCCGCTGATCGGCGGCGTCATCGGCGGTGTGGTCTATCGCTGGCTGAGCGACGAGCCGGCCGGCATCGTCGAGGGGCGGACGTAGGGGCTTCAGCCTCACCTCCGATATAACGGCTGACGCGTTTCAGTTTTGATGGAAACGGGATTCGTCATTGCCGGGCTTGCCCGGCAATCCATCCTTCAAAAATTTTTCTTTGCGATGGATGCGCGGGTCAAGCCCGCGCATGACGTTCCGAGCAAACTGAAACACGCGATTAGCGCGGCTTCACCTCGGTAACATGCCCCATCTTGCGGCCGGGCCGCGGGGTGCCCTTGCCGTAGAGATGGACGGTGGCGCCGGGCCTGGTCAGCCACTGTCCGTAATCCAGAACCTCGTTCCCGATCAGGTTGGTCATGGTCACCGAACCATGACGCACCGGCTGGGCCAGCGGCCAGCCCGCGATCGCGCGGATGTGCTGCTCGAACTGCGAGACCGAAGCGCCGTCCAGCGTCCAGTGTCCTGAATTATGGACGCGCGGTGCGATCTCGTTGACCAGCAGGGTCGGTTCCTTGCCGCTGGTCACGACGAACAGCTCCACCGCCAGCACGCCGACATAGTCGAGGGCGGTCGCGATCTTGCCGGCGATGTCGCGGGCCTGCGCGGCTAGCGCTTCGGAAATGGCTGCGGGGGCGTGCGAGGTCTTCAGGATGTGGTCTTTGTGCACGTTCTCGGTGACGTCGAAGCAGACCACCTCGCCATTGGCGCCGCGGGCGGCGATGACCGAAACCTCGCGCTCGAACGGGACGAAGCCCTCGAGGATGGCCGATTTGGTGGCAAGCCCCTGCCAGATGATCCGCGGATCGTCGCCTTCGCGGACGAGGATTTGGCCCTTGCCGTCATAGCCGAAACGGCGCGTCTTCAGCACGGCGGGCAAGCCGATTTTGCCGATGGCGTCGATCAGGTCCTGCGCTGAGGCGACGCTGGCGTAGGGCGCGGTCGGGATGCCGAGCGCGGTGACGAAATCCTTCTCGGCGATCCGGTCCTGCGTGGTCTCCAGCACCTTGGTGTTGGGCAGCACCGGGCGCCGCGCCGACAGGATCATCGCGGTGGCGGCGGGCACGTTCTCGAATTCGTAGGTGATGACGTCGACGTCGGCGGCGAACAGTTCCAGCGCCTCGACGTCGGCATATTCGGCACAGGTCGCGTGTTGCACCACGTCGAAGGCGGGCGAGTCCGGATCGGGAGAAAACACCTGGGCCTTGAGGCCAAGACGGGCCGCGGCCAATGCCAGCATCCGTCCCAATTGTCCGCCGCCGAGAATTCCGATGGTGTCGCCGGGCTTCAGCGCCACCTGCTTGTTCGATGTCACGCGGAATCCTCCGGCCGTTCCTTGACGGCCTCGGTCTGTTGCTTGCGCCAGGCGGCGAGCCGTGCGGCAAGCTTGGTGTCGGTGAGCGCCAGAACGCTTGCAGCGAGCAGCGCCGCATTGATAGCGCCGGCCTTGCCGATGGCCAAGGTGCCGACCGGAATGCCGGCGGGCATTTGCACAATTGAATAAAGCGAATCGACGCCCGACAGCGCCTTGGATTCCACCGGAACGCCGAACACCGGCAGTTCGGTCAGCGCCGCGGTCATGCCGGGCAGATGGGCCGCGCCGCCCGCGCCGGCGACGATGACCTTGAAGCCCGCCGCTTTTGCCCCCTTGGCGAAGGCATACAGGCGGTCCGGCGTGCGGTGGGCGGAAACGATCAGCCGCTCATGGGCGATCTCAAGCGCGGTCAGCGTGGCGGCGGCATGCTGCATGGTCTCCCAGTCGGACTGGCTTCCCATGATGATGGCGACGGGAGGGGACATGGCGGCTGGTCAGAGGAATCCGGAAAAAGAGCAAGGGATTATAGAGGCGGGCCGGTGCCGGACAACCGGCGCGGGAGCCTCGCTGCATTCATGGTCAATATCGGTAAGTGCCGGCAAAATCCACCGGGAATGCAGCTTTGCCGAAGCCACGGCCGGCGCGTGACAAAACGGCCACGCGGCCCGATCCGGGTGTCAGGCGATGATGTCGGGGGTAATCTGATCTTCCAGAAAGGCGATGCGGTCGCGCAACTGCAGCTTTCGTTTCTTCAAGCGCTGCAACCGCAGCAGGTCCGGCGCCGGCGAATGCTGCAGCGCCTCGATCGCAGCGTCGAGGTCGCGATGTTCCTGCTGCAACCTCGCAAGCTCGAGGCCAAATTCGTGATTGTCCTGCTCTGCCATGGCGTATCGACTTAAGTGGCGTCCCGACGTGATCGTTTGCGCAGTGACGCGCAACAGGTAGCTGCATCGCGGACTCAGCCGAACGGTGCCTTGTCTTCATTGCAGAAAAAGCACCCGAGAGCCAGCCGTCCTCAAATAGTCCTGATTTGGCTAAAATGTCGCAATAGCATTTCAGTACTTCATTGCGAACACGGAGAAATCCGAGCGGTCGTTTCATCTATCCCCAGTCGACAGTTTGAAACGATGATGTAGACTGATTTGTCCAGATTTCCACCGGGGCCCACGAGAGAAGGAGACTTCTTATGGCAATTGAGGCGCATCTCGTTGAACTGGAACGCAAGCACCGCAGTCTCGAAAACGAGTTGCACGAAGCCCTCCGGCATCTGTCGACCGACGACAGCCGGATCATCGAACTGAAGCGTCGCAAGCTGGTCCTGAAGGACGAAATCGAGCGCATCAAACTCGCCAAGGGCGCGACAGTCCACTGAAGCACCGGAATCAAATTCCGCATTCACCTGAAACCGACACTCGCCGGTGATGTCCCATCATCCGGCGCGTGGTGGATGTACGGAATAATCGGCTTCAGAGCCGGGGCCGGAAATCCGTGCTCCAGTCAGGCGTCGAGCAGCGTCATCACATGATCGGCGATCGCCAGGGATGACGTCAGCCCCGGCGACTCGATGCCGAACAGGTTGATCAATCCGTTGAGCCCGTGAGACTGGCGGTCCTGGATCAGGAAATCCTGCACCGCGACCGCCGGAGGCACGATCTTGGGCCGGATTCCGGAGTAGGCCGGGATCAGCGCGCCATCCGGCAGATCGGGCCAATAGCGCCGGATCGCCGGATAGAAGCGCTCCGCGCGTGCCGGATCGACCGCGTAGTCGAGCGTGTCCACCCATTCGACATCCGGACCGAACCGCGCCTGACCGGCCATGTCGAGCGTCAGATGGACGCCGAGCCCGCCGGGTTCGGGCACCGGATAAATCAGGTGCGAGAACGGGGCCCGCCGGGTGCAACTGAAGTAGTTGCCCTTGGCGAAATATGTCGGCGGAATGTGTGCGAGCGGAAGGCTGTCGATCAGGCGCGCCACGGCGGTGGCCTGCAGGCCGGCCGCGTTGACGAGCAGGCGGCATGTCATGGTGAGAGGCTCTTCACCGCCGGCTTCGACGATGAACCCGCCGGTGTCCGCCTTGACGTGAAGCAACGGGGCGCGGAAGGCGAAAGCCGCCCCGCTATTCTCCGCATCGCCGCGTAGCGCCAGCATGTAGGCATGGCTGTCGATGATGCCGGTTGAAGGGGACAGCAGTGCCCCGACACAGGCGAGGGCCGGCTCGCGCGCCTGAGCCTCGCCGGCGGTGAGCACCTCAAGGTCGGTGACGCCGTTGGCTTCGGCGCGCGCCTTGATCTCCAGCAGTCTGGCGCTTTCCTGCTCCGAGGTGGCGACGATCAGCTTGCCGCAGCGGCGATGCGGCACGCCATGAGCGGCGCAGAATTCATACAGGGCCTGTTTGCCGCTGACGCACAGCCGCGCCATCAGGCTGCCGGCGGGATAATAGATGCCGGCGTGGATCACTTCGCTGTTGCGCGACGAGGTGCCGGTGCCGATGTCTGCCGCCGCCTCCAGCACCACCACCTCTCGGCCGGCCTGCGCCAGCCGCCGGGCAATCGCCAGACCGACCACTCCCGCTCCGACGACGACGCACTCAATATGATCCATGCCGCCTCCTGTTGCGGCCGCGGCGGTGCGGGCGAGCACGCGGTTCAGATTGGGCCGGCATCGGTCAGGGGGACTGTCATTAGGAGGGCGTTAAGCATGCGGGACCAATTGGCTGCGCTTGAGAAATAACTGCCCGCTCAGAGGGTACACGTTTACCTGATTCAAACTGCTTCAGCCAGAGACTTCGCATGAAGGTTTCTGCGAGACACAATGTCGATTTGGCAAAAGCAGGCGGGATCGAAGGCACTCCGCGCGGGCGGGGGCTGCCTCTTTATGCTCCTGTCTTCGCAGGTCGCGCGCGCATGGGCACCGTTCGCATCCGACAATCTGACCGTCGAGCACCGTCCTGAAGAGGCCGTGGTGATGATCTGGCAGATGCTCATCACCGGCTTTGTCATTTTCGTTTTTCTGGGCGGCCTCGTGCTCTGGATCATGGCGGCGCTGCGCAAGGCGAGGCGCGCCAATGCCCGCCGCGAGTTTTTTGTCGCCTCGGCGCTGAACAATCTCAGCCAGGGCATCGTGATGCTGAACGCGCAGCAGCGCGTGGTTTATTGCAACGATCGGTATCTCGAACTCTACGGACTGACCCGCGCCGATATCCGCAAGGGCATGACCGGGCGCGATCTGCTGGCCCTGCGTGCGGAGCGCGGCACGTTCGCCGGCAGCATCGATCACTATTCGAGGGACGCCGCGGACAATGAAGGACACGTCTGCAATCTGGTGAATGGGCGGTCGATTTCCGTCAAGCGCCATATCCTGCCGAGCGGCGGCGTGGTCTCGACGCACGAGAATTGCACCGAGCAGCGCGCTCTGTCCACGCAACTTGCGGCGGCCAAGAATTTCCTGGAATCGGTCATCGACAACATCCCGGTCTGCGTGGTCGCCAAGACGATCGAGGATGGCCGCTTTACGCTGGTCAACCGGGCGTTCGAACAACTGACGCGCCGGCCGAGGGATCAGATCATAGGGCGCACGCCTGCCGAACTGTTCTCCGCCGAGATTGCCGCGGGCTTCAGGCAGCATGATCGCGATGCGATCGAATCTCCGACCGGCCAGTGTCGCCACGAATTTTCCGTCGATCATGGCGGAGGCATCAGAGACATCGTCAGCAATCGGATCATCGTCCGCAACGAGCATGGCGAGCCCGAATATCTGATTGCGATGCTCGAGGACATGACCGGTCGCAAGGCGATGTCCCTCGAAGTGCAAAGCACCAAGAAGTTCCTCGAGCTCGTGGTCGACAACATTCCCGCCGCGCTGTTGGTCAAGCGTCTTAGCGACGGAAAATTTGTGCTGGCCAACCGCAGCGCCGAAGCCATCCTCAACCGCACGCGCGCCGAAGTCATCGACCATACGGTTGAGGACGTGCACCCCGAGGCGGCCGCCAAATTCATCTCGATGCGCGACGACGCGGCCGTGAAGCAGGGCGGCCTCGTCACCGAGGAACATCCGATCCCGACCGACGCGGGACTCCGCCTGTTCGCGACGCGGCGTGTCACCGTGTTTGATGAGGCCGGCAAGCCGCAATATCTGATCAAGACCAGCGAGGATATCACCGACCGCCGCGAGACCGAGTCGCGGATGGCGCATATGGCTTATCATGACGGCCTGACCGGGCTGCCCAATCGCGCCGCCTTCCTGCAGGCGCTGGAGCAGTTGATCGATGCCTGCAGCGGCAGCAACGAGGAATTTGCGGTGGTCTCGGTCGACCTCGACCGCTTCAAGGAAGTCAACGACGTCTTCGGCCATGAGATTGGCGACAAGCTGCTGATCGAGGTTTCCAAGCGGATCGAGCGGGCGGTCGAGGGTGGTGTCGTCGCCCGCCTCGGCGGCGACGAATATGGCCTGATCATCGACGGCGCGCAGCCGGACGCCGCCAAGACCGTGACCAGCCACCTGTCCCAGATGATCGGCGAAGAATTCGTGCTCGATGGCAAGATCATTCGTGTCGGTCTGACCATGGGCATTTCGATCTTCCCGCGCAACGGCACCGACGGCGCCTCGCTGCTCGCCAACGCCGATGCCGCGCTGTTTCGTGCCAAGGCGAAGTCGCGTGGCTCCGTCAGCTTCTACGAAGCGGAGATGGATCAGCAGATTCGCAACCGCCGCGCCCTGCACCAGGATCTGTCGAAGGCGATCCGCAACGGCGAATTGCTGCTGCACTATCAGCCGCAGGCGCATGCCCGCCATCAGCCCACCGGCGACGATGTGATCGGGTTCGAGGCGCTGGCGCGCTGGATCCATCCGACCCGCGGCTCCATATCACCCGGCGATTTCATTCCGCTCGCCGAGGAAAGTGGCCTGATTGTCGAGATGGGCGAGTGGATTTTGCGCGAGGCTTGCCGCGAGGCGGCTTCATGGCCGCGCCGTCTGCAAATCTCCGTCAACCTGTCGCCAGCGCAATTCATGCACGGAGATCTTGTCAGCCTGGTGCATTCGATTCTGCTCGAAACGGGCCTCACCCCCGGTCGCCTCGAGCTTGAAATCACCGAAGGCGTGCTGATCGACGATTTCGATCGCGGTCTGGCGCTGCTGCGCCGCCTGAAAGCGCTTGGCGTGCGTATCGCGATGGACGATTTCGGCAGCGGATACTCGTCGCTGACCTATCTGCAAGCCTTCCCGTTCGACAAGATCAAGATCGACCGGACCTTCGTGATGAATCTCGGCCGCAACTCGCAATCCGCCGCGATCATCCGCTCGATGATCGGGCTCGGCCATGGTCTCGACATCTCTATCGTTGCTGAAGGCGTCGAGACCCAGGAGCAGTTGAGCTTCCTGGCGGTGGAATCCTGCGATCAGGTGCAGGGCTATTTCCTCGGCAAGCCGGCGTCGATCGCGCAATACGATGCCTGGGTCGGCCGCACGCCGCGCACGCCGCCGGCGATGGTGCGCAAGACCGGCTGAATCCGCGGCTTTCACCCATAATTCGCCGTTTCGCCGGCGGGCCGATCGCGACCTATTGGCGCGAGGCGTCCCGATGCTTGAACGGGTGCGCGTTATCGTGATAGGGCGCGAGGCGGGGAGGGGCCGATGACCAGCGATCTGCCGGAACAGCGCCGCGCCGTGTTGTTGCGCGTCAACGATGTCAGCAAGCGCTTTGGCGGCGTGACGGCTGTGGACCGCCTGTCGCTTGAGATCGGCGCCGGCGAGTTCTTCGCGCTGCTGGGGCCGAGCGGTTGTGGCAAGACCACGCTGCTGCGGATGCTGGCCGGATTCGAAACCCCCGACGACGGGCAGATCTATCTCGACGGACAAGATATCGCGCCGGTGCCGCCGCATCTGCGCCCCGTGAACATGATGTTCCAGAGCTACGCGCTGTTCCCGCATCTCAGCGTAGAAGCCAATATCGCGTTCGGGTTGAAGCGCGCGGGCTTGCCGAAATCCGATATCACGGCGCGGGTCGCGGAAATGGTCGCGCTCGCGCGGCTGCAGGGCATGGAAAAGCGCCGCCCCGATCAGCTTTCGGGCGGACAGCGTCAGCGCGTGGCGCTGGCGCGTTCGCTGGCGCGACGGCCGCGCATGTTGTTGCTGGACGAGCCGCTCGGCGCACTCGACAAGAAGCTGCGCGAAGAGACCCAGGCCGAGCTGCTGCAAGTGCAGCGTCAGCTCGGCATGACCTTCATTGTCGTGACGCATGATCAGAGCGAGGCGATGACTATGGCCGACCGCATCGGCGTCATGGACGGTGGACGCCTGGTGCAGGTGGCGGCGCCACGTACGCTCTATGAAGCGCCGAACTCGCGTTGGATCGCGGGCTTTGTCGGCGACATCAACCTTATCGAGGGACGAGTCGCGCAATTCAGCGACGGCCGCGTGACGGTGGCATCCGAAGGCGGCGCCTCGGTGATCGCCGGCGGATCGGCGAAAGTCGGCGCGGCGGTCGCGATCGCGGTGCGTCCGGAGAAAATCATGCTGTCCGCTGACGCCGCGCCGCAAGGCGCGGTCAACGCCTATGCGGGCCGCATCGCCGAAATCGGCTATCTTGGCGGTGCGTCGGTCTATCGGGTGACACTGGACAACGGTGTTGCGTTGCGGGTCTCGACCCCAAATGCGACGCGGCGTGCCTCCGAAGCCTTTGTCACGGGACAGCGCGTCATCGCCTCGTTCGCGCCGGATGATTGCGTGGTGCTCGAGCAATGAGCGCGCGGAACATCTTCACCCGGCCGGCACGATTTGCGGCGATCGCACCCTATGCCTGGATGCTGCTGTTCTTCCTGGTGCCGTTCGGCTTTGTGCTGAAGATCGCGCTGTCGCAAACCACGATCGCGCAGCCGCCCTATCTGCCGACATTCGACCTCGCTGCCGGCCGGGACGCGGCGGCGTCCGCGTTCACGATGTTCTCGGCCGAGAATTTCAAGCTGCTGGTGTCGGACGATATCTACATCTTCTCCTATCTCCGCAGTCTTTTCGTCGCCATTGCCTCCACCGCCATGCTGCTCGCAATCGGCTATCCGGTCGCGTACGGCATGAGCCGTCTGCCGCCGCGCTGGCAGCCGATCGCGATGACGCTGGTGATCGTGCCGTTCTGGACCTCGTTCCTGATCCGCATCTACGCCTGGATCAACATTCTGCAGCATGACGGCCTGTTCAATTCGCTGCTGCTTGCTCTCCATGTCATCGACAAGCCGCTGACATGGCTCGCCACCGACACGGCGATGTATATCGGCATCGTCTATTCGTATTTCCCGTTCATGATCCTGCCGCTCTACGCCACGCTGTCGAAGATGGACGGTTCGTTGCTCGAAGCCGCCGCCGATCTTGGCTGCTCGCGGCTGAAGGCATTCTGGCTGGTGACGTTCCCGTTGTCGTTGTCGGGCGTGGGGGCCGGGGCGCTGCTGTGCTTTATCCCGATCGCGGGTGAGTTCGTGATTCCGGACCTGCTGGCCGGATCGGACCGGATGATGATCGGCCAGATGCTGTGGCTTGAATTCTTCACCAACAAGGATTGGCCGGTCGCCTCGGCGATTGCCATCGTTCTTCTGGTGCTGCTGCTCGCGCCGCTTCTGGTCTACGAGAAGCTGCAGAGCCGGCAGCTCGAGCGGGCGCGCTGATCATGGCCGTTCGCCCACTGACCAGGCCCTCGTCCTTCAACATCGTCTCGCTGGTGCTGGGCCTTGCGTTTCTGTACCTGCCGATCGTCATTCTGGTGATCTATTCCTTCAATGCCTCGCGTCTGGTGACGGTATGGGGCGGCTGGTCGCTGCGTTGGTATCGCGAACTCCTCGACAACGAAGCGATGCTGTCGGCGGCGTGGATGAGCCTGCGGGTCGGCGTGATGTCGGCGACGCTGGCGACCCTGCTCGGCACGCTCGCGGCCGTTGCGCTGTCGCGCGGCGGGCGCTTCGGCGGCCGGACGCTGTTCTCCGGCATGCTGTATGCGCCGCTGGTGATGCCGGAGGTGATCACCGGCCTGTCGCTGCTGCTGTTGTTCGTCGCGGTCAATGCCGAGCGCGGATTCTGGACCGTCACCATCGCCCACACCACGCTGACGATGTGTTTCGTCACCGTCGTGGTGCAATCGCGGCTCGGCGGCCTCGACCGCAGTCTTGAGGAAGCGGCGATGGATCTGGGTTGCGGACCGGCTCGGGCTTTCGTCGCAGTCACGCTGCCGCTGATCCTGCCCTCGATTGTGGCGGGGTGGATGTTGGCCTTCACGCTGTCGCTCGACGATCTGGTGATCGCGAGCTTCACCACCGGCCCCGGCTCCTCGACACTGCCGATCCGGATCTATTCGGAGGTGCGGCTTGGGGTGAAGCCGGAGATCAACGCGATCTGCACGCTGGTGATCGCGGGTGTCGCGGCCGTCATCGTTGCGGCGTCGCTCGCATCGAAACTATCGAGCAGGCAGGGCGAAAGCGCCGCGCCGCTTTAATTGGCGTTGGCGGCGGGAGGCTGTGACGGAGCCGCGGCCGGCGGATTGGCCGTGCTCGGTGATGGAGGTGTGTGCGCGGCTGATCCGTTAGTGGTGCCGCCGTGCGCGCCGTCAGACTGCGTTTTCTTGTTGCCGGTGAAACGGTCGATGACGGCCTTGACCGCATCGCGCGCAGAATGGCCCTTGAGCGAATCCAGCAGCGGCGCGGTGGCCGGCGAGCGGCGGATCAGGATGTCGGAATCCGGGAAGATCAGCGGATCGTCCCACGGGCCTTGCACCACGAACGGCAGTTGAAAGGCTTGTGTGTTGTCGGAGACCGGCACCAGGCTTGCCACGCCTTTCAGATCGTATTCACGTGACGGAATGGAAGTCGTGCCGGTGATGGCCACGCGCGTTCCCGGTCCTTCGATCTGGACTTCATCGGCGGTCGCGACGCCATGATCGATGCTGAGCGCGACCTTCAGCGTGTTGAACGGCGTGGTGCCGCTGCGGTAATTGCCCGCCCCCGACAGTGGACGGCGCTCCAGACGCCGCAGCAATTGTTCGACATTGAAGCCCGAAATGGCGCCGTCGTGTCCGGTCAGCGTCGCGGCGCCGGTCAAGGATTGCGCGAGGCTGAAGGGATTGGCGCCGGACGCCTCCAGCGACACGCCGAGGTCGCCGCGCCCGCTCAGTTTGCGTGCGCCGAACATCTCGCTAACGGCGGCTTCGAGGTCGATATCGGTAAAGCGGAATTGGGCCTTGATGTCGGCATTGTCATTGGTTCGGGTGAGGCCAAGCGAGCCCTTGACGATGCCGCGATAGATCTGCGCCTCGCCGATGCTCAGCGCCAATGCACCGTTGCGCAGGTTGGCGCCGACGGCGGTGCGCCCGAGCTTCGACGAGCCGATGGTGACCTTTGCCGCGGACAAGCGCATGTCGAGGTCGGTCGCCGACAGGCCGCGCAGATCGAAGGCTTGCCGGCTCCAGTCCCGCGCGCCGTTGGCGAGCAGCCGCACCGCGCCGATATAGGGCGTGAGATCGAGCGCGTCGGCGGCCAGCGTTCCCTGCAGCGTCGGCCGGCCGGTCGTGCTGTTGTAGGTCAGCACGCCTTCGGCGGCGTTGCCGTCGAGATCGACATTGACATTGGTGAGCGCGATGGAGTCGCCGACGACATTGGCGCGTGCTTTCAGATTGAAACGCCCGAATCCGCCGTCGCCGATCGGGCCGTGCCCGGTCCAGCGCAGCAGGTTGCGAAGAGAGGAACTGTCCGCGGTCAGCGTTCCCTCGAGCAGCAGGCTGCTGCGGTTGGCGATGATGCCGTCGAAGGCGAGTTTCAACGGGGCGCCGACCAGTCGTGCTTTCAGCCCGGTGCGCTCGCCGGAAATCGCCGCGGCGAAGTCGGTCACGCTCAGGCTGCTTTCGAGGCGCTCGCCGTGCCAGTCGAAATGGCCGGTCGCGGCGAAGGAACGCGCGATCGAGGGCCACGCCAGCGACAGATCGATGCCGCTCAGTTTTTCCGAAATCTGCCGTGCGTCGTCGCGATAATCGATGGCGCCCTGCATGATGCGGATTTCGGAGAACGAGATCGCAGGCTTGCCGCCCGGCTTCATGGAGCGGGCGAGGGCGTCGAGGATCGGCGTCCAGTTGCTGCCGCCCTCGGCGGTGCGGACGATGTTGATCCTGGGATTGAGCAGGGAAAGATCGGTGATCTCGAAATGCCCGGCCAGGATAGGCAGCAGACCAAGATTGGCGGTCAGGGCTTCGGCGGTGAGCATGTCGGCGCCATCGCCGCTGTGTTTGAACCCGACCTGATACAGCGTCACATAGCTGGCCGGAAATACCGAAACTTCGGTCTTGCCGCCGATCACGAGGTCGAGACCGGTGGCCGCGCGGATCTGGGTTTCCACGGCCCGGCGCACCTGGTCGCGATCGATCAGCCAGGATGCCGCCATCAGCCCGACCAGCAAAAGGCCGAGAGCCGCCGCAGCAAGCGTCCCGAGGCGCTTCATCCCGTGGGCCATGGTCAAGTGGGCGATCCGATCAGGGTCTGGCTAAACCGGCCGCCGGCGGCCAGCATTCAATGGCGCGCAACTTGATCGGTTTTCTTGACGCTTTCAAGGCCGTAAGTGCTTCGTTCCACCTGTCAAATCGCCGTTTTGGCGCAGCTGTCAATGAAAGCGCGGTGAGCGGCGCGTCTCACCGTTGAGTCCGATTGACGAGTTTTCGCGATTGAGCCTAATAGAGACCACCGGCCGCGCTCGCCATTTCTCTTTCCCCCGGGTTTGCAGCACATGAACAAGGTTTTTCCCGACGCAAAATCGGCGCTTGAGGGCGTCATCAAGGATGGCATGACGATCATGTCAGGCGGCTTCGGCCTCTGCGGGATCGCGGAGACCCTGGCGAACGCCATCGGCGAGCTTGGCGTGAAGAATCTCACGGTGATCTCGAACAATGCCGCGGTCGATGGCATCGGTCTGGGACAACTGCTCGCCAACAAGCAGATCAAAAAGATGATCTCGTCCTATGTCGGCGAGAACAAGACCTTCGCGCAGATGTATCTCGCCGGCGAGCTCGAACTCGAATTCAATCCGCAGGGCACGCTGGCGGAGCGCATTCGCGCCGGTGGCGCGGGCATTCCGGCGTTCTTCACCAAGACTGGCGTCGGCACGGTGATCGCGGAAGGTAAGGAGATTCGCGAATTCGACGGTGAGAAATACGTTATGGAACGCTCGCTGTTCGCCGATCTGTCGATCGTCCATGCCTGGAAGGGCGATACCGCCGGCAATCTCGTCTATCGCAAGACCGCGCGGAACTTCAACCCGATGATGGCGACCGCCTCGCGCATGACCATCGCCGAGGTCGAGCATCTGGTGCCGGCGGGCGAGATCGATCCGGATCAGATCCATACCCCCGGTATTTTCGTCAAGCGCATCGTTCAGGCCGATCCGGCGCTGAAGCATATCGAGCAGCGCACCGTGCGCCAGCGCGCGTAAGATTCTCAGAGGAGATTGCAATGGCCTGGACCCGCGAACAGATGGCGGCCCGCGCAGCGAAGGAATTGCGCGACGGGTATTACGTCAATTTGGGCATCGGCATTCCGACCCTGGTGTCGAACTACATTCCGGACGGCATGGATGTGCAGTTGCAGAGTGAGAACGGCATGCTCGGCACCGGGCCGTTTCCTTATGAGGGCGAGGAAGATCCCGATCTCATCAATGCCGGCAAGCAGACGGTGACCGAACTGCCGACCACCAGCTATTTCTCCAGCGCCGATTCCTTCGCGATGGTGCGTGGCGGGCATATCGACCTGTCGATCCTCGGCGCGATGCAGGTGGCCGAGAACGGCGATCTGGCCAACTGGATGATCCCCGGCAAGATGGTCAAGGGCATGGGCGGCGCGATGGACCTCGTCGCCGGCGTCAAGCGCGTCGTGGTGGTGATGGAGCACAGCGCCAAGGACGGTGCGAAGCTGTTGCATCGCTGCACGTTGCCGCTGACCGGGCAGGGCGTGGTCGATCTGGTGATCACCGATCTTGCGGTGTTCACCATCGACAAGCATGGCCCCGGCGGCATGCAGTTGATCGAACTGGCCGATAGCGTGACGCTCGACGAGGTCAAGGCCAAGACCGAAGCCAATTACACCGTGGCGCTGGGGTAGCCTGCTTACGCCGGCCCGGTCGGCACGTCGGCAAACCGCGTCAGCCACGCCACCGGACCAATGCTCGCGGCCACGATCAGCAGCGCCGCGAGCGCGCCGTCCTCGAAGCTGCCGCGGCTCGCATATTGATAGATCGAGGTGGCGAGCGTCTCGACATTGAGCGGCCGCAGCAGCAGGGTGGCCGGCAGTTCTTTCAGACAATCGACGAACACGATGATCGCGCCGCCGAGCAACGCGGGCGTGAGCAGCGGCAGATGGATTTTCCGCAAGATGGTCGCCTGCGGCGCGCCGGCAATCCGCGCGCTGTCGTCATAGTCGCGCGGGATGCGGGCAAAGCCGGCCTGAATGAAGCCGGCCGGCACCGCCAGAAAGCGGATCACATAGGCGATCACCACGGCTGCGCCGGATCCGATGATGACGAGGCCTGGCGAAGCGAAGCCGAGCGTCTTGAGAAGTGCGCTAAGGCCATTGTCGAGCGCGAGCAGCGGCGTCAGCAGGCCGAGCGCGAGCACCAATCCCGGCAATGCATAGCCGGCGCGGGCAAGGCCGGTGAGGACCTCACGCCAATAGGTCGGCGACCAGCGATGGGCCAGCACGCTCGCGAGTCCCAGCACCAGTGCGATCAGCGTTGCGATGGTGGCGAAGGCGAGCGAACTGAGCGCATCTTGCCACAGCGCGATGGAACTGTGCGAGACGAGGCCGCGCCGCAGGCTCTCGCGCGCCAGAAACAGCAGCGGGACGACAAAGCCGAGCAGCACCGGCAGGGCGCAGGCGAGGGTCGCCAGCCAGCGCCGCGCGCCGGTCAGCGCGGTGCAACGCGCGATCTGCGGATGATCCGAGTCGGCATAGAGACGATGGCGTCGGCCCTGCCGCTCCAGCATGACAATCAGCGCGACCACGATCAGCGCGAATGCGGAAATCTGCGCGGCGCCCGCAAGGCTGCTGCGGTTGAGCCAGGTCGCGAAGATCGAGACCGTCAGCGTGCGCACGCCGAGATATTCGCTGGCGCCGATGTCGTTGAGCGTCTCCAGCGCCACCAGCGCGAGGCCGACAGCAAGCGCCGGGCGAGCCATCGGCAGCGAGACGCGCCAGAAGATGGTCAGCGGCCGCGCGCCCAAAGTCTTCGCCGCTTCGATGGCGTCGGTGCCCTGGGTCTGGAACATCGCTCGCGTCGAAAGATAGACGTAAGGGTAGAGCACGAGGCCGATGATCAGGATGGCGCCGGGCAGCGAGCGCATGCTCGGCAGCCACGCGGCCGCGGTCGCTGGCATCAGCACCGTGCCGAGGGCTTGATGGGCGAGGCCGAGCGGCTCGAACAGATCGACATAGACATAGGCGCCGATATAGGTCGGGATCGCCAGCGGCATCGGCATCAGCCAGACGAAAAAGCGGCGGCCCGGAAAATCGTGCGACGACATCAGCCATGCCGTGCCGGCGCCAATCACGAGCGTAACCACGCCGACGCCGGCCAGCAGCAGCGCGGTGTCGCTGATGGTGCCCGGCAGTACATAGGCGAGCAGATGCGACCACAGATCGGCCGTCGGCTGCAGCGCCAGCACGGCGATGCTGATCACCGGGGTCGCCACCAGCGCCGCGGCAAGGCCGGCGGCTAGCAGAACAATCGCTTCCGTGGAGCGTGCCGGTGTCATCGGGACGGGCAATTCCGGAAAATATATGGGCCGCGCATCGTCATGATCGTGGTGGTCGCCTTCGAGGTATTTGTCTTTTCACGCGTGCGACCGACAAGACAAGGATGCCCGGTATAAGCCGGGCATCTTCCGATCGTCAGACGGACACGCCGCTCGGGTCACTGATCGAAGCCGACCTTGTCCACCAGGGTCGACGCGGTCTTGCGATTCTCCGCGATCTTGGAGACCGGCAGCTTGTCGGCGTTGAGCGTTCCGTAGCCGGCGATTGTCGGATTGACCGCAACGCCGGCGCGAATGGGATATTCGTAATTCGCATCGGCGTACATTTTCTGCGCGGTCTCCCCCGCCAGCCACTCGATCAGTTTCACGCCGTTGGCCTTGTTCGGCGCGTTCTTCATCAGCAGTACGCCGGACAAGTTCACATGGGTGCCGCCGCCCGCGAAGGTCGGCAGGATCACCTTGGTGGCTTCCGCCCACGGCTTCTTGTCCGGGTCGTTGTTCATCATCAGCGCCCAGTAATAGGTGTTGCCGATGCCGAGGTCGCATTTGCCGGCCGCGACATCGCGCGCGGTCTCGCGGTCGCCGCCGGAGGGCTTCTGCGCCAGATTGGCCTTCACGCCGCGCAGCCATTCCTCGGCCTTGGCCTCGCCGTGATGGGCGACATAGGCGGCGAACAGCGCGTTGTTGTAGATGTGCTGGCCGGAGCGGATGCAGATCTTGCCCTTCCACTTCGGGTCCGCGAGCTCCTCATAGGTGATCGCATCCTGCTTCACCCGATCCTTCGATGCGTAGATCACGCGCGCGCGCATCGAGATCCCGGCCCAGTGGCCATCCGGATCGCGATACTGCGCCGGCACGGTCTTGTCGATGATTTCGGACTTGATCGGCTGGGTAATCTCGGCTTTCACCGCGCCGTCGATGCGGCCGATATCGACCGTCAGCATCACGTCCGCCGGGCTGTTGGCGCCCTCGGCCTTGATGCGCTGCTCGAGGCCGGAGCTTGCCGACACCACGTTGACCTTGATGCCGGTGTCCTTGGTGAAGGCATCGAACAGCGGCTGCATCAGTTTGGTTTCGCGGTAGCTGTAGACGTTGACCTCGCCCGATTGGGCCGAGGCGGGCGCTGCGCTCCAGACAAACGCGCACGCCAGGATCGCTGCACCGGTGGGACGAAAATGCGACATGGGAAGCTCCGCCGAATATGAAAACAGTCTCGCTGCGGCGCGGGCTTGCTGACGCGGCGCGCGAGGCCTGTCCTTATCTAGCGTGCGGATGAAAAGGTGATGCGCGACGCAGTGTCGCGCAATGCTCTGTTTATAGGAATTCCAGAGCGCGGTCGGTGTTTGTGGTCAAAGTGCGGGCCGCTCAGATGGCTTGCGCTGTCGTATGCGCGAAAACCACCTCGATCAGCGTGCCGATTTGCGGCGCGCTCTTGATGTGGAACTGGCCGCCATTGGCTTCAACCAGGGCCTTGGTCAGCGGCAGGCTGACGCTGTTGTTCGACAGCAGGTGATCGGATGCCGCCGGCGTGTGGAACGGCGCCATGGCTGCGGCAATTTCGCTCTCGTTCAGCCCGTGGCCGGTGTCGCGCACCCGCAGCACCACGTCGCCGCGATCGGTCAGCGCGGTGGAGACGATCACCTGGCCGCCGGCATTGGCGAGGTGGATCGAGTTGCCGATCAGGTTGAGCGCGATCTGCCGCAGGGCGCGGGTATCGGCCCGCACGGTCGGGAGCGCATGCGCGAGCGAGGTCCGGATGATGATGCGTTCGCGATTGGCTTGGGGCTGCATCACCGCGACGCACTGTTCGATCAGTGGATTGATGTCCTGATCGACCAAGGCAAGATCGAGCTTGCCGGATTCGATCCGGGACAGGTTGAGCATGTCCTCGATGATGGCGATGACGCGCTCGCCCGAGGCGCGGATGTCCTTCATGTAGTCGACATAGCGCTCATTGCCGAGCGGCCCGAACCGTTCGTCGATCATCACCTCGGAAAATCCGATGATGGCGTTGACCGGCGCGCGGATCTCGTGGCTGAGGCGCGTCAGCATTTCCGCTTTTGCATTGGCGAGTTGATCGTTGCTGCGGCGGGCCGATTGGGGTTCGCCTGTCCGGACCGGCGATGTGTCGCGGAAGATCGCAAAATAGCGGCCGGTTTCGGCGCCGGTGCGGCCGACCGTCATCGACAGCGGCACGGTGCTGCCGCTCGGCGTGCGGCCGAGCACCTCGCGTCCCTGATCGAGCAGGCTCGCCACGCCCGAAGCCTTGATGCCGTCGATATAATCGAGGATGGCGCGCTGGCTTTCCGGCGCGAACAGCTCGGTCAGCGGGCGGCCTTTGACGTCGCCGCTGCGCACGTTGAACAGCGCCTCCGCGCTGCGGTTGCAGGAACTGATATGACCGGCTGCGTCGAAGATCAGGATGCCCTCGGCCGTGGTCTCCAGGATGGCCGCCATCTCATCCGCTCCGATCTGGTCGGCGGATGCCGCAGCAGCGGTTGGCGCGAGATCGCGCTGGGGGTGGACATTCTGCGCGGGCGCGAAAATCAGCGCATGCGCGCTTTCACCGTCCCATGTCACGGCATGCAGGCGCGCGGGCGCGGCCGCCGTGCCTGACGTTGAAATCAGCACCGGCGTGCCGCCTTGCGTCGTTTCGTCGGAATTGCCCGGCTCGACGTACAAGGCATCAAGGCCACCCGCCTCGTCGAGCGCGGCGAGGCTCGCAAAGCCGGTGTGCTCGAGGAAGGCGCGGTTGGCGTGGATCAGCCGGTCGATCTGATAGATCAGCATGCCGACCGGAATGTGATCGAGCAATTGCCCGTCTTGCGTTGCGTACGCATGCAGCGGGAGATCGGGCTGCTCCACCATCGGTGAGGACGGAGAGTGCCCGGCCGGAGAAGTCGGTGCGCTTGCATCGGCCGCCACTGCGTCGTCCGTTTTGGCGTCCTGCTGCGGGATATCGGATGCGCGGTTGCTGTCGGCTTCGAGCCGTGCGGACAACTGCCGGGCGATTTCGTGAAAGGCGCTGTTCTCGGTCGCCGTCAGCGACGGCGCGCGGGTGTCCTGAGCCGAGGGAAACAGCACGACATTGGCGGGTGTATCCTCGGCAGATGTATCCACGGTGTGGTCCGTTTCAGTAGGTGAAGGCGGGGTTTCGATCACGGCGGGCGGTTCGCTGCCCGGGGCGGGATCCGGTGCGAACGTCGCATGCTGGCTCGCGGTTGTCTGCGCCGGCGACGATGGAACCTGTGGTGATGCTGTGGATGGCGGATTGCCGAACAGCGCATCGTGTCGGCGCTGCGCGGCGAGGCGCGTCAATCCTTCCAGATCGCGGCAGATGCCGAATCCGCGATAGCCGGCGAATTGCCGGTCGCGATCGTAGACCGGCAGGCCCGACAGCTCGACCGGCAGGCGCGCACCCAGACCGTCAACGGGCCAGTTGACGGCGATGCCGCTCCAGGTCGCGCGGGGTGCGATCGCAGCGGCCACGCGGCCTTCCGGATCGAGGTCGAGCGCTTCGGCGAGCTCGTTCCACAGCCGGCCGAACGCAGCGGCGGTGCGCCAGCCGATCAGGCGCGTGAATTCATCCGAACCGAGCGAGAAGCGGCCATCGGCATCCATCTGCCACATGAAACGCAGCGGGTGACGTCGCCGCGGAGACCATGACTCGTCATCGAAGGGAGCGCTGGCTGTAGTTTGCCCCCCAGATGGGCGATGTTCCGACGGAGGAGGCGTTGTCGTTGGAGAAGGCGACACGTCGGTCTCCGTGGGGTGTGCTTCGATGGCGTCGGATAAGACGTGATTGGGGTCGTTGTCGTTCCATTCCGCCTCCGATGTGTCCGCAGGCGTATCCATCGGCGATTCGGGGGCGACAAACGAATCCAGAGCGGATGGCGACGCTTCCACTGCGGCGGAAGTCGTTTCCAAGGCGCCCTCGCACGTCCGTTCACCGGGTTGAACGGGTGGCGGAGATGCGGTCTCCGCGATCGTGTTTTCGATACCGGACGGCGCGATCAGTCCGACGATGCCGGACTCTGCATCGAGACCGACACGATACAGGGTGATCGGGCCGAACGATGTGGAAACGGTGACCGGATCGCGGCTCGCGCCTTGCGGCGGCAGCCGCATCTCCGGTGCATCGGCCGCAAAGTCCGGCAGCGATCCGGCGGCGCGATTGCCGCCGACCAGTCTGCCGTCGCGTGTGAAGGCGAGTGCGGGGTTATCCAGTCCCTCGATCAGGGCGGTCAGCCGTTCCTCCAGCGGAAGCACGCGGCCGGCGGGCTGCGCCGCTGCGACAAGAATGCCAACGCCGTTGCCGAAAGCGAGACGGGCGCATGCGCAGGTCATCAGGTTGCCCGGTGCTGCGCCAAATCCGCGCAGGCGTTCGAGGCGCAATGCGCCGGTTGGCGACAGGCGCCCGGCGAGCTGCGTCACCTGGCGGCGGTGCGGATCGGCGGGCCCGATCGCTTTGTCCGCCAGCGCGCGCTGGTCGGGAACGCCGAGAAATTTCAACCCGGCGGCATTGGCCCACAGAATCCGCGCGCCATCGCTCGACCAGATCAACGCCGGGGCGCTGCTGAGGGCGTGAGCCGCGAGTTTTGGGTCGCGGATGGTCTGCAATGACAGATCGACCGGGTTCATGCTGTCTCGTCGGGCGTCTTTCGCAAGGGAGGATGTGCCGGCCTCGGGCCGTGCGTAGTCTTAACAAATGATTATCAGGAGCAGGGGAGCCTAATCCACGGCAACGGGCCGCTCCTGCCTGCGAAACCGCCGATAACCTTAATTCGTGGCTCGGGGGAGTGAACCTTGGGGCGAGCCAAACCGTTGCAAAAAATATTCAAAGGTTCACGATGCGTGCCTGAAGGTTGTCATGGCGGCCGCGCATGCTGCGGTGGCGATTTGCGATCTGGACCTCCGAATCCAAGCGAGGCCACCGCCCGGCGCGGCGCAGGACGCGGACGGAAGCGATTCAACAGGAGCGATTCACATGGCTGACGGCAACGAACGGTTCGAAATCCCAAAAGAGATGCGCTCCATGGCGGAAGCCAGCTTCGATCAGGCCCGCAAGGCGTTCGAGGCCTTCATGGGGACCGCGCAGCAAACGGCGACCACGTTTAACGGCACCGGCGAGGCCGCCAGGGCGAATGCCAAGGAGATCAGCGCCAAGGCCATCACCTTCGCGGAAAAGAACGTGCAGGCCTCTCTGGCCTATGCGCAGCAGTTGATCCATGCCACCGACCTCGCCGAGGTCATGCGGCTGCATGCCGAGTATGTCCAGACCCAGATGCGCACGCTGGCCGATCAGGCGTCGGAAATCGGGCAGGCGGTGACCAGGGCCGCGCTCGACGCCACCAAGCCGAAATAGCGGGGCGGATTTCGGGTACTCAATATGTAAGGTATTTAAATACCTGAAGTGCATTGCAATATTTTTATTGCAATGCACAATAATGCTTCTATATTCATCACTGAGAAGCTGTTGGCGAGGGTCGCCACGGTGGCTGCGCCATTGCCTTCAGACCAGGCAGCTTGAAACCCAATCAAAGGATGTCTGCCATGAGCTCCGATCCGTTCTCCACTGTCGTTCCGTTCCAGGTCCCTGAGCAGGTCCGCGCTTTCGCTGAAACCGGCGTGAGCCACGCGCGCGAGGGCTACCAGAAGTTCAAGGCTGTCGCCGAGACCAACAACGAAGCCATTGAGGCGGCCTGCGCGTCGGCTACCAAGGGCGTTGGCGACTTCACCGCCAAGCTGGTGGATATTGCCAAGGCCAACACCACTTCGGCCTTCGACTTCGCCCAGGCGCTGCTTGCGGTGAAAACCTTCCCGGAGGCGTTCGAGCTGCTGAACGAGCATGCCCGCAAGCAATTCGAGGCTGTCACCGCCCAGTCCAAGGATCTCACCGAACTCGGCCAGAAGCTGGCGAC
Source organism: Afipia sp. 64-13 (assembly GCA_001897755.1). Classification (GTDB taxonomy): domain Bacteria; phylum Pseudomonadota; class Alphaproteobacteria; order Rhizobiales; family Xanthobacteraceae; genus Afipia. Next base: position 68,805 of record MKUJ01000007.1, read on the forward strand.
CGAAACCGTCGAGCCGTTCAAGGCCGGCGCGGCGAAAGCGTTCAAGGCGGTCGGCTGATTTCGCCTGTCGCTGATTTCGTCTTTAAAAATTGAGAGAAGTCCGGGTCTTTGGCCCGGACTTTTTTGTCCAGCCTGCTTTTGTCGGGTCCGAACTTCTTGCCTCTGCCGTGACATCCACAATATGTCTGAAATCGGCGGAGCGGGGCCGGCCGAACAGCGACTCGGTCTTGCCAAAGTGCGGCGTTGCACCTAGTTTCCGCGCGTTCGCGCTCCTCCCCTGAGAGGTGGCCCGACGGATGCAGTTGTAGCTCAGCTGGTTAGAGCGCCGGATTGTGGATCCGGAGGTCGGTGGTTCGATCCCACCCAACTGTACCATCCCCGTTCAGGTGGATTTTCAGTCTCAGCCAGCCTTTGCGATCGGCGGTCGTGTCGCCGCCCCGCCATGAGTCAGCTCGCGGAACTGACGGATCGATGCCGGCCGGCCGATCAGAAAACCTTGAATCCCGTCGCAGTTCTGATCCCGCAGGAATTGCAATTCGGCGGCGGTCTCCACGCCCTCGGCGAGGACCGGCAACCCCAGCCCGCGTCCCAGCGCAAGCACGGTGCGAACGATCGTCGCCGCCTGATCATTATGGTCGACAGATTTGATGAACGAGCCGTCGATCTTGATCTTGTCGAAGGGAAAGGCACGCAGGTTGGAGAGCGACGAATAGCCGGTCCCGAAATCGTCCATCGCGATCTGCACGCCAAGCGCCTTGATCTGCCGGAGGGAGAGCAGGGCACGGTTCAGTTCACGGATGAGAGCCGTTTCGGTGATTTCGAGCTCGAGCCGGCGCGGCTCCAGACCGGTCTCCAGCAGAACGGTGTGAACCGTCTGCGCGAAATTGGGATCATAAATCTGCATTGGCGAGACGTTCACTGCGACCATGAGCGGCTGCGTCCATGAGGCGGCCTCACGGCAGGCCTGGCGCAGCACCCATTCGCCGATCGTTGTGATCGCACCGGCTTCTTCCGCAATCGGAATGAAGACGGCGGGTGAGACGCTGCCGCGTTCGGGATGATGCCAGCGCAGGAGCGCCTCGAAGCCGGTCACCTGGCCGGTCTGAACGTCCAGTTGCGGTTGATAGACCAGTTGCAGTTCGTTGCGCGCGATGGCTTGGCGCAGATCGTGCTCGATCCGGCGGCGCTCGCGCATCTCATGACCCATATCGGTCTCGAAGAAGCGGTACCCGCTGCGGCCTTCGGTCTTGACCCGGTAGAGCGCAGTGTCGGCATGAGTGAACAGCGTTTCCCGATCGGTTGCGTCGTCGGGATAGGTGGCGATGCCGATGCTGCATGAAATGCTGCCGGTTTCCGGGGTGTCGCCCTTGACCCGCAATGCGCTGAGAATCTGTTCGACGAACGAGCGCGCGGTATCGGCCTCCGACAGCTCCGTCAGCATGATGGCGAATTCATCGCCGCCAAGGCGCGCCATCATGTGATTATCGTCCAGCAATCTCCCGACACGGCGGGCCACGGTCTGTAGTACCTTGTCGCCGGTGGCATGGCCGAACAGATCGTTGATCTCCTTGAAGCGGTCGAGGTCGAGACAGAGCACCGCGATCATCTTGTCCTGCGGACAGCGGGCGATTTCCTCTTCGAGCCGGCTGTTGAAATAAGTCCGGTTCGGCAGCGACGTCAGCGCATCGTGATGCGCGAGATAACGGATGTGCTGTTCGCTCTTGCGTCGAGCCCGCAGGTCGCGCACCGCGAGAACCTGCGCGGGGCGTCCGGCATAGTCGATTTGCCGGCGCATGATTTCGGCAGGAATCATCGAGCCGTCGTGACGACGCAGATTGGTTTCCAGCGCCTGATTTGATTTTGCGAAAAGGCTGGTGCGCGCCGCATCGTCCGTGAGCCAGGACTCGACACTGGAGCCGGCAAGTCTCGCGGCCGGCTGACCGATCAGAGTGGCGAAGCTGTCGTTGACCGTCACGATGACGTTGCCGTCGCAAACGACAAGACCTTCCACTGCTGCATTGGCGAGACCGTGCATGCGGTCCGCTTCGCGCTCGGCGCGATGGCGCTCCCGTACATCAAGCGCAACGGCTCCGAGGGCCAGCAGGATGATGATGAAGCTTGCCACGCAGACCAGAATAGCCAGCGGCGTCGTCGGCAGGGCGGTGGATGACACCGATTGAGTGGGGTCCGGAAGGATCGAGACGGCCGCCATGCCGGTAAAGTGATGGCTGCAGACCGCCAGCGTCAGGAGGATGGCGCCGGCAGCCCGCCATCGGCTGGATTCGCTATGAAGCACAACAGCGAGCGCGGCAGCGCCGAGCACGGCGCCAAGCGCGATCGATACCGCGACCAGGTCCATATCCCAGATCAGCGTGCCTGCGATCTCGAATGCGGCCATGCCTGTGTAGTGCATCGCGGCAATGCCGCCTGCGACGAATGCGCCGCCGACCCACGGTCCATGACGCCAATCGGCAATGGCGATTCCGAATCCGATGCCTGTCAGCAGGATTGCTGCGACCAGAGAGGTGAAGGTCAGCGCGATATTGTAGCCGCTCGGAACGCCCGGCGTAAAAGCCAGCATGGCGATGAAATGCGTTGCCCAGATTCCGAAGCCGATGGCGATGGCGGCAACGCCGAGCCACAACATTCGCATCCGGTTATGGCTGCCGATGGCGTGGTGCAACAGGCGCGTCGCGGCAAACGACGAAAGCGTACAGATGAATGCGGCGAGGACAACCAGTCTCAGGTCATGCGCCGTCGCGATGCAGTTGTAGACTTTCAGCATGATGTCGGGTGCCCAGGTAAAATGGTCCGGCACCATAGGAAGGGATTACGTAACAACTCGTGAATCGACGGGTAACCGTACGTAAACCATCACGCTTTCAGCGAAAATGAACGCTCGGCATCTCGAATTTTTAGCGGTCGGCGCGGCTCACGACATCCATCAGTTCGGCGATCTTGCGGCGCTGATCGGCCTTGTTTCCCGATCTGATCGCATGTTCGACGCAGTGGGCGACGTGATCGCGCAGAATCTCTTCTTCCACGCGGCGCAAAGCGGCGCGCGCTGCGGCAATCTGCGTCACCACATCGATGCAGTAGCGGTCGGCGGCGATCATCTCGCTCAGTCCGCGAACCTGGCCCTCGATCCGTTTCAACCGTTTTTGACAGGATGTCTTGATCTCGTCGCGCATGTCGCTAATATACCCCCATGGGGTATCAAGATCAAGAGCGATGGATGCGATGAATCAACCGGCGAAAGACACCGCGACCCCCAGTTGCTGCGCGCACAAGCAGGCTGCGCAGCATCAGGGGCATGACCATGGCGGCCATCATCACCATGATGGAACGGTTGCCGCCGAGGCGCCGGATGACGGGCGGGTGATCGATCCCGTCTGCGGCATGCGGGTCGATCCCAAAAAATCGGACCGCAAATTTTCCTATCGCGGGCAGGATTATTTCTTCTGCTGCGATCGTTGCCGTACCCGCTTCGAAGCCGATCCGGAGAAGTATCTGGCGCCGAAACAGGAACCGGAGCCGGTCATTCCCGGCGCGGTCTATACCTGTCCGATGCATCCCGAAGTGCGGCAGATCGGGCCGGGCAGTTGTCCGAAATGCGGCATGGCGCTGGAGCCGGAAACGGTTTCGCTCGACGACAAGCCCGACCCCGAACTGATCGATATGACACGCCGGTTCTGGATCGGTCTTGTGCTGACCCTGCCGGTGTTCGTGCTCGAGATGGGCGCGCACGTCTTCGGACTTCATTTTCTGCCGATGGCCTGGGTCAACTGGCTGTCGTTTGCGCTGGCGACTCCGGTGGTGCTGTGGGCCGGCGCGCCGTTCTTCGAGCGCGGCTGGCGTTCGGTCGTCACCGGTCATCTCAACATGTTCACGCTGATCGCGATGGGCGTCGGCATCGCCTATCTCTACAGCGTGGTCGCGACCGTCGCGCCGCAGCTTTTCCCGGATGCCTTCCGCGACGCCCATGGCGCGGTCGCGGTCTATTTCGAATCGGCAATGGTCATCACCGTTCTGGTGCTGCTCGGGCAGGTGCTGGAGCTGCGCGCGCGCGAACGAACCTCGGGCGCGATCCGCGCGCTGCTCGGTCTTGCGCCAAAGACGGCCCGGCGCATCGGCCCGCATGGCGAGGAAGACGTCGCGATCGATCTGATTGCGGTCGGCGACATGCTGCGCGTGCGGCCCGGAGAGGCGATCCCGATCGACGGCGTGGTGAACGATGGCCACTCTTATGTCGACGAATCGATGGTCACGGGTGAATCGATGCCGGTGGCGAAGGCCGTCGGAGCGCAGGTCATCGGCGGAACGCTGAACCAGAGCGGCGCGCTGGTGATCCGCACCGAGAAGGTCGGACGCGACACCATGCTGGCTCGCATCGTCGACCTCGTGGCAAAGGCGCAGCGCTCGCGTGCGCCGGTCCAGCGTCTGGCCGACTACGTCTCGGGATGGTTCGTGCCGGCGGTGATCGCTTCCGCCGTGCTGGCGTTCGCGGCCTGGGCGATCTTCGGGCCTGAGCCGCGTTTCTCGTTCGCGCTGGTTGCCGCGGTCACGGTTCTCATCATCGCCTGCCCCTGCGCGCTGGGACTCGCCACGCCGATGTCGATCATGGTCGGCGTCGGTCGGGGCGCGCGTGCCGGCGTGCTGGTGCGCGACGCCGAGGCGCTGGAGCGCATGGAGCGCGTCGACACGCTGGTGATCGACAAGACCGGCACCCTCACCGAGGGCAAGCCGAAAGTGGTCGCCATCATGGCGGCGCAGGGCTTCGACGAGAACGAGGTGCTGCGGCTCGCCGCAAGTGTCGAGCGCGCCAGCGAGCATCCTCTTGCCTCCGCCATTTTCAATGCGGCCAAGGATCGCAAACTGGCGCTGGAGGAGGTACGGGACTTCGATTCTCCGTCCGGCAAGGGCGCGATCGGTATGGTCGGCGGAAAGAAGATCGCGCTCGGCAATGCCGTGCTGATGCAGCAACTGCGGATCGAGACAAAGGAGATGGACGCCGCCGCCGAGACCCAGCGCGGGTCGGGCGCCACCGCGATCTATGTCGCGGTCGATGGCCGCGTCGCGGGCGTCATCGCGATCGCCGACCCGATCAAGGACGGGGCGAAACGGGCGCTCGATCTGCTTCGGCAGGAAGGTTTGCGCATCGTGATGCTGACCGGAGACAATGTGACGACGGCGCGGGCCGTCGCGGCGCAACTCGGCATCGAGGACGTCGAAGCCGATGTGCTGCCGGATCGCAAGAGCGCGGTGGTGCAGCATTTGCAGAAGCAGGGTCGCCGTGTCGCCATGGCGGGCGACGGCATCAACGACGCGCCGGCGCTGGCGGCCGCCGATGTCGGCATTGCGATGGGCGGCGGCACCGATGCGGCGATCGAGAGCGCGGGCATCACGTTGCTGCGCGGCGATCTGATCGGCCTGGTCCATGCCCGTGAGCTGTCGCTCGCGACCATGAGCAACATCCGCCAGAATCTGGCCTTTGCGTTTATCTATAATGCGGCGGGTGTTCCGATCGCGGCCGGCGTGCTCTATCCGGTGTTCGGATTGCTGTTGTCGCCGATGGTTGGCGCCGCGGCGATGGCGATGTCGTCGATCAGCGTGATCAGCAACGCCTTGCGGTTGTCGAGGGTTAAGCTGAGCTAGTCTGGAACCGCTCTGCCAAGAAAAAAGCCGGGCTATGCGCCCGGCTTTTTAGTTTCGACCCTGATCGGTCAACACAATCACCTTCCAGGAAGGGGTGCTGAGCGGCTCCGCCCTGGAGGAGGGGGACAGTTCGGCGAAGCCTCAGCACCGGGAAAGTATCGGCCGCGCGCAGGAGTACAGGCAAGCGCCGGTTGGGCATGTCAGTCATGCGGACACGGCGGTCGTGCCTTACGAGGGCCAGCGCTGCGCCTTGCTCACGATAAAGTCACGGAACACCTGAACGCGGGCGACCGTCTTCAATTCTTCCGGATAGACGAAATACGTATCGAGCTGGATCGAGTCGGCCTCGCCGAAAAGCTGGATCAGGCGATTGGTGTCCTCGACCAGATAGTCGGGCAGGGCTGCAATGCCGAGACCCTGCTGGCAGGCGCGCACCAGACCCAGCACATTGTTGACCTTGAAAAACGGCTCGCGCGGGCCGGCGCCGTTGCGGCCGGCTTCGATCAGCCAGGTTCGGTTTTGCAGATGCTGCGGCGCGTTGATGTCGGTCAGGATGATCAGACGGTGATCGTCGAGCTCGTCGAGCGTACGCGGCGTGCCGAAACGCTTGGCGTATTCCGGCGAGCAATAGGCGTGGAAGCCGAGCGAGAACAGCTTGCGCTGGATCAGATCGGGCTGCGTCGGCTTGCGGGTGCGGATAGCGACGTCCGCCTCGCGCATCGACAGATCGAGTTCCTCGTCCGTCACCATCATCGAGATCCGGATTTCCGGATAGAGCGTGGTGAATTCGCCGAGGCGGGGGATCAGCCAGTTGATGCCGAGGCCGGGCGTTGTCGTGACCTTGAGGTCGCCGCTCGGGCGCTCCCGGCTGTCGGTCAGTTTCGCTCGCGCCGCCTGCAACTGCATGAAGACGTCGTGCGCCGTGCGGAACAGCAGGTCGCCCTGCTCGGTGAGGATCAAGCCGCGGGCGTGGCGATGAAACAGCGACACCGACAATTCCTGTTCGAGCGCGCTGACCTGCCGCGACACCGCCGATTGCGACAGCCCAAGCTGCTCGCCGGCATGCGTGAAGCTTCCCGCTTCCGCCGCGGCGTGGAAAACCTTCAGCTTGTCCCAATCCATGTCGGCCATTCCGTCCCGCGTCCGTCCCATGATTACTCAGCCGCCGCGCGATCGCTCGCGTGTGCGGCGATGAACCGCTCCGCTTCCAAGGCGGCCATGCAGCCGAGGCCGGCCGCCGTCACCGCCTGTCGATAGGTCTCGTCCGCGACATCGCCGGCCGCGAACACGCCGGGCACCGAGGTCGCGGTCGAATGCGGCGCGACCTGGACGTAGCCCGATGGCTTCAGCGCAAGCTGGTCGGCGACGAGTTCGGTTGCCGGTGCATGTCCGATCGCGATGAACACCCCATCGGTGGTTTGCTCGGTGATCGCGCCGGTCTTGAGATTCTTCAGACGGACATGCGTGACTTTCGCCGGGTCCGCGCTGCCGCAGATTTCCTCGATCTCGCTGTCCCACACCACCTTGATCTTGGGATGGTTGAACAGCCGGTCTTGCAGGATGCGTTCGGAGCGCAAGCTGTCGCGGCGATGCACCAGCGTCACCGACGAGGCATGGTTGGTGAGATAGAGCGCTTCCTCGACCGCGGTGTTGCCGCCGCCGACCACGATGACGTTCTTGTTGCGATAGAAGAAGCCGTCGCAGGTGGCGCAGGCCGAGACGCCGAAGCCCTTGAACTTTTCTTCGGACGGCAGGCCGAGCCAGCGCGCCTGGGCGCCGGTGGCGAGAATGACCACTTCGGCGAGATAGACGTCGCCGGAATCGCAGGTGATGCGGAAGGGGCGCTGCCCGAGTTCAAGCTTGTTGACGTGATCGGTCACGATCCGCGTGCCGACATGGGTCGCCTGCTTCTCCATCTGTTCCATCAGCCAGGGACCCTGGATGACATCGGCGAAGCCCGGGTAGTTCTCCACATCCGTGGTGATGGTGAGCTGTCCGCCGGGCTGGATGCCCTGGATCAGGATCGGCTCCAGCATCGCGCGCGCGGCGTAAATGCCGGCGGTGTAGCCAGCCGGACCGGAGCCGATGATGACAACCTTGGCGTGAGTAGGCGCGGCCATAATCGACCCTTTGATTTAATTGAGAGAATTCTTTAGCGCAGGGAGCGGGGTCGCCTGAGAAACGGCGCCGCCGCGTCGAGAACTGTCCCAGCACCCAATCTAGGGTATCTTTGCAGCCATGCAAGATTTGCAACCCGCTTGAAACAATTTTCCCCAGCGAACACGGACGGTTACAAACTCGCGCAATAAAATTGCGCAACCTGTCACTGGTGGCTAAAACGACCGGACCAAGGCTGCGGATTCGGGATAGTGGGCGGACTGGTGAAAGAGCTTGATGAAATCGATCTGAAGATTCTCCATGAGATCCAGGAGGATGGCCGCATCACCAATGTGGAGCTGGCCAAGCGGGTCGGCATTTCGCCGCCGCCCTGCCTGCGCCGGGTCCGGGCGCTGGAGGAGGAAGGGTATATCCAGGGCTATCGTGGATTGCTCGATCCGGGCACGCTCGGCTTCGATGTCACCGTGTTCGCCGCGGTTCATTTGTCGAGCCAGGCAGACGCCGATCTGCGGGCGTTCGAGGATTTCGTGCGCGGCCAGCCTTTGGTGCGCGAATGCTGGATGCTGTCGGGCGAGGTGGATTTCATCCTCAAATGCGTCGCGCCGGACATGGCGACGTTTCAGGATTTCGTCTCGCATCTGACGGCCGCGCCGCATGTGCAGAACGTCCGCACCTCGCTGGTGCTGCATAATTCGAAATATGCGCCGGCGGTGCCGCTCGAACTGAAGATGCCGCAAGGCTGATTGGCACCTCGGCTTGCATCATGAAAAACCGCGCCGTGGCGAGGCCAACGGCGCGGGTTTGAGAGTGAGATTCTTCGGGTGACGATCAGGTCCGCCCCCGTGCAGCGTCGACGCTCCACGGTCCCGGTCCGGAAAACACGAAATAAAGAAAAACGAAGCAGTAGAGCACGGCGAGTTCGCCGCCGTTCAGGATCGGATAGAAGCTCTTCGGCGCATGTGCCATGAAGTAGGCTGCGGCCATCAGACCCGAGCACAAAAATGCGACCGGCCGCGTAAACAGGCCGACAACGAGCAGGGCGCCGCCGATCAGTTCGATAATGCCGGCAAATCCGCTCGGTGTGGTGGGGGAGACATTGGCGAACTGCTGTACCGCCGGGATGCCGACATATTTGGCCATGCCGTGCTGCAAGAACAGCAGTCCCGACACAATGCGCAGCACGCTGAGCATGCGCGGCGCCCACGAATTCAAGGTCGTTTCAATAGCCATATGAGCCCTCTGCTGAGAAAATCGTGGTCTCTCGCTAGCAATAAATCGGCGGCGGTTGGATCACGATACGTTGAAACACCGGACAAGCACGTTTTATTCAAAAACAGACATCAGCTTATGGATCGGGAATCGCGGCGCGAGCGGAATGTGCAGGCCGGGTGATGCCCTGACATTGGAATCACTTGAGTTGCGGTTGCTCCTGCGCGGGTGCGTCCGCGAGACAGCGAATCTTTTTGGGCTGGCAGGCCATGCCGATGTTGGAGCAGACCGGCACGCCGTCGGCGCTGTCCCGCGTACAATTGACGCACTCGTCGGTCCATCGCGCGCAACGAGGTTGATCGGCCTGAACGGGACGATCCGTCGATGCCGGCTGCGGCGATGACGATGAATCCTCCGCCATGGTGGGCGGAAGTCCCAGGCTGATCATGGCAGCAGTCGCGATCAGGATGATCCGGGGCGCTCGCATGGATTTCTCGCGCATAGGGCTTGCGTATCGACCGCCATAAAAATGGCCGGGGCGAGACCCCGGCCGTTCGTCAAAATCCGGTCGGACGATCTTACTTCCAGTCCACCTTGGCGATCTCATACGCCTTGGCGCCGCCGGGCGCGACGACCTCGACGGAAGCGCCTTTCTTCTTGCCGATCAGCGCGCGCGCGAGCGGAGAGGAGATCGAGATGCGGCCTTTCTTGGCGTCGGCCTCGGTGTCGCCGACGATCTGCCAGATCGCCTTCTTGTCGGTGTCCTCGTCGATCAGCGTGACGGTCGCGCCGAATTTGATGGTGTCGCCCGACAGCTTGGAGACATCGATGATGTCTGCGCGCGCGAGCTTGTCCTCGAGCTCGGCGATGCGGCCCTCGTTGTGGGACTGAGCTTCCTTCGCGGCATGATATTCGGCGTTTTCCGACAGGTCGCCATGTGATCGCGCTTCGGAGATCGCCTCCACGATCCGCGGGCGCTCGATCGACTGGCGCTGCTTCAATTCCTCTTCCAGGGCGGCATGTCCCGCCACCGTCATCGGCACTTTTTCAACCATTCTTCCTCGTCCTTGCCCTTGTGGCGCCGGAGCGGCGGCGCCATCGGCACGAAAAAATTCTCATCCGCCCGAATGCCTGGGGGCATCGAGCTGATGAGCAACAAGCTCTCGAGCGGCCGGTTCCTTCGCTGGCCTGCGAGCCAGGATCGCCGGTCCCTTCGGGACTGACGTTCGTCAGGAGCCGGAGAAATACCCTTGCAATGTCCGGACCTCAAGGTCGCCGCCCAGATAGGCCCGGATCCCTTGCGTGGCCGCCACGGCGCCTGAAAGAGTGGTGTAGTATGGGACTTTATGCAAGAGGGCAGCGCGTCGCAACGAACGGCTGTCGGCCAGGGCCTGAGGGCCCTCGGTGGTATTGAAGACGAGCTGGACCTCGCCGTTGGTGATGGCATCGACGATGTGCGGCCGGCCTTCCAATACCTTGTTGATCTTCTCGCTTGGAATTCCGTGATCCGATAGAAAACGCTGGGTTCCGGAGGTTGCGATCACCTTGAAGCCGAGCTGGGACAGGATCCGCGCCGCATCCAGGATGCGTTCCTTGTCATCCTCGCGCACCGAGACGAACACGGTGCCTTTGTGCGGGACCCGGGTGCCGCTGCCGAGCTGGCTCTTGGCGAAGGCCTTGGCGAACGAGGTGTCGATGCCCATCACTTCGCCGGTCGATTTCATCTCCGGACCGAGCACCGTATCCACGCCGGGGAATCGGGCGAACGGAAACACCGATTCTTTCACTCCGATATGGCCGAGCTTGTGCGGCGTGAGCTTGAAGTCGGCAAGCTTCTCGCCGGCCATGATGCGCGCCGCGATCTTGGCGACCGGAAGGCCAACCACCTTGGCGACGAACGGCACCGTGCGCGAGGCGCGCGGATTGACTTCGAGCACGTAGATCGCGCCGTCCTTGATGGCGTATTGCACGTTCATCAGCCCGACCACGTCGAGGCCGAGCGCAAGCTCGCGGGTCTGGCGCTCGAGCTCCGCGATCATGTCGCTGTCGAGCGAATGCGGCGGCAGCGAGCAGGCCGAGTCGCCGGAGTGGATGCCGGCTTCCTCGATGTGCTCCATGATGCCGACCACGAACGTATCCTTGCCGTCGCACAGGCAATCAACATCGACTTCGGTGGCGTCCGACAGGTAACGATCGAACAGCAGCGGATTGTTGCCGAGCACGGTGTTGATCTGCCCGGTCTTGTCGTTGGGATAGCGCGCCTTGACGTCGGCCGGCACCAGTTCGGGCAAAGTGCCGAGCAGATAGTCGCCGAGCTGGTCGTCCTCGCGGATGATCTGCATCGCGCGGCCGCCGAGCACATAAGAAGGGCGGACCACCAGCGGGTAGCCGAGCTCGGTAGCGACGAGACGGGCCTGCTCGACCGAATAGGCGATGCCGTTCTTCGGCTGCTTGAGACGCAGTTGATCGAGCACGCGCTTGAAGCGGTCGCGGTCTTCGGCCAGATCGATGGCGTCCGGCGAAGTGCCGAGGATCGGCACGCCGTTCGCTTGCAGCGCGTGCGCCAGCTTGAGCGGCGTCTGGCCGCCGAACTGCACGATCACGCCGTGCAGTGTGCCGTTGGTGCGTTCGGTATCGATGATTTCGAGCACGTCCTCCGCGGTTAGCGGTTCGAAATAAAGCCGATCCGCGGTGTCGTAGTCAGTCGAGACGGTTTCCGGATTGCAGTTGACCATGATGGTCTCGTATCCGGCGTCATGCAGCGAGAAGCAGGCATGGCAGCAGCAATAATCGAACTCGATGCCCTGGCCGATGCGGTTCGGGCCGCCGCCGAGAATGACGACTTTAGTTTTGCCGGACGGCGCGCTCTCGTCGGAGACCGCGCCCGCGAACGGCGTCTCATAGGTCGAATACATATAGGCGGTGGGCGAGGCGAATTCGGCGGCGCAGGTGTCGATGCGCTTGAACACCGGACGCACGCCGAGCGCGCGGCGCGCCGCCTTCACCTCGGCTTCGCTCTTGCCGGTGAGCACCGCGAGGCGGGCGTCGGAGAAGCCCATCGCCTTGATCTGGCGCATCGCGAAGGCGTTCTGCGGCAGGCTGTGCGTCTTGATCTTCTGCTCGGCGTCGATGATGCCGCGCATTTCGGCGAGGAACCACGGATCGATCTTGCAGGAGTTGAAAATCTCCTCGTTGGTCCAGCCGAGCCGCATCGCCTGGGCGACCTGCAGAATCCGGCTGGGCGTCGGCGTGCCGAGCGCGGCGCGAATGGCGTTCTTGTCGTCGCCCCGGCCGAGACCTTCGATCTCGATTTCATCAAGCCCGGTGAGGCCGGTTTCGAGGCCGCGCAGCGCCTTCTGCAGGCTTTCCTGGAAGGTGCGACCGATCGCCATCACTTCGCCGACCGACTTCATCGATGTGGTCAGCGTGGTGGATGCGCCGCGGAATTTCTCGAAGGCGAAGCGCGGGATTTTCGTCACGACGTAATCGATGGTCGGTTCGAACGAAGCCGGCGTCGCGCCGCCGGTGATGTCGTTGGCGATTTCGTCGAGCGTGTAGCCGACCGCGAGTTTGGCCGCGACCTTGGCGATCGGAAAGCCCGTGGCTTTCGAGGCCAGCGCCGAGGAGCGCGACACGCGCGGGTTCATTTCGATCACGACCATGCGCCCGTCGGCCGGATTGACGCCGAACTGCACGTTGGAGCCGCCGGTCTCGACCCCGATCTCGCGCAGCACCGCCAGCGAGGCGTCGCGCATGATCTGGTATTCCTTGTCGGTCAGCGTCAGGGCCGGCGCGACCGTGATGGAATCGCCGGTGTGCACGCCCATCGGGTCGACGTTCTCGATCGAGCAGACGATGATGCAGTTGTCGTTCCTGTCGCGAACGACTTCCATCTCGAACTCTTTCCAGCCGAGCACCGATTCCTCGATCAGCACTTCGTTGGTCGGCGAGGCATCGAGGCCGCGCTCGATGATGTCGAGAAACTCCTCGCGCGTGTAGGCGATGCCACCGCCGGTGCCGCCCATGGTGAAGGAGGGGCGGATGATCGCGGGCAGGCCGATCTCCGACAGCGCCATCAGCGCTTCGGCCATCGCCTGCTGCTGATAGCGCTTCTGCCGGTCGTTCTCGCCGAGCAGCCATTGCCGCTCATGGTCGGCGAGCTTGTCGCCGGAGAGCTTTTCGCGTTCGGCCAGATAGGCGTCGCGGTCGGCCTTCTTCATCGACGAGGCATTGGCGAGCCGCGACTTCGGTGTCTCGAGGCCGATCTTGGTCATCGCCTCGCGGAAAAGCTGGCGGTCTTCCGCCTTGTCGATCGCATCGGCGGTTGCGCCGATCATCTCGACGTCGAATTTCTCCAGCGTGCCGAGGCGGCGCAGCGACAGCGCACAGTTGAGCGCGGTCTGGCCGCCCATGGTCGGCAGCAGCGCGAAGCCGCCCGGCTTTACGTGGCGTTCCTTCTCGATGATCTTGGCGACGATTTCGGGAGTGATCGGCTCGATATAGGTGGCGTCGGCCAGTTCGGGGTCGGTCATGATGGTGGCCGGATTGGAATTCACCAGGACCACCCGGTAACCTTCCTCCTTCAAGGCCTTGACCGCCTGGGTGCCCGAATAATCGAACTCGCAGGCCTGTCCGATCACGATGGGGCCAGCGCCGATGATGAGGATCGTCGAGATATCTGTACGTTTTGGCATGCAGTCACTTGGGCAGGAAGCGTCGGAAACGGCATAAAAAAAGGACGCGCAACCGCGCGTCCTTTGAACCGTGCGCGAGGTTTTCCCCGGCGCGCGGGGTGTCTTTAGACCAGATTCCGAAACGTTGGAAGGCTTGCGGCTTCAATTAACCGCAGATTTCGGAGTATTTCCGAGCTTTTGTTTCGCTTCACGAGGCGGTGGCGAATGTCGTGGCTGGCGACCAGTCGCCGCAAAACGTCCGGGCCAACCTCATGACGCCGACGACCCGGTGCCGGTGGGTGCGGACGAAGGCAGTGCCCAGATCTGTCTGGGTAACAAAGGGGAAGTTGGAGGCCCGGCCTGGATTTGAACCAGGATAAAAAGCTTTGCACAGCTCCCGCGTAGACGTTTCCGCCACCGGGCCAAGATCAGGCTACTGCGAGATGTGGCGGTTCGCCACACCTGCCGCGGTATAAGGTTAAGGAACCGGGAACGGCATGTCTTTGGTTTAACCATCGGCCTTGTGAGGCTCCCGGGATCAGGGAGGGCGCGGGCGCCCGTGCTACACTTTTGCTCGAATCAGCATGGATCCGTGTGCGTAGCCGCACCTGCATCATCAAGGGAGAACCCCATGTCCTTGTCATCCGCTCTGCGCGCCGGGCTGATTGCTTTGTTTGCGCTTGCCGGCCTCGGCCTGTCGTCCGCCGCCCATGCCGATAGCGGCACGGTGTCGTTAACCATCTATAAAGCCGGCTGGTTCATCGGCGGCTCCGGCGGCAGCGGTACGCTCAATTTCCGTGGCCGGCGCTACGCGCTGTCCACCGGCGGGCTGGATTACGGTCTGGTGTTCGGCGGATCGAAGACCGTGCTGCGCGGCCGGGTTCGCAATATCAACCGTCCTTCCGACGTTGCCGGCGTTTACGGCGCGGCCGGCGCGGGCCTCGCCATCGGCGGCGGTGCGCGCGCGATCGTCCTGACCAATCAGAAGGGGGCGGTGCTCGAATTGTCCGGGCGGCAGACCGGCCTGATGGCCAACGCCGACCTGAGCGGACTTGCGATTACGATGAGGTAAAGGAAGGAGGCGGGCAGGATGTTCTCCTTGCGCCGCTGCCTTGTTCTGATCGCTTGCGTGATGTCGGCGCCCCTGCTGGCGCAGACATCGGATTCGCAGAATGCGCTGCTGGCAAAGTATCGCTGCCAGTTGTCGGATATGCTGCGGCAGGTCTACGAAGCGCCGAGTGCCTATAAGCAACTCAATCGATTTCTGGTGCTGTCAGGCCCCTCTCGCTCGTCCGATTATGTGCAGTGCATGTTCGGGGAGAACCGCACCAAGCTCTACTGCGAAGCATCCACGGGCTACTACGATGTGGCCGAGGACAAGCCGCGCAGACGCTATCCGTCCGACACCGTCAATGAGGCATTCCGGCGACTCGGATTTGCAGTCGGTAGCGGCGAGAAGAATTATCCGTACGAGCGGGACTTCACCGGAACGCCGGATTTCGACGAGATCGCAAAATTGATGTTGCTGACCATGCACGACGGATACGGCGCGCGCGCACAGACCACATTGAAGGTCCATGCACCTTTCGCGAGGAAGCCACCCGCGGGCTGTGGCGCTCAGCCCACGAGATGATGGTCAGGTTCGCGATTGCACGGCGATAGGAGATCAATTCCTTCCCGCGTTCATGTTTCCGCCCACAAACGGATGCCCGGGGCATCCCCGATCAGGTCGGGGATGCCCCGGGCATGATGTGCATCAGCAAACGCTTCCTCACAACGCCTTGTTGCTCTCCTTCACCAGCGCGGCGTTGCGGGCCGCGTGGGCGGATTCGGTCTCCAGCGCGGCGGGGCGTGGCGTCGGGATCTGGCTGGCGTCGACATAGACCTGCTGTCCGAGGGCGTTGAACTTCTCCGACATCTGCTTCATGCCGGCCTGCGCGACCTCCGGATAGAGCGCGGCCTTCTCGTTGTCGCCGAGCGTGGCGGCGTAGTCGCGCACGTCCTGCGTGATCTTCATCGAGCAGAACTTCGGGCCGCACATCGAACAGAAATGCGCGACCTTGTGCGCGTCCTTCGGCAGCGTCTCGTCGTGATAGGCGACCGCCGTTTCCGGATCGAGGCCGAGGTTGAACTGGTCCTGCCAGCGGAAGTCGAAGCGCGCGCGGCTGAGGGCGTCGTCGCGCAGTTGCGCCGCCGGGTGGCCCTTGGCGAGATCGGAAGCGTGTGCCGAGATCTTGTAGGTGATGACCCCCACCTTGACGTCGTCGCGGTTCGGCAGGCCGAGATGCTCCTTCGGCGTGACGTAGCAGAGCATGGCGCAGCCGAACCAGCCGATCATCGCCGCGCCGATGCCGGAGGTGATGTGGTCGTAGCCCGGCGCGATGTCGGTGGTCAGCGGCCCAAGCGTGTAGAACGGCGCTTCGCCGCATTCCTTGAGCTGCTTGTCCATGTTGATCTTGATCTTGTGCAGCGGCACATGGCCGGGGCCTTCGATCATGACCTGGCAGCCCTTCTTCCACGCGATCTGCGTGAGTTCGCCGAGCGTCTCGAGTTCGGCGAACTGCGCGCGGTCGTTGGCGTCGGCGATCGAGCCCGGACGCAGACCGTCGCCGAGCGAGAACGACACGTCATACTTGCGCATCAGGTCGCAGATTTCCTCGAAGTGGGTGTAGAGGAAGCTCTCCTTGTGATGCGCGAGGCACCACTTCGCCATGATCGAGCCGCCGCGCGAGACGATGCCGGTGACGCGGTTGGCGGTGAGGTGGATGTAGGGCAGGCGCACGCCGGCGTGGATGGTGAAGTAATCGACGCCCTGTTCGCACTGCTCCACCAGCGTGTCGCGATAAAGCTCCCAGGTCAGCTTGACCGGGTCGCCGTCGCACTTCTCCAGCGCCTGGTAGATCGGCACCGTGCCGATCGGAATCGGCGCGTTGCGCAGGATCCATTCGCGCGTGGTGTGGATGTTGCGGCCGGTGGAAAGGTCCATCACGGTGTCCGCGCCCCAGCGGATCGCCCACACCATCTTGTCGACTTCTTCCTCGACCGAGGAGGTGACGGCGGAGTTGCCGATGTTGGCGTTGATCTTGGTGAGGAAGTTGCGGCCGATGATCATCGGCTCGAGTTCGGCGTGGTTGATGTTGCAGGGGATGATGGCGCGGCCGCGCGCGATCTCGCTGCGCACGAATTCCGGCGTGATGAACAGCGGCACTTCGGCGCCGAACGATTCGCCGTCGGCGCGGGCGGCTTCCGCGCGCTCCAGTTGCTGCTTGCGGCCGAGATTCTCGCGCTCGGCGACGTAGATCATCTCCTTGGTGATGATGCCGGCGCGGGCGAATTCGAGCTGGGTGATCGGCGCATCGCCGACGCCGCGGATCGGTTTATGGTGCGCCTTGAACGCGGCGGCGGCATGCTTGGCGCCGACATTGCCGTTGTCTTCAGGCTTGATCTCGCGGCCTTCATATTCCTCGACGCCACCGCGCTCCTTGACCCAGGCCATGCGGGCGCGCCCCAGGCCGGCGTTGACGTCGATAACGACGTTCGGATCGGTGTAAGGGCCCGAGGTGTCATAGACCGGCAGGTTCGGCTCGCCCGCGCCTTCGGACAGGATGATCTCGCGCAGCGGCACGCGCAGATCCGGCGCAGCTTCCGGCGTCGAATAGATCTTGCGCGAGGAGGGCAGTCCGCCCGTGGTGACGGCGGGAAGCGTGGTGTCGGGATTGGAGCGGATGTTCATGGCGTCTCTCCTCTAAACTCTTGTTCGGTGCGGCCCGATGGGCCGGCCGCATGCAATCTCAGGCGGCTTGCGAGTATTGGCCGAGCCAGGCGCGCACCCGCGCGTCCGGATCGGCATTCATGGTGACGTCGCTGACGACGGCGATGGAATTGGCGCCGGCGGCGAAGATCGCCTCGGCCTGTTCGAGCTTGATGCCGCCGATCGCCACCAGCGGCATGTCGCCGATCCGCAGTTTCCAGGCGGTGATGCGCTCGAGGCCCTGCGGCGCGAACCGCATTTTCTTCAGCGTGGTCTCATAGATCGGCCCAAGCGCGACATAGTCCGGCTTGTATTGCAGGGCGTTGTCGAGTTCGGCTTCGTCATGCGTGGACAGCCCGAGCGTCAGACCGGCGCGGCGGATCGCCGGAATGTCGGCGGTGGCAAGGTCCTCCTGGCCGAGATGCAGATGCTGCGCGCCGCAATCGATCGCCGCCTGCCAGTAGTCGTTGACCACAAGCTTCGTCGGCGTGCCGGCTACGGCGGCGAGCGCGTCGCGCACGAGTTGGTTGGCCTCAGCCGCGCCGAGGTTCTTGGTGCGAAGCTGCACGGTACCGGCGCCGAGTTTTGCAAGCCGGGCGACCCACGCGACGCTATCGACGACAGGATAAAAGCGATCAGGATACGGCATGCCAGAACGGTGTCCCAACGACAGGGGTGGATGGGGAGGCGAAATCGCGCGCGTCCATCAGGCCGGCCTCGAAGCCTGAGCGGCCGGCATCGACCGCGAGACGGAACGCCTTCGCCATCGCCACCGGATCGGCGGCCTTGGCGACGGCGGTGTTGAGCAGTACGGCGTCGAAGCCGAGCTCGAGCGCCTGCGCGGCGTGGCTCGGCGCGCCGATCCCGGCGTCGACCACCAGCGTGATGTCGGGCAGGCGGGTGCGCAGCAGCCTGAGCGCATCGCGATTGACGATGCCGCGCGCGCTGCCGATCGGAGAGGCCCATGGCATCACTACGCGGCAGCCGGCATCGACGAGACGCTGCGCGACCGACAGATCCTCGGTGCAATACGGAAACACCTCGAAGCCGTCCTTGATCAGGATGCCGGCCGCTTCGACCAGCCCCACCACGTCGGGCTGCAGCGTTTCGTTGTCGGCGATCACCTCGAGCTTGACCCACGAGGTGCCGAACAATTCGCGTGCAAGCTGCGCCGTGGTGACGGCCTCGCGCACGCTTTTGCAGCCGGCGGTGTTGGGCAGCACGGTGACGTGCAACTCGCGGATCAGCGACCAGAAGGCATCGCCGGTCTTGCCGCCGGCGGTCTCGCGGCGCACCGAGACGGTGACGATCTCGCTGCCGGCGGCGCGGATCGAATCCTGCATGATCTTCGGCGACGGATAGAGCGCGGTGCCGATCAGCAGGCGCGAGGAGAATTCCTTGTCGTAGAACTTCACAGTGCTTTGCGTCATCATCATCCCCCCTGCCGGGGCGTCAGGATTTCAACCGCGTCGTCGTCCTTGAGCGGCGTCTCCGCCCAGCGCGCGCGCGGCACCACGTCATAGTTCAAGGCCACCGCGAGATGAGTGCCATGATAGTCGAGCTCGGCCAGCAGCGCGTCAATGCGCGTGGCGCTGACCTTGCGGCGTTCGCCGTTGACGGTCACGAACATTGCATTACCTCGTTGTCGATCTCGCCGCGCTGCACGTAGTTCAGCGTCAGCTCCGCCAGTGCCGGCGCCAGCAGGAAGCCGTGGCGATAAAGCCCGTTGACGGAAATTTTCGATTTCTCGATCGCGATGCGCGGCAGATTGTCGGGCAGGGCGGGGCGCAGGCCTGCGCCGATCTCGACGATGCGCGCTTCGCCGAACGCAGGATGCACCGCATAGGCGGCCGACAGCAATTCCAGCGCCGAGCGCACGCTGACGCGATCGTCCTCGCTTTCGATCGAGGTCGCGCCGATCATGAAATGATGGTCGTCGCGCGGAATGACATAAAGCGGCCAGCGCGGATGCATCAGCCGCACCGGGCGCGACAGCGCGACCTCGTCGGTATGGACGATGATCATCTCGCCCTTGACGCCGCGCAGTTCGGGAAACCTGTCGCGCGCGGCAAGGCCGCGGCAATCGATCACCAGGTTCGACTGCTGCGCCAGTTCGTCGGGGTCGCACTCGGTCTGGAATTTGATGGTGCCGCCGGCGGCGGTGAGCCTGGCATGCAGTTTCGGCAGCACATGGCGCGGCTCGACATGGCCTTCCCTGGCGAAGAACAGCGCGTCATGGAAGCGCCCTTCGAGCGAGGGTTCCAGCGCGGCGATGGCGGCGGCATCGAGGCGGTCATGTTCGCCGGTGAGACGGGCGAAGCGGTCGAAATCGGCGCGGTCGCGCGCATGCGCGATAACCAGAGAGCCGTTGAACGGCGTTTCGGGAAGCTCCGCGCGCCACAGATCGAGCGAGCGGGCGCCGAGGCGGGTGATGACAGGCTCGGAGGCTTCGGCTTCGCACCATGGCGCCAGCATCCCGCCGGCGAAATGGCTGGTGGCGCGCGTCATGCTGGCGTCATCGCGATCGAAGAGAGTGACCGCGAAGCCGGCTTTTGCGAACGACAGCGCGTGCCATGCACCCGCGATGCCTGCGCCGATAATACTGACGGATTGATGTGCGTGCGATGACGCCGAATTCTGATGCATCCCTGTCCCTTCGCCGGCATGACCCGGATCAGGTTCAAAGGGTCACCGCACCCACTGCGGTATCTCAGCTCCACACCGGAGCCCCCCTCGGAACTGCTCTCTATAATATGGCGGAGAATTTTAGAGTCAATCTCATGTTCCCGGTTTGTGCGGAGTAATAATTACCGGGTGGGAAGACATCTGTCGTCGTCACGGCGATTCACATCGCGCGCGCGAGTCGCGAAACGGAACCGCGATGCTTGCGTAAGAGCTTTCGCCGATTCAGGGATTCGCGTCGAAGTGTGTTTTCTCAAAACGCAATAGTTTCGCCTTTTGATGCGCGGCATGCGTTTTATTCTCCGGCATACAGCGCTGGCATATGCGGGTTGCTCTTTTTCCATATGCGTCAATTCGGCGGTCGCATACGCGGCGCAAATCAGTTATAAGATTCTTCGTACGACGCAGCGGAGAGGCAAAGCCATGATGCCTTCGAAGATGATCGAACAGATCTCACGCCACATCGTTTCGCGCACATCTCAAGCCTGTATGGCCGCCGGCGTACAACGCGCCGGTTGATGGAACTTTTCCCGATCTTTCGTGTTTATCGGCAAGAGGAACCGGATCGTTTCCGGATTGAGATGCCATGTCGGATACCTACATCATCGAAGTGAAATCAGAAGCAGCGGGCATCGTCGTCCGCGACAAAGCGGGTTTTCGTTTTTTCGCGGCGAACGAACGCTTCCGCCAGCTTGAAGGCAAGCTGTTCCGCAGCGCGCGCGAAGCGGAACGTATGGCCAAGCAGCTTCTTGCGACACGGTCGGAGCCCGTGATCGCCTGACGCTGGTTGCCGACGCGGTCGCGTGGCCTCGCATCGACGGCGAGCCTCAATCGACGAACGTGAGCGAGGTTTCGCTGGGCAGCATAGCGATAAGGGCCGGGAGCGATCCCGGCCTTTTGTCGTGAATCGGTGGACTGTCGCGAAGTTCGGTTACGGCCTGACGCCGAGGAAATCGAATTTGCCGAGTTCGACATTGTTGTGCCGCAGGATGTCGTAGGCGGTGGTGCAGTGAAAAAAGAAATTCGGCAAAGCGACGTGATTGAAGAATTGCTGACCGGGCAGCGTCTTGGATTTGTCCTTGCCGGTGGGGAAGGTCACATCGCGGGTATCCGCGCCTTCATATTTGCCGGCCGGAATCGCCTGAATGTTGGCGATCACTTTCTCGATCCGCGCCTGCAACTGCTCGAACGTGGTTTCGTCGTCCGGCATCATAGGCACTTCGGTGCCGGCGAGGCGGGCGCAGGCCTTGCCTGAAAAATCGCAAGCCAGCTGCACCTGGCGGGTCAGCGTGAACATGGTCGGATGCAGCCGCGCATTGAGCAGCACGGATGGCTCGATCTTGTTGGCCTCGGCATAGGCTTGGCCTTTGGCCAGCACGCCCGAGAGCGCGTTAAGCATGTGGACGAAGACCGGCGCAGAGCCGTCGTAAAACGACATGGCAAAACCTTTCAGGGTTGAAGGCGTAGCGGGATGGTTCCGACCAGCTAGTGGGTTTCAACGCCCCTGCAAGATGCGGCGAGGCAGAAAATCCCGGTTGTTCAACGGCCGCGCATTCGCGCCAGCAGTTCGGCGGTCGGCCATGAATCGGCGGGCAAACCGTATTTCTTCTGCACGGTCTTGATCGCGATCCGGCTTTGCTGGCCCAGAATGCCGTCGATCTTGCCGACATTGAATCCCTGCCGCGCCAGCAATTGCTGCAATTCCTTGATCTCGTTGAACGGCAGTTGCGTCACCGGCGCTGTCGGCTTGCGCATCGGCGCCGCGCCGCCGATGCGGGTGGCGAGGTAGGCGGCCGTGGTCGAATAGATCAGCGAGTTGTTCCATTCGGTGTAGGCCGCGAAATTCGGATAAGCGAGGAAGGCCGGGCCGTGGCGTCCCATCGGCAGCAGCACGGAAGCGGGGAGGTTGTCGTTCGGCAGCGGCCGGCCGTCGGCGTAAGTCACGCCCCACGCGGCCCATTGCGAGCGCGGATGCTTGATGGTGAGGTCGGCCTGATCCCACGGAAGACTGGCGGGCACGCGAACTTCCTGCAGCCACGGTTCACCGCGCCGCCATTTCAGCGCGGTGGCGATGTAGTTGGCGGTCGAGCCGATCACATCCGGCGCGCTGCGCAGCATATTGCGATGGCCATCGCCGTCATAGTCCACGGCGTAATTGTAGTAATGCGTCGGCAGGAATTGCGTCTGCCCGAGCTCGCCCGCCCATGAGCCGATCATTTCCGAGGGCGCCAGATCGCCGCGATCGATGATTTTCAATGCGGCGATGGTCTCGTCGTGAAACATCTGAGCGCGGCGGCAGTCGTAGGCCAGCGACACCAGCGAGCGCAGCGTCGGCAGCTTGCCCATGTTGGCGCCGAAATCGCTTTCCAGGCCCCAGAACGCGGCGATCACCTCCGGCGGCACGCCATATTCCTTCTCGGCGCGTGCGAAGGCATGGGCATAGGTTTTGATTTTCGCGCGACCCTGCTCCATCCGGTAGTTCGCCGCCATGCGCCCGGCGAATTCGGTGAACACCTGACCGAACACGCGCTGACCGCGGTCGCGATTGACGATGCTCTGGTCGTACACCAATCTAGGGGATGCAGCGGCAATCGCGCGCTGCGAAACGCCGGCGGCGGCCGCGTCCTGCTTCAATTGCGTCAGGAATTGCTCGAAGCTCTTGCCGCCGTGACAGGCTGCGCCGCGCTGGGCGAGCGCGGGAGAGGCCAACGCCAGCGCGATTGCCAGAACAGATGCTGCAATGAATTTCGTCATGATATCGCCGTTTCAATTTGTTGGGTGATCATAGTCGCCGCTTCGTCATCACGCCCGGCCTCGTGCCGGGCATCCACGCCTTTCTTTGATGCATGAGTGAGATGTGGATGGCCGGGTCAAGCCCGGCCATGACGCTTAGAACCCTGCAAAGAAGTAGGAGCGCGTGTCGTCACAACTCCCGCGCGCTGGAGAACGAGAACGACGACACCCGCCGCGTATTCTCGTCGAGGATCAGGCTGCGGGTGAGCGGCGGCTCGGCGCGCTGGCTGCAATTCTCGCGCTCGCACAGCCGGCAATTGACGCCGATCGGCGTGCCTTCGACTTTGTCGAGATCCATGCCGCTGGTGTAGACCAGTTTCGAGGCATGGCGGATTTCGCAGCCAAGCCCGATGGCGAAGCGGGGGCGCGGATGCGGCCACGGCGTTGCCGGTCGCCGCAGCGTCTGCGCCACCGAGAAATAGCGGCTGCCGTCCGGCAGTTCGACCACCTGCTGCAATAGCCGGTCGGGCGTGTCGAACGTCGAGTGCACGTTCCACAGCGGGCAGGTGCCGCCGAATTTCGAGAACGGGAAGGTGCCGGACGAAAACCGTTTCGAGACGTTGCCGGCATTGTCCACGCGCAGCAGGAAGAACGGCACGCCGCGCGCGTTCGGTCGCTGCAGCGTGGTGAGACGGTGGCAGACCTGCTCGAAGCCGGCACTGAAGCGGCGCGCCAGCACCTGCAGATCGTAGCCAAGCTGCTCGGCGGCGGCGAGGAACGGCTGATACGGCATCATCACCGCCGCGGCATAGTAGTTGGCGAGGGTGATGCGATAGAGCCGCCGCGCGGTGTCGTCGAGCGGCCCCGCGCGGTTGCAGATCGAATCGAACAGCGTGCCGCATTCGGCAAGGCCGAGCTGGATCGCAAGCTGGAAGACCCGGCCTGCCGGATCGACCATCTCCGAGAGCAGCACCTGGCGGCGATGGCGATCCCAGCGTCGCAATGTCTCGCGCATCACGTCCACCGGCATGATCCGCACCGTGGTCGAATGGCGTTCGCGCAGCCGCTCGATCAGCGCGGCGAACAGGTCCTGCGCGGGAACATTGATTTCGTCGCGCAGCGTCTCGGCGGCGGTCTCCAGTTCGGGGAAATAGTTGCGGTTGGCCTCGATCAGGTCGCGCACGCGTTCAATCGGGTTGGCCTCGAACCGCGTGCTCGGTGTCTCGTTGCGGTCGGCGAACTGCGCCGCCACCATGGTTTCGCCGCGCCTCGCCTCGGTGTAGGCAGCGTAGAGGCGCTGCAGAGCGTGGGTGACGCCGGGGCAAAGCTCGGCGAGATCGCGCAATTCCTGTTTCGGCAGATCGATCTGGCGAAACAGCGGATCGGAGAAAATCTCGTTGAGCTCGGCGAAGAATCGGTCCTCATCGGAAGTCGCAAGATCGCGCAGATCGAGGTCATAGGTCTCGGCGAGGCGCAGCAGAATCTGCGCCGTCACCGGACGCTGGTTGCGCTCGATCAGGTTGATGTAGCTCGGCGACAGTCCCAGCCCTTCGGCGATCTGGGTCTGTGACAGCCCGAGCTGCTGGCGGATGCGTCGGAAGCGTGGTCCGACGAAGAGTTTTCTGCCCGATTCCGAGGCCATGACGTTCCCGATATTTACAAGAGTTACATTTCGACTGCTTGCATAGATCGTATTCTTACAAGCTGGCACGATCTATTTCCAGTCTGTCTGGACGATATTCAGGGAAATCGGTTGTATTCAAGTAGCGGTTTTTGCGCCGCCATGTAACAAATGTGATGGGATTTGATATGCCACAGACATTCGAGCAGCTGACCCCCGCCCCCAAAGGTCGTTTCGATGGCATCGAGCGTCCTTATTCTCCTGCTGAAGTGGAGCGTCTGCGCGGCTCGGTGACGGTCGCCTATACGCTGGCCGAAAAGGGCGCCAACCGGCTCTGGCAGTCGCTGAAGACCGAGCCGTTCGTGCATTCGCTCGGCGCCGTCACCGGCAACCAGGCGATGCAGCAGGCTCGCGCCGGCCTGCAGGCGATCTATCTGTCCGGCTGGCAGGTGGCGGCCGACGCCAACACGGCGAGCGCGATGTATCCCGACCAGAGTCTCTACCCGGCGAATGCCGGCCCGGAGCTGGCGCGTCGCATCAACCGCACCTTCCAGCGTGCCGACCAGATCGAGCACGCCGAGGGCGGCGCCAAGATCGACTGGTTCGTGCCGATCGTCGCCGACGCCGAAGCCGGTTTCGGCGGGCCGCTGAACGCATTCGAGATCATGAAGGCCTATATCGAGGCGGGCGCGGCCGGCGTTCATTTCGAGGACCAACTCGCGTCCGAGAAGAAGTGCGGCCACATGGGCGGCAAGGTGCTGATCCCGACCGCCGCGCATGAACGCAATCTGATCGCGGCGCGTCTTGCGGCCGACGTCTGCGGCGTGCCCTCGCTGGTGATGGCGCGGACCGACGCGGAAAGCGCCAAGCTCATCACCTCGGATGTCGACGAGCGCGACCGCGAGTTCCTGACCGGCGAGCGCACGGCGGAAGGCTTCTATCGCCTCAAGCCGGGCACCGGCCTTGCGCATTGCATCAAGCGCGGCATCAGCTTCGCGAAATACGCGGATCTGCTGTGGTGGGAGACCTCGACGCCGAACCTCAAGGAAGCGAAGGAATTCGCCGAGGCGGTGCGCAAGGTCTATCCGGACAAGATGCTCGCCTACAACTGTTCGCCGTCCTTCAACTGGGAAGCGAACATCGACAAGGCGACCATCGCCAAGTTCCAGCGCGAGATTGGCGCGATGGGCTACAAGTTCCAGTTCGTGACGCTGGCGGGCTTCCACTCGCTCAACCACGGCATGTTCGAGCTGGCGCGCGGCTATCGCACCGAGGGCATGGCGGCCTACTCACGCCTGCAGCAGGCCGAGTTCGCCTCCGAAGCGCACGGTTATTCGGCGACGCGGCATCAGCGCGAAGTCGGCACCGGCTACTTCGATCTGGTCTCGACCACGATCTCGAACGGGCAGAGCTCCACCACCGCGCTCGCGGACTCGACCGAGGCGGCGCAGTTCTCGCCCAATCCGCACTCCGAAGCTGCTGAATGACAGGAGATGACCATGCACGGCACACATTATTGGGTTGTTGGCGGTGAATTCCGCTCTCTGAACTTCCACAATCTGGTGCAGGGCACGGCGCAGGTCGAAGGGCCGTTCGCGACGCGCCGCGAGGCCGAGGACATGTGGCGGCAGGTTTCCGAGAAGAACCGTCATCGCTGCAATGTGCGCTTCTCGATCGTGGAGGAACCGCGCCGCACCGTGGCGTGACCCTCGCATCACACCATTCCCCAGGGAAAGGCGCTGCTTGCGCCCCAACCTCAACTCCGACCCCGTCTGGCCCAGACGGGGTCTTTTTTGTCCATAACGGCGATCCGAAATGTTGTGACCGGGATGGCCGGCGGTTCCCCGAGCTCTTGGCGGACCCTTTTGGTTACTGCTAGGTTAATGACATCAAACAGGGATTAACCGCGATGCCGGACCCGGCCGCCGACGACAGCTCCAAGAACTCAGGACCGATGCGCCTGCGCGATGCCTTGCAGAAGGCTCGCATCGAGGCTGCCGACCGCAGCGGGGTCGTGATTGATCTGCGCGACGCGGAGGTGGCGCGGCTCGAAATCCTCAATGACGCGCTCGATCCGCTGTTCGCCGAGATTCCCGCCAATGTCGATCTGTTCGACCGCGGCATCAGCCGGGGCGACACGCCGCGGCTGTGGATCGATTCGGTGGCGCATGTGGCGATGGGGCGCGACAAGCGGATCTATCGTTTCGTGCAGGACACGAGGTTCGGCCGCACGCTGCTTGCCGAATCGCATGACGTGCCCGTCATGGTGGACGCGATCACCGACTATATCGCGCGGCGCATGATCGAGCGCGAGCAGGCGCTGGTGGTGCCGTCCTCGGTCGCCGCGCCGCCGCCGCCGGTCGTGGTGAAGAAGCGCGGCGGGTTCTGGACCTTCGTGCTGGGATTTTTCGCCGGGCTAGTCGCGCTGTTCGCGTTCGCGCTGATCGCCTCGCTGCGCAATTTCTGAAATTTACGGCCGCAGGATCGTGGTCCGCAGATCGGTCACGCTGTCCGGCGAGGTCTCGTTGGAAAAGCCGCGTACGCGCTGGGTGATGCGCCAGCCATGATCGCCTTGTTCGATCGAGAACAGGTTATAGGCCGCGGGATGATGGTGAGCGCCGGACGAGGCCGAGGCTGACGGCACGCCGATGGCGGGAATGCGTCCGCGCGGTCCCTCGAACCACACCGTGGCGTGGCGATGGTCGTGGCCGTGCAGCACCAACTCGACGCCGTGGCGTCTCAGCATATTCAGCAATTCATCGGAATCGCGCAGCCGTGCCGCCCAGCGGCCCGGCGCGCTGTGCAGCGGATGATGGATCAACAGCACGCGGCAAAGCGGCTCATCGGCAAGCCGCGCCAGAAGCTGATCGAGCGCGGCGCGCTGGGCGGGGCCGAGATATCCCGTCGCCATGAACGGGGCGGTCGGCACCGCGGTGGATACGCCGATCAGCGCCAGCGGTCCGCGCCGCCGCAGATAGGGAAAGCCGCCGACGGCTGCGATCGGCTCGTCGCCCTGCAGATAATCGGACCACGCTTGCGCGAACTGACGCCGGGTCGAGAGCGCATAGGCATCGTGATTGCCCGGCACCAGCGAGACGTCGCGCGGCGGGCCGATGGTTTTCAGCCATGCGGCGGCCTGCGCGAACTCCGCCGGCAATGCGATGTTGACGAGGTCGCCGGTGATGGCGATGTGGTCGGGATGCTGCGCGTGCAGGTCGGCGACCAGCGCCGCCAGCACGTCGCGGCGGTGGACGGCATGGCGCTTGCGCTGCCAGTTGATGTAGCCGATCGCGCGTTTGCCGAGGAGCTCGCGCGCGCGCGCCGGCGGGAGCGGTCCCAGATGCGGGTCGGACAGATGCGCGAGCAGGAAAGCGGTCACGTCATGCACCGGTCTGGCTGTACGAGCGACTCGGTAAATCCATGGTAGACACGATGGCCGCCTTCTCGTTGGAAATGGCGAGCGTCAGGATGTCACCCTCGGGCAGGTTCGAGACTTTCTTCATGTTGATCGCCTTGTCCGCCGGATGGCCCCGAATGGTTTTGGCAAGAGGATCGGCCGCGCGCAAGGATCAACCCCTGGCCGACGATCCTGGAATGATGTGATGACAGTTCAGTCGCTGCGGCTGCGGTTCGAACCGCTGATCCGCCGTCTCTTTCACGCTTATGCCCGGATCGCGCGCGGCATGACGCTCGGCACCCGCGCGCTGGTGCTGGATGGCGAGAACCGGGTGTTTCTGGTCAAGCACAGCTATGTCGCGGGCTGGCATCTGCCGGGCGGCGGGGTGGAGATCGGCGAGACCTTCGTGGAATCGCTCGCACGCGAATTGAGGGAGGAGGGCGGTATCGAACTGCGCGGGGCGCCCGTCCTGCACGGCCTGTTTTTCAACCGCCATGTCTCGCGCCGCGATCATGTCGCGGTCTATGTGATCCGGCAGTGGCATCAGGAGCGGGTGCCGGAGCCGAACCACGAGATCGTCGCCTGCGGTTTCTTCGACGTGGCCGAGCTGCCGCCGGACACCACCCGCGGCACCCGCAAGCGGATTGCCGAAGTCCTGCAGGGCGAGCCCGCCACGCCGGACTGGAGCTAGGCAAACTCAATGCTCCAGCGAACTGGTAACGATCGCAACAAAATCTGACCGGGCCACGCTGCTCCAGGGCGTTTCGGCGATGGACCGCGCCTGCGGCAGATGGTATTGCGCGCAGCGGATACACCCATGAGCGATCTTTCCCTCACCATTCTGGCCGAGACGCCGGGCGACGCCCAGGCGATCGAACGGCTGCACGAGCGCACCTTCGGCCCTGGCCGTTATGTGCTGAGCGCCTATCGCCTGCGCGAGCATGTCGATCATGTTCTCGATCTGTCGTTCACGGCGCGGATCGGCACGCTGCTGGTCGGCTCGGTGCGGCAATTGCCGGTCTGCATCGGCGATACGCCGGCGCTGCTGCTCGGTCCGCTGACGGTGGAGCCGCCATTCCGCGCGCGCGGGATCGGGCGGGCGCTGCTCGATCGCGCATTGTCGCAGGCCAAAGCCAAGGGCCACAGCCTGGTGATGCTGGTCGGCGACGAGCCTTATTACAGCCGCGTCGGCTTCAGGCAGATTCCGCGTGGCGGGGTGACGATGCCGGGTCCGGTGGACCCGGCACGGTTGTTGATTCACGAACTCGTCGAAGGCGCGTTCGCGGATGTCTCGGGCGCCGTGCGGCCGGACTGGAGCGCGGCCGCGTAGCGGCTATTCCGCCGCGATCTCGTCGGCGCGCCGCCAGCGCGGGAACGGATCGGGCAGTGCCGACCATGCTTTCGTGTCCATCGCGGGCCGTCCCTGCACCAGACAGGCGTCAAGCCGCGCGCGGATCGAGGCCTCATCCATGCCCGTGCCGATGAAGACGATCTCCTGCCGCCGGTCGCCGTAAATCGTGTTCCAGTGTTTCTTCAGCGACTGCCGCCAGAACGGATCGTTCGGCCAGCGCTCTTCGGGCACGCTCGCCCACCAGAAACCGAGTCCTTCGGTCTTGACGATCGATCCGGCCTGGCTGAGTTCGCCGAGCCATTGCGGGCGTGTCGCAAGCCAGAAGTGGCCCTTGGCGCGGATCACGCCGGACCAGTTTTCGCGCAGGAAGCGCTGGAATTTTGCCGGCTCGAACGGGCGCCGCGCGCGATAGACGAAACTGGTGACGCCGTATTCCTCCGTTTCCGGCACGTGAGACGCAAAGCCGTACAGCTCCTTGGCCCAGAGCGGGTGTTCCTGCGCGCGCTCGAAATCGAAACGGCCGGTGTTGAGAATGCATTCGAGCGGGACGCGCGAATGGTTCGCCTCGACAATGACAGCATCGGGATTGAGTGCGCGGATGATCTTGCGGGCGGCATCGCGCTCGGTCGCGCCGGCGTCGTCGATCTTGTTGAGCACCACGACATCGGCGAATTCGATCTGGTCGACGAGCAGATCGACCAGCGTGCGCTTGTCGTCCTCGCCGAGCGATTCGCCACGCTCCTTCAGAAAGTCGGTGGACGAATAGTCCTTGAGCAGGTTCACGGCATCGACCACCGTCACCATGGTGTCGAGCTGCGCCACGTCGGACAGGCTTTCGCCGCTCTCGTCGCGGAAGTCGAAAGTCGCCGCAACCGGCAGCGGCTCGGAGATGCCGGTGGATTCGATCAGCAGATAATCGAAGCGATCATCTTGCGCCAATGCGCGGACTTCCTTGAGCAGATCGTCGCGCAGCGTGCAGCAGATGCAGCCGTTGGTCATCTCGACCAGCTTCTCGTCCGTCCGCGACAGGTTGGCGCCGCCATCACGGATCAGATCGGCATCGATGTTGATTTCGCTCATGTCGTTGACGATCACGGCCACCTTCAGGCCCTGACGGTTGTTCAGCACATGGTTCATCAGGGTGGTCTTCCCAGCACCGAGGAAGCCGGACAAGACTGTGACGGGGAGTTTTTGCATCGAGATCAAAGAGCCTGTGAAGGGCGCGGAGCCCGGAACGATGGGACATCGATCCTCCATTTGTTATGTTATAACATACCTAAATCTGGAGCCAAGGTGTCAAGACGGCCGAACCGTGCCGCGGAAGCCATGTCGTGGAAAAGCAAACGGCCGCCCGGGGGCGGCCGTCTGATCTTCGGAGCCGTCGGCTCAGTATTTGACGTTGGCGAAGAGCCGCACGCCGAGGCCGGGCAGCAGCACCTCGTCCTTGGTGTAGGAGACGTGGTTGCGGATGTCCTCGTTGAGCAGATTGTCGCCGACGATGCCGAGGCGGATTTCCTGCGGTCCCCAGTCGCTCTTGATCAGCTTCGCGGTGTAGCTCAGCTCCGCCTTCAGGCGGTTGTAGCCCGGCGTTGCCGTCTCGATGCCGCCGATGTCGTTTTGCGCGAAGGCATGCAGCAGGCTGACGCGCGCGAGCCAGTTGGCATCGCGATAAAACAACCCGCCGCCGAGACGCTGCGGCGGAATCCGCGGCACGTTGGTGCCGTCATCGAAGGTGGCGCGCACGATGTCGTATTGGCCTTCGACGCCGAACTGTCCGGCCCATATCGGCAGGACGTCGTACTGGAACTGAAACTCGGCGCCTCGGAAGTGCGCGTTGCGCTGCGCATAGATCGCCTGGTTGAGTTCGAGGCCGGGCCCCGCCTGGCACACGCCGTCTTCGCAGGTGTTGCCTGTCAGGTTGCGGTAGATGAAGCCGTTGAAATGGGTGTCGTATCCGGTGAGTTCGAACCGGAACGGCCCGGTCGCGCGGCGCAGCCCGATCTCGACCGATTTCGCGGTCTCGATCTTCAGGTTGGGATTGCCGATGTCGAACGTCACCGTGGCGTCGTGGCCGCCGCGCGAGAACAGTTCGGCCGGCTTCGGTGCGCGCTCGGTATATTGGCCGGTGATGCTGGCGACCAGATCCCACGGCAGGTTCTGGATCAGGCCGACGCTGCCGCTTTTCGGCGTGAAGTTCAGGTGGCGTGCCGTCGCCGGTCCGATCGCGTTCGGATCGGCGACAAGGTCGAACACGTCCGGAATGAACGCCGGCGTCGTGCCGGACAGATCGACATGCTCGATGCGGCCGGCGACCTGCGCCTTGGTGAGTTCGCTGAACCTGAACTCGTTGAACGCGTAGCCCGCGACTTTCGTATTTCGGTTCGGGTCCCATAGCCCGTTGAGCGGGCTGCCGAGGTCGTCGGGACTCGGCGCGGTCAATTCCTGATGCGAGGCCTGCACGCCGAGCGCGGTGGTCAGCGCGGCGAAGCGCAGGTCGAGCGGCATGAATTGCACTTCGGCGCGGCCTTCCTGCTCCTTGTTGGTGAAGCGCTGGCGTATCCCGTCGGAGGTCGGATCGGCGGCATCGGCAAGACCGATCTCGCTGTGGCTGTAGTCGGTGGCACCGATCCAGAACCGGACCGCGTCGATCGCGGCGGAATCCGGCCGGTATTCGCCCTTGCTGGTGAACTTGGTCTGCCTGGCGTCGATGCGGGTGCGGTGTTCTTCGCCGTCGATGCCGGGGATGTGATAGAGGCTGTTGTTCTGCGTTACCGCCGCGCCGATGAAGCCGCCGGTGAAGACATACGAGCCGCCGATCGAGAAGCCGTTCGACTCCGTCGCCGAGTTGGGCTGCTTGCCGTTGAACGGCCGCGTCGGATCGAACCGGTAGGGCGAGTTCGGCACGCTGTAGTCTTCGGTCTTGCGGGCGAACGCGTCGATGTGGATCGCGAAATTGCCGCCGCCGGCGTCGAGCAGCATCGCGCCCTCGCGGCCGCGATCGACGCTCGACAGTGCGCCGCGCGTCTCGAAGCTCATGCAGGGATTCGAGGGGGAAAGCTGCGGCATCTTCACGGCGTAGCCATAGGTCTGCGCCGCGGAGATCGGGCTGCAGGGCAGGGCTTCCGGAATCCGGTTGTTGCTGGCCGCTACCACGCCGCCGATGGCGGTCGAGCCGTAACGCAGAGTCGCCGGGCCGCGGATGACTTCGACCTGGTTGGTGGTGAGCGGATCGATCGGCACGAAATGATCCTCGCCGAGATCGGAGGCGCCGTTGCTGCCGAGCCCGTTCTCGGTGATGCCGACGCGGTTGACGTCGAGACCGCGGATGATCGGCCGGCTCGAGCCGCCGGGCGCGAAGGACGAGCCGGTGATGCCGGGCTTGTCGTTGAGCAGATCGCCCAGCGTCGTGGCCGAACTGCGGCGGATTTCCTCGTTCGGCACCACGGTCACCGTGGCGAACTGGTCGGTCACCACCGGCAGTGTGCCTGGAAGGAAGACCGGCTGCGCGACAGGCACCGGTGTGGCCGGCGACGGCGCTGGCGTATGGCCGCCGCGCGCGACACGGGAAGGGTGTCGAACGGGCGTGGGGTGTGGCGGCTTGCGCCGGACGATCGGGCTGGGCGCCTGTACGGTGAGCGCCGGCAGCACCGTGGAGCCGGACGCCTGCTCCTGCTGGGCGCGGGCAGCGCCGCCGGCACTGAGAACCAATGCCGCCGTTGAGCCTGCGGCAAGCAGGGCGCGGAGGGATATCCTGAACATGTATTTCGATCCTGATGCCGCATCCGGCTGCTGCGTTCATGACCGGCAGCACGGGCGGCGTGACTGATGACAAGGGATCGGCGATCGGCCGCATGCGGCGATCGTCGCGGTCGAATGGCAGCAGGGATCAGGAGCGGGGAGGGGCGCGGGAGCGGAAGGCGGCGTGGCGTGGTTGCGTGACGGCGGCGTCGAACGTCGCGGTCAGCCGCGTGGTATGGAAAGAGGCAGGAAGCGGCAGCAGCGGCGGGGTGGCATCGACCAGCGCGTTCGCCATCGCAACGGTGGCGCAGATCGCGCAGATGTCCTTGCCGGCGTCGTGGTTATGATCGCTGTCCGGGGCGGTGGTTGAAGAGCTCTGCGAGACGGCGGAGGCCGGCGCTGCATGGGCATGGACGTGGCCGAACGACAGGCCGAACTGCATGGCCAGCGCAAACAGCGCCAGCAGAGACAGCTTCCGTGCCTGTGACCTGATCCAGTGCATCGCCCGCGAAATCCCCCATCCGGCCGGGGCCTGCCCGTTCAGATGTTATAATATAACATCTAGGATAGCCGGTATGTCAACTAAGCTGGAAGGGAGGCCGCCCGCCGCTCCACCGCATCGTAGGTGGGGCTATCGCGCCTCGCGCAGCCAGGTCGTGGCGAAGGCGCCGAGCAGCAGCAGCAGCCCGATCAGTCCCGCGAACATCGGCCAAGCGCCGATGCCGCGCACCACGCTGGCGTCGCGCATCTTCACGCCGAGCCAGCCATCGCCATGAAAGGCGGTGGCGGAGCGTACCGGCAGGATGCGCGGCAAATCGACCTGTCCGTTTTCGGCGATGCGCCTTGTGTCGCCGCCGCTCGCCTGCGTCAACGGCTTCAAAGTCTCGGTGGTCGAGGTAACCTCGGAGAATTCCTTCGGGTTGATCGGGCCGACATTGATCAGCGCCTTGAGCTCGCCGTCGCTTGCCTGCCACAGCCCGAGCTCGTCGGCCGCGGTGGAGGCGCGCCACAGGCCCGGCTCGGTCTGCGCCAGCGTGAGCTGCCGCTTCGCGCCGGATGGCGAGGTCACGGTGACCGGCGCGACGCTGTCGGCCATGGTCTGGCGCACGGCGACCAGATCGCGGCCCTGCACCTGCAGCCGCAACGCTTCCTCGTCCAGTTCGGGCTGTTTCATCAACCAGTGCGACAGCCGCCGCAGCAGGTCGACGTGCGGCCCGCCGCCTTCATAGCCGCGTGCCCACAGCCAGATGTGATCCGACAGCAGCAGCGCGACGCGGCCCTCGCCCTGGCGCGAGAGCAGCAGCAGCGGCTTGTTGTCCGCGCCTTCCATCACCGCGGGGGCAGTGGGGTTGCGGGTATCGACCTGACGGAAGAACCGGCTCCAGTGCGGCGGTTCGCTGGCGGAGCCTTCGAGGCCGCGCGTCACCGGATGGCGCTTGCCGAGTTCGGTCAGCCGTGCGGTGAAGGCTTTCTCGGTGACGCCGACCGGCTCGGCCGGCAGCACGTTGTCGAGCGGCGTGCGCCAGATGCTGGTCGGGCCGGCATAATCCGGCCCCGCCGACACCAGCACCGCGCCGCCATTGCGCACATAGCGCGCGATGTTCTCGAAATAGGAGGTCGGCAGCACGCCCTGCCGGGCGTAACGGTCGAAGATGATGAGCTGGAATTCGTTGATCTTCTGCTGGAACAGTTCGCGGGTCGGAAATGCGATCAGCGACAGTTCGTTGATCGGCGTGCCATCCTGTTTCTCCGGCGGACGCAGGATGGTGAAGTGCACCAGATCGACGCTGGCGTCGGCCTTGAGCAGGTTGCGCCAGGTGCGCTCGCCGGAATGCGGCTCGCCCGACACCAGCAGCACGCGCAGCTTGTCGCGCACGCCGTCGATCGAGACCACCGCGCGGTTGTTGACCGGCGTGAGCTCGCCTTCCAGCGGCGAGGCCTCGATCTCGATGATGTTCTGCCCGGCATGCGGAATCTCGAAGGTCGCGCTGGCGCTCTGGC
Organism: Afipia sp. 64-13; assembly: GCA_001897755.1. Taxonomy (GTDB): domain Bacteria; phylum Pseudomonadota; class Alphaproteobacteria; order Rhizobiales; family Xanthobacteraceae; genus Afipia. Next base: position 103,734 of record MKUJ01000007.1, read on the forward strand.
CGCTGGTGAGCATGCGCTCGCTCAGCACCTCGCCGTCGCGCCGCAGGGTGACGCGCGCGCTCTGTCCGGTGACGCCCTGATCGTCGAGACGATAGGTGACGGTCTGCGTCTGGCCGACAATGCCGAAGCGTGGCGCGGCGACGATGGCGACGCGGCGGTCGCGCTCGTCCTTGCGGCCGGTGATCAGCGCATGCACCGGCGCGTTGATGCCGATGGCGGCGGCGCTCGCCGGAATATCGTGCACGCGCCCATCGGTGATCAGGAAGGCGCCGCCCACCCGGTCGGTCGGCACGTCGGACAGCGTCGATGACAGCGCGGTGAAAAGTCTGGTGCCGTCGGTCTCGCCGTCGGCCTGTCCGGCTTCCACGACGCGCACGTCGAGACCTTTGATTTCCTTCAGTCGCGTCACCAAAGCCTCGCGCGCGGCCTCGGTTTCCCTGGCGCGGTCGCCGAAATTCTGGCTCGGACTTTTGTCGACCACCACGGCCACCACCGACGACAGCGGTTCGCGCTCCTCGCTGGTGAAGGACGGGTTGGCCAGCGCGAGCAGGATCAGCGCCAGCGCCGCCACGCGCACCGCCGCGCCGCGCGCCCGCGCCACCAGCAGCAAGGCGGCGATGACGATGATCGCGGCAATACCGACCCAGAGCACGACGTTAGGAACGAGAGGCGCGAAGGCGATGCCGTAGTTCATCATGCTACTGCCCCAGCCGTTCGATCAGCGCCGGCGCGTGAACCTGATCGGCCTTGTAGTTGCCGGTCAGCGTGTACATCACGATGTTGACGCCGGCACGGAAGGCGAATTCGCGCTGGCGTGGCTCGCCGGGCGTCAGCGGCAGCATCGGCTGGCCGTCCGGCCGCATCGCCCAGGCGCCGGCGAGATCGTTCGAGGTGATGATGATCGGCGACACGCCGTCGCCGCCGCGCGCGGGGCGATCGGTTTCGTCGGCGTCTTCCTCGCCGCGCGGCAGCGCCTCGACCCAGGTCCGCCCGGAATTGAAGCGCCCCGGAAAGTCGCGCAGCAGGTAGAACGTTTTGGTCAGCACATGTTCGCGCGGCACCGGCTCGAGTTCGGGGATGTCGAGCGAGCCGAGAATCTCGCGCAGCGTCAGCATGCCCGGAGTCTGCGATTCACCATTCGCGCCGGGCGGCGCATCGATCGCGTCGCGGGTGTCGAACAGCACCGTGCCGCCCTGTTTCATGTAGGCGTCGAGCTTGTTGATGGCGTCCTGCGACGGCTTCGGCGCACCTGCAATCACCGGCCAGTAGATCAGCGGGAAGAACGCAAGCTCGTCGCGCGCCGGATCGATGCCGATCGGATCGCCCGCCTCCAGTGCGGTGCGTTGGGCGAGGAACAGCGTCAGCCCGGAGATGCCGGCCTTGACGACGGAATCGACATCCTCGTTGCCGGTGACGACGTAGGCGATGCGGGTCTGCGATGTGGCCTTGATCGCGAAGTCGTCGTTTGACGGATCAGGCGCGGTGCGCTGCGTCTGTGCGGGCGGCTGCTTCGCGGGGGTCTGAGCCTTCGAGGCAACCGGCGCGAAGGCCGTCAGCGCGATGGCGATCAGGATGATGGCAGGCGCCGCGCGCCGCCGTAGCAAGGCGGCAAGACCGCCGCCGAGAATCGCGACGATGATGGCATCGAGCAGGAACAGCGCCAGCGCCGCCGACAACAGCAGCCCGCGCAGGTCGCGCGGCTCGGCATTGGCGTAGCTGGTGCGGCGCGCGTTCAGCGTCGCGGTGTCGAGCGGGGCGAGGCGATCCGCGCTCGCCAGCGCGTTGACGGCAACCGGCCCATCCGCCGGTCCGTAGAAGCCGGGCGGGTGGTCGGCCGTGGCGCGGTCACCGTAATTCGCGAGGATCGGCCGCGCGTTCGCGGGGGGCGGGCCGAATGCGCCGAAGCCGTCGAGCGTGCGCAGCGGCGCGACGGTCTCGGTGCCGGTGTCAACGGCAGCGCCCGCGCCGGGCGTCGCGGTGGTGCCCGACATATCGACCAGCCGCCGCAGCATTTCGACGAAGCTGCCGGACATCGGCAGATCCGACCAGCGCATGTCGGCGCTGATGTGGAACAGTGCGAGCACACCCTTGTCGCGCCGCTCGCCGGTGACCAGCGGCGTGCCGTCCACCAGCGAGGCCCAGCTTCGCGTCGCCAGCGCCGGATTGGGTTCGGCGAGCACCTGCCGGCTCACGGTGACGTCGCCCGGCACCGCAAGTCCGGTAAACGGGCCGTCCGGCGAGAACGCGGCCAGATGCTGCGGTTTCTCCCAGGTGAGACTGCCGCCGAGGCTGCGGCCACCGCGTCTGAGTTTGACCGGCACGAGGTCGTCCTCGCCGGCGGCAAGACGCGGGCCGGCGAAGCGCACCAGCACGCCGCCTTGCGCGATCCAGTCATTGAGGCGGTCGCGCAGTTCCGGCGACAGCGTGCCGACGTCGGCCAGCACGATCATCGGCAGCTTCTGATCAAGGAATTGCCCGATCGCGACCGCGGGCGCGCCCCGCTCGCCGAGCCGTACGTCGGCGAACGGCGCCAGCGCGCGCGTCAGATAGAAGGTCGAAGCCAGCAGCGGCTGCGCGGTATCGGTGGTGGCGCCGCTGACAATGCCGATGGCGCGGCGGCGCCAGCGCTTGTCGAGCAGTTGCACCGCGCCGGCCGAACGCTCGCCCGCGATTTCGAGGCGCGCGATGTCGTTGCGCAATTCCACCGGCAGATCGAAACTCGCTTCGGTCTCGCGATCCTGCGCGCCGAAAGCAAAACGGGTCTCGCCGATCGGCGCGCCTTTCTGGTCGAGCGCGCGGACGAGGCCGATATCGGCGCTGCCGCCGGTTGCGGCGCGCAGCACCTTCACCGTCATTTTCGCGGCGGCGTTTTCCGCCGCGGCGAGCGCATGCGCTGGCGGCGTGCCGCCTTCGACAAGGGTGAGCGGACGATCCGCAATCGTCTTGGTCAGCGCCGCGGTGAATTCGCTGCCGCGTCCGGTGTCGACGCCATCGGTCAGCCAGACGATGTCGGCATTGCCGGTGGCGGCCAGAAAACGCGCCAGCGCCGGCAGCGTCTCGATCCGCTCCACCGCATAGGGTTTCGGCGCAAGCTGGCGCAATGCGACGCGCGCGGTGCCGGCCGGCAGCAAGCTGATGTCGCGGGTCGGATCCGACAGCGGCACCAGCGCAACGGGCCGGCGGTCGGCGTCGGCGTTCGAGATCAGTTCGTCGGCGGTCTGGATGCGCGTCTCCCAGCTTGCGGCGGCGCTCCAGCCATCGTCGATCAGCAGCACCAGCGGCGCGGTCGAGCGGCCGGCGCCCTGGTTCGGATTCCAGATCGGCCCGGCGGCGGCGAGGATCACCAGCGCGGCGGCGAGCAGGCGGATCGCGGTCAGCCACCACGGCGTTTGCGCCGGCGTCTCTTCCTTGGGCGCGATATCGAACAGAAGCCGCGTCGGCGGAAAATCGATCCGCTTGGGGCGCGGCGGGATCACGCGCAGCAGCCACCACAGCGCCGGCAGGCTGAGCAGGCCGGCGAGCAGCCACGGTTCGAGGAAGGAGAGCGGCAGTCCCATCATGCGCCGCGCTCCGCAACGATGCGGCCCGCGCCTTTCGCGACCGCCATGCCGCCATGCAGGAACAGCAGCACTTCGGCGGCCGAGCGGTCGGTGCGATGGGTCGAGAACAGCCAGCCGAGCTTGCCGGCGTCCTCGCGGATCGCATCGCGATGCGCAGCGACGCGCGCAACGTAATCCTTCGCCCAGGTCTCGGCGCGGCCGGCGGTGATGGTGCCGCCGCCCTCGGGCTCGATGAATTCGATCCGCCCGGCATAGGGAAAGCTCTCCTCCGCCGGATCGACCACCTGCAGCAGGATGCCATGCGCGCCCGATGCGGACAGGCCCGCCAGCATGTGGCCGATCTCCGCGACCGGAGACCAGAAGTCGGACACCACGACGATCTCGGACAAAGGCGAGGGCACGAAATGTGGTGGCAGGCTGGCGCGGGTCGCATGATCGTGCAGGATCGCCTGCGCCATTTTATCGACGATGCCGCGGCTGGCGCTCGGCGCCATCAGACCGGGAATGCCGACGCGCTCGCCACCGGCGACGAGCAGTTCGGCCAGCGCGAAGGTGACGACCAGTGCGCGCTCCAGCTTGCTGTCGCGCGCGGCCCTGGAGGCGAACGCCATCGACGGCGAGCGGTCGGGCCACAGCCACACGGTGTGCGCGGCCTCCCATTCGCGCTCGCGCACATAGAGATGGTCGTCGCGTGCCGAGCGTCGCCAGTCGACATTCTGCGCGGCTTCGCCGGAGACGAACCGCCGATACTGCCAGAAATTCTCGCCGGTGCCGGCGCGGCGGCGGCCGTGCAGGCCGTGGATCACGTTGGCGGCGATGCGGCGGGCCTCCAGCACAAGACGCGGCAATGCGGCGGCGAGCGAGCGGCTTTCGCCATCGGCGCGCCGAACCGCTTCGATTTCCTGCATTGCCGGCTTGCGTGCGTCCGCCATCAACCGATCCGGGTCTTGAGCTGCCTGATCACGTCGCTCACGGTCTGGCCTTCGGCGCGCGCGGCGAAGGTCAGCGCCATGCGGTGCTTCAGCACAGGTTCGGCAAGTTCGAGCACGTCATCGATCGAGGGTGCGAGGCGGCCGTCGAGCAGCGCGCGGGCGCGCACCGCCAGCATCAAGGCCTGGCTGGCGCGGGGGCCCGGACCCCATGCGATCGTCTTCTTGATTTCGGCGCTGCTCTCGCCGGGGCGCGCGGAGCGCACCAGCGAGAGGATGGCTTCGACCACGGAATCGCCGACCGGCAGGCGCCGCACCAGCCGCTGCGCGGTGAGCAGCGTCTCTGCGTTCATCGCCGGTTTCGCCACGCTCTGTTCGGCGCCGGTGGTGTCGAACAGAATTTTGCGCTCGGCCTCCCGGTCGGGATATTCGACATCGATCTCCATCAGGAAGCGGTCGAGCTGCGCTTCGGGCAGCGGATAGGTGCCTTCCTGCTCCAGCGGATTCTGCGTCGCCAGCACATGGAAGGGCTTGGGCAGATCGTGCCGCGCGCCGGCGACGGTGATGTGCTGCTCCTGCATCGCCTGCAGCAGCGCCGATTGCGTACGCGGCGAGGCGCGGTTGATCTCGTCGGCCATCAGAAGCTGCGCAAACACGGGACCGGCGATGAAACGGAACGAGCGTTTGCCGCTGGTGCTCTCGTCCAGCACTTCGGCGCCGAGAATATCGGACGGCATCAGGTCGGGGGTGAACTGCACGCGCTTGGCATCTAAGCCGAGCGTGATGCCGAGCGTCTCCACCAGCTTGGTCTTGGCAAGACCTGGTACGCCGATCAGCAGCGCATGGCCGCCGGACAGGATCGTCACCAGCGCGTTGTCGACCACGCGCTCCTGGCCGAAAATGATGGTCGAGACCGCCTGCCGCGCGGCGCGGATATCGCCGGCGAGTTGTTCGGCGGAGCGGACGATCACGTCCTCCAGTTTCTCGACGCCTTCTGTGCCTGTCATCCTGTTCTCCCTGCGGCGCACTGGGCCGGTATCCGGTCTGGCCCAAATCCGTTCCGCCAATCTCGTTCAGATCGGCGAAACGAGACCGGCCGATTCATGCTAACCCTTGGCACGCTTGATGTATCTGCTCAAATCGGATGTCCCCATTTTACCGATCCGGAGACGGGGACCCGATCAACTTGTGGCGATGACACCGAGTCACAACATCTCTGGAAAATCCTGCTTAAATCGTGCCAAACAGCGGGTCAGAGTCAGGGTAAACAATGGCGAAGCAAGGGCGTGTCATGGAGTCGGAGGGGCAGTCGGACGCTGCCGCGCGGCTCGACGCGCTGACCCATGCGGCCAAAGCGGCGGCGCCGGCGGGTCTGCCGCCGGTTCACCTGTGGAACCCGCCATTCTGCGGCGATCTCGATATCCGGATCGCGTCTGACGGGAGCTGGCACTATCTCGGCACGCCAATCGGCCGGCCCGCTCTGGTGCGGCTGTTTTCGACCATCCTCAAGCGTGAAGGAGACCGATATTTTCTGGTCACGCCTGTGGAAAAGGTCGGGATTCGTGTCGACGATGCCCCCTTTCTGGCAGTCGAGATGAAAGCGGAGGGTGAGGGCTCCGCGCGCACGCTGTCCTTTCGCACCAATGTCGATGATTGGGTGAGATGTGACGCCGACAGGCCGCTGCGGTTCGAGCCGGCTGCGGACGGCGGCCTGAGGCCCTATCTTCATGTCCGTGCGGATTTATGGGCAAAGGTCACGCGCGCGCTCTATTATGATCTGGTCGACATGGGCGAGGAGCATACGGTGGATGGCCGCGCCATGTTCGGCATCTGGTCGGGCGGAAGGTTTTTCGCGATGGCGGACGCCGCGCAGGCTCGCGCCTAAGGTGACGAAAGAGAGCAGCAGGGATTGAGCTTGACTGACAGCAGATTGATCGAGACGGAAGGTGCGGATGCCGCGGCGTCGAATGCCGCATCCGCCGATCTGGGTTCGGATGAATTTTTTCGCCGTGCGCGGGAACGCCTGAGTTTCGAGGTGCCGGCGGGGCTGAGCGATCCGTCGATCATCGCGCCGACCGGCGACTTCGGCACTGACCAGATGCTGCAGATCATCGCCCGGGAAAAGCCGATCCGACAGGCGGCGGTGCTGATCCCGGTGATCGAGCGCGACACGCCCTCGGTGCTGCTGACGACGCGGGCGGGGCATCTCAACGAGCATCCCGGACAGATCTCGTTTCCCGGCGGCAAGATCGACCGCAGCGATGCTACTCCGCTCGATGCGGCGCTGCGCGAGGCGGAAGAGGAGATCGGCCTGCGCCGCGATTTCATCGAGCCGCTCGGCTATCTCGACGTCTACGCCACGAGCTTCGGTTTTCGCATCCTGCCGACGCTGGCGCGGGTGCGGCCCGGTTTTGAACTGGCGATCAACGCGACCGAAGTCGATGATGCCTTCGAGGTGCCGCTCGCGTTCCTGATGGATCCCTTGAACTACCGGCGCGGCGCCAAGGAATTCCGCGGCATTCCGCGCACCTTCTACGAGGTGCCGTATCAGGAGCGTTACATCTGGGGCGCGACCGCCGGCATGCTGCGGGTGCTGCACAACCGGATCTATCCGACATGATCCGTCCGGTCCTGACCGAGATCGGAATCTTCCTCATTCCGTTCGCAGCGTATGCATTGTTCATCCTGGCAAGCCGCGCCAACGTGCTGCACGCCTCGTCGTGGCCGCTGCGCGTCGTGATCAGACTGGCGATCGGCTCGTTCGTGCTGGTGATTGTCAGCCTGCTTTTATTGGCGCATTTTTCCGGTGCGCCGCCGGGCTCGACTTACGTTCCGGCCCATATCGAGGACGGCCGTTTCGTTCCGGGCAGCGATCGATGAATGTGAATTCTTCCGCGCAGCAATCCCTGGCCGACGCGGCATGGCTGACCGCGGGGCCGGTCGCGCGGGTGCTTTCTCTCCTCAACGCACATGGCGAAGAAGCGCGCGTGGTCGGCGGTGCGGTGCGCAACGCGCTGCTCGGTCTGCCGGTAGGCGAGATCGATATCGCCACCACGGCGCATCCCGACGAAGTGGTGCGCCGCGCCCGCGCCGTGCACATCAAATGCGTGCCGACCGGCATCGACCACGGCACCGTCACGCTTGTCGTGGGCGGCCAACCGTTCGAGGTCACCACCCTGCGCGAGGATGTCGAAACCTTCGGTCGCAAGGCCAAGGTGGCGTTCGGGCGCGACTGGGTGCGCGATGCGCAGCGCCGCGACTTCACCGTCAACGGCCTATCGCTTTCCGCCGATGGCGCCGTTCACGACCATGTCGGCGGCCTTGCCGATATCGAAGCACGGCGCGTGCGCTTTATCGGCGATCCCGCGCAGCGCATCGCCGAGGATTATCTGCGCGTCCTGCGTTTCTTCCGTATCCATGCCGCTTATGGCTCGGGATTGCCGGATCGTGCGGCGGTGCTGGCCTGCATCGCGGCGCGAGACGGGCTGGCTTTGCTGTCGGCCGAGCGTCTGCGCATGGAGATGCTCAAGCTGATGGTCGCGCCCGGCGCCGCCGATGCGCTGGTGACGCTGGACGATTGCGGCCTGTTGATGAGGATCACCGGCGGGGTCGCCTATCACGGCCCGTTCGCGCGGATGATCGCAATCGAGCAGGCGCTGGATTTGGCCGCCGATCCGATGCGTCGTCTCGCCGCACTCTCAGTGGCGGTGACGGAGGACGCCAAACGTCTGTCGCAACGGCTGCGGCTGTCGAATGTCGAGGCCAAGCAACTCGATTCGATGGGACATCGCTGGTGGCGGCTCGGCAACATGGACGAGGAGGTGGCGCGCCGCCGGATCTACCGTCTTGGCGCGGAGCGTTATCGCGACCGGATCATGCTGGCCTGGGCGCGGGCAGGGCGCGATTATGATGGGCCGTCCTGGCGCGAGCTTGCGACGTTGCCGCAGCGCTGGAGCGCGCCGGTGTTTCCGCTGAAGGCGGCCGACTTCCTTGCGCGTGGCCTGAAGGAAGGACCGGCGCTCGGTCATGTGCTGACACTGGCGGAGGATGCGTGGCTCGCCGCCGGTTTCCCGCTCGCACGCGCCGCGCTCGATGCCATCGCTGATCAGGCGATCGCGCGCTTTCGTCACGATCACCGGCTCTAGCTCGCGCCCAAAGAAAAAGCCCCGGAGCATCGCTCCGGGGCTTTTCGAAACCGTTTGAGTTCGCTTAGCGCGAGAAGATCAGGGACAGCGGATCCCACTTGTAGTTCACGCCGATCTTGCCGGTGTGAATGCCTTCGATCTTGGTGGAGACGTTGTAGACGTTCCCGCCCGTGTCGAACGCATTGTAGTTCTGGTTGCCGCCGAAGCCGAGATAGAGGTACTCGGCCTTGATGCTCCACTTCGAATCGAGCGCATATTCCCAGCCGCCGCCGACCGCGTAGCCGAGGCGATACTTCTTCTCGTGACCGATCAGCGCGCCGCCGAGGCCGGCGGAGTCGGAGACGAAGTTCTCGAAGCGGGTCAGCGTCGCGCCGCCCTTCACGTAGAACAGCGACTGGCCGGAGATGTAGCCGAAGCGCGCGGTCCAGGACGAGTACCAGTCATCGGACCGCGAGAAGGCAAAGCCGGTGGCCGAGCCCGGATAATTGCTGAGGCCGCGGATCTTCTGGTAGCCGGTCTCGCTTTCGTAACCGATCAGCCAGTTCGGAGCGACTTGGTAGTTATAGCCGCTGGTGAAGCCGGCGATGAATCCCGAGCCGGTGTCGAACACGCTGGAGGCGCCGACCGGCACGGTGGTGACACCGAACGCGCCGGTGCCCGTCACCGGGTTGCTGGTGTAGCTGTTGCTGGCCGAACCCGCACCGCCGACATAGGCGCCGACATAGGAGCCGGTCCAAGTGTACACCGGAACGGGCGGGGCCTTCTGGTAAACCCTGGCTCCGAGATCGGCAGCCGTTGCGGCATGGGTCATGCCGAAAGCGGCGGCGGCGGAAAGGAGAATGGCAAGTTTGCGCATCGGAGCCCCTGACTGAATGCTCGGGCGGTTGAGTCCGCCCACGTCTGGGTTCGATGATTACGTGGCCAAAGGTTAATGCTCAATCGATTCGGACCGTTACCAGCGCCCGACCGGGTGGTTCTCCCCGGGGGTGTGCTCAATAGGCCACAGATTGGAACCAATCATTAAGCGTCATGAAGGCGGACAGCCGATTCCGTCAGGGCCATTTCACCTCGGGCGGCATGGACGACAGAATCGATTCCACGTTGCCCCCGGTCCTCAGCCCGAAAATGGTGCCGCGGTCGTAGAGCAGGTTGAATTCGACATAGCGGCCGCGCCGCACCAGTTGCTCCTCGCGATCCTGCGGCGTCCAGGCCTGGCCGAAATTCCTGCGCACGAGGGTTGGATAGATCTCGGCCAGCGCGCGGCCGACATCCTGGGTGAAGGCGAAATCGGCGTCCCAGTCGCCGGATTCGAGCCAGTCGTAGAAAATCCCGCCGATCCCGCGCGGCTCCTTGCGGTGGGCGAGATAGAAATAATCGTCGCACCATTTGCGGTATTTGTCGTAGGGCGCGACCGCGGGATGAGCATGGCAGGTGGTCCTGAACGCGGCGTGGAAGTCCGCCGTGTCGGCGTCCTCCTGGGTCCGCCGCCGCTCCAGCACCGGGGTGAGGTCGGCGCCGCCGCCGAACCAGGTCTTGGTCGTCACCACGAAGCGGGTGTTCATGTGCACCGCCGGCACGTTCGGATTGCGCGGATGGGCGATCATCGAGATGCCGGAGGCCCAGAATCGCGGATCGTCCGCCGCGCCCGGAATCTGGCCGCGGAATTCCGGCGCGAACTCGCCATGCACGGTCGAGCAATGCACGCCGACCTTCTCGAACAGACGGCCGCGCATGATCGACATCACGCCGCCGCCGCCCGGCGCGCCGGAATGGTCGGTGCGGGTCCACGGCGTGCGGGCGAACCGTCCGGCCTCCTCGCCGTAAAGCTCTGCGGGCGCTTCGTCCTCCAGAACCTCGAGCCGCTTGCAGATGTCGTCGCGCAGCGCCTCGAACCAGATGCGCGCGCGCTCCTTGCGGTCTTCGAGAATGGAGATGGCCATGCGATGTCCCCCGGTGTGGTCTTGAAGGCCTACGGCCCGAAACAGGTGCAGCTTTTTCCGCGACTGGCGCGATGCAGGGCGGTGCGTGTCACTATGCCGACGGATGGTCCGCGCTTGCGGATGAAGCGCAACGGGTTTTCCATCGTCGGCACGCCGTCTTCTACCTGATCCCCAGCGTTTTGTGCGTCTGCAGGCTGAGCCGCCATTGCGGGTGGCGCAGACAATAGGCAATGGCCGCTTCTGTACTTTGCGCTATGTCAGGTCCGTCCAGCGGCTGCAATGAGAACCGCTCGAAGGCGAGACCGGCGAAATCCTCCGGCGCCATGTCCGGCTGGGGATAGACCAGCTTGAGCTCGTGGCCGGAGCGGACGACGAGATCGCTGCCGGCCTTGGGGCTGACGCAGATCCAGTCGAGGCCGGGCGGCGGCGCGATGGTGCCGTTGGTTTCCACCGCGATTTCAAACCCGCGCGCGTGCAGGGCCTCGATCAGCGCGGAATCGATCTGCAGCATCGGCTCGCCGCCGGTCAGCACCGTGAACCGTCCGGTCGGCGGTCCGGACCACAGCGCTGCGATCTGGTCGGCGAGGCTGGCGGCGTCGGCGTAGCGGCCACCGAAGGTGCCGTCGGTGCCGACGAAATCGGTGTCGCAGAACGTGCAGGTCGCGGTGGCGCGGTCCTGCTCGCGGCCGCTCCACAGATTGCAGCCGGAGAAGCGGCAAAATACCGCTGCGCGGCCGGCATGGGCGCCTTCGCCTTGCAGCGTCATGAAGATTTCCTTGACCGCGTAGCTCACGGTTGGTCCTCGCTGGTCTTGGCCTGCCGCAGTGCCTCGCCGAGCGCCATGGCGGCGCTGATGGCGACGTTGAGCGAGCGCATGCCGGGGGCGATCGGGATGATCAGCCGCTCGTCGGCGGCCGCGGCGACGTGGTCGGGAACTCCGGCGCTTTCGCGCCCGAACATCAGGATGTCGGCCGGATCGAAGCGGTATTCAAGATAGGGCCGGGCGGCCCTGGTCGAGAACAAAATCAGGCGCTTGCCCGCCTGCCGGCGCCATTGGTCGAATTTGGTCCAGGAATCATGGCGCTGGATCGAGACGCGGTCGAGATAGTCCATGCCGGCGCGGCGGAAGTGGCGGTCGGAGACCGGAAATCCGGCCGGCTCGATGATGTGGGCCGGCACCTCGAGACAGGCGCACAGCCGCAGAATCGTGCCGGTGTTCTGGGGGATATCTGGCTGGTACAGCGCGAGGTGCATCGGGGCGATGGGAAATATGAAGAAAAAACCGTTGTCGGAGAGGTTTTTGCGCGTAGCGCCGAGCGGAGCCGATAGCGGGCTTGCGCTCTTCCGGCAAGGGTGCCAATAGATCGATTCTAGATCGCATGTTCCGTCTCCTAGCGTAGGACAAGTGGTCATCTGCCACCGCGAGGCTCGCGGACACCGGCCGTGCTTCCCGGCGTCTCCCGGCGCATGATCGGGACCGGACCGGCGGCTGCAGTTCGGAAAGGGTTTGCAATCGTGACGTCCTCTACTTCGGCTGAACCGACACGCCGTGATTTCCTTTATGTCGCAACCGGTGCGGTTGCCGCGGTCGGTACCGCCGCCGCCGCCTGGCCGCTGATCTCCCAAATGAACCCGGATGCCTCGACCATCGCGGCCGGCGCTCCGATCGAGGTCGACCTGTCGCCGATCGCCGAAGGGCAGGACATCAAGGTGTTCTGGCGCGGCAAGCCGATCTACATCATGAACCGCACCAAGAAGCAGATCGAAGAGGCGCGCTCGGTCAACGTCTCGAGCCTGCCCGATCCGGAAACCGATCAGGCCCGCGTCAAGGAAGGTCACGACCAGTGGCTGGTGGTGATCGGCATCTGCACCCACCTCGGCTGTATTCCCATCGCTCATGAAGGCAGCTACGACGGCTTCTTCTGCCCGTGCCACGGCTCGCAGTACGACTCCTCGGGTCGTATTCGCCAGGGGCCGGCACCGCTCAACCTGCCCGTACCTCCGTACGCCTTCGTCTCCGACACCAAGATCAAAATTGGCTGACATCTCAAGTCGCCACGCAATTTCCAGGATCGCATCATGAGCGGACCCTCTACCTATAACCCGCAAAATCCGGCCTTGAAGTGGATCGAGCGGCGCCTGCCGATCGGCGGGTTGATCCATTCGTCCTTCGTGGCCTATCCGACGCCGCGCAATCTCAACTACTGGTGGACCTTCGGCGCCATCCTTTCGATGATGCTCGCGGTGCAGATCATCACCGGCATCATTCTGGCGATGCACTACACGCCGCATGTCGATCTGGCGTTCAAGTCGGTGGAACTGATCGTCCGCGACGTCAATTACGGCTGGCTGCTGCGCTACGTGCACGCCAACGGCGCGTCGATGTTCTTCATCGCCGTCTACATCCACATGTTCCGCGGTCTGTATTACGGGTCGTACAAGGCGCCGCGCGAGATCCTCTGGATCCTCGGCGTCATCATCTATCTGCTGATGATGGCGACCGGCTTCATGGGCTACGTGCTGCCGTGGGGCCAGATGAGCTTCTGGGGCGCCACCGTCATCACCAACCTGTTCTCGGCCATTCCCTATGTCGGCGACAGCATCGTGACGCTGCTGTGGGGCGGCTATTCGGTCGGCAACCCGACGCTGAACCGCTTCTTCTCGCTGCACTACCTGCTGCCCTTCGTGATCGCCGGCGTCGTCGTGCTGCACGTCTGGGCGCTGCATGTCGCGGGCCAGAACAATCCGGCCGGCGTCGAGCCGAAGACCGAGAAGGATACCGTGCCGTTCACGCCTTACGCGACCCTCAAGGACGCGTTCGGCATGTCCTGCTTCCTGCTGTTCTTCGCCTGGTTCATCTTCTACGTGCCGAACTATCTCGGCGAAGCCGACAACTACATCCCCGCCAACCCGGCGGTGACGCCCGCGCACATCGTGCCCGAATGGTACTACCTGCCGTTCTACGCGATCCTGCGCTCGATCCCGAACAAGCTCGCCGGCGTGGTCGCGATGTTCAGCGCCATTCTCGTGCTGGCCTTCCTGCCCTGGCTCGACAGCGCCCGCACGCGCTCGTCGAAGTATCGTCCGCTGGCCAAGCAGTTCTTCTGGATCTTCGTGGCGATCTGCATCCTGCTGGGCTGGCTTGGCTCCAAGCCCGCCGAAGGCATCTACGTGATCATCGGCCGCGTGCTGACGTTCTGCTACTTCGCCTACTTCCTGATCGTGCTGCCGGTGCTGAGCTGGGTCGAGACCCCGCGTCCGGTGCCGCACTCGATCGCCGATGACGTGCTGGCCAAATACGGCAAGAAGAACGTCATGGCTCCCGTGATCGTTGCACTGCTCGCGGGCAGCATGCTGCTGGCGGGCGGAGTCAGCCGCTCCGAGGCGGCCGACCATGGCCCGACGCCGGAATCGCTGAAATGGTCGTTCGCCGGCCCGTTCGGCAAGTTCGATCGTGCCCAGCTCCAGCGCGGCCTCAAGGTCTACAAGGAGGTCTGCTCGTCCTGTCACTCGCTGAGCTATATCGCCTTCCGCAACCTGGCCGAGCCCGGTGGCCCGGAATACTCGGCGGCGCAGGCGGCTGCGTTCGCATCCGAGTACAAGGTGCAGGACGGTCCGAACGACGCCGGCGACATGTTCGAGCGTCCCGCCCGTCCGGCGGATTACTTCCCCTCGCCATTCCCGAACGAGAATGC